>NZ_JAAXDD010000016.1:0-175739 GCF_019798305.1 Rhizobium leguminosarum
CCCAAGGTTCCTGCAACCACACGGGCCAGATGAAGAGCCGGTTGCGATCCTGCTCCCCACAGTCCCAAACGACTGAGAAGGTGACGATCCGACAACCAGCTTCCGGGCGGGCGGCCACCCGCCCGGAAGCGCTAGTATCCTACATTTTTGTCATCCAAGAAGATGCCGGCAAGCAGATGAGGGGCGGCATGGCATGCCGCGTCGTTCAAGGAAATCTGGAGACACCTGCCGTCTCTACAGCATTTCCACAGACGCCATCAAAGACCTGACGTCTGCAATTTCCCGCGCGCCTCGACCATCGGGATCGCTTCCGAATAGCTGACGCAGGCGACGTCAGCCCGGTGGCAGACGTCGCTGACCAGTCGGTCCAGCGCGCGCCAGTAGGCGCCGCCGTTCATTTCGACGAAGTGGAAGCCGAGCTGGAGCGGGATGCGGGCGCCGGCATACTGCTTGTCGAAGGCCTCCTTGAAGGCGGCATAGGCGCGGTCCTCGAATTCCGTGGAATCGGCCTTATCCTCCTCACCCTTGGAATGGCGGACGAAGAGATTGTAGTCCATGCCGATGATCGGCTTTTCGCTCGGGCCTTCGGGGATCAGGGGAAGGCCGAAGCGGATGATGCCGTCTTCCTCGGCAGGCATGGCCGGACCCTTGGTGACGAGGCTCGCGTCATAGGTAAAGCCCGCCTTCCTTTCGGCGCCGATCATGTCGGCGCCCGCTGTCGCCGACAGATAGGGCGCGCGAAAGCCCTTGATGCCGTGATCGACCAAATCTTGCCACCCGGCCGGCTCCTGGAGCCCGACGCTTTTCCAGGCGTTCTTCAAGGTCGCGCGAAAGGTGGCATATTCGGCCGACCAGTCGGCCTCGCTCCAGAGGCGGCCGTCGAAGTGGCCGCAGGCGTGGCTCGATATGTCGTGGCCTTCGAGATGGGCGTGCCAGATATTGCCGAGGCGCTCGCGGATCTCGTCGTCGCTCTGGGCGAAGCCCACATTGGATTTTCCGCGTTTCTGGTGTGGCGCCTGGTAGGCCTTCTTCGCCGCCTCGTTCATCAGGAAGGTGCAGGAGAGGAAATAGGTGAAGTGGGCGCCGTTCTTCGCCGCCAACTCGCGACTCTTCAACCAGAGCGCATTGTCGTGGGCACCGTCGAAGGAAATGATGACGAGTTGTTTCGGCCGGTCGGCCGCCTCGGCAATTGCCGGGATGAGGAGCGAAACAGAAAGGCAGGTGGAGAGGAGAAAACCGGACATGGACACCGCGACAATTTGGTTCGCGGTTTCCCTCCGATAGAATTGCGGCGAAGCTGCGGTCTCGCTGGCGTTTTTTCACGCCAGCCGGTAAGCCATGACAAACGGCACGGAAGGGATCCACAATGACATTGCTTATCGTCGGCATCATACTTTTCCTCGGGGTGCATCTGGTGCGGGTGGTGTTGCCGGACTTTCGTCGTTCGATGATCGCAAGCCTCGGCGAGAAGGGCTGGCGGGCGGCCTATTCGATTGCCAGCATCGCCACGTTGATCCTTTTGATCTACGGCTTCGGGCAGGCGCGCCATGTGACCGGCGTGCTTTACAATCCGCCGGTCTGGATGGCGCATATAACAATCACGCTGATGCTGATCGCGATGATCTGTCTCGTCGCCTCGCTGCTGCCGGCGGGGTATATCGCGACCAAGACCAAACATCCGATGGTGCTGTCGGTGAAGATCTGGGCGCTGGCGCACCTGCTCGCCAATGGCGAGACATCATCGGTGCTGCTGTTTGCTGCCTTTCTCGCCTGGGGCGTTATCCTGCGCATTTCATTGAAACGGCGGCAGCGGGCGGGCGAGATCACGCTCCGGCCGTTCGTCTCGGCCAAATACGATCTCTATGCTGTTGTCATCGGCATCGTCGTCTGGGCGCTGATCATCTGGAAGCTGCACGAATGGTTGATCGGGGTTTCGCCGCTCGTCACGTGACCGACACATAACCCCGAAAATCGATTCCGATTTTCGGAAGGGATTATGCGCGGATTCAAAGTGTTAGAGCGTCCTTTGCGCATCATGTCGGACGCGCGGCGCTCTAATCTTTCACATCCCCCTTACAACGGCGGCAAAATGGAGTAGAAGGCCCGACAATATGCGTTTTGCATGGTGTATGGGTATTTCCGCGGCCGGAGACGAGAATGGCATTCAACGACGACAGCTTCATCCGTGAAGTCAATGAGGAATTGCGATCTGACCAGATGAAGGGCGTCTGGCGCCGGTTCGGCCGCTATATCATCGTCGTCGCCATCCTGATCGTCGTCGGCACGGCCGGCAAGGTTCTGTACGACTATTGGGACGACAACCGTTCCTCCGGCACCGGCGACCAGTTCCTGGCGGCGATGAAACTTGCCGACGAAAACAAGAACGACGAGGCGCTGGCCGCGCTCGACAAACTTGAGAAGGAAGGCCATGGCGCCTATCCGGTGCTGGCACGCATGCGGGCCGCGACGGTCCAGGTGCAGAAGGGCGATACCGCCGCGGCGATCGCCGCTTTCAACGAGATCGGCAAGGACAACGGCGTTCCGGCCGCCGTGCGCGATGCCGCCAAGATGCGTGCCGGCTGGCTGCTCATCGAGAACGGCGCTTACGAGCAGGTTTCGGCCGCAATCGAGGAGATGGCTGTTCCGGGCAACGCCTTCCGTCATTCGGCGCGCGAGGCGCTCGGCCTTGCCGCTTACAAAGCCGGCAACATGGCGCAGGCGCGGCAGTGGTTCCAGTCGATCGTCGACGATACCGACAGCCCGCGCAATGTTGCCAATCGCGCCCATATGATGCTTGATCTGATTACCGCATCCGGCAAGGCGCCCGCCGCTCAGGGCTGAGCTTAAGGAAAAAGAATGAGTTTCACGGTCGCCATCGTCGGTCGTCCGAATGTCGGCAAGTCGACACTTTTCAACCGGCTGGTGGGCAAGAAGCTGGCGCTTGTCGATGACACGCCAGGTGTAACCCGCGACCGCCGGCCGGGCGATGCGCGGCTGATGGGCCTGACTTTCACGATCATCGACACGGCTGGTCTGGAAGAGGCCGACGCGGAGAGCCTGCTGGGCCGGATGCGGGCGCAGACGGAAGCGGCGATCGACGAGGCGGATCTTTCGCTCTTCGTCGTTGACGCCAAGAGCGGATTGACGCCCGTCGATACCGACCTTGCCGAAATGCTGCGCCGCCGCGGCAAGCCGGTGGTGCTCGTTGCCAACAAATCCGAGGCACGCGGTTCCGATAGCGGTTTCTACGACGCCTATACGCTCGGGCTCGGCGAGCCGACACCGATTTCGGCGGAACATGGGCAGGGCATGCTCGACCTGCGCGACGCCATCGTTGCGGCAATCGGCGAGGACCGAGCCTATCCCGCCAAGGAGGATGTCGCCGTCACCGACGTCGACATTCCGCAGACCGAAGGCGAGGGCAGCGACGAGGACGAGGAGCCGGCCTATGACGAGACCAAGCCGCTCAGGGTGGCGATCGTCGGCCGGCCGAATGCCGGCAAGTCAACACTGATCAATCGCTTCCTCGGCGAGGACCGGCTTTTGACCGGGCCGGAGGCGGGCATCACTCGCGACTCCATTTCGGTCGAATGGGATTGGCGCGGCCGCACTATCAAGATGTTCGATACGGCAGGCATGCGCCGCAAGGCGCGGGTGATCGAGAAGCTGGAGAAGCTTTCGGTTGCCGATGCGCTGCGCGCCATCCGCTTTGCCGAAACCGTCGTCATCGTCTTCGACGCGACGATCCCCTTCGAGAAGCAGGACCTGCAGATCGTCGACCTGGTGCTGCGCGAGGGCCGTGCCGCCGTGCTCGCCTTCAACAAGTGGGACATGATCGAAGACCGCCAAGCGGTGCTTGCGGATCTGCGCGAAAAGACCGACCGGCTGCTGCCACAGGCGCGCGGCATTCGCGCCGTGCCGATCTCTGGCCAGACCGGCTGGGGGCTCGACAAGCTGATGCAGTCGATCATCGACACGGACAGGGTCTGGAACAAGCGCATCTCGACGGCGCGGCTCAACCGCTGGCTGGAAACGCAGCAGATTCAGCATCCGCCACCGGCCGTTTCCGGCCGCCGCATCAAGCTGAAATATATGACGCAGGTCAAGGCCCGCCCGCCGGCCTTCATGATTTCCTGCACCCGATCTGACGCGCTGCCGGAATCCTATACACGCTATCTGATCAACGGCTTGCGCGCCGATTTCGACATGCCAAGCGTGCCGATCCGCATCCATTTCCGCTCGCCTGACAATCCGTTCGAAGGCAAGAAGAGACGGACGTAGGCTTGGGTCGACGCTGATTGGTGGCGTTTTGTGGAGTTGGGGCGTGTGCCGTGTGGCCACCCCCCTCTGCCCTGCCGGGCATCTCCCCCACAAGGAGGGAGATTGGTAGGAGGTTTGACCATCGTTTCTCCTCTATCGGCGTAACGCCCATCAGCCCCGATCATTGTCTGGGGAAGCCATCACGCCCATCCGATCTCCCTCCTTGTGGGGGAGATGCCTGGCAGGGCAGGGGGGTATCACCAGCACTGCGGTAGCCATTCCGGCCCTTTAGCAGCGCTTCCGTTCAACGCCTCGCGCAGCGCCACGATCTCGGCCCGCAGCGGGTGAAGTCTGCTGCGTCGCAGTTGCTTCTTGCTTCTAAACGCCATCGCCGAAACACCTGCCGTCCACAAGCACCTTGCCCAAGTAAGAGCGATCAGTCTGCGGAAGGGACAGGCCCGGCGGTTTCGCCGGGCTTTCTGCTTCTTGGAAGCGACTTGGTGGCAAATTGCCAGGCCTTTTTCCATTTCGGCGTGATGACGCCGTTGGCGGCGCGGATATTGTTGATGAACTGCAGCGTCGCCGCTTCCCAGGAATATTGTATGGCGAGTTCACGCGCCTTGATACGTGAGGCGGAGAGGGCGGCAAGGCAGGCTGCTTGCAGGTTGGCGTCGAGCGCCCCGACTTCGCTGTCCTCGCCGATGATATCGAGCGGGCCGGTGACCGGATAGGCTGCAACCGGCACGCCCGATGCAAGTGCTTCGAGGATGGTGTTGCCGAAGGTGTCGGTGAGCGAGGGAAAGACGAAGACGTCGGCCTGGGCATAGATTTTCGCCAGATTCTCGCCAAACTGCACCCCCGCGAAGAAGACGTCGGGATATTGCTTTTCCAGTTCGGCGCGGGCCGGACCATCGCCAACGACGACCTTGGAACCCGGCAGGTCGAGATCGAGGAAGGCCGGCAGGTTCTTTTCCAGCGCCACGCGGCCGACGGTTATGAAGATCGGGCGCGACAGGCCGAACGGCTTTTCCTCGAGCTCCATCGGACGGAACTGCGTGGCGTCGATGCCGCGGCTCCAGGGCATGAGGTTGCGGATGCCCTTTTCCGACAGTTCGCGGGCAAGGCTCGGTGTCGCCACCATGCAGCCGGCGCCGCCATTGTGGAACCAGCGGACGAAGGAGTAAAGCCAGCTCTTCGGTATCGGCAGGCGCGCGGAAACGTATTCCGGGAAGCGGGTGTGGTAGCTCGTCGAAAACGGCATGCGGTTCTTCAGGCACCAGCGGCGGGCGGTCAGCCCCAGCGGACCTTCGGTGGCGATATGCACGTAGGAGGGATTGTGATTTTCAATCTCGCGGGCGATGCGGCGGTAATTGGCGATCGACAGGCGGATCTCAGGGTAGGTCGGGCAGGGGATGCTGTTGAAGCGCTCCGGCGTCACCATCGAAACCTCGACGCCCATCTTCGCCAGTTCGCGGTTGGTGTTCTCGATCGAACGCACGACGCCGTTGACCTGCGGGTGCCAGGCATCGGTAACGATCACCAGCCTCTCAGGCAGGTTTCCGGCGGCTGCGGCATTGGCCCAGCTCTCGCCGCTATAAGTGTTTGCCGGACGTTGCAGCATGTCACGATTTCCATCCGCGTTGCAGTGATAAGCCAACGCTAAGCCCCTCAGCGGGGTTCCGGAACGGCGATTCCCGCTTCTCTATTTTGAGGCATGACCATGATGGAAATATTACAGCCCATATTGCAAGGATTGCAGGGCCTTAGCGGCTCGATCCCCGCGATTATGTCAGCGGTCGATCGCAGTTCTCATACACAAAGAATGACGGCGCCGGTCCAGGACCGGCGCCGTTCGGGAGGTTTAAGCGGCAGCGGAAGCCGAGCTTACAGTCGGAACTTCCGAGATCGTCTTCAGAACCTGCGAAGCGATCTGGTAGGGGTCGCCTTGCGAGTTCGGGCGGCGATCTTCCAGATAGCCCTTGTAGTCGTTCTTGATGAAGGAGTGCGGCACACGGATCGAAGCACCACGGTCGGCAACGCCGTATGAGAACTTGTTCCACGGAGCAGTCTCGTGCTTGCCGGTCAGGCGCTTGTCGTTATCGGGGCCGTAGACCGCGATGTGGTCCATCAGGTTCTTGTCGAACTGCGCCATCAGCGCTTCGAAATAGTCCTTGCCGCCGACTTCGCGCAGGTACTTGGTCGAGAAGTTGCAATGCATGCCCGAGCCGTTCCAGTCGGTGTCGCCGAGCGGCTTGCAATGATACTCGATGTCGATGCCGTATTTTTCGGTCAGGCGCTGCAGCAGGTAGCGCGCCATCCAGATCTGGTCGGCAGCTTTCTTGGAGCCCTTGCCGAAAATCTGGAATTCCCACTGGCCCTTGGCCACTTCGGCATTGATGCCTTCGTGGTTGATGCCGGCAGCGAGGCAGAGGTCGAGATGCTCTTCGACGATTTCGCGGGCAACGTCGCCGACGTTCGAATAGCCGACGCCGGTGTAGTATGGGCCCTGCGGAGCGGGGTAGCCCTGCTCAGGGAAGCCGAGCGGACGGCCGTTCTGGTAAAAGAAATATTCCTGTTCGAAGCCGAACCAGGCATCTTCGTCGTCGAGGATGGTCGCGCGGGCATTCGATGCGTGTGGCGTGACGCCATCCGGCATCATGACTTCGCACATGACGAGAGCGCCGTTGGTGCGGGCCGGATCGGGATAAATGGCGACGGGCTTCAGCACGCAGTCAGAGCTGCGGCCCTCGGCCTGCATGGTCGACGAACCGTCGAAGCCCCACAGCGGAAGCTGTTCCAGCGTCGGGAATTCATCGAATTCCTTGATCTGCGTCTTGCCACGCAGGTTCGGTACCGGTGTGTACCCATCGAGCCAAATGTACTCGAGCTTAAATTTTGTCATCGCGACTCTCTCAGTGCTACAAAGGTGAGCAAATCCGAAGGCAATCTCGGCGCGCATGCGCATCCGATCGCCAGGGATGACGCTTTAAAAGCACGTAGCGTGCCAGTTTTGGCGTCACGCGAAAGAAAAATCGCAAATCAGCGTACCGACCGATTTTTTCCCTTTTGGAAAATCGGGCTGTTTTTAACGCTCGCAGGCGGTATCACCCCTCAAAATGCACTTTTTCCATCTGGAACCGGATGAAAATTGCGGCGTTAAACTGAAATGATGAAGTGTTAAACAAATTGGCGGAAGCTTCTGCTCGAGACAGCATGCTGACCGGCTATAATTGCAACATTGCTCTTATTTTGTGCAATTTGCATAAACTATGTGCATTATGCTATGGTAGAGGTCCTGAAATGTTGATGCGCCGAGCTGAATGGAGGCGATCTCATGCCCACCGGTTTCCACCGTGAATCCGCAACGATCTACCAGTTTCCCGTCAAGGCGATACGCAACCCCAACCGGTTCGAACGCGCCCGCCTGATGGAGCGTGAGGCAGCCGAAGTCTGCGATGCAGCGCTCGACAGCTGCTGGTACCATGACGAGGCGGTTCGCGAATCTGACCGGCCGACGAAGTCCTGATTTCCCCTAGTCGCGGGGCAAGGACGCCGACAAAGCTGAAAGTTTACGACGCTTAGCCGTCATTCAATCCAAGCTTTTCCTTTACGACCAATGCGCCATGTTCGCTGACGACGCGGGCAGCGACCTTTGCTGCGAAACGGGCGGCAACGGGCGCATCGCCTGCTTCGAGATATCGTGCGAGAAAGGCGCCGTTGAAGCTGTCGCCGGCGCTGGTCGTGTCGACCACTTTCTTCACCTTTTCGGCCGGAACGAAGGTTTGTTCGCCGGCAAAATTGAGCGTGACACCGTCAGCGCCGTTCTTGACGACGATATCGACAGCACCTAGCGCGCGGTAGCGATGGATCGTCGCCTCGATGGAATCGTCGCCGAAATGGGCGGCCTCGTCGTCGAAGCTCGGCATGACGAGCACGGAGGAGCGGGCACCTTCGCTGATCGTCGTGTGCATCACGTCGTAGCTCGACCAGAGGCGGGGGCGGATGTTCGGATCGAACACCACGAGCTTGCCGGCGGCCTTGGCGCGACGGACTTCGGCGAGCAGCGTCTCGGCATCCTCATGCGGCAGGATGGCAAGGGTGATGCCGGAGAAATAGATGACGGCAGCACTTTCCACCGCCTCGCGCAGACTGTCCGGATCGGCAGCCAGGCTGCGGGCCGCCGAGCTGTCGCGCCAGTAGCTGAAGGAGCGTTCGCCATTTTTCAGGTTAATCATATAGAGGCCGGGCGTCCTGCCTCTGATGCGGCGGATGAGGCTCGTGCCGATGCCCGATTTGTCGATGAAGGCCAACATCTCATCCGACATGGCGTCGTCACCGAGGGCGGTGAAATAGTCGACCGACCACTCGGCGGCAAGGCAGGCGCGGGCATACCAGGCGGTGTTGAAGGTGTCGCCGGCGAAACCTTTGCGCAGCAGGCCGTCGCCTGCTTGCGAGAGTTCCACCATGCATTCACCGATCGATAGAAACCGTCTGCTCACCTTGTCCTCCCGGCATTAGAGCGACGAGCGTCGAACAGGACGCACTAAGGACGCTCTATCACTTTGAATCGGCGCACAATCCTTTTCGAAAATCGATCCCGATTTTCGAAAAGGATTGTGCGGTGGTATTCATCCGCTGATACGCGGAGCCGGGCGAAGTGACAAGCGTCGATATCACGCAAGATGAAAGCCCGCCTTCACGGACGATGGGAGGGCGGGCTCTTAATGCCTATTCGTGGATGGTGTAGCTGCCCATCGCGCAAAGATCCTGCGTATCTTCGGTGGTTGCGAGGTTTGAGTCCTCCTCGAATTCGAAGCGCATGTCGTATTTGCAGACGGTGCGGCCGTCGGCGATGGTGATATCCATGGTTTCGCCCGGATCGAGAACGTTTTCGCCGAAGACGTCTTCTTCCCAGTCGTCGACGCCGGTCGGCGAACTGTAGAAGCGCGTCAGCACGGAGTTCGTACCGTTGATGAGCTTGAACGTCAGATCTTCGGCATGCGACGAAACGGCGGAGGCGGCGATCATCGTGGCGGCTAGTGCGATCAAAACGGATATCTTCGATTTCATATATGCGTTCCCCTGGCTTGCGATTAGGCCAAAATGGGATAGCACGCGCTCATAAAATCTTTCTTATTGGCGACTTTAGACCCAAAAATAGTCTGCCTCGTCCCAAGAACGGACGGCGCCCCAGATATTCAAGGCGAAGGCCGCTTGCGCGGCCTTCGTTTCGCTCATGGCCTGTCCATATGATAACAGGCGGCCGTCTGGCCGGGGCGGACCTGCTCGGTCGGCGGCATTTCGGTGCGACAGATGTCGGTCGCCTTCCAGCAGCGCGGTGAGAAGACGCAGCCTTTCGGCGGGTTGAGCGGCGACGGAGGATCGCCCTGCAGGCGGATGCGGGTGCGCAGGCGCGCAAGTTTCGGATCCGGGATCGGCGCGGCGGAAAAGAGCGCCTGCGTATAAGGGTGGGCGGGATGATCGAAGACGGTGGCACAGTCGCCGGCTTCCACCACCCTGCCGAGATAGAGCACCAGCACATCGTCCGAGATCAGGCGCACGACGGAGAGGTCATGGCTGATGAAGATCAGCGTCAGGCCGAATTCCCTGCGCAGCTTGCGCAGAAGCGTGATCACCTGGCCCTGGATCGAGACGTCGAGGGCCGAAACCGGCTCGTCGCAGATGATCAGCTTCGGTTTGGTGACCACCGCGCGGGCGATGCCGATGCGTTGCGCCTGGCCGCCAGAGAATTCGTGCGGATAGCGGTTGATCATCTCCGGCACCAGGCCGACGGCGGTCATGATGTCGCGGACACGCTCGGTGCGTTCGGCCCTTGATAGCTTCGGCTCGAAGACGGTGAGCGGCTCGGCGATGATGTCGCCGACCGTCATGCGCGGGTCGAGCGAGGCGATCGGGTCCTGGAAGATGATCTGCATGTCGCGACGGGCGGCGCGCATTTCCTCGTCCGACAGGTCGAGAAGATTGCGGCCCTGCCAGAGGATGCGGCCTTTCTGTGATTTCAACAGCCGCAAGATGGAGCGGCCGAGCGTCGACTTGCCGCAGCCGGATTCACCGACGATGCCGAGCGTGCGGCCTTCGCTGAGGTCGAAGCTGACATTGTTGACGGCGGTCAGGAAGACCGGCGGCTTGAAGAGGCCCTTGGCCGGCAGTTCGAACTGGGTCGTCAGGTTCTCGACCCTCAGAAGCGATCGATCAGCCATGATTCAGCAGCTCCTCGCGACGCGGGAAGGGGTGGTAACAGGCGGCGCAATGGTGCGGCGCCAGGGTTTCGAGCGGTGGCGGGCGGTCGATGCAATCGTCCTGGGCCTGTGAACAGCGCGGCGAGAAATTGCAGCCCTTCGGCAGGTGCTGCAGGTTCGGCGGACGGCCGGGGATGACGACGAGGTCGTCGACATCCTGGTGCGGCCGCGGGATCGAGGCATGCAGTGCTGCGGTATAGGGATGGGCCGGGTTGTCGAAAAGTTCGTCGACGGGCGCCTCTTCGACGATGCGGCCGGCATACATGACGGCGACCCGGTCGGCTAGGCCGGCAACGACGCCGAGATCGTGGGTGATCATGATAAGCGCCGTGTTCATCTCTGCCGTCAGATCGTTGAAAAGATCGAGGATCTGCGCCTGGATGGTGACGTCGAGTGCGGTCGTCGGCTCGTCGGCGATCAAAAGCTTCGGCCGGGTGAGCAGCGCCATGGCGATGACGATGCGCTGGCGCATGCCGCCCGAGAGTTCGTGCGGGTAGAGGTGGAAGCGGCGCGTCGGGTCGGGGATGCCGACGCGTTTGAGCATGTCGAGGGCGGCAGTGGATGCGGCGCGCGCCGTCAGCCCGCCGTGAACCTCGAGCTGTTCCGTCAGTTGCCGGGAAATCTTCAGCGACGGGTTCAAGGCGGTCATCGGGTCCTGGAAGACCATGGCCATGTCCTTGCCGCGGATCTGGTCGAGCTCGCGCGGCTTCAGCGAAAGCACGTCCTTGCCTTCGAGCAGCGCCTGTCCCGTCGTCTTGCCGTTCTTGGCGAGCAGTCCCATGAGGCCGAGGAAGGTCTGGCTCTTGCCGGAACCGGACTCGCCGACGATGGCGATGCGTTCGCCACGCCTGACCGTCAGGTTCATGTTGGAGACGGCTTTGACCTCTCCATCCGGTGTTTTGAAGGTGATCGAGTAGTCTTTGAGTTCGAGGAGGGTATCCGCCATTTAACGATCCTTCGGGTCGAACGCGTCGCGCAGGCCGTCGCCGATGAAGAGCAGGCTGAGCAAAAGGGCCACGAGGAAGCTTGCCGGGAAGACCAGCAGCCACGGCATGCTTTCCATAGCATCGGTCCCCTCGGCGATCAGCGTGCCGAGCGAGGTCAGCGGTTCCTGCACGCCGAAGCCGAGATAGGAAAGGAAGCTTTCGGTGGCGATGATCTCAGGCACGGTCAATGCTGCGAAAATCACCACAGGTCCGACGAGGTTCGGGATGATGTGCTTGATGATGATCTTGAATGGCCGCTGCCCGGATGCGCGGGCCGCTTCGATGAATTCGCGATGTTTGATCGACAGCGTCTGGCCGCGCACGATGCGGGCCATGGTCAGCCATTCCAGCGCACCAATGGCGGCAAACAGCAGATAGACGTTGCGGCCGAAGATCACCATCAGCAGGATGACGAAGAGGATGTAGGGAAGCGCATACATGATGTCGACGAAGCGCATCATGATCGCATCCAGCCTGCCGCCGATATAGCCAGAGACCGCACCGTAGAGCACGCCGATGAAGACGGAGACGACGGTCGCCGTCAGCGCCACGGCCAGCGAGACGCGGGTGCCGTAAAGGACGCGGGCGAGGAGGTCGCGGCCGTTCGGGTCGGTGCCGAAATAGTGGCCAGTTTCGATTGAGGGCGGTATGCGGAAGGCCGCCCAATCAGGATCCTCATAGTTGAAGGGAACGAACCAGGGGCCGATGAAGGCCACGAGGACCAGCAGCGTCAGGACGACGATCGACAGGACCGCGGCCTTGTTGCGCCCAAGGCGGCGCAAGGCATCCTTGGTGAGCGAGCGGCTTTCCGGCGCAAGGCCCTCCGCCTCCAGTAGTTCTTGGGCGAGCAGCTCGCGCTTTGCGGGGTTGAGGATCATCGGTTTCTCACTTTCGGATCGAGCCACGCATAGGCGATATCGACGAGAAGATTCAGGAACACGATCAGCACCATGTAGAAAATGACGGTGCCGAGAACCATGCCGTAATCGCGGTTCAGCGCTGCGTTGACGAAATAGCGGCCGATGCCGGGCAATCCGAAGATGCTCTCGACAACCAGCGAGCCGGTGAGAAGGTAGCTTGCCGCCGGCCCGAGGTAGGAGACAACAGGCATCAGCGCAGGCTTCAGCGCGTGGCGCATCACCGTGAGCCGCGGGCCGATGCCCTTGGCCTTGGCGGTGCGGATGAAGTTCTGGTTCATTACCTCGATCATCGAGCCGCGCGTGATGCGCGAGATACGGCCGGCATGCGGCAGGGCCAGAACGACGATCGGCAGGATGAGGTATTTGATCGAGCCGTCACCCCAGCCGCCAACCGGAAACCACGCGAGATGGATACCGAAGACGAGCTGCAGGATGGGCGCAATCAGGAAGTTCGGCAATACGACGCCGATCAGGATGAGCGCGCCCAGAATATAATCCGGCGCCTTGTTCTGATAAAGCGCCCCGAGACAGCCGACGGCCACGCCGACAATGATGGCAATCAGGAAGGCGGCCGTACCGATGGTGAAGGTGTAGGGCAGACCGATCATGATCTGCTGGGCGACGGTGAAATCCTCACTCGCGAAGGACGGGCCGAGATCGCCCCGGAGCAGGTCGCCGACATAGATCAGGTACTGCTGGATGAGCGGCTTGTCGAGATTGTAGTGGATCGCAAGGTTCTTCAGGATCACCGGCGGCAATGGCCTTTCGCCATCGAAAGGGCCGCCGGGGGCAAGGCGCAAAACAAAAAACGAGGCTGTCACGGCGATCCACATGACGGGGATCGTCGACAGCAGGCGACGGAGGGCGTATTTGATCATGGTGGTGGGCCGGTCCTTTCCGCAGTGCGCGGAAAGGACCGTTTTCCCTTACTCTTTCATCGACAGCCAGCGGGTGCGGTGGATGTCTTGAATGTTGTCGACGAAGCCTTCGATCTTCGGCGAAACGACGTTCTTCGAGACGTAGTAGTAGATCGGCAGGGCTGCAGATTCATCGAGCGCCAACTGTTCGGCCTTCTTGAAGATCGCGGCACGCTTGGTGAGATCCGTCTCGGCGTTGCCTTCCTTGATCATCTTGTCGTACTCGGGATTGGACCAGCGACCGTAGTTCATCTGCACGCCTGTCACCAGGAGGTTTAGGAAGTTGTCCGGATCGTTGTAGTCGGCGAGCCAGCCGGCGCGGCCGATTTCGACCTGGCCACGCTGCATCTGGTCGTAATGCACCTTGGTTTCGGCGTTGACGAGCTCGACATCGACGCCGAGCGGCTTCCACATGGAAGCGATGGCGACGGCGATGCGCTTGTGGTTGTCGTTTGTGTTGTAGCTCAGCACAGCGTGAAGCGGCTTGTCCGGCCCGAAGCCGGCTTCGGTCAGAAGCTTCTTGGCTTCGGCAACCTTCTCGCTATAGGGCAGGTCCTTCCAGCTGACATAGGCCGGCTCGCCGTAATTCGCCGTGCCCGGCGGAACCCATGAATAGGCCGGCAGTTCGCCGGTGCCGAGGATCTTTGGGCCGATCACTTCACGGTTGATCGCCATGGACAGAGCCTGACGGACGCGCTTGTCGCTGAAGGGCGGCTTCTGCGAGTTGACGACGTAATAATAGAGGCCGGAGAAGGGGGCGACATGCGCCTGGCCCGGCAGGTTCTTCTTCATCCACTCGTACTGGTCGGTCGGGAAGTCGGTGAGGATATCGAATTCGCCGGCGCGGTAGCGTTTCAGCGCGGCTTCCTGGTCTTCAAGCACGAAGAACTTCGCTCCGTCGATCTTCAGGTCCTTCGTGTCATACCACTGATCGTTCTTGACGGTCGTGACATGCGAGCCCGGTACCCATTCGACCGGCTTGTAGGGGCCGTTGGTGACGATGTTGCCGATCTTCACCCAATCCTGACCCTTCGCCTCGACGACATGCTTCGGCAGCGGATAGGCGGTGTAATGCATCAGGGCATTGAGGAAATAAGGGGTGGCATTTTCAAGCGTGATTTCGAGCGTCTTGTCGTCGATCGCCTTGACGCCAAGCTGGTTGAGATCGGTGATCTCACCCTTGTTGATCTTTTCCGCGTTCTTGATGGTGAACTGCAGATAGGCATAATCGGCGGCATTCTTCGGGTCGACGAGGCGCTGGAAGGCGAAGACGAAGTCTCCTGCCGTTACCGGCTGGCCATCGGACCACTTGATGCCGTCGCGAAGCTTGAAGGTGTAGACCTTGCCATCAGGCGAAATCGTCCAGCTTTCAGCCTGGCCGGGAACCGGATTGTCCTTGGCGTCCTCGGTGACGAGACCTTCGAAAATGTCGCCGGCGATACGGTTCTCCCAGTCTCCGGAAAGCTTCTGCGGATCGAGCGACTGCGGGTCGCCACCATTGTGAATGTTGAGCGTGGCCGCATGGGCCGAAAACGCCAGCAATGTGCCAAGCATTGCAGAGGCGAGAAATTTTTTCCTGAAATGGTTCATGGTGGGTCCACCTTTCTAGGCTTTGCGCCTTTATTAGACATTTGTTCCCGGTGTTTGACCTCTTACGTGCAGGTCAGTGCGCACCTTATCGCAAAGGCTTTGCGTTGCAACCCCAAATCCGGAGGATGGAAACGGGTTGTGGACAAGCCTATACACGTCTCCCCCTTGTCATATCGCGACGACGCGTTGCGACGTTTCGCAACGCGTTCATGACCGCTTCACATGGTTGTCTTTTGTTTCGTCCGCTTTAGTGTGGCGAGCGCAAACGAGGCAGGAGATGTAGCCGATGGCATTGCAGGCAGGCGGGAGTGCGGACTGGTGGCGCGGCGCGGTGATCTATCAGGTCTATCCGCGCTCGTTTCAGGACACCAACAGCGACGGTCTCGGCGATCTCAGGGGAATCACCCGCCGGCTGCCGCATATAGCCAGCCTCGGCGTCGACGCGATCTGGCTCTCGCCCTTCTTCAAATCGCCGATGGCCGACATGGGATATGACGTCTCAGACTATTGCGACGTCGACCCGATCTTCGGGACGCTTGCCGATTTCGACGAGATGATGGACGAAGCGCATAGGCTCGGCATCAAGGTCGTGATCGACCAGGTGATCTCGCACACCTCCGACCGGCATCCCTGGTTCGTCGAGAGCCGATCGAACCGGACCAATCCCAAGGCGGATTGGTATGTCTGGGCCGATCCGAAGCCTGACGGTACGGCGCCGAACAACTGGCTGTCGATCTTCGGCGGGCCGGGCTGGGAATGGGATGGCGTACGCCGGCAATATTATCAGCACAATTTCCTGACATCGCAGCCGGACCTCAATTTCCACAGCAAGGCCGTGCAGGATGCGGTCCTCGAGACGGTGAAATTCTGGCTCGACCGCGGCGTCGACGGCTTCCGCCTGGACACGGTCAACTATTATTTCTGCGACAAGCTGCTCAGAAGCAATCCGCCACACGAGCCTGATGAAGATGACGCAGGCCTCGATGCCCCCGACAGCAATCCCTATGGCATGCAGAACCACCTCTATGACAAGACGCAGCCGGAAAATGTCGCTTTTCTCAAGCGCTTCCGGGTGCTGCTCGATCAGTACGAAAATCGCACGACCGTCGGCGAAGTCGGCGATGGCGCGCGCTCGCTGAAGACGGTTGGCGCCTATACGAGTGGCGGCGACAAGCTGCACATGTGTTACACATTCGATCTGCTCGGGCCGGATTTCACCGCCGAGCATATTCGCGGCTGCGTCGAGGCGTTCCAGAAGGCTGTCACGGACGGCTGGGTCTGCTGGGCTTTTTCCAATCACGACGTCATGCGCCATGTCAGCCGTTTCGCGCGGACGGAGGAAGAGCGGCCTGTCATCGCCAAGCTGGCGATCTCGGTGCTTGCGGCGCTGCGCGGTTCGATCTGCCTCTATCAAGGCGAGGAGCTCGGCCTGCAGGAGGCGGAGCTCGCCTTCGAGGATCTGCGCGACCCCTACGGCATCCGCTTCTGGCCGGCCTTCAAGGGCCGCGATGGATGCCGCACACCGATGCCCTGGGAGGCCGGCAAGGCGCATGCGGGCTTCACCTCGGCCGAGAAGAGCTGGCTGCCGGTGCCTTACGAGCAGGCAGCGCTTGCCGTCGATACGCAGGAGGCGAGCGACAGCTCGGTGCTGCATCACTACCGCAAAACGCTCGCCTTCCGGAGGAGCCATCCGGCGCTGATCGACGGCGACATGACCTTCATCGGCACCAACCAGGATCTGCTCGCCTTCACCCGCGAAAAGAATGGCGAAAAACTGCTCTTTGTTTTCAACCTGACGCGCAAACCGGCCGAATTCCGCATGCCCGATGATATGGTGATCGAGGAACCGCTTGAGATGCCGGGCTTCGAGGCGGTGGCTGGCGCGGGATCGGTGAAGCTTGCGGCGCTGGACGGGTTTTGTGCGCGGATTTGACGTTCGACTGCGGTATCTCTGAAGGCGATGGCCAAATTGCATCACCCAATCAGCGCGAACTTGTCCACGTCCACCATGCCGCGGTCGGATATTTTCAGGTGCGGGATGACCGGCAGTGGCAGGAATGCGAGCTGGAGGAAAGGTTCTTCAAGCGTGGCGCCCAGCGCCAAGGCGGCTTTGCGCAGATGGTGCAGCGTATCGCGGACCGTCTCGTAGGGCTCGAGGCTCATAAGACCGGCGATGGGCAGGGCGATTTCACCGGTGATCTTGCCGTCTTCGACGACGACGAAGCCGCCCTTGATCTCGCCGAGGCGGTTTGCGGCGCAGGCCATGTCGTCCTCGCTGACGCCGACGACGCAGATATTGTGGCTGTCATGGCCGACGGTCGAGGCGATCGCACCCTTCTTCAGGCCGAAGCCCTGGACGAAGCCATTGGCGTGGTTGCCGTTCTTGCCGTGGCGCTCGATGACGGCGACCTTGATGATATCGTTGGCAAGATCGACCGTCGTCTCGTTGCCCCTGACGGGCAGGCGATAGCGGCGATGCTCGGTGATGATCTTGCCCGGCAGTACGCCGATAACGGGCGTCTCGCCCTCGGCGACCGGCACGCCGAATTGGGCGGCGTTGACGGGCCGGGCCTTGACGCTGTCGAGGCCGATCGGGGCAACCGGTCGACGCGAGGAAAAGAGCGCATCGGTGACGCGGCGGCCGGCCGAAAAGACCATGTCGGCGCGGCAGTTCTCCAGGCTGTCGAGAACCACCAGATCGGCGCGCCAGCCCGGCGCGACCAGGCCGCGGTCCCTGAGGCCGAAGGCGCGGGCGGCCGAAATCGAGGCGGCGCGGTAGATCGCCAGGGGCTCGACGCCGCTCGCGATCGCCGTGCGGATCATATGATCGAGATGGCCCTGTTCGGCGATATCGAGCGGATTGCGGTCGTCGGTGCAGAGCGCCAGATAGGGCGACAGCCGCTCGGTGATAATGGGTATCAGCGCGGCGAGATCCTTGGATACCGAACCCTCGCGCACGAGGATGTGCATGCCCTTGCGGATCTTTTCCAAGGCTTCGCCGGCGGTCGTGCATTCGTGCTCGGTGCGGATGCCGGCCGAGAGGTAACCGTTGAGGTCGTTGCCGGACAGCAGCGGCGCATGACCGTCGATATGGCCGCCCTGGAAGGCGTCGAGCTTGGCCATGCAGACGGGATCCTTGTGGATCACGCCGGGAAAATTCATGAATTCGGCAAGTCCGATCACCTTCGGATGGTGGCGGAAGGGCAGGAGGCGGTCGATTGGCAGATCGGCACCGGAGGTTTCGAGATGCGTCGCCGGCACGCAGGAAGAGAGCTGGACGCGGATGTCCATGATCGTCTCCAACGCAGATTCGAGAAAGAATTCGATGCCGGCAGTTCCGAGCACATTGGCGATCTCGTGCGGATCGCAGATCGCAGTGGTGACGCCATAGGGCAGAACGCAGCGGTCGAATTCGTGGGGTGTGACGAGCGAAGATTCGATATGCAGATGCGTGTCGATGAAGCCGGGGACGACGATCCTGCCGGATATATCGATCTCGGTTTCACCTTCGTAGCTACCTGAGGTGCCGACGATGCGATCGGCGCCGATGGCAATGTCCGACAGGACGAGTTCGCCGGTGACCAGATCGAAGAAACGGCCACCCTTCAGTACGATATCGGCCGGCACGCGGCCGACGCCCTGGTCGATGAGACGTTCGAGCTTGGTGGTCATGGCATTGCTCACATTACAACCGATTCCGAAACTTATAACCGATCTGCCGCCACAAGCGAGTGCCGCAGAACGAAACCGGGCGCCGTAGGAGCGCCCGGTGGTCGACGGTCAGCGATGGTTTATTCGGCGGCGACGATCTTGCCGGCTTCCCACTTGTAGAGCGAAAAGCTCTGCGAGGTCAGGTCGCCGGTCTTGCCGTAGGTGACCTTGCCGATGGCGGTCGGGATTTCTTCACCGCCCTTCAGCGCGGTCGCGACGGCTTCCGCATCCTCGGCGCTGCCGGCCTTCTCGATGCCGGCTTTCAGCACTTCGACGGCGGCATAAGCGTTCAGCGTGAAGGCTTCGGCCGGGATGTTCTTGGCGGCGAGCGCGTCGGCTGCGGCCTTGGAATCCGGGCTCTTGGTGGCGTCCGAAGCGTTGGTGAAGATCGTGCCTGCTGCCGCATCCGTGCCGATTGCCCAGAATTCGGTGTTGGAGAGTCCATCGCCGCCGATGATCGTCGCGTTGGCGGCGAGGTCATGCAATTGGCGGGCGAGCAGGCCGCCTTCAGGGTGGTAGCCGCCGAAATAGACCACGTCGACCTTCTCGGACTTGATGCGGGTGGTGAGCGCGCTGAAATCCTTGTCGCCAGGCGTGATCGCGTCATTGACGACTTCGGTGATGCCGCCGGCGTTCAGTGTCGCCTTGAAGGCATCGGCGAGGCCTTTGCCATAGGCGCCCTTGTCGTTGACGATGGCGACGCGCTTGTCCTTGAAATTCTTCAGCACGTATTTGGCGGCGACTTCGGCCTGCTGGTCGTCGCGGCCGCAGGTGCGCAGCACATTGGTGAGACCGCGTTTGGTCAGGTCGGGGGCCGTCGCGGTTGGGGTAACCATCAGCACGCCGTTTTCAGCAAGCACGTCCGAAACGGGAATGGCGACGCCCGATGTCACTGGGCCGACGACGAAGCGGATTCCGTCGCCGACGACCTTGTTGGCGGCGGAAACGCCCTGTTTCGGTTCGCCGGCATCGTCGGCCAGTTCGAGGACGACCTTCTCGCCGAGAATTCCGCCCTTCTTGTTGATCTCGTCGACGGCGGTCTGCGCACCATTCTTCACTTGGTCGCCATAGGCGGCGACGGGGCCGGTCAGCGGCCCGATCAGGCCGATGGTGATATCGGCATAGGCAAGCGGCGCAAAGGCGAGTGACGCGACGAGGGTCGCCGTCAATGTCTTGAGGGTCATTGTCTGTCTCCTTGGATGGGGTCATTCAACCCACGATGAAGCGTCGCGCCGGCTTTTCCGGATCGTTCCAACGGCTCCGGAGCCGTGCCAAGGACGATCGATATCGACGCGATCAATGCGCCCTCCGGCCATATTTGGCTCGAATGGGTGCAATGGCAAGATTTCTAGGAATTTTGGTGAGATTCCGCAAGTTGATAACAAAATGGAACGAAAATCGGCTCGATCAGGCGCGAAATCGTCCCCGAATCGTCGATCCTGGCGTCGTCTGCTGATTTTCAGGAGGGTGGCGGTACCCCGCACAATCGCGGTGCGCCGATGAACCTGCTGAATTTCGCGGAAGCTCTCTTGGTTTTTCCGAATATTCGAATTCTGTTTTGAGATTAACCCTTGATTCTACCAATTGGAGTAGAACCATTGTTCCCGCATATATTGCTGCAATGCAAAAGAACGGTCAGTAATAACAGAGGGATATTTTCAGGAACTGAGATCTGGATGCTGAAGCGTATCGAAGCCAGACAGGTGCGCAACGGAATGTTTGTGGAGGCGATCGAGGGTGCATGGCATGACCCTCTTCTGTCCAAGCGAAGATTTCTGCTGCGCCGTGAAGCCGATGCCCTGAAACTTCGCAAGAGCGGCATTGAAGGTGTTGTCATCAACACCAGCAGAGGCCTCGACATCGACGGCCTGCCAGGTGGCAATATCGAGATCGACACCAAGGCGGCACGCGAGACCATCCAGAAATCCGTGCAGGTGCTGGAAGGCGTTTTCAGCCGGCTCCAGCATGGCGATGGCATCAGCGTCGATCAGGTGGCGCCGGTGATTTCCTCTGTCTCCAAGTCTATGGATGACAATCCAACTGTCTTTCTCAGCGTTACACGTCTGAAATCCAAGGACGAAGTGACATTTCTTCATTCCCTTTCGGTGAGTGCGCTGATGATCCTTTTCGGCCGTCATCTCGGACTTGACGAGGCTACCGTGCAGACGCTCGGCACAGCAGGATTGCTGCACGACGTCGGCAAGCTCGAAATTCCGCTCGAGATCCTCAACAAGGAAGGGCGCCTGGACGAGAACGAGATCAAGATGATCCGCGATCATCCGGAAAAGGGGCATGCAATCCTGTCGCGCCAGGAAGTCATGTCGGAGATCGTCCTCGACGTATGCCTCAACCATCATGAGCGTATCGACGGCAAGGGCTATCCTCGAAGGCTTTCCGAGACGCAGGTCAGCTTCCATGCGCGTCTTGCTGCGATTTGCGACGTCTATGACGCCGTGACTTCCGTGCGGCCGTACAAGGCGCCATGGAGCGCGAGCCAAGCACTGAAGTGGATGCTTGGCAGCGAAGGGCAATTCGATCGCCGGTTGCTGAAGAAATTCGCCCTCTGCCTATCCGTCGCTGCGGTGAGCTGAAATCTATCTGGGTTCGCAACAAAAGGGCCTGCGTGGGCTTACAGCGCCGCGCGTCTATTCAGACGCGCAAAGGACGCTGTAGCACTTTCAATTCCGCATAATTCTATGCTTAAATCGATTCCGACTTAAGGAATTATGCAGGAGGTCCGCCGCAGGCGCTGTTGCCGGAAGCCTCAGAGCTTTCTCAGATGTTGTTCTGCAGGATGGTCCGCAGCTTGCCGAAGAGCTCGTCGATATGGTGCTTCTCGATGATCAGCGGCGGGGAGAGTGCGATGATATCGCCGGTGGTGCGGATGAGCAGGCCGCTTTCATAGGCTTTCAGGAAAGCGGTGAAGGCGCGCTTGGTGGGCTCGCCGGCGATCGGGTCGAGTTCGATCGCGCCGATCAGGCCGGTGTTCCTGATGTCGATGACATTGGGGCAGTCCTTCAGCGAATGCAGCGCGTCGGCCCAGTAGTCGGAAAGCTCGGCGGCGCGTGTCAGCAGGCCCTCCTCCTTGTAGGTGTCGAGCGTGGCGAGCGCGGCGGCGGAGGCGATCGGGTTGCCCGAATAGGTGTAGCCGTGGAAGAACTCGATCATATGTTCCGGGCCGTTCATGAAGGCATCATGGATCTCGGAGGTAACGAAGACCGCGCCCATTGGAATGACACCGTTGGTCAGCCCCTTGGCGGCAGTGATCATGTCAGGCTTGACGTCGTAATATTGCGCGGCGAAGGGAGCGCCGAGGCGTCCGAAGCCGGTGATGACCTCGTCGAAGATCAGAAGGATGCCGTGCTTGGTGCAGATCTCGCGCAGCTTTTGCAGGTAGCCCTTCGGCGGGATCAAGACGCCGGTGGAACCCGCCACCGGCTCGACGATGACGGCGGCGACGGTGGAGGCGTCATGCAAGGTGACGATACGCTCGAGCTCGGTAGCGATGTCGCCGCCATGCTCGGGCTCGCCGCGGGTGAAGTTGTTTTTGCCGGGCTGGTGGGTGTGCGGCATGTGATCGACGCCGGTCAGCAACGTGCCGAACATCTTGCGGTTGGTGACGATTCCGCCGACGGAGATGCCGCCGAAATTGACGCCATGATAGCCGCGCTCGCGGCCGATCAGACGGAAGCGTGATCCATTGCCCTTCACGCGATGATAGGCGAGCGCCACCTTGAGTGCCGTCTCGACGGATTCGGAACCGGAATTGGTATAGAGAACGTGGTTCAGGCCCTCCGGGGCAATGTCGACCAGGCGGTTCGCCAGTTCGAAGGCCTTGGGATGGCCGAGCTGGAAGGCCGGCGCGTAATCGAGCTCGCCGGCCTGCTCGCGGATCGCCTCGGTGATCTTCGGGCGGCAGTGGCCGGCATTGACGCACCAGAGGCCAGCCGTGCCGTCCAGCACCTGACGGCCGTCATGGGTCGTATAGTACATGTCCTTGGCGCCGACGAACAAACGCGGCTCCTTCTTGAACTGACGATTTGCCGTAAACGGCATCCAGAAGGCGCGAAGATCGTTCGGTGCATTGAGGCGATTGGACATGCTGTTCTCCTGGCCGCTGACGGCCCTTTCCCGGGGCATCACGCCCATATTTTTACTGCCCGGTCAAATTATCAGGGCTTCCCAAGGCGTCAACGGGAAAACTCCCGAAAGCTCCCCTGACAGGAGGCCCAAGCTCCTTCGATCGATCACGGGTTGAGCGCTTCAGCGCGATGAGGCTGCAATTCCTTCGCCGCCGGCGAAAGGAGCAGAAAGACCAGGGCATTCAAAGGCACGACCGGCAAATCGGAAGATTTGCCGGTCGTGCCATAAGGTTCAGGTGCTGAAATATCGTTGCCAGGGGCCTCCGGGAACATCCCTTCCGACACGGCATTGGCCGACATTCATGTCAGCGCTATCATCAAGCGGCGGATCTGTTTCTGTTCTGCACGAGGTAGATGTCCTCGAGCGTTGCAAGGATCTTCATGACCGGCTCGGAGCTGCTGGAATAATAGATGGTTTGTGCGTCTCTGCGGGTCTTGACCAGCTTTTGAGCGCGTAGTTTCGACAGGTGCTGAGAGAGAGCCGACTGGCTGAGGCCGACCTGCGTCGCAAGCACGCCAACGGCCACTTCGCCCTTCACGAGGCTACACAGGATCAGCAATCTCTTCGGGTTTGCCATGGCCGATAATAAAGCTGCCGCCACGGTCGTGTGATCGGCCAA
This sequence comes from Rhizobium leguminosarum, assembly GCF_019798305.1. Classification (GTDB taxonomy): domain Bacteria; phylum Pseudomonadota; class Alphaproteobacteria; order Rhizobiales; family Rhizobiaceae; genus Rhizobium; species Rhizobium leguminosarum_U. Next base: position 23,407 of record NZ_JAAXDD010000016.1, read on the forward strand.
ATCAGAGGTTTCCATATGTTATCTTCCTAATGCGAAACGTACATCAATTGTGTTGGCGCAGGGCGCCAGCCGGGATTTTGACTGACACCAAAAGCCTACCAACTGGGCTCGAAGATTGTATATACCTAAATTTAAGGTATCGAGTATGCTATTTTAGTCATGTTTGAACAAATGTGATCGGCATCCACAGCGAGGGTTTCGAACTCGTATCGCAGCAGGAAGTCGCCGGAAATCATGTCGAAACCTGAGGAATCGATACCACAAATGCGCCAAGGACCCGATTCCGTAGCCTTTAGCCTGATAGCGAGGGCTTCGGCGACATCGGGATGGCGCTCTACTAAATCTCGCACTGTCTCTGCCGCATCGGCGGCGATTGCCTCATTCGCGCTCGACTGGATTATGAGATCGTTCCCATCGAGCTGGTAGGCGCGGCCGAAGCCGCCATTAAGGCTGGCTTGTTCCGGCTTGAGACGAAAGAACAGGAAATCAGGAAAGTCGATATAAAGCTTCGCCTTGGTGTGGCGAGCGAGAAAGCGCGTGCGGATACGCTCGTAGAATGCACTGCTGCGCTCGACGGGTTCTGCCAGGCATTGGGTCGTCAGACGCGGATAGGCGAGGGGATCGCCCTTGCCGGGCTCGCCGGTCAGGAGCGAGGCGCGCGGATCTCTGGCAAGCGCCCTCGTATGGGCCGATAGTTTCGAAACGAGGATGACGGGGGCGCCGTCGATATCGGTGGCGACGAGCACGCGACTGGCAAAGGGAAAGCCGGTCTCGGGGTCGAGAACGGCAATCGCCGCGTGCCGGGCGGAGCGCAGAAGCACGCGGGCAAGCTTGCGGGCATCGTCGTCGGTTTCGCGTAAGGGCGAGGGCTGATCTTTCATTCCGCTTTGTGACAAAGCGGATCGAAAACATCAAGCTTCCTGCTTGCGGCGATGGCGGGTGAGGCCGGCAACGATATCCTGAGCTGAGATGGTGCCGACAATCGCGCCGTTCTCGACGATGCCGATACTGCCCGGCTGGCGCGCCAGGGCATCGAGGATATCGATAAGCGGCGTCGCGGCGCGGGCCGTGGCGCTGACGCTCATGCCGGCGGCAGTGTGGCCGAGGCCTGACTGCATCACGTCGGCCGCCGTCAGCATGTTGATCGGATTGAGGTTCTGCACGAAATCGGCGACATACTGGTCTGCGGGATTCTTGACGATGTCGTGCGGCGTTCCGCACTGGATGATGCGGCCGCTCTCCATGATGGCGATGCGATTGCCGATGCGGAAGGCCTCGTCGAGATCGTGGCTGACGAAAAGAATGGTCTTCTTCAACCGCCGCTGGAACTCCAGGAGCTCGTCCTGCAAGCGGGTGCGGATCAATGGGTCGAGCGCCGAGAAAGGCTCGTCCATGAGCAGGATCGGGGCGCCGGTGGCAAAGGCGCGGGCAAGGCCGACACGCTGCTGCATGCCGCCGGAAAGCTCGTTGACCTTGCGGCCTGCCCATTTCGTCAGGTTGACCAGTTCAAGCTGCTCCCCGACGCGGAGCTTGCGTTCGGCTTCCGGCATGCCGGCGAGTTCGAGGCCAAAGCCGACATTTTCGGCGACCGTGCGCCAAGGCAACAGGGCGAACTGCTGGAACACCATGGAGACGGTGTGGGTGCGCAGATCACGCAGCGCCTTGGCATTACATCTGTAGGGGTTGACGGGGCCGGTGGTCGTGGAGACCGCAACATCACCGCGCACCACGGGAGCGAGCCCGTTGACGGCGCGCAGCAGCGTCGACTTGCCAGAGCCGGAAAGGCCCATCAGCACCAGGATCTCGCCTTCCTCGATTGTCAGTGAGGCATCGGCGACGCCGAGCACCAGACCGGTCGCGGCGCCGATTTCGTCGCGCGATTTGCCCTGATCGACCATGGCAAGCGCGGTTTCCGGCCGATCGCCGAAGATGATGCTGACATTGTTAAAGTTTACCGCGGTCATGCAGCGCCTCCTTCACCCGCTGTGCGGAACATCCGGTCGAGAATGATTGCCAGGATGACGATGCAGAAGCCCGCCTCGAAGCCCTTGGCGATATTGACGGTGTTCAGCGCACGAACGACGGGCACGCCAAGCCCGGGAGCGCCGACAAGGGCGGCGATGACGACCATCGACAGCGACAGCATGATGGTCTGGGTGAGACCCGCCATGATCTGTGGCGTGGCGAAGGGAAGCTCGATCTTGCGCAGCACCTGTATCGGCGTCGCGCCGAAAGCGACGGCGGCTTCGACGAGGGACGGCGGCGTCGAGATGATGCCGAGGCGCGTCAGCCGGATCGGGGCGGGGATTGCGAAGATGACGGTCGCGATCAAGCCCGGCACCATGCCGAGGCCGAACAAGATGAGCGCCGGGATCAGATAAACGAAAGTCGGTATGGTTTGCATGAGATCGAGCACCGGCCGCATGGCCGCATAGACCCAAGGGCGGCGGGCGGCGGCAATGCCGAGCGGAATGCCGATCACCATGCAGACGAAGGTGGCGGCGAGCACGAGGGCGAGCGTCTCCGTCGTTTCCTTCCAATAGTCCTGGTTCACGATGAGCAGCAGCCCGAGACAGGTGAAGACCGCGACCGCGATCGATCGGCGCAACCAAAAGGCGATAGCGGTGATGGCGGCGATGACGATCAGCGGATGAGGCTTCTGCAGCACGAAGAGCAGGCCGTCTATGGCGCTCGACAGCAGGAAGGCGATCTGGTTGAAGAACCATTCGCCGTTCGAGGTCAGCCAGTCCACGAAGGATTTGGCCCAGGGGCCAACGGGAATCTTAAATTCGGTGATCCAATTCAAGGGCGCGCCCATCCAGAAAAACAACAATCGGACAAAAATGAAGCGGGGCGGCGAGCCGCCCCGTTCGTATCGTCAGAGGCCGAGGCCGGTCTTGGCGGCCGCGAGAGCGTCGCCCTTGCCGTCGCGGGTCTTGACGCCCTTAAGCCAGGGCTCGAGCGCTGCGGGGTTCGCCTTCAGCCATTCGGAAGCTGCAGCCTCCGGCTCTTTGCCGTCGTTCAGGATCTTGCCCATGATTTGGTTCTCCATATCGAGGGAGAACGTCAGGTTCTTCAGCATCGTGCCGACATTCGGGCATTCGTCGAGATAACCGGCGCGGACATTGGTGAAGACCTTGGCGCCGCCGAAATCCGGACCGAAGATATCGTCGCCGCCGGTGAGGTAGGTCAGCTTGAAGTTGGTGTTCATCGGATGGGGTTCCCAGCCGAGGAAGACAACGGGCTTGCCTGCTTTGTCGGCACGGGCGACCTGGGCGAGCATGCCCTGTTCGGAGGATTCGACGACTTCCAGATCCTTCATGCCGAAGGTGTTCTTTTCGATCATGTCCATGACGAGACGGTTGCCGTCATTGCCAGGCTCGATGCCATAGATCTTACCGTCCAGATCGTCCTGATGAGCGGCGATGTCCTTGAAGTCCTTGATGCCGAGTTCCGCACCCTTGGCGTTGGTGGCGAGCGTATACTTGGCACCGACGAGGTTGGGGCCGAAGGATTCGACCGACTTGTCGTCGAGATAGGGCCGAACGTCCTTTTCCTGTGTCGGCATCCAGTTGCCGAGGAAGATGTCGATGTCCTTGTTCTTCAGCGAGGTGTAGGTGACCGGCACCGAGAGAACCTTGACATCGGTCTGATAGCCGATGCTCTTCAGGACTACAGATGTGGTGGCGGTGGTGGCGGTGATATCCGTCCAGCCGACGTCCGAGAAATGAACGGTGGAGCAGCTGTCGGGATCGGCGGCGAAGGCAGCGGTCGCAACGGAGAGGGCGGCGACGGCAGTTGCGGTAACGAGTTTGAACGTGCTTGTTGTTTTCATTTTAGACTCCCAGTCTTTAAGTTCCCAAGCCAACCATCAATAACCGAGTTTGACAAGCGACCTCAGTGCGTTTGCGTCGTATCGACCTATGCGATTGCGACGTCGGCGAATTTTTTCCGAGCGCCTGGTTTTCAGGGCTTTCGGCCGTTTTCGAGCCGGATTCCTGTGATTATCGTTCTCTCAGGGCTTTTCTTTGCCATTCCGAGCTTTCAATAAGCCGATTAAGGAGAAATCGGATGGCAAAACTCTATTTCAACTACTCGACGATGAACGCCGGCAAGTCGACGATGCTGCTGCAGGCCTCCTACAATTACCAGGAGCGCGGCATGCGCACGGTGCAGCTGATCGCCGCCTTCGACGAGCGCGCCGGCCGCGGCGTCATCGGCTCGCGGATCGGCTTGGAGGCGAGCGCCATTCCCTTCGAGCCGCATGAGGATCTGTTCCGGCTCGTCACGGCGCTGAGCGGCGAAGGCGCGCCGATTTCCTGCATCTTCGTCGACGAGGCGCATTTCATGACGCCTGTCCATGTCTGGCAGCTTGCCCGCGTCGTCGACAGGCTTGGTATCCCTGTGATGGTCTACGGGCTGAGAACCGATTTCCAGGGCAAGCTGTTTCCGGCCTCGCAGGAACTGCTGGCGATCGCCGATGAAATACGCGAGGTGCGCACGATCTGCCATTGCGGGCGCAAGGCGACGATGGTTGTGCGGCTCGGCGCGGAAGGAAAAGTACTGCACGAAGGCGCCCAGATCGATGTCGGCGGCAACGAGAAATATGTCTCGCTCTGCCGCAGGCATTGGGACGACGCGATGAACGGAGCCTGGATCGCCGAGCCGGTCTGAAGCCGGCGACGCCGCCTGTTTTCTTTAGCGCCGCAAGCGACTAGCTTGAGCAGGAGATTCCCTGGAGAGATCAGGTGCGCAAACCCCCGCCATTCGACAGCCGGTACGAAGCCGCAGGCAGCTTTGCCGAGAGGATTGCGGCCGAGGGAGCCTATTGCGTGGCGGCGATCGGCGCCTTCAGCGGCGAGGAAACGCGGTCGGCCGACGAGGTTTTCCTGGAACAGAATGCCCGCTTCCAGGCCCATATCGCCGATGCTGCGGCGCTCGACGCCCAGCTGGCCGAGCTGGTCTTTTCTCTTGACCGGCTGACGGCCGAGGTTTCTGCCGATCTCGATAGTTTCCGGGGGCTGACGCTGGGTGAGAAGATGGCCGGCTGGTTGTCGCGCCAGCGGATGTGGCGCATGTATACCGAACGCGTGCGCGAGGCGCCGGTCATCGAGCGGCTGCTCGACCTTTTGACGAAATCGGACGCGCTCGCCAAGCTGATCGCCGGCCAGCGCGCCTCGCTCATCGAACGGCACAGGGCAGCCGAACGCAGCCTTGTCGATATTGTCGAGCAGCGGCGCCGGCTGGTCGATTCCATCGATATCGCCCGCCTCAAGATGAAGGAGCTCAATGCCAAGGCGCTGACGACGCAGGGCCGTATCGGCGTCTATGGCAACAGGGCCCATTGGGAGCAGATGGAGGCGGAACGGCGGGCGCTGAAGGCGGAGGCCGAGCGAATTTCCGCCGAAGAACACGAGATGCGAGACGACAGCCAGCGGCGCGAGCGCTTTATCGGCCTGTTCCAGGCCTTTGTCGATTCGCTGAACGGCCGGGTCGCCGCCTGCAACGTGCTGCTGCGCAAGCTGTTGGTAGACGTCGAGGAGCGGCTGATCATATACCAGGCGCAGGTCGATACCGACAGGCCGGGCATGAAGGCGAGGATCAAACCGGAACTCTTCCCCGATATCGCCACACCGATCAGGCTGTTCGAGAAGGGCATGCTGGTCGCCCAGGATCTGGAGCAGCGCAAGAGCCGCGCCGATCTCGAATTCACAAGAAGGTTTCCGACCTATGCCGAACCGCCGCCGGAAACATCGGGAGCGCCTCTGATCGATACGGCGCGCGGCTCCTTGCGCTTCCGCCTGCCTTTCCTGCGCTCCTGACCGGCAGGGCGCGGGCAATACCCTCTTGCGCAATGCTTTCATTCCGAAAAATCGAAGGGCTCGTGTTGTGCTCGGCCGATCGAGCGCATATGTGGGATGCAGCGGGGCGGCAATGTCCTGATGTTCGCCTCGCCTGACAGGAGACGACGATGCTTGACCGGATAGCCGGTTTTTTCAGGCTGATCGGCCAGACGATCGGCCGCTGGGCCCGCCTGTTTTGCGCCTGGGCTTTCTGGCCCTTTCTTGCTGCGCACGGCTGGTATCAGCGCCGGAGCTGGATGATCCGGCTGCCGGTCATCGCGTTCGTGGCGCTGCTGGTCGTGCTCTACGGCTATTTCTTCTGGCAGACGCAGGTGTGGTCGAATTTCAACCCCGCCTTCGTCGACCAGTACCGGCTTTCCGAACGCAAGGTTGCTGCCGGGCAGGACGTCCTAGGCGCCGAGAGCGCCAATGCGGCGGCGCCGAAGACCTGCCAGCGCTCGGCGATCGTTGATGTCGCGGCCGATCTGACCGATTTCAATGTCAACCAGAACGCATGGATCTCCTCCATGCTGCTCTACAAGATGGGCTTCTTCGGCATCGATTGGGATCACACGCCCTTCCTCGACAACAAGGCGTCGATCCAGCGCGGCGTCAACCAGGCGGTCCGGCGGACTTCGGCGGAGCTTGTCGATACGCTCGGACGCGTGCGCGGCACATCCGGCATCAACAATGACCTGCAGAGAGCGCGCGGCAATCTGCAGTTCGACGAAAACAGCTGGTATTTCGGGCTCAATCCCTTCGGGCCGAAGACGCCGACGCCTTCCTATTACCGCTCGGCGATCGGCAGCCTGCGCAAGTTCAACACCGATCTCGCCCTCTGCAATGTCATTTTCGACGGCCGCGCCGACAACCTGATGCAGTTCATCGACCGCATTGCCAACGATCTCGGCGGCACCTCCGACATGCTCGCCGAGCGCTCGGAGAACCACAATCGCGGCTGGTTCGATACACGCGCCGACGACCGGTTCTGGTTCGCCTATGGCCAGCTCTATGGCTACTACGCGATCATGGCTGCCGCCCAGGCGGATTTCTCGCAGGTGGTGGCGGAACGCAATCTCGGAACGATCTGGGGCGGGACCATGCGGCAGTTCCAGGCGGCGCTCCGCATCCAGCCGGCGATCATCTCGAACGGGCGCGAGGACGGCTGGATCATGCCGAGCCATCTCGCCACGATGGGCTTTTATATTCTGAGGGTGCGCTCGAACCTCGTCGAGATCCGGTCGGTGCTCGACCGCTAGGTCATCAAGTCACGAAGAATCCCCACGTGCCTTAACGAGGCGGGGCGATGGAAGCGCGCAGGATTAACTGGCATTCCATCTTCAGCCGCACTGGTGCCCTCTTCGGCTGCGCCACCTTTTCCAGAAGCTCAGCCACCGCCCATTGGCCCATGTCCTCGTGCGGCAGTTTCAACGTGGTGAGTGGCGGCAGGATTTTTCGGGCAAGGCTGTCATCATCGAAGCCGACGACGGAAATGTCTTCGGGGATTTTCAAGCCTCTTATTCTGATTGCATCATAGGCACCCATCGCCACCCGGTCTGAAAAACAGAATACCGCAGTCGGCGGGGACGGCAGGTCGAGCAACTGCAGCATTTTCTCGCGCCCGAGGTCGAGCGACCAGGCGCCGGACACAATCAGCTCTGGATCCACCGCGATATCGTAGGTGGTAAGCGCTTGGCGGTAACCGCTTAAACGATCTCGGGACGCTTCAAGCCGCTCCTTGCCCGCGTCGATCATGGCTATGCGGCGATGTCCGGCCTTGATTAGTGTCTCCGTCGCCGCAAAACCGCCGGCAAGATCGCCAGGAATGATCGACGAGAACTCGGCCCGCTGCTGATGGCAGTTCAAGAGCACGGTCGGGTAGTTGGCAAGTTTGGAGGGCAACACTGGCGCCAACTGGGTGATGAGGGTGGCGTAGACCACTCCGACGATCTGACGCCGGCCCAGATAGTCGAGAATGACCTCTGCGAATTCGACCTGTCCGCCGGTAACGACGGTGATCGCCGCCAAGCCCCGTTCTTCTGCTGCCTCACGCACGCCTTCAATCAGCGGCGCGGCGTGATGCGAAGCCATCAGATCGTCGATCAAAAGCACGATGATGCCGCCGATCGGGACATTGACGGGCGTGGTCTTCTGATAGCCGAGCTCCTCGGCCACAGCCAGCACATGACTGCGCATCTTCTCGGAAACGCGCTTGCCGGGCGCCTCGTTCAGCACCAGTGAAACCGTCGCGTGCGAAACGCCGACCTTTGCAGCGATGTCGGACATTGTCGGTCGTTTCGTTATTTTGTCGTTCACGCAGTTTCTCTCTCAGACAGTTGGCATGCACGTTAGAAAATCTAACGGGCAATGTGAAGCGGCGGGCTTGCGGGAGTTACATTTTTAAGTTACGAAACCTATCTGTAACTTATTTTGTGACTGCATCCAACTGGAAAGCTTGCGGCTCATGACCATCGCCTCCCGCCGTTTCGCCGACACCCATTCCGGGCCGCGTGCGCGCCTGTCTCTTGACGGGACCTGGGACTTTCAGCTGGAGGGACACGAGCCCGCGACGATTGCCGTGCCCGCTCCTTGGCAGGCGCACTTTCCGAATCTACGTGCCGCTGCGGGCGTGGCAACTTATTCGCGCACGCTTACCGTGCCGCAGAAGTGGCAAGGTCGTCAGGTGATTGTGCATTTCGGCGCGGTGAACTATTTCGCCGAAGTGTCGGTCAATGGCAGGCGCCTTGGCTCTCACGAAGGCGGCTATCTGCCGTTTGAATTTGTCATCCCCGCCGATCTGCTGGGCGGTGAAATGCGTCTTGACGTACGGGTCACGCTGCCGAGTTCTGACGGACAGGCTTTCCCCGACTTTCCATTCGATGAAATCCCGCACGGCAAGCAGAGCTGGTACGGTATGTTGGGCGGCATCTGGCAGTCGGTCTGGCTGGAGTGCCGCTCTGAGGCGCATATCGCTCACCAGGGCATTCGCGCCGACCTTTCCACCGGCGGCGTGACGGTTGATATCGAACTGGCCGCGGCCTTCACTGGTGCGTTGAACATTAGGCTTCTCGATCGCAATGGCGTGGTGGCGGCGTCCGCCGAGCTTGCTCTCAACGGCGCGGCACACGCCTCGGTCGCGCTCAAGGTCGCCAAGGTCGAGGCCTGGTCGCTCGATGATCCCGCGCTTTACCGGGCTGTCGTCGAACTGCGTCAGGGCGACGTCGTCATCGATGCCGACGTCCAGGATTTCGGCTTTCGGACGTTTGAAGCGCGAGATGGAAAGTTTTTCCTGAACGGCCAGCCATTCTATATGCGCGGCGCGCTGGATCAGGATTACTATCCCGAGGGCATCTACACGCCGCCGTCACTGGAGTTTCTGGAAGACCAGGCGCGTAAATCGAAGGAGCTCGGCCTCAACCTCCTGCGCTGCCATATCAAGGTTCCCGATCCGCGCTACTATGATGTCGCTGACCGCTTTGGCTTGCTGGTCTGGACGGAAATCCCCAACGTCCAGACGTTCACCGAGAAGTCGGCGCAGCGCCTGCTCGATACCATGGAAGGGATCCTGCGCCGCGATGGCAACCATCCCTCTATCGTGATCTGGACCATCATCAACGAAGACTGGGGGACGCGTCTTGTCGAAAGCGCCGATCAGCGGAGCTGGCTGGACAATGCCTACCATTGGCTGAAAAAGAAGGACCCGACACGGCTGGTGGTGGACAATTCCGCTTGCATTCCAAACTTCCATGTCGTCTCCGACATCGACGATTACCACTATTACGCCTCGGTTCCGGAAATGGCGCGCGAGTGGGCCGATTGGGTTTCGGCCTTCGCCAAGCGGCCCGACTGGTCCTATTCGCCGAACGGCGATGCAAAACGGCGCGGCGACGAGCCGCTCGTCGTCTCCGAGTTCGGCGTCTGGGGCCTGCCGCATCCAGACAAGCTGCTGCAGGACGGCAGGGAGCCGTTCTGGTTCATCAACGGACTGGAGTGGGACAGCGAAGGTGCGACCTATCCGCACGGTGTCGAGCAGCGCTTCCGCACCTTTCAGTTCGACAAGGTCTTTACGTCCTTCGGTTCCTTCATCGAGGACACGCAATGGCATCAGTTCAATGCCCTCAAGTTCGAGATCGAAGAAATGCGCCGCCATGCCTCGATCCAGGGCTATGTCATCACCGAGCTGACCGATCTGCACTGGGAAGCCAATGGCCTCATGGACATGGAGCGCAATACGCGCGCCTATCACAACCGTTTCCATGAGATTAACACCGACGTGGTCATCGTGCCACGCATGCAGCGCTATGCGGTCTGGACAGGCGACATGGCCAGCATCGAGCTCGAAATCTCGACGGGCGGCAAGGCGCTGCCAGCGGCCGAATTGAACTGGAATGTCGATGGCGCAGCCGCCGGCAAGATGGCGATCGAAGCGGTGGATGCAACGTCAGTGTGCCGCCTGCCGGCCATTGAACTATCCTTCGCCGCGGAAAAAGCCGGCAATCAGGTCAGTGTCCAGTTCACGCTGACCGCCGGCGATAAGGAGCTGGCGCGCAACAGCCTCGATATCAGCGTCTATGCCCGCCGGTCCAAGCCTGTGCTTTCGGTTTCGTCCGCAGAGCCCGAGATCGCGCAATATCTGACCTCCCTTGGCTATGAGGTCGTAAACGCCGACAAGGCGCATGTGCGGGTTGTGTCGACATTGAGCCAGGCCGATATCGATGCCATGGAGCATGGCGCCCATTACGTGTCGCTGGCCGATGTTGCGCCCCTGTCGTTTGGCAATCTGCGCAACGACCAGCCAAACTGGAATTATCCGACCGGAGGCGATCGCGGGCAGCCCATGCCGCAGATGCGCGTCACCGAACGCAACGGCACTATCTGGAAGGGCAACTGGGTCACCGGCTTCAGCTGGGTGAAGCGTTCCGGGGTATTTGAACGTCTGCCGGGCGGCCCGCTCACCGACCTATCCTTTGTCGGCGTCAACCCCAACCGCGTCATCACCGGCTTCCGACCAATCCATTTCGACGGGCTGGTCCATGCCGGCACGATGGCGGGCTGGATTCACAAGCCCTGCGCGACCATTGCCGAACGGCGGGTCGGCTCAGGTCGTATCGTGGCCACGACCTTCGGCCTGATGCGTGAACCCGCAGGCGCCGATCCGGTCGCAGCGACCTTGCTTGATTGCATCATCGAGACGGCCGCCGCGGGATAGCCGTCAGTAGAATTGAACCGCCGCATATAACCGGGAGGAGGTTTAGGTGGCCAAGACAGATGCAGGCGTGAGCATCCGCAACGTTTCCAAGAGTTTTGGGGCGGTGGAAGTGCTCGACGACATCTCGCTCGGGATAGACAGCGGCGAGTTCATCGTCTTCCTGGGCGCTTCCGGCTGTGGCAAGTCCACCCTTCTGCGCATGATCGCCGGGCTGGAGACGGTTTCGGGCGGCGAAATCTGGATCGGCGGGCGCCGTGTCGACCAGCTTGCCCCCGGCCAGCGTGACGTATCCATGGTGTTCCAGTCCTATGCGCTCTATCCGCATATGAGCGTGCGAGAAAATCTTGCCTTTGGACTGGTCAACGTCGGTACGCCGAAAGCCGAGATTGCAACCCGCATTGCGACGGCGGCCAGGATGCTGGAGATGGACCATCTCCTCGACCGCAAGCCGGCGCAGCTGTCCGGCGGCCAGCGCCAACGCGTTGCGATTGGCCGCGCCATCGTGCGTGAACCAAAAGTCTTCCTCTTTGACGAACCCCTGTCGAACCTGGACGCCGGCCTGCGTACGCGCACCCGTTTCGAACTGTCGCAGCTGCATGATCGTCTTGGCGCCACGATGGTTTTCGTAACCCATGATCAGATCGAGGCAATGACGCTGGCGACCCGGATTGTCCTTCTGAACAAAGGAAGGATCGAGCAGGTCGGCGCGCCCATGGATATTTATGCCCGCCCAAGCACACGCTACGTTGCTCAGTTCGTCGGCTCGCCGCCGATGAATTTCCTGCCGGTGGCACGGATTGAGAGCGGTCCGGACGGCGCGATTGTCACAACCGGCGGCGTCGGGCTGCAAACCTCGGTTCCGTTCGACAGTTTGCCCGGTGCCAACCTCACGCTTGGCTTGCGACCGGAGAATCTGGCGGTCTCGCCGCACGGCACGCTGAGGGGCAAAGTCGTCACAGTGGAGCAGATGGGCGACCGCTCTCTCGTCCACGCCGAACTCGCCGACGGGACGCAGGTCGTCGGCGTTGACGACCCAATCACCGCGGCCCGTGGTGGTTCCGAAATCGCGTTTGCCGTCGAAGGAGCGAAGGCGATGCTATTTGATGAAATGGGCAAAGGGTATCACGCGGCCGGCTAGGCTGCGGCGCAAGACAGTAAGGCCGCCCTCCAAAGGAGGTGCCGGCAGGAAAACCGATCATTCTGGAGGAGTGAGAATGCGTAACCTGTTGAAAACATCGATTGCGGCGTTAGCCGTCATGATTGCCTTCCCGGCATTCGCAGCCGAAAATGTCGTCTGGTGGGACTTTCTGTCGGGAGGCGACGGCGTGCGAATGAAGGCGCTGATCCAGCGCTTCAACGACGAACATAAGGACAAGATCCAAATCAAAGGCACCACCCTCGAATGGGGCATCCCTTATTACACCAAGCTGCAGACATCAACTGCTGTCGGCCAGGGACCTGACATCGCCACCTACCACCTGTCGCGCCTGGCCGGTGCGGTTTCGGCAAAGACCGTGTCGCCAATCGATCCGAAGGAGCTTGAGGCTGTCGGTTTGAAGGACAGCGACTATCCGCCGAATGCAATCGCCGCCTCGACGGTCGACAATGTGCGCTACGCCGTACCGTTCGACGTGCACGGTGAGGTGCTCTACTATAACAAGAATGTACTGAAGGAACTTGGAGCATTGGGCAAGGACGGCAAGCCTACCGGCATCGATACGCTGGAAGGCTGGCGTGCGCTGTTGGCCAGGGCCAAGGAAGCAGGCAAGAACGGCGTCGTCATCGCCTCGTCCAGCGGCGATTTGCGCGACATCTATACCTTGTTCGGCCAATTGGGCGGTCAATTGACCACCGATGGCAAATTCCTGCAGGGCGACAATTTCGACAAGATGCAAAAGGCCTATGGCGAGGTGACCGATTGGGTGAAGCAAGGCTGGGCGCAGCCTTATATCGACCCTGAAACCATCACTCCGACCTTCCTGGCCGGACAATCCGCCTTCTTCCTGAACGGCAACTGGGAGCTGCCGACCATGGAAACCGAAGTCGCCAAGGGCAGCGGCTTCGATTACGGCATGGTCAACATTCCCGCCTGGATGGGCAAGCCTGCCAACTGGGCGGACTCGCACTCGTTTGTCATGCCCAACAATGTCGGCGTGACCATGACGCCGGAAAAGCGTGCCGCGGTTCTCGAAGTCATCAGATGGATGAATGTGAACTCACTGGAATGGGCCGGCGCCGGCCATATCCCGGCTTATTTGCCGGTCAGCACGTCTGACGCCTACAAGGCACTGAAGCCGCAAGCGGACTATGCCGCCATGGCGCTCAACGCCTTCTATATGCCGAAGACGCCGCTCACCGGCGCTGCGTCCAAGTTCGACGACGACTGGCAGAACATGGCGTCCGGACCGCTGAACGGCGACGGCGATCTGAAGGAGACACTGGAGACGTTCCGCGATCATATGAACTCTCAGTGACGGTTTCCTTCAACAGTCCCCGGGGCAGTTCCTGCCCCGGGATCGCATAACCGAGGCAGGTGATAGATGGCTACAGTCAGCAACAAGAAGCAGGACAGCCTGATCGCAGCGCTGCTGGTCGCACCGGCCGTCATCGCGTTTCTGGTGATCTTTGCCTATCCGACGTGGCGCATGGTGGCGATGAGCTTCACCAATGCGCCGCTGATCGGTCCCGGCGAGTGGGTCGGCCTCGACAATTACGCGCGCCAACTCTTTTCGCCTCAATTTCAGAAGGCGCTTCTGAACACGCTGTACTTCATCGTTCTGACCGTCATTCCCGGCACGTCGCTGGCGCTGTTCGTTGCCATGGGGGTCAATCGTCTGACCGGGCGCATACAGATGTTGGTCCTGGCGTGCTTTTTTCTGCCTTCCATTCTGCCGGTTTCGGTGGTGACCCAGATCTGGACCTGGATCGCAAACATGCAATATGGCGTCATCCAGAATGTCATCGGGCTGTTTACCGGTGGCCGCCCGCTGCCGGTGCTGCGTTCGCCGACCTATTTCATGCCCTCCGTCGCCGTCGTCACGATCTGGTGGACGATCGGTTTCAACATTCTTCTGTTTCTTGCCGCCTTGCGCAGCATTTCGTCCGACATCTACGAAGCGGCGGCGCTCGACAATGCCAGCCGCTGGCGGGTGTTCTCAAAGATAACCTGGCCGCTGATCTGGCCGGTCACGGCGTTGGTTCTAACGCTGCAACTGATCGCGCAGTTCAAGATCTTTTCGCAGCCTTATCTGCTCGGCTATTTCGCCCACACGCCGGCTGACGCGCAATCCGTGGTCATGACCGTCATCTACGACCTCGCCTTCAAGCAGAACAAGGGTGGAGAAGGTGCAGCCGTCGCTACTATCCTGTTCATCATCATCCTGATTGCTTCCGTTTTCCAATATCAGTTCCTGCGCGCGCGAGGTGAAAAATGAGCGTTCTGGCTACCGATCAACAAGCGGCTCTGGCGCGGACGAGCGGTAGCATTGCCGCAAGCAATTGGAGCGGCCGCGCGCTGACCGCTCTGGCTGTGCTCGGGGCGCTGATCTGGTTCTTCCCGCTTTACTGGGCGATCGTGACTTCGCTCAAATCCGACACTGAGGTGGCGAGCCCGGCATCCGGGTTCTTACCTAAAGAACCGACGATCGAGCCCTATCTCTACGTGATCGACCGCTCCAGTATCGTGCAATGGTATATCAACTCGGTCGGCACATCGACGATCATTGCGTTGGTGGTGCTGGCAGCCAGCGTCTGCTGTGCCTATGCCTTGAGCCAAATTCAGTTTCCCGGCCGCCGCCTGATCTACGGCGCACTTATCGCCTCGGTGATGGTCCCGGCGGAGGCGCTTATCATCAACCATTTCGTGCTGATGAACTCATTCGGGCTGATCAATAGCTGGGGCGGCATCATCATGCCGCAACTCGTGGTGCCATCGGTCATTATCATCCTCAAACAGTTCTTCGACCAGATCCCGAAGGAATTCCGCGAGGCGGCGATGCTCGACAATGCGGGCCACTTGCGAACGTTATGGAAGATCTATGTGCCGATGAACTGGGGCGTGATCATCGCGCTTGGTATCACGACCTTTATCGCGGCATGGAACAATTTCCTATGGCCGTTCCTGGTCGCGACTTCGGACGCCACAATCACCATTCCCGTCGGCATCACCCAGGTGAAGGACGTCTTCGGCGTGCGCTTTGCCAAGGACATGGCTGCGGCGGTATTGGCCGGTCTTCCAGTCGCCATACTCTACCTCCTCTTTCAGAAGCAGGTCACGCGCGCCATCATGCTCTCCGCCGGAATAAAGGGATAATGGGACTTCGTGGGCATTTCTGTAATAACACCCTAGAGAGCCGCACGCCCAACAGGACGCTCTATCACTTTCGAATCTGCATATAGTCCTTTCCGAAGATCGATTCCGATTTTCGGGTTATGCGCCGAAGGTGGTCAGCGAGGCGGCGTGCTGTCCTCGAAGCCGACGACGCGCAGTTTCTCGACGAATTCATAGGTGATGCCGACGATGCCGCCGCCGCTTTCATCGTCGCGGAAGCGGCCGACGCTGCGCACCAGCTTGTGGCCGCCAAGCCGGTTGTCGACGCGATAGACGAAATGGAAGCCGACGCCGTGAAGGCTCGCCTCTTCGAAAGTTTGGGCGATCAGGCTGCGGTCCTCCTCGTGGATACGCGACATTAGCTCTGTCAGGTTGATAGGGCCGTCGCTGTAGGGGAGGTCGAAGATCGCGTGGACGTCCTCGCTTGCAAAGAAATGTCCTGTCTCGATATCGATGCGCCAGAAGCCGAAAAGACGGTAGGCAGCAAGCATCTGGACGACTTCAGCATCGGTGATGCCGATGTGAGCGCGGGACTGCTCTGTCTTATTAGTGACGGGCTGTTCGAAGTGAAGAGGCACGATTCCCCCAGATCACGGGACGACGTGCCGACTCTCTTCCGATTCCTCAGTTGATCAGCTTCAATCGAATTGCCTTAGCTACTAACTGGGTGCGGTTGACGCAATCGAGTTTTTTGATCGCGTTCGTCATATAGGCGTTCACCGTATGGTCCGAGAGCGTCAGGATCTGGCCGATTTCGATCGAGGTCTTGCCCTGGGCGGTCCAGCGCACAACTTCTAGTTCACGGTTCGATAGCGCGTTATGCGCGCATTCCTCGTTGCGCTTGACTGCATTGTATGCATCGAGAGCATGGAGAATGATCATTACCAGTTCGTTGATCTCGCTCTGGCCGAGTGCGGCGCGCTCGCCGCAGAACCAAAAGACCAGGCGCTGGCCGTCGGCTGCAATGCTCGGCATGGCAACGCCTGCCGGAATGGCATGGCGCAGCATCAGGGCGCGCAGTTCGACGGGAAAGGCCTGACCATTGACTGCGTCGTTGAGGTGCCAGGACAGCGGCACAGCGGACTGCCTCAGCCTTAGGCCGAAAGGGCAGCCGCGCATCATGTGGGCGCGGTCGAAATCCCTGATATAGGTGGCCGGAAGCGAGCTCTCGATCAGCAAGGGTTTGAAGAGAAGGTCTTCGGGGGAGGGAGCGTGCATCAGCGTCGCATGCGACAATCCGAAGGCTGTAGAGACCCTGCCGAGCGCCTGCGCAAACAGGCTGCGCGTTCGAGCGGTCGCAAGCTCTGCCGAAAGCAATGACTGTCTTTCAGAGGTAGTCATGTAAGACATTCGTACGCCCCCGGCAGCCTCAATGTTACCGCTATCAAATACAGAAAGTCTGCGGGATGCTAGCCCCAATTAACTTAAGGCAAGGCGATTCATTCAAATTGTGAAAAAATAGCCACACGAGATCGCGCTCTGATTGAGTTTCGACTTGCAAAGATAACGTTGCGGTATCTTGAGTCCCTTCTTGACGGCATAGTTATGGCGCCGCGCAGTAGGGCAGGCAGAGAATCACTTGGGAGAGTTCGGGGGGAGAAGTCCAGTCTTCTCGCACCGACCTACAGGCGGTGGGCTCCAGCGCCTTTCGCTGGAGCAGGTGATCTGCGTGAACACGACCGCGATGGGTCGCCATGTAAGCCTGATTGTGTCGAGAGAACAGGGCTAAGAGGACTGCAGCAGGCGTCGGGTCTCAATCGACCCAGGAAGACCGAGCTCACAAAGGCTGAGCGTGACGAATTCTTACCGAAAATCGAAACCGATTTTCGGGTCGATGCGAATATTGAAAGTGTTACAGCGTCCCTTGCGCGTCTGATAAGACGCGCGGCGCTGTAAGCGTGGCGGCCGCAAGGCGCAGCACTGTTCACACCCCCGATATTTCGCTATCTCGATGAAGAGAAAAACAACGGCTCCGCGCCCGCGGAGGTCGGACGGGGGAACATCCATGCCATCCATCAAATCCGATATCGAAATCGCGCGGGCCGCGGCCAAAAAGCCGATCTTCGAAATCGGGGCGAAACTCGGCATTCCGGTCGAGCAGCTCGTTCCTTATGGTCACGACAAGGCAAAGGTCAGCGCCGAGTTCATCGCCGCGCAAGCGGGCAAGGCAGACGGCAAGCTGATCCTCGTCACCGCGATCAATCCGACACCGGCGGGCGAAGGCAAGACGACCACCACTGTCGGGCTCGGCGACGGGCTGAACCGGATCGGCAAGAAAGCCGTCGTCTGCATCCGCGAGGCGTCTCTCGGCCCCTGCTTCGGCGTCAAGGGCGGGGCGGCCGGCGGCGGTTATGCGCAGGTCGTGCCGATGGAAGACATCAACCTGCATTTCACCGGCGACTTCCATGCGATCACCTCGGCACACAATCTGCTGGCGGCGATGATCGACAATCACATCTACTGGGGCAACGAAGAGAATATCGACATTCGCCGCATCACCTGGCGGAGGGTGATGGACATGAACGACCGGGCACTCAGAAGCATGGTCTCCTCGCTCGGCGGCGTCGCCAACGGCTTCCCGCGCCAGGGTGGGTTCGACATCACCGTCGCCTCCGAGGTGATGGCGATCCTCTGCCTTGCCACCGATCTCAAGGATCTGGAGCGGCGGCTCGGCGACATCATCATCGGCTATCGTTTCGACCGGACACCGGTGCATGCGCGCGACCTGAAGGCCGACGGCGCCATGGCGGTGCTCTTGAAAGATGCGATGCAGCCGAACCTGGTGCAGACGCTGGAGAACAATCCGGCCTTCGTGCATGGCGGCCCCTTCGCCAATATCGCCCATGGCTGCAACTCGGTGACGGCGACCAAGACGGCGCTGAAGCTCGGCGACTATGTGGTGACGGAAGCGGGCTTCGGTGCCGATCTGGGGGCTGAGAAATTCTTCGACATCAAGTGCCGCAAGGCAGGACTGAAGCCGGATGCGGCGGTGATCGTCGCGACCGTCCGGGCGCTGAAAATGAATGGCGGGGTGAAGAAGGAAGATCTCGGCACGGAGGACGTCGTGGCGATGAAAAAGGGCTGCGCCAATCTTGGCCGGCACGTCGCCAATGTGCGCCGGTTCGGCGTGCCCGTCGTCGTGGCAATCAATCATTTCGTCTCGGATACCGAGGCCGAGATCGCGGCAGTCAAGGAATTTGTCTCGAGACTTGGCGCCGAGGCGATCCTCTGCCGTCACTGGGCGCTGGGTTCGGCCGGCATCGAGGACCTGGCGCACAAGGTGGTGGAACTGGCAGAATCCGGGCAGGCGAAATTCCAGCCGCTTTACGGCGATGATCTTTCGCTGTTCGAAAAGATCGAGATCGTCGCCTCGAAGATCTACCATGCGGGCGAGGTGACGGCCGACAAGGCGGTGCGCGATCAATTGCAGACATGGGAGGAGCAGGGCTACGGCAAGCTGCCGATCTGCATGGCGAAGACGCAATATTCCTTCTCCACCGATCCAAACCTGCGCGGCGCGCCGGAAGGCCACATTGTCACCGTACGGGAGGTGCGGCTTTCCGCGGGAGCGGGCTTCGTCGTTGCCATCACCGGCGAGATCATGACGATGCCCGGCCTGCCGAAATCACCGTCGGCGGAGCGGATTTTCCTAAACGATCAGGGCTATATCGAAGGTTTGTTCTAATCCGGTGACAGCCTACCGGGATGATTAGTGGCAATAGCGATAGCCACCCTTCCTCTCAATCACGTCGAGATGGAAATGTGTCTCATGGGCGACGTCGCTTTCCGGGTCGAGGACGGTGGTGAAATAGAGGCAGGCGGCGGCGCTGACGGTGCGCTGGAAGGCGCCGGTGAGCGTCGGATCCTCGCGGCGGGAGCGGACAGCGACATCCTCACCCTTTTCGAAATGGAAGCTCGCAATGTCGATGGCGTTGCCGCGGGCATGTTCGGAGATCTTGCCGGTTCCAGCGCCGTTGCGCAGGCGGCACATATAGGACGTTGCCTGGTTGACGGTGGTGATGCGGCCCTGCTCCGGCAGGGCGGCGGAGGCCGCCGGGATGACGCTGTCCTTCATCCAACGGGCAAGGGCAAGCGCTGCCGGACAGCGGATCGTTGCCTCCGGCTTCAGCTTGATGCCGGGCGGGACTTCGGAGACGATGATCGGCCTGTCGATGCCGCAGCCATTGCCGTCGTCGATGCGCGGCGCGTCCTTGAAGACCACGCCCAGCGCCTGAAGCGCAGCCGTGCACTCGGTGTGCTCGGCATCGCTTTCGGGCTCGATCGTCAGATGCTGTTCCTCAAGTGTTTGTGCGGCGGGAGGCTTGTTCTCCTCAGTCGGAGCTTGTGGGTTTTCCTTCCCAGGGGGAAGCGGCGGTCCCTGCATCGGTTTGGCGGGTTCGGTTTTCGGTGTTTCTGGTTTTTGGATGTCGGGCTTCGGTTCAGGAGTGGGCATTTCTGCTGCCGGCGGCGGTTGCGTGCCTTCGGCATTTGAATCGGGGGTGGGTGCGGACGTGCCCTCGATATCCGGCCTTTGTTGTGGCAGAGGACCGTGAACGGGCAGGCGGGCACCGGCAAGAACGGCGGTTGCGGCGAGAAGGATCGCCAGTATCGCAAGTTTTCTCAACGCATCCGATTCCCTGGTGTCGATAGCTAGGGATAACGCAAGCGAGCGGATTTCGTTGCAATTTCGCAACGTCCGGAGAGATCATTAAAACTTGATATTTTATTCAACATAAGTCGCCGCTTTATGTTGACAATATTTCTCATGTTTTTTATGCGGCAGAAAGAAGGCGGAATTTTGCATCGTCTTCATCCACAAAAGCCCAGCCAGCCCCTCGAGCGTTCGACGCGCCACGACTAGCCAGCCCGGTATCATCATTAAGGGGTAGGTTATGATCGTCCGGCATTGGCGTTCGGTTCTATTGGTCTGCACGGCAGCCACAGTTGTACTTCCTGTTTCGCAGTCTTTCGCGCAAAGCGCTCCGGCAACCGCGCCGCAAGCCACGGCGGATGACAGCACCGCCCTGCAGAAGATCGTCGTCAAGGGCAAACGCGTGGCGCCGGGCAGCGTCGCCGATACGCCGCTGGCAACCGAGATTACCGACAAGAAGCTCGATGAAAAGCAGGTCACCAATATCGAAGACCTCGGCCGCAGCGTCGATCCGGGCATTAATGCCTCACGTGGCGATGCCGGCATCAATCTACGCGGCCTCTCCGGCCCGCGCATCCTGACCATCGTCGACGGCATTCCGATCCCCTATCTCTCGAATAGTTCACGCCAGGGGGCCTTCGCGCCGGCCAACGCCAACGGCGGCGGCGACACCTTCGATTTCAATTCGCTGTCGTCGCTCGACATCGTGCGCGGGGCAGATTCGAGCCGGGGCGGTTCCGGCATGCTCGGCGGCGCCATCGTCCTCAATACGCTGGAGCCGGAGGATCTTATCCCTGAAGGCCGCGACTGGGGCGCGATCGTCAAGTCGACCTATTACAGCGAATACCGCAGCATTTCCGGATCGGCCGCCGCTGCCAAGAAGATCGGCAATACGTCGATCCTGTTTCAGGGCGGTTACCGCAAGGGCCATGAACGCGACAACATGGGCGACAGCGAAAGCTACGGTCGTTACCGCACCGAGTCGGATCCGGCCGATTTCGACCAGCACAACCTGCTTTTCAAGATCCGTCAGGAATTCGAGGGCGGCCACCGCCTCGGCCTGACGGCCGAACGGTTCCGTCGCGATCTCCAGACCGAAAAAAGAGATCTGCAGGGGACCGGGCGCACCTATATGATCGACAATTATGATGCCCGTGAGCTGAACGACCGCGACCGCGTTTCCCTCGATTACGATTATGAAGCCATATCGTCTGACGCTTTCTTCACCTCCGCCCGCGCGGTACTCTATTGGCAGGACCTGAAGAAGGAATCGGGCACGAATGGCCGCACGGCGGCCAATGTCGCCTATGGCCGTAACAACGAGATCGAAAACAAGACCTGGGGCTTCAACGGCACCGTCACCAAGGATTTCGATTATTCGAACGTCCGGCATTCGGTGAAGGCAACGCTCGAAGCGACGACGTCGGACTGGACCCAGTACAGCTCCGCGCTATGCCCGACGCCGACGACATGCCCTTCGCTCAACAACCAGTCGGAAGTGCCCGACGTCGAGAGCAAGACGATCGGCCTGTCGATCGAAGACAAGATCGAGTTCGGCGATACGAATTTTGCGTTGACGCCGGGCATTCGTTTTGACTGGTTCAGCTATGATCCGTCAACGAGCGGCGGGTTCGCCAGCAATCCGGCGCTTGCCAAGTTCGGCACGCTGTCCGACCGCAGCGGTAAGCACGTTTCGCCGAAGGTGCTCGCCACCTACGAACTGACACCCGATGTGCAGCTCTACACCCAGCTGTCGTCGGCCTTCCGCGCACCGACTGTCGATGAGCTCTACAGCCGCTTCTACAATGCGGGTGGCAACTATGCCCAACTCGGCAACCCCGACCTGAAGCCAGAAACTGGCTATGGGGTCGAGATGGGCGCCAATTTCGACACGGGTGATTTCAACGGCCGTCTGGCGGTCTTCCACAACCGGTATCACAACTTTATCGAAACGGTGACGAGCGTCAACGCGACCACTGGCATCACGGAGTTCAACTATGCCAACGTCAGCAGTGTGACGATCTCCGGCATCGAAGCCAGCGCCGACAAGACGTTCAACAACGGCATCAACCTGCATGCCGCACTCGCCTATGCCTATGGGAGGAACGAGGATACGGCCCAGCGCCTGCGCTCGGTGGCGCCATTCAAGGCGATCGTCGGCGGCGGTTGGAGCAACGAGAATTTCGGCTTCGATCTTTCTTCTACGCTTTCGGCCGGCATGCTCACTGACCATCTCAAGACGCCCATCACCAACACAGCCGACACGACCTTCGATGCGCCCGGCTACGCAATCGTCGACCTGACCGGCTGGTGGACGCCGGATCAGGTGCCGGGCCTGCGTGTGCAGGCAGGCGTCTACAACATCTTCGACCAGGAATATTTCAACGCGCTCGCCGTGCGCGATGTCAACCTGATCTCGACGGCGTCGCAGCCGCGCGACTGGTATTCCGAGCCCGGCCGCACCTTCAAGATCTCGCTGACCAAGACCTTCTGATCGCGATCACGCTTTCAGGACTGGGGGATGGGCGGCTTTCGGGCTGCCCTTTTCATTCCCGCATTCGCCTCTTGCGCAATGGCCGATCTCAGGCTAACAATTTTTCCATGATCAAGTCCTTGAACATTGCAGTTTGGTGGTGGGTTCGCTAAGGCGGCCTCGACCAATCGTGTTCAAAGACGACGAGTGAGCCGCCCGAAACTTCGAGGCGGCTTTTTTTGTTTTATGGCCGCCTGTCGTCCGGGCCCGATAACGGAGTGGAACAATGGTAACGATCCTACGGGATGATGGTGCGGAAATCTACGAGACCAAGGGCGGCATATCCGTCACGCGGCAGCGGCGGGCGATCCCCTACGGCGATGCGGTCTCTTCCTATGTCGACAAGCTCGACGAGCGCCGCGGTGCGGTGTTCTCGTCGAACTACGAATATCCGGGCCGCTATACACGCTGGGATACCGCCGTCGTCGATCCGCCGCTCGGCATCTCCTCCTTCGGGCGTGACGTCTGGATCGAAGCCTATAATGAACGCGGCGAAGTGATCCTTGGCTTCGTGACCGAGCGGCTGAAGACGGTGTCCGACATCGTGCTCGGCGTGTCCTCCGCCCGTCGCCTCGACCTGACCGTCAAGACGCCGGACCGGGTGTTTACCGAGGAAGAGCGCTCGAAGATGCCGACGGTCTTCACCGTGCTGCGCGCCGTCACCGACCTGTTCTATTCGCAGGCGGATGCGAGCCTCGGGTTCTACGGCGCCTTCGGATACGACATCGCCTTCCAGTTCGACGCGATCAATCTGAAGCTGACGCGGCCCTCAGACCAGCGCGACATGGTGCTCTATCTGCCGGACGAGATCCTCGTCGTCGACAACTACGCCGCCAAGGCCTGGGTCGACCGTTACGACTTCGAAAAAGGCGGCGTGACGACCGAGGGCAAGGCCCAGGATATCGCAGCGGAGCCCTTCAAACACACGGATGCCATTCCGCCGAAGAGCGATCACCGGCCGGGCGAATATGCCGAGCTCGTCACCAAGGCGAAGGAAAGTTTCCGCAAGGGCGACCTCTTCGAAGTTGTGCCCGGGCAGAAATTCATGGAGCGCTGCGACAGCAAGCCGTCCGACATTTCCAAGCGGCTGAAGGCGATCAATCCGTCGCCCTATTCCTTTTTCATCAATCTCGGCCATCAGGAATATCTGGTCGGCGCCTCGCCCGAAATGTTCGTGCGCGTTTCCGGCCGTCGCATCGAAACCTGCCCGATTTCGGGCACGATCAAGCGCGGCGACGATCCGATCGCCGACAGCGAGCAGATCCTGAAGCTCCTGAATTCCAAGAAGGACGAATCCGAGCTTACCATGTGCTCGGATGTCGACCGCAACGACAAAAGCCGTGTCTGCGAGCCAGGTTCGGTCAAGGTCATCGGCCGCCGGCAAATCGAGATGTATTCGCGCCTCATCCACACGGTCGACCATATCGAAGGGCGGCTGCGCGACGACATGGACGCCTTCGACGGTTTCCTCAGCCACGCGTGGGCGGTCACTGTCACCGGCGCCCCGAAGCTCTGGGCGATGCGCTTCATCGAGAGCCATGAAAAAAGCCCACGCGCCTGGTATGGCGGGGCGATCGGCATGGTCGGCTTCAATGGCGACATGAACACCGGCCTGACGCTGCGCACCGTGCGCATCAAGGATGGTATCGCCGAGGTGCGCGCCGGTGCGACGCTGCTCAACGATTCCATTCCTGAGGAAGAAGAAGCCGAAACAGAACTGAAGGCCTCCGCCATGCTTTCCGCCATCCGAGACGCCAAGACGGGTAATTCCGGCAGGATCCAGCGCGACGTCGCGAGCGTCGGCAAGGGCGTCAGCATCCTGCTCGTCGATCACGAAGACAGCTTCGTCCACACGCTCGCCAATTATTTCCGCCAGACGGGGGCGACGGTTTCGACCGTGCGCACGCCGGTGCCGGAGGAAATCTTCGACCGGCTGAACCCGGACCTCGTCGTGCTGTCGCCAGGACCTGGAACGCCCAAGGATTTCGACTGCAAGGCGACGATCAAGAAAGCGCGGGCGCGCAACCTGCCAATCTTCGGCGTCTGCCTCGGCCTGCAGGCGCTCGCCGAAGCCTATGGCGGGGAACTGCGCCATCTGGCGCTGCCGATGCACGGCAAGCCCTCGCGCATCCGCGTGCTGGAGCCTGGCATCGTCTTCTCCGGCCTTGCCAAGGAGGTGACGGTCGGCCGCTACCACTCGATCTTCGCCGATCCCTCGACGCTGCCGCGCGAGTTCATCATCACGGCGGAAAGCGACGACGGCACGATCATGGGTATCGAACACGCCAAGGAACCGATCGCCGCAGTGCAGTTCCATCCGGAGTCGATCATGACGCTCGGTGGCGATGCCGGGATGCGGATGATCGAAAATGTCGTGGCGCATCTGGCGCGCAGGGTGAAGACGAAGGCTGCGTGACGGCAATTTAACCTGACCCTTCCCACTGTGGGAAGGGCCAGGCATCAGGCCGTCGGGCCGCGACTTGACTTCTTCCGGCAAATCAGAACATTTCAGGAACGATCAATCGGAACCTATCGCCGTGGCCAATGCTGAAAAGTTCATCGTTCTCCCTTACCGCAAGAACCGCGGCAATCTCGTGCCCGGCGAAATGCGCCAGGCATCGAACTCCGTCAGTGCGGAAAAGATCGCCTCGGCGATGGCTGAGCGTTTCGTCGGCGTGGCGGCCTATGCCGTGATCGTCGATGAAGAAACCGGTGACATGTCGTCGCCGCGATTGCTTGCGCGATATGGCGAGATTGCCGATCTCAACGCCGCCTGAGGCGCCGTTTTTACCATGGAGACGTCGCTCTACCTGCCGGTCAAAGCTTTCCTGGAGGCGGCTGGTTATGTCGTGAAGGGCGAGGTCGGCGGATGCGATCTTGTCGGCTTGAACGGCGCCGAGCCGCCGATCGTGGTAGTCTGCGAACTGAAACTCTCCTTCAACCTTGAACTGCTTCTCCAGGCGGTCGACCGCGCGACGATGAGCGATGAAGTCTGGGTTGCGGCCCGCGTTTCCGCCAAGGGCCGAGGGCGAGAGGCCGACAAACGATACCGCAATCTGTGCCGGCGACTTGGTATCGGCATGCTTGGCGTCTCCGATGGCGGCGAGGTCAGCGTCATCGTCAGTTCCGTCTCGCCGATGCCGCGCACCAATCCGAAGCGGCGCTCGCGCCTCGTCAAGGAGCATCAGCGCCGCCTTGGTGATCCCGCCGTCGGTGGCGGCTCGCGGGCTCCGATCATGACCGCCTATCGCCAGCAGGCGTTGCTCTGTGCGTCGGCACTCGATGGGGGGTTCAAGCGGCCGCGAGATATGAAGGCGCTTGTGCCCAACGCCGGCCCGATCCTGCGCGACAACGTCTACGGATGGTTCGAGCGGATAGAAAAGGGTGTTTACGCCCTGACGTCTGCAGGACGGGCTGCTCTTTTGCGCTGGCCGCAGCCTGTCCTGTCCGACCCGGCTCCTTGAGCCGGCGCAGTACCGAGCAACGGGGATCGCTCGACGAGGGCTGCTTTCCGGCTACTGCATAATGCCTTGAATCGGAATCGATTTTGAGGATAAAATTATGCAGTAATTCAAAATGTTACGGCGTCTTTTGCACGTCCGAAAGGATGCGCGGCGCTGTAAGGTCGGCAACGCTCGTGAACGGCCTGTCATTCCCCTTTGACAAATTCTCCGTCATCGCCCATATCACCCTAGACTGAACCGCCTGCGCGACATTCGCGTGGGCGGTTTTGCGTTTCAACGGCTTGAAAGCTGCAATTCATTCGCAACCGCAGGGGGACGATATGAGTGACAACGGCGATCTTACGGTTCGGAAGCTGGCGATGTGGGGGATTCCGCTGTCGCTCGGCGTCATGGGTCTGAAGATGGTGGCGTGGTGGGTCACCGGGTCGGTGGCGCTGCTGTCGGACGGGCTCGAATCGTCGGTCAATGTCGCCGCCGCCTTCATCGCCTTCTTCGTCATCCGCTACGCGCAGAAGCCGGCCGACCACGACCATCCCTTCGGTCATCACAAGGCGGAATATCTGTCTGCCGTCACCGAAGGCGCGCTGATCGTGGTCGCCGCCCTGCTGATCGTCAACGAAGCGATCGGTTTCCTCGCCGAACCACGCATGCTCGATGCGCCGGTACTCGGCCTCGCGATCAATTTCGCGGCCGGCGTCATCAATGCGATCTGGGCGCGACTGCTGGTCCGGACGGGTCGCCAACACCGCTCGGCGGCGCTGACGGCGGATGGGCAGCACATCATGTCCGATGTGGTGACCTCTGTCGGCGTGCTCGTCGGCCTGCTGCTGGCGCTGGCGACGGGCTATGCGATCTTCGACCCGATGCTCGCCATCCTCGTTGCCATCAACATCCTCTATCAGGGGTGGAAGGTGATCTCGCAATCGATCGGCGGTCTGATGGACCAGGCGGTCGAGCCGCAGGAGGAGGAGGCGATCAAACAGGCGATCGCTACCCACGCCGAAGGCTCAATCGGCGTGCACGACCTGAAAACGCGCCGTGCGGGTAAAGTCACCTTCATCGATTTTCACATGGTGGTGCCGGGAGCGATGTCCGTTCGGCAGGCGCATGATATATGCGACCGCCTTGAGGATGCCATCAGGGCGGTGCACGAGGGGGCCACTATCGCAATTCATGTGGAGCCGGAGGGCGAGAAGGCTCACGGCATCCGCGTCAAAGTCGTCAAGGAGGCATGATGCCGAATACCGATGTTTCCAACCTGTCGATGCTGGGTCAGCAAACCGAAACCGCAAGATCGCCGGAAGAGGCAGTGCTTGAGAAAGTGCCGTCCAACCATGCCGGCACCGATTATGTCGTGCGCTTCACCGCGCCGGAATTCACCTCGCTCTGCCCGATGACCGGGCAGCCGGATTTCGCTCATATCGTCATCGACTACATTCCGGGCGAATGGCTGGTGGAATCGAAGTCGCTGAAGCTCTTCCTGCATTCCTTCCGCAATCACGGCGCTTTCCACGAGGATTGCTCCGTTTACATCGCCAAGCGCATCGTCGAGCTGCTCGATCCGAGGTGGCTGAGGATCGGTGCCTACTGGTATCCGCGCGGCGGCATTCCGATCGATGTCTTCTGGCAGACGGGCACACCGCCCGAGGGCGTATGGCTGCCGGAGCAGGGCGTTGCCACGTATCGCGGCCGTGGGTGAGCTGCGTTGGGGCGCAGCCCGGGCAATCGATCCAGTGAATCGATTGCGGCGGCGAACGCCCTGAGCTTGGAGCGAAGGGCCGGGCAACGGTGCGGCAACCGCTGCCCATCTCTACCCGCTAGATCTCACACATCCGTAACATCGTCGCCGGACGAGTCGTCGGTGGAATCGTCGCTGTCGTCGTAATCGGCCTGCTGCAGGTTGGCGTCGTTATCATCGTCTGTGTTGTCGGAGGCCTGGCGGGTGTCATCATTGCCGTAATAATTGTTGATGACGGTTTCCTCGGTGGGCGCACTGGCATTGCCGAAGGGATTGGCGCCGAAGGGCGAGCCCCAGCCGAGCGAGGACATGTGGTTGCCGAAGATGCCGCTCAGCGAGTTGGCAAGCAGCATGCCGCCGGCGACACCCGCCGCCGTGCCGAGCGCGCCATGCAGGAAGCTGCCGCCGGCAGACGGCGCCGAGACCTGCTGGGTCCAGGGGCCGGTCGGCTGTTGCGGCGGCTGGCGGACATCGCGTTCGTAGCCGCGGGACTGCTGGCCCCAGGGACCGGAATTGGAAAGGCCAGGGTTGGAGGGGACCGGGGCCGGTTGCTGCGTCTGGGTATTGCCGAAGATCGAGCTCAGAAAGCCGCCACCCTGCTCGGCCTGGCGGTGCTCGCTCTCGCCGGCTTCCAGCTGGCGGACACGCTCTTCGAGTTCCTTGATGTGGTTGGCCGCCGCCTCCAGCCCCTTTTCCTGAACGATGACGGCCTGGGCCAGATAATAGGTGGCGGAGGGCTGTTCGCGGGTCGCCTGGTCGATCAGGGCTTCGGCCTCGCGGTCGCGCGGTGTGGCCGCGGCGGTGCGTACGCGGTCGAAGAGGGCGGTCAGCAATTGGCGTTCTTCGGGTGACATGTCCTGCCTCCTAATGATCTAGAGCGCCGCGCCTCCGACAGGACGCGCTAAGGACGCTCTATCAATTTAAAACTGCGCAAAATCCTTTCCGACACTCGATTCGATTGTCGGGGTTATGCGCTGGCGGCATTTGCCGCGTGAGGTTGAGGTAGGAACCGATTTAGGCTTTTCAAAGCCTTTCGCGGTTACAATTCAGTAAGGCTTGCAGAACGGCGCGCTGCTTCTTATGGATATCTCCATCGCTTCGGTGCCTTGTGTTTTTCCCGCATTGTTTTAGGCATTGAGTCGCACTATGTGCGAGGAACCCGAATTCATCTCCAAGAGGTTCGAATGAACGACGAAGACCAGGACGACAAGACGAAGGAACTGCCGCTCGGCAAGGAAACGGAGGCGAATCTTTTCAAGTCGCGTTCGATCTTCATCTACGGACCGATCAATCAGGAATTGGCGCAGAAGGTCTGCTCGCAGCTCGTGGCGCTTGCCGCGGCCAGCGACGAGGACATCCGCATCTATGTCAATTCGCCCGGCGGCCACGTCGAATCCGGCGATTCCATCCATGACATGATCAAGTTCATCAAGCCAAAGGTCTGGATGATCGGCACCGGTTGGGTCGCCTCCGCCGGCGCGCTGATCTATGTCGCCACTCCGAAGGAGCGGCGCCTGTGCCTGCCGAACACGCGCTTCCTGCTGCATCAGCCCTCCGGCGGCACGCGCGGCATGGCATCCGACATCGAAATCCAGGCGCGCGAAATCATCAAGATGAACGAGCGCCTGAACAGGATCATGGCAGAGGCTACCGGCCAGCCGCTTGACAAGATCGACAAGGATACGGATCGCGACTATTGGCTTTCGGCCGAAGAGGCGAAGGACTATGGCCTCGTTTCACGGATCGTGACGTCGCAAGCCGAGATCTAAGTTTTTCTCAGCCAAGGCTGCCGAGAACCCGCCCTTGCCTGCCGATCGCAGGCGAGGGCGCTTTGTTTTCGGATAAGGCTTGAACGGAGATGGTCTCCTATCGACAAGGTCTGAACGGAAAGCACAGAATCCGAACTTGCGCCTGCGGCAACCATCATGCTCCATGCGCCATTCCAGCAGCCCACGAGTCCTGCCATGCTCAAAGATTTTTCCGTCCAGGCCCTGTTCATGGGGCTGCTGACTGCCTTCGTCGGTTCTGCCAGCTCCTTCGCCGTCGTGCTGCACGGGCTGCAGGCGGTCGGCGCCACTGACGTACAGGCGGCTTCGGGGCTGATGGCATTGTCGATCTCCATGGGCATCTGCGCGATCGTGCTGAGTGCTGTGACCCGATTGCCGGTCAGCATCGCCTGGTCGACACCGGGTGCCGCGCTGCTGGCAAGCACCGGGGCGATCGAGGGCGGCTTCAATGCGGCGGTCGGAGCATTCCTGATCTGTGCTGCGCTGATTATCGTTGCGGGACTGTTCAAGCCGCTCGGGCGAGCGGTTGCCGCCATTCCGGCGCCACTCGCCAATGCGATGCTTGCCGGCGTGCTGATCGGCCTGTGTTTCGCGCCGGTTAAGGCGATCGGCTTCAATCCGCTGTTCGGCCTGCCGATCGTCGTCGCCTGGATCGTCGTCGGCGCCTTCAAGCGGCTCTGGGCGGTGCCGGCAGCACTCGCGGCTTTCGTGCTGGTGCTCGCCTTCGGCGTCGATATCCCTGACGGTGCGCTCGGTTCGTTGGAACAGTCACTGGTGCCGACGGCGGAGATCGTCCGGCCGGTGTTTAATCTTGCCGGCCTCATCTCGATCGCGTTGCCGCTCTTCATCGTCACCATGGCCTCGCAGAACATTCCGGGTATCGCGGTGCTGAAGGTCAATCACTACGATCCAAAGCCCGGTCCGCTCTTTGCCGTCACCGGCTTCTTCTCGCTGCTCTCGGCGCCGTTCGGCGGCCACGCCGTCAATCTGGCGGCCATTACCGCGGCGATGTGCGCCGGACAGGATGCCCATGCCGATCCGAAGCGGCGCTATTGGGCGTCACTGATCGCCGGCGTCGGTTATATCATCCTCGGGTTGCTCGCCGGCGCGGTGACGGCCTTCGTCGCGCTCGCGCCTTCCATCCTGATCGAGGCAGTGGCGGGGCTGGCGCTGGTCGGCGCCTTCTCGTCCTCGGCAATGTCGGCCTTCCAGGCGCCGGACTCGCGCGAGGCGGCGGCAATCACCTTCCTCGTCACCGCCTCCGGCGTTTCCTTCGGTGGTATTTCCGGCGCCTTCTGGGGCCTGATCGCCGGTGGGCTGATGCTTGCGCTGTCGCGGCTGGTGAAGATTTGGAAAGACCGAGCTCAGTCGAGGTAGCGGAAGGTCGTTCTGCTCTCCAAATGCCGGAACGCTTTCAGGCAACTCCGCCGGCAATAGGCTGGCAGTTCGTCGACCGTTGGCGACGACCAAAAACCGGGCAAGGACTTGCCAGCGTCACCGCCCGAGGTTATAAGCACGGTCATGAAGACCACTGGCGCCAGAATTTCTGACACGATTGCACGCGGCCGCATCGCCCTGCGTGACGTCTCGCGCGCCCTGACCTCGCTTCTTCTCCTCGGCCTTACGCGCGGTTGCCGGGTCCTTTGAGGAGCGCCCGGCGGCCGAAAGCCCGCCCGGCCATCGCTCCTCGCGACTCACTTTCAAAATTGACCTAACGACCGACAAGGTCCGCATTTGTTTATCGCCAAGCCCGACGTGATCGGCTAAGAGCGGGCAAATGCCGGGACGAGGAGACGATACGATGGACGCGAAGACGCAATCCCCCCGAGATAAGATGGCCTCCAAGAGCGAGATGAGCCCCGCAAAAGGCATGCCCGACGCCGCGGTGAAATACCGGGCCTATCCGCAGGTGAACATTCCCGACCGCACATGGCCGACAAAGACCATTACCAAGGCACCGGTCTGGTGCTCGGTCGACCTGCGCGACGGCAACCAGGCGCTCGTCGACCCGATGGGCCACGATCGCAAGGCGCGGATGTTCCACCTGCTGATCGAGATGGGCTTCAAGGAAATCGAGATAGGTTTCCCCTCGGCTTCGCAGACCGATTTCGACTTTGCCCGCTGGTGCGTGGAGGAGGGCAATGTCCCCGACGACGTCTCCCTGCAGGTATTGGTACAGTGCCGCCCGGAACTCATCACCCGCACCTTCGAAGCGCTGGAAGGCGCAAACCGGCCGATCGTGCACTTCTACAACTCCACCAGCGAGTTGCAGCGCCGCGTCGTCTTCGCCAAGGATGTGCAGGGCATCAAGCAGATCGCCGTCGATGCCGCCAAGATGATCACCGATATGGCCACGAAGGCCGGCGGCGGTTACCGTTTCGAATATTCCCCGGAGAGCTTTACCGGCACCGAACTCGATGTGGCGCTGGAGATCTGCAATGCCGTCATCGAGGTCGTCAAGCCGACGCCCGATAACAAGCTGATCATCAACCTGCCGTCCACCGTCGAGATGGCGACGCCGAACGTCTATGCCGACCAGATCGAATGGATGTGCCGCAACCTCGGCAATCGCGAGAACCTGATCGTTTCGCTGCATCCGCATAACGACCGCGGCACCGGCATTGCCGCTGCCGAACTGGCACTGCTGGCAGGTGCCGACCGCGTCGAAGGCACGCTGTTCGGCAATGGGGAGCGTACCGGCAATGTCGACATGGTGACGATGGCACTGAACATGTTCACGCAAGGCGTCGATCCCGAGATCGATTGCTCGAATATCGAGCGCATCAAGGAAGTGTTCGAATATTCGAACCAGATGGCGATCGGCGAGCGTCATCCTTACGTCGGCGAACTGGTCTATACGGCCTTCTCCGGCTCGCATCAGGATGCGATCAACAAGGGTATGAAGGCAGCACAGGTCGCCAACCATCCGGTGTGGGAGGTCCCGTACCTTCCGATCGATCCGCGCGATGTCGGTCGTTCCTACGAGGCGATCATCCGCATCAACTCTCAATCCGGCAAGGGCGGCATCGCCTATATCCTGCAGCAGGATTACGGGCTGAACCTGCCGCGTAACCTGCAGGTGGAATTCCGCGAGGATATCCAGCGCATCACCGACGTAGAGGGCAAGGAGCTTCCGTCCCGGCGCATCTACGACCGCTTCATCGAGCGCTACGTGACGCAGCCGGAAGGGCGGCTGCGCTTCGTCGACCATCACACCTATCCCGACACTGAGCACAAGGGTCAGCGGATCGTCGCAGCCGAGATTACCGACAATGGGGAGATCAAGCGCATCGAAGGGCGCGGCAACGGTCCGATCGACGGCTTCATCAACGCGCTGTCGCATTATCTCGGCATCGAGATGTCGGTCGAGGACTATTCCGAGCATTCGCTCCAGCATGGCTCGAACGCGGCGGCGATCTCCTATGTCGAGACCTCCTATCCCGGCGGCAAACTCTTCGGCGCCGGCATCAATACCAACATCGTCGCGGCATCGCTGGAAGCGATCGTCTCGGCCGCCAACCGTGTGCTCGACGTGAAGGCCGGCAAGGCCTGATCTTAAAAGGACTTAGGCCGCGAGCGCACTACTGCACAATTCCTTAAACCGGAATCGATTTAAGGATAAAATTATGCAGTAATTCAAAGTGTTACAGCGCCTTATGCGCGTCTGAAAGGAGGCGCGGTGCTGTAGCGCGGCGCGGCCTGACGATGCAGTCGGCGATTTTGTCGGCTTCGTTTCGCGTTTCGGCGTGGCGTTGGCCCCATTGGCAGAGCGCCAGCAGCACCGGTTCGAGCTGGAGGCCGAGTTCGGTCGCGTTGTATTCGACGCGAGCAGGGACTTCGGCGAAGATCTGGCGGGCGACCAGCCCGTGCTCCTCCATCTCGCGCAGCTGCTGGATCAGAACCTTCTGGGTAATGGCGGGCATCATCCGCTTCAACTCCGACAGACGCTTCGGACCGGAGAAGACGTAATAGAGGATAACCGGCTTCCAGCGCCCCGAGATCACCTTCAGTGCGCGCTCGACCGGCAGTTCGGGGAGTCTTTTCATCGGCTCAGCCATGGTCACCTCCTGGTGGGTAGGGCACGAAAGAGTTTGTATTTTCATCTGATATTCTATTGCTAAACCTGCCCCACGCCAATCAGACGTGAGGTTCACCTGCCATGAAAGCCGTCCAATTTACTCGCTTCGGTCCGCCCGATGTCCTCGAGGTCGTAGAGCTGCCGGTTCCCGAGCCGGGGCCGGGGGAGGTTCTCGTCCGCGTCCATGCGGCGGGCGTCAACTTCTTCGAGGTGTTGATGCGGGCCGACCGCTACGCCGCAACGCCCGACCTGCCGATGTTTCCCGGTGTCGAGGTCGCGGGTACGATCGAGCGAGCAGGGCCTGGTGGCGACCGCTCGCTCATTGGCATGCGGGTTGCCGTTCCTCTCTTTACGATCGGGGCCGGTTCGGGCGGCTATGCCGAATTCGTCACGGTCGACGGCGGGGCGGTGGTGCAGCTGCCGGATGCGATTTCTTTCGCGGCGGCTGCCGGGCTGATGGTGCAGGGACTGACAGCGCTGCATCTGCTGCGCCGCGGTCCCGCGAGAGGTAAGAATGTTCTCGTGAGTGCGGCAGCGGGCGGTGTCGGGTCGCTGCTTGTGCAGCTGGCGAGACGTGACGGGGCGAAGATGGTGATCGCGGCGGCGAGCAGTGACGAGAAGAGGGCGCTTTCCCTGTCTCTCGGCGCCGATCATGCGGTCGATTATACGGCGCCTGCCTGGCAGGAGGACATCAAGAGGCTGACCGGAGGGCTCGGTGCGGATATCATCTATGAGACGGTCGGCGGTGCGTTTTCAAGGGCGGCGCTCGATGCGCTGGCGCCTTGCGGCGAGCTGGTGCTGGTGGCGATGGGGCGGTTCGGGCTTGAGGCGGCCGATATCGAGCGCATGCTTGGTGACAATCAGTCAATCAAGGGATTTTCGCTGTTGCCGCTGGTGACGTCCCAGGGTGTGCGGGAGGATCTTGCCGAACTCTTCGAGTTTGCCGCGGCGGGCGCCCTGACGGTTATCGACGGCGGTCGTTTCCAACTGCATCAAGCGGCGGAAGCGCATCGCGCCATCGAAGGGCGGAGGGCGGTCGGCAAGGTGGTGCTGGTGCCTTAAATCAAACAGGGCGAGCACGACGTGGCGCCGCTCGACGTCATGCTCCGTCAATCAGATCGCCGTGGCGATCTCCATGGCGAGCTGTCCGAGGGTTGCTTCGGCGGAGGGGCCGGCAAGCACATAGGAGGTGCCGGCATTGTGCCAGGTCACGAGGCCGATCTCGTCCTTGATCGTTTCCTTGAAGTCGTCGGTCTCGGGCGGCTGCGCGTCCTTGCGGAAACAGATGGAGATAACGTCGCCGTCGGCGTTGGAATAAACGAGCTGCCCGACAGGGCGGCTGTCGCCGAGGATGACACGCGCGCCTTGGAAGGTCCAGGCTTCGGCGCTGAGATCAGGCACGCGGAAGGGCACGCCGATCGCGGTTGTCAGCCAGCTGGAGATTTCCTCGGCCTGCGAGGCGGGCACTTCGACGAGATGGCGGGGCTGGCGGATCAGCAGGCGCTGATAAGCGGTGACGTCGCCCAGCCAATCGTTGGTATTGGTCGGTGCCGTATTGGTGGTGGCCATGGTGACGATCTCGTCGGCATCGGGGCCCGCTCCGACGAAATAGCCGATGCCGCATCCGACGACGAAGAGGATGAGGGCGGCGGCCAGCGCCTGCGGGCCGCTCGGCGCCAGTTTCACATGCGGACGCATGGCGCGCTGGGCGATCGGCGTTTTCGGCGGCTGTGTGCTCTTGATGGAGCGGACGAGGGCGAGCGGCACCGGCTCCTTCAGGATATCGTCGAGGCGGCGGCGGCCAAAATCGGCACCGTGACGTAGCTTCTCATGCAGCCGGCGCGCATTCTCGTCACTTGCCAGATGCTGTTCCAGTTCGTGCCGCTGTTCGGGCGAGACTTCGCCGTCGAGAAGGGCGGTGAGCTGGGCCTCGAGCGGCAATTTCCTAAAATCGAGCAAATTCAGTACCTGTGGATCGGGTGAGTGCCGGCAAGCCCGGCGAAATGCAGCCTCGCGATGGCGAGCTGAGAGACGACGTTTGCCACCGGAATGCCCATGATGTCGGCCGCCTGCTGGTAGCTGTGGCCTTCGACGTCGACGAGCAGGAACATGCTGGAAACGCCATCCGGCATATCGGAAATTATGTGATGGATGGTGTCGGGATCGACCGCAGCCGAGCGTTCGCGCGCGGCCTCGCGAATATCGGTGACGTTGCCGCGGACGGAAGCCTTCGGCTTGCGCTTGCGGTTGTCGTCGGTCCATTGCTGGCGGGCAAGCGTGTAAATCCAGCTTTCCAGCCGGCCTTCGCCGCTCCATTGATGACCTTTGGAAATGGCGCGCTGACAGACGGCCTGAACGAGTTCATCAGCCACGGCAACCTCACCCGCGAGCGTGATCGCGAAGCGGCGAAGGCGGGGCAGGAGGCCGACGAGATCACGCCGGAGATCGATGGTCGTTGCGGGCTGACGCATTGTCTATCCAAAAAGCATTCACAATGGTTTCGCGGACGAAGGGTTCGCCGTCGGGCGCGAAACCGACTTTATCGACGCCGTCGATGCATGTGCTTTATGAAACAAGTCTCCTGCACTTCGCAAGCATCCGGTCGTCTTCATCCCTCTTTCCCAAGGGATTTTCGTATTGTGGTCCATAAAGCTTGCGTCAATATGTCTTGTAGCCGTTCAAACTTTGCAGCAGGGAGCGATAGGCCCAGGTGCCTTCGCCGCCGCGATCACGGATTTCAACAAGCTGGACACGGGCGCCCTGGATGTCTCCCTGTTCCACCAGCGCCATGCCCATATAGGAGCGGGCGAGGATATAATTCTCATCCGCCTGCAGCGCCTTGCGGTAGTAGGACATGCCGAGCTCCATGCGGCCGGCCTTGCGGTTGGCGTAGCCGAGATAGTTCAGGACGCGCGGGTCGTTCTGGTTGCGAGCGAGATTGAGTACCGTGATTGCGTTGTCATACTGCCCGGCATAGGCAAACTCGCGGGCGAACTGATAGAGATCGTCATCGTTGAAGCTGCTCTTCTTCGGATTGACACATTCCTTCCTGGCCTTGTCCCAGACCTTGCCGCCGGTGCAGGTCTTGGTCGTCTGGGTCTTCGGCGGCGGATTGGTATCATCGTTGCTGTCGCCGGCCGCAAAAGCGGCCGTTGCGATGCCAAAGGCAAAGCCGGCGGCGAGCGAAAGTCTGGACAGGTAACGGAAAGAAGAAGTCATCGGCGCGCTCCATTCTCAGGCAATGCAGTTGCTCGGATTGTACGCTTACCACTAAAAATACCAAGAGGGTAAGCAACCTCCATGGCAAATGTTGCGACGGTGGCCCGATGTCCTCGCAGATCGATTCAAGTGCTGCATAAAAAGCGTTCAGAGGTGACGCTAAGGGGCGAAAATATCGGCACTTTCCGGCATCACCGCGTCGCCGGCCCGGTTGATGCTGAAGCGCTCGCCGCTGAGCTCCCAGGCGCCGGGGGAGCCGTCGATGGAGAAGAGGTTGTAGGCGGCGGGCGGCTTGACGCTACCCGGTCCCTGCGAGGCTGAGGCAATGCCGACGACCGGCACCGGCTGCACCTGGCCGCGCAGCCAATGCAGCGTGTTCAGGTGCGTGTGGCCGTGCAGCACGAGTTCGGCGCCGCCCGTCGAAATCACGGCGGCGAAGCGGCGGATGCCGATCATCCGTTTGTAAAAGGCCGTGGCGCCGCGGATTGGCGGATGATGGATCATGACAACGCGGAAGAGCCCGGCTTCCCCAGCCGCGCGCAACATGTTGACAGTATCGCGGGCCTGTCGCGCGCCGAAAAAGCCTGAGGCGGCGAAGGGAGGAGTGGCGACCGCCGTCGAACAGCCGACAATCCCGACTTTGCCGCGAACACGCAGATAGGGGAAGATATGGCGGTCGTCCTGCCATTGCGGCGGAGCCAGATCGCCGCGGACATAATCATACCAGGCGCGCATCGACTTCTCATAGGCGCCTGGTACATAGGCGTCA
Source organism: Rhizobium leguminosarum (assembly GCF_019798305.1). GTDB lineage: Bacteria > Pseudomonadota > Alphaproteobacteria > Rhizobiales > Rhizobiaceae > Rhizobium > Rhizobium leguminosarum_U. The sequence continues at coordinate 61,028 of NZ_JAAXDD010000016.1, forward strand.
TGATTGCCGGGAACGACTGACGTGTTCGCGGGATCGCCGAACGCGCGCAGCCACGCAGCCGCGGCGCGAATCTCAATGCCGCTCGCCAGATTGACGAGGTCGCCGGTGACGGCCAAGTGATCGGCCTGGTGGGCGCGGATGTCGTCGAGCAGCAGATCCAACGTGCTGCCGAAAAGGTGCTTGCGTCGATTTCGATGCCAGTTCACAAAGCCTGTTATGCGTTTTGAAAACAGCTCTTGAATGGAAAGACTGGGCAGCGGCCCGAGGTGGACGTCGGAGATATGCGCGAGCTTGAACATGTTACGAGACATAGACCAGCTTATTGACAAATCAAACACATCGGGCGCGATGAAGAGCTGAAACGGAGTGATAGTGGATAACGAGAACCGGCCCGTTCACATGAGGCTGACATTGCGCCTGCTGCATGTCTATTTCAGTTTCGTCCGCAGCATGACCGTGGGCGTGCGGGCCGCTTGTTTCGATGCAGACGGACGCATCTTTCTCGTGCGCCACAGCTATGTCGGCGGCTGGCATATGCCAGGCGGCGGGCTGGAGCGCAACGAGACGGTCGAGGAAGCGCTTGCCAAGGAATTGCGCGAGGAGGGCAACCTTAGGATCATCGGCAAGCCGCAGCTGATCCAAGTCTATTTCAATACCACGACCACAAGGCGCGACCATGTCGTCTTCTACCGGGCGACCGTCGAGCAGACGGCGCCGCGGCCGCCGGACTGGGAGATATCCGACAGCGGCTTCTTTTCCCTCGACAGTCTGCCCGAGGGCACGACCAAGGCGACGTATCGCCGTCTCGCGGAGCTTCGCGGCGAGCGGGAGCCCGATCACCGCTGGTGAACCTCAGGCGGCGGCAAGCGACTGCATAATTTCTTAAATCGGAATCGATTTAGGGATAAAAGTATGCAGCAATTCAAAGTGTTACAGCGTCCTTTGCACGTCTAAAAAGGCGCGCGGCGCTGTAGTACGGCCATGCGGACTATCGAGATCGAGCGCCGGGCCGACGGGAACGATGCCGGTCGGATTGATCGTCTTGTGGCTGCGATAATAGTGCTGCTTGATGTGGTTGAGGTTCACCGTCTCGGCAACGCCTGCGGATTGATACAGGTCTCGCAGATAGCCGGGCAGGTTGCGGTAGTCGGCGATGCGGCGGATGTTGCACTTGAAATGGCCGACATAGACGGCGTCGAAGCGCACCAACGTGGTGAACAGGCGCCAGTCAGCCTCGGTCTGGCGGTTGCCGAAGAGGTAGCGGCCCTTGCCGAGGCGCTCATCGAGCATGTCGAGCGTTTCGAACAGCTTGCCGACGTTTTCTTCATAGGCTTGCTGGGTGGTGGCAAAGCCCGCCTTGTAGACGCCGTTGTTGACGGTGTCGTAGACGGTGGCGTTCAGCGCATCGATTTCGGAGCGAAGGTCCTCGGGATAATAATCGGCTGTCGAGCCGGTCAACCCATCGAAGGCGCTGTTGAACATGCGGATGATCTCGGCGGATTCGTTGCTGACAATCGTGCCGGTCTTCTTGTCCCAGAGGACGGGAACGGTGACGCGGCCGGAATAGTGCGGATCGGCCCTGACATAGATCTGCCAGAGCGTGGTGGCGTCGAAGAGGTGGTCGCCGGTGGCACCTTCGCCGACCTTGAACTCCCAGCCGTTTTCGACCATCAGCGGATCGACGACCGAGACCGAGATCAGCTCTTCGAGCTTCTTCAGCTTGCGGAAGATCAGCGTGCGGTGCGCCCAGGGGCAGGCGAGCGAGACATAGAGATGGTAACGCCCGGCCCCGGCCTTGAAGCCGCCGTTGCCGGTAGGGCCGGCCTCACCGTCCGATGTCACCCAGTTGCGGAACTGCGAGGGCTGCCGCTTGAAATGGCCCTTGTTCTCCTTCGTGTCGTACCAGACGTCATGCCAGACGCCATCCACCAGCATTCCCATGGTCTTCATTCCCTTGATTGCGTGTTGGAACGGAAGATATCGCAGATGGCAGGGCTTTACAGGCGACAAAGATTGAACAGTGCGTCACGTCGCGCATTTTGCGTTGGACGGCGGAAATTTTTCCTGCTATCGGCGTTTTCACGATTTTCGGACCTGTGCCTGATGTTCATTTCCAGAAACCCGCGACGACGCTGATGCTCCCGAACGCCCAAGGCGTGTTCGAGACCCATCAATCTGTCCATCCGGTTTCTGTCATCATGTACAAGCACGATCTCGTCTACCTCACTGAAGACGCGTCTCATGACGCCGCCATCGAACACATCAACGAAGAAGCCTTCGGTCCGGGCCGCTTCACGCGCGCTGCCGCGCGCATCCGTGAGCAGGGGCCGCACGATCTGTCGCTCTCCTTCATCTGCACTGATAACGGTGAGACGATCGCCTCCGTGCGTATGACGCCGGTACTGGCCGGCACGGTGAAGGGCCATCTGCTCGGCCCGCTCGCCGTCCGCCCCTCCCACAAGAACAAGGGCATCGGCCGGGAACTGGTGCGGATCGCGGTGGAGGCGGCAAGGCGCAAGGGCTCGGAAGCCGTCATCCTCGTCGGCGACTCGCCCTATTACGGCCCGCTCGGTTTCGAGAAGGTCGCCTACAATGCACTTTCTTTTCCAGGCCCGGTCGATCCTGGCCGTGTGCTTGTCGTTCCGATTGCCGAGGGCGTGCAGGCGCGGCTGAAGGGCACGATCGCCTGGCGTGAATGATTTAGAGCGCCGTGCGTCCTTTCGGACGCAAAGGACGCTCTAACTCTTTCAATCCTCGCATCGTGCTTTCCGAAAATCGATTCCGATTTTCGGGCCGATCCGCTAGAGGCTTTTCCGGAGAAAGCTGCGCGTGCGGGCTTCCGGGAAATCCTCAAGCTCCCCGAAGACCTCATAACCCTGGCGCAGATAGGCGCGCAGAGCCTGCGGGCTGAACGTGTCGATCCAGGCGCCGCGGCATCCCCGGGCTCTCGCCTCTTCTTCCGCCTTTGCGAGGATATTGCCTGATATACCCGTGCCGCGCAGTGTATCGGGAATGTAGAGCATCTGGGTGAAAAGCCAGCCCCAGGCGGTAAAGCCGGAAAGACCGCCCATCACCTTGCCGTCGGTATCGCGGATGAGGACCGCAAGCGGCCGGCGATCCGAGGGGCCGACATCGCTATCGTTGAAGGCCGAGAGCGCGTCGGTGATCACTGCCAGTTCCTCCGGTGAGGGCGAGGCGGTGAGCTCGAATTCCGGCATGAGACTAGCGCCCTTCGCGCCACCACATGGCGCCAAAGGCGAGCAGCAGGATGCCGACACCGGCGAAACCGGCAAAGAGCGGCAGCGTGTTGATGCCCTTCAAGACGGTCTCGCTGGTCATGCGGATCATCATGCGATCGTTGTCGGAGACGCGCACCTGACCGCGCACCGGCAGGATCGGCGGCACGGAGATCGCGCCATTTGCATTGGAGACGCGGGCGACGAGACCCTTGCTTCTGTCGGCGACCGGCTGCAGCACATCGGTCGTCGAGATCATCGCCTTGAATTCCGGTGCGTCGACGGCGCCGATATGGACAAGCGTCGACAGCTTGCCGTTGCGGATTTCGAAGAGGCCGATTTCGTCCATCCTCTTCTCGGCCTTGTAGAGGCCCGGTTCGGACTGGGTAAGCGGCAGGGTTTCGGTCTTGCCGGAGGGATACCGCACGGTGGCGTTGCCGGGGTTGTCGCCGATCGTCTGACGCGTGACCTCAAGGGTACGGCCGGAGGCGCGCGCCGTAAGCGCTTCTTCCTCGAGCGCCGGCTCCTTCATCAGCCAATGGGCGATACGGCGATAGAGCGAAACGTTCGGACCGCCGCCTTCGAAGCCGCGCGCCCAGAGCCAGCCCTGATCGGAAAGCAGCATCGCGACGCGGCCCTGGCCGGCGCGATTCAGCACCAGCAGCGGGTGATTGTCGGCACCGAGCATGATCGTCTCGCCCTGCGGCCGGTCGACATCGACGCTGCGGAACCAGCGGCCCCAATGCGGCGGGTCCTCGCCCGACCCGTCAAGGCCGCGCGTGACGGGATGTTTGCGGCCTTCCTCGGAGAGGCGGGGATAGAAGGCCTTTTCGATCATCTCTCCGGTGGGCGTTGCCGGCAGGACCGAGGAAAGCGGCGTCAGTGCAATGGAATCGGGGCCAGCGTGCTCGGGACCGGCGGCGATCAGCAGCGCGCCGCCGTTGTCGACATATTGCGCGATGTAGTCGTAATAGAGCAGCGGCAGCACGCCGCGGTGTTGGTAGCGATCAAAGATGATCAGGTCGAAATCCTTGATCTTGTCGACGAAGAGCTCACGCGTCGGGAAGGCGATCAGCGACAGCTCGTTGATCGGCGTGCCGTCCTGTTTTTCCGGCGGACGCAGGATGGTGAAGTGGACGAGATCGACCGACGCATCGGATTTCAGCAGGTTGCGCCAGGCGCGCTCACCGGCATGCGGCTCGCCGGAAACGAGCAGGACGCGGAGATTCTGGCGGATGCCGTCGATGACGTGGACGGCACGGTTGTTGGCGGTGGTGACTTCGCCGGGAAGGGCTGCGACCGAGAATTCGAGCACATTGCTGCCGCCACCCGGCACCTTGAAGGAGAAGGGCGTATCCTGCCCGGGTGTCGCCTGCAGGGTGGCGATCTCGTCACCATTCAGCTTCACCGTGACATCGGCCGTGCCGCCGGGGCTCGGGCCATCGTCGAAGACGCGCAAGATCACCTGCTGCTCTTCGTTGACGATGCCGAAGCGCGGCCCCTTGATGACTTCGATGCGGCGATCGTATTCGTTGGCCTTGCCGGTTACGAGGCCATGGATCGGCGCGTCGAAACCGAGCGCCTGATTGGCGGCCGGAACATCATGGACTTCACCGTCGGTCAGCATGATGGCGCCGCCGATACGGGCGGGCGGGACATCGGCAATGTTGGCCGACAGCGCGTCGAACAGGCGCGTGGACGGCACGTCGGAATTGACGTCGCCTTCGACATCGACGAAGCGGGGTTCTATCTGGGGGAAGCGGGCGAGCTGTCCTTTGAGGGCAGCAAGCGCATCGTCGGTCATCTTGACGCGATCGGGCGTCTGCTGGCTCTGGCTTCGATCGACAAGAACGGGGACGATCGTCGACAACTGATCTCTGTCCTCCTGCAGGAGCACAGGATTGGCAAGCGCGGCCAGCATGGCGAGTACTGCCAGCGTTCTGATCCAGGCGCCGCGGATGCCGCGCCAGATCGCGAAGACGGCGATGATCGTGCTGACAGCAGCCAGTGCGGCCAGAACCGACCAAGGCAGGAAGGGCGAAAAGTCGAACGTCATCTCATTGTCCTAACCGTTCGAGGAGGTCGGGAACATGGACCTGGTCGGTCTTGTAGTTGCCGGTCAGCATATACATCATGATGTTGACACCGGAACGGTAGGCATATTCGCGCTGCGTTTCATCCGACGGCACGGTCGGCAGTATCGGTACGCCGTTGTCGTCGATCGCCCAAGCGCCGGCGAAATCATTGCCGGTGATCAGAATCGGCGAAACGCCGTCGGCTGTCGCCGCCGATTTTTCGCTCGGCCCCTGACCGCCCTGCCGGGACTCGATCCAGAGGGGGCTGCCGGTATAACGACCGGGAAAGCTCGACAGGAGGTAGAAGGACTTCGTCAGCACATGGTCTGATGGTACCGGTTCGAGCGCCGGAATATCGAGATTGGCGAGGATTGCCTGCAGCCTCTCACCGTTGGCGCTGACATTGCCGCCATTGTCCAATGCGCTGATCTGATCGCGCGTATCGAAAAGCACGGTGCCGCCATTGCGCATATAGGCGTCAATACGGCTGATCGCCGCCGTCGACGGCATCGGCGCCGTCGCCGAAACCGGCCAATAGATGATCGGATAGAAGGAGAGCTCGTCTTTGGTGAGGTCGATGCCCACGGGCGGTGCCGGCTCCAGCGTCGTGCGAAAAGTCAGGAACTGGGTGAGTCCCTCGAGACCGCGCTCGGATATATTGTCCACCTCCTGTTCGCCGGTAACGACATAGGCGAGGTGCGTGTTATCAAGCCTCTGCAAGATGAGGTCGTCGCCGGGCTGGGAGTCGTCGGCGTGAAGTGTGCCGGGTTGGATGAGAAAGCCGGCACCGACGGCGACCGCTATCATCGCGGCGGTGCGGACAGCCGGACGCAATCGCGAGAATGCGCCGTTCATGAAGAGGACGATCAGGCTATCGGCCAAGAGCAGCAGAAAGGCTGCGAGAAAAAGTGCCGGTTTTGCCGACCAGCTTTCGCCGCCGACCAGGCCTTCGCGCACGGCATTGGTCCCTGTTATGTCGAGCGGCGTCAGTTCGGCGTTCTCGGGCAGCACGTTCAGGGAGGTGAAACCATCCTCCGAACCGTAGAGCCCGGGCGGGTTGTCGAAATTCGCCGTCGGTTCAGCTCCGGCCTGTGGAATGAGCGGCCGCGCCGAACCCGTCTCGGAAACGAGCGTGCCCTCGGCCGTCAGCATGCGGAATGGCGGCAGGGTTTCGGAGATACGCGCATTGCCGCGCGCCTCCGATGTCACGCCGCCCGAGCGCGATATCTGCAGGAGGTGACGCAGCATGTCGACGAAAGTGCCGGAGATCGGCAGATCGGACCAGGTTGCTTCCGCGGTGACGTGAAACAGGACGATCTGGCCGGATGCGAGCTGCTTCATCGTCACGAGCGGCGTGCCGTCAGCCAGGCTCGCCCAGGTGCGTTCGGCAAGATCGGGCGTCGGTTCGGCAAGCACCTGCCGCTTGACGACGACATCGGCAGGACGCGCTATGCCGGCGAAAGGCCCGAAACTTGGAAATTCGGCAAGCGACTGCGGCTCGCTCCAGGACAAGGTACCCCCCAACGCCCGTTCTCCCTGACGCAGGATGACGGGGATCAGCGGATCGTCTGCAGGGGCTGCCGCCATGCGCGGGCCGGCAAAACGCAGGAGCATGCCGCCATTCGATATCCAACGCGTCAAAGGCTGGTAGGTTTCCTCCGGCAGCCGGCCGATATCGGCCATGATGATGATGGAGGGATTGTTGGCGAGAAGTTTTGGTATCGCGACCGAAAGATCGGAATCGGCAGGTTGGATCAGATCCGCATAGGGTTGCAGTGCCCGCTGGATATAATAGAGCGGCGAGAGCAGCGGCTGGAACTCGTCCCCTCCTTCACCTGACAGCAAGACGACGCGGCGGCGCTTGAATGCGTCGTCGAGAAGGTGGACGGCGCCTGCCGTCGCGCCATTATCGACGCTGACGCGCGCGAAATCGTTGCGCATCTCGAAGGGGGCGGTGATCGAACTCGTCGCGACGCTCTGGCCCGGGCGGAAATCCGCCCTGCCATTGGCGATCGAGCGGCCCTGGGTATCGACGGCGTTCAGTGCTACCGATGCGGCCTGTGCACTGTTGAGCCGGGTGACCTTGACGGTCATGGCATCCGCCGCATTGTTAGCCGCCGTGATCGCGACTGTCCGCGCGGCATCGCCTTCGATCAGGCGCAGATCGGCGGGCTGGAGTTCGGCGAGCCGGCGCACCGTCGCGTCGTCGGGCTTGGCGGCGGCGCCGTCGGTCAGGAAGGCGAGGGTACCGGGCTTGATGCCGTTCAGCGCGGCGCGCAGCGCCTGGAAGGCGCGTTCGCGGTCCGGCACAAGCGGTCGTGGCTCGGCGGCGCGCAGCTTGTCGCGGGCGGCAGCGGCGGTGCCGGGCACGGCATCGTTGGTCGGATCGGCGGTGAAGGCGATCGACACAGGCGTGCCGGCGGATTCGGCATCGTCTATCAATGCGTCGGCGGTCTGGATGCGGCGCTCCCAGTCGGGTGCCGCCGCCCAGCTGTTGTCGACGAAGAGGACGAGCGGGCCACCAGATGCGAGCGAACTGGTGCGCGGATTGAAAACCGGATCGGCGATCGCAAGGATGATGGCGGCGGCGAGCAGCATGCGCAGCAGCGTCAGCCACCACGGGCTTTGCGCCGGCGTCTCCTCGCGCTTCAGCACGGAGGCGAGGATCTTCAGCGGCGGGAAGACTTCGGCCTTTGGACGTGGCGGCGTCAGCCGGAGCAGCCACCAGATAACCGGCAAGGCAAGGAGCGCGCCGAGAATGGCGGGATAGGCAAAAGCGAAGGGAAGGGCGTTCATAGCTGCCCTCCATGCGTAGCCTTGGCCGGCATGCCGGACAGATACATGTGCACCGCGACCAGTGCCTCCGAAGCAAGACGATCGGTGCGGTGGGTTGCGAAGGTCCAGCCGAGATGGCGCAGCGACTGGCCGAGGCTGTCCCTGCGGGCGAGATAGGCGTTGCGATAGGCCTCGCGGATGTGTTCGGCCCGCCCGGAGATAAGCTTGGCGCCGCTCTCCGGATCTGTGAATTCGGTGCGGCCGCTATAGGGGAATATCTCTTCGGCGGGATCTGATATCTCCACCACGTGGCCGCGCAGGCCGCGGCGGGCAAGCGGGCCGAGCCGTTCCATGATTGCCGGCGCATCGTCGAGGAAATCGCCGATGAGGACGAGGTCGCTCCAGCCGCGGATCATCGCCGTTTCCGGCAGGCCGCCGGTCAGCGGTGTGTGCATCAGAGCGGCTGCGAGGCGTTCTGCGGCGTTGCGGGCGGAAGCGGGTTCCATGATGCCGGGGCAGCCGATGCGCTCGCCGGAGCGGGCGAGGATTTCGGCAAGCGCCAGCATGATGACCAGCGCGCGGCTTTCCTTGGAGACGCTGCCATAGCTCGACTTGTACATCATCGAGGGCGACATGTCGCACCAGAGCCAGATGGTGTGCGCGGCCTCCCACTCGCGCTCGCGCACGTAGGTATGGTCGTCGCGGGCGGAGCGGCGCCAATCGATGCGTGACAGGCTCTCGCCCTCGGCATAGGGGCGAAACTGCCAGAAATTCTCGCCGATGCCGCGCTTGCGGCGGCCATGCCAGCCGGCGATCACGGTGTTGGCGATACGCTTGGCTTCCACCAGGCAGTCCGGCACCAGGGCGGCCCGCTGCCTGGCGCGGGAAAGGGCATCACTGCCGGGTGTCGGATTGACGATCTGTCCGATAGATGCCACGCGTCCGGCTTCCTTATCCCTTTGCCTGCTTGACCAGTCCGGCGATGACGTCGCGCACCGACATGCCTTCGGCGCGGGCGGCGAAAGTCAGCGCCATGCGGTGCTGGAGAATGGGTTCGGCGAGCGCGAAGATATCGTCCAGAGACGGTGCGAGACGGCCTTCGTAGAGCGCGCGGGCACGCGCGCAGAGCATCATCGCTTGGCCGGCGCGCGGGCCTGGACCCCAAGCGACGTTCTTGTCGGTCGAGGCATTGCCCTGTCCTGGGCGGGCGGAACGTACCAGCGCCAGGATGGCATCGACAACCGTGCCGCTCACCGGCATCTGGCGCACCAGGGTCTGGATCTCGATCAGCCGCTGCGCATCGATGATGGCTTCCGGCCGGGTTTCGCCCAAGCCCGTCGTCTCGAGCAGGATCTGCCGCTCGGCGGCGAGTTCGGGATAGTTGACGTCGACCTGCAGCAGGAAGCGGTCGAGCTGGGCTTCAGGCAGAGGATAGGTGCCTTCCTGCTCGAGCGGGTTCTGGGTGGCGAGCACATGGAAGGGCGCCGGCAGGTCATAGCGCTGGCCGGCGATCGTGATATGGTATTCCTGCATGGATTGCAGAAGGGCCGATTGGGTACGCGGCGAGGCGCGGTTGATCTCGTCGGCCATCAGGAGCTGGGCGAAGACCGGGCCTTTGACGAAACGGAAGGAGCGGCGTCCACTGTCGTCCTGGTCCATCACCTCGGAGCCAAGAATATCCGAGGGCATCAGGTCCGGCGTGAACTGGATGCGGTTGGCGGCAAGGCCGAGCACCTCGCCGAGGGTCGACACCAGTCTGGTCTTGGCAAGGCCGGGAACGCCGACGAGCAGAGCATGACCGCCTGACAGCACGGCGAGAATGGTGTTCTCGACGACGCTTTCCTGACCGAAGATCACCTTCGAGACTTCCCCGCGGATGGCGGCGATATCGGAGAGCGCCCTTTCGGCGGCGGCGACGATCGCCTTTTCATCGAGGCTGGCTTCGGTCTTCATCATACCCATGCTTATCTCCAACGGCTGAATCATTCGGCAGCGAATCGGCGGACTTATACATGTGCCTCATACCCGATAGAGTTATGGAGATGTGACGGGCTGACAAGTTCGTTGCGAATGACTATCTCGTGACTTTACTTCGTTAAGGACAAACCGGGACGGAAGAATGGCAGCCGAGGAAATCAGCGGACAGGCGGATGCGGCGGGACTGGCCGCACTGCTTTCGCGCGCGTCTGAGGAAAATGCCGGCAAAAAACGAGGATTACCGCCGGTCGAGCGGTGGAATCCGCCTTTCTGCGGCGATATCGACATGGAAATCCGGGCGGACGGCACCTGGTTCTACATGGGCACGCCGATCGGCCGACCGGCGCTGGTGCGGCTGTTCTCGACGGTTTTGAGGAAAGATGACGACCAGAAGACCTATCTCGTAACTCCTGTGGAAAAGGTCGGTATAAGGGTCGTCGACGCGCCTTTCATCGCCGTGGAGATGAGCGTGGCGGAGGGGCAAGGCCAACAGGTGCTGACTTTTCGTACCAATGTCGGCGATGTCGTGGAGGCGGGAGGAGAGCATCGGCTGCGCTTTGCAATTGCGGGCGAGAATGCCGAATTGAAACCCTATCTGCATGTGCGCGGGCGGCTGGAGGCGCTGGTGTCGCGTGCGGTGATGTATGAACTGGTCGCGCTCGGCGAGACTTTCAAGGTGGAGGGGCAGGCGATGTTTGCGATCCGCTCCGCCGGCGAAGTCTTCCCGATCATGCCGGCCGACGAACTGGATGCGCTTTGCCGATGAATGATGCGATCACCCACCGCTACCCGCTGTTTTCCGCAGCCGAATTCCGCCGCCGCGCGCTCAACCAGAATGGCGGGCCGGTCGACCGTGCCTGGCGCGATCACGGGGACCACATCCTCAATCCCGATATCGTGGCCGAGGTCGAGACCTTCAAGCTGCGCGACGCCGCCGTGCTCGTGCCCGTCGTCGACGACGGCGAGGAGGCGCATGTGATCTTCACCAAGCGCACGACGACGTTGCGCAAACATTCCGGACAGATCGCCTTTCCCGGCGGCTCGATCGATCCCGCCGATATCTCGCCTGAAATGGCAGCGATCCGCGAGACGGAGGAGGAGATCGGCCTGGCCGGCTCCTTCGTCGAAACCGTCGGACGGCTGCCGAATTACCTTGCCTCGACGGGCTTCCGCATCACGCCGGTGCTCGGCGTCGTCGCGCCGGGCTTTGCGCTGACGCTGAACCCGACCGAGGTGGACGACGTGTTCGAGGTGCCGCTTTCCTTCCTGATGGATCCTGCCAATCACACCCGGGACAGACGTGTCATCGACGGCATCGACCGGCATTTCTACCGCGTGCCCTATGAAACCAGAATGATCTGGGGCATCACCGCCGGCATCGTCCGCACGCTTTATGAAAGGCTTTATGCATGACCGGCATCGCCGACCAAGCATGGTTTCGCGACCCCGCCCTCGGCCGGATCTTGGCGCTTCTCAACGCCGATGGCGGGGAAGGGCGGGTGGTTGGCGGTGCGGTGCGCAACAGCCTGATGGGCCTGCCGGTCAATGATGTCGACATCGCTACGACACTCAGACCGGAGGCGGTGATCGAGCGGGCGGCGGCGGCCGGCATCAAGGCGGTCCCAACCGGCCTGGAGCACGGCACGGTGACGCTCGTCATCGACGGCAAGCCCTTCGAGGTGACGACCCTTCGCACCGACGTCGAGACCGACGGACGGCATGCCAAGGTCGCCTTCAGCACCGACTGGAAGGCAGACGCCGAACGGCGGGATCTGACGATCAACGCGCTTTATGCCGATGCAAAAGGCGAGGTGGTGGATCTCGTTGGCGGACTTGCCGACATTGAGACGCGCAACATCCGCTTCATCGGCGATGCCGCAAGGCGTATTTTCGAGGATCATTTGCGCATCCTGCGTTTCTTCCGCTTCTTTGCCTATTACGGTTCCGGGCGGCCGGATCCCGAGGGGCTGAAGGCGTGTTCCCTCGCGCGTTCGAAACTGACGACGCTTTCGGCAGAACGCGTCTGGTCTGAACTGCGAAAGCTGCTTGGCGCCGACGATCCCGGCCGGGCGCTGCTCTGGATGCGGCAGGTGGCGGTGCTGACGGAAATCCTGCCGGAGTCGGAACGATGGGGGATCGATGCGATCCCTTCGCTGATTACCACCGAAAAGGCGCTCGGCTGGACGCCCGATCCGCTGCTGCGCCTTGCGGCGATCGTGCCGCCGGATGCTGAGCGCATGGAGGTTCTTGCAGCCCGGCTCAAGCTCTCAAATGCAGAGGCGGCCACTCTCAAGGCCTGGGCAATGGCAGCGCCTGTTGATGACGACATGTCGTCGGCCGCCTTCGAACGGCTGCTTTACCGCAACGGCGCCGACGGCATCACGACGCGGCTGAAGCTGGCGCTTGCGGTGGCGCGCGGCAAAGCTGAAAGCGATTTCGACGAAATGGCGCGGTCGGCGCGGCTCACCAAGCTGCTGGACAAGGCAATGCACTGGAAGAAACCGCAGTTTCCGTTGAACGGCGGCGATGTGATTTCGGCGGGAATCGCGTCCGGCCCGCGTGTCGGCGAGCTGCTTGCCGGCCTGGAAAACCAGTGGGTGGAGGAAAATTTCGTTTCCGACCGGGCGGCGCTGCTCGCCCGGCTGCAGGAGCGCGTGCAATAATCAGGCTGCGTTCACCTCGTCGCGGATGCGAGCCTTGATATTATCCACCATGTTTTCGCGGATTGTGGTTTCGCCGTGAGCATTTTTCAGGTGCTCAACGGCACGGCGGACCACCTCGGCGTCGCTATCCGCCCGTGTATGCCAGGCGCAGCCCGGAACGAGAGTGCCGCATTCGAAAAGTCGCATGATCTTCTCCTCTGTTCGAAACACAACGACGATCGCGATCTTACGCGATTTATGAATGTGCGGGGGGAGGGAAGGTTCCGGCCGGCATCGACATGCCGGCCAGCAAAGGCAAAGTCAGTCGGGCATCGCCCAGGCTTTGTAGGTATCCAAGAGGTGGCGGGGCATGTTGCTGTTAGCGGCCGCTGCTTCATTCTGCAGCTGTTCCGGCGACTTTCCGCTGGCCAGTTGCAGCTTGACCTGCTCGATGAAGCAGGACAGCGGCAGATCCGAGCCGCTCTTGGCCCGCAGTTTCTCCGCGATGCGCGTTAAAAACTCAGGCGTGTCGATCGCGCGGGATGTTTCCTGGACATCCGTGGACGCAGGCGAGCCACCTTGTATCGTCATGACAATCCTCCTCCGATTGTTACGCACATACACATAAAGTTAGGACGCACTGAGTTTTCGTGAAGGTCTATCACCTCGAATTTATCGACGAGATCTCACAGTTTCATGGCCAGCGGACGACGGGGGGCAACGATGAGAGAATGGATTCAACGTTGCCGCCGGTCTTCAGGCCGAATATCGTGCCGCGATCATACAGCAGATTAAATTCGACGTAGCGGCCCCGGCGGATCAATTGTTCGTCGCGGTCGGCCTCCGTCCACAATTTATTGAAGTTGGAGCGGACGATCTTTGGATAGACCATGGAGAAGGCCCGGCCGACATCGCGCGTGAAGGCGAAATCGGCATCCCAACCGCCGGCTTCCTCGCTCGAATGCAGCCAGTCGTAGAAGATGCCGCCGATGCCACGGGCCTCGTTGCGGTGTTTCAGGAAGAAATATTCGTCGCACCAGGTCTTGTAGGCATCGTAGTCGGCGACGGCATGATTGCGGCAGGCGATCTCCATGGCCTTGTGGAAGAGTTGGCTGTCTTCGTCCTCCTGCGTGCGGCGGCGCGACAGCACCGGCGTCAGATCGGCGCCGCCGCCGAACCAGCGGCTTGATGTAACGACCATGCGGGTGTTCATATGCACCGCCGGAACATTGGGGTTGACGGGATGAGCGATCAGGGAAATGCCCGAGGCCCAGAAACGCGGATCGTCCTTGGCGCCAGGTATCTGGCCACGGAAATCCGGAGAGAACTCGCCGTGGACGGTGGAGGTGTGGACGCCGACCTTCTCGAAGACGCGGCCTTCCATCATCGACATCCGGCCACCGCCGCCGGCGCCGTTTTCGCGTGACCAGTCCTTGGCGACGAAGCGGCCAGGCTCCTGGTCGGAAAGCGGCCCTTCCAGCTCATCCTCGAGGGCCTCGAAGGAGGCGCAGATCGTATCGCGCAATCCCTCGAACCAATTGCGGGCGGCAGCCTTCTTCTCTTCGATGTCGCCGGGCAAGCCGATCGGCAGTTCAGGTCGTTCCATTTGCGCCTCCGGCGATCGACATCTCCTTTGGAGGCGACTCGCTCATTCTTGATTGCACGCCATGATTAGCAGTTGGTGCTGCATCTCGCCAAGCCGAGGCAGCGCTGCCGAGCGCCTCCAAGATTCGACTCGCAAATCAAGAATTTCGATATTACCTTTTCCGAGGAGGTAGGTTTGATGAAAAAAGTTCCAGGGCCTCCGTCCTTCGACGGCCTGAAGCGCAGGATAGCGAGACATCGGGCGGAAAATCCCCCGAGCAAGAAAGACCATTTCGTGCGTGAGACTTATTGCCTCGGCCTCATGGACGCACGGGCCAAGGCGCGCGAATGGTTCGACGAATATCCGAAAGCCGCCTATTGGACCGAGGTAGAGAGTTGGCGTCAGCTCGACGGCGACCAGATCGAATTCACCATGCGCCGCCTGCCTTCGGCCGACTGACCGTCACTTTGCGGTCGCCCGCACGCGGCTTTCGATCAGCAGGCCGCTTTCATCCATGATCGGATGCGCCACCGAGACGATGTGGGCGTTGAGGCGCTTCAGGTCGCGCAGCATGTCGAGATGCAGCGAACTCGTCTGCAGGCTGTCGGCACGGCCGTCACGCAGGCGTTCGAGGTGGCGCTCGGCAGACTGTTTTTCCATCCGGCGCACCTCGACCTTTACCTCCATCATCTGACGCGCGAGATTGAAATCGCGGGTGACGAAGATCGTCTGGGCGACGCGCAGATTGTCGATCGTCAGGTCGAACAGCTTGCGCAGTTCCTGATGACCGTCCTCGGAAAATTTCAGGCCAAGGGAGATCTTCTTCGCGACCTGCTCCAGCAAGCCCTTCTCGATGATATCGCCCATATGTTCGAGGTTGATCGCATAATCGATGACCACGATCGAGCGGCGGGCGTTCTCGTCGCTGAGACCCTCGCGGCCGAGCTTCGAGAGATAGACCTTCACCGCCTGCTGCAGCCGGTCGACGCGCTCTTCGAGGGCGGGAATCTCGGCAAGTTTGGAGGGATCACCGTGCTCGAAGGCTTCGGACACCCGGATCAGCATGCGCTCGATCAAGTCGCCGACGCCGAGCACTTCGCGGGTGGCGCTGGCAAGGGCAACGACCGGCGTTGAAAGCTCCTGCGCATCCAGATATTTCGGGGCGCTGTCAGGCTCGGCCTGATCCGGTACCAGCCGGGCCATCAGGGCGGCGAGCGGCCGGGAGAATGGCCAGGCCAGCGCCGCCAGCAGAAGGTTGAAGGCAAGATGCGCATCGACCGGCAGCTTGGCAGGGCCGAAAGGCAGCATTTGGATGAGTTCCGCGCCATATCCTGCCAGCGGCAGGGCGATAAGGCAGCCGAGCGTGCGGACGGCGAGATTGCCGAGGGTGACGCGCCGAGCCGAAACCGGGCCGGACAATGTCGCGACGACAGGCGGTATTGCGCCGCCGAGATTGGCGCCGAGCACGAGCACGATGACGAGTTCGGCGGAGACCACGCCGGCCGAGGCGAGCGACAGGATGAGCACCACCACCGCAAGGCTCGACGAGGACGCGAAGGCAAGTGCTGCCGAGATGATCATCGCCACGGGCAGGGCGCCGTCCAGCAGGCCGATGAAGGCGGCAAGGGCGGGAGAGGCGCGCATCGGTTCCGTCGCAAGGCCAAGGAGGTGCAGCGACAACAGCATCAGCCCGATGCCGATCAGTGCCGTACCGCCGCCCTGGATGGTGCTTGAACGGCCGCGGTAAAGCACGATGCCGGCAAGAATCAGGAGAGGAGAGAGCCATTCGATGCCCGTTGCCACGATCCAGGCGGTGATCGCGGTACCGACATTAGCGCCGAGCAGGACGATCTGCGCCATGCGCGGCTTGATCAGGTCACGCTCGACGAAGGAGGCCGTCATCAATGCCGTTGCCGTCGAGCTCTGCAGCGCGATGGTTGCGACGAGGCCCGACAGGAAAGAACGAAGGCTGCCGCGTGTGCCGGTTGCCAGACCTGTTCTCAGGCGGGCGCCGAAAGCCCTGGACACGCCATCCTTCACCTGCGCGAGGCCGAACAGCAGCAGAGCCACGGCGCCGAACAGGTTGATCATGATGATTGTAGAGTCCATTTTGTTGTTTTATTCTTCTTTCACAGATGTGGAGAAATGCGATTTTCCTCGCATGGCCATTCCAACTTATTGGAATTATGAAGGCCAATACTGAATTTTTGATTGCCCGGCTAATAAATATACGCCGGTTTGACAGATAGACAACGCTATTTTGCGACATATTCTGGAGCGGATCGGCAATTCCGCGGGCTTTTGCTCCGCCAGCGCCGGTGTCCGTCAGGCCCAGACGGTTTGGCGCATAGCCTCGCCGACGATCATCGCGGCCGACACGGCGACGTTGATCGAGCGCTGGCCTTCGACCATCGGGATCAGCACGCGCGCATCGGCTGCTTCATGGACCTGATCCGGCACGCCAGCGCTTTCGCGACCGAAGAGCAGGATATCGTCCGGCCGAAAGGCAAGATCGGTGTAGCGCTCCGCCGCCTTGGTCGAGGCGAGGATCAGGCGGCGGCCGGTGGTCAGACGCCACGCCTCGAAGCGGTCCCAACTGACATGGCGGGTGAGTGCGGCGGCGGCGATATAATCCATGCCAGCCCGTTTCAGGTTGCGGTCGGAGATGTCGAAGCCGGCGGGCTCGATCAGATCGACCGCGAAACCAACGCAGGCGGCAAGGCGCAGGATCGTGCCTGTATTGCCTGCTATATCCGGCTGATAGAGTGCCAGTCTGAGTGAAGTCATAATGCGCCATCTTCCCGCTTTCACCGCCAAAGGCCTAATGCAACTGTGATTTCGAAGCAACATGGCGCGTTTGGGCCCGAAAAGATGAAATTTTTGGCAGAACAGGGCTGGAAAATTCCTCGTTTTCGCGTTATCGGTGCATATCTTCAATCGCCAGCAAGGAGCGCCAGAATGAATATTTTGCTGTATGTGCGCCTCCCGGCCGTGATGCCAAGCAGTGCGATTTTCCGCCGATAGTGCGGGTTTCTTCCCTGAATTTCCCTTTTTGATCCCTTGTGCGGCTGTCTCAGCCTCGCCCCTTGAACGTTCGGTTCCCATATGTGCTTGCATAGCGCTGGGATGGCGCGAAGCCGGGAGCCGGAACGCTGACGTTTCGGAGCAATTTCATGTTTGGCTGGTTCGAACAGCGACTCAATCCCTTTCCAAGCGAGGACCCCGTCGTCCCGCCGAAGGGTCTTTTTGCCTTCTGCTGGCACTACAGCAAACCGGCCGCGCCCTGGCTCGGCCTGATGGCCGTGCTGACCGCGCTGATCGCGATCGGCGAAGTGGCGCTGTTCCAGTTCCTCGGCGACATCGTCGACTGGCTGACCAATGCCGACCGTGCCACCTTCCTGGAGAGAGAAGGCCACAAGCTGTTCTGGATGGCGGCGCTGGTGCTGGTCGGCCTGCCGCTGACCGCCGGACTCGATTCTCTCATTATGCATCAGATGATGCTCGGCAATTATCCGATGATCGCACGCTGGCAGATGCACCGCTTCCTGCTGCGCCACAGCATGTCGTTCTTTGCCAACGAGTTTGCCGGGCGTGTCGCGACCAAGGTGATGCAGACGTCGCTTGCGGTGCGTGAAACGGTGATGAAGATCCTCGACGTCTTCGTCTATGTCGTCACCTACTTCCTGACGATGATCATCGTGATTGCGGCGGCCGACTGGCGGCTGATGATCCCGATCCTCGTCTGGCTCGCAGTCTATATCAGCATCGTCGCCTATTTCGTGCCGCGGCTTCGCAAGATCGCGGCGGCGCAGGCGGATGCACGCTCGATGATGACGGGACGCGTGGTCGACAGCTATACTAATATCGCGACCGTCAAGCTGTTTTCGCATGCGGGGCGCGAGGAGGTTTACGCGAAGCAGGGCATGGACGAGTTCCTGCAAACCGTGCACAAGCAGATGCGCAAGGTGACGCTCTTCCATATCAGCGTCTATATGAACAACTGCATCGCGCTCTTCGTCATCTCGGGCCTGTCGATCTGGTTCTGGCTAAATGGAGCGATCTCGGTCGGCGCCATCGCCATCGCCATCGGTCTTGCCATGCGTGTCAACGGCATGTCGCAATGGATCATGTGGGAAGTCTCGGCACTGTTCGAGAATATCGGCACGGTCTATGACGGCATGGAGATGATGAGCAAGCAGCACGACATCGTCGACAAGCCGGGCGCACCCACCCTGACGGCGAAGAAGGGTGCGATCCACTATGACCGCATCCGCTTTCACTACGGCAAGAGCAAGGGCGTCATCGACAACCTTTCGCTCGACATCAAGGCGGGTGAGAAGGTCGGCCTGGTCGGCCGCTCTGGCGCCGGCAAGACGACGCTGATGAACCTGCTGCTGCGCTTCTATGATTTGGAGGCCGGCCGCATCACCATCGACGGGCAGGACATCGCCGGCGTCTCGCAGGAAAGCCTGCGCTCGCTGATCGGCGTGGTGACGCAGGACACCTCGCTGCTGCATCGCTCGATCCGCGACAACATCGCCTATGGTCGCCCCGATGCAACGGACGCCGAGGTGATCGAGGCCGCCAAACGCGCGAATGCCTGGGAGTTCATCGAGGGTCTCGTCGACTTGCAGGGCCGCGAAGGGCTGGATGCGCAGGTCGGCGAACGCGGCGTCAAGCTCTCCGGCGGCCAGCGGCAGCGCATCGCGATCGCCCGCGTCTTCCTCAAGGACGCTCCGATCCTGGTGCTCGACGAGGCGACCTCGGCGCTCGATTCGGAAGTCGAGGCGGCGATCCAGGAAAACCTCTTCGCCCTGATGGAGGGCAAGACGGTGATCGCGATCGCCCACCGGCTTTCGACCCTGACGGAGATGGACCGGCTGATCGTGCTCGACAAGGGCCGGATCATCGAGGCCGGTTCGCACAGCGAACTGATCGCGGGAGGCGGCATCTATGCCGACCTCTGGAACCGCCAGTCCGGCGGCTTCCTCTCCGATCATGCCGAGGAGGCGGAAGTAGCGGCGGAATGAAATGAGGCCCTCCCCACGGAAGCGGGGAGGGCCTTTTAAATTATTAGGATGGCTATGAGCTTACTGGACGGTTGCTGAAGACCGCGGTTGCTTCTTAGCCGTTCAAAGGCTGTCGGCCCAATCAATCGCGCGGTGATGTTCGATGAGGACGATGGTGTTGGCGGCGGCGATCGTGCGCAGCGCTGTGATGCGGCGGCGCTCCTCCTGGTCGATCCAGGCGGTGATGGCCTCGGTGACGATTTCATCGCGCGGCAGCGCCAGGTCGATGGCCAGGGCATCCAGCCTCTCTGCAAGCGGAAGCGGAATATGCGCATCGAGCATTTTCGTTTCCATGGACGTTGTCTCCGGTGAAGCGCGATCGTAACGTCAGATTGTGACCGGTTGAGGGGCAATCAATGCCGATGCCGCCGATGTTATCGATAATTACCAAAATATAACATTCTGTCCGCTTTCATTCTCTTTGCCGGGTCGGCTAATCCGCCTATATCGCTTCTATGTTGCTGAAGCCTATCCTCCGCCGGTTCGAAACCTGGATCGACCCGTTCCGCCCACGCGCCAATCTGCAGCCGCCGCGCTCGACGCTCGGATTCATCTGGTTCTATATCGGCCAGGCGAGGATTCCGTTTATCGCCATGCTCGTTCTCGGTGGGACATCGGCGGCAATCGAGGCTGCACTGTTCTGGTTCGTCGGACGCTTGGTCGATATCCTCGGGAGCATCACGCCGGGTGCCGGTTGGAACGGTCTTCTCGCCGCCCACGGCGGCGAATTGTTCGGCATGCTCGCCCTTATCGGGCTCGTACGCTTCGTCGTCGCCTTCCTGATCGCGCTCGTCGACCAGCAGGTGATCACGCCGGGCTTCTACAATCTCGCTCGCTGGCAATCCTATCTTCACGTCTCCAGGCAGTCATTGTCGTTCTTCCAGAGCGATTTCTCCGGGCGCATCGTCACCAAGGTGTGGTCGGCGGGGCAGGCAACCGGCGATCTCGTCACCTCGTTGATGGAAAGCGTCTGGTTCGTCGGCATCTATGCCGCAACGACGCTCGTGCTCGTCGCCCGGCTGGACTTTTCCCTTGCCGCCGTCGTGCTGTTCTGGCTTGGCGCCTTCAGCCTGCTTGCGCGCCACTTCGTTCCGCGCATCCGCCATCATTCCCGCGAAACGGCGGAAGCCGGATCGATGCTGAACGGCAGGATGGTCGACTCCTACAGCAACATGCAGACGCTGAAGCTGTTTGCGCGCGATGAGGAGAGCGACCGCTACATGCGGCAGGGCTTCGATATCTATCAGGATACGGTGCTGCGCTTCACGCGGTTCATCACCGGCGTTAGGGCCTCCATGGCGCTGCTCTCCGGCCTGATGATCGTGACGATGGCCGGGCTGAGCGTCGATCTCTGGCTGCGCGGCCTGGTGAGCTCCGGCGCCGTGGCGTTTTCGCTGGCGCTGGTGCTCAGGCTGAATTTCCTACTTGGGCGGCTGATGACGCAGTTCAACGGCATCATGCGCAATCTGGGCACCATCCAGAACGCCGCCGATCTGATCTCCCAGCCTCTGGGGCTCGTCGATCGGCCGGAAGCCAAAAACCTGGTGATCCGGCAACCCGGTATCCGCTTCGACAATGTTACCTTCCACTACGGCAGGGGTCAGCAGCCGGTCGTCGAGAACTTCTCCCTGACCATCCGGCCCGGCGAGAAGGTCGGGATCGTCGGTCGTTCGGGCGCGGGGAAATCAACGCTGGTGAACCTGCTGCTGCGCCTTTATGATATTCAGGATGGCCGCATTCTGATCGACGGCCAGGATATTGCAGCCGTGACGCAGGAATCTCTCAGGATGCAGATCGGCGTCGTCAGCCAGGACACCTCGCTGCTGCATCGTTCCGTGCGGGACAATATCCTGTTCGGACGGCCGGATGCCGGCGAGGAGGGGTTGGTCGAGGCAGCCAGGCGCGCCGAAGCCATCGACTTCATCGCCCGCCTGCAGGATCAGCAGGGCCGCAGAGGTTTCGATGCGCATGTCGGCGAACGCGGTGTCAAACTGTCGGGCGGGCAGCGGCAGCGCATCGCCATTGCCCGCGTCATGCTGAAAGACGCCCCAATCCTCGTTCTCGACGAAGCGACGTCGGCGCTCGATTCGGAAGTGGAGGAAGCGATCCAGTCCAATCTCCATCGAATCATGGAAGGCAAGACGGTGCTTGCGATCGCCCATCGGCTATCGACGATTGCCGCGCTCGACCGGCTGATCGTCGTTGATCTCGGCCGGATCATTGAAGAAGGCAGCCATGACGAACTGCTTCGCCGCGGCGGGCTCTATGCCGAACTTTGGGCGCGCCAGTCCGGCGGCTTCCTCGCTACGGATGAGGACACGGGTTCAAGGATCGATGACAAATTCCGCCATGAGGCCAAAATGATTTGATCCGAAGCCGTTCTCGATGCGGCGCACCGATTTCAGCCGCAGCGGCGCCCGGGTAAAGACGTGATCGATCGGAATACCGAAGGCGCCAGCCCGGATCGGCCATGTCGCGGGCTCCAGCGATGCCGTGCCCAAGCTTTGAGTGCGCATGAGATACTGCACGTCGGGCGCCAGGATCGACGTATTGAAATCGCCGGCAAGAACGAGCGGTCCCGAAAGGGTAGGGATGATCTCCGCGAGATCCCAGATTTCGAGGCCGTGGAACTCATCGTAATAAGGTTTGGTCAGGTGCGCGGCGAGGAAATTGACCTTCTGGCCGTCGAAATCGATCGTCGAGATCGTCAGCCGATTGCGCCAGAGCAGGCCGAGATTGCGGATGTGGGATTCGATCAGCGGGCGTTTCGACAAGACCAGCGTATCGCATTGCTCCATGCCGACGCCGCATCCGATATAATAGGGATAGGCCTTCAACAACCGCGGCAGTTCCGACAGCAGCGGTTCGGCCTCCAGGATGTTGACGACATCGGCGCCCGAGGCGATGACCATGTCGGCGATGTCAGGGCCGTTTGCGAAATTATCGTTCTCGATATTGAAGGACATCAGCCTGAACAGGGCCGGGCGGCTCTCCTCGACTGATGGTTCGATGAACTCGCGCATCATCACGACGCCGTGGACGGCAAGGACCACCGATACCGCGAGGGTCAGCAGCGCATACCAATGCCGCTTGACGAGAAGGGCTGCGACCGAGGCCACCACGCCGGCCACTGCCAGATGGACCTGGAAGCTGTAAAAGAACGACAGCAGATAGAAATCGGCAAGGTATCGCAGAGAGACGATGGCGAGAACGAGGGTTGTGAGGACGCTGAATACGCAAAAAATCGTGTCTCTCATCCGCTCCGGTCCGGCTCGCTGGCGTGGCTGCGACTGCGCCTATCACGAGGCCGTTTTTGTTGCAATGCAACATAATGGCAAGCGCGTGTTTGCCTTAAAAAATTCATCCGAAATTTCCCGCGACATTGTGCCCTCATCCCCTTGCCAAGGCTGGACATAATTTGCGATCAAGCATAGAACGCGCCGGATTGCCGGGGAATCTATGGCCGAATTGTGTCCAGAGATTCGCCGGTAGAGGGGGCAGGGCGGAATTCCGCGAAAATTGCGCAGAGGATGTTAGCCGTGAGCGAACACGAAACGACAAGCGAGGGCATGGGCGAACCCACTCGCCGTGATTTCCTTTATCTCACCACCGGTATGGCAGGCGCCGTCGGCGCCGTTGCAGTCGCTTGGCCATTCATCGATCAGATGCGTCCTGACGCTTCGACGCTCGCTCTCGCCTCCATCGAAGTCGACGTTGCCAGCCTTGAGCCTGGCATGTCACTGACGGTCAAATGGCGCGGCAAGCCGATCTTCATCCGCAATCGCACGCCTGAGGAAGTGGAAGCGGCAAACGCCGTCCAGCTTGGTGATCTGAAGGACCCGATCGCGCGCAATGCAAATCTTCCTGTGGACGCTCAGGCAACGGGTGTTGACCGTTCGGGCGGCAAGGGCAAGGAAAACTGGATCGTTATGATCGGCACCTGCACGCATCTCGGCTGCGTGCCTCTCGGCCAGGCCGGCGAATACAATGGTTGGTTCTGTCCCTGCCATGGCTCGGTCTACGACACGGCCGGCCGCATCCGCAAAGGCCCGGCGCCGCAGAACCTGGCGATTCCGACCTTTTCATTTTTGTCCGATACCAAGATCAAGATCGGTTGAGGGGAGACTGATTAATGAGTGGCCATTCCAGCTACGAGCCATCAACCGGCCTCGAGAAATGGGTCGATGCGCGCCTTCCACTGCCGCGCATGGTCTATGACAGCTTCGTCGCCTATCCGGTTCCGCGTAACCTGAATTATGCCTATACTTTCGGCGCAATGCTCTCGGTCATGCTGATCCTACAGATATTGACCGGCGTGGTTCTCGCCATGCACTATGCCGCCGAAACGACGATCGCCTTCAACTCCGTTGAAAAGATCATGCGCGACGTCAATCATGGCTGGCTGTTGCGCTATATGCATGCCAACGGCGCGTCTTTCTTCTTCGTCGCCGTCTACCTGCACATTGCCCGTGGCCTCTACTATGGCTCCTACAAGGCGCCGCGCGAAATTCTCTGGATTCTCGGTGTGGTCATTTACCTGCTGATGATGGCGACCGGCTTCATGGGTTACGTTCTGCCCTGGGGTCAGATGTCCTTCTGGGGTGCGACCGTCATTACCGGCTTCTTTTCCGCCTTTCCGCTGATCGGCGAATGGGTGCAGCAGTTCCTGCTCGGCGGCTTTGCTGTCGAACAGCCAACGCTGAACCGCTTCTTTTCGCTGCATTACCTGTTGCCGTTCATGATCGCCGGTGTCGTCGTCCTGCATATCTGGGCGCTGCACGTCACCGGCCAGACGAACCCGACGGGCGTCGAGGTCAAGACGAAGACGGATACGGTGCGCTTTACGCCCTATGCGACAATGAAGGATGCGCTCGGCGTCTCGGTCTTCCTGCTGGTCTATGCTTATTTCGTCTTCTACCTGCCGAACTTCCTCGGCCATGCCGACAACTACATCCCGGCCGACGCGTTGAAGACGCCGGCCCATATCGTTCCGGAATGGTACTTCCTGCCGTTCTACGCGATGCTGCGTTCGATCACCTTCAACGTCGGTCCGATCGACTCCAAGCTCGGCGGCGTGCTGGTGATGTTCGGCGCGATCATCGTGCTGTTCTTCCTGCCCTGGCTCGATACGTCGAAGGTCCGTTCGGCCGTCTACCGCCCCTGGTACAAGCTGTTCTACTGGCTGTTCGTGATCAATGCGATCATCCTCGGCTGGCTCGGCTCGCAGCCGGCGGAAGGTGGCTATGTGATGATCTCGCAGTTCTGCACACTCCTCTACTTCGCTTTCTTCCTGGTCGCGATGCCAGTTCTCGGCCTGGTGGAAACGCCGCGCCGCATCCCGAACTCGATCACCGAAGCGGTGCTCGAAAAGCGCAACAAAACAGCTGCAGCCAGTGCGGCGGCCAAAGCGTAAGCGAGCGAAGGAATAGGAATATGAAAAAGCTTGTTGCAAGCATTCTGCCGCTCGCTGTCGCTACCGTTCTCAGCAGCGCCGCCTTTGCCCAGGAGGCGACGCCCGCAAACGGCGCGGCTCCGGCCCATCACGAGGAAAGTGCGACACCGCACTATCCGCTGAAGGAGCCGAAGGAGGAGGAATGGACTTTTGCCGGTCCATTCGGCCATTACGACAAAGGTCAGCTTCAGCGCGGCCTCAAGGTCTACACCGAAGTCTGTTCCGCCTGTCATTCGATGAACCTTGTGCCCTTCCGCATGCTCGACGAGCTCGGTTATTCCGAGGCGCAGGTGAAGGCTTTCGCAGCGAATTACGAGGTTCAGGACGGCCCGAACGCTGCCGGCGAGATGTTCACCCGCAAAGCGGTCCCTTCCGATCACTTCCCGGCGCCTTTCCCCAACGCGGAAGCCGCTGCTGCTTCCAACAACGGTGCGGCTCCGCCCGACTTTTCGCTGATTGCAAAGGCTCGCGAAGTCGAACGCGGCTTCCCGCAATTCGTCTTCGACATCTTCACGCAGTATCAGGAAGGTGGCCCGGATTACATCCATTCGCTGCTGACTGGCTATGAAGAGCCGCCGGCCGGTTTCCAGGTGCCGCAGGGCGGACATTATAATCCCTATTTCCACGCTGCGGCCGTGCTTGCCATGCCGAAGCCGCTCTCCGACGGCCAGGTGACCTATGACGATGGTGCGCAGGCGACGGTCGACCAGTATTCGAAGGACGTCTCCGCCTTCCTGATGTGGGCCGCCGAGCCGCATCTCGAGGAGCGCAAGCGTACGGGCTTCATGGTCATGATCTTCCTCTTGATCTTCACGGTGCTGATCTACCTGACGAAGCGGTCGATCTACGCCAACAAGGAACATTGAGCGGTTCCCGATCGACATTCAAAAGGCGGCCTCGGGCCGCCTTTTTTGTTGGTTCCGCCCCTGGCAATTGATAGGGTGCGGCCAGTTTCATGCCCTCGCAGAATATGGACTTTCCATGGACAATACGACTTCGGAGCTCGCAGCCAGCATCCGCTCTATTTCCGACTATCCCAAGCCCGGCATCATTTTCCGTGACATCACCACGCTGCTCGGCAATCCACGCACTTTCCGCAGGGCGGTTGACGAACTGGTGCAGCCCTATGCGGGCACGAAAATCGACAAGATCGCCGGCATGGAGGCGCGCGGCTTCATTCTGGGCGGTGCGGTGGCCCACCAGCTTTCCTCGGGCTTCGTGCCGATCCGCAAGAAGGGCAAGCTGCCGCACGAGACCGTGCGCATCGCCTACAGTCTGGAATATGGCGTCGACGAGATGGAGATGCATCGCGATGCGGTGCAGCCCGGCGAGAAGGTGATCCTGGTCGACGACCTGATCGCCACCGGCGGCACGGCCGTCGGCGCAACGAAGCTGCTGCGCCAGATGGGCGCGGAAGTGGTCGGCGCCTGCTTCGTCATCGACCTGCCGGATCTCGGCGGCCGCAGGAAGCTGGAAGAACTCGGCGTTATCGTGCACACGCTGGTCGAATTCTCCGGGCATTAGATCAAAGAAATAGAGCATGATGTCGTCCGAAAACCGCTCACACGTTTCGGCAGCATGCTCCGAACCACATCCATTGCGGGCGGCGTCAGTCGAATTCGAGGACGCCGCTTTCGAAGCGGATAACGGGACCGCCGTTTTGATTAACGCCTTCGCAGAGGATCGTGTTGACGTGCCAGCCCGGCCGTGAAGCGAGCGCCCGGCTGGAGAGTAAGGCGACGGAATAGGACACGTTATCGTCGACGAACACCGGCTGCAGCCACTGCAGGTTCTGAAAACCCGGTGAGGGGCCGAGCTTCGGTGCTGTCAGGCCCTTTTCCGCGAGTGCTACGCTCTGCCTTTCCCAAAAGGCGATGAAAGTCTGCATCCAGGCGGCCGTCGTGTGCCAGCCGGAGGCGCAGAGGTCGCCGAAGAGGCTTTCCTTTGCCGCCTGCCTGTCGATATGAAAACGCTGTGGGTCGAAGCGCTTGGCGAAGCGGATGATGCTTTCCTCGGTGAAGGTGTAGCTGCCGATCTCGGCCTTCTCGCCGACGGTGTAGAGGTCGGACATTTTCATGCTGATGTCTCCGGGCGCATGCGGAGCATGACCGAATTTTCTGAGACCAAGACGAGTTGGCCTCGCTGGTTTTCCACCTCATGACGGAACTTGACGATGCCCATGCCGGGCCGCGAGCGCATCGGCCGGGATTCGAGCACAGTCGAATGGCCCGACAGCGTGTCGCCGGCAAGGACAGGCTTGCGCCATTCCATCAAATCGATACCAGGCGCGCCCTCGGCGAGCGCGTTCAGGAGATAGCTGTCGGCCATCATGCGCATGAACATCGAAGAGGTGTGCCAGCCGGAGGCGGCAAGCCCGCCGAGAATGCTGGCGCGGCCGGCTGCCTCGTCGAGATGCATCGGCTGCGGATCGAATTCCCTTGCGAACTCAATGACTTCCTCGGCGACGACCAGCTTCGGACCAAGCGCGAAGCGGCGGCCGGGCCGGAAATCCTCGAAGGAAAGTTTTTCTGCCGACATTCGTTCCTCCCGCCATATGCAGCGCACAATGCTTACAATAGCATCCGTGCGGGCTCAATGATTCCGGGGAGATAAATGGGTATGACGGAACTGAGATCGATACTCGACGAAGCTGCACACCAGGGGCTGATTTCGCCGGAGGCAGGCGGGCGGCTGTTGCCGTTTCTGGTCGAGCGCGGCGTCACCGTCATAGAGGCACGGCCGGTAATGGCAGCGCAGGAAGAGCAGGCCTGGTCGGATACCGAGACACCGCGTTTCGTGCGCGGCTTTCACGATGTGCTGATCACGATCGGTGTCGTCGTGGCGCTCGGCGGCCTCTGGGGGCTTGCCGCCCTTTATGCCGTGCTGCCTGCGATCATTGTGCTTTCGGAGATCCTGGTGCGCGGGCAGCGGCTTGCTCTGCCGGCAGTCAGCCTGACGATCGCGCTGTTCTGCTGGACATTCCTGCTGATGTCCTTCTTCTTCAAGCCGATAACACCTGCTTTCAACGGGGCGGAGGCGACGCAGTTCGTTGCCGGCTTCCCTATCATTCTCGGCGCCTATTATGTCCGCTATCGTGTGCCGTTGGCGTTGGCGCTCTGCATCATGTCGGCCCTTGCTTTCGTCCTCACCCTGCTTTTGCGGCTCATGCAATGGGCGAGCGGGGATCCGCAATTCTTCGCCAACCATCCCGTCTTGCTCGCGGTGGTCTGCCTCGTTTGCGCGCTCGGACTGTTCGCAACGGCGCTGTATTTCGACCTTGGCGATCGGATGCGCCGGACAACACGCTCCGATATCGCCTTCTGGCTTCATCTGGGTGCTGCACCGGCGCTGCTCTTCAGCGTCCGCCTGCTGATTTCGTTCGACGGCAATTTGTTGGATGTTGCCCAGACGGTTTCGATCAAGACGCCGATCATCGTTATCAGCGTTGCGGTGCTGATGCTGATCGGCCTTGTCATAGACCGGCGGGCCTTCGTCACGTCTGGGCTGCTGTCGCTCGGTTTTGCGATTTACGGCATTTTCCGGCAGGGAAGTGCGACGGTTGATACCTATATCTTCACGACGCTGATCGTCGTCGGGGTGATCGTGCTCGTCATCGGAACGGGCTGGATGCCGCTGCGCCGCCTCGTGCTGCCGGCGCTGCCGGCCGCCATTTCGCAAAGACTGCCGCCGGCCGTCTTAGGGGCAACTCCGTAAATCTTACGATTTCGCCCAAACCGCTGAGCGATTTGGGCGAAATGAATGGATCGGGATAGCGGCAGTATCCGTTCAGGTGTTGAAGCGGAAGTGGATGACGTCGCCGTCCTGGACGACGTATTCCTTGCCTTCGTCGCGCGCCTTGCCGGCATCCTTGGCGCCGACTTCACCGTTGTATTTGATGTAGTCGTCATAGGCGATGGTGTTGGCGCGGATGAAGCCGCGTTCGAAATCTGAATGGATGACGCCGGCGGCCTGCGGCGCCTTGGTGCCGCGCTCGATCGTCCAGGCGCGTGTTTCCTTCGGGCCGACGGTGAAATAGGTGATGAGGTGGAGCAGCTTGTAGCCGGCGCGGATCAGCCGGTCGAGGCCCGCCTCGTCAAGGTCGAGGGCGGAGAGGAATTCCTTGGCCTCCTCTTCGGGAAGCTGGGCGACCTCAGACTCGATCGCCGCCGAGATGGTGACGGTTTCAGCACCCTGCTCCTTCGCCATCACCGCGACAGCCTCGGTGAATTCGTTGCCGGTCGAGGCATCGCCTTCGGCGACGTTGCAGACGTAGAGCACCGGATGCGAAGTCAGAAGATTGAGGCTCTTGAGGATGACGATTTCTTCCGCATCGAGCGTCGACAGCAGCGTGCGAACCGGCTTGCCTTCGTTGAGCAGCTTCAGCGAGGCTTCCATGATCGGCAGCATCGCCACCGAATCCTTGTCCTTGCCGGTGGCGCGCTTGCGGGTCTGCTCAGTGCGGCGCTCCAGGCTTTCGAGGTCGGCAAGCATCAGTTCGGTCTCGATCGTCTCAGCATCGGCGACCGGGTTGATGCGGCCCTCGACATGAGTGATGTCGCTGTCTTCGAAGCAGCGCAGCACATGCACGATAGCATCGACCTCGCGGATATTGGCGAGGAACTGGTTGCCGAGGCCTTCACCCTTCGAGGCGCCGCGCACCAGGCCGGCGATATCAACGAAGGAGATGCGGGTCGGGATCAATTCCTTCGACTTGGCGATGTCGGCAAGCTTGCGCATGCGCGGATCGGGAACGGCGACTTCGCCAGTGTTCGGCTCGATGGTGCAGAAGGGATAATTCGCCGCCTGTGCGGCGGCCGTCTTGGTGAGCGCGTTGAAGAGGGTCGATTTGCCGACATTCGGCAGCCCGACGATACCGCATTTGAAGCCCATGGCTAAAACCTGCTGTTCTTGAATTCCTTGCTGGTGCCTATGGGATAAAGGAGCAATGTGGTCAAGTCTTAGAGAGCTTTTAGCGTCGCTCACTTGCCGACGGATCGGTGCTGGCCTATTCTTGAATACCGATGGAGATTTCGACATATTGCTGATTTGCCGGTCGCTGATCGTATAGACGCAGTGGCCCTATCAGTGTCGAAGCCGGCGACCAGCTCTTGCCTGTTTGGGGCGGGGAGCCAGCCGGCCGACTGTCGAAAATTCGTCATCGACAATGATTAGATGGTTTTGAAGATTCCTGACCCCATGTCATCAACGGGTGGATTTTTCCGATGAGTGACAATGACATTGCCCTGAAACCGAAGACCAAGGTGAAGCTCAAGCTGGACAAGCCGAAGCTCTACAAGGTCATTCTCGTCAATGACGATTTTACACCGCGCGAATTCGTCATCCTGGTCCTGAAAGCCGTCTTCCGCATGAGCGAGGAGACCGGCTACCGGGTGATGATGACGGCGCACAAGCTCGGTTCCTGCGTGGTCGTAGTCTGCGCCAGAGATATCGCCGAGACCAAGGCCAAGGAAGGCATCGACCTTGCCAAGGGCATGGGCTTTCCGCTGATGTTCACCACCGAACCGGAAGAATAGGTGCTGCCCGAGGGCTCTAAAATAGGGTTAGGGCCGGCGAATCTGATAGCCGGTCTTGTCCTGCACGAAGCCGCAATTCTCATACAAGCGCAATGTTGCCGGATTTTTGGAGCCGGTGAGCAGCATCACCTTGTAGCAGCCGGCGCTCCAGGCGTCTGCCACCGCATGGCCGATGACGGCGCGGGCGTAACCGCGCTTGCGATGATCGGCATGGGTGACGACGTTTTCGATGAGCGCATAGGAGGCGCCGTTCCGTGTCAGGTTCGGAACGACGACGCTTGTGACGGTGGCGACGGCGACCGCACCCGCAAAACCGATGAAGACGATCATGCCGGGCTGGGCCAGGATGGCGGAAAAGCGTTCCTCGGCAATGGCCTCGTCAAGAACCGGATCGGTGGGGTTCAGGTGACGGTAAAGCGTCATGAGACCGGCGAGATCGCCGCGGGTAGCCGGGCGGATGATGACGTCTTGATCCGGCATCGGTCTCAATCGCCCTTTTTGCCGAACATCTTTTTCAGCATGTCGGCCATCGGGCCGGTGGCCGGCAACTTCGGCTGATTGTGGTTGCGGGCCTGATGGATATGCGACTGGCCGGCCGGCTTCTTCTCGACGTCCTTCTTTTCTTTCGCCGGTTTCTCCTCCTCGGCCTTTCCGCCGAGCGCCAGCGCAATCTTGTTCATCAGCTGCGAATCTTCGTTTCGGACCAGCATGTCGGCATTGTCGGCGAGCGTGTCGAGAAGCGGCTCCAGCCAGGCCTTGTCTGCCTTGGCGAAATCGCCGAGCACATGGTTCTGCACCATTTCCTTGATGCCGGGATGGCCGATACCGAGGCGTAGCCGTCGGTATTCCCTGCCGCAATGGGCGTCGAGTGACTTGATGCCGTTGTGGCCGTTGTGGCCGCCGCCGGTCTTCAGCCGCGCCTTGCCCTGGGGAAGGTCGAGCTCGTCGTAGATTGCCACGAGATCGGCCGGCTGGAGCTTGTAGAAACGCATCGCTTCGCCGACGGACTCGCCGGAAAGATTCATGAAGGTCTGCGGCTTGATCAGCAGCACTTTCTCGCCGCCGACCTCGCCCTCGGCGATCTCGGCCCTAAACTTCTTCGACCAGGGCGAAAAGCCGTGGCGCCGATGGATGGCGTCGACGGCCATGAAGCCGATATTGTGGCGGTTGCCGGCGTATTTGCTGCCGGGATTGCCGAGACCCGCGATGATCAGCATGGCCTGTTTTTCCTCGCTAAAGCATGTCGCGCAAAGTGTGCAGCGGTTTTGCGACAACGACATGCGTAAAAACAAAGACCTAAAGCGCGAGGAGCAAATCTGAAAGATCGCGACGTGCTTTAGAACTTCCCGCCGTTCACCACCGCGAAATGAACGCAAAGTCAAGCGGAAAGGGCAGTTGTCTCCGGAGTCATTCCGACAGGTTCATGCCGTATTTCAGGAAGATCTGCTTCTGGTCGCCATCGGCGATCAGCTTGTCGAGAGCAGCCTGCATCCTGGCGAGCAGATCGTCCGGAAAGTTCTTCTCGCATGCGATGCCCATTGGCTGGGCGGAGAGCACGGTCACCAATTCCACCGGCTGGTCGGCCTTCAGTTTTTCGAAATAGAGTTCGGAGATCGGCATCATGTCGATGCGCCCGCCAAGCAGTTTGCGCAGCGTCGCGTTGAAATCGCTAGCGACATCGAGCTTGGTGAAGCCCTTCTCCTTCAGGATCGTCTCGGTGTAATCCTCGCGCTGAGTGCCGACCGTATATTTCTTCGCCTCGTCCAGATTGCTGGCGGTGACAGTAGAACCCTTGCGGGTGATCAGGATGTTGCGGTCGATGAGCAGCGGCTCGACCCATTTGAACAACGGGTCACGCGCCCCGTTATGGGCGGTCGCGAAGACACACGTCATCGGCGCCGTGCGGCCAAGGCTGAAAGCGCGCGCCCAGGGCATGATTTCGATCGTGTAGTCGACGCCGATCGCGGCCATTATCTTTTCGACCTGCTCGACGGTCGCGCCTTTGATCTCCTTGCCTTCGCGGTAGTTGAAGGGGGCATAATCCTCGGTCGCGAAGATCACCGTTTGCGCATGGGCGGTGCATGGCAGCGCCAGGCATGCGAGAAGCAGGAGCTTTTTCATCGGCATCATCTCCTTCGTTCTTCGTTTACGAGGCGCGTGCGATGGCCGATTGCGAGGCCATCAGTTCCTCGATCAGCGTGGCTGCGTGCTGCGGACGGTGGAAGAGGTAGCCCTGGCCATAGTCAAGCCCCATCTGGTGGAGCGTGCGGCACTCCTCTTCGGTCTCGATGCCTTCGGCAATAACGGTGCAATCCATCTTGTGGGAGAGCGTGGTGATGCCTTCGATCAGCATGCGGCTCTTCTGGCGCACGTCGTCATCGCCGTCGTTGATCGCGCGGGTGAAAGACTGGTCGATCTTGATGATGTCGACAGGGAAGCGGTTAAGGTAGCTCAGCGACGAATAGCCGGTGCCGAAATCGTCAAGCGCGATACGGCAGCCGAAGCGACGAAGCTCGGTGACGATCATGCGGATCTCAGGGTTGTCGTGCATCAGCACAGCCTCGGTGATCTCGACGACGATGCGCTCGGGACGGATGCCGTGGCGACCGACGATGGCGGCAAGACGGGCCGGCAGCGCCGGCTCGAACTGCAGCGGCGAGAAGTTGATGGCGAGATAGGTATCCTGCATACCGGGGATGCGGGAAATCTTGGCGAGGTTGGCGACCGCCTTTTCCATGATGACGTTGCCGACGCGGACAATTTTTGCCGTCTCCTCGGCGACGCTGATGATCTCGGCCGGCGGCATCAAGCCCTTCTGTGGATGGTTGAGGCGCATTAGCGCCTCGAAACCTGATATGCCGCGACCGTTCAGGTTGACGATCGGCTGCAGGAAGGCCTCGAACCAGTTGTCGACGAGGCCGGCTTCGATATTGGCTTCGATCTCGGCGCGGCTGCGGGCACGGTCGAGCATGGCATTGTCGAAGAGTTGCGCGCCGTTTTTGCCGTCGCGTTTCTTGGCATACATCGCCATGTCGGATTTCTGCAGCAGTTCGGCCGCGGTTGCGGCATGATGCGGATAGATGGCGATGCCGACGGAAGCGCTCAGATGCATGTCCGGGGCGAATGGCGTTTCGAAGAGCGTGGCAATCTGCTCGCACATTGCCTTGGCGCGTTTTTCGGCGTCCTTTGCCGGCAGCAAGATGGCAAATTCGTCGCCGCCGAGACGGGCTGCCTCGTCGGAGGGGGCAAGATGGGTTTTCAGGCGCTCGACGAGCTCGACCAGCGCCAGGTCGCCGGCGGCATGGCCCATATTGTCGTTGATCCACTTGAAGCGGTCGAGATCGACGAAGAGACAGGCGAGCTCCTGGCCGGCGGCGTCGGCGGCGGCGATCTTATTGTCGAGGACGGCCTCGAAGCCCTGGCGATTAAGAAGCCCGGTCAGGTGATCGGTGATTGCCTGGCGGTGGTTGCGGTCCTCGGAAGCCTTGAGTTCGGTGACATCGGTCATGACCGATAGCGAGAGGCGGTCGTGAGCGCCGGCTCCCGCCTCTGATTCCATGATCAGGACGTCCATGGTGCGACCGTCCAGGCAGACAAACTTGACGGTGACGGTCATGCCGCTTTCGGCCCGGCGGCGCTTGATGAATTTGTCGCGGGTGGCGGAAGTGACGAGATCGGCGAAGTTGCGGCCGATGACGGCGGTGCGGCTATAACCTGTGGCAAGCAGCCAATAATCACTGACGGCGGTGATGCGGTCTTCCTCATCGAGCGAGAAGAGCATGGCGGGCGTCAGATTGTAGATGTCAGTGGCGCGGCGGTGGGCGAGCTTCAGCTCCTTTTCCTCGCTTTCGAGCTTGGTCTGCATCTCGTTAAAGCTATGGGCAAGCCGTCCCATCTCGTCGTTCGACTGCCAGTCGACATGATGGCGGGAGCCGAGCTGGCGGGTGGCCTCGATCGCCGCCGTCAGCCGCATCAGCGGCTGGATGACGAAGAAACGGTTGCCGATCAGCGCCGTGCCGAAAACGGTCAGCACCGCGAAGATGAAGATCGAAATAAAGACGACCTCTTCCTGCTTCAGGCCGGAAAACAGGCCGAGCGCAGGATAATAGACGCTGATGCTGCCGAGGTTCTTCGGACCGTCGACAGCGTTGTAGATGATGGCGCGCGACACCTGCACCAGCTTGCCGTCGAAGGAGCGCGGAATGGTGGACTGGCTGACATCGAGCTGGCCTGACTGGTCACGCACTTCGACCTTGACAATGGCGCCCTGGGAAACGACCGTCGCGCTGATCTGGGTAACGCTCTCCTCATCGAGGTCCCACAGCGGTTTGGCCAGCGCCTGGGCATTGGCGACGAGAAGAACGGAGATGTGATCGCGTATTTCCTTGTCGGCTCGTTCCGAGGAAAGGAAAAGGAAGAGAACAAAGAGGGGAGCAACAAAAACAAGCAGCGCTCCGCAAACTATCGCAAAAAATCTGTTCTCAACGGAATTGTTCATGTTTCCGTCTACTCCCCCGGGCCGCCATATTTGCCGTCGCGCATTAAGGCGGGCTTCTTCGCAGCTGACGGAACATGCTTTCACGAATTTGTTAAATGTTGCTGAAACGGGGCCTTTCGAGGCAATGAAAAGCCCGCCTTCCCTGTGAATTGGCC
Organism: Rhizobium leguminosarum; assembly: GCF_019798305.1. Lineage (GTDB taxonomy): Bacteria > Pseudomonadota > Alphaproteobacteria > Rhizobiales > Rhizobiaceae > Rhizobium > Rhizobium leguminosarum_U. The sequence continues at coordinate 96,026 of NZ_JAAXDD010000016.1, forward strand.
TCCGAAAGTTGGACGACAACCTTCGGGGGCCAGTTCACTGGGGAAAGCGGGCCATATGCTTTACAAATTCGTCGAAGCGATCAGGCTTCGGCTTCGCCTTCCGCGGCGCTCTCGTCGATGCCGGCAGCCGGAGCGATAATCGTCGCGATCGTGAAGTCGCGGTCGATGACCGGGGTGACGCCCTTCGGCAGAGTGACTTCCGCGATATGGACGCTGTCGCCGATCTTCTTGCCGCTGAGATCAATGTTGAAGAACTCAGGGATCGCATCGGCCGGGCAATGAACTTCGACTTCATGGCGAACGATGTTCAGAACGCCGCCGACCTTGAGGCCCGGGGACTTCTCTTCGTTGATGAAGTGAACCGGGATTTCGACGGTCACCTGGGTGTTGCCGGAGACGCGCAGGAAATCGACATGCATGGTGAAGTCACGGACCGGATCGAGCTGGTAGTCCTTCGGCAGAACCTTGTGCTTCTTGCCGTCGACGTCAATCGTCGCCACGGTGGTCATGAAAGCACCGGCGTGAATACGCTTCGTCACCTCATTGGTGTTGAGAGTGATGGAAATGGGGGCCTGCTTGTCACCGTAGATGACAGCGGGAATCAAACCGTTGCGGCGAAGTTCACGGGCGGACCCCTTACCAACCCGTTCGCGCGCCTCGGCCTTGAGCTCGTAAGTTTCCTGGCTCATGGCTATTCCTTTCGAGGTTATTTGGAGAGTTCGGCGGCGGGCAAAAGCCTTGTTCCGACGAACCGGAGGCGATATGACCCGACCTCATCCGCGTTGCCTCCAAGGGTGTCTACACGGACCGGTGGCCTATATTATAAGTCGATCGGAAACGCAAGTTGCGGATTCGGGTTGTTTTCTACACGCTTCGGCAAACCGAAACCGCATTCGAGCATCGCGTCGATCGTCACGGTGAGCCGAGTGCCGGATACGAGGAGGCGATGTTCTCGCCGTCCGAAATACGCGGCCGTATGAACGGCAAAATCGCCATTCTCTTCCACAGCTGAGGTTGACATCGGCGCGCTTCGCATCTTTGGATGGCCGCGTTCAAAAAGGGCTGAGGAGAAATCGGACTATGCGTCTCAAACTTGTCACGGCAACGAGCTTGCTGGCACTTTGCCTTGTCACCACGGCCCAGGGCGTCGAGATCAATCAGGATGGCGCCAATGCGGTCAAGGACAATCTGACGAAGCTGCTTCCCGAGGATCTGGCGAAGAGCGGCATGCTCACCGTCAATCCGGCGGGCACACGCTACGAGATCATCTACGATCTGGCGAAGCTGCTTGCCAAGGCCGATCCAGCGACATTTGCGATCAGCGGGCTGACGCCGTTCTCGATGTTCGCTACGCCGCTCGATAGTGGGCTCTGGAACATTGAGGGTGACAACAAGCTCAACGTCTCCGGCCATTTCAAGGGGCCCGACCAGAAGCCGACGGATTTCTCCTACTCCATCGCTTCGCTTGTCTATACCGGCGTCTTCGACCCGGCGATCAGCTACCTGCGCTCCGGCACCTTCACCGCCAAGGACATCAAGGTCGCCAGCAAGTCCGACACCGAGGAAGTCCATGCCAGCTTTGCAGGGATGGACCAAAAGCTGACCTCGACGGACAGCGCAGGCGGCAATGGGCGTATCGATTTTGGGGGCAGCGGGTCCATGTCGACTTTCGTCGAGCAGGTTTCCGGCCTGCAAATGCCGCCTGTTGAAATCCGCGCCGACTCGATCGATTTCGATGCCAAGGTGAACGGCCTGCCGGCTAAGCAAATCCGCGAGATCGTCCTTTTCATTCTCGACCATCTCGAGGAGAAAGAACTAAGCCCGGAAAACAGCGACAAGATAAAGGGAATGCTGAAGCAAGCCTTTCCGATTCTTGCCTCGTTCAACGAGACGATCGGGGTCAATAATCTGACCGTCAGCAACCAGATGGGCAATGGCGGCGTCAAGGCATTCGGTTACAACCTGGTTATGGATGGGCCGAGCGACGCCATGCGTTTCGGCTTCGGCATCGATGCGCAGGACATCAGCCTCGTCAGCCCGGCAATGCCGGCAAGTTATTCGCCTTTCGTGCCGACCAATTTCGATCTGCAGCTCGCCATTCCGAATCTGGATTTCGCCACCTTCGGCGACGCGCTCATGGCGATGGATTTCAACGCCAAGCCGCCGGAGCAAAGCGGCGACGAGATGGCGAAAAAGCTCTTCCGCGATGGCCGGCTCACCATCGAGTTTCCGAAGGTCAGCGCCAAATCCGATGTCTACGACGTCGACATGACCGGCAAGATCGAGGGACGGGTCGATACCCAGAAGGACTATTCGATGGAGGCGACGATCCTTGCCCGCGACCTCGACAAGACGATTGCCGCGGTTCAGGAGCTTGCCAAGACGGATCCCGACCTCAACCAGGTCTCCTTCGGCATCATGATGGTGAAGGGCTTCGCCAAGACCGATGCGGATGGCCGTTCGCGCTGGGACATCACCATCGGCCGCGATGGCGCAATCGCTGTTAACGGCCAGGTGGTCAAGGAAGCGGACCAGCCGCAATAGCGTATACCAGGGTCTTTCGACCGAAGAGCAGATGCGCCGCTCAGGGTCTCACCCTTTGCGGCGCAGCAGCGCCGTTGCCATGTCGAGAAAGGCGCGCAACTTCAGCTGCGTCTGCGAGCGGGCGGGGAAATAGGCAAAGAGACCGGGCGTGGTCGGCAAGAAGGGATCGAGCACGCGTTCGAGCCGCCCTGATGCCACGGCCTCGCCGACGGAAATATCCGGCAAATAGGCAAGACCGAGCCCGGCCTCGGCGAGCTCGAGCAGCAGCAGGAAATCGTTGACCATCAGGTTGCCCGGCGCATCGACGGAGAAGTCGCGGCCGTCTCGCTCGAATTCCCAGCGATAGATGACGCCCGATGTCGGATAGCGGTAGCGGATCGCCTGATGGCGGGTGAGGTCCTCCGGCGTCACTGGCCGGCCGTATCGGGCGAAATAGCCGGGTGAGCCGACGACCGTCCAGGTGATATCAGATGTCAGCCGCATGACGATCATGTCCTTTTCGATCGCCTCGCCGATGCGGATGCCGGCGTCGAAACCGCGTTCGGTGATATCGATTGCCGCATCATCGACCGAGATCTCGACGGAGATATCGGGATAGGCGTTGCGAAATTGCGGCAGCAGCGGCGTCACGATCAGCGGCACGGCCATGCGCGGCACGGTGAGGCGCAGGTGCCCGAGCGGGCGGTCGCGGAAGCCACCCAGCATGTCGAAGGCATCGGCAATGTCGGCGGCAGCCGGACGGACGCGCTGGAAGAGCGCGGCACCGGCTTCAGTGAGCGCGACGCGCCGCGTGGTGCGGACGAAGAGCGGCACGCCGAGCCTCGTCTCGAGCGCGCGGATCGTCTGGCTGACGGCAGTCGGCGTGACGCCGAGCGATGCGGCGGCGGCGGTGAAGCTCCTGGCGTCGGCGACGGCCAGGAATTCCGTCAAACCGTTGAAGGGGTCGGGCGTCATCGGTCTATTATGAAGTTAAGCTTCATAAGCCTTATCGATTCGGCGGATTTTTTGCAATAATGTTTTGAGGCATTGTCTTCCCATCCGATCACGACAATCCAATGGATGGAGGATGACATGCAATATACGACCCTCGGCCGGACCGGCCTTGCCGTTTCCAGGCTTGCCTTCGGCGCGATGACTTTCACATCGGGCGACCGCAGCTTAGGCGCGATCTACAAGACCGATGCCGATGTTGCCGATGCGCTTGTCGGACAGGCACTTGATGCCGGCATCAACTTCTTCGATACGGCAGACGCCTACGCATCCGGCCAGTCGGAAACGATCCTCGGACAGGTGCTGATGGCGCGGCGCAGCGAGGTGGTGATTGCCACCAAGGTCGGCTTCCGCACCGGCACGCCTCTCGGCCAGGCCGGACTTTCCCGCCGCCACATCCTTTTGTCGGTCGAGGAAAGCCTGAGACGGCTCAGAACGGACTGGATCGACGTCTATATCGTCCACAAGGAGGATCCGTTCACGCCGCTCGAGGAGACGCTCGCGGCGCTCGATGCGGTCGTGCGCTCCGGCAAGGCGCGTTATATCGGCTTTTCCAACTGGTCGGCCTGGAAGGTGGCGGCGGCGCTTGAAATCCAGAAGGCGAACGGGCTGGCGCCCTTCACGCATGGACAGATATATTATTCGCTGCTTGGCCGCGACGTCGAGCGCGACATTCTTCCCATGATGCAGCGTTATGGCCTCGGGCTGACTGTCTGGAGCCCGCTCGCCTCCGGCTTCCTCTCCGGCAAGTACACCCGCGAAACGCTCGGTGATCCCGACAACCGCTATTCCGGTTTCGATATCCTGCCCTTCGACAAGGAACGGGGCTTCGCGCTGGTCGAGCGCATGCGGGTGATCGCCGCCGCGCACGGGGCGAGCGTCGCCCAGGTGGCGATCGCCTGGCTGCTTGCGAAAAAGACGGTCTCAAGCGTGTTGCTCGGCGCCTCGAAACCGCATCAACTGGTCGACAATCTCGGTGCGGCGAAGCTGGTGCTTGATGAAGGCGACCTTACAGCGCTCGATGCGGCGACTGAGCCGGCCCCGGTCTATCCGAACTGGTTCATCGACAATCTCGTCGACCAGCCGCAGAAGGCGGCCCTCAACGGTCACGTCGCAGCTGGCCGATAGTTTATCTTCAGTCGAAGAGGCTGGAGACGGACTCTTCCTGGGCCGTTCGGCTGATGGCTTCGCCGATCAGCGGCGCCGTCGTTACGACGCGGATATTGTGTGCCGAAAGCACGGCCGTGGTCGGCTGGATCGAATCCGTGATGACGAGTTCGCGCAGCTTCGAGGAGGTGACGCGAGTGACCGCGCCGCCGGAGAGAACGCCGTGGGTGATATAGGCGGTGACGCTGGACGCGCCCTTGGCCAGCATCGCGTCGGCCGCGTTGCAGAGCGTGCCGCCGGAATCGACGATATCGTCAATCAGCAGGCAGTCCTTGCCGGCAATGTCGCCGATGATGTTCATGACTTCGGAGTCACCCGGCCGATCGCGGCGCTTGTCGACGATGGCCAGAAGGCAGTCCAGGCGCTTCGCGAGCGCGCGGGCGCGAACCACACCGCCGACGTCGGGCGAGACGACCACGACGTTGCTGAGGTCATAGTGGCTCTTGATGTCGCGGGTCAGCACGGGCATGGCAAAGAGGTTGTCTGTGGGTATATCGAAGAAGCCCTGGATCTGCCCGGCATGGAGATCGAGCGTCATCACGCGGTCAGCGCCGGCCTCGGTAATGAGGTTTGCGACCAGCTTGGCGGAGATCGGCGTGCGCCCGGAAGCCCGGCGGTCCTGACGGGCATAGCCGAAATAGGGCAGGACGGCGGTGATGCGGCGGGCTGACGAACGACGCATGGCGTCGATCATGATCAGCAGTTCCATGAGATGATCGTTGGCGGGAAAGGCGGTCGGCTGCACGAGGAAAACATCCTCACCGCGCACATTTTCCTGGATCTCCACGAAGATTTCCTGATCGGCAAACCTTCGAACACTGGCTTTCCCCAAGGGAACATTGAGATAGTTGCAGATCGCTTCGGCGAGTTGCCGGTTCGAATTGCCTGCGAAAACCTTCATTTTGGTCCGCCTGTTACGCGCTGATAGCCGCGCTTTTTAGTCAGCTTCCCCGTGAATGCAAGGGCAAAGGCGCCACAGGCTTCCATATTTGCAAAAAGTTTGTGACTAACCACCCTGAGTCTGCCGCCAGGAGGAGAATTCCGCGATCGTTTTTGAGCCGATCTGCTGCATCACTGAGGCCGGAACGCCCGCCCATGGATCGGTCGCCGCCGTCGGCACGCTTTCTTGCCCCTGGATGCGGTGCAGGCGGCCCCCGCCGCTGTCGAGAATATCCCAGACATAGACCACGGTGACCTTGCCATCGTCGCCGAAGGCGGAGAGGTAACCTTTGAGAATATAATCGCTGCTCGCATCGTTCGAACTCTTGATGGAAAGGCCATGCGCGCGTGCCTCGGTGCCGAGTTGGCGCGAGAGCGGGGTCACGGCCTGCACCGGCGCGCCGATGATCGGCAAGAAGCGCACGGTATTGCCGCGGGCGGAGGAGGGGGCCGGGCTGAGGGCGGCGGTCTGCTGCGGCTGTTGCGTCTCGGCCGGTTCAGCCGACTGTGCGGGAAGCCGACCACTGGCCGCCGGCGGTGGCAGCGATTGTCCCTCGATCGGGGCGGAGGCGGCCGGCGAGGAGCCGCTCCTCGATAGGGCGTTTGCCTGTTCCTGCATCGTCGTCGGTGGCGCGCCGGTGCCGGGTCGATAGGCCTGCTGCGACTGATCATAGGCTGGATGGTAGCCGCCCGGCTGCGGATTTCCAGCGAAAGTCGGGTGGCGGGTACCCGCCAAGCGCTCGGCCTCGCTCTGCGTCACCGGACTCGAAGGTGCTGCCGCTGAGGAATCGCCGATATCGACCTGCGGTGTCAGCGCGTCGGTGGTATTGCAGGCGGTCAGCAGAGCCATGACGAATAGGAGCGTGGGCACAATCGCAGCTCGCGTCATCCCTTGATCCGTCCTTCCCACAATCGCAATCAGCCCCACCCGAATTTATGCGGGTGGGGACGGTCGTCTGTCAATTCCGGATTCTCACCGGTCAGAGGCCGATGAAATCGAGCGGATGGCGGGACAGCGCGCGCGGCGCATCCGTTGTCGTCAAATAAGTCTGGCCAAGCGTCATCGCCGTGCCCGTATCGGAATCGGCGATGATCATGTGCACGAAGAGCGACATGTCCGGCTCGATCGGCTGCGGATTGCCGACATGGAACATTTGATGCTCCATCCAGGAGGGAGAGAAGCGGGCGCCGAGCGAATAACCGCAGGCATTCAGCCGGTGGCGGGCCAGGCCGCGCTCGTCGATGATCTTGGCATGCATGTCGAAGACATCGCCGAAGGTCTGGCCGGGCTTCAGCACGGTCTCGATCGCCTCGATGGTTTCGCGGCAGGCGCTGTAGAGCTCGCGGTGGCGGTGCGTCGGCTCGCCGATGACGATCGTGCGCATCATGGCGGCGTGGTAATGCGCATAGGCGCCGGCCCATTCGAGCGTCAGCTGGTCGTTGGCGTCGAGCTTGCGGCGGCCGGCCTTGTAGCGGCAGAGCAGCGCGTCGGCGCCGGAGCCGATGATGAACTCGTTGGCGGGGTAGTCGCCGCCGCCGGAAAAAACCGCGCCCTGCATGGCGGCAAGGATATCGGCCTCGTCGGCGCCGGATTTCGTCAGCCGGATCGCGGCATCGAGCGCATCGTCGGCGAGAACGGCGGCACGTTCGACATAGGCGACCTCCGTCGGGCTCTTGATCAGGCGCAGGCGGCTGACGAGGTAGGAAGCATCGACGATCTGGCCGAAGATGGTCAATTGCGCGTCGAGCAGACGGGCGACGCGGCCGGTCATGCCGTGCGTATCGTATTCGACACCGATGCGCGCCCCAAGCAGATCCATCTCGACCAGCAGGTTCTTCAGGTCGAGCGTCGGATCGGCATTGACCCGGTCGACCCAGATATGGATGTTCTCGAGGATCGAGGTATGCCTCGCCTGGCGAAGATCGGCCGAGCGGGTCATCAGCGCCATGGTGCCGTCGCTCTTGACGACCAGCGTCTGGAAGAAGCAGTAGCCGAAGGTGTCGTAGCCGGTCAGCCAGTACATGCTTTCCTGGGCGAAGAGCAGCAAGGCGTCGAGCTTTTCTTCCTTCATCTTCTCGGTGAGGCGCGCAAGCCGGCTTGCGAATTCGGCCTTTTCGAAATGCAGTGCCATTCTGCTCAAGTCTCCCTGATTGATATCGCGGAAATCTGGCGGCCGTAATCCGGCTCCTTGCGATGTGTCGTTCTGCGGTAGGAAAAGAAGCGCTCGCTATCCGGATAGGTGCAGAGGCCGAGGCTTTCGGCATGCACGCCGGCTTTCGTCAGCCGGTCGACGGTCAACGCCGGCAGGTTGAACATGGCATGGCCGGGCGTTGCGGAAGGCACAAAAAAGCGCACGTCCTCCGGATTTTCGGCGACGAAACGCTCGACGAACTCGGGACCGACCTCATAACTTGCCTGGCTGATCGAGGGGCCGAGGCAGGCGACGATGCGAGCGCGGTCCGCACCGAGCGCCTCCATGGCGGCGATGGTATTTTCGAGCACGCCCGTCAGTGCGCCCTTCCAGCCGGCATGGGCTGCGCCGATGACGCGGTTATCGGGATCGGCAAAGAGGATCGGCCCGCAATCGGCGGCGAGCACGCCAAGCGCGATTCCCGGGGTGCGCGTTACCATCGCATCGGCGTTAGGGCGGGCGCCGTCATAATCGGCACCGACCATCACGACATCGGGAGAATGGACCTGATGCACGGTTGCCAGCCGCTCGACCGGCAAGCCGAACCAGGCGGCGACACGGCGCCGGTTTTCGAGGACCTTGTCACGTTCGTCGCTGGAGCCGAGGCCGACATTGAGGCCACGATACAGTCCTTCGGAAACGCCGCCGGCCCGCGTGAAATAACCGTGCCGGATGGTGCTGCCCGCCGCTTCGTTCAGCAGGGCGCTTTCGATCGGTGCGGGAGAGGCCGCGTCCTGCATCTGTGATTCCGGGGTTTTCGAGGGGTTTGTTATGATCCCAAGCGCATCGCATATGCGGCGCGCTTCAAGTTCTTGTTTCGGGCCGATGTTGAACCAGCCGCGTGCGCCCTGTCAATCCACCGGACGAAACGGCATGAGATCGATGGCGGGATGGGAGACCGCCATCACCTTGAAGAGTTCACCCATCCGGCCTTCACCGGCGCCTGCAAGCCTTTCGACCGCCGCCTGGATGACCTGCTGGGTTTGCGGCTCGCGATCCCGACCGAGGGCCGCCGCACGTTCGAGAATGCCGAGGCCACTTAGAAAATCACCTTGATGCAGGGCGCCGTTCAGATGGACGCCGGCCGCAAGCGCCGTTTCGGCGAGCTGCTGGAAGTCGACATGACTTGTCAGATCGGCTTCACCGGGATGGGCGAGCGGCGGGTCGAATTCATGCATGCGCACGGCCTGGAGCGTATCGCCGAAGCCGGTGACGAGATGGCCATAGTCGACCGTAAGCGCCGTGCCGCCGAAGACGCGCAGCCGCTCGCAGATTGCGATCATCACCGCCTGGCGGGCCGGCGAGATTTCAAAGAGAGTGCCGACCGGAACGTTCTGCACCGGTTCGGGAAGAAGCGCGGGATCGAGACCGGCGACGCCGGCGGCGAAGGTCAGCTCGCCATCGGCGTCGATGCCGACCATGCGCTCGCGGAAACCCGTCGGCATGCGGACGAACTGGCGGATCGGGATGGCGTCGAAGAGCTCGTTGGCGGCAATCAGCGTGAATCCGGGCGGCACTTCGTCGAAGCCATTATGCCAGGCGATTTTCTCGCCGTAAGGCTCGAGTGTCTGGCTCTGGACGTCGCGCAGGCGCTCGCTGGTTTCGACGAGATGCACGCTCATAGCGTCCAGGAGTGGCGGGGCGATGCGGGAGATGACGCGCAGCATGTCAGCCATCATCGTACCGCGGCCGGGGCCGATCTCGACGAGGCGCACATCCGTCGGTGCGCCGTGGCGCTGCCAGGCATGGACGATGAAAACGCCGATCATCTCGCCGAAGATCTGGCTGACCTCGGGCGCGGTGACGAAATCGCCGGAACGGCCGAAGGGCTCACGCGTCCGGTAATAGCCGTGTTCGGGATCGGCGAGGCAGAGCGAGAAATAATCGGTGACGCTGATCGGGCCGTTGGCCTGGATGATTGCCTTGATCTTTTTGCCTAGAGCGGTGGTCATGTCGCGCGTCCTGCCGTTTTCAAAGCTGCAGCGCAGCCCGGCGGCGGGCCCGCATCATCGCCCAGAGCCCGAGCAGGATCATCGGGGAGGAGAGCACCATGCCCATGGTCAGCCAGTTCGTGCCGAGGAGGTAACCGATCTGGGCGTCGGGCTCGCGGAAGAATTCGACGAAGATGCGCGAGAGCGCATAGCCGCACACGAAGACGCCTGTGATGAAGCCGGGGCTTTTCAGCGCGCGCATGCCGTAGACCAGGGCGGCCAGCACTGCGAGCAGAGCAATGCCTTCGAGGCCGGCTTCGTAAAGCTGGCTTGGGTGGCGGGCGAAGGGACCGCCGGTCGGGAAGACCACGGCCCAGGGCACGTCGGTCAATCGGCCCCACAGCTCGCCATTGATGAAATTGGCGATGCGGCCAAAAAGCAGACCGAAGGGAACGACGGTGGCGACGATGTCGAACAGGCTCCAGATCGGTATGGCGTTGCGGCGCGCAAAGAGGATCATGGCAATCGTCGTGCCGGTCAGGCCGCCATGGAAGGACATGCCACCGTTCCAGATCTCGAGCGCACGGACGGGACTGCGCAGGACGGCGGGGAGATCATAGAAGAAAATATAGCCGAGACGGCCGCCGAGGACGACGCCAAGCGCTGCCCAGACGATGAAATCGTCGAGCTGCGTCCTTGACATCGGCGAGACGTTGCCGGGCCAGAGACTTTCATTGGCGGCGAGGCGGCGCGCATAGGCCCAGCCGAGCAGGATGCCGGCGACGTAGGCGAGGCCGTACCAGTGAATCGCCAGCGGACCGATCGAAAAGGCAATCGGATCGATATCCGGGAAAGGCATGATGGCAAGGAGATCGGCTGCTATCGGCAAGGTTTTCCACCCGTTGAGTTGCGCGGAACATGCCGCTGCGATCCCGGACGGTCAAGTCCATTGTTCGTGATGGCTCGTTCCTGGCCGGTGCCGGCAAGCTTATCCCGTGCAAAGCGCTTGCATCGTCGGTGGCGAAGCCCTACCTCAATCCTCGAGGCCCCGAAGGGCTGAATTCACCTCATGCGAAGGGAGAAAAACGCCATGACGACCGGAACGAACCGCATCATGGACGAATTCGCCAAGCTGATGACCGATGCGGCCGGTGCCGCCCAGGGCGTCCGCAAGGAGATCGAAACCGCCTTCAACGCCCAGGCCGAGCGTTGGCTGAACAGCATGGACATCGTCAAGCGCGAGGAGTTCGAGGCCGTGCGCGAGATGGCGATCAAGGCACGCGACGAGAACGAGGCGCTTGCCGCCCGCATCGCAGTGCTCGAGGCGAAACTTGCCGGCGAGGGCGCTTAGGTCCCGATACGACACAGATGCGGCGTTGCATTCATGCCATACGCCGCATCTTCCGTAAAAAAACCAGGTGAGTTTTCCACCTGTGGACACTGCCAAAAAAGCCAATTCGCAGAGTCGCTTATTCTCCCTTCTGAATTGAATTTCGAAGAGCCTTTCCACAGTGGCCGGTCCTATTTTCCGTTCGGGGGGCTGGCAGGGGGCAAGGGGCGCTATACACTGATTTTAAATGATGATTCGAAGCGACTTGGTAAGCTCCGGGCAGGTTATCTGCGTTAAGTCTGGCAGCGGTTCAACGATCATCCGAGTGGTGGTTCCGGTATTTTGCGTGTGTCTTTCTTGTGTTCGTACACCAAGTTAGGTCGCATTCGTTCCGGTCAAGAAGGTGCTGCATGAACCTGATGGAATTGGAAGTCGAGCGTCAGTCGAACCCGGTCGATATGATCGAGTACGTTGCCTCCAACAACGACTGGTCGTTCGAACGGTCCGGCGAGGACGAGATCGCGATGACGGTCGAGGGTCGCTGGACGGACTATCACGTCTCTTTCTCCTGGATGGAGGAATTCGAGGCGCTGCATCTTGGCTGCGCCTTCGATATCAAAGTTCCCGACATCAGGGTCAACGAGGTGGTCAAGCTGCTCTCGGCGATTAACGGGCAGGTGCTGATGGGTCATTTCGACCTCTGGCGTCAGGAAGATGTGGTCATTTTCCGCCAATCGCTGCTGCTTGCCGGCGGTGCGGAGCCCACCAATCGCCAGGTGGAGGTGCTGCTTTCCAGCGCGCTCGACACCTGCGAGGCCTATTTCCAGGCATTCCAGTTCGTCGTCTGGTCCGGCATGGAAGCGACGAAGGCGATGGAAGCCGTGCTGTTTGAAACGGTCGGCGAGGCATAAGATGCCGACGACCCCTTTCTCCTCGACACATCCCGTCGTTCTGATCGGCGCCGGAAACATGGGTGGGGCGATGCTCTCCGGCTGGCTGAAAAGCGGCGTTCCGGGCTCGGCCGTCATTGTCGTCGATCCCGGCCCGTCGCCGGCGATGCTGGCGACGATCAACGGGGCCGGCGCGACCCATCTGACCGCGCTTCCCATGGATTTGAAGGCAAGCGTGCTGTTCCTGGCGGTCAAGCCGCAGGTGATGGAAACGGTGCTGCCGGCGGTGAAAAGTGCGGTCGGGTCGGGCACGGTGGTCGTCTCGGTCGCAGCCGGCAAGACGCTCGATTTCCTCGAGAGACATCTCGGCAAGGCCGCCATGGTGCGGGCCATGCCGAACACGCCGGCCATGGTCGGGCGCGGCATCACCGGCGCCTTTGCCAATTCAGGGGTCAGCGATCAGCAGCGCAAACGCGTCCATTCCCTTCTGCGCGTCTCGGGCCCGGTCGAATGGGTGCCGGCGGAAGCCGATATCGATGCCGTGACGGCGCTTTCGGGCAGCGGCCCGGCCTACGTATTCTATCTCGTCGAATGTATGGCGGAGGCAGGCCGTAAACTCGGCCTGCAGGCGGACCTCGCCATGCGTCTTGCGCGGGAAACAGTCGCGGGGGCTGGTGAACTCATGCACCAGTCCCCCGACGACGCTTCGCGGCTGCGAGAGAATGTGACTTCTCCCGGCGGCACCACGGCGGCGGCGCTCGCCGTGCTGATGGGCGAGAACGGCATGCAGCCTCTGTTCGACGCAGCCCTTGCGGCGGCGCGCAAGCGGGCCGAGGAACTGGCCGGCTGACGGAGACAATATGGCAGAAGAGATCAACTACGACGATTTCGAGCGTGTCGACATTCGTGTCGGCACGATCATCGAGGCCAGTCCCTTTCCGGAAGCGCGAAAGCCGGCAATCAAGCTGGTGATCGATTTCGGCCCTGAGATCGGCGTTAAAAAATCCTCGGCGCAGATCACCGTGCATTATACGCCGGAAAGCCTGTTGGGCCGGCAAGTTCTCGGCGTCGTCAATTTCCCGCCGCGCCAGATCGGGCCGTTCCGCTCGGAAGTGCTGACGCTGGGATTCGAAGACGAGAACGGCGCGATCGTGCTTGCTGCGGTCGAACAGCCGGTGCCAAACGGCCGAAAGCTGATGTAAGCGCGAGCTCGCACTTAAAGCGCGTCGCGTCGAATCGGATTCATGCGACGCGATAGCTCTTTATGCAAGTCGTTATCCCAAAACCGCTGCGCACTTTTTGTCGACATGCATCAGTTGTTCGGGGCTTCGCCTGCTGCGCCGGCATCGGATCCTCCCCGAGATCTGATTTCCTGCAGAAATGGATTGCTTCGCCGCTCGTCGCCGATGCGGCTGCCAGGGCCGTGGCCGCAGATGAATCCGACTTCGTCGCCGAGTGGCAATACCTTGTCGCGGATCGAATCGAGAAGCTGCTGATGATCGCCGCCGGGCAGGTCGGTGCGGCCGATCGAGCCGTTGAAAAGCACGTCGCCAAGATGAGCGAAGTTCTGCGCACGGTTGAAATAGATGACGTGGCCGGGGGCGTGGCCGGGCGTGTGGTAGACCTCGAATTCATGGGTGCCGAAAGAGATCTTGTCGCCGTCCTTCAGCCAGCGGTCGGGCACGACGTTACGCAATCCTGATATGCCGTATTTCGCGGCCTGGGCCTCGATCCGCTGCAGCAGCGGCAGGTCGTCCTGATGCGGGCCGACCACGTCGATACCGAGAGCTTCCTTCAGTTCGCGGGCACCGCCGGCATGGTCGAGATGGCCGTGTGTCAGCCAGATTTCCTTGATGGTCAGGCCGTTCTGGGCAATCGCCTGCAGAATGAGCGGCACATCGCCGCCGGGATCGACGACGACGCCTTCCTTGGTATCGGGATCGAAGAAGATCGTACAGTTCTGCTGGAAGGGTGTCACCGGAATGATGCCGGCCTGGAGCATGCCCATAAGTGCCTCGCTTGGTGTCTCTGCTGCTTCGGGTATAGTCCGAAACCCTGGCAAGGGCAGCCGGAATCTTCCGCCATTGCGGTCCGCCTCACGGCAAAATGACGGACTGCAACAAGAATTTATGCCCCTCTCCGCCATCATGATAGAGGCGAAAAATTGAATTTTGTTCAATTCTTCTAGGCACTTGGACGAATTCTCCCACAAGCCGCATTTCGCTCGGCGGAGCGCATGGGAACATCGTGGAACCCCGCGCGTTGTCAGCCCATCGAAACCAAGGAGACGCTCACATGACCTTGAAGAGAAACATTCTGTTGGCTGGAGCCGTGCTCCTGGCGAGCGGGTCTCGCGCAGGCTGAGATGATGGCGACGACGGTCAACGATCTCAACGTCCGTGCCGGTCCGGGCCCGCAATATCCGACGGTGGGCCTTGCCACCCGCGGCTCGACAGCGGTCCTCGATGGCTGTATCGAAGGCAGCCGCTGGTGCCGTGTCGACGTCAACGGCATGCGCGGTTGGGTCTATGCCGATTATCTGCAGGTCGATCAAGGCGGCAGCCCTGTCATCGTCGAGCAGCACCGTGCCGAGATCGGCGTACCCAGCGTGACTTATGAGTCGACCGCGAGTGTCGTGCCGGCCGAGCCACAGCCGGCACCTGGCGACGAGTTGCTCGGCCCCGTCGGAGCGGTCGAGACCATCACCCCGCCGGAGACGGTCCGCACTTATATCGAAACCAATCCGGGCCAGACGGTGCAGCTCGGCGGCGATGTCGTGGTCGGCGCTGAGGTGCCTGACGATGTCACCTTCCAGTCGATTCCCGACTACGAGTACCGTTATGTCAGGATCAACGATCGGCCGGTGCTGGTCGATCCCGGTACACGCCGGATCGTCTACGTCTATCAATGACGTGATCGACTGAAACTGAGGCGGGGCGGACGTCGGACCGCCTCGTACCGGGGCGCTTCTTCCTGCCTTAATCCCGCATCGGTTGATTTTTCTTAACGCTTTCCTCCAAAACATGTTAAAATACTAATATGCCGAAGGTTCGGCATGGATCGGCGATCGGGGAGATCGCTAGAGGAGGAATTCATGGAAGCGCTACTTCCGCTCATCACACAATTGATTGCCGGTGCAATCGGCGGCAACGCCGCGAGTGCCGCTTTGAAGCAGCAAGCAATCAATGTCGTCGCCCGGACGATCGCAGGCGCGATCGGCGGCGTCGCCGGCGGTATGCTGCTCAGCATGGTCGGCGGCGAAGCGGCCATGACCGGGCTGATCGCCGACGGCATCGGCGGTTTGATCGGCGGCGGCATTCTTTCGACGCTCGCCGGACTGGTCATGGCACGGGCGCATAGATAAAAGGCCAGACGGGTCGGCGCTACAGCGCCGCGCGTCTTTTGAGACGCGCAAAGGACGCTTAACACTTTAAATTGCTGCAAAATTTTAGCCTTAAATCGATTCCGATTTAAGGAATTATGCAGTAGCCGGACCGATTGCGTGACGGCTTTGTTCGGCGGCGATCGCCGCCGGATAGACTTCTATTTAGTCGTTCATCAGCGTTACTTAAATCATCGACGGCGTGAGGCGATACGCGCCGATTTCGGAAACCGGGGTCACTTCCGCAGCCGAGCCGGTGAGGAAGCATTCGCCGAAGCCGGGAAGCTTTTCCGGCAGGATAGCGCGTTCGACCACCTCTATGCCGCGGCGTTTGGCGAGTTCGATGACGATCTGGCGGGTGATGCCGTTCAGGAAGCAATCCGGGGTCGGCGTGCGAATGACGCCGTCCTTGATGAAGAAGATGTTGGCGCCGGTCGCTTCGGCGACCAGGCCGCGATACGTGGATCTTCGCGTCTTTCCCAGGCGACGAACTCGCCTTTAGACCAGATTTCGCGGTCCAGCTGGTCGAAAGGAACTAAAGCCTTCCCTAAACTGCTCCGGTGCTTGAGCGCCATGCCTGTTGATTGTTGTCCCCATTACGTTTTATCCACAGACGCAAGGGGAAATCGCCTATTGCGTCGGAGTGCCGGACGGGCCTTGGTTTCCAGGGAAATGAGAGACCGTGCGGGCCACGCGCAGAGTTCGGGAATGTTAGCAGCGACGCATCTCAGTAAAGCTGACATGTCTTCGCGAAAGTTTCCCGCAGCGCGCGGAAAGAGAAAAGGAAATGCCGAGTGTCACGACAGACCGGCCCGAAAGCAAGCAAGCCAGAGCCGCTGGCCACGCCGATGGAAGATACAGGGATTATCGATTTCGAGATCATCGAGCTGTTCTTCTTCGCCTATCGCGACTTCGTTTCCGATCCTGACGCCATCCTCGAAAAGAGCGGCTTCGGCCGGGCGCACCATCGCGTCGTGCATTTCGTCAACCGCAATCCCGGCATGACGGTTGCCGATCTTCTCGATACCTTAAAGATCACCAAGCAGAGCCTCGCAAGGGTGCTGAAACAGCTGATCGATTCAGGCTATATTCGCCAGGTGGCCGGCCCCGAGGATCGGCGGCAGCGCAAGCTTTATCCGACGAAATCGGGACGAGAGCTGGCGCTTGCCCTTGCTGAGCCGCAATCGCGCCGCATTGAGCGGGCATTCGAAGGGGCTTCTGCGGAGGTGCGGGAGGGCGTAAAAGCTTTCCTCAGCGGAATGCGGGACAGACAGAGGGCGGATTGAATGGCGGTCAAGACAGGTATTTCCGACGATGCGGCGCACTTGCTGGTGGTCGATGACGACTCCCGCATCCGCGCGCTGCTCAATCGTTATCTCGCTGAGAACGGCTTCCGCGTTACCGTCGCCGCCGACGGCGCCGAGGCGCAGCGCAAGCTCACCGGTCTGGATTTCGACCTCATCATCATGGACGTGATGATGCCCGGCGAATCCGGCATCGACGTCACCCGTGGACTTCGCGCCATCAAGAACGTCCCGATCATCATGCTGACGGCGCTGGCAGAATCGGGCAATCGCATCGAAGGCCTCGAGGCCGGCGCTGACGATTATCTCTCCAAGCCCTTCGACCCGCGCGAGCTGGTGCTGCGCATCAACAACATCCTGCGTCGCAATGCGGGCGGCGAGGGACCGAAGATCGAACAAGTGATGTTCGGCCCCTACACCTTCTCGCTGACCCGCAAGGAGCTGAAGAAAGCCAGCGAGGTCATCCGGCTCACCGACCGCGAGCAGGAGATCATGCTGCTCTTTGCGCGGCGCGCCGGCGACACGATCCCCCGCCATGAACTGATCGGCAACGACACCGAAGTCGGCGAGCGGACGATCGACGTGCAGATCAACCGGCTGCGGCGTAAGATCGAGGATGATCCCGCCAATCCGGTCTGGCTGCAGACCGTGCGCGGCATCGGATACAGGCTGAGCATCGACTAACTCAAGGTTCGGGACCGGCGCTGATGGTGACGATCGACAGCTTGCGGCGGGAAGACCGCACTTCTGCGCCGGGCTGGCGCTGGGTCGTCCGCTGGCTGCGCCGCCGGCTGCCGACCGGACTTTACGCGCGCTCGCTGCTGATCATCATCATTCCGATGGTGCTCTTGCAATCCGTCGTCGCCGCCGTCTTCATGGAGCGCCATTGGCAAATGGTGACGGAGCGGCTGTCGCTTGCCGTCACCCGTGACATCGCCGCAATCATCGAGATCATCGAGACCTATCCGCAAAATTCGGATTATAGCGAGATCATCCGTATCGCCCGCGACCAGCTCAGCCTGCAGATCTCGATCGAGCCGGACGGCGACCTACCGCCCCCGCGCGTCAAGCCGTTCTTCTCGATACTCGACGGCATCCTCAGCGACGAGATCACCGACGAGATTCACCGGCCCTTCTGGATCGACACGGTCGGCAACTCGAACCTCGTCGAGATCCGCATCAAACTCGACAACAAGATCCTGCGGGTGCTGACCAAGCGCAGCCAGACCTATGCGTCGAACACCCATATCTTCATCGTCTGGATGGTCGGCACCTCACTGGTGCTGATTGGCATCTCGATCCTCTTCCTGCGCGGGCAGATCCGGCCGATCCTGACCTTGGCGCGAGCGGCTGAAAGTTTCGGCAAGGGGCAGAAGCCTGATAATTTCTATCCGCGCGGTGCCGACGAGGTCAGGCGTGCCGGTCTTGCCTTCATCCTGATGCGCGAGCGAATCGAACGGCAGATCGAGCAGCGCACCGCGATGCTCTCCGGTGTCAGCCATGATCTGCGCACCATCCTCACCCGCTTCAAGCTGCAACTGGCGCTCGCTGGCGACAATCCCGACCTGCATGGCCTCAACGATGACGTCAACGACATGCAGACCATGCTGGAAGCCTATATGGCCTTTGCTCGCGGCGAGGTCGAAGAGGATGTCGGCGAACTCAAACTCAGCGAGATCTTTGCGAAGCTGGAATCCGATTTCGCCCTGCACGGTAAAAAATTCAGCTATTCCATCGAAGGCGATGACGACATATCCGTCCGGCCGAACGCCTTCATGCGTCTCGTCACCAACCTTGCCTCGAACGCGCGTCGTTACGCGGATAGGCTCGACATCGAGGCCAAGCACAATGCCAAATGGCTGACCGTCATCTTCGACGATGACGGGCCCGGCATTCCGGAAAAGAATCGCGAGGACGTGTTCAAGCCATTCTTCCGGCTGGATACGGCGCGCAATCTCGATGCGTCGGGCACCGGCCTCGGCCTTGCGATTGCCCGCGACATCGCCCGCAGCCATGGCGGCAACGTCACGCTCGGCGACAGCCCGCTCGGTGGACTGAGGGCAACGATCCGCATTCCGGCCTAAAGCATGTCGCGCAAAAGTGTGCAGCGGTTTTGCGCTAGCGACGTGCGTAAAAACAAAGACCTAAAGTGCGAGGAGCGAATTTGAAAGATCGCGACGCGCTTTAGGCACGGGCCGCCGTCAGCTTCACGGCTTTGCGTGCATCGAAATCGTCCAGGTGTTCGACGATCCAGCGCCAGAGCGCGGCGACTTGCATGAGAAGGTCGCGTCCGAGCGGCGTCAACTCGTATTCGACGCGCGGCGGCACTTCGGGATAGAGTGTGCGGATGATGAGGCCATCTCTTTCGAGGGTGCGCAGCGTCTGTGTCAGCACTTTCTGGCTGATGCCCTCGACCCTCTCCATAAGGCGCGAGAAGCGCAGGGGTGCGCCGGCAGCGGAGAGCACATGCAGGATGCGCAGCGGCCATTTCGCCGCCGCCCGCTCGATCAGTTCGCGGGCCCGCGCATCCTGTTCGTCCGTCATGCTGCTGCAAAAATCGAACATGTCGCTGCTCACGTCAGTTACCTCAAGGTGTGTATAGATCGTCTGGGTACCTTCTTTCGATCGCATACGGTAGACCATACATGAGCCGGGAACCAAAGAAGGAGGGTTTCCGATGTCCAGGGTCTGGTTGATAACAGGGAGTTCGCGCGGTCTCGGCCGGGCGCTGGCGGAGGCGGTTCTGGCCTCCGGCGACAATCTGGTGGCGACGGCGCGCGATCCCGGCCAGCTTGCCGATCTTTACGAGCAGTATGGCGATCAGGTGCTGACGCTGGCGCTTGACGTGACCGACGAGGCGGCGGCAGCGGCGGGTGTCGAGGCGGGTATGAAGCGGTTCGGGCGCATCGACATGCTTGTCAACAATGCCGGCTACGGCAATGTGGGCTCGATCGAGGATACCAGCCTTGCCGATTTTCGCGCCCAGATCGAGACCAACCTGTTCGGCACGATCATCATGACCAAGGCAGTCATCGCCCTGATGCGCCGGCAGGGAGCGGGGCACATCATCCAGTTCTCATCCGTCGGCGGCCGGATCGGACCTGCCGGGCGCGGCGCCTATTCGGCGGCGAAATTCGGTGTTGAGGGCTTTTCCGAGGTGCTGGCGAAGGAGGTCGCACCATTCGGGATCAAGGTGACGGTGATCGAGCCCGGCGGCTTCAGGACCGATTTCGCCGGCTCCTCGACGGTGCTTGCCGAAGGGCGGCAGGACTATGCGGAGACGGTCGGTGCTACGGCGCGCTTCCAGCGTGCGTACAACGGCCGCCAACCCGGCGATCCCGCCAAAGCGGCTGCGGTCGTCATCCACATTGCCGGTCTCGACGAGCCGCCGTTCCGGCTGCTGCTCGGCAGCGATGCCGTGCGCAATGTCGAGAAAGCGGATGCGGCGCGTCTCGAGGCCGATCGTGAATGGCGCGCCGTCAGCGTCTCGACCGATTTTGATCAGGATGCCGAGGCAGGACCGATGCCTTGGGAAAAGAAGGCCGGTTGACGAGGCAAAAAACAAAAGCGCCGCTGAGAAGCGGCGCTTTGTAGCAGGGATTGTTGTGCAATCAGCCGGCGGTGCAGAAGTGGCTGCGGCCGTCATTGCCGATATAGGTGCCACTGCGCGGATCAAAGGAGCGGTAGCGGTAAGAGCAGTAGCGCTCCCATTGCGGCGACCAGGGTTCTACCACCGTGCGAACCGGCGCATAGTATCGCGGCTGCTCGACATATTGCGGCTGCTCGACATAGACACGACGCGGGGCGCGATAGACCGGAGCGGGCTCGTAGTAATCAGGCTCATAGGCCGGATCGATGTAGCGGCGCTCTTCGTAAGCCGGACCGTTATTGGCATTGGCAATGGCAGAGCCGACGATCAGACCGGTGGCCAGCCCAACGGCGCCGCCGACCCACGCATCGTTGTTGCCGTGATGATTGTCGTGGCGCCAGTGGCGGTCGCGGGCCGACGCTTCGCCGATGGCGGAAAGCGTGAGTGCGGCAGCGGTTGCCGTCAGCAGAAGGGTCTTGGCGAGCCTGTTCATAAGCAAAAATCCTAATCCCGGGAACCGAACGCCGGTCCCTTTCTCGATGGTCACAGTCGTACAGATTTGTAGCTGAACGAAGGCTGAACGACAAAACCCGGCATTGCTGCCGGGCTTCAACTCGAACTCGCCAGCCTTGTTAAGGGTTCAGCCCGCAATCTGCAGATTGACGGCCTTCGGGCCCTTGCCGCGGCGATCCGGCTCCGTGTCGAAGCTTACCTTCTGGTTTTCCGTCAGACCGGCCAGGCCCGAGGCCTGAACGGCAGAAATGTGAACGAAGATATCGGCGCCGCCCCGGTCCGGCTTGATGAAGCCGAAGCCTTTGTCGGTATTGAAGAATTTTACAGTGCCAGTCTCTGCCATGCGTCAGGTCCTTTTCTCTCTGCCCGCCATCCACACGGGCAGCATCATAGCATTGCCCCCCTTGCGGGAGGTGTTGGCAGGCAATTCTTGAAATTTGAGAAAAAGGTCCCCTCTACCTCGGCCTGTTCCAAGCAGGACTTTCGCCCGCCATTTTCGGAACCGGCTGACCGGAATATTAGCGTTCCCGGCGCGCAAATACTTAAGGACTTCCCATGCTCGCAAAATGCCCGAACGCGCTGAGAGTGCTGCGTTTAAAGGATTTTGGCAAGCAAAAGTTTTTTAACGTATCGTTCCGGGCACACCCCTGTCGATCGCCAATTTGCGCAAAAACGCAAAATTTCCTTCGCTGATGGGGAATGATTAACGTTTTGTATCGTCTGCAATATAAGTTCCGGGCAGATTTTCCCAAAAATGCAACGTGAACGCGTCTCCCGCACCGGATAAATTTTTTTCCCGATGCGTGACTCGCCCCTATTTGGACGCGTGTTCACGCGGCTGGCAGGCGCCGCCGGCTGAACCCGGGCACGAGCTCGACTACAAGCATAGCGATAAACATTAGCGCGCAACCTGCATAACCTGTCGCCGGCATCGTTTCGCCGAGCAGCAGGGCTGCAAGTGAGGCACCGAAGAGTGCTTCGGAAGAAAGAAAGATCGCTGCCTGCGAGGGCGTCGTGTAGCGCTGGCCGATCACCTGCAGCACGAAAGCCACGCCGGAGGAGAAGATACCGACATAAAGGATCTCCGGCGCCGCGGCCTGTATCGCCGAAAGGCTGACCGGTTCGACGGCTGCGGCAACGGCCAGCGCACAGGCCGCGGTGACAGCGAATTGCACTGCGGAGAGCGCCAGCGGCCTTCCGGCCTCCGAAACGGTCGTGCCGGCAAGGGTGATCTGGATCGCCCAGAAGACGGCGCAGACGACAGTCAGCAGATCGCCAGGCGCCATCTCCGAGAGATGGCCGCCGGACAGGAGGTAGATGCCGGTGATCGCCATCAGCGCGCCCGGCCAGATGATCCAATGCGGAGCACGGCGCAAGAAGAACACGGCGATCAGCGGCACGAAAACGACGTAGAGGCCGGTGATGAAGCTGGAATTCGTCACCGTCGTCGTCTGCAGTCCGACCTGCTGCGTGGCTGCACCGCCGAAAAGGGCAAGGCCGATCAGGATGTAGAGCTTGGCATGGCGCGCGCTTGTCTTCTCCGTTGCCTTGCGCGCTTCAAAAAGGACAAAAGGCAGCACGGCCAGGGTGGCGACGGCAAAGCGCAGGCCGATGAACCAGAAGGGGCCGATCGCCTTCATCGCCGTCGACTGCGCGACGAAGCCGCCGCCCCAGATGGCGGCTGCAAGCAATAGGAGGAGGTTCGCCTGAACGCGCGTCATGTCGTCCTCAATGGGGAAGGGAGATGTGACCAAGCGGTTAGCAGTTGCGTTTCCTTTCGGCAAGGGTGAAGACTTCGTGTCGGTTGACGGAGATGAATGCATGCGACACCAGGAACAGAAGCAGGTCGGCGGTGCGGCGGCGCCTGGGACGGCAGGCTATTCCGGCACGCCGCTTGTCAGGAAACTCGGCCTTGCACACGGGCAGACCGCCGCTCTTCTCGGCATTCCGGAAACGATCCGTGACATCAATGGCTTCGACGGTTTTGCTTCGGTCGTCCGCGTGCTTCCCGAGACGCCTCAGCGTGCGTTTGACTATGTGCATCTGTTTACGACCGAACGGGCGACGCTGGAGCCTGTTGCGCCTGCGCTTTTCCGTGTCCTGAGGCCGGACGGCATGGTCTGGATATCCTGGCCGAAGAAGAGTTCACGGGTTTCGACTGACATCACGGAGGACGTACTGCGGGAGGTTCTGCTCCCAACCGGTCTGGTCGACGTCAAGGTCTGCGCTGTCGACGAGATCTGGTCCGGGCTGAAGTTCGTCATCCGCAAGGAGCTGCGCGGCGCGTTGTGATCCTCAGCCGTTACGGGCTTGCGCTCTTGAGACCCTGAGCAGCGCGCCGTTATCCTCGTCCGTCACCATCAGCAGCGCACCGTCGGGTGCGACGACGACGTCGCGGATGCGGCCGTATTCGCCCTCGAACAGGCGCTCTTCGGCGACAAAGGCGCCGGTTTCGTCGCGCTGCATGCGCGAGAGCAGTTGGAACTTCAGAGCTGCGACGATGAAATTGCCGTCCCATTCGGGAAACATGGCGCCGCGATAGACGGCGAGCGCGCCGGGTGCGATCGAAGGATCCCAATAATGCAGCGGCTGTTCCAGCCCTTCCTTGGCCGTGCCTTCGCCGATCTCGGCGCCCGAATAATCGCGGCCATAGGTGATGATCGGCCAGCCGTAATTCTTGCCGGCCTCGGGCTGGTTGATCTCGTCGCCGCCGCGCGCGCCGTGCTCGACGGTATAGAGCTTGCCATCCTCGGCGTCGAAGGTGATGCCCTGCGGGTTGCGGTGGCCTTTCGACCAGATTTCCGGCAGCGCCTTGCCGCCGTCTTTGAACGGATTGTCGGCAGGGATGCTACCGTCGGCATTGATGTGGATGATCGAGCCGGCATCGTCCTGCCAGTCTTGCGAGCGGTCGCGGTCGCCACGGTCGCCGACGCTGATGAACAGCGAACCGTCACCTGATATCGCGATGCGCGAGCCGTACTGGATATTGCCTGACGTGAAGCGCCGCATGCTGAAGATAGGCGTCACGGCGTCGAGTGTCTTCTCGTCAGTGGAAAGCGTGGCGCTGAAGGCTTCGGTGCCGGAGCCCTGGCTGTTGGCGATGGCGGCGGTGAAATAGAGTTTGCGAGATGTCGCAAAGTCCGGCGCGAGCGCCACGTCCATCAGGCCACCCTGGCCACGGGCGCTGACCTTGGGCACGCCGCCGATCGGGCCTGAAACCTTGCCGTCGCGGACGATGCGCATGCGGCCAGGCCGCTCGGTGACGAGATAGGCCCCGTCGGGCAAGACCTCGACTGCCCAGGGATGTTCGAGGTCGTCGGCGAGCTTGTTGACCCGCACCGCGAGATCCTGCGTTTTGATGGTGTCGGCTGCATCTGCCGATACGGTGCCGAACAAGACCAGCGCTGTGGTGAAATGGAAGGCGGATATTCTCTTCATCGTGCTTCCCTGTGGCCTCTCCAGGCTGAACGTGGAGCAAGCAGGGGAGGGCTTCAACCCTCATTCGACCTGCAATAACGGCTTTGTGTTTACCGGTTGAACCGATTCCGTCGCCCACGATATTCAGAAGAAGCAGAGCGTCCTTTGTGTGTCCAACAGGACGCACGGCGCTCTACCCGTCGACCAATTCTGCCTCAAGGATGTAGCGCAACGGCCCGCGTTCGGTGGCATTGAAGGGCCAACAGGTGGTCAGCACCAGGTGGCGGCCATCGGAGGAGGGATCGATGCCGTTGGCATCCCACGGGGCGATGCGGCCCTCGCCGGCCTTGAAGGTCAATAGTTTGCCGTCGCGGCGAGTGACCTCGATTGTATCGCCGGGCCTTAGATATTGTAGCCAGCGGAAGTGCGTGTCGCGATGGGCGGCGATGACGGAGGTGCCTTCCTCGCCCGGTTGCGGCGTGTTGGCGAGCCAGGCCGGACCGAAGGCGAGAGCCTCGCCGGAGGCGCCGGAGAGCACGATCGCCTCCTTGCCGAGGCGCGGGGCGCGCACCTTGGCCTCGATGGTAAAATCCGCCCAGGGCCAGGGTTTTGTTTCTTCGCCCCGCAACTCGGCAGCGAAGGCGCGTTTTAGCAGAACCTGGGAAAGCTCTGCCTTCGCCTTCAGCAGGAAGCCGTCGCCGATCAGCGCCAGGCCATAGAGGGCAAGGCCGGCGATGGCAAAGGCAATTGCTTTTTCGATCGAGGAGAGGCGACAGAGGAAGAAGCCCTTCTTCTGGCGCATCTTCGGCCGATCATAGGCCGTGGCGGCGGCCATGGCGAGTTCCAGATAGGTCGGAAGCGGCTCGAAATCGGCCGCTTCCTCGTTCTGGCTTGCGGAGAGCCTAGAGACCATTTCGCTTGACCCCGACCGCAATAATGCCCTTGAGGCGTCGCCGCCACACGGCAAGCCCGCTTGCCGCCGTCAGCGCCACGAGCAGCAGGGTCAGCCCGCGGATGATCTGCTCGTCGGCGCGCGTCGCCGTCTGCGGCAGGTTCACGGTCGTGCTTTTTTGCGCGATCATGGTGGCCGCCTTGGCGGTCGGGGCTGCGACCATCATGTTTGCGATCTCAGGCGACGCGGCGAGCTCCTGTGTTTCGGCCGCAGCCTGCTCCGGTCCGGCGCTTTCCGTCGGCGCAGCCGAGCCATGGCGCTCCGTGCCGCCAAGAGGAGCAGGGTTTTCGCCGAGGACCTTATCAAAGTCCCAACCTTCCGGCAGGTTGAGCGGCAACTTGGTCGAGCCGAGCGGCTGGTCGACCGGACGAGACGGAGTGACGTCGACGGCGACCAGGCTGGTGACGCGGGATACGAGATGGTGGGCGAGCGCCACGGTCTCGATATCCTTGTCGAGCGCGGCCGGATCCTGACGTTCATAGGCGCGCGCCTCGAAATCGTCGATCTTGCGCCGCGCCCAGAGCTTGGAGATGCCGTTGCCGTTGGCGGCGTTGGCGATATCCATCTCGACGCGCCAGGGCTGGTCGCCTGTCTTGCCGATGATCTGCAGCTTGCCGGCGGGCTTATTGTCAGGCAGCTGCGCGGTCAGCACGACGGGCTCGCCGCTGTAGAGGTCCGGCATCGGGTTCGGCGTGATATTCTCGGCTGCGATGCCTTCGAAGGTGGCAGTGATATCGGTCATGGCTGGGTTCTGCAGCTTGGCGAAAAGCTCGCCCATGCGGCTCGCCACCTGATCGGTCGAGCCGATCGCCGTAAAGGTGCCGCGGCCGACTTCGGCGGCCTTGGTCATGAAATAGGTGTTCGGTGCCGAGCCGATGCCGACGGTGAAGACGCGGGCATCGGCTCGGTTCGCGGTGATTTCCTCAAAAAGCTGCTGTTCGTTGCCGATCGCACCATCCGTCAGGAATACGACCTGGCGCAGCGCTCCGCTTGCGACCGGTCCCTGGTTACGCAGCGCAGCCTGCAAGGCAGGCAGCATTTCCGTGCCGCCGTCAGCGGTCAGGCCTCTGACATAGGCGATCGCCTTTTCGCGATTGTCAGGGGTGGCTGCGACGAGACCCTTGAAATAATCGGTCATCGTATCGTCGAAACGGATGACGTTGAAGCGGTCTGCGGGGCTCAGCTTGGAGATGGCAAGCGCCAGGCTCTGCCTTGCCTGCTCGATCGACGGGCCGGACATGGAGCCGGAATTGTCGATGACGAAGACCACCTCGCGTTTTGCCGGCGGCGCTGCCGTATCTGGGGCCGTGGGCGGGGTGACGAAGGCGAGCAGATAGGTCTTACCATCAATCACTTCGCGGAAGAGGCCGGCACTCGGCATCTTGCCGGGAGCGGCCTTCCAGGTGAGCTCGAAATCCATGTCGGCGGGAACGGTGTCCGCCTTCAGGCTGATCGTCCTCGCCTGGTCGCCGTCCTGCCTGATATCGACCGCGTGGAAGGAAGATTTGACGTCGCCGAGCGGGAAACCGGCCTTGAGGTCTACGGTCAGCGAAACCGGATTGATCCTTGCGTTCTCACGCGGATCAAGCGCGGGGGCTTCGATCTTGTCCCGGTTTTCCACCGGGTCGCGCGGCGTGGCAAAACCGGCGCCGTTGTTGAACTCGACAGTCTGGACAATCGGCGCCGGATTGTAGCGCGGGGCGACGACCATCGGGAAGCGCAGGGAGAACTCGCCGCCCGACTGGTGGATCGTCTGCTGGTATTGGATCTGGACGACGATGGTTTCGCCGGGACCGATATTGGCGACCTGGTTGGTGAAGATGTTCGGCCGCTGCTGTTCGAGCAACGCCGTCTTCTTGCCCTGGGCCTTGGCCTGCTCGTAGATCTCACGGGCTTCCTGGCGAGGCTTGATCTGGCCTTCGATGAAACGTTCGCCGATCTGCATTTTCAGCGCGTCGACGGCGGAATTATCCGGCAACGGGAAAACGTAGGTGCCCTCGACCCAGCCCTGGCTCGGGTTCTCAAAGCGCTGCGTCACCTTCACCCTGGCGATCGGGCCGGAGACATCGATGGCGACATCGGTCTTCAGCCGCGGCGCTTCGACATAGAAGCCCGGCTCCTTCGACGGAAAGAGCAGCGAGCCGCTGTTGACGTCGTTCGGCCGAACAAGCGCTGCGAGCCGGGCGGATGCCTGCGGCGTCTCGGCAGCGCGGGCGATCGAGGCAAGTCCCAGCATCGCGGCGGTGCAGGCGGCAAAGGCGGTGACGGCAATAAGGACTGAAGCGGAAAGTCGGCGCGCACGAATGCGCCTGATGGCAAACTCATCTTCCAGAAACATTGGCATACCCTCAATAACCAATTTCGGATGTCGGATGATGCGGCTTCGATCTCGGCGCGCTCACGACCGAATTGCGGCGTGGCGCGGCATTTGTTGCGGCTTATTCGTGGCGATGGCCGAATTCGACGATGCCACTGATTTCAGGGGATAAATTCGGATGACTTTAGAGATTGATTCAAGATCTCCGCATGGTGTTTCAACCACGTGACATAGGCCTCTCCGAAGGGGGCGGCGTGCTGGATGGGCGGTGTGGCGAACCGATCAATAAGAATCATGCCACCATGACGCCTTTCCGCTTGAAATGCCGTCATACATTGGACATAGAGCTAACCGCAGAACTCCGGTCCCGGCTTTCTGCCCGTTTCAACCATTAGGACCGTTATCATGGCTTTCCTTGCCGATGCTCTTTCCCGTGTGAAGCCTTCAGCCACCATCGCCGTCTCCCAGAAAGCGCGCGAGCTGAAAGCAAAAGGACGTGACGTCATTGGTCTCGGCGCAGGTGAGCCGGATTTCGATACGCCCGATAATATCAAGACGGCCGCCATCGACGCCATCAACCGCGGCGAAACGAAGTACACCCCGGTTTCCGGCATTCCCGAGCTGCGCAAGGCGATCGCCGCCAAGTTCAAGCGCGAGAACGGCCTCGACTATTCCTGGGAGCAGACGATCGTCGGCACCGGCGGCAAGCAGATCCTTTTCAACGCCTTCATGGCTACGCTGAACCCGGGCGACGAAGTCGTCATCCCGGCGCCTTACTGGGTTTCCTATCCTGAGATGGTGGCGCTGTGCGGCGGCACGCCGGTTTTCGTTTCGGCCACCCAGGAGCATAACTTCAAGCTCCAGGCGGCCGATCTCGAAAAGGCGATCACGCCGAAGACCAAGTGGTTCATCTTCAACTCGCCGTCCAACCCGACGGGGGCGGCCTATACAGAGGACGAGCTGAAGGCGCTGACGGATGTGCTGATGAAGCATCCGCAGGTCTGGGTGCTGACCGACGACATGTACGAGCACTTGACCTATGGCGACTTCAAGTTCGTCACGCCCGTGGAAGTCGAGCCGAAGCTTTACGACCGCACGCTGACGATGAACGGCGTCTCCAAAGCCTATGCGATGACCGGCTGGCGCATCGGCTATGCGGCGGGCCCGATCCAGCTCATCAAGGCCATGGACATGATCCAGGGGCAGCAGACCTCGGGTGCGACGTCGATCGCCCAGTGGGCGGCTGTCGAAGCGCTGAACGGCACGCAGGACTTCATCCCTGAAAACAAGAAGATCTTCGAAGGCCGTCGCGATCTCGTCGTTTCGATGCTGAACCAGGCCAAGGGTATTGTCTGCCCGGTGCCGGAAGGCGCCTTCTATGTCTATCCGTCCTGCGCCGGCCTGATCGGCAAGACGGCGCCGTCGGGCAAGGTCATCGAGACGGACGAGGATTTCGTTTCCGAGCTTCTGGAAACGGAAGGTGTTGCCGTCGTTCACGGTTCGGCCTTCGGTCTGGGCCCGAACTTCCGCATCTCCTACGCGACTTCGGAAGAGCTGCTCGAGGAAGCCTGCCGCCGCATCCAGCGCTTCTGCGGCGCTTGCAAGTAAGCGGTTCTCAAAAACACCAATCGAAGGCCTGCTGGCGACGGCGGGCCTTTTTCTTTGGTGCGACATTGACGATGTAGCTGCATGTAGCTACATTCGCCTTCATGAAGACCGTTTCGATCCGTGATGCGAAGAACCGCCTGACCGAACTCGCCCGTGAGGTCGAGGAAGGTGAAACCATTGTCGTGACACGCAACGGCCGGCCGGTGTTCGATCTCGTGCCGCATCAAAAACGCGGCGGTTTGAACCTGGAAGCTGGCGAAGCCTATCTTCGTTCCAAGGGTATCACGCGCACGGAGATGTATATCGCCGACGACTTCGACGATCCTTTGCCGGAAGACTTTCTTCTCAAGCCGCTGCCGTGATCATGCGTTTGCTGCTTGACACGCACATGGTGATTGCAATTGCCCAGAAGAAACTGGCGGAGCGTTTTCCGCGTGTCGAGCAGGTGCTTTCGGACGGTGCCGCCATCGGTTTCGTCAGCGTCGCCAGCCTCTGGGAAATTGCCATCAAGACAAGGCTTGGAAAATTGCAGCCCGGATTGCCCCTCGAGACCATTCCCGTTTATCTCGGGGAGACCGGGCTGACGATCCTGCCCATCGATATCGCGCACGTCATCACCGCCGCCGACCCCGAGCCGGAGACGCGCGATCCCTTCGATCGCTTGCTGCTTGCGCAATGCAAGGTCGGGGGGCTGCAGCTTGCGACAGTCGACCGGCTGCTCGTCGATCATCCATTGGCGCTGCGGCACTAAGTTCACGTTCCGATTCAATATGCTCCTCATCTGAATCCGCTTTGCCTCGCAAGTCGTTGAAATCCGATTCAAAACGTGACGCAGAGCGACGGTCCGGCGGGTGATCTGCGGTTGCGGGTTGGCATCAAACCAAATAGATATCCGGCATCAAGTTTAAGTTGCCGCTTCGGGAGGCCGGGATTTTGCAGCAGAGTGCCGTGATCGTCTGTTCGGATGTCAACATGCTGCCGGCCGCCTGCTGCACCCTGCTTTCCGTCAAGCGCAATCTCTCAGGTTCCACTGTTGAGTTCCTGCTTCTCGGCATCGACCTCAAGCCGAACGAAATCGCCGAGGTCGGAAATTTCGCGCGACTGCACGGCATGGCGATCAGGGTGCTGCCCTACAATACGCCGGATACGGCGCTGCAGGCGCGGGGTCGCTGGTCGGGGGCGACGCTGGCGCGGCTCTACATGGATCTGCACATTCCCGATCATGTCGAGCGGCTGCTCTATCTCGATGCCGATGTGCTTGCGGTTGCGTCGGTCGACGAACTCTTCGCCATTGATCTGCAGGGCAAAGCGCTTGCCGCGGTCGACGACTATGTCATGGCCTTTCCCGAGAAGGCCGGGGCGCGGCAGCGCAAGATCGGCATGGGCCAGGGCGGCCGCTACTTCAATGCCGGCGTACTGCTATTCGACTGGTCCGTCTGCCGGGAGAGGGAGCTTTTTGCCAGGACACGGGAGATCTTCGAGGAGCGGTCGCATCTTTTCGAGAATAACGACCAGGATGCGCTGAATGTCACCTTCGACGGCGACTGGCTGGTGCTCGATCCGCGCTGGAACACGCAGACAGGTCTATTGCCCTTCGTCGGCCGGCCAGCGATCCTTCATTTCACCGGCCGGAAAAAGCCGTGGCAGGCCACCGTGCCCTGGGTGCACCGGGGGATGGCCAAACAATATATCGAGGATCTCGCCAACACGCCCTGGGTGTCTTTCTGCAGGCAACCGTCGATGACGGACCGAGTGGCGGGCTTCCTCTCGCATGTGGGGAAGCGCATCGGCGGGCTGACGCGGCTTGCCCGGATGCGCGCCTATTTCAGCAACAGCTAGTCGGGCGGACCGCGTCGTCCTTGGAAAGTGCATGTGAGGCGATATGGAAGCAATCCCCAGCAATAACAAGGCTACGACAGCTCCGGATGGCGGCTTCAATTTCTTGACGCCGGAAGCGTGGAAGGCGCTGTTGTCGGGCTACTCCCATGTCGTGCTGGTAGCAAACAGCGAGGCGGTCGATCTCGAACGGCTGCGGAGCGAATTGCCGGAGACGGCGCTCTACGTCTTCTTCAACAAGGTCTATAAGGTGCTCGACGAACCCTTCGTCGGCCATTCCATGCTGGTTGCCCGCAGCGACGTGATGGGCGCCCATATCGTCCATCGGCGCGAAGCGGCGGATGTCTTGCGCTTCTTTGGCGGCGACGATTTCCTCGGCGTCGTCAACATCCGGGTCTCCGCCGAGGAAAATCTTAGCGAAAAGAGCTGCTTCGAAGGCGCTAAGGCCCGTCACCTTGATCTGACACAAATGCTCGTCGATCTCTATCCGATCGGCAAGATCGCGACGAGCGGCTTTGCGGTAGCGCTGTGGCTCGGCGATCTGCAGCTGCCGGGCAAGATCCTGCTTGCCGGCTTTTCGGCGAAGCGGAGCGAGAAGTGGAAGGTGTTCGACGTGCACGATTGGACGTTCGAGCAGATCTTCCTGCGTCTCTTTGCGCGCATGGGGTCGATTTCGATGGTGGGCGGCGTCAATGCCAGCCCCTATTCGGCGCTCGCCAAACGGTTTCCTGAGGTGCCGCCGATCGAGATCGCGATGACTGCGGCTGAGGTCTTGTCGGAGCGGCTCGACAATACGAACAGCCAGATCGACAGGCTGATGTCAGTCACTAAATTCATCCGCGTCGTCGACAATTTCTTTCGGCGGTTCAAACCGAAAACCCGCAAGCAGCGTTTTCTCGAAAAGTCGAAGGGATGACTGTCGCAGGCCTTTGCTAACAGGCGTGGGTGGCCAAAAACGCTGTTTCCGATACCAATCAATTCATCTGTCTATACTGGCGATCGAGGTGGACAATGGAACAACAGAACGTCCGAATTTTCGTGGGATTCGATCCCAAGGAAGTGGTTGCCTACCACGTTCTCGTGCAGAGCATCATCGAGAAGTCGTCGATCCCGGTCGAGTTCTCGCCCGTTGCGCTTTCCAATCTTGGCGGGATTTTCACCCGCCAGCGCAACGCGCTGCAATCCACGGAGTTCTCCTTCTCGCGTTTCCTGACGCCCTATCTGAGCGGTTACGAGGGCTGGAGCATCTTCATGGATTGCGACATGCTGATGCGTGCCGATATCGCCGAGCTTTGGGCATTGCGCGACGAGCGTTACGCCGTCATGTGCGTCAAACACGATTACCAGCCGAAGATCGACACCAAGTTCCTCGGCCAAGCGCAGACCAAGTACGAAAAGAAGAATTGGTCGAGCTTCATCCTCTTCAACAATGACGAATGCCGCGCACTGACGCCCAACTACGTCAATACCGCGACCGGGCTGCAACTGCATCAGTTCAAATGGCTGGAGAATGAAGACCTCATCGGCGAATTGCCGGTGACGTGGAATTACCTCGTCAATGAATACGACTACCGCGAAGACGCCAAGAACGTCCATTTCACCGATGGCGGGCCGTATTTCGAGGAATACAAGAACGACGATTACGCCGAGGAATGGTTCGCAGCCCGCGAACGCCTGCTCTTCGCCCAATAGCCCGCCTAAACAGCCTGTTCTTTTCCTTCCTCCGCGGGGACGGGAGCCTTCAAAGCCCCAGCGCGGTCAGCATGACGAAGGTGGCGAAGAGGATGAAATGCGTCATGCCCTCGATAGCGTTGGTCTCGCCGTCGTTGAGGTTGATCGCGGCGGCGATCAGCGTGACCGCCACCATCACCGTCTGCACCGGGGTCATCGCCATGATGAAGGGCTGGCCGGTATAGAGCGCGATCGCTTCCATGACGGGCACGGTCAGGATGACCGTCGACAGCGAGGCGCCCATGGCGATGTTGACCGTCGCCTGCATGCGGTTCCTGAGTGCCGCCCTTAATGCGGTCAGGATCTCGGGTGCGGCCGAAATCGCTGCGACGACCACGGCGGTCACGGCGATCGGCGCGCCGCTGTCGCGCAGGCCTTCGGTCATGAAGGCCGCCATGAACTCCGCCAGCAGGCCGATAATGACGACCCCGACGAGAATGGTGGCAATCGAGATCGCGGCCGACTCGTCGGGGCCGTGCTCGTCCGGGCTTTCTTTCTTCCGTTCAGAGCGTGGGTAGCTGTAGCTGAAGAAATAGCTGTGCTGGCCAACTTGCATGCGCAGGAAGAGGCCGTAAAGCGCGATCATCGCGACGATGGTGAAGGCGGAATAATAGTGCCATTTGTCGCTGGGGACGAATTCCGGCACGATCATCGAGATGCCCATGGCGGTGAGGATCATCACACCGTAGGTCTTGCCAGAATTGTCGTTATAGGGCTGTTCGCCGTGCTTGAGGCCGCCGAGCAGGGCGGCCAGGCCGAGAATGCCGTTGATATCGAGCATTAGGGCCGAATAGATCGTGTCGCGTACCAGCGTCGGCGAGCTCTCGCCGCTCATCATAATGGCGAGGATGATGACTTCGATGGCAACCGCCGAGAGCGTCAGGATCATCGTGCCGTAGGGATCGCCGACCTTGACGGCGAGCAGCTCGGCATGATGGGCAACACGGATCGAGGCGAGCACGATGGTGCCGACCAGGGCCGCGGCGGCAATCAGCGCGACGCCGCGCCCCATCTCGATCACTGCGTGTTCCAAGAGATAGGCGATCGCTGCAACGACAAGTGCGGCGACCAGAAACTTTTCCTCTTTAAGGCGTGACGCGATCCCCAAGCCTCTGCTCCTGTTCAGATTCATACATTTTATCTAAGTCACTGATTTCGCCTATCAAGAAAGCCGCGGTCGAGTGCCATTTGCAGTCTTCGGCGTTTAATGGAATACTGAACGTCATCGGGGCCGGAAAGCAGATCGCGGCGTCCTCGAATTCTCGTCAAGCGGCCGCGATGATCCGGATCCTGTCCGGAAGCGTGCGGATGCGCAACAAGAAGATGAGGAGACGGATGCATGATCAAGGTGGTCTATGAAGTCGTGCCGCATGACGGCGGCTGGGCCTACAGGCTGGGAGGTGTCTATTCCGAGGCATTCCCGACCCATGCCGAGGCGCTCGAAGCTGCACGCATCGTCGCGGCCGAACAGCAGGTCGGCGGCGATTCCGCCGAGATCAGTTGGCAGGACGAGAACGGCAAATGGCATGAGGAATATGCCGAGGGCGGCGATCGGCCGGAAACCGAGGTGGTGGACGGCTTGTGGAAGGACCGTACAGCCGAAGCCTCGCAAGGCATCTGAAGCTAACCATCGCCCGTCAATGCCCGCGCGACGATCGCATCGACGAATTCGCGCTTGTGCGCAGTATAGCGGTCGCCGTCCATCCGGAATTCGGCTGCCAGCCTGCTTTTGAGCGCGGCATAATCGGCCGCCGCTTGCGGATGCGCGATGAGACAATCCCGGAAAGCCAGCCTGTTTCGATGCGTGCCGTTGCCGGAAGGGCAAAGGTAGACCCGTTCCGCCGGCACCGAACCTCTCGACAAAAACGCCCAGACCTCGTCGTCATAGCGGTTTCCGCGCGGCTCGTAGGCTTCTGCCAGGAGCACGCGTGTGGCGCCCTCGATATGTCCGAGGCCGGGAAGAACGATATCGATATCGATAAGCGGCTTGGCTGTCATGCCTGGTATGGATGTGCTGCCGATGTGATCGATGGAGAGCGCTTGCGGCAGCAAGGCCAGAAGCCTGTCGCGGATGCGCTGGAAGGCTTGCGGCCATTGCGGATCGCAGGCCACGAGTTCAACCGCATGGTGCTTTGTCATTTGCATCCCGCTGGGGTGTACGTCCGATAAGACGCGTTAAGGAGGCTCTATCGCTTCGAAATTTGCGCATGATTCTTTGCAAAAATCGATTCTGATTTTGCGATTATGCGCCGGTCGAATATCGGAGATAGTCCTGAAGCCCCTTGACCAATACTTCAAAGGTAGCGCGGCAGCGCGGCGAAGACTTCAGGCTCTCATGCATCGCCACCCACGTGCCGAGCGGTAGGCTGAAGGTATCAGGCAGGATGTGAACAAGGTCGGGATTTTCACGCGCGAGTCCTGTCTGGCAGATGCCGATGCCAACGCCGGCACGGATCGCCGAAAGCTGGGCGAGGTTGTTGTCGGAGCGGAAGGAGAATTCGATGCCAGGCACCGCATAGCGCTTCATCACCATACGGACATAGGCCGTCTGCCGGTCGAAGCCGATGAGCCGGTGGTTTGCGAGGTCAGCCAGGGTTTGCGGAATGCCGTATCGTTCGAGATAGCGGCGATGGGCATGAAAGCCGAGCGGGATATCGCCGATGCGACGCACGACGAGTGCAGCTTGCTGCGGCTCGGCCATGCGCACGGCGATATCGGCCTCGCGGTTCACCAGGTCCTCGATCGTATCGGATGCCGAGAGCTCGATCTGCAGTTCGGGATAGGTCTCCTGCAGCGGTCCGAGAATCCCGGGGAGCACTTCGACGGCGATGACCTCGCTGGCGCTGATCCTGACCGTTCCAGCCACGCGCTCGCGCTGCCCGGATGCGGTGCGTAAAAGGGCGGCCGTGGTTGCCGCCAGCGTCTCGGCGTAAGGCTTCAGCGCTAGTGCGGCGTCCGTTGGAAGCAGCCCATTCGGTGAGCGTGTGAAGAGCTCGGCGCCGATCGCCAGTTCCAGCGCGTCGACATGGCGGCCTATGGTCGGTTGGGTCAGCCCCAGTTCGCGGGCGGCGGCCGACAGCGACCCCTGTTGGAGCACGGTCAGGAAACTGCGGTAGAAATCCCAGCTCGGTTCAGAGTTCATATATTTTCGTATAGCAGATGCATTTCTTTCGTCAATTTCGTTTATATCCATCTGATGGCATGATCCTCTCCATTCCATCGAAGGAGATGATTGTCATGAACAGCGAAATGAAGACGACGGCCCTCGTTCTCGGCGCCACCGGCGGTATCGGCGGCGCGGTGGCCCGCAAGCTGCTTGCGCGCGGCTGGCGCATCCGGGCGCTCAATCGTGATGCCGCCAAGGTGTCGAGGAACGAGCCAGCCTTCGACTGGGTTCAGGGCGATGCGATGAATGCCGGCGACGTCCTGAAGGCGGCTGAAGGCGTCGGCCTCATCGTCCATGCCGTCAACCCACCCGGCTACCGCGACTGGGAAACGCTGGTGCTGCCGATGCTCGACAATACCATCGCCGCTGCTCGCGCCGTCGGCGCGCGAATCGTGCTGCCGGGCAATGTTTATAATTTTGGTCCCGATGCCCTGCCGACGCCGACGGAAGAAAGCCCGCAGCATCCGACGACGAAGAAAGGGGCGATCCGCGTCAAAATGGAGGAGCGGCTGAAGGCGGCCTCGCAGTCCGGTGCCGGCGCCATCATCGTCAGGGCAGGGGATTTCTTCGGTCCAGGCACCACGGCCAACAGCTGGTTTTCGTCCGGTCTCGTGACTCCAGGCAAGCCCGTCGGCACGATCAGGAACCCGGGTCGGCGCGGCATCGGTCATCAATGGGCCTACCTGCCAGACATGGCGGAAACCATCGCCCAGCTCATCGAGCGGGGCGACCGGCTGCCGCCTTTCTCCGTCTATCACATGGAGGGCTTCTGGGATGCGGACGGCATGCAGATGGCCGAAGCAATCAAGCGCGTCGCCGGCGGCAAAGCAAAGATCGGCGGCTTTCCCTGGTGGATCGTGCCGCTGGCGGTGCCCTTCGTTCCGGTGATGCGGGAGATCAAGGAGATGCGCTATCTCTGGAAGCTGCCGGTGCGGATGCGGAACACCAGGCTTGTGGCCGAACTCGGCAGCGAACCGCAGACGCCGATCGACGAAGCGGTCAGGACTTCGCTCGTGGCACTTGGCTGCCTGCCCGAATCGCACCGTCAAGCCGCGGCAGACCTTATCGGGCACTCGTCGCAGAACGCGGGTTAGCTCTCGAGTTCGGCCAGCGCGATCCGGGCGACCGTCAGGGCCGTTTCTGCCTGCTGAACATTCGGGTCACCGAGGAACCAGGCGGCGGAAAGGCCGGAATAGGCGGCGATCCATTGCAGCAGCCGCTTTGGCTCCAGCTTCGCCTCCGCTGAGACGATGGCGAGCTGGCGGCGGAAACGGGCAGGATCGGTGATGACAGGCAGTTCTTCGTTGGCGAAGATATTGGCGAAATCGAAGCCGCGCTCGCCATGGAGCCGCTTTGGGTCGATCGCCAGCCAGCCGCGCGCCTCGAAATCGAGAATGTTGCCGTGATGGATGTCGCCGTGGAGGATGGTGACATCACGCTGATCGGCAAGGAGGACGTTGGCGATCGCCGAGCAATCGGCAAGCGTGCCGCCATGCTTGCCTGCTGCCGGTTCCAGATCGCGAAACCAGCGGGTGAGGGGCACTGGATCGGGAAGCGGTTTTTCGCGCGGCGCATGCAGCCGTGCCGCTGTCCCGCAGAGGATGCGGCTTGCCTCATCATCCTCGCCGTTCATCGCCATGGCAAGCAGCGAGCGTTTTCCCGTCGCCCTCTCCAGCAGCACGGCGTCGCCCTCATGGGCGTAGACATAGGCTGCGCCGTCACCGTCCCACCACTGCATCAGAAGCGCGCCGTATCGTTCGTCGATATCGGCCGCGACTTTCAGCATGGCGGGCCTGTCCTGCCAGAGGACCGGCAGCAGGCGGCTTGAATGGGTGATGATGGGATCGCCGTCTGATATTAGCGACCAGCGATCAAGATAGGGAGCAAACATGGCGGCACCCTACAAAAACCCGTCGAAAATGGAAATCCCGCCTTTCGGCGGGACTCGCGTTCGCGTGTGAAAGGTCAGGCGACCTTTTCGAGGATGGGATAGTCAATATAGCCCTTGCCGGTGCCGCCGTAGAAGGTCGACTGGTCGGGCGCGTTGAGCGGCAGGTTGTGTTCCATGCGCTCGACCAGATCGGGATTGGCGATGAAAGGCTTGCCGAAGGCGACGAGATCGGCGCGGCCGCTTTCGACGGCGTCGATCGCCAGATCGCGATCGTAGCCGTTGTTGACCATCCAGTCGGCCTTGCCGCCGGCTTTTTCATAAGTCTGGCGCAGCGCTTTGTAATCGAAGGAGGGATTGTCGCCCTGCTTGTAGTCGCGGTCGCCGCCGGTCTGGCCTTCGATGACGTGGATATAGGCGAGGTCGTATTTGGCCAGTCCTTCGACGACATGGGTGAAGGTCGCCTGCGGATCGGAATCGTAGCTTTCGCCGGATGGCGTCACCGGCGAGATCCGGATCGCAGTGCGGCCGGCGCCGATTTCCTTGACCACGGCATCGACGACCTCGAAGGTCAGGCGGGTGCGGTTTTCGATCGAGCCGCCATATTGGTCGGTGCGGTCGTTGATACCGTCGCGGATGAACTGGTCGAGCAGGTAACCGTTGGCGCCGTGGATCTCGACACCGTCGAAGTCGGCGTCGATCGCCGCCCGGGCAGCCTTGCGGTAATCCTCGATGATGCCAAGGATTTCCGCGGTATCGAGCGCGCGCGGCTCGGATGTGTCGGCAAAGCTGCCGGTGCCGTCGGCATTGACCAGATAGGTCTTGGCCTTGGCGATGCGATTGGTCGAGGAAACCGGCTTGCCGTCGTTCGGCTGCAGCGTCGTATGCGAGATGCGGCCGACATGCCACATCTGGACGACGATCTTGCCGCCGGCGGCATGAACCGCCTCTGTTACGCGCTTCCAGCCGTCGAGAGCCTCTTTGCTGTAGAGACCCGGCACGTTGGCATAACCCTGGCCCTGATGGGTGATCGCGGTTGCTTCGGTGATGATCAGGCCTGCTGTGGCGCGCTGGCGGTAATATTCGACGTTGAGGTCGTTGGGGATCGCGCCCGGCGAACGGTTGCGGGTGAGCGGCGCCATGACGATGCGGTTCTTGACTGATATGTCGCCGAATTTCGTGGGTTCGAAAAGCTTGGCCATGATGGTCCTTTCTTTTGCGGGAGGATCACTCGGCAGGGGCGAGGGCGGAACGGCCCCTGGCGGAGAGATAGGTGAGCGCCGTCGCGCCGAGGCCGACCAGGGCCATCAAGGCTGCGGCGAGCGGAACGCGGGTGAGATCGAAGCCGGCGTCGATGACCAGTCCGCCCACCCAAGCGCCGAGTGCATTGCCGGTGTTGAAGGCGCCGATGTTGATCGTCGAGACCAGGTTCGGGGCGTTCTTGCCGAAGCCGACGACGCCGACCTGAAGCGCCGGCACGGCGGCAAAGCTTGCCATTGCCCAAAGGAAGAGGGTGATTTCAGCCGGGATGAAGAAGCGGCTCGTATAGCTGAAGGCAATGGACGTGATGGCGATCGCGGCGAAAACACCGGCAAGCGTTGCGGCGAGCCGCCAATCGGCAAGCTTTCCGCCGACGAGGTTGCCGATAGTCAGTCCGAGGCCGATCAGGAACAGCGTCCAGGTGACGCCTTCTGGCGACACGCCGGTGACGTCGCGCAGCAGCGGCGCAATATAGGTGAAGAGAGCGAACATCGAGGCGGCGAAGAAGACGGTGGTGGAGAGTGCCAGCCACAGGCCGCCATTCCTGAGGGCTGCGATCTCACGCAGGATGCTGCCGTTTTCTTGCTGCTTGTCCCTGGGCAGGATGGCAATCAGGCCTGATATGGTGACGATACCGATGACGGTGACCACGCCGAAGGTGGCGCGCCAGCCATAGGCCTGGCCGATAGCGGTGCCAAGCGGCACGCCGAGAACATTGGCGAGCGTCAGGCCGGTGAACATCAGCGCGACGGCGCGGGCCCTGCGGTCTTCGGCACCGAGGCCGGCGGCAACCACCGAGCCGATGCCGAAGAAGGCGCCGTGGCAGAGTGCTGTCACGACACGGGCGATCATCAGCACCCAGTAGTCGCTCGCCAGAGCGCAAAGCAAATTGCCGGCGATGAAGAAGGCCATCAGCGCAAGCAGGGCGGTGCGACGCTTCAGCTTCGCAGTTGAAACCGCCATCACGGGCGCGCCGATCGCGACCGCCAGGGCATAACCGGTCACCAGCCATCCGGCCTGCGGGATACTGACCGAAAGATCGGCGGCGACCTCCGGCAACAGACCCATGATAACGAATTCGGTGGTGCCTATCGCAAACGAGCTCGAGGCAAGAACGAGGAGAGCGAGGGGCATTCTAAAGGTCCTGCGTCAGTTGCTTGAGGAAGGCAGCAATGGTTTCTTCGTTGCGCTTGTAAAAGATCCACTGACCGACGCGTTTGGTGCTGACGAGGCCGGCACGATGCAGCGTGCCGAGGTGGGCCGAGACCGTCGACTGCGAGAGGCCGCAGCGCTCGAACTGGCTGGCGCAGACGCCCATTTCGAAAGGATGCTCCTGGGAAGGGAAATGCTCCTCGGGATTTTTCAGCCAGTTCAGAATGTCCATCCGGGTGGGATGGGCGAGCGCCTTGATAATTTCGTCTTTGTCCATCGTCTTTCGCCGAACTGTAAATCGTGTCTTGGCGATATATCGATCGTCAGACTTCGATATGCAAATCACGGAGGCGTGAGACGTTGGTTTTATTGAATGAGCAAATTTTGGGCAAAAAAAGAGGGCCACCGGAAAACCAGGGCCCTTATAATTGTGAAGGTCAAAAAACCTCCAGAGGGGAACAGCTAATGCGGTGGTACTGGGAGAGAAACCACAAGATGCATCAGCTGAATTGGATATGGTGCTTCCTTGAGCAGGTTTCAATGCTTTTTTGTGCATGTCTGCTATGCGCCGCACAATTTTTTTGCGATGCGGCATTTCGTTGAGGAGGAAAGGCAAAAAAAGAGGGCCACTGGAAAACCAGGGCCCTTATAAGTGTGAAGGTCAAAAACCTCCAGAGGGGAACAGCTAATGCGGTGGAACTGGGAGGAAAAGCCACCATGTGCATCAGCTATGAGCGATATGGTGGTTTATTGGGCAAACGGCAACCCTCATTTGTGCATGCCAGTTATGCACGTTCTGCATAGTCGGCAATTTACCAATAAAACCAGGCTTAAAAGTTCCAGTTTCTGGCCTTGCTGACGATAAAATCGCGGAAGGCCTTCAGCTTGGCGGCGTTCTTGATCTCGTCGGGATAGCAGAAATAGGTGTCGAAGGAGGGGACGTCGGCATTGATCGCCAGCTGAATCAGGCCGGGGTCGCGGCCGACGATGTAATCCGGCAGGCAGGCGACGCCGATGCCGAGCAGGGCGGCGCGCTTGATCGAGGTCTGGCTGTTGATCTGCAGATGCGGAATACGCTTGTTGTCGGAGGAGCGGCCGGCGACCTCAAGCCAGTTGACATCGAGCAGGTAACTCGGCGCCGGCTCGCCGAAGGTGATGATGCGGTGATTGTCGAGATCCTCGACCTTTTGCGGCTCGCCATGGCGATTGATGTAGGACGGGGCGGCATAGACGTGCATGTGCACGGTGAAGAGTTTGCGCTGGATGAGGTCGGATTGCTGCGGTTGGCGCAGGCGGATCGCGCAGTCGGCATGACGCATGTTCACATCCACTTCCTCGTTGTCGAGGATCAGTTGGATCTGCACATCGGGATAAAGCTGCAGGAATTCCTGGATCTTGTCGGTCAGCCAGCCCTGGCCGAGGCCGACCGTCGTCGTGACGCGCAGCTTGCCGGATGGAGTCTCGGTCGTCTCGGTGAGCTGCATCTTCACGGTTTCGAGCTTCAGCAGCACGTCATGGGCGGTGCGGTAAAGCAGCTCGCCCTGTTCCGTCAGAATCAGGCCACGCGCATGGCGGTGAAACAGCTTGGTGCCGACATCCTGCTCCAGCGCGCTGACCTGGCGGCTGATGGCGGATTGGGACAGATGCAGTTTATCCGCCGCATGCGTGAACGAACCCGCCTCGGCAGCTGCGTGAAAAATACGCAGCTTGTCCCAATCCAATGGCATTCCCCCACCCCTCATGCCGATCTTACTCCGCGGCCACGGCGACGGGCATGTGGCCCGTCAGATATCGCTCGGCTTCAAGTGCAGCCATGCACCCCAGGCCGGCGGCAGTGATCGCCTGGCGGAACGTATCATCCGTCACGTCGCCCGCGGCATAGACGCCGTCCAGGCTGGTCGCAGTCGAATCCGGCGCGGTCCAGAGATACCCATTGTCCTTCAGCTTCAATTTGTCCTTGAAGAGCTCGGTTGCCGGCGCATGGCCGATGGCGACGAAGACGCCATCGATCACCATCTCCGTGATCGTGCCGGTTCTGACGTCGCGCAGGCGCGCTCCGGATACGGATTGCGGCATCGGCGGCTTGGCCGGTGTGCCGGTAATCTCAGCCACTTCGGTATTCCACAGAACTTTGATATTGTCCTTGGAGAACAGGCGTTCCTGCAGGATTTTCTCGGCGCGGAAGAAGTCGCGGCGATGCACGACCGTGACCGACTTGGCGATGTTGGAGAGATAGAGCGCCTCCTCGACGGCGCTGTTGCCGCCGCCAACCACGATCACATCTTTGTTGCGATAGAAGAAACCGTCGCAAGTGGCGCATGCCGAAACGCCGAAGCCCTGGAAATGCTGCTCGCTCTCGATGCCGAGCCACTTGGCCTTGGCGCCGGTGGCAATGATCAGCGTATCGGCGGTCCAGACCTGGCCGCTGTCGGTGCGGGCGACGAAGGGGCGCTGGTTCATGTCGACTTCGGTGACGAGATCGTTGACGACCTCGGCGCCGACATGTTTTGCCTGCTGCAGCATTTGTTCCATCAACCAGGGACCCTGGATCGGATCGGCAAAGCCCGGATAGTTCTCGACATCGGTGGTGATCATCAACTGGCCGCCCTGTTCGAGACCGGCGATCAAAACCGGTTTCAGCATGGCGCGCGCGGCATAGACCGCGGCGGTATAGCCTGCGGGTCCGGAACCGATGATGAGCACCTTGGTATGGCGGGCGGGCATGTCATTTCCTTTCGACTGGCAGGAGGGCGGCGGCTAGATAGCGATTGCGGCCGTTTCGCGTCCCTGCGCCATTTATGAACGTCCAATGCTTTTATTCAAGGGCAGCCTTGCGTTACCAACAAGGCAAATCGCCCGGATGTGCAAGAATCCGTCATCGCCGTGAAACTTTCTTGCGTATTCCGCGGCTTTATATAGAAGCTCCCCGCGGAGAATTAAAGAAAGGCAATGATGTGGGTCGTGCGGAACTCGACGTCATCGATATAAAGATACTCCGGGAGCTGCAGGCCGACGGCCGCATGACCAATGTGGAGCTCGCCGATCGCGTCGGCATCTCGGCGCCGCCTTGCCTGCGCCGGGTGCGCAAGCTCGAGGAAGCCGGCATCATCGAGGGCTATCACGCGATGCTGAACAGCCCGAAGCTCGGATTTGACCTCGTTGCTTTCTGCATGGTCGGCCTCAAGCATCAGTCGGAAAGCAATCTCAAGGCCTTCGCCGCGGCCACCGCCGAATGGCCGCTGGTGCGCCAGGCCTGGATGGTCTCCGGCGACAG
This sequence comes from Rhizobium leguminosarum, assembly GCF_019798305.1. Lineage (GTDB taxonomy): Bacteria > Pseudomonadota > Alphaproteobacteria > Rhizobiales > Rhizobiaceae > Rhizobium > Rhizobium leguminosarum_U. The sequence goes on from NZ_JAAXDD010000016.1 coordinate 139,398, forward strand.
CGATTTCCTGCTGCATTGCGTGGCGGAGAATCTCACCCGCTTTCAGGATTTCGTCATCGAGGTGCTGACGGCGAACGAACATGTCGATACCGTGCGCACCATGCTGACGATCCGGCAGGTGAAGAAGCTGGGACTGGTGGAAGTCTAAAGCCACTCGGCAGATCAAACATCATCGACAACTACTTGCGCGAGATATAGCCGCCCCGGTTGATGCCGTGGCGCTGGAGTTTGTCGTAAAACGTCTTTCTCGGAATGCCGAGCGCCTCGATGGTGCGGCGGACGTCGCCGTCATTGGCCGACAGCGCGTCGCGAATGATCTCCGCCTCGTAGCGCTCCAGCCGTTCGGGAAGCGTCGCATCCGTCGGCTGCGGAGGGACCGCTGCCGTTCCCCCGCCTTCCACGCCAAGCACCACGCGTTCGGCATAATGTGAGAGTTCGCGGACATTGCCCGGCCATGTGTGCGAGGCGAGATACCGCCGCACATCCGGTGAAAGCGGCGGGACATCGCGACGGAAGCGCTCCCCGGCGCGAGCGGCGAAGTGGGAAAACAGCAGCGGAATATCGTCGCGGCGTTCTCTCAGCGGCGGAATGGAGATCGTCACCACATTCAGCCTGTAATAGAGATCCTCGCGAAAATCCCCGCGCACCGAGGGATCTCCGAGGTCGATCTTGGCCGCGGCGACGACGCGAAGATCGACCGGACGCACCTCGTTGGTGCCGAGCGGCGTGATCTCGCGCATCTCCAGCACTCTCAGCATCTTGACCTGCGTGGCGGCCGGCATGCTTTCGATCTCGTCGAGGAAAAGCGTGCCGCCGCTTGCATGTTCGATGCGGCCCGTGCGGCGTTTCTGGGCGCCGGTAAAGGCGCCGGCTTCGTGGCCGAACAGCTCGCTTTCGATGACGGTTTCGGGCAGGGCGCCACAGTTCAGCGCCACGAAATTGCCCTTCCGGCGGTGGCTCCACTGATGCAGGATCTGGGCAACCACTTCCTTGCCGCTGCCCGTTTCGCCGGCGACGAGCACGTCCACATCGGTATCGGCGATGTGGCGAAGAATGTTTCTGAGGTTTTCCATGACAGGCGTCTGGCCGATCAGCGGCAAATTCTCCTGCGCATCTTCGGCTGCCTTCCGCAGCATGCGGTTCTCCAGAACAAGCCGCCGCTTCTCGCTAGCGCGACGCACGCTCTGGACGAGCCGATCGGCTGCGAAGGGCTTGGCGATGAAATCATAGGCGCCATCCTGGATCGCCTGAACGGCCATGGGAATATCGCCGTGGCCGGTCATCAATATCACCGGCAGGTCGACGTCCATGCCCTGCAGCGTGGCGAAGAGCTGTAGTCCGTCGATCTCCGGCATGCGGATATCGGTGACGATGGGGCCGGCAAAGTCCGCCGGCAGTTCCGCCAGCGCGGCTTTCGCGCCGTCATAGGCGGAAACGCAAAATCCTGCGAGTTCGAGCGTCTGGGCGGTGGCGCGGCGCAGGTCCTTGTCGTCGTCGATCAGCGCAACAGGGGTCGGCGTTTCCATGATCTCAAGCCTTCCTAAGCTGAACGACGAACCGGGTTCCGCTGTTGTCGCTTAAAACCTCCATCCGGCCGCCATAGTCGCCGACGATATCCTTGGAGATCACCAGGCCGAGGCCGAGACCGCTTTCCTTCGAGGTATTGAACGGCGTGAACAAGCCCTTGCGAATGTCCGGCGGGATGCCGGGACCGTTGTCGACGACCGTCACCGTTACCATCCCTGCATCGGTGGATGTTCTGACCTCGACGCGACCCTCTCCGGCCTTCGGCGCCACCGCCTCCAGGGCATTTTGAAGCAGATTGATCAGCACCTGCTCGAGACGGATCCGGTTTCCCATCACCTGCAGTTCGGCGGGCGGCAGGTCGATGTCGAGCGTATCCATGCGGCCGGCAAACCGGCTACGCAACAGCATCACCGCGCCCTCAATGACGTCCTTCAATCCGGTCGGTTCGGCGCTGCCGCGGCCCTTGCGGGCAAAGGTCTTCAGTTCGTCGGTGATCGAACCTATGCGTTCCGTCAGCGCCGCGATGCTTTCGAGATTTTCGCCGGCAGGCGCCGTCTGGCCGCGATCGAGGAAGGTGCGGGCGTTATCGGCATAGGCACGAATGGTCGCGACCGGCTGGTTGATTTCATGGGCGACGCCGGCGGCCACCTGACCCAGAATGGCCAGCCGGTTGGCCTGCACCAGATCCTGTTGCACCGCCTGCAGCTTCTGCTCCGTGCTCTTGTGGCCGATGATTTCAGCCTGCAGCCGGTCCCGCGCCTGGCTGAGATCCAGCGTCCGCTCGACCACCCGCCGTTCCAGTTCCTCCCGCGCCTGTTGTTCGGTGGAGATTCGCAGGGCGATCGTATGGCGACGGCGCAACAGGAAGGCTGCTCCGGCCAGCAGCGGCAGGAGTATCAGCAATGCCAGCATGCGGGCTTCGCGAATCCCCGCATCGACAGACGGTCCGAGTGCTACCAGATGCTGCAAATGCCATCCGGATGCCGGCACCGACGTTGCGACATCGAGAAACCTGGTTTTCCCGGCATCGCCCGGCATGACGATCTCGACGACGTCGAGCCCGTCGCCGAGATTTCGGACCATGTCGAGCGGCAGGGGTTGAAGCGGCGCATCGCCGAATTGAAGGCTTTCGCGGATCGCCGTCAGCCGGACTTCGGCGATCCGGCCGATCGTCATGAACCGCCATGACGGGATGCTGGTGATGAGGACAATGCCGCGCTCATCAACGACGTAGGACGGGGTGCCCGAGGCGTTCCAATCCGCCTCGACGTCGTCGAATTCGACCTTGACCACGACGACGCCTAGCACGCCATTGCTGCCCGAAATCCGCTGGGAGATATAGAGACCCGGTTTCTTGCTGACCGTGCCGAGCGCGAAGTGCTCGGCCTGTCCTCGTTCGGCCGCCCCCTGAAAATACTCGCGGAAACGATAGTCATTGCCGACGAAGCTCGTCGGTTCGCGCCAGTTGCTGGCCGAAACCGCCATGCCGTTCTTGTCGATGACATAGATGACGGCAGCCTTCGTGCCCGCCGTCAGCATTTCCAGCTTCTGACTGAGCCGCTCGAATGTGCCGGCATCGTTTCCTGCCAGCGCCGCGGCGAGTGCCGCGTCCTGCGACAGCACGAAGGGAAGCGCCCGGTATTTTTCGAGAACTGTGCGCAGCAAAGCCGCATTCAGCCTCGCATCCATGCGGGCCTGTTCCTCGAGGGCAGCCTCCGCCCGATGCCGGCCGATCTCGCCACTTACCCACAGGCTTGCGACGACAGCGACGAGGGCGAGCACGGCATAGGCCCGCCACATCCGGCGGATGCGGTGCTGCAAGGGTAGGGAAGGCCACAATTTCTGCGACACGGACATGGCGGATTTGTGCATTTTTCTGCACGAAACGCAAATGGATTTGTGCGGATTTCCGCATTGCTTAATTAGCCATCAGCAGTCCAATAAATTTTTCATTAATAACTTCAATATGTTGTCTGATGGCGTAAAACTGGCACGCCGATTGCGAAGGAGGTGGCAACAACGGCTGAGCTGTTGGACTTGAAGCGAACGGCTCGGGAGGCCGGAGTTCGTTCCGGACGAGCCATTAGGAGGATATCATGATCGCAGCACCACTCGATGCAATTGCAGGCAGCAAGGGCAAAAAGCCCTTTTATACCCATCTTTACGTCCAGGTTCTCGCGGCTATCGCTGCGGGTATCCTGCTCGGCCATTTCTATCCCGAATTCGGCACCCAGTTGAAGCCGCTGGGCGATGCCTTCATCAAGCTTGTCAAAATGATCATCGCCCCGGTCATCTTCCTGACGGTCGCGACCGGCATTGCCGGCATGAGCGACCTGCAGAAGGTCGGCCGCGTCGCCGGCAAGGCGATGCTCTACTTCCTGACCTTCTCGACGGCGGCACTTATCATCGGCATGATCGTCGCCAATGTCGTCCAGCCCGGCGCCGGCATGAACATCGATCCGGCCTCGCTGGACCCGGCCGCGGTCGCCAGCTACGCCGCAAAGGCGCATGAGCAGAGCATCGTCGGTTTCCTTACCAACATCATCCCGACGACGATCGTTGGTGCCTTTGCCGAAGGCGACATTCTGCAGGTGCTGTTCTTCTCGGTGCTCTTCGGCATCGCACTCGCCATGGTCGGCGAAAAGAGCGAACCGGTCGTCAATTTCCTCAATGCCCTGACGGCGCCCGTGTTCAAGCTCGTCGCCATCCTGATGAAGGCTGCCCCGATCGGTGCGTTCGGCGCCATGGCATTCACCATCGGCAAGTACGGCGTCGGGTCGATCGCCAACCTCGCGATGCTGATCGGGACTTTCTACGCCACATCTCTGCTCTTCGTCCTCGTCGTTCTCGGCGCTGTTGCCCGCTACAACGGCTTCTCGATCGTGGCGCTGCTGCGCTACATCAAGGAAGAACTGCTGCTGGTCCTCGGCACTTCGTCTTCAGAGGCCGCACTTCCGGGACTGATGAACAAGATGGAAAAGGCCGGCTGCAAGCGCTCGGTCGTCGGTCTCGTCATCCCCACAGGCTATTCCTTCAATCTCGACGGCACCAACATCTACATGACGCTGGCGGCCCTGTTCATTGCCCAGGCAACCGGCATTCAGCTATCCTGGGGTGACCAGATCCTGCTGCTCTTGGTGGCGATGCTGAGCTCCAAGGGTGCCGCTGGTATCACCGGCGCCGGCTTCATCACGCTTGCCGCGACGCTCTCCGTCGTTCCCTCGGTGCCGGTCGCCGGCATGGCGCTCATCCTCGGCATCGACCGCTTCATGTCGGAATGCCGGGCGCTGACCAACCTCGTCGGCAATGCGGTTGCGACGATCGTTGTCGCACGTTGGGAAAACGAGCTGGATACGGCGCAGCTTGCCGCGGCACTGGGCGGCCAGACCGGAGAGGATAGTTCGGCTGCGGAGCTGCAGCCGGCTGAATAGCTAACCGGACTGTTCGCAGTCCTAAAATTCTTGCAACGGCCCGTCATCCAACGGGCCGTTCCTCTTTTCTGCCTCAGCTGCGATTGTCGCCGAGAAGGCTGTTGTAAACGGCGCCGATCGCGCCCGCTTCCTTCTCCAGAGCGAAATTCGCCCTGACATGCCGCAGCGCATTCTCGCCATGCGCGATCGCCAGAGCGGGATCTGCGATATAGGGCGCGATTGCCCGCGTCAGCGCTTCGCCATCGCCGGCGGCGACCACTGAGCCTGTCTCGCCCGTGACGATGAGTTCGGCATAGGCGCCGGCGTCCGATGCCACCACCGCAGTGCGCGAAGCCATGGCTTCGAGCGGCGTCAGGCCGAAACCTTCGTTGCGGGAAGGGGCGACGTAAAGCGTCAGGCGGCGATACCAGACCTTGATGTCAGGCACTTCGCCGAGGAAGAGGATACGGTCGCTGAGCCCGGCGGCCGCGACATCCGCCTTGAGTTCGTCGCCAAATGCCGTGTGCTCGGCCGTCACCCGGCCGGAGACGACCGCCGTCCACTCGGGGTGCTGCGGCAGCAGTTCGATCATCGCCTGGATGAAAAGATCAGTGCCCTTCTGATGGCGCACGCGGCCGAAGCAGCCGATGAGATGGCGGCCCGGCAGGCCGGTGGCGGCGATGCCGTCCTCCGCAGTTTCCGGCGGATGGAACAAGGCAAGATCGACGCCGTGCTGGATCACCGTGTGCGGCACGTCGAGGAACGAGCCGGATCGATCGCTGGTCGCGATGACGGCGTCCATGCGGCGGATCAGCCATTTCGTATAGGCGGTGTGGCGGCGTTGCGCGGCCGAGGTGAAGAGAAGCTTCAGCGGCATGCGCATGAGATGGCGCAGCAGGATGCCGACGGCCATCTCGTTGTTGCGGCGAGCGTGCCAGACACGCTGGCGCCGGCGCGCCGGCGGGCGCCAGAGGCCGAGGAGCTGCCGTCCCTTAAGTTTCGGCAGGTCCTCCGGCAGGCCGGGGCCGAGTGTCGCGATCTTGATGCCGAGCCGGATCTGGCACGGGATGAGCTGGACGATGGTCGACGTGACGCCGGAGAGCCGGCGCTTGAAATTGGGCGCGATAATCTCGACGTCACGAATATCCGGCAAGGGAGGGGTCTCGCGGCTGGCGGGCGATCAGCCCCAGGAAACCTGAAGGATTTCGTAGGCCTTGGAGCCGCCTGGCGCGTTCACTTCGATGGAATCGCCGACTTCCTTGCCGATCAGCGCGCGGGCGATCGGCGAAGAGATGGAGATGCGGCCGGCCTTGACGTCGGCTTCCTGGTCGCCGACGATCTGGTAGGTCTTTTCTTCCTCGGTGTCCTCGTCGACGAGCTTCACCTTGGCGCCGAACTTGATCTTGTCGCCCGACATCTTGGTGAGGTCGATGACCTCGGCGCGCGCCGTCAGATCTTCCAGCTCGCTGATGCGGCCTTCATTATGGCTCTGGGCTTCCTTGGCGGCGTGGTATTCGGCGTTTTCGGAAAGGTCGCCATGGGCACGGGCTTCGGCGATCGCCTCGATGATTCGGGGGCGCTCCTCCTGCTGGCGCCAGCGCAGCTCTTCCTGCAGCTTGACGAAACCGCCCGGTGTCATCGGTACCTTTTCAACCATTTTTCTGTCCTTCAATCCTCGTATCCGCACAATCAGCGGCGGACACAAAAGAAAACAGGTCCCGAAGGGGAGCTTCGGAACCGTGCCACAATCTTAGTCGGACGCTTATAGCAGATCGCCAAGGCCGATTTCCAGAAAATTCGCATAAAAGAAACGCGGCTCGCCGCGATATCAGGTGATGCGACTTGAAAATGGGCAGAAATCGCATCGTCCTGATTGACTCTCTGTATGGGAACATATAGTGAACATACTAATGAAGAAGTCGCTTACAGAACGCTTGGCTATCCTTTCCGATGCTGCGAAATATGACGCTTCCTGCGCTTCCAGCGGCACGGTGAAACGTGATTCCCGGGCAAGTGGCGGGCTCGGTTCGACCGAGGGATCCGGCATCTGTCATGCCTATGCCCCGGATGGGCGGTGCATTTCGCTTTTGAAAATACTGCTGACCAATTTCTGCATCTACGACTGCGCCTACTGCGTCAATCGCTCGTCGAGCAATGTCGAACGGGCGCGCTTTACGCCCGAGGAGGTCATCTGGCTGACGCTGGAATTTTACCGCCGCAACTATATCGAAGGGCTGTTCCTTTCCTCCGGCATCATTCGTTCGTCCGATTACACGATGGAAGAGATGGTCCGCATCGTCCGCGAACTGCGTGTGACCCATAATTTCCGCGGCTATATACACCTGAAGTCGATCCCTGAGGCGTCGCCGCGTCTGATCGAGGAGGCGGGGCTTCATGCCGACAGGCTGTCGCTGAATATCGAATTGCCGACGGATAACGGCATCACCCGCTTTGCGCCGGAAAAGAAGCCTGCCAATATTCGGCGATCGATGGGGGATTTGAGGCTGAAGATTGAGGCCGCCGGTGAACCGACGCTCAGGACAAAGAAGCGTCAGCGTTTCGTGCCGGCCGGCCAGAGCACGCAGATGATCGTCGGCGCCGACGGCGCGAACGATGCGACGATCCTTGCGACCAGCAGCCGGCTTTACAGCAGCTATGGGCTGAGGCGCGTCTATTATTCCGCCTTCAGCCCGATCCCGGACTCGTCGAAAAACCTGCCGCTGATCAAGCCGCCATTGATGCGCGAGCATCGGCTCTATCAGGCCGACTGGCTCTATCGATTCTACGGTTTCGGCATCGACGAGATCACCGCGAACCAGGCGGGCGGCATGCTCGATCTCACCCTCGACCCCAAGCTTGCCTGGGCGCTCGCCAACCGGGCCGAATTTCCCGTCGATATCAACAGGGCCGAGCGCGAGCGGTTGCTGCGTGTGCCCGGTCTCGGCACCAAGACAGTCAAAGCGATCGTTTCGGCCCGCCGTTTTCGCCGGTTGCGGCTCGATGATCTCCAGCGGCTCGGCATTTCGATCAAGAAGGTCCAGTCCTTCATCTCGGCGGAAGGCTGGTCGCCGCGCCGATTGATCGAGCGCCCCGACCTTCGCGCCATGTTCGAACCGCAATCCGAACAATTGTCGTTGCTGTGATGCGTCGGGTTGTGCTTTCAGGACGCGGGGAGCTTGCCGAATGGCGTGACGCCGCGCGCGCTTTCGCGGCTGCCGGCATCCTGCCGGAAGAGATCGAGTGGCGCGAAAAACGCGCTGAGCCGGGTTTTGCGTTTCAACACGACGCCATGCCGCCTCCGTCTGCCGCAGCACGCAAGCCGATGACGGTGCCGCCCGCCTTCATCGAGCTGGCGGAGACAGTTCTCTGCCATTCCGACCCGGCGCGCTTTACCCTGCTTTACCGGCTGCTCTGGCGGCTGCAGCTGGACCGGCAACTGCTTGAAGTGGCCTCCGACGAGGATGTCGCCCGTGCCAGGCTGATGGCGAAAAACGTTCGGCGCGACGCGCACAAGATGACGGCCTTCGTCCGCTTCAAGGAGGTTGGTGCGGTGTCGGCGGACCGTCGAAAATTCCTCGCCTGGTTCGAGCCGGATCACCATATCGTCAGGCGCACAGCGCCTTTCTTCCAACGGCGCTTCACCGACATGGACTGGCTGATCGCCACACCCAAGGGATCGGCCGCCTGGGACGGAGAGCGGCTGACGATGAGCGACGAACCGTGCGAAAAACCCAATCTCACCGATGCTACCGATGACCTTTGGCGCACCTACTACGCCAGCATTTTCAATCCTGCGCGGTTGAAGCTGAAGGCGATGCAGGCGGAGATGCCGAAAAAATACTGGAAGAACCTACCGGAAGCCGATCTCATCCCTGGGCTGATCGCATCGGCGGAGAGCAAGGTGCGGGCCATGGCCGCACGGGAGGCGACCCAGTCGTTGCCCTTTCACGATCGCCTGCAGGAAGCCGCGCGCAGCATTCCTGCTGAACCCGAAGCGCCGGCGGGCACGCTGGAAGCACTGCGCGCGGAAGCTGCCGCCTGCACCCGCTGTCCGCTTCATGCGAAGGCGACGCAAACCGTATTCGGGGAGGGACCGCGCGATGCCGAGGTGATGTTCGTCGGCGAGCAGCCGGGCGACCAGGAGGATATATCAGGACGCCCATTCGTCGGTCCCACCGGCAGGCTCCTCGACCAGGTGATCACTGAAGCGGGCATCGACCGCTCAACGCTTTACGTCACCAATGCCGTCAAGCATTTCAAATATGAGCCGCGCGGCAAGCGTCGCATCCATCAGAAGCCCAATATGGGGGAGGTGAAGCATTGCCGCTGGTGGCTCAATCTGGAGATGGCGCTGATCAAGCCGAAGCTGGTCGTTGCCATGGGGGCGACAGCACTTGCGGCGCTGACCGATGCAAAACAGCGGCTTCAGGATGTCAGGGGGAAAGCGATCGCGATCGACGAGAGGCGAACTCTTTTCGTGACGGTGCATCCGTCCTATCTGCTGCGTATTCCAGACGAGCGGCTGAAGGCGGAAGAACTGGCGCGATTTCGCGAAGATATTCTGAATATCCAGCGGCTTATGACGGCGACTAGATAAATTGATTCCGAGCTTCCAAGCAGGCGATGATTGAACGGCGGGCAGCGTTACCGCTCATCGAGCGGTAACGCTGCATTATTTCAGGCGAAGTAGCTCTGTAGCGGGCGCACTTCCAGATTACCGGCCTTTAGCGCCTTGATTGCCTGGGCGGCGGCCTCGGCGCCTGCCATCGTCGTGTAGTAGGGCACCTTCTGCATCAGCGTCGCACGGCGTAGCGACTTGGAGTCCGAGATCGCCTTGTTGCCATCGGTTGTGTTGATGACGAGCTGGACCTGGCGATTGCGGATCGCGTCCTCGATGTGCGGACGGCCTTCCAGCACCTTGTTGATCTTGGTGGCGGTGATGCCGTTTTCGGCGAGGAAGCGGGCGGTACCGCCGGTCGCCAGCACTTTGAAGCCCTGTTCGACGAGGATGCGGATCGCCGGCAGCACGCGCGGCTTATCCGCGTCGCGGACGGAGACGAAGACCGTCCCATCCCGCGGCAGCTCGACGCCGGCGCCGAGCTGCGACTTGGCGAAGGCCAGTGCAAAATCGGTGTCGAGGCCGATGACCTCACCGGTCGACCGCATTTCCGGGCCGAGCAGCGTGTCGACGCCGGGGAAACGGGCGAAGGGGAAGACGGCTTCCTTGACGGCGATGTGCTTCAGCTTGCGCGGATCGGGCTTTTGCCCATAGGCGGCGAAGGTCGCGTCGAGCTTCTCGCCGGCCATGACGCGGGCGGCGATCTTGGCGATCGGCGCGCCGATGGTCTTGGCGACGAAGGGCACGGTGCGCGAGGCGCGCGGATTGACTTCGAGAACGTAGACGGTGCCGTCCTTGATGGCGAACTGGACGTTCATTAGGCCGCCGACATTGAGTGCCTTGGCCATGGCTTTCGCCTGGCGTTCCAGCTCGTCGAGCATCTCGTTGGAGAGCGTGCGCGGCGGCAGCGAGCAGGCGCTATCGCCGGAATGGATGCCGGCTTCCTCGATATGCTCCATGATGCCGGCGACATAGACGTCGGTGCCGTCTGAGAGGCAGTCGACGTCGACTTCGATGGCGTGGCTGAGATAGCTGTCGAAGAGCAGCGGGTTCTTGCCGAGCAGGGTGTTGATCTGGCCGGTCTTGTCGTTGGGATAGCGCTGCTTGATATCCTCGGGCACAAGTTCCGGCACGGTATCGAGCAGGTAGCTCTGCAATTGTCCTTCCGAATGCAGGATCTGCATAGCGCGGCCGCCGAGCACATAGGAGGGGCGCACGACCAGCGGGAAGCCGATTTCGGTGGCGACCATGCGGGCCTGCTCGACCGAATAGGCAATGCCGTTATTCGGCTGGTTGAGGTCGAGCTTCATCAGCAGCTTCTGGAAGCGGTCGCGGTCTTCGGCAAGGTCGATCATATCAGGCGCGGTGCCGAGGATCGGGATACCGTTCTTTTCCAGCGCCTCGGCAAGCTTCAGCGGCGTCTGGCCGCCGAACTGGACGATGACGCCGACGACTTCGCCTTTTTCCTGCTCGGCGCGCAGGATCTCGATCACGTCCTCGGCCGTCAGCGGCTCGAAATAGAGGCGGTCCGACGTATCGTAGTCGGTCGAGACGGTTTCCGGGTTGCAGTTGATCATAATCGCCTCATAACCCGCATCCTTCAGCGCGAAGGCGGCGTGGCAGCAGCAATAGTCGAACTCGATGCCCTGGCCGATGCGGTTCGGGCCGCCGCCGAGGATGACGACTTTCTTGCGGTCGGAAACCTCGGCTTCCGAGCGGGCGGCGCCGACGAAGGGCGTCTCATAGGTCGAATACATATAGGCGGTCGGCGAAGCGAATTCGGCGGCGCAGGTGTCGATGCGCTTGAAGACGGGACGGACGTTCAGGCTGTTGCGGAATTCGGCGACTTCCTTCGGGCGCTTGCCGGTCAGCGTCGCCAGACGCGCGTCGGAAAAGCCCATGGCCTTCAGCATTCGCAGGTTGGCGGCATCTTGCGGCAGGCCCTGCTCGCGGATACGGGCCTCCATCTCGACGATCGCTTTCAGCTCGGCGATGAACCAGGGGTCGATCTTGCAGCCTTCGTGGACTTCGGCTTCGCTCATGCCCTGGCGCAGCGCCTGGGCGACCATGCGCAGGCGATCGGGCGTCGGTGTGCCAATCGCGGCGCGGATGGCGTTCTGGCTGGATTCGCCCTCTTCAAAGCCGGGGATCTCGATTTCGTCGAGGCCGGTCAGGCCGGTTTCCAGTCCACGCAGCGCCTTCTGCAGCGATTCGGCAAAGGTGCGGCCGATCGCCATGACTTCACCGACCGACTTCATCGCGGTCGTCAGCACCGGCGAGGCGCCGGGGAATTTCTCGAAGGCGAAACGCGGGATCTTGGTGACGACGTAATCGATCGACGGTTCGAAGGAGGCAGGCGTTGCGCCGCCGGTGATGTCGTTATCCAGTTCGTCGAGCGTATATCCGATCGCGAGCTTGGCGGCGATCTTGGCGATCGGGAAACCGGTGGCCTTGGAGGCGAGCGCCGACGAGCGCGAGACGCGCGGGTTCATTTCGATGACGACGAGACGGCCGTCTTTCGGATTGACGGCGAACTGGACGTTCGAGCCGCCGGTCTCGACCCCGATCTCGCGCAGCACCGCGATCGAGGCGTTGCGCATGATCTGGTATTCCTTGTCGGTCAGCGTCAGCGCCGGGGCGACGGTGATCGAATCGCCGGTGTGGACGCCCATCGGGTCGATGTTTTCGATCGAGCAGATGATGATGCAGTTGTCCGCCTTGTCGCGGACGACCTCCATCTCATATTCCTTCCAGCCGAGCACCGATTCTTCGACCAGTACTTCGGTGGTCGGCGAGGCATCGAGGCCGCCGCCGACGATCTCAAAAAATTCCGAGCGATTGTAGGCGATGCCGCCGCCAGTGCCGCCGAGCGTGAAGGAAGGACGGATGATGGCGGGCAGGCCGACATGATCGATCGCCTGGGCGGCAATTGCCATGGCGTGGCTCATGTAACGCTGCTTGCGGTCGCTCTCGCCGAGGTTCCACTGGTTTTCCAGCTCGTCCAGCGCCTTGTCGAGGTCGGATCCCGAGAGGCTTTCACGCAGCTTGACGCGCTCGGCCTCGTGCGTCTTGCGGTCGAGGTCCTTGATATCGGTGGCGTTCGCCAGCATCGAACGCGGAGTTTCCAGCCCGATACGGGCCATTGCTTCGCGGAACAGCGCGCGGTCCTCGGCCATGTCGATGGCGGCGGGCTTGGCGCCGATCATCTCGACATTGTAGCGGTCGAGCACGCCCATGCGCTTCAGCGAAAGCGCGGTGTTCAGCGCCGTCTGACCACCCATGGTCGGCAGCAGCGCATCCGGACGCTCCTTGGCGATGATCTTGGCAACGACTTCGGGGGTAATCGGCTCGACATAGGTGGCGTCGGCAAGGCCGGGATCGGTCATGATCGTCGCCGGGTTGGAGTTGACGAGGATGACGCGATAGCCTTCCTCCTTCAGCGCCTTGCAGGCCTGGGTGCCGGAATAATCGAACTCGCAAGCCTGGCCGATGACGATCGGTCCCGCGCCGATGATGAGGATCGATTTGATGTCTTGGCGCTTCGGCATGAGTGCTTCCGTTTTCTGGCTGCGCAGAAAGCCGGCCAGGGTGGGAGATCACCGGGTCGGGTCGCGCATGCTGGGTCTTTTCAGGCTAGAAGCGGCTTATAGGCAAATGTATTTGCAAACGGAACCCCATAAATCGCGGAATCGACAGGAATCCAACACGGCACGACAGACTATTTCCCGTCAGGCACGACCATCAGCCGGATTTCGCCGCCGCCCTGCTTCCGGAAGTGCGAAAGCGGGAGTCCCATCAAGCGTTTGGCGCGACTTTTTTACGTGAAGCGGCGGCGCACATCCTCGGCATAGCTGCGGCTGACCGGGATTTCCGTGCCGTCGCGGGTGAGGATCAGCAGCCTGCCATTGTCGCGTTTCAGGCTTTCGACATGGGCATCGGCCACCCAGTGCGAGCGATGGACGCGAAGGCCCGGCGTTGCGGCGGTTTCCCTCAGCGCATCGGCGAAACGCAAGAGCACCAGTTCGCGCCCGCGGCTGGTCACCACCTCGGTATAGTGGTCCTGGACGGAAAGGCGCAGCAGCGAGCCGCGATTCTCAGGCTTCAGCCGGTCGAGGATCGAGGCTGCGGAGCCGGTTTCCGGAGGTGCTGCGGCTTCGGCGATTTTCTGGCTCATCGCCATGTAGGCCAAAAGGCAGAAGAGGGCGCAGAGCGGCACCGCAAAAAGCGCGCGCTGCAGGCCGCTCTCCAGCGTGGTCGCTTCGCCGGTGAAGATATAGTCGACGAGGCCTATGGCAAAACCGATCGGCAGGGCGGCTATGAGCGAGCCCGCCATCATGCGGGCGAACATGGAAACGATCACCCCCTGCAGCAATCGTTCGGCCGTGACTGCGCAGAGAATGGCGATCGACCAGGCAAGGGCATGCAGGGTCAGCCAGTAGGCGAGGCGTTCGCCGAAGGCCATGCTCTCCATCGTGCCGTAGGGGCCGGTGACGGCAAAGAGCAGGACGATCGCGGCAAAGGTTCCCCAGAAGCGCCGGGAGTGGAGAAAGACCTGCAATTCGCGAAGCGTGGATTGCAAGAAGAGGTGAATCACGAAGTTTTCCTGCCGTTCGCGCGGTTCGGATTGAGGCAGATGAAGTCTTGGCGGAAAGAAGGATCGAATTCAACCGGATGTCGCTGATGACCCTCGAACCGCTCCTCGGCGCCCCGCTCGCCGTTCAGATCCATGTCACTGCTGTTACGCCGGCGGCACTTCTCGGTGCCTATATCCTGCTGCGCCCCAAGGGCACGCCGCTGCACCGGCTGCTCGGCAGGATCTGGATGGCGCTGATGGTTGTCACCGCGGTATCGAGCTTCTTCATTCATGAACTCGATCTCTTCTACGGGTTCAGCCCGATCCATCTTCTGTCGATTGCAACGTTGTTCGGCAGCTGGAATGCGATCGCGGCGGCTCGTCGCGGCGATATCCGCCTGCACAAGCGCATCGTCGCCGGCCTTTATTTCGGCGGTATCGTCCTTGCCGGCCTGTTCACTTTCCTGCCTGGCCGGATCATGCATGCTGTCGTCTTCACCGGTGCGGAATGGCCGGCTGCCCTTGCCGCGGCGGTGATCGGCTCGATCCTGATCGCAATCGTGCTGCGTCGCCGACGCGGGCGCCTGATTGCCCGATGAAGTCGCTGGAATTCCGATCGCCGACGGATATATAACTCGTTGAGTGCAAGCACGGGCCTTGCCGGGGAGAGCGAAAATGGAATGGAGAGGCCGACGTCAGTCAGACAATGTCGAGGATCGCCGCGGCGGTCCCTCCGGTGGCGGTTTCGGCCGCGGCGGCGGCTTCAATTTTCCCTCCGGGGGCGGCGTTCGCCGCGCCGGCGGCGGCCTCAGCATCGGCACGATCATTTTCCTTGTCGTTATCTATTTCATCTTCAAGATGATGGGCATCGATCTGCTGCAAGTGCTCGACAGCGGCGGCACGACGAGTGGTCCCGGCTACGAGCAGAGCCAGTCCGGCGGAACACGCACGCCCGCCAACGACGAGATGACTGCATTCATGCGCACCGTTCTTGCCGAGACCGAGGATACCTGGCAGGGCATCTTCCAGGCGCAGGGCCAAAATTACGAGGAGCCACGCCTCGTGCTGTTCTCGGGCTCGACGGCATCGGCCTGCGGCTCCGCATCATCTGCAACAGGTCCGTTCTACTGCCCGAGCGAACACAAGGTCTATCTCGATACGGAATTCTTCCAGCAGCTTTCCGACCGGTTTGGTGCGTCGGGCGATTTCGCCGAGGCCTATGTCGTTGCCCATGAGGTCGGTCATCACGTGCAGAACCTGCTCGGCATCCTGCCGAAGTTCAACCAGGCCCGCCAGCGCATGAGCGAGGCCGACGCCAACAAGATGTCGGTGCGCGTCGAGCTGCAGGCCGATTGCTTTGCGGGCATCTGGGGCAAATATACCCAGCAGAAGGGCCTGCTCGAGTCAGGCGATCTGGAGGAAGCGCTGAACGCAGCCCAGCAGATCGGCGACGATTCGCTGCAGAAGCGGTCGCAGGGTTACGTCGTTCCGGAAAGCTTCAACCACGGTACCTCGGAGCAGCGGGCCAGATGGTTCAAGCGCGGCTTCGACAGCGGCCAACTGTCGGCCTGTGATACGTTCTCGGGACCGATTTGAGGAGGGATGAAGGGCGCATGGCACAAAGCACATCGCCCTTCTGTCCCTTGCTTACTTCTCGCTGTCCATGTGCTGCAGCATATGCTCGGGATAACGCCCACCCGCGGCGGCGTCTTTCGGCACGGCGCGTTCGATGACGGCGAAATCTTGTGGTGAAAGATCGACTGCGCGTGAGCCGAGCGCCTCCGTCAATCGATCGCGGCGGCGAGCGCCGATGATCGGGACGATATCCTTGCCCTTGGCGGCAACCCAGGCGATGGCGATCTGTGCGACAGAGACGCTCTTTGCCTCAGCAATCTCACGCAGCTTCTCCACCAGAGCGAGGTTCTGCTCGATATTGCCTTCCTGGAAGCGCGGGCTGTAGGCGCGGAAATCGCCCGCCGTCCCACCCTGGCCCTTTTGCCAGTGGCCGCTGATCAGGCCGCGCGAGAGCACGCCGTAAGCGGTGATCGAGATGCCAAGTTCGCGTGCCGTCGGCAGGATCTTCTCCTCGATGCCGCGCGAGATCAGCGAATATTCGATCTGCAGGTCGACGATCGGGGCCACAGTGGCGGCGCGGCAGAGCGTGTCGGCGCCGACTTCCGACAAGCCGATATGCCTGACATAACCTGCCTTGACCATGTCGGCGATGGCGCCGACCGTGTCCTCGATCGGCACGTTTGGATCGAGGCGTGCGGGACGATAGATGTCGATATAGTCGACGCCGAGGCGCTGCAGCGTATAGCTGAGGAAGTTCTTCACCGCGACCGGGCGGCCGTCGAAGCCGTTCCAGCCGCCGAGGGGATCGCGCAGGCCACCGAACTTGACGCTGACGATTGCGTCCTCGCGCCTGCGGCCCTTCAATGCCTCGCCGATCAGCATTTCGTTATGGCCCATGCCATAGAAATCGCCAGTGTCGAGCAGGTTGATGCCGGCATCAAGCGCGGCATGGATCGTCGCGATGCTTTCTGCGCGATCGGAGGGGCCGTACATGCCTGACATGCCCATGCAGCCGAGGCCGATGGCCGAGACATCGGGTCCGGTCTTACCCAAACGATAGGTCTGCATTGTCTTCTCCTTCTTCTGCGCCGCGGCGCGATCGCATATCCGCCCCGGGCGTGGTCATCGATGCTGCCGTTCTACCGCTTTCGCATTCGGGCGATAATCGGAGAGTATCAAACAGGCTGTGCGGGGGAATGCACAATGACCGGTCTCTCTTGTGATCTGGATGGCGTCGCGGCGATTGCAAGAGAGCGCATTGCCGACGATCCGCGGGGCGGCTCTCGATTTTCTGAAGCTGGAACGGCAGCGCGCGCCCTCCGGTTGAGATCTCTCATAAATTCCCGTACAGCATTATCAAAAGCTTTGAAATGTTCACGGATTGTTTCGGGTTCTTTTCTGAGCTATGTCACTTTCTTGGCGACGAGATCGTCTTTTCAGGACCAACCGCTGCAGAGATGCCTCATGCTTGACCCGAAATTTGTTCGCCGCGGCCTTTTCCTGGTCTTCATCATCCTTTTCCTCGACATTATCGGCATCGCCATCATCATGCCGGTGCTGCCCGCCTATCTGGAGCAACTGACCGGCGGCAGCGTGAGCGATGCGGCGATCGACGGCGGCTGGCTGATGCTCGTCTATGCCGGCATGCAATTCCTGTTCGCGCCGCTGCTCGGAAACTTGTCCGACCGTTTCGGCCGCCGGCCGATCCTTCTTCTATCGGTGCTGACCTTCGCGATCGATAATTTCATCTGCGGCATCGCAACCAGCTTCTGGATGCTGTTCGTCGGCCGCGTGCTTGCCGGCGTCAGCGGCGGCAGTTTTGCGACCTGCTCGGCCTATATCGCCGATATCAGCACGGAGGAGAACCGGGCGAAGAATTTCGGGCTGATCGGCATCGCCTTCGGTGTCGGCTTCACTATCGGCCCCGTCGTCGGCGGTGTCCTCGGTGAATTCGGCCCGCGTGTGCCGTTCCTCGGCGCGGCCGCGCTGTCGCTTGTCAATTTCATCGCCGCCTGCTTCCTGCTGCCCGAGACGCTGGAGGCGAAGAACCGCCGCCGGTTCGAGTGGAAAAGGGCCAATCCGCTCGGCGCGTTGCGCCAGATGCGCCACTACCCCGGCATCGGCTGGGTCAGCCTCGTCATGTTCCTGTTCTTCCTGGCACATGCCGTCTATCCCTCGGTCTGGTCTTTCGTCTCGACCTATCGCTACGGCTGGAGCGAAGGTCAGATCGGCCTGTCTCTCGGCATCTACGGGATTGGTGCTGCGCTCGTCATGGGGCTGGTCCTGCCGCGGATTGTGCCGGTGCTCGGCGAGTGGAAGACGGCGCTTCTCGGCCTCTGCTTTTCAGCTGCAGGATTGACCGGCTATGCCTTCGCCTGGGAGGGCTGGGTGGTTTACGTCGTCATCGTCGCGACCGTCATCGAAAACGTCGCCGACCCGCCGCTGCGCAGCATCGCCGCCGGCATGGTGCCGCCGTCGGCGCAGGGCGAGCTGCAGGGCGCGCTGACGAGCCTCAGCAGCATCACCACCATTGTCGGGCCACTGATCTTCACGCAGATGTTTTCCTATTTCACGCGGCCCGATGCGCCTGTCACTTTTGCCGGCGCGCCGTATCTCACGGCCGCCGTGCTCATCCTTCTGGCCGCCGGGGTATTCCTCACAAGGGTTCGGGTGAGGGAGCCGGCCGAGGCGCTGGAAGCCACGGGCTGACCGATCAGAAATGGTGATGCGATGATGAATTTTTCATCATCTGCCTCATTTGGGGTAGTCCTTTGCAGGGCTTTGATCTAAGCCCGGGTGGTATTTCGCCGCAAGCTGCGGCGACGCATATTTCAATCACAGGACTGGTGTCATGGACACGCCGATCGACGCGCGCAGGCTTGCGCCGACAACCGATAATCGTTGGGGCGCACATTTCCGTGCCACGCTGGCGCTCGGCATTCCGCTGATCGGCGCCCAGCTCGCTCAGCTCGGCATCCACACCACCGATGTGATGATCGTCGGACGTCTCGGCGCCGAGCAGCTGGCGGCGATGGTGCTGTCGGCCCAGTTCCTCTTCACGATCCTCATCTTCGGTTCGGGCTTTGCCATCGCCGTCATTCCGCTGGTAGCGCAGGCCTATGGCCGCGGCGACCTCGTCTCGGTGCGCCGGTCGCTGCGCATGGGTCTGTGGGTGGTGATCGCATACTGGGTCATCATGCAGCCGGCCTTCTTCAATGCGGAACAGATCCTGCTTTTTGCGCAGCAGAAGCCCGAGGTGGCCAAGCTCGCCCACGGCTATATCATGATCGGTCAGTTCGGCGTACTGCCGGCGCTGCTCTTCAACGTCATGCGCTCGCTTGTCAGTGCCATCGGCAAGGCAGGCGTCATCCTCAACGTCACCATCGTCACGCTGGTGATGAATGCGATCTTCGCCTATGCCCTGGTGCTAGGTCATTTCGGCTTTCCGGCAATGGGGCTCGAAGGGGCGGCGATCGTTTCGGTCGTCGTGCAGACAGCCGGCTTCCTCTTCATTCTGGCTTTCGTGCAGCGGCGGGAAGAGACGCGGCGCTACGAGATCTTCGTGCGATTCTGGAAACCCGACTGGCACGCGCTGCTGGAGGTCATCCGGCTCGGTTTCCCGATCAGCGTTACCATCCTCGCCGAGGTCAGTCTGTTCACGGTGGCCTCGCTGCTGATGGGCTATATCGGCACCATCGAGCTCGCCGCCCACGGCATAGCCCTGCAATGGGCCTCGATCGCCTTCATGATCCCACTCGGCCTCAGCCAGGCGGCAACGGTGCGCGTCGGCGTCGCGCATGGGCAGGGCGATTATCAAGGGCTGGTGCGCGGTTCGATCACCGTGCTCGTTCTCGCCTGCGCCATTTCGGCGGTGGGCTCGGTGCTCTTTGCCACCATGCCGCAATTCCTCGGTAGCTGGTTCCTCGACGTCAACTCGCCCGAGGCGCCCGAGGTGCTTGCCTATGCCGGACCGCTGATCGTCGTTGCCGGGCTTTTCCAGCTGGTCGATGGGCTGCAGGTGATTGCCAATGGATTGCTGCGCGGCCTCAAGGACGCACGCGTGCCGATGATCATGGCGTTGATCGCCTACTGGCCGATCGGCTTCTTCCTCGCCTGGGCCTTTGCCTTCCCGCTGGGTTTCGGCGGCATCGGCATCTGGTTCGGCTTCCTCGTCGGGCTGGCGGCGGCCGCCGTCATGCTCTGCGCGCGCTTCTATCTTCTCCTTCGCCGCGAAGAAGTGACGGCCGGCGCCTAGAACGGGATGATTTTAGGCCGAGTCGCTTAAAATCATCCCGTTCTAAACCAAATAGTTAGAGCATGATGTCGTCCGAAAACCGCTGACACTTTTCGGCATCATGCTCTAGCCGGCCGTCTTTATCCTCAAGCCGCGACAGGTTTGTAGCTGGCAATATCGGCACGAATGCCGAGACGCGAAAACATTTCCTGTGGATCGAAATTGGCGGCCTTATGAGCGGCCGCCACGGCTGCCCGCGCGCGCTCGACGACTTCGGTATTTTCCCATTCGGCAATCGTGACGAAATTGAATTCGCCCGGACCGGCGACCTGCTCCAGCACCCTGTGATCGATGAAACCGTCCTGCGCTTCCAACACTTTGTGGGTCATCATCACTTTGACGAGAAATTCCTCGCGTGCCGCCGCCGGCACGATGAACTTGTCTACTCGAAAGAAAGCTCCGCTCATCCAGTTTTCTCCTGCATCAGATGTCTGCAGGCAGATCTGTAATTCCTCAAGTTAAGCTGAGGTCAATAGGCGGATAAAGAAAAAGGCCCGGCCGCTGCATAATTCCTCAAATCGGAATCGATTTAAGGAATTATGCAGCAATCCAAAGTGTTACAGCGTCCTTAGCGCGTATGAAAAGACGCGCGGCGCTGCAAGCGGGCCTTCATCGGAAATCGGTGTTGCCTGAAATCAGCGTTCGGCGAGCGCCGGTTCGCCCTTCTTCTCGCGCACCATGTTGATGAAGCGGCGGAAGAGATAGTGGCTGTCCTGCGGGCCGGGAGAGGCTTCCGGGTGATGCTGAACCGAGAAGACCTGCTTGCCGAGGACGCGCAGGCCGCAATTGGTGCCGTCGAAAAGCGAAATATGAGTCTCTTCAACGCCATCCGGCAGCGACTTCGAGTCGACTGCGAAGCCGTGGTTCATCGAGACGATCTCGACCTTGCCTGTGGTATGGTCCTTGACGGGGTGGTTGGCACCATGATGGCCCTGATGCATTTTCTCGGTCTTCGCGCCGAGTGCGAGGCCCAGCATCTGGTGGCCGAGGCAGATGCCGAAGACCGGGATGTCGGTCTTAACAAGCGTCTTGATCACAGGCACGGCATATTCGCCGGTTGCCGCCGGATCGCCCGGGCCGTTCGACAGGAAGATGCCGTCTGGCTGCATGGCAAGCACGTCTTCGGCGCTCGTTGCGGCCGGCACGACCGTCACCTTGCAGCCGAGGCCGGCAAACAGGCGCAGGATGTTGCGCTTGACGCCGTAATCCAGGCAGACGACGTGGTATTTCGCGTCTGTCGCCTTGAGTTCTCCGAAACCTTCATTCCATACCCAGGGCGTTTCGGTCCATTGCGAGGACTGACCGGACGAGGCGATCTTGGCAAGGTCGAGACCTTCAAGGCCGCTCCAGGCTTTGGCTTCGGCCTTCAGCGTCTCGATGTCGAAGACGCCGTTCAGGTCGTGGGCGATCACCGCGTTCGGAGCGCCGTTCTCACGGATCCAGGCAGTCAGCGCGCGCGTGTCGATGCCGCAGAGACCGATGACGCCGCGGGCCTTCAGCCATTGGTCGAGGTGCTTGGCGGCGCGGTAGTTCGAGGGGTCGGTGATGTCGGCCTTGAAGATGACGCCGACGGCGCCGTGGCGGGCGGCAGGCGTCAGATCCTCGATGTCTTCCTCATTGGTACCGATATTGCCGATATGCGGGAAGGTGAAGGTGACGATCTGGCCGAGATAGGAGGGGTCCGTCAGGATCTCCTCATAGCCGGTCAGCGCGGTGTTGAAGACCACTTCGGCCGGCACCTTGCCGGTGGCGCCGATGCCCTTGCCTTCGATGACCGTGCCGTCGGCAAGGACGAGCAGGGCGGTCGGCTTTTCGATTGTCCAGGGTGCTGTCGCGGTCATCTTCATCCCGTTTCCGGCAGGCGGGCGCGTTGCCGCGGCTCGCCGCCTTTTGATCTCGCAGGCGTGTGGACGCGGCAATGCCGCGCGCTCCAGGCCTGATCACGAATTTTGGTGCAGGTGGCGGTAAATAGCCACGCAAACGCTTAGCGTCAATCTTTGTAGCCGAGATTGCCGCCGTTTTCCTGCGCTTTATCGCGCCGACCGCGCAATTTATTTGATCCCCCGCATCAGCGTGGTTTATGAAGCGGCATCAAAACAGGAGTGAAGACCATGCTGCGCGATCAACTCGCCACCCAGCTGAAAGAGGCGATGAAGGCCAAGAATGCGGAGCGGCTTTCCACCGTCCGGTTGATTCAGGCCGCGGTGAAGGACCGCGATATCGCCAATCGCGGCATCGGCAAGGAGCAGGCGAGCGACGACGAGATCCTGCAGATTCTCGCCAAGATGGTGAAGCAGCGCGACGAATCGGCCAAGATCTACGAGGAGAACTCCCGGCCGGAGCTTGCCGCCAAGGAGCGCGCCGAAATCATCGTCATCCAGGATTTCATGCCGAAGCAGCTTTCGGACAGCGAAGTGCGCGCCAAAGTCTCGGCGATCATCGCCGAGACTGGTGCCGCAGGCGCCAAGGACATGGGCAAGGTGATGGCGGCGCTCAAGGAGCGTTATGCCGGCCAGATGGATTTCGCCAAGGCGTCGGCCACCGTCAAGGAACTATTGAACGGATAAGCCTCAGATGGCGCGTCTTGCCTGTGGTTCGTCACGGACCGCAGGCCCGAGCACCACTTCGGCGGCGGCATCGATGATAGCGAATTTCGCCGCCTGATAATTCCAATATTCGCGGATGAAGTGGCCCGACAGCCAGAAGTCGCCCTTGCGGGAGGGTTCGGTCCAGCCAATGCTCTCCATGGTCGCTGCCTGCATCAGAAGGCGCTTCAGGTGGGTGTTGGAGATCATGAACTGTTCGCGGATTTCCCGGAGCGACAGAGGGCCGAGCACGACGCGATCGGCCGTCCTTGGAAATTCGGGAAGGCGCGAGATCAGGTAGTCCATCACCAGCCCGCCGGAATTCGCCCAGTTGAAGAGGTTGAAAGTGACCCCCGGATTGCGGACCGCTTCACTTCCGATGATCGCCCTTGCGATCAGCGGCTGGATCGCTGCCATCATCGCAGAGGGGTCGCTGGTGATCTTACTGGCGCGCTCACCGCCGTCGAGACTGTCGAGGATCATCATATGGGTGACGAGCCATCGGGTGAAATGCTGCTCGGCGATTTCGGTAGGCTCCAGGTAACGTGTGCGCTTATCGGGGCCGGGAACCGGTCGCAGGAAGCGATAGGCCAGCATTTCCTGCATGAAAGCAGCGGCCGTGTTGCGGCTGGCGATGTTGTTCCTGATCGCAAAATCGATGAATCGGCCGGAATAGAGGCTGCCGCTCCTCCCATCGTCTGAATAGCCGTAGTGAAGCGCGAAGCCGGCATGAGCCATCAGCCAGCGCTGTTGCGCGGCGAAGATCGAGGCGATGCGCGGGCTCTCGCGATAGATGGCGAGCATCTGATCGGCGCAATGCAGAATGGCCGCGAGAAAGCGGTCGTCTGCTGCAAGATTTTCCGCGGTAAAGGCCATTTGGAGAGGTCCAGGGAGTTCGGCGCATCCATCGTTCATGCGAGCGCCGCCTGTCAACGGTTTTGTCAATAAGCGGTTAATTTCAAAAGGAGAGTCGTCGCAAGAGAGCACAAAATTTAAGAAGGCAGGAGCTGGGGGCGCTCCTGCCTTCTTGCTCTTTGCGTCCGCCGGCACGCAGGGCAGAAGCCCAAGCCGGAGGGTATTTGCAAAGGCACCCTTGCGAAGCGGCGCCGGGGGTAGGGATGGTGCTTCGCTCGGGGATCGCTTTGTTGAGATCGAACCTATTGCGCTGCGGCGGCTTATTCAAATTACAAAAAAATAATAATTGCCGGAATCGGCGGTTTGGGAGGCGCCAAAGTGGACTTTCTGTAGGTGGCGCAGAGGATGATGAGGCGCAATCACCTGAGGAATAATCCATTGTTTCCAAAATATTTTTTCTCATCTCTGTTGGATGCCGCCGCCCTTGCTGCGGCTTTTCTGATGGCGGGATTCCGGCTCTGAAGGACAATAATGTCGCACCCTGTCGCAGGGGGGCGATAACGCATTGTTGATTGGATAACCGGAGCCGCCGATGACCGCCACATAGCCTGTGAATAGCGGGTTTTCATGACAAGTTTCGTGGCATGGAGCTGCAAAGCAGCTTATATGGAGGCTGGCCAAGAGGTATCGATGCGCTTTTCCAACACCTTTCTCGATGATATTCGCGACCGCGTTCCGATTTCGAACGTGATTGCGCGCCGCGTGAGCTGGGACAAGCGCAAAACCAATGTGTCGCGCGGCGATTACTGGGCCTGCTGCCCGTTCCACGGCGAGAAATCGCCGAGCTTCCACTGCGAGGACCGAAAGGGCCGTTATCACTGCTTCGGCTGCGGCGTCACCGGTGACCATTTCCGCTTTCTCACCGAGCTGGAGGGCCTGAGTTTTCCCGAGGCGGTGCAGCAGATCGCCGATATGGCCGGCGTGCCGATGCCGCTTGCCGACCCTGTGATGGAGAAGCGCGAGAAGGAGCGCGGCTCGCTGATCGACGTCATGGAAATGGCGACACAATTTTTCCAGGATCAGCTGCAGACGGCGAATGGGGCAAGGGCGCGCGCCTATCTGCGCGACCGCGGATTGACGGGGCGCACCATCGAGACCTTCCGTCTCGGCTTTGCGCCCGACAGCCGCAATGCGCTCAAGGAATTCCTCGCCAGCAATGGTGTCTCCAAGGAGCAGATCGAGGCCTGCGGTCTGGTCGTCCATGAAAACGTGCCGGTTTCCTACGATCGTTTTCGCGACCGCATCATGTTCCCGATCCTTTCGTCGCGGGAAAAGGTGATCGCCTTCGGCGGCCGTGCCATGGCTGCCGATGCGCCGGCGAAATATCTGAACTCCAACGAGACGGAGCTCTTCCATAAGGGCAATGTCCTTTACAATTTCGCCCGTGCGCGGCGCGCGATCCAGGGGCCGGGCCGCGGCGATCCTCAGGACGACAATGCGACCGGCACCATCATCGCCGTCGAAGGCTATATGGACGTGATCGCGCTCCATCAGGCGGGCATCGAGAATGCCGTTGCGCCGCTCGGCACGGCGCTCACCGAAAACCAGCTCGAGCTGCTCTGGAAGATGGTGCCGCAGCCGGTGCTGTGCTTCGACGGCGATGGTGCCGGCATCCGCGCCGCCAATCGCGCCGCCGAACTGGCGCTGCCGCATCTGAAGCCCGGCCGTTCCGTTCGCTTCGCGCTTCTGCCCGGCGGCAAGGATCCCGACGATCTGGTGCGCGATGATGGGCGCGCGCCTTTCGACAAGGTGATGAGCCAGGCAAAGCCGCTCTCCGAGATGCTTTGGAGCCGGGAGATCAATACCGGCAAGTTCGACACGCCCGAGGCGCGCGCCGAGCTCGAGGCGCGGCTGAAGCAGCTGGTCGCGGTCATCGCCGACGAGAACGTGCGCCGTCACTACCAGCAGGATATTCGCGACCGGCTGAACGCCTTCTTCCAGCCGCAGTTCCAGAACCGCAGCAATGGCGATCGCCGCGGCGGCTTCCACGGCAATGGCAATTACCGGCCGGGCCGCGACAATGCCGGCAAGGCAGGGCCGAAAAGCCCCAGCGTCATTTCCGAAAGGCTCGCCCGTTCAGGCCCGGTGCGTGGCCACCAGAACAATACGGCACTGCGGGAAAGCGTGCTGGCGCTGACCGTCGTCAATCACCCCTCGCTGATGATCGACGATTATGACGAGATCGCCGCGATCGAATATGACAGCCGTGAGCTGCAGCGGCTCTGGTCGGCGATGCTGGGGGCGGCCGCGGCTGTCGCCGGCCCGCATCTGACACGCGAATATCTGACCGAAAGACTGGAATTCGAAGGCTTCGGCCCGCTCATCAAGAGCCTCGACCAGCAGGTGCGCAATGCCCGGCTGTGGATCGCGACCGAGGAGGCGGCGATGGAGGATGCGCGTGAGGGATACCGCCAGGCGCTTGCTTCCCACAAGCGGGCGAAGGCGCTGCGCCGGCAGAAGATCGAGCTCGAGCGCGAGATCGCGCTGGCGACCGAAGCCGGCGACGGCGAAGCGATCGTTCAGCTGATGCGAGCCCAGCAGGAAGTGCATTTCGAAGGAGTGCGCCTTGAGAACCAGGAGGCTATCATCGATGGCTTCGGCGTGCTTTCCGGCCGCGTCAAAGGGGCGGCGAACCACTGATGTCGCTGACCGAACGAAACGAACCGGGCTTTTTCGCTTCCGGCGCGCTGTTTTCTTCCGGCCGCTCGCCGCTCGATATCCTCACGCAGGTCTACGGCTATTCCTCCTTCCGCGGCAAGCAGCAGCAGGTGGTCGAGCATGTGGTTTCCGGCGGTGACGCGGTCGTGCTCTTTCCCACAGGCGCCGGCAAGTCGCTGTGCTTCCAGATCCCGGCGCTCTGCCGCGACGGCGTCGGCATCGTCGTTTCGCCGCTGATCGCGTTGATGCGCGATCAGGTGGAGGCGATGAAGCAGCTTGGCATCCGAGCCGCAGCACTCAACTCGTCGCTCTCGCGCGAGGAATTCGTCGAGGTTCGCCGCGCGCTTTCGGCAGGCCAGCTCGATCTTCTCTACGTGACGCCCGAGCGCATTCTGACCGATGGTTTCCGCGAGCTGATCGCCAATGAGAAGATCGCGCTGTTTGCCATCGACGAGGCCCATTGCGTTTCGCAATGGGGCCATGATTTCCGGCCGGAATATCGCGAACTCGGCCGGCTCGGCGAGCAATATCCCGGTGTGCCCAGGGTGGCGCTGACGGCGACGGCCGATCCGCATACGCGCGACGACATGATCGAGCGGCTGGGATTGGATACAGCCCGGATCTTCACCACCAGCTTCGACCGACCGAACATCGCCTACGAGATCGTCGAGCGCGACCAGCCGCGCCAGCAGCTGCTGCGGTTCCTGTCCGGCCACAAGGGCGACAGCGGCATCGTCTATTGCCTGTCGCGCGCCAAGGTCGAGGATACGGCCGAATGGCTGAACGGGCAGGGCATTCGCGCGCGTGCCTATCATGCCGGCATGGACAGGGCGGTTCGTGACGCCAACCAGGATGCATTCCTGAAAGAAGAGAACCTTTGCCTGGTCGCCACCGTCGCCTTCGGCATGGGCATCGACAAACCGAACGTGCGTTATGTCGCCCATCTCGATCTGCCGGGTTCGGTGGAAGCCTATTATCAGGAGACTGGGCGCGCCGGCCGCGACGGCCTGCCGTCCGACGTCTGGATGGCCTATGGCATGGCCGACGTCATTCAGCGCGGCCGGATGATCGACGAGGGCAGTGCTGCCGCCGAGATCAAGCGGGTCGAACGCGCCAAGCTCAACGCTTTGCTGGCGATCTGCGAGACCGCCTCCTGCCGCCGCCAGGCAATCCTTGCCCATTTCGGCGAAGCACATGCCGGACAATGCGGCAATTGCGACACCTGCCTGAAGCCGGTCGAGACTTGGGAGGGCACGGAGGCTGCGATCAAGGCGCTTGCCGCCGTCTATCGCACCGGCGAGCGTTTCGGCGCTGGCCATGTCGTCGACGTGCTGCTCGGCAATGTTAACGAAAAGACCGAACGTTTCGGCCATGCCGAAATGCCGGTCTTCGGCGCCGGCAAGGATATTCCGGCGCGCGTCTGGCAGTCGGTCTTCCGCCAGCTACTCGCCATGGGGCTGATCCGCGTCGACCACGAGGCCTTCGGGGCGCTGAAGCTGGAGCCGGAGGCGCGCGCCGTTTTCAAGCACGAGCGGCAGGTGTTCTTCCGCAAGGACCGGCCGGCCTCGGAGCGGCGCACGAAGAAGGCGGAGCGCAGCGAGCGCAAATCGGGACTATCGGGCGCCGACGGCGGTCTTTTCGAGGCGCTCAGGGCCGAGCGCATGGCGATCGCCAAATCGCTCGGCGTGCCTCCCTATGTCGTCTTTCCCGATACGACGCTGATCGCCTTCGCCACGGAGCGGCCTCGCAGCCGCAAGGAATTGCTCGCCATATCAGGCGTCGGGCAGGCGAAGCTCGAGCGTTACGGCGATGCCTTCCTGGCGATCATCCTGGCGCAGGACAACGGCTGAGCGGACCCGGCTGATCCTTGTGATCGGACGAGGGGGCATGGTAGTGCTGCCTCTACAGCGCCGCGCGTCTTTTTCAGAGGCGCAAAGGACGCTGTAGCACTTTGAATTGCTGCATCATTTTCTCCTGAAATCGATTCCGATTTAAGGAATTATGCAGTAGGGAGGAGCGCCGATGGCCCAGAATATCTACGACCGCCCGGAATTCTTCGCCGGATATAGCGGCATGAGACGATCCTTGCACGGGCTCGACGGAGCATCGGAGTGGCCGGCGGTGCGCGCGCTGCTGCCTGATCTTGCCGGCAAGCGTGTTGTCGATCTCGGCTGCGGCTTCGGCTGGTTTTCGCGTTTTGCCGTGAGCCAAGATGCTTCAAGCGTGCTTGCGCTCGACATCTCGGAAAAGATGATCGCCAGAGCGAGGGCCGATACCGCGGATGCCGCGATCACCTACGAGATCACCGATCTCGAGCATCTCACGCTTGCTCAAGCTTCTTTCGATTTTGCCTATAGCTCGCTGGCGCTGCATTATATCGAGGATTTCGCCGGTCTCGCCGCGACCGTCTATCGCGCGCTTTTGCCGGGATCGCAATTCGTCTTCACCATCGAGCATCCGATCTTCATGGCGCCGACCAATCCCGCCTGGGCAACCGATGCCGAGGGGCGGCGCATCTGGCCGCTCGACCGCTATTCCGTCGAAGGTCCGCGCACCACCGACTGGCTCGCCAAGGGTGTGGTCAAGCAGCACCGCAAGCTCGGCACGACGCTGAACACCTTGATCGCGGCCGGTTTTGCCATTCGCCATGTCGAGGAGTGGAGCCCGAACGAAGATGAGCTCCACGACAATCCGGATTGGGCGGAGGAGCTGGATCGGCCGATGTTCCTGCTGATTGCGGTTCAGCGCTGAGAAGACAAGCCGGCGGCAATATGCTAACCCGGCGGTAGCGCATCGGCCCGAAAATCGGAATCGATTTTTGGAAAGCACGATGCGCAGATTAAAAGTGTAACAGCGTCCTTTGCGCGTCTGATAAGACGCGCGGCGCTGTAGGGAAATCTCTGGGAAAGGCCGTCCATGACCTCGCAATTTCTCTCCCATCTCAGCAACGAGATCTCAGCGCTGAAGGATGCCGGCCTCTACAAATCCGAGCGCGTCATCAGCTCCAAGCAGGCGGGCGAGATCGCGATTTCCACCGGCGAGCGGGTGTTGAATTTCTGCGCCAACAACTATCTCGGCCTTGCCGACAACGAGGAGCTGGCCGAGGCCGGCAAGCAGGCGCTCGACCGATACGGCTACGGCATGGCCTCGGTGCGCTTCATCTGCGGCACGCAGGAAGAGCATAAGCAGCTCGAGGCGCGCATCTCCTCCTTTCTCGGCATGGAAGACACGATCCTCTATTCCTCCTGTTTCGACGCCAATGGCGGCCTGTTCGAAACGCTGCTATCGGAAGAGGACGCGATCATCTCCGACACGCTGAACCACGCCTCGATCATCGACGGCGTCAGGCTTTCGAAGGCCAAGCGCTTCCGCTACGCCAACAACGATATGGCGGCGTTGGAAGAGGAACTGAAAAAGGCCGAAGGCAGCCGCTTCAAGCTGGTCGCCACCGACGGTGTCTTCTCGATGGATGGGATCATCGCCAATTTGGGCGGCGTCTGTGATCTCGCCGAGAAATATGGTGCGATGGTCATGGTCGATGACAGCCATGCCGTCGGCTTCGTCGGCAAAAACGGCCGCGGCTCCGCCGAACATTGCGGCGTCGAAGGCCGGATCGACATCATCACCGGCACGCTCGGCAAGGCGCTCGGCGGCGCCTCGGGCGGCTA
The DNA here is from genome assembly GCF_019798305.1 of Rhizobium leguminosarum. GTDB lineage: Bacteria > Pseudomonadota > Alphaproteobacteria > Rhizobiales > Rhizobiaceae > Rhizobium > Rhizobium leguminosarum_U. The sequence continues at coordinate 169,221 of NZ_JAAXDD010000016.1, forward strand.
TACCTCCGCCAAGGCCGAGGTCGTCGAATGGCTGCGGCAGCGCTCGCGGCCCTATCTGTTCTCGAACACGCTGGCGCCCGTCATAGCCGCCGCCTCGCTCAAGGTGTTCGACCTGATCGAAAATGGTGATGCCCTGCGCAAGCGCCTTTCCGACAATGCCGATCTGTTCCGCGCCGAAATGACCAAGCTCGGCTTCACGCTCGCCGGCGAAGGCCATCCGATCATCCCCGTCATGCTTGGCGATGCCAAGCTCGCCCAGGATATCGCAAGCCTGATGCTGAAGAAGGGGATCTATGTGGTCGGCTTCTCCTTCCCCGTCGTGCCAAAAGGCCAGGCCCGCATCCGCACGCAGATGTCGGCGGCCCATTCGCGGGCGGATGTGGAGCGGGCAATCGCGGCCTTTGCCGAGGCCGGGCGAGAATTGGGTGTGATTTGAGTTTGACGGCGTGCCGTGCCGCCCCCTCATCCGCCCTACGGGCACCTTCTCCCCGCTGGGGAGAAGAGGGGATAGCAAAGTCGGGCGCCAAGCAAGGGTGGATATTGCCGATGTCGAATATGATGAAGGCGCTGGTCAAAGCGAAACCGGAGGTCGGGCTCTGGATGGAGAATGTGCCGGTGCCCGAGGTTGGGCCGAACGATGTGCTGATCCGGGTGAAGAAATCGGCGATCTGCGGCACCGACGTCCATATCTGGAACTGGGACCAGTGGGCGCAGAAGACCATTCCGGTACCGATGGTGGTCGGCCATGAATTTTCCGGCGAGATCGCCGAGATCGGCTCTGCGGTCACCCGCTATCATGTCGGCGAGCGGGTCTCCGGCGAGGGGCATATAGTCTGCGGCAAATGCCGCAACTGCCGGGCGGGCAGGGGCCATCTCTGCCGCAACACGCTCGGTGTCGGCGTCAACCGCCCGGGTTCGTTCGGCGAGTTCGTCTGCATTCCCGAAAGCAATGTCGTGCCGATCCCCGATGATATTTCCGACGAGATTGCCGCGATCTTCGATCCGTTCGGCAATGCCGTGCACACCGCGCTCTCCTTCGATCTCGTCGGCGAGGACGTGCTCGTCACCGGCGCCGGGCCGATCGGTATCATGGGCGCGCTCGTCGCCAAGCGATCCGGCGCCCGCAAGGTCGTCATCACCGATATCAATCCGCACCGGCTGGAACTGGCGCGCAAGCTCGGCATCGACCATGTCGTCGACGCATCGAAGGAAAACCTCGCCGACGTGATGAAGGCGATCGGCATGACCGAGGGATTCGACGTCGGGCTCGAAATGTCGGGGGCCGCACCTGCCTTCCGTGACATGATCGACAAGATGAACAATGGCGGCAAGATCGCCATTCTCGGCATCGCGCCGGCGGGCTTCGAAATCGACTGGAACAAGGTGATCTTCAAGATGCTCAATCTCAAGGGCATCTACGGCCGCGAGATGTTCGAGACCTGGTACAAGATGATCGCCTTCGTCCAGGGCGGCCTCGATCTCGCGCCCATCATCACCCACCGGATCGGCATCGACGATTTCCGCGACGGCTTCGAGGCAATGCGATCGGGCAATTCCGGCAAAGTTGTCATGGACTGGATGTGAGGAGACGACATGTTCTCTGAAGGAAGTTGCCATTGCGGCAATGTGGTTTTCGAGGTCGAAGGCGAATTCGATATCGGTGCGCTGACGGTGAAGGCGTATGACGGCGCGGCGCGTTAGCCACTATCTCGGAAAGCACGATGCGCAGATTCAAACTGTTAAAGCGTCCTTTGTGCGTCCGAAGGGCGCACGTCGCTCCAAAGGTGCATATACCGTCTGCACAACTGCAAAAATGAGGGAAACAACCGGTACGGCGGGCAAAATTCTTGCTGCCCTTGTCTTTTGTTCGCAGCATCTTAAATAAGGGTTCGCAATCGCTGCCGCGGTTCAAAGCCTGTGGATAAGGCTTATTCCGAATTTTTGTGGGCTTTTTTTCCGGAAAAGCTTGACGAGAACAAAAAATGTGGGAATCACCGTTCGACTTGTTGAATGGTGAACTGGGTCAAGGCGGATCGCGCAACCATGGCCGGAAATCCAAGAGCAAGAAAACTTTGCTGTCCGGTGCCGGTAATCGTGGTTAATCAGGCTTTAAATGTCATCCCGTTAGGTGGGCAAAGGTGATTCGAGGGCGGCGCGTGCGGCGCGTCAGGCCCTGAGACAGCCCGTTCACCGTAGCGAGATTGGATAGCGTCAGGAAGGCGACGATATAAATGGCAACCAAGGTCAAAGAGAACGAAGAGGCGGAAGTCGAACGCGACGGCGCAAGCGACGGCCCTCTTCTCGATCTTTCCGACGACGCGGTCAAGAAGATGATCAAAGCCGCCAAGAAGCGCGGCTATGTGACCATGGACGAGCTTAACGCGGTCCTGCCGTCCGAAGAAGTGACGTCCGAGCAGATCGAAGACACGATGTCGATGCTGTCCGACATGGGCATCAACGTCATCGAAGACGAAGAAGCCGAGGAAGCCGGTACTTCCGGCGGCAGCGATGACGACGACGCCGGCGGCGACGAGGAGAGCGAAGGCGGCGAACTCGCGCCTTCGAGCGGCACGGCGCTGGCGACCGCCAAGAAAAAAGAACCGACCGACCGTACCGACGATCCGGTTCGCATGTACCTGCGCGAGATGGGTTCGGTGGAGCTTCTCTCCCGCGAGGGCGAAATCGCGATCGCCAAGCGTATCGAGGCCGGCCGCGAGACGATGATCGCGGGCCTCTGTGAGAGCCCGCTGACCTTCCAGGCGCTGATCATCTGGCGCGACGAACTCAACGAAGGCACGACGCTGCTGCGCGAGATCATCGATCTCGAAACGACTTATTCCGGCCCTGAGGCCAAGGCGGCGCCGCAGTTCCAGAGCCCCGAGAAGATCGAGGCCGATCGCAAGCTCGCCGAAGAGAAGGAAAAGACCCGCCGCGCCCGCTCCGGCGACGACGACATCACCGATGTCGGCGGCGAAGGCCTGCCTCCCGAGGAGGAGGAAGAGGACGAGGACGAATCCAACCTTTCGCTGGCAGCGATGGAAGCCGAGCTTCGCCCGCAGGTGATGGAGACGCTCGATACGATCGCCGAGACCTACAAGAAGCTGCGCAAGCTGCAGGACCAGCAGGTCGAGCAGCGCCTGTCGGCTTCCGGCACGCTGTCCACTGCCCAGGAGCGCCGTTACAAGGAACTCAAAGATGAGCTCATCAAGGCCGTCAAATCTCTGTCCTTGAACCAGAACCGCATCGACGCCCTCGTCGAGCAGCTCTACGACATCAACAAGCGCCTCGTTTCCAACGAAGGCCGCCTGCTGCGTCTGGCCGAATCCTACGGCGTCAAGCGCGATTCCTTCCTGGAGCAGTACCAGGGCGCTGAGCTCGATCCGAACTGGATGAAGTCGATCGGCAATCTGGCCGCCCGCGGCTGGAAGGAATTCGCCAGGGGCGAAAATACGACGATCCGCGACATTCGCCAGGAAATCCAGAATCTGGCGACCGAAACCGGTATCTCGATTTCGGAATTCCGCCGCATCGTCCATATGGTGCAGAAGGGCGAGCGCGAAGCGCGTATCGCCAAGAAGGAAATGGTCGAAGCGAATCTTCGCCTGGTCATCTCCATCGCCAAGAAATACACGAACCGCGGCCTGCAGTTCCTCGACCTCATTCAGGAAGGCAATATCGGCCTGATGAAAGCGGTCGACAAGTTCGAATACCGCCGCGGTTACAAGTTCTCGACCTATGCGACATGGTGGATCCGTCAGGCGATCACCCGTTCGATCGCCGACCAGGCCCGCACGATCCGCATTCCGGTGCACATGATCGAGACGATCAACAAGATCGTCCGCACGTCGCGCCAGATGCTGCACGAGATCGGCCGCGAGCCGACGCCGGAAGAACTGGCCGAAAAGCTTGCCATGCCGCTGGAAAAGGTCCGCAAGGTCCTGAAGATCGCCAAGGAGCCGATCTCGCTCGAAACCCCGGTGGGCGACGAAGAGGATTCGCATCTCGGCGATTTCATCGAGGACAAGAACGCGCTGCTGCCGATCGACGCCGCCATCCAGGCGAACCTGCGCGAGACGACGACCCGCGTTCTCGCCTCGCTGACGCCGCGCGAGGAACGTGTTCTGCGCATGCGCTTCGGCATCGGCATGAACACCGACCATACACTCGAAGAAGTCGGCCAGCAGTTCTCGGTCACTCGCGAACGTATCCGCCAGATCGAGGCGAAGGCGCTGCGCAAGCTGAAGCATCCGAGCCGCTCCAGAAAGCTGAGAAGCTTCCTCGACAGCTAAGGCTTCGGCCACGCCGTTCTGATTGGAAAAGCCGGGCTTGCGTGCCCGGCTTTTGCTTTTGTGATTAATACCAATGATCCCGGCATCTTTCTTGTCCCTCCCTGGTGACAAGACTATAATCCGGTCACGGGGGAAGGCATCGATCGCAACCCGCGAGCGAGGGTCGACGTGTGCCTGCGTGAACCAATCCTCCGCTAGGTCCGGATAATTTCAGGTCTGACGGGCCTGAAATCTGAATCCGGATCCACATCAAAGAAATAGAGCATGACGTCGTCCGAAAACGGCTGACACTTTTCGGCGCATGCTCTGGGAGGTGCGACATGACCACTTACATTCTTTTGATCAATTGGACGGATCAGGGCATCCGCAATATTCGCGACTCGGCAAAGCGGCTCGATGCGGCAAAGAAATTGCTCGCCGGCGTCGGCGGCTCCTTCAACCAGTTCTTTCTGACGATGGGCGGGCACGACATGGTCGCCGTCTGCGAGGCGCCAGATGACGCCGTCATGGCGCATTTTACCCTCTCGCTGGCGATGGGCGGCAATGTCCGCACGGAGACGCTGAAGGCATTCCCAGAAGCCGCCTACCGGGATCTCATAGGCTCGCTCGGGTAGCTAGAGTCTTTCCGGGCTAGATTGAAGCATTCTGTTGGCTCAAACGGGGTCGGATGGTCGACCGGCCGGCGCGCGTCGTAGCCAAGCTCTACGGCCAAGCCCGCCGGTCGATCAGGCGGCCCGTTTCAGCCAACCCTCCCGCAGATTTGCCCGACAAATCTGCAAGCCTTAGAATCGCCGGACGCACCTCTTGCTTCGCATTGGCGAAGCAGTGCGGCCGGTGGGCCGGGCATCTTTGCGCCAGGATCAGAGGCGATCGGCTCGGACGTACCAAGAGGTATGCCCTTCGCCAATCGCCTCTGCCCTGACGAAAACCTGCTCCGGCAGAATGCTTCAATCTAACCCGGAAAGGCTCTAGGGCCGGCGATCGTCGATCTTAGATGTTGCGGAGCACTCGCTGCGCTGGCAGTGTCGCAGCGTGCTTCAATTTCCGCGGCAGGCTGCGGCCCGACTTTTCGGCAAGCTCATGATGAAAGCGCTCCTCAGTTTCATGATCGTCATCGATCGTCCGACAGCCGTTTCCTGACCAATGGAACTGGCGGCGGACAAATGGGATGACGGGATCCGGCGGGGTGCAGCGGCTTCGTTCGCGCTGCATGTCATTGCGATCCTGCTCCTTCTGCTGCTGTTGCCGAAGGCCGAGCCGCCGCTGCCAATGCCGGATGACGGTCTCTCGGTGGAGATCGTCCCGCAGGCCGCGGAATCGCTGAAAATGCCCGAGCCCGTCAAGGCGCCTTCGCCGGAACAGGCAAAGCCTGAAGCGGCAAAACCCGAAGCCGAGCCGGCGGCGCCGGTTACAAATAATCCGCCTGCTGCGGCAATGCCATCTGTGGCACCGATCACTTTGCCGATGCCAAAGCCGGCGGAATTCGTCGAGGCAAGGCAGCTGTTTTCCGACAAGGTCATTGCCGATCCGCGCAGCCGCCGCGCCCGTGAGGCGCTGCGCGGCCTTGCCGGCAGCGAGCGCAATCTGCAGCTCTGTGACCTCGAGGCGCTCGAGCAGGTCCGGCGGGCGCAGCCGGCCATGGCACCGGATGCGCTTGCGCCCTATGCGATGGCGGCGGAGAAGGTCAGCGGCAACGATGTCGAGGTGAAGGGCGGCGCCTTCCGCAGCAAACGGAAGTGGTACAACATTCAGTTCAAATGCGAGCTCGATGCCGGCTCCGGCAAGGTGGTGTCCTTTGCCTTTCTCGTCGGCGATGCCATTCCGCAAGGTGAATGGCAAGAGCACAATCTGGTAGCCGACGATGGAGCCGCCGACCAATAACTCCGGTCGCTGCAGCGATCACGCGGTTTTTTTCTTTTGTGGCTTGATGCTGCCGGCTTTAGAGGCCACATCGCTGCTGTGACAGAAGAAGACGTAGAACCGGCGGAAACGCAGCACGAAACGGGAAAGCAGCGGCCTGAAATCCGCTGGGGCGTCGTCGCGTCCGTTGTTGCGCATATTCCTATCATTGCTCTTCTGATTTTCGGGCTGCCGAAGATCGAGCCGAAGCCTGCCGAAGACGAGAGCGTGAAGGTGGAGCTCGTCCCGCCGCCGGAAGAGAAGAAACCGGAGCCCAAGGAAAAACCACCGGAGCCGAAGCCGCCGGAAGAGGCCAAGAAGGAACCACCTC
>NZ_JAAXDD010000017.1:0-169431 GCF_019798305.1 Rhizobium leguminosarum
CCCGAAGATCATCCGAAAAAGGTTTCGCCATCCAGACCAGCCTCCTGCACCGGCCAGAATGGTGAATCTGATTTGCACCACAAAGGGAATCCCTGTTCCGATTCCGACTAAAACAATCCCGCTCTAGAACCGAAGTAGCTCTCGCCGGATTTAGTCGAAGTCGCCGATCCGGCCCGTCTGGAAGACAGTGATCGCACCTTCTTCACTACGGCGGGCTTTTTTGACGCTTCACAACGAGACGCCAGCCAACCATCGCGGGTGGTGGTGCAAAAGCTACGATGGCCGCCAGAGCGGGTAGTCTGATCTGCGTCGTGGATGCGTCAATCGCCTCCACGACGTTCTGTTGCTCGAGGCTAGACACGCTTAGAAGTGTTTGAGCGGCTCGGGAAGCAGATCTATCGGAAAGTCCTGATAGGAAACCGGGCGCAGGAAGCGATAGATCGCCAAGGTTCCGACTGAGGTCGATCGTCCGTCCGATGTGGCTGGATAGGGTCCGCCATGGACCATCGCCGGGGAGACCTCGACCCCCGTTCCGAAGCCGTTGACGAGAAGTCGGCCGGCCAGAAGCTCCAACTGCGAGATCATCGGCGAGGCGGCCTCGATGTCACCGGCATCCACGTGCAGGGCGATGGTCAACTGACCTTCCAGGGATCCCATGACCCTTCGCAACTCCTCTTCGTCACGGCAGCGGACGATCAGTCCCGACGCGCCGAAGATCTCTTCCTGAAGTTCCGGGTTCGCGAGGAACGCAGCCGCGGTCGTCTCGAAGAGCGCCGCCGCGGCCTGATGGGCCGTTCCGTCTTTTCCCGCGGCCACTTGCGAGACGGAAGACGATGACGACAGCCTTGCGACGCCATTGCGATATGCATCACAGATGCCACCAGTCAGCATTGTTTGAGCCTGCGATTCCGAAAGCGCTGCGGCGGCACTCCCGATGAAGGCATCGAGGCCCGCACCCTCGACGGCGATGATCAGGCCAGGATTAGTGCAGAACTGACCAGCACCGAGGATCAGAGAGGATGCGAACGATTTTCCGATCTCCGCTCCTCTGCTGCGAAGTGCGTCGGGATAGAGGATGACAGGGTTGATGCTGCTCATTTCGGCGTAGACAGGTATCGGCTGCTTCCGCTCCGACGCGATCTTCATCAGCGCGGTGCCGCCGCGGCGCGAGCCCGTGAAGCCGACGGCGCGTATGCGGTGGTCGGCGACCAGGGTCTGACCGACCTCGAATCCCGCGTCGAACAAAAGCCCAAACGTCCCCCGCGGAAGGCCGCATGCTGCGACCGCGTCCGCGACGGCTCTGCCGACCAGCTCGGACGTGCCGGGATGGGCGGAATGCGCCTTGACGATAACCGGGCAGCCGGCGGCGAGGGCGGAGGCGGTGTCACCACCAGCGACAGAGAAGGCGAGGGGAAAGTTCGATGCCCCGAACACCGCGACAGGGCCGAGGGCAACGTTTCGCAGCCGAAGGTCCGGCTTTGCAACCGGCCTGCGCTGCGTATCGGCCGGATCGAAGCGAAGCTCCTGAAACCTGCCGTCGCGAACCTCCTTGGCGAACAGGCGAAGCTGTCCGACGGTCCTGGCGCGCTCTCCCTCGATGCGGCCGCGTGGCAGGCCAGTCTCGTCAATCGCTCGCAGGACGAGATCGTCGCCGAGTGCGAGGATGCCTTCGGCGATTGCTTCCAGGAACCGAGCCCGATCATCGAGCGACGTCTCCTTGTAAATCGGGAACGCGTCCCAAGCCAAACTCGTGGCCTCTTCCACCTGCTCCTTCGTCGCGCCCGCGAAGCTCGGTTCCATCGGGCTGCCGTTGGCGGGATTGATGGCGGAGAATGCCGCGGCCGCGCCGCGCACGTTTGCGCCGCCGATAATCAGGTCGCCGGAGAGTGTCATCGTGGATCCTTTCAAAATGAGAAGCCATGGCCGCCCCCGCCATGCTGAATGGAGGCTTTGCGTAACCGTCGGATGGCTGTCGAACTCACATAGGCATCCACGGCGGGTATGCCAACCCTTCGCTCATCAAAAGTATTACTTTTCAAGCCATGCTAAATTCGGCGCGCGTTGCGACCGCCGGATACTGATGGTCCCAGACCAGTCCAGCTCCGATTCCCTGCCGATCCCCGGTGATGACCACGGTTTTGAGCACGCTCATGCCTGCCTCCGTTTAGGCGACGGCGGTAGCCTTTCGTTCGCATTGCGGCGCGATGCGCTGACCGGTTGTGTGCCGGAGGCAGGCGGACACGGTTTGCGTCGTCCTCCGCTCTGCCGGGACAATCGCGCCGAAAACCGTGCCACGATATTGTCCGAAGGTATCTCCGATATTTTCGGATCGGGTGCCGCCTTGGGCACACCAAGTACAATAGATGTGGAGGACGGCCGGAGGTATCACCCGAGCAGCACCACGAATGATTGGAGTTCGTGTGACCCGCTGGCCGGATCGCCGCATCCTCGATCTGTTCGGGATCGAGCTTCCTGGCCGGAGGCACGCATTCCGGACGTCCACGCTGAGGCGCTGGCCGCCTCGAGAGAAGATCTGACCCGGCACCCTGGTATAATAACGTGTAGCACATCACACGCAGTGGTTGGTGCGCAGGAACTGGTCCTGAGGACAGCTTCACCATCACAGGTTGGTCGAGCATCGGAAGGTGCTGGCCGATTACCGGAGTCTGATCTTTGGGGAGGAGCGGCGCCGATCAATGTTGGCGCCCTCAATGGCTTCAGCCGAGACGGTGTCCGCGAATAATCGGTGTGACATCGGTGCCAAGGAGTTCGATCGAACGGCGCATTGCTTCGGTTTCCAGGGCGGCGGTGCTCATCTGGAAGGTGAGGCGAGAAACTCCACCCAATGTCCTGTTAACATGCTTAATCTTTGCCGCAACTGTCTGCGGGCTGCCAACCAGAAACGCCCCGTCCGGGCCGCACATGAAGTCGAATTGCGCCTGCGTTGGCGGTGGCCAGCCCCGTTCCCGTCCAGCGTCCGTGAACATCTGGAGCCAGCCAGGAAAGAAAGCTTCCCTGGCTGCTTTGTCAGTCTCTCCGACAAAGCCGAGAGCGTGCACGCCGACCCTCTGTTCCTCGCTCGGGTGGCCCGCGGCGAGCCATGCGCGTCGATAGAGTTCGACCAGCGGCACGCCCATGCCAAAGACGTCGAGGCCGACTTGATCGGCCAGCTCGACCTCTGCAAGTACGCTCTCCATGCGATCGACGGCTGACTGCAGTCGTCCCGTAGCGGGGTCGTTCAGCAGCATCGCAAAACTATCGATACCGATTTCCAACGAAGAATCCTTTCGAGGCACTGTTGCCACCCAACCGCGGTGGTCGCTGAGTTTCGGCGCTTCCAGCTTCTGAATGACTCGCCTTGGCGCCGCGATGGAGCGGACAGGACGCCGCCGTTTATCTGGCAGAAAGCGCCTCCCGCTTCATCACACGATGACAGGCGTCCCACTACCCGTCATTTTCTGATGGATACTATCCAAATATCCGATAGGTGAGTTCGTTCGTACCTATTGTCATGCGCCCCGCAGTTGGGCGCGGAATCTAGCCGATCTGCATCAGGATCGGAAAGGTCTGCTGGAACCAGATCGCCACATTGCTGACCCATCCGAACAGGAAGGCTAGGCCGGTCAGCACGAGGAAGAGACCCATCACCTTTTCCACCGTGCCGAGATGGCGGCGGAAGCGCGAGAGGAAGCGCATGAAGGCGCCGGAAAAGCCGGCGGCGATCCAGAAGGGGATGGCAAGGCCGAGCGAATAGATGGCGAGCAGCCCGGCGCCGGAGCCGACCGTCTCGCGCGAGGCGGCAACGCCGAGGATGGCCCCGAGCACGGGACCGATGCAGGGCGTCCAGCCAAAGGCGAAGGCAAGCCCCATGACATAAGCGCCCGTCAGTGTTCCGGGCTTGCCGCCATCCTGGAAGCGCGCTTCGCGGGTCAGCAGTCCGATTCGGAAGAGGCCGAGGAAATTCAGCCCCATGACGATGATGATCAGTCCGCCGATCTTCGACAGGAGGTCGAGATGCTGGCGAAGCGCCATGCCGATGCTGGAAGCACCGGCGCCGAGCGCCACAAAGACGGTGGCAAAGCCCAGCGTGAAGAAGAGGGCAGAGAAGAAGACGCCGCGCCTGACACCGGACGCGACCGCAACCGCACCGCCGCCGCGGAACTGCTCGACTGAGATGCCGGCCATATAGCAGAGATAGGGCGGGACGAGGGGAAGCACGCAGGGCGACAGAAACGAAAGCGCCCCGGCTATCAACGCGCTCCACAGGGAAATATCGGCAATCGACACGCATTCTCTCCGGCTGCAATCTGCGTGATGTTCCTAGCTTTGCAGGCCAGGGATTGCCAATCACCTTTTTGCGCACGCAAGACATCTGTTTTACACGCAAGACATTTGTCTCGGCGCTCGCAAGAAATGTGCCGAACCTTTGCAAAAGGCAAAATTTTCAGTTGACCGACATGGGTCGCCTGCCTATGTTCCGCCCACTTCCAGCCGGGGTGGTCACACCCGCGGAGAGGGAGAGCGTAGCTCAGCTGGTAGAGCAACTGACTTTTAATCAGTAGGTCTCGGGTTCGAACCCCGACGCTCTCACCATTTATACTGTTCAAGATAGCTGCCGCGCTCTTAGATCAGCAGACGCACTAACGCGCCCTCATCCTTCACCCCATGCTGGTACGAGTGGATCACCCGCCGGGCCAGATCTTCGCGCTCGGTGTCTGTTGTGATTTGTCGTACCGAACTGATGTGGTCAAAGACTCTCTGGCAGAGGGCAACTTCTTCGTCGCTCAACACGGTTTGTGCGTCGGCTATCTGGGATCGAATCATGATCGCCCTCATTTCCTTCGGACCGATGGGAGGATGGAACATCTCCTTTTTCAGCGCGTGAAGGGAGACACAAGGTCGTGAGGTCCCATCCCTATGCTCCGGATAGGTTTTTGTTCCCATCTGACAACCAGCGTTCGTTTGGTCCGCTCCACACATATGCGGACGCCGGCTTTCTCCGCGCATTCCAGATCACTTCGTACCCGATCTTCTCAAGCGATAGTAACGCTCCAAGCCTTTCTTCATCTGACAGGCTCCGCAGAGAAACGTTAAGTGCGTCCAGGCCGCCTAAATTGTAGAGGTTAACGAATATATTGAGCGACATTGTCCATCTCCCATTGGAGCAGTATAACACGGAAAGAAGTATTTGCTTCAGTCCAAGCTAAATATTTTCAACGTCTATTATCGTTTCAAAAATTGTTTTCGAGTGTCTTGGTGGGAGTGTGGGTTTAATTTGACGCCGGCAGTGCCTTGCATCTTTGCCACAGGAATTGAGCTTCGTTCTGTACTATACCGCACATTGAAATCTCCGGAAGTTGGCATAAAATCAGTGCGTTGTGGTTACGTGTCACGTCAGCATCTGGGAGGATTGCGATGTTTCAAGGTATGCACGGCTCCAAGTCGGCACTGGGTCCAGAAGACCTCACAATGATTAAAGACGTCTATGACGAATGGTGCGCCGCACGCTGCTGCCCCAAGGATAGCCCAAGTGCGATCAAAGCAGCTCAAGAGTTGATCTCCATGTTCGAACATGGAGTGCGATCAAAAGATGATCTCCGCATTATGGTCGGCACCATAGGTGCCCATTTGCTCAAACACTGAAGTGGAAGAGGCTGAATGGCATCTCAGGGGAAGACCAGTGAAGGATCGATGATCAGCCACACCAGTCGTCCCGCTGCTTCGGAAGGCTCTCGGAAGAGATTGAAGCCGCTGGCGATCAGCTGCTGGCGAGCATGGCCTGGGATGTCCTTTACGTGCGTCGGTGCAGGATAACGCGACGCTTGATCAAGTCGGCCCAGACACAGGAACCAATTTCCACTTGGTAATGCCTGAACAAAAACCCGGTGAAAGCCGGGTTTTTGCTGTCGAAGAAACTAAGGCGCTTCCACCCACCTCGGGTGCTCCTGGTACGGCCAAGCGCTGTCGGATGCCATGAATATCGACCACTTGAAGCCTTGGCGGCGTAGTTCCAGCGTGCTGCCGCCTTCCAGCCTCATGCCGCTAAGGTTATAGGCGTTCAGCCATCATAATGGCCCGAAAGTGCTGCCTCCGCGGATTTGACAACCACGGCTATATTCACGCCCTTCGTCAAGGTTGTCCCGGTCGCGCGAAGATCGGTCACCACTTTCAGGCCGCCTGATTTGGGCTCCGGAAGCGGCACGACGGTGCCGTTGTCCAGATCAGCGATCCAGAGTTCGTCTCGGCCGTCAACACTAATAACAACAACTGTAGCCATGTTATTCCCTCCAACGATTGATGTTTAAAATCCAGCTTTCTTCAGGCCTTCACGATAAAGATCTTTATGCCACTGCTCTTTACTTGGAACTGCCGACAACCACTTGTCCACATCGAAGCCCGGGTTGCCTTCGCGAAACCTCCTGACGAAGACCCGCGCCTTGTCCTGACGGCCCAGCATCGCCCAGCTTGCGGCAGATAGCCGGTCCGCGAGACTCGGATCGGCCATCTGCCCAATGTAATCCAGGGACTCTTCAAAAGCTCCGAGGGCGTAGTTCGCTCCCGCGGCGGTCCAAAAATAGGTATCGGGAGCAAGCGGGTTCAACTCGATTGCCCGCTCGATCTTTCGCAGGGCCATCGCGGGGAGCGAACAATGAACCAAGGTGTCTGCATAGTCGGCAATCACGTCGGCGTAGTGTGGAGCAAGACTCTCGGCCACTTCCATTGCCTCGGCGCTTTCATCAAATGCCCCTTGTAACAGTTTGGCGACCCCGAACTCGCGATACCCATCGGCGAAGTCCGGACGCGTCTCGGTGGCCTGCTTTGCCAAAGTCTCCGCCGATTGCAAAAGATCGGCATCACCCCTGGCCGTCAACAACCATTCCTTCGAGTAGGTCCGCGCCATCGAACTCAGCGCCGGCGCGAAATCGGGGCTGACGCTGAGTGCGGCTTTCATTTCCTTGCGCGCACGCCGCAGATTCGGAAGCGTCAGCCGCGTCAAGTGTCGCCTGCCGACAAGATATCGATGGTATGCGATCGGGTTCAGATCTTCGCGCAACGTCTCATGGCGCTCGATTTCACTGGAAACGGAGAGCGCGATCCGTCGGGCGACAGTTCTCCGATCTTTGACGAGATCCATCTGATCAAGGCTGAATCTTTCCGCCCAAACAATTTGATTTTGGTCGAAAAAGATCAGTTGGGCGAACAGGGTGACGTCATCGTCCGTATTGCTGATCCGGGTATCGAGAATATAATTGACGCGATGCCGTTCAAAGAAGGCCTTCTGCGTCTCCACGTGGTGGCCGATTTGAACCGCCGAATAGGGGGCTATGACCTCCAGGCTGTTGAAGGCGCAAAATCCGATTGTGATATCTTCCACCAAAGATGCGGCTAAAAAACCGGCTTGGGGTCGCGCGGACTGGTTCTTGGGCGGAAGCAGCACCAGGCGGGGAATTGCAATCCGGATATCTTGGGGCTCAAGGGGAAGAGCGGCCTCGAGTTTCGGCTTTGCAGGCGCTGATGTCGGACGGAGGGATTTTGCGTCATCGTCATCGGATCTGGCGCGCGCGGCGATTCCTCGCAAAATCGAATTCCGCCGCTGTTCAAAATGGTTCCGAAGGGACGCAACCTCCTCTTCCGCCTGGAATATCTGTATGAGCATCTGCAGCGTATCGGGATCCTTCGGCTCCGTCCGAAAGAGGATAACTGCAGCCTTCCTCAGGAGTTCGGATTCCTTCTGCGACTGCGGCAGTCGGGACGCCATTCTCAATGTATTTCCGAGAAGCTCGATATGGCAAATTTCTCGCTCGGCGAGCCACCGTTGAAACTGACGGCTATGGCTGTGAACCGGCCCCAGAAAAGGCTGGTTCATGAGCTTCACGAGATGCTTAAGCCGGGAGAACGGTTCAACCTCTTCCTCTGTCCCGGATAGCAGAATGTCGGAAGACAGAGACTCCCGGTCGATGGTGACCATGTTGCCCTGGGATGAAAAGATATTTATCCCGAGTTCAATTTGACGGGCCTTCATTCTCGAAATCAACTTACGCAAAGTCGCAAGCGTATCGTCCCTGTCGGCGTCGCCCCACAGAAAGCTCACCAATGTTGTTCGATCCGCCGAACCTTGGTCGGTCGTGAGCAAATAGGCGAGAAGCAGCAGGCCTTTCTCGGGAAACGCGACCCCATTTCCACCCTCGTCAATGAGCTGCAACCTACCGAAGGTCTTCAGAACAAGCGCCATTTTGCCCTTTATCACACGTCTCTGCGTCTGCATGAAAGTGCCGTGTGCGTATTGCACCAGCAGAAGTCGCAAATTGTATCCTCGCGGCGGCACTTTGTCCCAATGTGCTATGAAATTCAACAGTACGTGGGAAACGTTATGCTATGTTTTCTAGGTTAACGGCAGAAATGAATTTCGCAATCGACTTATCCAAATTATCTTTAGAAGAGAATTCCATATAAGATGATGATTATAGATGCCGACACTGCCACCGCTATGGCCGGAAAACGTGAATCTGAGGGCTCCTGCGCTGAGCCCCTGGATTGCCTAATTCTGGCGGGCCAAAGCGCATAGCCTGAGCCGAGGGACTTTCTTGCCTGCTAGGTCCAATTTGCTCAAACACCGAAATGCAACAGGCTAAGAGGCGTCGCAGGGCGGCGGCAAGTGAAGGATCGATAATCAGTCAGTCAGTCGTCCCGCTGCTTCGGGAGGCTCTCGGAATAGATTGAGGCCGATGGCGATCAACTGTTGGCAAGCATGGCCTTGGATGTTGTTTAGGTGCGTAGATGCAGGATAACGCCACGGCTAATGAAATCAGCTAAGACGCAGGAACCAACTTCGGCTGCGATCCGTTTTCTCTTCATCAACAGACAGGAGAAATCGATCATGGATTGGAATCGTGTCGAAGGAAACTGGAAGCAGGCGAAGGGCAAGATCAAGGAGCAGTGGGGCAAACTCACTGACGATGATCTCGACCAGATCGCCGGCAAGCGCGAGCAACTGGAAGGCAAGATCCAGGAGCGGTATGGCCTCCAAAAGGATCGTGTCAGACGCGACATCGATGACTGGACCAGTCGCCAGACTTGGTAGTGCCTGAACAAAAACCCGGTGAAAGCCGGGTTTTTGCTGCCGAAGGAGCTAAGGCGCCCAAGGACTGTCGGGGCTCATGAATATCCACCAAAAACCAAGAGAAGTGCGCCGATCGCGATTATGGCCAGCGCTGGCCAGTTTTGCGATACGCCGAGGAATCTGAGGCCCTGGCGTCGTGGTTCCAGCGTGGTGCCGCCTTGCGGCATTTGATGCGGATTACTCGGTTTTCGACCAAGCGCCGACGTAAAGAGAAAAAGAAGTCCGCCGATGATGAGCGCGGCTCCGATCAGGATTGCCCACATGATGGCCTCCGCTAGCGATGAGGGATATCGGTTAAACCAGATCCGGACCTGATCGTTCCGTGAGTGGCCATTCACGTGAACAACCGCCACCTCGGAACCAACAGCGCCCGGATTGAATTTGACCGTTGAGTAATCTTGGAGATCCCCAATGGACGAGACACCGAAGACGGCAATCCGCAGCATGATGTTGTACGTAGCCGCGCTCCTCCTTTTGGGTGTGCTGGCGGGGGCCGTGTACACAATGTATGGCCATCCCGCCGATCCGTCTGAGCGACCAGCGGCCGATACGATTCCGCAAAAAGCTCCGGCTCCGCAGTGAGATACGTCGTTCCGCAATTGATTGATCCCCTTCGAGAGGAATGACCCCGGGTGGGCGCCTGCCAGATCCGGCGCCCACCCGGTCAGGTCGTATTGAAAAGCCTGGGCTCCCCAGCAAGAAACCCGCAAGTGGCAGCGAACAGGGCTTTGGAGAGCAAGCTGGACATCCTGTCGCAAGTCCTTCCAACCAGTATGGAGCTTACATTTATAGGGAGAACAACCTGCGACAGAGAGGATCGGCATCTGCGCAGGACCGATCGGGTCGGAAAGAAGCATGGGGACAGCTCTGTCTTGGACCTGAGAGATCGCATTGGAACAGCTGGAACAGGGAGTTTGCGGATGAGGGAACATGCAGTCGTGGTATCAGGGGCAGGGCCGACGGGCTTGATGCTGGCAGGCGAGCTGGCCTTGGCAGGCGTCGACGTCGCGATTGTCGAGCGCCGACCCAACCAGGAGCTTGCCGGTACGCGTGCCGGCGGTCTGAGTGCGCGCACGCTCGAGGTTCTCGATCAGCGTGGCATCGTCGACCGGTTCCTCGCGGAAGGGCAGATAGCCCAGGTCACGGGTTTCGCGGTCACGCGTCTGGACATCAGCGATTTTCCGACCCGGCACAATTACGGGCTGGCGCTGCGTCAGAAGCATATCGAGCGCATTCTTGCTGGCTGGGTCGGGGAGCTGGCGGTGCCGATCTATCGCGGTCTCGAGGTAACCGGTTTCGCCCAGGACGACAGCGGCGTCACTATCGAATTCTCCGATGGCGCGTTGCTCAGGGCGCGCTATCTCGTCGGCTGCGATGGCGGCCGCAGTGTGGTTCGCAAGGCTGCCGGCATTGCGTTTGAAGGATGGGATCCGACGACCAGCAACATTCTGGCCGAAGTGGAGATGGAAGAGGAACCGCCATTGGGCATCCACCGAACCGCCCTTGGTATCTATGCCTTCGGCAGGGAAGAGTATGAAATCCATGACGGCAAGATCGTCTTTGCGAAGGAAGGTCCGATCGGCGTGATGGTGCCGGAGAAGAATGTCGGCGCCACGACCGAGCCGACGGTCGGGGATCTCAGGGACGCGCTCATCGCCGCCTTCGGAACAGATTACGGACTCCATCGCGTCAACTGGATTTCCAGGTTCACCGACATGTCGAGGCAAGCAACGGCCTACCGCAAGGGCAGGGTACTCCTGGCCGGCGATGCCGCCCATGTGCATTCTCCGGTCGGCGGGCAAGGCCTGAATACCGGTGTGCAGGATGCCGTCAATCTCGGCTGGAAGCTGGCCCAGGTGGTGAAGGGTAAGTCGCCTGAAGCCTTGCTCGACAGCTATCACGCCGAGCGGCATCCGGTTGCGGCCCGCGTGTTGCGCTCGACGATGGCGCAGGTCGCATTGCAGCGGACCGACGATCGCACCGAAGCCTTGCGAGACATCATAACGGAGCTGCTTGGCATGGAGGAGCCGCGCAAACGGATCGCGGCCGAGATGTCCGGACTTGGTATCCATTATGACCTCGGCGAGGGGCATCCGCTGCTCGGCCGCCGCATGCCTGACCTTGACCTCACCACACCTGATGGTCCTGTGCGTCTCTTTACGCTGCTCCAAGATGCGCGGCCCGTGTTCTTGAACCTCGACGCGCCCGGCAGCTTCGACATCGCGCCGTGGTCCGGCCGCATCACGCTGGTCGACACCGGATATGACGGCGCATGGGAGCTGCCTGCGCTGGGTGTGGTCTCCGCGCCCACCGCAGTGTTGATCCGGCCCGATGGATATGTGGCGTGGGTGGGTAACGGGACGCAGGATGGCCTGCGAGAGGCTGTGAATAGCTGGTTCGGACCACCCGGCTAAAGGCCGAGAAGCTCCGACCTAAGCGGCAAGCGAGATCGAACCGCAATCCGATATCGTCTCCGGATCCGGCATTGGTTTGCCGCGGCGTTCCCACGTCCGGCGGCTGATGCCGAAAGCCTCCCAGGGGCGCGCTGCACTCAAAGAATGGGCGAGATAGTCGGCTCTGGAAGGCGCGCCGGCGGCACGGCGTTGCTCCTCTTTTCGCGCTCGGTCCCGCTGCCGCCGCTTTTCCTTTTGAAGTTTTGCTCTTTTCCGCTTCGGCACGTCGAACGCACCGATGGTGCGGATATCGAGGGCGCTCCGTTCCGCGTAGCTTAAGTGCAGAGCGCGACCGAGAGCGTCGGCGGACAACGGGGAAAAGCGCACCTTTGTCCGATCGTAGATGACTTCCTCTATGTCGGCTTTCCCAGCCCATGGCAGCCATCGCGCCGCCCAGCCGAGCACCACGTCGACGAATTCTTCCTTGAATTCGACAAGCGCGAGGCCGGCGATCACCTCGACGTAAATAAATGCGTCATCGGCCTCGGGCACGATGTCTCCGTGACGGTGCCGGATCAATTTTTCGATCTCGCACATCCGGCCGCGGAAATGGTTCCAACGGCTGGCCCGCATGCGGCGCTGGACGGCCTTGTAACCCAGCAGACAGTCGCCGATCTTGATGACCGCAACATCCCGCGCCAAGCCGTCCGGCTGGTCCGCTTTGGCAGCCCGCTTCTTCGATTGCGTCGCTTCATCTGCGCTAACAAGGCGATCCATCGATTTTCCTTCACGATCTGCCTTGGGAGGCCGAAACTAATTATAAAGGAAGGCCGAGGGGGTGATCATCTACTTTTGGCGCTGCTTAAACGTCATTCTGTGGATTTTGGAAATGGCGGTTCGTCGCGGGTGGCGCTGGCCGTGTCGATCAATTTGCCAAGGGTGTCGGGTGTGTCGCGGCGACCGGCATTGCTTTGCCGACAGCCTGTTCCACGCTTATGATGCGGGGCGTCCGCGGGCTGCTCATCGGACTATACGGAACGGAGAAAGAGATGCGTAATTGGCTGGGCCTGCTTGCGGTAGGTGCTCTTGTCTTGCAACCGCTCACCGTCTCACAGGCGCAAGCAGCGAATGCGCTGGAACGGGCCATCGCAGACGCACAACCTTGCAGGTCGCTCAAGGCGAAGGTATCGAGTTTTGGGATTACCGTGCAGGTCGGCGTCGACAAGCTCGATTCCGTGAAGATCGAAAACCTCCAGGTATCGGTAAATGGCGACGCCGCGCAGGCCAGTGCCCGAGGCACGTTGGCCTGCAAGACATCGGACGAAGCTCTCGTCAAAGGCGGGTTCTCGGCGACCGCGGAAGTCCATCTGCAGGTCGACCTTGCGACATGCAAGACCACCGAAAGTTCGATCGAGATCGTGCAGACTGGGGGTCGCTTCGGCGATGTTGTCAAAGGACTGCAGGCCGAGATTTCCGACGCGCTGCGCCGAAGTCTCGAGAAGAACATCGCGAAGATCTGCGAGAGGTAATCGACGACTTTGACGCCGCTCAAGCCTTCCGCGGTTTGAGGCGCTCCCACTCCCTGTCGATCATCGGCGCGGAGGAGTTCGTCGTCCATCCGATCGCCGGGCAGGGAAGGCGCGGTTCAGTCGCCACATTCCATCAGCACGTCTGCATTTAGCGGAATCCGAAGAAACTCAAAATCGCGAGCACGATAACGACAGCGCCGACGAGCCAGATCAAATTGTTCATGGGGAACCGTTCTCCTGTTTAGGATTGAGCCAACTATCACATAACGGTGAAGCTGGTCAGGAGTTCCCGACCAGCCCCATTGCTGTCGCGTGCCGCCCCTGGTGCAAAACCAATTTCCGGCTCTAAAACCTTTCAATAGCTGCACGAGCGAGCATTGCCGGGTCTGAACCCATCCGCGCAAGCCGGGTTTACCGATGTATTCCGCTGATATTGATAATCCTGATGATCCTGCCTTGCAGGCGACGTACAGGAGGACGTGATCGCGGATACGCCGATCAGCACTCCCGCTACCAATGTAAAAAATCGGTTCATCTGAACGTCTCCTCGCAAGGTTGTCATGGTGGCAATCTACCATGCCAACACGAGCTTATGCGAAACTTCTGGCCGACGCTGAGCTGAGCCGAAACATTCGTATGATTGATCAACCAATCTCAATTCGTGATGTGTCGAACCTCAGCCGATGATCAAATTCGCTTCAGTCTACTCTGGTCGGGCTATTCTGCCGTTATGGAAGTAGTTGCATGACCGTTAATAGTCAGGAGAGTTTGATTTTGACTTGAATAAATCGCAGTTCTTCAGTAGAATTACGCCATAAAAAAGTAATATAAATGGGAGGATACTATGTCGTCAACTCGGTTTGATCCGATTCTGCTTCATCGCCAACATTTCATTGATGAGGTCACGTGCCTCGATGAAATCTTCGATGTTCTGGAGGAGTGGCCGGAGGACAAACGGGGTTTGGCATATGAAACGCTGTTGAAGGCGTGCAGAGATACGGCCAACGGTCGTTTCCCGCTGAGCGCTGCGCGCGAGAATTTCCGGCGCTTTCTGAAGATGTCGGGCGTGCTTGCCAAGGTCGAGGGTGGTCCCAGGTTCGACGGACTGATGAATCATCAAATTGGTAGTGCTTGATCAGATACGGCTGTTGGGGGGGGCCGCCTGCATGGTAGGCGAGGGCGGGCCGTGACATCAGTTGCGGCGCGTTCTGGTTTCGATATCTGCTGATCGGATGACCGCCTATTTCTTGGCCACAAAGCGCCGCGGCGAGCCCTGCCAAGAGGCAGCCGGCTATTCGCGTGTCGGATCCAGCAGATCTTAGTTTACGCCGGCATTGGCCCAGTCGCATCGGAAGACCAGCATAGGCTTCGAAAATCCCTTGAACCGTCGGCGCGCTGCGTGAGCGAAGAGATCGGCGGCGCCGTATTCCCGAAAAATATTCTCCGAGACGAGGATCTGGTCGCTGCCGGCTGCCGCACAGAGACGCGCGGCAAGTTGCACGGTCGAGCCGAAGAGGTCGTTGCTGTCCTCGACCGGTTCGCCGCAGTCCAGTCCGATGCGGATATGGATCGGCTCGGTGTTGCCGCCGTTGTAACGCCAGAATTCCCGTTGGATCGCCATGGCGCATTCGACGGCTGCGGTTGTCGCGGCGAAGGCCGCCATGATGCCGTCGCCGGTGTGTTTCACTTCGCGGCCCGAATTCTGGCTGAGGCATCGGCGCACGATGGCATCATGGGCTCTGACCATTTCGGTCGCAATCCGGTCGCCGAGGCGCGATGTCATCGCTGTCGATCCGACGATGTCGGTAAAGAGGATTGCCCTGTGGCCGGGATCGACGTTGCTGGAAGACTGGCCAGGCGTCGGCTCAGGATCATGAATTCGGCCGAGAAAAGCCTCGACGGCTGACAAGGCGACCTCGACGACCTCGCCGGCGACAAAGCCATGGGCCTCGCGATGCACACATTGCGCGGTTTCCGCGTCCGGCGCATCCACCAGGCAAAAGGCGGTCCCACGCCGCTGATCGAACCAGTAGGTCAGGAACTTGACGCCGTACTTGTCCTGGATATCGAGATCCATGCGATGCGCCCGGGCAACGTCGGCGGCTGTCGTTCCTTCAAGAAAGTGCCGATCCATGAAAATAGGCATCGCGCGCTCCTCCCAGATCCGCCGCGTGCAGGATAGATGACATTGTACGACCCGGATGAAACTCCGTCCACCTCTGGGACAATCCATGAATGATTATAGAGGTTTTTGCTTCCAGCTACGCATATGAGTTGCTGTAATCCTTGTAGAGTATAAAAGGAAAGACTGAGTTTTAATCAGCAGGCCCGGGAGGGGAAGCCCGATATTTACCATAATCGGTCGCTTAATGACTGATCGCAGGCCCCCAGTTCAAGCTCCACGTTCGCAAACGCGCCGGCTGTAGGGCATCTGGAGGGGACGAAGAGGAACGTCTACACTGCGAGCATCGCTGACCAAGATCAAATCCCGTGAAGCCACGCTTCGGCTGGTGACGCGGCCTACCAACGGCACGCAACTTGCATCGTACCCATGAGCTCCACTGAAATTGGGAAAAGCTGTAGCAAAGTGAGACAGACGGCACATTTTCGACCGGTTGGCTTGGCCTCAATGGGGCTCGGCCATTATGCCGTTATTAACTCTGTGTGGGACGCCGCGCGCACACTCCTGCGCGACTGGCCGGTAGACGACGGTGAAGAGTACTTCGAGGCCGTCAAGTCGTGTCTGGATGCGATTATCGGCGATCTCCCACCGGAACATGTACGGGCGGCCTTCATCAGGGCGGCACAGGAGGCGGGCATTGCAGTCATAGAAGCGGCCGACTGAGTATCTGGCTCGCCTCGACCCCAGCCTCCGGCTGGCCACACCCATCCTCAAAGCCATATCGTCCCAACGCTTGACTTTTCCTGCCGAAGTTCTAACGTAGAACAAAACAGGAACATTGGAGATGATCATGACGCATACGGAACAGGTGATCGCCAACGCCCTCGCGCTCGTCGAAGCGTCCCGCGCAGCCCGCGAGCGCGATCAACAGCGGCGTGCCGCCTGGCAGAGAAAGGTCGAACTCAGCCGGCCGCTGCCGCCCTTGCCGCGCCCGGTTCAATTGCCGTTGGCGCTGAACTGATGCAGCCGGCAAAAACCTTGAAACCCCATCGGGCACGCCCCGAACAAGCCAGGCCTGATCAAGCTGGGCTCGATCAAGCCTGGCCCGATCAAGCCTGGCCCGATCAAGCCTGGGAAGTCGAAGCGGTGCTTGCCTGGCATGACGACAATGCCAAGGCGGCGATACGCTCGCTGCTCGATGACTGCAAACATCTCCGCCAGCAATTGGCGCTGGCGGAAAGGGTGATGAGCCGCGGCATGGCCCGCGGATGGGCGCCGCGATACGAGCGGGATGCCCTCTGAAATATCCGATGCCGCTTGGTCTATGATGCGGCATCCTCCAACGCTCCTCATCCTGAGGCGCGTAGCCTATTGGGCGGAGCCTCGAAGGACCTGCCGCAACGCTGCTCTCTGCCATCTCACACCTTGCGCCGAACACCCGCCTCGTCCTTCGAGGCTTCGGCCTATGGCCTACGCGCCTCAGGATGAGGCTCTCTTGGGTCTTGTGCGGCGGCTAGCAAACGAAAGCGCGCTACTCGGCGTGGCGATTGCCTACGGCACTCACACCTGTTTTCAGGCGCGCGAGGGACACCGTGGCGCTTTTAGTTGCCACTTACGCAGCAAGGCCGACTTTTGCGAGATACGCTTCCAGCGCTGAGACTTCGCCGGACGCAATGATAGCGCCGACATAGCCGTCCGGACGCACGAGCACCCAATCTCCCGATGCCAGACCGTAGGCATCATGGAAATGCCCGCCTTCGTCGATGAGATCTCCGCGCTCGCCGATCCTGTGGATATGCAGGCCCGGGCGCGGCGGCACGGCGGCTTGCTCGGCCTCGTAGCCGAGCAGCGTCCAGTGCGGCCCCCTGAACAGTTCGAACAGGCGCGTCGGCTGGCCGGCGACACCTTTGAGCGGCGCGTCGGGCGCACGAGCGCCCGCAAGCAGACCGGCGCTCCGCTCCGGCTTTTCCAGCGCGAAGGAGGAATTGGGATAGCCGATATCGAGTTGATGCACATCGCGGCCGCGCCGCATATCGCCTCGCTTCATGGCGTCGAGAAGATTGGTCGCCAGACCGAGCACGGCGGCGGCGACCGGGCGGCGCTCCTCCTCATAGCTGTCGAGCAGCGCATCGGGGGCGCCGGCAGTAACCGCAGCCAGTTTCCATCCGAGATTATAGGCGTCCTGCACGCTGGTATTCAGACCCTGTCCGCCGGTCGGCGGATGCGTATGGGCGGCATCGCCGACCAGGAACACGCGGCCGAGCCGGTAGCGATCGGCAAGCCGGGCGTTCATGTGGAAGGCTGACGCCCAGGAGACCGATTGGACCTCGATGTCGTCGCGGCCGGTGCGCTCCTTCACCAGAGCGGTCAAGCCTGCCGCGGAAAGGTCAACCTCGCCTTCGAGCGGGATGGGTCCCTGGATCTGGAACAGATCCGTCCCCGCGAGCGGGCAAATGGCGATCTGCCGCTGCATGTCGCCATCGCCGAAGCGATGCCAAGCGTCGCGATCCAATCCCGTCAGAATGACATCGGCGACCATGGCGCGCACGCCGAGCGTCTTGCCGGGAAAGCCGATATCCAGCGCATGGCGCACGAAGCTGCGGCCGCCATCGGCGCCGACGAGCCAGCGCACGCGGATGGTCTCTTCACCGGATGTGCCCTTAAGCCGCGCAGTCACGCCCGCCTCATCCTGTTCAAAGCCGATGAGTTCGCTGGCGAATTCGGGGCGATGCCCAAGCTCGAGCAGGCGCTCTCGCATTACCCCTTCGGTCAGGAACTGCGGCACCATCAGCGGAAGATGATAGGGCTCGGCCGGCGTCGGCTCCCCACCCATCACGGCGTCGGATTCGCTAACGCTGCCGTCATCGCGATATTCCCGCTGCCTAGGATAGGCGCCGCCTTGGGCGACGATCCTGTCGAGAATGCCGAGATCTTCGAACACCTCCTGGCTTCGCGGCTGAATACCCTTGCCGCGCGAACCGTGGAATGGGTCGTTCAATTTTTCGATCAGGCGGAAGGACACGCCCCGCCGCGCCAGCTCGATCGCGAGCGTCAGGCCGGCAGCCCCGGCGCCTGATATCAGCACGTCGACTGTGGAATTCTCTGTCATTGATGTCTCCATACGTGTATTATGCACATAATAGGAGAATCGGCATGGCGTCAACAAAGAATGTGCAAACTACACATATCAGCGAAAAACTGCGCGAACTGCATGGGGCTTTGATCGAGATCGTCAGCGTCATGAACCGCCCGCAGCGCGACGAGCAGATGGTCCGCGAGGCGGGGATTTCGCTCGATCGTGCGCTGTTTCCGCTGTTGGTCACGATCGAACGGCTCGGCCCCATCGGGGTGGTCGAACTCGCCGACCGCGCCGGGCGCGACTACACTACCGTCAGCCGCCAGGTCGCCAAGCTCGAAAGTCTCGATCTGGTGGAGCGCCGCGGCAATGCCGCCGACCGCCGCGTGCGCGAGGCGGTCATCAGCCCGAAGGGCAAGGCAATGACCGATCGCATCGATGTCGCCCGCGAGCGGATGGGCCGCGCCATCTTCGAGAGCTGGGACGAACACGACTTCAATGAACTCGTGCGGCTGATGCGGAAGTTTGCGGAGGATATCAGTGGCGATATCGGCAATGGCGCGGGAGAAACGCAGGGCGAGGGCGGACCGCAGCCGGATTAGCATCGGAATCCTTACCCTATGTGGCCTTTGAATTCACCGGAGCCATTGCGCCGGCGTCTCCGCGATGCTCTTGTAGCGTCCTGCAATCGCAACGTTTTCCGGTGATTCCCAATGTTCGATATTCTGTGGCGCGGCCTAGTGATCGGCGCCGGCGCAACCATCCTCATGGACCTCTGGGCGATCCTGCTCACCCAGTTCGGCCAGTCGGCGCCCAACTGGGCACCTGTGGGACGCTGGTTCTGGCACCTCGGCCGCGGCAAGGTCTTTCACGAGAGCATTGCCGACGCCGAGCCCTATGCCCATGAGCTGGCGCTCGGCTGGATCAGCCACTACGCCGTCGGCATCCTCTATGGGGTGATCTTCGCCATCATCATGGGCTCGGCCTGGCTGGCGGCCCCGACATTTCTTCCCGCCTGGATCTTCGGCATCGTCACCGTCGGGGCAGGGTGGTTCCTGCTGCAGCCCGGCCTCGGCATAGGCTGGGCCGCCGCCAAACATCCGACCCCGAACAAGGTCCGCTGCTTCAATCTGCTGGCTCATACGGTGTTTGCGCTGGGGCTTTATGGGACGGCGTTGATCATTGGCTGAGACCAGCCAAACCCCTCCCCAACCCCTCCCCACAAGGGGGAGGGGCTTAAACTGCCGCACCCGCTTTCCAGATCTGCGACGTTTCAAGAAGAACGAGGTGGGCGCTCCGGGTTAGTCCCTCCCCCTTGTGGGGAGGGGTTGGAGAGGGGCCTTTCTTGGATACCCACGAACCGAACAGCCTCGGCTACCGCGCAGCCCAGTTGGCGCCGCGGCGGAAGATGGTCTTCATCTGGCGAACGTCGAATTCCTTGGCCTGATGGCCGAGCGAGGAATAGAAGACCCGGCCCTTGCCGTATTTCCGCTTCCAGACGACGGGCATGACAACGCCGTCGATCCAGTAGGCGTGTTCGCCGGTGAATTTCGTCGTCGCCAGGACCTCGTTCGACGGATCGACATGCATGTAATATTGCTCTGAGGTGTAGGGGAAATCGGCAATACCCTCCATCAACGGATCGTCGGGACGGGTGATATTGACGGTATAGTCGATGATGTTGCCGGGGTGAGCGACCCACTGGCCGCCGATGATGAACTGGTAGTCGACGGATTCGCGGAAGGCATCGCCCGCGCCGCCGTGATAGCCGGCGATACCGACGCCGCTTTCGATCGCGGTCGCGAGGTTCTTGACCTCCTCCTTCTCGATCTTCGACATCGTCATGATCGGCACGACGAGGCTGAGATCATGAACGGAAGGGTCTGCAAGCGCCTCGGTGCCGTGTTCGAGATAGACCTTGAAGCCGTCCTCCTCGAGCATGGTCTTGATGATTTCGGCGCACTCCTGCGGCTCATGCCCGCTCCAGCCGCCCCAGACGATCAGTGCTTCACGCATAGTCTTTCCTCCTGAAACTTATTTCGCCAACCGTCCGTCGACGACGGAATCGGACAGCGGGGCAGGGCGCTCCGTCGCCGTGGTGATCGTGACCGTTCGGCCGGTCGCGGCGGCGGTGTGGAATGCTTCCATGACTTCGAGCACATGCAGCGCCAGGTCGCCATTAGCGCGGTGCGGCCGGTTGGAGCGGATCGCATGCGCCATGTCGGCGACGCCGAGCGAGCGGTAGTTGCCGTCGGCATAGGGCGCGGTGACCGGTTGCTCCTCGAACGGACCGCCCTTCTTCAGATATTCCACCGGGCCGGCGAACTTGTTGGGATCGGGAACAATAAGCGTGCCTTCGGTTCCGTAGACCTCCAGCGGCACATGCTTGTGGCCGGCGACATCGAAGCTCATGGCGATCTGGACGACCGCGCCGTTGGCAAAGGCCATCATGCCGGTGACATGGGTCGGCACATCCACGGGAATACGCTCGCCATTGCGCGGTTCGCTGGTGATCAGCCGTTCCGCGCGCGGTGTCGTCGCAAAGCCCGCAACTTGTGAAACCGATCCGAGAAGATTGACGAGATCGGTGATGTAATAGGGGCCCATATCCAGCATCGGCCCGCCGCCGACTTCATAAAAGAAGGCCGGGTTCGGATGCCAGCGCTCATGACCTGGGCACATGAAGGTCGCCGAGCCGCCGACCGGCTGGCCGATGACGCCTTGATCGATCAGGGCGCGCGCCGTCTGATGGCCGCCGCCGAGGAAGGTGTCGGGGGCAGCACCAATGCGCAGATTCCTCGCCTTGGCGGCCTCCGCCAATTTTTTCCCTTCCGCGAAATTAATCCCGAGCGGCTTTTCCGAATAGGTATGCTTGCCGGCATCGAGCGCCTGCAACGCCACGGCGACATGGGCCTTCGGGATCGTCAGATTGACGATGATCTCGACCTTGGGGTCGGCGAAAAGCGCCTCGATCGTCTTTGCCGGAACATCGAATTCCGCAGCCTTTGCTTCCGCAAGCTCCCGGTTGAGGTCGGCGACGCCGCGGATGTCGAGAATGGGAAAGGATGCCATCGCAGTGAGATAGGCGCCCGAAATATTGCCGCATCCGATGATGCCGATACCGACCTTGTCCATGAATTCCTCCATTGGTCTTGCCATTGATTTTGATTGTGCCGCCCGTCAGAGCGCCGGCCCTGTCGTGCTCCAGGGCGATTCGTAGAGTTCGTAGAGCGCCACCGCAGCGGCACCCTGCGCCCAGAAATCATCGGTCGAATCGTCGAAGACGAGTTCGCTCACCCCGCGCAGCGACGGCGGAATGGCGAGCGCATAAGCATCGCGCAGGCTGTTGAGAAAGGGTTCGCCGAGCGCCAGGCTCGACCCCACAAGAATGACCCGCGGCGGCGCAAACAGCGTGACGATATTGGCAATGGTCAAACCGACCGCTTCGCCGGCGCGGATGGCGGCACTGATCAGCCGGTCGTCATCGGCCTTGATCAGCGCCTGGGCATGGTTCATGCCGCGGCCGAGACGGATCGCCTCGGCAAACCGCCCGTCAGCCTGTTGTTCTCCGAGGATCGCGCTTTCGCCGGCCTGGCTGAAAAGCCGGACGACGCCATTTGGTCCCATGCCGAGCACCAGGTCGCCGAGATTGTGGCTGAGGCCGCCGGCACCGCGAAACAGGCTGTTGCCGTGCAGGACCCCGAGACCCAGTGTCTGCTCCAGAGAAATCAGCACCATATCTTCGAGATCGCGCGCCTTTCCAAACCAGTGATGGCCAAGCGTAATGGCGTGGGCGTCGCTTTCGACAATGGTCGGCGTTGCCAGCCGCGTCGACATTTCGGCGGCGAAATTGACATTGGTGTCGCGAAAGATCGGACTGCTTCTGATATAGCCGGTACGGTGCTCGATGACGCCGGGAAAGCCGAGGCAGACGCTGTCGACATCCTCCAGTGAAAGCCCGGCATCGACGACGCAGCGCCGGACACCATCCTCGACGAGATCGGCGATGACGCCGATCGGCTGCCGGTCGATGCGGATCGGCAAGGCAAGCTTCGACAGCACGTCACCGCGGAAATTGGTGACGACGAAAACCATCCTGTTGGCGGCGATCTTGGCGCCGACCACGCGGGCCGCATCGGGATTGAGCTCCAGCATCACCCGCGGCCGTCCGCGCACAGCCTCATTGCGGATATCGCCCTCGTGACGCGGCAGGATCAGCCCGTCGTCGAGCAGCGAGGCGGTGATCGCCGAAACGGTCGTGGTGGAGAGTTCGGTACGCTCGCTGATCTCTATCCGCGAGATCGGACCATGGCGCCTGATGGTATCGAGCACGTTCAAGCGATTGATCGCGCGCATTAATTCGGGATCTGCGGTCTTCATGGGAACTAGCCAGGCGAGCGTTTCGTTGGGGCGGAACCCAAATAGTTTTAACGGGTTACGAAATAAATAGCCGGGAATTCTGTGGTCCTGTCAAGCGCATTTGATAAAAAATAGAGGCATTGGGTTGACAATATGCCAAAGCTCCGTTGAATTAATCCGCATAGGGGAAAAATTGTGAGGATAGCCCCCCGGGAGGAAAATCATGACTTTTAGGTTCAAGAGCGCCGCTTCTAGCGGCAGGCGTATCGCATCCATGGCCGCGGCCGCCGGCATGTTGCTGGCCGGAGCAGGTGCCGCTTCGGCGACGACGGTCGTCAAGTGGCTGCATCTCGAGCTCGACCCGAAATATGTCGCGGCCTGGGAAGACATCGTCAAGAAATACGAAGCCCAGCATCCCGACGTCGATATCCAGATGCAGTTTCTCGAAAACGAGGCCTTCAAGGCCAAGCTTCCGACATTGCTGCAGTCGGACGACGTGCCGGATTTCTTTTTCAGCTGGGGCGGTGGCGTCTTGAAGCAGCAGTCCGAGACCGGCGCGCTCCAGGATGTGACGCCGGCGCTGGATGCCGATGGCGGCAAGTTGCGCGGCGCCTATAGCCCGGCTTCGGTCAGCGGCCTGACATTCGAAGGCAAGACCTGGGCTGTTCCCTATAAGGTCGGTCTGGTCAGCTTTTTCTACAACAAGGAGCTGTTTGCCAAGGCCGGCGTGAAGGCCGAAGACATCAAGAACTGGGCTGATTTTCTGGGCACCGTGAAGAAGATCAAGGCGGCCGGCATCGTGCCGATCGCTGGCGGCGGCGGTGAAAAATGGCCGATCCACTTCTACTGGAGCTATCTCGTCATGCGCGAAGGCGGCCAGAAGGTCTTCGAAGCGGCAAAGACCGGCCAGGGCGAAGGTTTCCTCGATCCCGCAATCATCAAGGCTGGTGACGACCTCGGCGAACTTGGAAAGATCGAACCGTTCCAGCCCGGCTATCTCGGCTCGACCTGGCCGCAGGCGCTCGGCGTTTTCGGTGACGGCAAGGCCGCAATCATCCTCGGCTTTGAAAATACCGAGGCCAACCAGCGCAAGAATGCCGGTGACGGCAAGGGTCTCGCACCCGAAAATATCGGCCGTTTCGCCTTCCCGGCGGTTGATGGCGGCGCCGGCAAACCGACCGATACGCTCGGCGGCCTGAACGGCTGGGCCGTTACCAAGAAGGCATCCAAGGAAGCGCTCGATTTCCTCGCCTTCCTCACCAATGCGGACAATGAGCGGGCGATGGCCAAATCAGGCATGCTTCTGCCCGTTGCCGTCGGCGCCGGCGACGGCGTCACCAACCCGCTGCTTGCCGAATCGGCAAAACAGCTGGCCGGTTCGACCTGGCATCAGAACTATTTCGACCAGGATCTGGGTGCCGCGGTCGGCCGTGTCGTCAACGACGTGTCGGTGGAAATCGTCTCCGGGCAGATGAATTCCAAGGACGGCGCCCAGATGATCCAGGACGCTTTCGAACTGGAACAATAACCAGCGCCTGCAGACCCTTCCTGGCGCTTCCGCTAAAATCCGGAGCGCCAGCATTGCTGCCGACGAGATGCGAAAGCAGGACCCATGGCCAATATTTCAGTCCCATCGATAACCACGGCCGCCAGGCCGGCAAAAAGAGCCGCAAACAGCAAGAGCTCGGTCGCCCATGACCGGCTGGCGGTGCTGTTGATCTTCCTGCCGCCGGCGCTGCTGCTTTTCACGCTCTTCGTCATCATGCCGATGGGCGAGGCGGCCTGGTACAGCCTCTACAAGTGGAACGGCTACGGCACGCCGACCGAGTTCATCGCGCTGCGCAATTTCCAGGTTCTGTTTCGAAATGCGGCCTTCACGCAGGCGCTGATCAATAACGGCCTGATCATCGTCATCTCGATCTGCATCCAGGTGCCGCTTGCCATCTGGCTGGCGACCATGCTGGCGCACCGCATTCCGGGTGTCGTCGGCTACCGCCTCATCTTTTTCCTGCCCTATGTGCTGGCCGACGTTGCCGCGGGCCTTATCTGGCGCTTCGTCTATGATGGCGACTATGGCCTGTTTGCCGCCGTTTCCAACTTCTTCGGCTTCGCCAACCCTTACGTGCTCGCCGACAAGGACGTGGCGATCTATGCCGTGCTTGGGGTCATCGTCTGGAAATATTTCGGCTTCCACATGATGCTGTTCATCGCCGGCCTGCAATCCGTCGACAAGAGCGTGCTGGAGGCAGCCGAAATCGACGGCGCCACCGGTTGGCAGAAGTTCCGTTACGTCACGCTGCCGCTGCTCGGCTCGACCTTGCGTCTTTCCATCTTCTTTGCCGTCGTCGGCTCGCTGCAGCTCTTCGACATGATCATGCCGCTGACCGGCGGCGGGCCGTCCAACTCCACCCAGACGATGGTCACCTTCCTCTACACCTACGGTGTCATGCGCATGCAGGTCGGTCTTGGCAGTGCCGTCGGCGTGGTGCTCTTCATCATCTGCGTGACGCTCGCCTTCGGTTACAAAAGGATATTCATGCGCCATGACTGATATGAGTTCTTCCATCCGCATGAGCACGTCAACACGCGTCTATCTCTACGTGTCGCTGAGCCTGATTGCCGCAATCGTGCTCGTGCCGCTGCTGACCACCGCACTCGGTGGCTTCAAGACGCTGGGCGACCTGCGCACCAATCCCTTCGGCCTGCCGACGGAGTGGCAATGGGCGAACTATACCGATATTCTTTTCGGTGAACGCTACTGGCTGCAGATCGGCAATTCGCTGGTGATCGCGTCGCTCACCGTCCTCCTGACGCTGATCGTCTCGTCCATGGCGGCTTTCGCCTTTGCCCATGTCCGGTTTTTCGGATCGTCGTTCCTGCTCAATTATTTCCTGCTCGGCCTGATGTTTCCGGCGGCAACTGCGATCCTGCCGCTCTTCATCCGCATCCGCGATCTCGGCCTGCTCGATACCTATTGGGGTGTGGTACTGCCGCAGGTGGCTTTCGGTCTCGGCATGAGCATCCTGCTGTTTCGAAACTATTTCCGCAACCTTCCGGAAGAATTGTTTCAGGCGGCTTTCGTCGATGGCTGCGGCTATCTCCGCTTCTTCTGGCATATCTCGCTGCCGCTTTCCCGGCCGATCGTCGCCACCGTCAGTATCATTTCCTTCGTCGGCAGCTGGAACAGCTACATCCTGCCGCTGATCATGCTGAATTCGGAATCGAAATATCCCTGGCCGCTCGGCATCATGGTCTATCGCGGCGAGTACGGCACGGAATGGCAGCTGGTGCTGGCCTTCATCACGCTGACCATCCTTCCCACCATCATCGTCTTTTTCGTCGCCCAAAGACACATCATCGCCGGTCTGACCGCCGGCGCCGTGAAGTCCTGAGCCGAACCGTTGGAGTGCAATCATGGCATCCGTTGAACTCACCGATATCAGCAAGACCTATGGCGCCGTCGACGTCATCCACGGCATTTCTCTTCATATTGAGGATGGCGAATTCGTCGCCCTCGTCGGCCCGTCCGGTTGCGGAAAATCGACGCTGCTCAGAATGATCGCCGGCCTCGAGGAGATCACCGATGGCGAGATCGCCATCGGCGGCAAGGTCGTCAACGCCATGACGCCGCGCGAACGCAACATCGCCATGGTCTTCCAATCCTACGCGCTCTATCCGCACATGACCGTTGCTGAAAACATGGGCTTCAATCTGAAGCTCGCTGGCGTTGCGAAACCGCAGATCGAGGCCCGGGTGGCCGAAGCCGCCCGCATGCTGGATCTCGCCGAGCTCCTCGACCGCAAGCCGGCCCAGCTTTCCGGCGGCCAGCGCCAGCGCGTCGCCATGGGCCGCGCCGTCGTGCGCAATCCCGCCGTCTTCCTGTTCGACGAGCCGCTGTCCAACCTCGATGCCAAGCTGCGCGTTCAGATGCGCTCGGAAATCAAGACGCTGCACCAGAAGGTCAGGACGACCTCGATCTATGTCACCCACGACCAGATCGAAGCGATGACGCTTGCCGACCGCATCGTTGTGCTCAATCAGGGCAGGGTGGAGCAACAGGGAACACCGCTCGAACTCTACAGGAAACCCGCCAATCTCTTCGTCGCCGCCTTCATCGGATCGCCGGCGATGAACATGCTCGAAGGCACGGTGGACGGCGAAAATGGTGGGCCTGCTGCTCGTCTCAGCGACGGCACGGCAATCCGCATCGCGCCCGACCGCAAGGTCAAGGTCGGCCAGGCCATCACCATCGGCCTGCGCCCCGAACATCTCATTCCAGGCGTCGCCGCCGGCACGCCGCTCGCCGGCCGGACGATGCTGGTGGAACCGACAGGCGCTCAGACCCATGTCGTCTTCGACCTCGCCGGCCAGCAGGTGACCGCCATCGTCGACGGCGAATACCCCGTCCGCTACGGCGCCGTCTTCGAGGCAAGCATCACCAGCGATCAGGTGCACGTGTTTGATCGCGGCACCGGAGTGGCGCTGTAGGCGGGGCGGTTTGCCCCCGATTTGCGGCGGCGAACGGGAACCGGAGAGGGTGCGGCATATCCTCTTCTCCCCTCGGGGAGAAGAGGGAGTCGAGAGGTCTCGGCATGCTCCTGGCCCCATGCGGAGGTCCGGGTCGTCTGCAGACGGCAGGCACCCTGCCGTCTTCCATTTCGACCTATTATTCCGCCGCGATCCGTGTGATGCCGTTGGCCTGGACGATCTTTTCCAGCAGCGCGAGCTCTTCCTGGGTAAGATCCGTCAGAGGCGGGCGCACGGGGCCTGGGTTCTGCCCGAGGACGCGAAGGCCGGCCTTGATGATCGAGACGGCGTATCCCTTCTTGCGGTTGCGCAAGGCGACGAAGGGGAAGAAGAAGCCCTTCAGGATCTCATCGACGGTTGCTTGATCGCCGGTGCGCAAGGCGCCGTAAAAGCGCTGGGCAAGCGCTGGTACGAAGTTGAAAACGGCCGATGAATAGGTCGTCACGCCTGCCGCGAAATAGGCCTGGGCATAAACCTCGTGGGTCGGCATGCCGCCGACATAGACGAGACGATCGCCAAGCAGGGTGGTAATCTCGATCACCTTGTCGACATCGCCGACGCCGTCCTTGAAGCCGATCAGGTTCGGGCATTCCTCCGCCAAACGCGCGATGCTGTCGGCGGTCAGGACGGCGTTGTCGCGGTTATAGACGATGACGCCGATGCCGACCGATTGGCAGACCGCCTTGACGTGGGCGATGAGACCCGCCTGTTCGGCAAACATTAGATAGGGCGGCAGCAGCAGCAGCCCGTCCGCGCCGGCCTTCTCGGCCGCGACTGCGATCTCGATGGCGAGCGACGTGCCGTAGCCGGTTCCCGAAATGATCGGCGTCTTGCCGGCCGACGCCTTGGCGGCCCGGATCACCTGCGGAATCTCGGCCGGATTAAGCGAGAAGAATTCACCGGTGCCGCCGGCGGCAAACAGTGCAGCAGCGTCATAACCTGCAAGCCACTCGACATGGCGGCAGTACTTCGCTTCGTCGAGCTTGAGTTGATCGTCGAAATGCGTAACCGGAAACGACAGGAGACCGCTACCGACGGCCTTCTTCAATTCAATCGGGTTCATCATGAAGTCCTATTTCTTAGGTGTTGAAAACCGGGTCACTCGCTGTCGAGCACTTGCAGAAGTGCGGCGATATAGCCGTAGCAGAAGGCAAATGCGGTGGCGGTTGGATCCTTGCCGCTGACGGTCGGCACATGGTCGGGCATCAGCATGTATTTGAAGCCCACCTCCTTGTAGATCCTGGCCGAGCGGACCATGTCCATGTCGCCTTCTTCAGGGAAGGTCTCCATGAAGGACAGCTTGCCGCCGCGAATATTGCGGAAGTGAACATTGAAGATCTTGCCGCGCTGGCCGAACCAGCGGATGACATCGTCGATTTCCTTGCCGGGATTTTCCAGCATCTCGCCGATCGAACCCTGGCAGAAATTGAGGCCGTGATAGGGGTTTTCCCGCATCAGCACGAACTTCTTCAGGCCCTCCACCGTACCCAGCACACGCGTGACGCCGCGATAACCCGGCGGCGTATAGGGATCGTGCGGATGGCAGGCGAGCCGGACGCGGTTGCTTGCAGCGACAGGAACGACGCGTTCCAGGAAATAATCGATCCGTTCCCAGTTTTCGTCCTCGGAAAGCACGCCGGCAAGGCCGGGCTCAGCCTGCTGATCCGTCTTGCCCCAGCGGAAGCTCGCATTCAGCGATCCGCCGCGTCCAGGTTCATCCGGCGTACGGGGAATGCCGATCAGGTTGAGATTGTACTTAACCGCAGGAATGCCTGCGGTGGCGGTATTCTCGATCAGCTTGCAGACGGCGTCGATCTGTCTGTCGCGATCGGGGCCGGCAAGCAGGATATCGGGATAGGAAGCCTTCTCGATCGGCTGCGAGGGCAGCGGCAACTGGATCATGTCGAGGATCAGGCCGAAGCTTTCGACCTTGTCGCGATGGCGCTCGAGATCGGAGAGCGTCCAGCTGCTCGGCTTCCCCGGCGGGTCGGCATTGATATGCTTCACGCCCAATTGCGCGAAGATACGATAATCGTCGTCGTCCCGCGCGGCGACCTGTGTTCCCAGATACATTTGAGTCTCTTTCAAAATTATCCAATGTCATATGACATAATATGAATTTCCAAGAGTGTCGAGCCCTATTGCTGCTCTGCGAGCATGCGATAACGGCGTTGGCTGGCCAGCATATGCGCCCGCATTGCCTGTCTCGCCCGCTCCGGATCCTGGTCGGCGATCGCTGACAGGATCTCAACATGTTCGGCATAGACCTTCTGAAGATAGTCGCGGTCATTGGCCTCGGGAAGCGTCGGAAATTGGCCGCGGGGGATGGCTTTTGGGCCGAACTGGCGCAAGACGGCAACGTAGAATCTGTTGTTCGTGGCGGCGGCGATTGCCATGTGAAATGCATAATCCGCCTCGACCGTCTGCTGTCCTGTCTCGATCAGGTTTGCCATTCTGCGGTTGGCTTCGCGGATCGCCGCTTCCTGCTCGGCGGTGCGGCGATAGGCGGCGATCGCCGCCGCTTCACCCTCGGCGGCCATGCGAAACTCCAGCAATTCAAGGGTTTCCGGAATGCTCTTGATTTCCACTGGTGTTAAGGAAAGCATCGAATGCGCCTTCGGATCCGCGACGAAGACGCCTTTGCCCTGGATCGGCTTGACGAAGCCAGCCGACCTCAGATCGGCTATCGCCTCGCGCACCACGGTGCGGCTGACGCCGAATGTCGCTTCAAGCTGCGGCTCGGTCGGCAGCTGGTCGCCGACGCGCAGCTTCCCCGTTTCGATTTGCGCCCGCAGCTGATCGATAACCTGTTGCGCCAGTCTTTGCCGGCCCCGGCTGAGTGTCGTCATTTCGGCTCCCCCAATCCCTTCGCATCAAGTCTCTGTCGCCCGGGACTTGTCAATCTTATCGGACTTCGTTAAATCATAATACGACATACGGACGACATAATATGTTTCCTATAGTAATCCAGGGAGGAGTGACAATGAAGCATTTTTCTAAGAGCTTGTTCGTCGGTGCCGTCATCGGCGCCCTGACGATATCGGCAGCGCAGCTGCAGGCCGCCACGCCGCAGGACCAGTTGGTGATTGGCACTTCGCTGGCCCAGGTTTT
This sequence comes from Rhizobium leguminosarum, assembly GCF_019798305.1. GTDB lineage: Bacteria > Pseudomonadota > Alphaproteobacteria > Rhizobiales > Rhizobiaceae > Rhizobium > Rhizobium leguminosarum_U. The sequence continues at coordinate 30,239 of NZ_JAAXDD010000017.1, forward strand.
GTCGCTCGATCCGCAGCAAGCGACCGAAGGCAAGGCGGTCGAGATCATGTCGAATCTGTACGATCGGCTGGTCGCCAGTACGGCTGATGGTAAGATCCTTCCGCAGCTGGCGGAAAGCTGGAAGATCGACGACAAGGGCATCACCTTTACGCTGCGCAAGGCCAACTTCGCCTCCGGCAACCCGGTCACCTCGAAGGACGTCGTCTATTCATTGGCGCGGCTCCTGAAGATGGACCAGGCCGCGGCCGCCAACCTCAAGCGCGTCGGCTACGACAAGGACAATGTCGAAAAGCTCGTCAAGGCCGTCGACGATCAGACGGTGCGGATCGATCTCTCCGACCAGGTGACGGCAGAGCTTCTGCTCTATCGGCTGACGACGACGACGACCAGCGTGGTCGACAGCGTCGAAGTCGAGAGCCACGCCGTCGATAACGACTACGGAAATGCGTGGATGCGAACGCATTCTGCCGGCTCCGGTCCGTTCACCCTCAATCGCTGGTCTCCGAACGAACTGGTGATCCTTGATGCCAACAAGGACTATATGGCCGGCACGCCGAAGATGCGTCGCGTCATCGTCCGGCATGTGCCTGAAAGCCAGGTCGAACGGCTGATGCTCGAACGCGGCGATATCGATATTGCCAGCGCCCTGACCGCATCGGATCTCGCGACATTCCAGAGCAAGAAGGGCTTTGCCATCCAGCGCATTCCGACGGGCGGCTTCTACGTGCTGTCGATGAATGCCGGCAACAAATACCTCGCTAATCCGAAGGTCCGCGAAGCCATCGCCTACGGCATCGACTACAAAGGCATCGAAAAGACCATCATGGGCCCTTACGGCCGGGCCAGAAACGTACCCGTTCCGGAGAATTTCGAATCTGCCATCCCGAACCCCGATTGGCATCTCGACGTCGAGAAGTCGAAGCAACTGCTGAGCGAGGCTGGCTTCAAGGACGGCTTTTCGCTGACGCTGAAGACCATCGCGCAAACGCCGCGCATCGATCTGGCCACCGCCATCCAGGCATCGCTTGCTCAGGTCGGCATCAAGATCGACATCCAGCAGGGCAACGGCTCGGAAATCATCGCCGCCCATCGCGCCCGGGACTTCGATCTGCTGATCCCGCAGACCAGCGCCTATATGCCGAACGTGCTCGGTTCGATGGAGCAGTTTTCCTCCAATCCCGACAACTCGAAGGAAGCCAACAATGCCGGCAATTTCGTCTGGCGTTCGGGCTGGGACATTCCGGAGCTGACGGCCCTGACGGCAAAAGCATCGATGGAGCCGGACGCCAAGAAGCGGGGCGAACTCTATGTTGAGATGCAGAAGATGTTCGTCGAACAGAAGCCGGCAGTGCTTCCGCTCTTCGAGCGCTTTGAGCCGATCGTCCTCAACACCAAGGTCGAGGGATATGTCGGCCACCCGTCTCAGCTGACGCGTCTCGAAAACGTGACCAAGGTCGAAACCCAGTAATACTCCCAGGACAGCCGATCATGAAGGAACTCTCCGTAGCCGAATTTGGCCGACGCCTGGCGCATTTGCTGGTCAGCCTGTTCATCCTCTTATGTGTGACCTTCGTGATCGGCCGTATTCTGCCCACCGATCCGGTCGGCGCAATCGTCGGCGAGCTCGCCGATCCCGCTGCCTATGCGGCGATGCGGGCGCGTCTGGGGCTCGATCTGCCGATCTACCAGCAGTTTTTCCTCTATCTGAATGGCTTGGCGCATGGTGATTTCGGCACTGCCGTCCTTACCGGCAATCCCGTCTCTTCCGACCTCGCTCAAGCCTTTCCGGCGACGTTTGAACTCGCGACGCTGGCGGTGATCATTTCGACCTTCGTCGGTGTCCCGCTCGGGCTGGTCGCAGCACTCTTTCGCGACAGCTTCATCGACAAGACGGCTCGGGTGGTGGCACTCGTCGGTCATTCGATCCCGGTTTTCTGGTTCGGCATCGTCGGGCTCGTCATCTTTTATGCCGGCCTCAACTGGGTCGGCGGGCCGGGCAGGATCGATGTGTTTTACGAAGGCCTCGTCACGCCGCAAACCGGGCTGTTGTTGGTCGACAGCCTGCTGCAGGGCGAGACGGAAATCTTCTGGAATGCGCTCGGCCATATCATTCTGCCGGCCGTGATCCTCGCCTATGCGGCGATGGCCTACATCACCCGTATGACACGCAGCTTCACCCTGGAGCAGTTGAGCCAGGATTATGTCATTGCGGCCCGAGCCAAGGGTGTGAGCCCGCTCGGCACGATCTGGCGCCACGTCCTGCCGAACATTGCGGTGCAGCTGATCACCATCCTGGCCATTTCCTATGGCGGATTGCTCGAAGGCGCTGTCGTGACCGAGATCGTTTTCTCCTGGCCAGGCATTGGCCAGTACATGACGAACGCCCTGATGATCGGCGACATGAACGCCATCGTCGCCGGCACCATTATTGTGGGATTCATCTTCATGTTGTTGAACTTCCTGGCCGACGTCGCTTACGCCGTCTTTGATCCGCGCATGCGGGAGGCGGCCCGATGAGCGATGTCATCCGCAGCGAAATCCAGATCCGCCCTCCAAGTGTGTCGACCCGTATCGCGGCTTCGTTTGCACGCGCCGGCCGCAAATTGGCCCACGAGCCGCTTGGTCTTGCCGGTTTCGTCATCCTTGGTCTGCTTTGTTTGATCGCGATCTTCGCGCCGCTCCTGGCGCCCTACGATCCGGTCATACAGTCGCTTGGCGATGCCTTGCAGCCGCCGAGCCTCGCGCACCTGGCAGGCACGGACGAATTCGGCCGGGACATCTTGAGCCGCCTCATCTTCGGCACGCGCATCACCATCCAGACCGTGCTGTCGATCTCCTTGATCGTCGGCCCGATCGGCCTGTTGATCGGCGTCGTCGCCGGTTTCTTCGGAGGGCGCACCGATGCGCTGCTGATGCGCGCGACAGACATCGTTCTCTCTTTCCCGTCGCTGATCCTGGCTTTGGCTTTTGCTGCGGCACTCGGCGCGGGCTTGACCACAGCAATCATCGCGATCTCGTTGACCGCATGGCCGCCGATTGCGAGACTCGCGCGCGCCGAGGCCCTTGTCGTCAGAAACGCCGACTATGTGGTCGCCGCCCGCCTTTATGGCGCCTCGCCGATGCGCATTCTTCTCCTCTATATCGCACCGATGTGCGTTCCCTCCGTCATCGTTCGCCTGACGCTCAACATGGCGGGTATCATTCTGACGGCGGCTTCGCTTGGCTTCCTCGGCCTTGGCGCTCAGCCGCCGGCGCCGGAATGGGGCGCGATGATCTCCAGCGGCCGCAAGTTCATGCTCGACTATTGGTGGGTTGCCGTGATGCCGGGTATCGCCATCCTCCTCACCAGCCTTGCCTTCAACATCGCCGGAGATGCTCTGCGCGACCTTTTGGATCCCCGCCATGCAAGATCGTGATCTGCAGCCCGTTCTTTCCGTCGAAGGATTGACCGTCCGTTTCGGCCGAGGCGCCGTACCCGCCGTCTCCAATGTCAGTTTCGACGTCGGGCGCGAACGCGTCGGGATTGTCGGCGAATCCGGTTCCGGCAAATCGACGACAGGTCGCGCCATCATGCGCCTTTTGCCGCCGGCCGCGGTGGTCTCGGCCGAACGCATGGATCTTAGCGGCGATCCGTTGCTTTCAAAGAGTGAGCGTCAGATGGGCGCGCTGCGCGGCAAGGACATCGCGCTGATCATGCAGGATCCGCGCTATTCGCTGAATCCGGTGCTTTCGATCGGTAAGCAGATCGCCGAAGCCGCCCGCCTTCACCTCGGTCTTCATAAGAAACAGGCGCATGAGGCTGCCCGCGCCATGCTGGAGCGCGTGCGCATCAGCGATCCGGAGCGGGTCATGGCACTTTATCCGCACCAGATATCGGGCGGCATGGGCCAGCGCGTGATGATCGCCATGATGCTGCTGGCGCGGCCGAAGCTTGTCATCGCCGACGAGCCGACCTCGGCGCTTGATGTCAGCGTCCGCAAGGACGTGCTGCTGCTGCTTGATGAACTGGTGCGCGAGAATAATTCCGGACTGCTGTTGATCAGCCACGACATTCGCATGGTGGCAGCTTTTTGCGAGCGCATCATCGTCATGTATGCCGGCCGGATCGTGGAAACGCTGACCCGTCTCGAGGAGGCGCGCCATCCCTATACCCGCGGGCTGATCGCTGCGCTGCCCGACCCCAGGAATCCGGTTCGCCGGCTTGCAGTCCTCGACAGGACGAAACTCGATCTGGAGACGGCGCAATGATCAATGTGCGTGACCTCGATGTCGTCTTTGCCTCTGGCAAGACTAGCAACCACGTCGTCAGGGGCATCAGTTTTCAGGTCAACCAGGGGGAGACCCTTGGCATTGTCGGTGAATCCGGATGCGGCAAATCGACGGTGCTGCGTTGCCTCGCCGGCATGGAGTCCGGCTGGACCGGTCACATCGAGCTTGGCGGCAAACCGATCGGCAAGAAGCGCTCCCGCGAGGAGCTGAAATTTGCCCAGATGGTGTTTCAGGACCCTTACGGATCCCTGCATCCGCGCCATCGTATCGGCACCGCCCTGGCGGAACCGCTGCGCGCGATGGGCCATTCCGATATCTGGTCGAAGGTCGAAAGGGCTTTGATCCAGGTCGGTTTGCCGGCGAGCTTCGCAAACCGTTTTCCGCACGAACTTTCCGGCGGCCAGCGGCAGAGGGTGGCAATCGCCCGGGCCCTGATCCTGTCGCCGCCCATCCTGTTGCTCGACGAGCCGACATCGGCGCTCGACGTCTCTGTCCAGGCCGAAATCCTCAACCTGCTGGCCGATCAGCGGGAGGAAAAGGGACTGACCTATCTTCTCGTCAGCCACGATCTCGCGGTCATCGCCCATATGTGCGACCGGGTGCTGATCATGAAGAATGGTTGTTTCGTGGATGAACTCACCAAAGCGGATCTGCAGGCCGGCACCACGCATGATGCCTATGCGCGAGAACTGTTCGAAGCGAGTTTTATCGAGGCTTGATGTCCTCGATCGCGGTATGGTTCAGCGGCGCCGTTGCGGCCGGGATGCGGACGGCCGCCACGCTGCCCCTTTCGACGAGATGGCAGGCAAGCTCGACGCGCCGCCGTGGGGCCGCAAGGCCGAGCATCATGTCGCGCAGCAGATCGAGCGCGGTGGCGCCGAGTTCGCGCATCGGAATATGCACCGTCGATAGCGGCGGATTGAGAAAGGCCGACTGCGGCAGGTCGTCTATGCCCATGACGGAGATGTCCTGCGGCACGCCATAACCCATCGCCTGCAATCCGCGCACCGCGCCATTGGCAAGACTGTCGCCCGCCGTCAGGATGGCGGTGAAGGAAAGGCCTTTCTCGCGGACAAGACGGGTGACCGCTTCGGCGCCAAGTTCCGGCAGCCAGTCGTCGACCTCAAGCACCAGATCGGTATCGGCGGTCAGCCCATGATGCTGCAGGGCATCGCGCCAGCCCTCGAGGCGCCGTTCGATCGTTCGTCGTCCCGGCCTCAGCATGAACAGGATGCGTTGATGCCCGGTTTTGATCAGCCGCTCGGCGGCGATGAAGGCGGCCGAGCGGTTGCAGGGCGTCACACTCGAAAGCCGCATATAGGGATCGTCGCTGTTGACGAGCACCACGGGCTTTCTGAGATCGGCGGCCGCGGCCAGCATATCCTCCTCATCGACGGTCAGGATCAGCATGCCGCCGAAGCTCGGATCGTCACGCATCTCGGCGACGACGCGGGCTTCATCCCCCTTGTCGGCGACGGGGCGCATCGCGAGTTCGATGCCGAGGGCGGCGGCGCGCGCATTCAATCCTTCGAGCACATAGAGCGTGAACTGGTTGCGGACATAGTCGATCATCGCCGCGCCGGAGGCAACGAGCATGACCTTCTTCCCGGCAACGCTTGCCGGCAGGGCGTAGCTGACCGCACTTGCCGTATCCAGCACCAGCTTGCGGATCTCCGGCCTGACGCCCTTTTCGCCGGCCAGCGCACGCGACACCGTACTGATCGAGACGCCGCATCGGGCGGCAATGTCGTCGAGGCGCGTGCGCCTGCCTTTTTTCTCTTCCGCCGCCATGTCATCTCCTCGCTGGCAGCTACTATGCAAAAATCTTTCAGATTGCGCAAATGGATTGCCTGTGCACAATCATTGCCTGAGGAGTCCGCGGCAAGCGGCAGAGCAGGGAGGCTTTGAACATGCGGCTTGAGGGCCAATCCATGTGTCGGCGTTTTGTCCGGCGTACCAAGGATCGAGCATGATGCCGAAAAGTGTGAGCGGTTTTCGGACGACATCATGCTCTAGCTGTTCTAGGGCGGTCTGAAGCAATGACCGCCGAGCAGCAATCCCATCTCCGCCGTGCAACGGCCAAGGCTAGCCCGATCGTCTACTGGCAGCTCGCCGACCTGTGGCAGCAGCGCTACGACGTCGCCGACCGTCCGATGGAAGGCAGCATGGATCCGTTTTTCTTCGTCACCAAGACGAAGAACTTCATTCCGCATGAATATCCCTGCCGCACCGAATTCAAAAAATCCTTCTCCGGCCGGCGGCCGCAGCCGACAGCCGAATTCGATGCCGTCCGCTGGTGGCTTCCCTTTGCCTCACCGCGTGTCGATCTCTCCGGCTTCTGGTTTCGCCCGACACGCATCGGCTGCTGGGCGCGTACCTTCCTCGATGCTCAATCGGCGGGGCGTGCCACGCTTCGCCTGTCGACCTGCGGTGGCGCGATCCTCTTCGTCAATGGCCGCGAGCAGGGCTTCATGGCGCCTTATCAGCGCAATCTCGAAGCCCAGCAGCTCTTCGAGGTCGAACTGGCGGCCGGCCTCAACGAGATCCGCGTCTATTTCGACGATCTCGCCGAGCGCGACGCCCGCTTCTATTTCCAGCTGGACTATGTCGAAGGGCCGGAAGTTGAAACTGCCCTGCCTGTTCCCATCGCCGCCGGTGATGCGGATGCGCTGGAGGCGATCCTTGAAGGCATGCGCTTCGACCGCACCGCTTATCTGGGCGAAGACGTGACCATCCTCTTCACCGCGCCGCTGCCGGTGGCACTGAGCTGCCATGTCGAGATCGAAGGCGACTTCATGTCGATCGAGCGCTTCGATTATGATTTCGAGCTGGAAGCGGGAGCAACGAAACTGGCGCTCGGAACCTCGGCGGATATGCCCGCCGATTTCCGCCATTTCCGCATCACCTTCAAAACAGGCGCGCTTTCGCTCGGTCGCACGCTCGGAGTCGAGATCTGTCATCCCGAGCGACAGGGGGAGGCACCCGCCGCCCTGGAGGACCGCGTCGCCGAGGCGCTGGCCGAGGTCGCCGCCCATTCCGAGCCCGACACGGTCTGCGCTTTCGCGCGTCTTGCGCTGGGGCAGGGCGGCAAGGAAACCGAGGCGATGATCTCGGCGATGCTGCCGGTCATCGAGGATTGTCGCGACTGCGCCGATTTCGTGCTGGTGCCGCTGCTCTTTGCCTATACGCGCTGGAGCGATCTACTGTCACCCGCGCTGCGCGACAGGATCGAGCACGCCGTCCTCAATTACCGCTACTGGATGGATGAGCCCGGCAACGACGTTCAGTGGTATTTCTCGGAAAATCACGCGCTTCTCTTCCATACCGCCGCCTATCTCGGTGGCAGGCTTTTCCCCGATGCCGTCTTCGTTCGCTCCGGCCGGACTGGCGCCGAGCAGATGCAGGTCGGCGAGGAGCGTGTCCGCGCCTGGCTCGATCATTTCGAGCGCTGGGAAATGGCCGAATGGAATTCCGTTCCCTATTTCCCGATCGATCTCAAGGGGCTGACGGCGCTGGCCGCCTGCGCGCCGGACGAGACGATCCGCAACCGGGCGAGTGCCAGCATCGTCCGCTTGATGGAGATCGTCGCCCGCTCGGCCCATCACGGCATGCTGACCGGCAGCCAGGGCCGCTCCTACGAACATACACTGCGCCCCGGCCGCTCGGTCGAACTCTCCGCCATTGCCCGGCTGCTCTGGGCCCGCGGCTGGTACGGCCGGCGCGTCCACGCTTTGCCCCAGCTTGCCGTCTGCATTCGCGATCACGGCCTGCGTTTTCCAGAAACGCTGGCTGCGATCGCCGCGCACCAGTCCGACGACGCGCAGGAATGGACCTTTTCCCAGGGCGAGAACCGCTTTGCCGCCCTCTATCATTATAAGACCCGTGACACCGCGCTCGGCACCATCGCCCATTATCGTCCCGGCGCCTGGGGCTATCAGGAAACAGTGCTGCATCTGCGTCTGGGTCATCGGCCGGAAGCGCAGATCTGGATCAATCATCCAGGCGAAACCATCCAGTTCGGTTATGGCCGGCCGAGCTTCTGGGGCGGCTGCGGAACGCTGCCGCGTGTGCATCAGTATCGCGATCTGGCGATCCTCGATTTCGAGATCCACGAGGGACAGCCGGATTTCACCCATGCCTGGTTCCCGCTCGAGGCTTTCGACGACACGGTGGTCGACGGCAATCTGGCGCTCGCCCGCTCCGGCAATGGGATTGCGATGCTGATCGGCAACGGCGCACTGGAGCCGGTAAAGCAAGGCCCGACGACGGATGTCGAGCTGCGTCTGGCCGGCCGCAACGGCCGCTGGATCGTCCGTCTCTCCGATCTCGGGCGCGAGGGTAGCCTTGACGAAATGCAGGCGCGTTTCGCCACGCTTTCGGCGCGGCGAGACGACAAGGGCGCATTGATCGTCGCCGATCCGGATTATGGCCGGGTCGTCTTCGAAGAGGACGGCACCGTGCGTGCCGAAGGCCGTATTCTTCGCCCGCCGGACTGGTCGGTGCGGGGAGACGCGGTACATCTGGAGATACCGGGCAGGCAGCCTCGGCGCGCGGCCTCGTAGACGACGTGTCCGGCAGGTGGAGGACCGGCCGGACGCAGGAATTGATCGATCAGAGGAGGAAAAGATGACTAGAATGAAATCGGTCGGCGCGGCTTTTGCCGCAGTTCTGTTGAGCTCCGTTGCCGCCCATGCCGGCGACGTACGCATCATGTGGTATTCGGACGGCGGCGAAGGCGAGGTCATCAAGGACCTGCTCTCGCGCTTCTCCAAGGCCAATCCCGACGTCAACGTCATCCTCGACGAGGTCTCCTACGACGTCGTCAAGGAACAGCTGCCGGTGCAGCTCGAAGCCGGGCAGGGGCCGGATATCGCCCGCCTCACCAATCTGAAGGCGCCGGCGCAGCACTGGCTCGATCTTCGCCCCTACCTCACCGACGCGAAATATTGGGAGGATAATTTCGGCGCCCAGGCCGACTGGATGCGTCCGGACGGCTCGACTGCCATCACCGGCTTCATGACCCAGCTGACGCTGACCGGCGGCTTCGTCAACAAGACGCTGTTCGAACAAGCCGGCGTCGAGATCCCTGGCCCGAAAGCCACCTGGGACGACTGGGCGGCGGCGGCCAAGAAGGTTGCCGACAGCCAGAAGGTATTCGCCATGGCGATCGACCGCTCCGGCCACCGCGTCTCCGGCCCGAACATCTCCTACGGCGCCAATTACATCGCCGCCGACGGCAAGCCGGCGCCGATCGATCAGGGCGCCAAGGACTTCCTCAGCCGCTTCGTCAAGTGGAACGAGGACGGCACCATCAACAAGGACGTCTGGGTGAGTGCTGCCGGCACCACCTACCGCTCCGCCGCCGAGGACTTCATCAATGGCGGCCTTGCCTATCTCTATTCGGGCAGCTGGCAGGTTTCGGGCTTTGCCCAGAAGATTGGCGACAGTTTCGACTGGGTGATGGCGGGCAGCCCCTGCGGCACGGCCGCATGCTCCGGCATGCAGGGTGGCGCCGGTCTCGTCGCCGTCAAATACACCAAGAACCCGAAGGACGTCGCTAAGGTGATGGATTACCTGGCAGGTGCCGACGTGCAGAAGGAATTTGCCGAACGCAGCCTGTTCATTCCGGCGCATAAGGGCGTCGCCGCCGGCCAAATGGACTTCAAGACCGATAATCCGCATGTGCAGGCGGCGCTGAAGGCCTTCGTCGAAGCGGCCGGCCAGACGGCGGCACCCGCCATGAAGCTGCCCGGCTGGAAGTGGTCGGATGCCTATTACAGCGCCATCGTCGCCCGCATCAGCCAGGTGATCGCCGGCGAGATGAAGCTTGACGACGCCTATGCCCGCATCGACGAGGACATCAAGGCCAAGGTTGCCGGCAACTGACGGAAGAACAGATGACGGCGAAGACGGCTTCTTCTGAACCACCGGTCAAAAACGGTCTGCGGCAGGCGCTCTTGACGCCTGTCCGGCTTGCCATGGGGCTCGTCGACATTCCCATGCGTGGCTGGCAGAAGCTGACGGGGCTGAACGGCATGGCGGGCGTCTTCCTGGCGCCCAACATGCTGATCTTCACCGTCTTCGTGCTGCTGCCGCTGGTCATCAACTTCATCTATTCGACGACGAGCGGCAGCGCCATCTTCCTGCAGAACCGGACCTATGTCGGCGCCGACCAGTACCGCATCCTCTTCGATTGCCGCTCTTATCTCGATCCCTCGACCTGTGCCGCCGACACGTTTTGGGCGGCGGTGCGCAACACCGCCGTCTTCGTCGTCTTCCAGGTCACGGTGATGCTGATCGCGGCGCTCGCAACGGCGCTAATTCTCAACCGCGAGCTTTCCAATCGCGGCTTCTGGCGCGCCGTCTTCTTCTTCCCGGTGCTGCTGTCGCCCGTCGTCGTCGGCCTGATCTGGAAATGGATCCTGCAGCGCGAAGGCCTGTTGAATTATGCGCTGAGCCCCTTCGGCTTCGAACCCTTCTCCTGGCTCAGCGATCGTTTCTGGGCCTTCTTCTTTGCCGTCTTCGTCTCGGTCTGGGCGCATATGGGCTTTTATGCGCTGATCCTGCTCGCCGGCCTGCAGGCGATCCCGCGCGATCTCTACGAGGCGGCGGCGATGGACAGCGCCCGCCCGACCCGCATCTTCCGGCGCATTACCCTGCCGCTTCTGATGCCGAACCTCATCGTCGTGCTGGTCTTGGCGCTGATCCGCGCCGTGCAGATTTTCGACGAGGTCTTCGTGCTCACCGGCGGCGGACCGGGCACCAGCACCATGTACATCACCCAATATATCTACGAGACCGGCTTTGCGAGTTCGCTGCGCAATCCGGGACTGGCTTCGGCCGCCTCGATCCTGATGGGCATCGTGCTCGTCATCCTGACGCTCGTCCAGCTCGGCGTCAGTAGCCGCAACGAGAAGAAGGGAGCACGCCAATGAGCGCAGCCTCTGCCTTCCTGCTCCGCCGCCGCGGCCGCGGCTGGCACTGGACCGATGTGGTCACCTGGATCTGGCTGATCTCGGGCGTCTTCCTGATGTTCGGCCCCGCCGTCTGGCTGGTCTTCTCTTCCTTCAAGACGCCGGCGGCCCTTGCCGAATTCCCGCCGTCCTTCCTGCCCTACGTCACCGAGCAGGCAGTGGTGCCGGGCTACGACAAGCCGTTGCCGCTCTATAATGTCGCGATGCCGGATGGCAGCACCCGCGTGCTTGCCGAAGTCCGCCGCATCGGCATCATCGGCCAGATGGTCGATCCGAAACAGCCGGGTGAAATCGTCAAGGCGAATATCAAGGACCGCACACCGGTGCGTCAGGTCGAATTCGCCGGCGGCAACTACACCGAACCGTTCCAGCGCTTCGATTTCTTCCTGTTCCTGCGCAACTCCGTCTTCGTCACCGTCGTGGCGACGGCTATTACGCTGCTCGTCAATTCCATGGCCGCCTTCGCGCTGTCGAAATACCAGTTCCCCGGCCGCACCGCCGTCATGCTGATGATCCTGGCAACGCTGATGGTGCCGCTCTCGGTCATCGTCGTGCCGCTCTATTCCGTCATCGGCACGCTGAACCTCTTCGACAGCCTCTGGGGTGTCATCCTGCCGACGGTCGCCACCCCGACGGGGGTCTTCCTGCTCAGGCAATACATGCTGACGATCCCCGACGAATTGCTCGATGCCGCGCGTATGGATAAGGCCAGCGAATGGCAGATCTACTGGCGTATCATCCTGCCGCTGTCGGCGCCGGCTCTCGCCGTGCTGGCAATCTTCTCGGTCGTCTGGCGCTGGAACGACTTCCTCTGGCCGCTGATCGTACTCTCGCGCAAGGAACTCTATACGCTGCAAGTCGGCCTCAACGTCTATGCCGGCGAGCTCAATGTGCAATGGCATTATATCCTCGCCATGACCGTCGTCTCGATGATCCCGGTCGTGCTGATCTTCGTCTTCCTGCAGCGCTTCATCACCACGGGCATTGCCGGCTCGGGGCTCAAATAGGCCAACCTTAAAATAAGAAACAGGAGAGCGCATGAGCGGGCTTGAGCTCAGGAACATCGTCAAGAATTTCGGCGCCGTCGAGGTCATTCGCGATGTCTCGCTTGAGGTCAACGACGGCGAGTTCGTCGCTTTCGTCGGCCCTTCCGGCTGCGGAAAATCGACGCTGCTGCGCCTGATCGCCGGCCTCGACAAGCCGACTGGCGGCAGCATCGCCATCGACGGCAAGGATGTTACCGTTATCAGCGCCGCCGATCGCGGCCTGGCCATGGTCTTCCAGTCCTATGCGCTCTATCCGCATATGAGCGTCAGGGAAAACCTCGCCTTCGGTCTCGAGAACACCAAGGTGGCGAAGGCCGAGATCGAAGCGCGCATCGCGGACGCCGCACGCATGCTGGAGATAGAGCCGTTCCTGCAGCGGCGTCCGGGTCAGCTTTCCGGCGGTCAGCGCCAACGCGTGGCGATCGGCCGCGCCATCGTCCGCCGGCCGGATGCATTCCTGCTCGACGAGCCCTTGTCCAATCTCGACGCCGAACTCAGGGTCAGCATGCGTGCCGAACTGGCGGCCCTTCACGCCCGCCTGAAGGCGACGATGATCTACGTCACCCATGATCAAGTCGAGGCGATGACGCTTGCCGACCGCATCGTCGTGCTGAGAGGCGGCAGAATCGAGCAAGTGGGAACACCGCTGGAACTCTACAACAAGCCGGCCAACCGCTTCGTCGCCGGCTTCATCGGCGCGCCGCACATGAATTTCCTCGAAGGTGCGATTGTCGGTCACGAGGGCGGTTTCGCTGAAGTCGAAACCGTCGGCGGCCATCGCCTTTCCGTCATTGCCAAGGAGGCACGCCCAGCGGGCGAGAGGGTCAGCATCGGCATTCGCCCCCAACACATCACCCTTGCCGATGCGGGTTCAGCGAGCAGACTGGATACCCGCGTCACTCTTGTCGAGGAACTGGGCTCGGAGACCGTCGTCCACGCCGACGCAGGCGGGAAGAAACTGATTGCGGTCTTTGCCGGCCAGCAGCGGATGAAATCGGGCGACGGCCTGCCGCTGCATCTCGACCCCGACGTGCTGCACCTCTTCGGCGAGGACGGTCGGCGTCTATCCTGATGTCCTTTGAGACATCTTGTCATTGCGCCGGGACTATCACTCGCGATAAGGCAACCGATCGAGCAATTTCTCCAGTGTGATCGGATATTGCCGCACCCGCACGCCGGTTGCGTTGTAGACCGCATTTGCGACGGCCGGCGCGACACCCGTCAGTCCCAGTTCCCCGACGCCTTTCGCTTTCACCGGCGATATCGCTGGATCTACTTCGTCGAGGAACATGGCCTCGAGATGAGGGATGTCGGCGTGGACCGGAACCTCGTAGCCGGCGAGATCGTGATTGACGAAGAAGCCGGATCTCTTATCGACCACCATCTCTTCCATCAGGGCCGCCCCGATACCCATCGTCATCCCGCCGATCACCTGGCTGCGCGCGGTCTTGGGGTTGAGGATGCGGCCAGCGGCGCATACTGCGAGCATGCGGCGAACGCGGATTTCGCCGGTACAGACGTCGACGCCGACCTCAGAAAAATGCGCCCCGAAGGTCTGGATCGCGAAGCGCTTCGCCAGATCGCCGAATTCCATGACGTCTTCGGCGACGAGATCGCCATCGGCGGCAGCGCTGGCGAGCAGCGCCCTTCGATTTCCGGACCGAACCTCACCGCCAATGAACTCAGCCTCTGCGGCGTTGAAGCCCAGACGCTGGGCGACCACCGCTCGCAGCTTCGTGCAGGCAGCATAGACGCCTGCGGTGACCGAAGGCGCACCCTGCTGTCCTCCAGATCCCGGCGTCTCCGGAAAGCTCGAATCCCCGAGCTTTGCCACTACGCGGTCGATTGGCAGACCCATCATCTCGGCCGCCGTCTGCTGCACGATCGTGTAGCTGCCGGTGCCAAGGTCCGTCATGTCGGTCTCGACTGTCAGCATGCCCTGGCGATCGAGACGAACCCGCGCTCCGGCCTTTGAAATCGGTGCCCCGCGGATCGCACCCGCCATGCCCATGCCGATCAACCAGTCACCATCGCGGACTTGACCTGTCTCAGTTTTGCGCATGCTCCATCCGAAGCGTTCGGCGCCCGTGCGCAGGCATTCAACGAAGGGACGCGAGGAAAAAGGCCGATCGGCATTTTCCGGGTCGACCTGGGTATCGTTCAAGATGCGGAACTCGACCGGATCCATGCCGAGCTTCTCTGCCATCTCGTCCATGGCGATCTCGAGCACCATCAAACCGGGCGCCTCTCCCGGCGCGCGCATGGCATTGCCCTCGGCCAGGTCGAGCGTCGCCAGCCGGACAGCTGTCATCCGGTTCGCTCCCGCGTAGAGCGACCGTGTCGAAAGGGTGGTCGGCTCGGTGCGGCCGCCGGCGAGATTGCCCGACCAGCTCTCATGCCCGACCGCCGTCAGCTTACCGTCGCGCGAGGCGCCGAGCCGGATCCGTTGGATGGTCTTCGGCCGATGGATCGTATTGTTGAACATTATCGGACGTTGAAGCGCGATCTTCACCGGTCGCCGCACCACTCGCGCGGCAACGGCCGCCAGCACCAGATCTGATTGCACCGTGCCCTTGCCGCCGAAGCCGCCGCCGATGAAGGGTGAGATCAGCCGAACCTTTTCGCGCGGAATGCCGAGAATGAGTCCGAGATCCCGGGTTCCCCAATTCATCTGCTGAATTGAGGTCCAGCACGTCACCCGATCGCCATCCCAGGTCGCGATCGTCGCATGCGGCTCCATCATTGCATGCGCCTGGTCGGGAACAGTATAGGTCTCGTCAACCTTCACCTCCGCGGCTGCGAAAGCCTGGTCGAAGTCTCCGACCTGCGTCTCGGTCG
Organism: Rhizobium leguminosarum; assembly: GCF_019798305.1. GTDB lineage: Bacteria > Pseudomonadota > Alphaproteobacteria > Rhizobiales > Rhizobiaceae > Rhizobium > Rhizobium leguminosarum_U. Next base: position 45,366 of record NZ_JAAXDD010000017.1, read on the forward strand.
GTCCACCAAACTCCATCTGCGGTGCAACCGGCGCGCTGTCCAGTTGCTCGGCGAGATCGAATCGGCCCGGGCTGCGCGCATAGTCCACGCGGATCAGCGAGGAAGCCGCGCGTGCCTGTTCGAAGGTTTCGGCCACCACGACTGCAACAGGCTGATGGTAGTGATCGACGTCAGGGGCAGCCATCATGCGCTGGACATAAAATTTGCCGACACCGAGCGGACCGGCATTGCGGTGAGTAATGACGGCCAGCACGCCGGGTGCGGCCTCGGCGCGTCGGGTGTCGATTGAAGAGATCCGGCCCTTGGCAATTGCCGCGCCAAGGATATAGCCGTAGGCAGCGTTTGCTGCGACGCCGTGATATTCGTAGGCGTAAGTCGCCGTCCCAGTCGTCTTGAGCTCTGCCTCGAAGCGGTTGTGAGGCTGGCCGACGACGGTCATCCGGTCGATCGGGTTCGGTCCTGCAGGTGTGTCGAATTTCATGGATCAGCCCTCAATTGCGCTATCACGTTGCTGAGCGTCCGCTCCGCCAACAACAGCTTGAACGGTTTTTTGACTCGCGGCTCCGCGCCCTCAGCAGTCCGTCAGCCGGAATAGTCGATGCTGGGACTCGTGCTCAGGGCGAACCAGTGGATCGCTCACGTGAGTAAAATGGGTCACGCATCGGAAAGGATTACCGGCGGCAAATTGCAAGACTTTATGAGTCTGCCTCACGAAACGGGAGCTTCCTGCCGAGATCAGGCGAGCAAGCGGCCTGCGGTGAGGCGCTCCCAATTCGCATGCGCGAACTTCGCCTTGTCGGCGGCATTAAGGGCATTAAGCTCCAGACCTTCGACAAATCGCCGCGCATCGCCTCCGGGGCGATATTGGTATGGGTAGTCTGTCGAGAACAGGATGCGGTCCACGCCGACCGCATCGATCGCCTGCCGCAAATAGGCGGGGCTGAACATGCCGCTGGCCGTCAGATAGAGGTTATTGCGGACATAGTCGAGGAATGGCCGCTGGAGTTTGGACACCCGATCCAGCATGACGAGCCGCTCGAGATAAAACAGCACCAGCTCACCCCAGTGCCCGAGGATGACCTGGAGGTTCGGGTGACGGTCAAAGACGCCGCCCAGGATCAGACGCACGAACTGGATGCCTGCCTCGAAATGCCATCCGAGGGCAAACGTGGACAGGGCGAGATCGACGGGGGCGCCAAAGCCCGCATAATAGGTGTCGCGAATGCTCGTCTGCGGGATCTGCGGGTGAATCAGAAGTGGGACATTGAGCTCCATTGCGCTGGCGAATGTCGGCTCGAAGATCATATGATCGAGATTCTTGTCGCCGACCCGGCCGAACAGAACGGCACCTTTGCAGCCGAGTTCCTCGACGGCTCGCCGCAGCTCTCGCGCCGCCTCGTCCGGTTGCGCAAAGGAGAGAGCCGCCATCGCCTGGAAGCGGGATGGGTGAGCCGAAACAGCGCCGGCCAGAATGTCATTGGCGCGACGAGCAAGATCGACGCCATGATGGCCGAGATTGTTGAGACCCGGGGTCGTCAACGAGAGAACCTGCACATCGACGCCGGTCTCGTCCATCAGAGCCAGCCGCTGCTCTCCAAGATCCGCCAGCCGTTCGCCGAGCAAACCCGGATTGAGCCCAAGCGTTCCGTCGTCGGCGCCGGGTATCGTGTTCCACCCATGCTTCACCTCATCGGGCAGGACATGCTCTTCGATTGCGATGATCTTCATTGGTGAATTCCTTCGTCAGGACTTCTGCGTGAGCTGATCGACAATCGCCTGGCCGACGCCGTGTGCGGACGCCGGGTTCTGGCCTGTGATCAGACGGCCATCGACCACCACCTTCTCCGTCCAGTTCGGCGCCGGCTGATGCAGCGCGCCTCGCTCCTTGAGGGTCGTTGCCAGCAGATAAGGCACGACATCGGTGTATTTGACCTCCGCCTCTTCCTCGTCCGTGAAGGCGGCGAGCTTCTTGCCCGCGACCAAATGGCTGCCGTCCGAGAGCGTTGCGTTCACGAATGCAGCGGGGCCATGGCAGACCGCCGAGACGATGCCGCCGGTTTCGTAGATATCGCGGATCACGCGTTGCACAGCCGGGCTGTCGGCAAAATCCCACATCGTGCCGTGGCCGCCGGCGAAGAAGACTGCGGAGTAGCGGGAGGGATCGAGTTCGTCGAGGATGAGCGAGTGGGCGAGCGCATCGCGGAACTCCCGGTCCTTCCAGAAGCGGGCGTTGACCGGATCGGCGAGGTCGAAGAAGTCGATCGGCGGATGGCCGCCCCGGATCGAGGCGATCTCGACCGGGATGCCGGCCGCGCGGAAAACCTCGAGCGGATGGGTGAGTTCGACCATCGCAAAGCCAGTCGGCTCGCCGGTGTCGCCTCTGATCGGATGGCTGGTGACCACGCAAAGGATGGGCTTGATGTTATTTGCCATTGTCTTGGCTCCTCAGGAATTGAGCGAGGCCATGTCGACGACGACGCGGAGTTCATATCGCTCTTCAACATACGCTCGCAGGCTCTGCTGCGCCCGCCGAATTCGCGAGCGGGCGCAAACTGTTCCGTTGTATCGCGGACAAGGAATCTCAGGCGTTGCCGGGCGCAAACAGCGCTTCCCAGTTGAGGAAGGGGCCAAGCGGGATGACCTCCCAGTCGAGAAGCCCGGCCTTGGCCAGCGGGAATTCGCTCAGGGCCTGTTTGGCGGCTTCGACCGATTCGCATTCGGCGATGATGGCGACACCCGGACGATCCTGGCGGAAATAGATGTCGCGGATGATGCCACCCTTGTACATCTGCCAGGCGTGCCGGGCTTCATCCGACATATGCGGCTGGTATTTTTCCAGGCTGGCATCGGGCTGGGGAATATCGAGGCAAAGCAGTTTCATGGCAGGATTCCTTGGTTGAGAAAGATGGATCAGGCGGGCGCACGGTCTCGGCCACGCGGACGGCCGAGGTGGCCCGCCGTCCTGAGATCGCTTCCGGCAGGCGCGACATCCGGCGCCTGGTCAGTCTTCGATTGGGTTATGACACCAAACCAGCTTCCGAGCCGGTTGAGGTCGTCTGTGCTGCCGTGGTTGCCATGAAAATATCGTTTGCTTGGCCGGCCTTATATCGTAGAATGCAGTTGACGATTAGAAATCGTTTTTCTCTTCTTTGGTTCCTGAGGTTCTCCAATCGACGGGGCCACTCTCCGCGAGGATCCGCTTGGTGCGAGACAGGTTTGATGGGGTGCAAGTCTTTGTCGAGGCAGTCGAGACGGGCGGCTTTGCTAAAGCCGCCGAGCGATTGTCGTTGACGCGCTCCGCAGTCGGTAAGGCCATCGCGCGTCTCGAGGAGCGCTTGGGCGTCCGGTTGTTTCACAGGACCACGCGGACGCAGAGCCTGACCGAAGATGGTCAGCAATATTACGAGCGGTGTGTGCGTGCGATCGAGGAACTGCGCGCAGGCGAATCTCTCCTGGAATCCGGGCGGCGTGAGGTCGTCGGCAAGTTGCGCGTGTCGCTGCCCGTCTTGTTTGGCCGCTACTGCGCCGCGCCCATCTTGCGTGCCTATGCGCGCCAGCACGAGAGGCTCGAACTCGAACTCAGCTTTAGTGACCGCCAGATCGATTTGATCGCCGACGGCTTCGATTTGGCGGTGCGCAATGGCGTTCTAGGCAACGGAACCGCGCTCCACGCCCGGCGACTGGTCAGCCCACGCAAGGCGCTCTGCGCCTCTCCAGCCTATCTTGCCGCACGAGGGGAGCCACATTCTCTGGCGGATTTGCCAGAACATGACACGCTCGTATACTGGCGCAACGATTATGGCCTGACCTGGCAGCTTCCCGATGCGACCGGTGCTCTCATCGACCTGTCGGTCACTTCAAGACTGCGCTTTGACGATCTCGAAGTGATCGCCGATGCCGCCGTCGATGGGATGGGCCTCGCTTGGCTTCCCTACTGGCTGATCCATGACCGTGTGCAGGCAGGCGAACTGGTCGAACTCTGGACCGATCGACCGAGGGCGGCGATGGAATGCTACGCCGTGTGGCCATCCACCCAATATCTGCCGTTGCGGTCGCGACTGGCGATCGATGCGCTCGCCACCGAATTGCCGAAGCGTTTCGTCGTCTGAAGCGGATCCCTTTGCGCTTCATTTCCCGCAGGAGCCGCGCAACGGTGCAAAAAGCGGCTCGCCACTCTGTCGTCGCAGCCGCTCACGTTGAATAACGCAACGCGTTCACGAGAAGGGAAAAGGCGGGGGAAGACTGGCGCCGGCTTGGGTAATAGAGATGGAAACCCTCCCAATAGGGCGAAAAATCTTCCAGAAACCGGTGGAGGCGACCGGTTCTAAGATGGAGCTTGGCGATATCTTCCGGGACATAGGCGAAGCCGAAACCGTCGAGAGCCGCCTCAAGAACGTTGTAGATCGTGTTGAAGACCAGCTGTCCGTCCACCCGAACCTTAATCTCGCGACCGTTCTCTTCGAACTCCCAGGCATAGAGACCGCCATAGGTGGGCAGGCGCAGATTGATGCACCTGTGCTGCATGAGGTCCTTCGGATGTGTTGGAATATCGCGTGAGGCAAAATAGGATTCTGCGGCGACGACCGCGAAACGAACATCCGGCCCGATCCTCACCGAGATCATGTCCTTGGCGATCTGTTCGCCGAAGCGCACGCCCGCGTCGTAGCCCTCGCTGACGATGTCCTGCAGACCGTAGTTCACGTCCAGTTCGAGCCTGATGTCGGGATATTGTTGGAGAAAGGCCCGAAGCTTCGGCCATATGTAGCACTGGATCTGATAGTCGCCGGCAGTCAGCCGGACGGTGCCCGCCGGCTGGTCCCGAAGAATGTTGAGCCCATCGAGCGCAGATCCGATCTCGTCGAAAAGCGGACCGATGCTCTGCAGCATCCGTTCGCCTGCCTCGGTCGGCGAGACGCTGCGCGTCGTCCTCGTCAGCAGCCGCACGCCCAGCCGCTGCTCGAGCTGACGGAGCGTATGGCTCAGCGCCGACTGCGAGACGCCGAACTTGGCTGCGGCTTTGGTGAAACTGCGCTCCCTCGCAACCACCAGGAACACCATCAGGTCGTTGATATTCTGGCGCTCCACTGATGATTCCTCCTCATAGACCGACGCTCATCATAAACGCCTGCCTATGAAATGGTAGCAATGAAGCCTGGGAGCTTTGGAGCAGCAAGAACGCCGGATCAGCTTTGCGTGGAACCGACAGGCTTTTGCTGCGGGTTGGAGCCTCATTTCGTCCGGCTGCGCAGCACCTCTCCGACAAAGGCGTTCGGCCAGCCGGCGTAGAAGGCCGTATGAGCAACGACCTCGCCGGCTTCGTCGGCGGTCAGGCCGTTATCCATGGCGAGGTTGAGGTGATAGGTGATCTGGGCGCTCTGGCCCGATGCGATCAGCGAACTGACCGTCACAAGGCTGCGGTCTCGCGGTGCAAGGCCCGGCCGCTGCCAGAGATCGAGGAACAGCGGGTCGGTCGTAAACTGCACCAGCCCCGGAGAGATCGGACCGACATTCTTCTCGACGCCGGTGGCACGCTGGCGCTCGACCTCTTCGTTGAGCGGGAGCAGTTGCGGAGAGACTGCTGGCAGCTGATCGGCCGTGATGCCCCGATCTTTGAAGACGTCCTTGGTCGCGGCGACTGCCGACATCGCGTTCGACCAGCCCGCGTAGAAAGCCAGATGCGTGATGATCTCGGAGACTTCGGTCGGGGTCACCCCGTTATCGAGAGCGACGTCGACGTAGTGCTTCAGATCGATTGCCTGGTTTCGGGCGATCAGCACGGCCAGCGTGACGATGCTGCGATCGCGGCGTGACAGTTGCGGCCGCTGCCACAGATTTCCGATCACGTCTTCCTGGGCATAGCGGCCAAGCGCGGGCGACACGGACTGAATGTCGCTGACCGGCAATGACGATGCGCTTCCTGGCATAGCTCCGCCTCCCGTTCCTTCCTGAGCGAAAACAGGCTCACCCATCGTGAGCGAGATCGCCGTGGCAGCTATAATTCTCTTCATCGATATCTCCTGGCGACTGAATGCTTGCCGACCCGGCGTCGACGCTTGGCCAATCAGTTAAGGTACTGCTCGTCGATAACATGCTCCATCCAGCCGCCGGGAACTGCTGGGTCATCCGGGAAGGTGATGGAGATGTGACGCATACTGGTCGTGGCCGTGGCGCCGTGCCAGTGTTTGACACCTGCCGCCGTCCACACGACGTCACCAGCCCTGATTTCGCGCTTGGCGCCACCATCTTCTTGGATCCAGCCAACCCCGTCCGTGACGATCAGAACTTGCCCGGTGGAATGGACATGCCAGGCCGACCGGGCGCCCGGCGAGAAAGTCACGTGACCACCAATGGAGCGCTTGTTCTGATCGACGGCAAACAGCGGCTCGACCAAGACATGGCCGGTGAAATTCTGGGCAGGTCCAATGGCGTGGGCGCGGGAGCCGTTCGGCGAGACGGCGACGCCTTCGGCGGATGCGGGTTCCACACCCATGAGGGCGAGAGGCAATGCCGTTGCAAGTATCTTCTTCATCGTTTCCATCTCCATTTATGATTTCGGCTGACCGTCCGCAAATCGTGCTCCCGCAAATTAAAGCGGAGCCTTGATTGCGTCTCGTTCACAGCAACGGCGGGACTAGAGCCCGGATCGGCGCATCATGGCTTCGGGATAACGAGCGCCATGAATAACGATATTGGCCTGCTCGATCTCGTCGAGATCGGCCTTGTCCAAGGGGACGTTCAGCGCCCCGATATTCTCCTCGAACCGTTCGAGCTTGCGCGTGCCGAACAACGGAACAATCCAGGGCTTCTGCGCCAGCAGCCAGGCTAGCGCGACCTGCGCCGGCGTCGCACCATGCTTCTTGCCGATCTTGCCGATCAGCTCGACCAGCTTCAGGTTGGCAAGACGCGCTTCCTCGGAGAAGCGGGGGATTCCGGCTCGGATATCGGAACTGTCGAATGTGGTGTTGAGGTCGATCTTGCCGGTCAGAAATCCCTTGCCGAGAGGGCTGAAAGGCACGAGCCCGATGCCGAGTTCCTCGATCGTCGGGATGATTTCGGCCTCCGGCTCGCGGGTCCACAAGGAATATTCGCTCTGCAACGCGGCCACCGGCTGCACCGCATGTGCCCGGCGTATCGATTGGGCACCGGCCTCGGACAGCCCGAACCACCGCACCTTGCCCTCGGCGATCAGCTCCCTGACCGTGCCGGCTACATCTTCCATCGGCACGTCTGGATCGACACGGTGCTGATAGTAGAGGTCGATGTGGTCGGTGCGCAGGCGCTTTAGGCTGCCCTCGATGGCGCGGCGGATCTGCGCCGGCTTGCTATTGACGCCACCACGGTGCTTGCCCGTCTCCTGGTCGATGTCCCAGCCAAATTTCGTGGCGATCTTGACCTTGTCGCGAACCGGGGCAAGCGCTTCGCCCACCATCTCCTCGTTCGTCCAGGGGCCGTAGACTTCAGCGGTGTCGAAAAAATCCATGCCGCGTTCGACGGCGGTGCGAAGCAGGTCGATCATTTCGGCCCGGTCGGGAAGCTCGCGGGCCTTGCCATAGCCCATGGCGCCCAGCGACAAGGCGGAGACCTCCAGGCCCTGGCCTAATCTGCGCGTGATCATCTTGCATCTCCTTCCTCGAGTTGGTTTGGATGGCTACTGACGACGCCACGCGGATCCGACCGGCGTCAGGCAGTTTCCTCACGCGGCGTGATCCTGACGGTTGCCGCGCGTGCTCGGGCGCTGACCATTGGCGCGAGATACTGGCTCTTGCCGTATTTGGCGCGATAGGCGTCATCGATGCGATCGTTGATCGGACCGTCAACTTGCTCGAATGCGACATCCCGCGTCATGCCGGCCGCGATGATCCGCCCGGCCTTCTGGCGAGCCGCGGCTTGATACCAACGGGAGTTCTGACCATGGTAGCCGCGCACGTAGAGCGCGCCATCGACGACGACCTCCCAGATCCAGGTCGGAGTGCCATAGGTGGAGCCATCTTCGCGAAACGGTGCGATTTTCACATCGTCGGCCTGATCAATCTTGCTGAGTTCGTCATCCGACCAGTTCATCGTCGCTCTCCGCTTTGGCTACAGTCGTGCTAGCGCTTCCCGATCTCATGCTTTGAATATAGAGCGCGTACCCAACCATGATTAGGCGCCGCAAATCGCATGAACTTATGAGCATGAATCATCAATGCAGGCCGGTCATAGGCGGAGGTTCGGCCTGTGACGCAGCCTTTTGCTCTTACGGCGCTCTGCTGGAAAAGGATGCTGAACGCACATCCGTCATGGCTCACGTCAACAAGCGACGTAACCCGGCGCAAGGGAACATGGCGACTGATTGCGGTATGATCGGCATTCTGCTATGAAAGCGCCCGTCGAAAGAGTGCTGACCGGATGGTAGCCCGGTCGCCGTCTCAAGGGACGGCAATTCTCCCTCCAAGGGTATCCGCGACACCTGAGACCGGCTTGCCGGTCGCAAAGGTGTGTCCGCTGATACCACGTCATCGTCGGCGCACCTTCTCAATTGTTGGAAGGATGGACGACCGTGAATCTTACAGGAAACACAATTTTGATCACTGGCGGCGCAACCGGCATCGGTTTCGCGCTCGCGCGGCGCCTTTACGAAAAGGGCAATCACGTCATCATTTGCGGCAGAAGCGAAGCCGCGCTGCGGAAGGCACAAGAGAAATTGCCTGCGCTGATCACCCGCATTTGCGACGTTGCCGACGGCGAGAGCCGCCATTCAATGGTCGAATGGCTGAAGGCGGACCATCCGGCCCTCAATATCATCGTCAACAACGCCGGCGTTCAGCATCGGCGTGATTTCAATAGTGATCCGGCGATCGACACTCTCGATCAGGAAGTGGCGATCAATCTGACGGCGCCGATCCATCTGATCGCCGAGCTGCTCGCCACCTTGAGGCAGCAAGAACATGCGTTCATCATCAACGTCAGCTCGGGCCTCGCTTTTTCGCCGATGGCCGATGTGCCGGTCTATTGCGCCACGAAGGCCGCGATCCATTCCTTTACGCTCAGCCTGCGCCATCAGTTGAAATCCACAGCAATTCGGGTGATCGAGGTCGCGCCACCGATCGTCGATACCGCTCTCGGCGGTGGTACGCGCAGCGAAGGCACAGCAAGCCGCATGATGGTCTCCTCGGAAGAGTTCGCTGTCGATGCGCTGGCGCAGCTTGAAGCGGATAAGGAGGAGATCCTGATCGGCATCTCCGCCGACACGCGCCGGATGGGCGAAGCCCTGTTCGAGCGCATGAACAGCCGCTCCTGATGGTGGATTGCCGTGACCGGTCGCGGCAATCCCTCCCGAAGATCCTGCTGGGCGGCTGGATCTGCAAGCGGACGATGTCACAAAAACGATGGTGCCAGAATCTGGCACCGTGGTGGTCTAACCTGCATCGACGTGACGGAATTCAGGAAAGCCATGGTCATCAGACTTCGCGGCGACGCCGGATTGCCTCCGCGGATGGCCATGCGATCTCCAAGCATTCCCGTCAAACGCGGGCAGGGGAGGCCCGCCTGGTCGTCGGGCCGCTGGCGCTGCCCGGGCTCGATGCGGCTTGCCACCGTCACAGTCGTGCCTTCAGCAAAACAGGAAGAATGGATCACTATGAAACGCATTCAATATCACCAGTACGGCGGCCCCGATCTCATGCGGCTCGAGGAGTTTGAACTGGCTTCGCCGGGTAAAGGACAGGTGGCGGTCGAGATCAAGTTCGCAGCGATCAATCCCATCGATTGGAAGCTGCGGGCGGGGCGGATGAAGATCGTTACGGGAAGGGCTTTTCCTCGCGCGATGGGGATGGATATTTCCGGGACGGTCATTTCGGTCGGTGAAGGGGTGACGCGTTTCAAGATCGGCGATGCCGTGTTCGGTCTTGCCCGGTTCAAGGAGAGCGGCGCCCTGGGAGAGGCTGTCGTGACCAAGGACAGTTTCTTAGCCAAGAAGCCCGACACCGTTTCGTTTGAGGAGGCAGCTTGTCTCGGAACACCTGGAGCCACCGCTTGGAACGGGCTGGTCGACAAAGCGAAGCTGACTGCCGGCGAGCACGTCTTCATCAATGGCTGTACCGGTGCGGTGGGCGAAGCGGCTGTGCAGATCGCACAGATTCTGGGCGCAAAGGTCTCGGGCAGTTGCAGCGCGGTGGCGACGGAACGGGCGCGGGCCCTCGGCGTTCAAACCGTATTTGACTATCGGACAACTGATTTGTCGACGGTTCGCGAGCGTTTCGATGTGGTCTACGACACGGCTGCGACGATGACGGACGCAGTGGGGCTTGGGCTATTGCGTCAGAATGGCCGGTTCGTCGACCTCAATCCCACGCCGGGAAAATTCATTCGGTCAATGTTCAACCGAAAACTGAAGGTTGTGGTGTGCACGCCGAGGGCCGAGATCCTCGATAGAATCGCTCGTGCCGCCAAGGACGAAAATCTTCGCCTTCCGATCGCCGAGATCGTGCCCCTCAGCGAAGCGATTCCACTCATCACGGCTCTTGAGTCCGGACGGAAGCTCGCCGGAAAAGCCGTCGTCATGATGGCGTGAGCGTGTCACGAAGCTATCGATTATTTGACCTGATTCAAGTTCTTCGTCGTCACCGCGGAACAGTGGCCGGCTTGACGCTTGCGCGCGAGCTCGGCGTTTCGTTGCGGACTATCCGTCGTGACATCGTGACGCTGCAGGCCATGGGCGCCGATATCGATGGAGAGCCCGGGGTCGGCTACATACTGCAGCCGGGTTTCCTTTTGCCGCCTCTGTCTTTCACGGAAGAAGAGATCCAGGCGCTTGTCGCTGGCGCACAGTGGGTCAGTCGGCACACGGACGATGCTTTGGCGCACGCTGTTCAAAACGCGCTCGCAAAAATCGGCGGTGTGCTTCCGCCCGACCTGCGACGGGGCTTGGACGACAACACGTTCTTTGTTGGTCGTTCTGAAAAAGGTTCATCGGTTGTTGATCTGGCGCAGGTCAGGCGAGCGATGCGCGAGCAGCGAAAGATAAGGATCACGCACAAAGATCGAAGCGGGGCCGTGTCCGAAAGGACCGTATGGCCAATCATGCTGGGATTTATTGATTCACAGCGGTTTATCGCGGGTTGGTGCGAACTGCAGGGCGACTTTCGCATCTTCCAAGCTGACCACGTCATGACCGTCAGTTTCCTGGACGATCATTATCCCGGAAACCGCCGCCAACTCGTCAAGGAGTGGCGCGCTCAGGAAAAGCATCCCTGCAAAAAGAGGGATTGCGGATAGCTGATTGTTGCCTCGACCCCCGAATTCAACCTCGCTCTGAGGCACAGCCTGCAGAGCGTTTCGAAGATTTTATAGAGATCGGAAATATTGATGGTTTATACGACTTCCTCCGACCGCCCCTTTAAGCAGAAGCGGCGAATTTTGGCTTTTTGGGTGCTGACCGTTGCTTTCGTCACCTTCCAGCTCATCGCGCATCCGGGCCTTGGATCTGAAAGCCTTTTTCTGACCCTGCTCGCTCAGTTCGGTACATTGTTGATCGCCTTTGGCGTAATCGGACGGATCTGGTCGACCATCTATATTGGAGGTCGAAAGAATTCCGCGCTTGTGACCGAGGGACCTTATTCGATCACGCGCAACCCTCTTTATCTCTTTTCGCTCTGCATGATCAGCGGTGTCTGCCTGGTGTTTGGTAGTCTGCTTTTCACGGGAATTTTCACGCTGCTCGCCTATCTTGTGTTCAGATATACGGCGAAGCGGGAGGCCATATATTTGTCTCGTCTCTTCGCCGAGCCATATGCGGAATACGCTGGGCGTACACCGTTGTTCTGGCCAAATTTCTCCAATTTTGAGTGGGGGCAGGCTCCGGTGATTTCCGGCCGGGCGCTGCTGGTGACATCAAGAGATTCTCTCTTCACCATAGCCATGATCCCATTTTCCGAACTGGTCGAATACCTTCGAGAAAGCGGCCTTCTAACGATGGCAATCGTTGTTCCTTGATCGCGAGCTCTTGGAGCAAGCCCGGCGCCGACGGGGACGCGCTCACGTTTGTCGCCGGCGTGCTCAGGCAGTCCCTTGTATCCGCACGTTAGAGTTTTTGTTCGGCACGCAGCACGGGCTGGATATTCGTTGAGGAAAGGGCTGCGGCGGCAAGAGCGCCGCAGAGAAAAGCCCGCGCCGAAGCGCGAGCCTAATTTCATATTAGAACAGAGCTTTAGTGGCTGTTCTTATGGCTTTGTTGGCCAGCCTTGACATGCTGTTCATGGCTGCCGCCGCGGGTTCCGGTGGACTGCGCGTCGCGGCCGCCTGAAGAGGCGCTGCGGGTATTGGAGTCGTTCTTGTGACTCTGTTGCCCAGCCTTGACGTGCTGTTCGTGGGTTCCACCTTGGTTTGCCATTTGGTTTCTCCTTGGTTTTGAACTGAGGCCACGTCGACCTCGTGTTGACAACCTCGCTCCGGCGCGTGCGTTCCGTATTTTAACATTTCGTGATCTGGCCGGAAAAAGGGGATGAGGCGGCGGGCCGGGCGGGCAGGGAGCTCGCCTGCCATTTCGTTGGCCATCGGGAGAAAGCGGAAAAATCCCGATGTTCTCCAGCACCGCCGCGTCCGCTTGGCGCGGCCCGCAACCTCGATTTGAAAATGCGCATATCGGCGAAAAGATTCCAGGAAAACAACCGCATCCACCCGAGCCGGAAGCTTCGATGCGGCTCGCCGGCTCTTTTCAAATCGACAGCTCGCTCTACCTTAAAAGGGACGTGACGAAAGGAGAAAACCATGACCGACGCACCGAATACGGCGACCCCGGCGCGAAGAGTGTTGCGTGGCCGCCCTTACAGCATCGGCGAATTTGCCAGGAAATACCGGTTGGATGATAAGGAGGCAAAGCGCCTCTACGACAAGTTCGGCCCGTCGGCTACCGAACTCGACCTGTTGATGGCAGCAAAGCGGCGCCCGCCGGGCCTGCCGACCAATCTCGACGCCTGAAGGCGCTCTATGAAGATCCGAACCGGAAGTTGCCTTTGCGGGGCGGTGGCCTACAGAGTGGAAGGCGAACCGCTTCGCATGGGCCTCTGCCACTGCGCCGATTGCCGCAAATCGAGCGGCTCCGCCTTCACCTTCTTCGCGGTCTGGCCACGCCAGGCTTTTTCCCACAGCGGCGAGGTCGCCACTTTCTCCGGCCGCAGCTTCTGCCCCGTCTGCGGCAGCAGGCTTTTCTGCCTTAGGGATGACGAGGCGGAAATCCGTCTGGGCTCGCTTGACAGCCCGCCGACGGATCTTGCGCCTGGCTATGAAGTCTGGATCAAGCGGCGCGAACTGTGGCTGCATCCCTTGCCCGGCGCGGGCCAATTTGCCGAGGATGCGAACTGACGGGCGCTAAACGCGTCGCCATCGAGATCAAACGCACCGAAACTTGACTTTCCTTACCAATATTTCATTTCACCCATCCGCAATTCCGTGCCAGTTCGGCGGCAACGCTAATCGCCGGTTCATCTGCGTTGTGATTATTTCGCCGCAGAGGCTGCAGGCGGCCACTGACGGATTGAGGACGACATGAACAAAATCGTAAGCGGCAGCGAGACCGGAGCAAAGACAGGCGCAGCATCCGATCTCGCAGCGGTCCTTGCCGCATCGGGACGGCAGGGCAAGCGTGGCCGCTGGCGCGGACGCCTGCTCATCCTGCTGATTCTCATCGTTGCCGCCGCAGCCGCCGCCTATGTCTACATGGGCCGTGGGCAAAGTGAAGTGAGCTATGCCACCCAGCCGGTAAAACGCGGCGACCTGACGGTGCTCGTCACCGCCACCGGCTCGGTACAGCCGACCGAGCAGGTGGATATATCGAGCGAGCTGTCCGGCACGGTCCGCGACGTCAACGTCGATTACAACAGCACGGTCAAGTCAGGCGAAGTGCTCGCTCTCCTCGATACCAACAAGCTCGAGGCGGATGTGAAAAGCTCGCGGGCCAAGCTCAACTCTGCCAAGGCGAACGTCGTCAAGGCCAATGCCGATATGCAATCGGCAAGCACCTCGCTCGAGCGGTTGAAGAGCCTGGTCAGGAGTAACGTCTCCACCCAGCAGAGCCTCGACGACGCCAGCTACAAATATGATTCTGCCGTTGCCGCCAAACAGATCAACGAAGCCGAGGTCCTGGCCGCGGAAGCCGACCTGCAGCTTGCCGAAGTCAATCTCGCCAAGGCGAAGATCATCTCGCCGATCAACGGCGTCATCCTCACCCGCTCTGTCAATCCCGGCGCCACGGTCGCGGCCTCGCTTTCGGCGCCGATCCTTTTCACCATCGCCGGCGACCTGAAGAAGATGGAGCTGCAGGTCGATGTCGACGAGGCCGATGTCGGCCAGATCGCCGTCGGCCAGAAGGCGAAGTTCACGGTCGACGCCTATCCCGACCGGACCTTTCCAGCCGAGATCGAGCAGATCCGCTTCGCCTCCGAAGTGGTCAACAATGTCGTGACCTATAAAGCGGTTCTATCCGTCGACAATGCCGACCTGCTGCTGCGCCCCGGCATGACGGCGACGGCCGACGTCACCGTCGAGGCCGTCAGGGACACGATGATGGTGCCGAATGCCGCGTTGCGCTACGCCCCGGCGCAGGCGGAAAGGCGCGGCCGCGGCATTTTCGGCATTTTCGGCCCGCCGCGCCAGCGCAACAACAATGCCGGTTCGGCGCTGAAGGGCGCTGAGCGCCGCGTCTGGGTGCTGCGCAACGGCCGCCCGGTGCCTGTTGTCATCCAGGTCGGCTCATCCGACGGCCAGTTCACCCAGGTCGTCTCCGGCGACATCAAGCAAGACGATGCACTGGTGATCGACGCCACGGCGCGTGCGAACTAGGCGGAGAGACGGATGGCAAGCCCGCCGCTCATCGAATTCAGACAGGTCTCGAAAGTCTATGGCGAGGGCGAGGCGGCGATCCGCGCGCTCGACCACGTCGATCTCGCGATCAACGCCCATGAATTCGTCGCGATCATGGGGCCGTCTGGCTCCGGCAAGTCGACGGCGATGAACATTCTCGGCTGTCTCGACGTGCCGAGCGCCGGCGACTACATCTTCGAGGGCATTCCGACCAGCGGCTTCGACCGCAGTCAGTTGACGCTGCTGCGCCGCCATATGCTCGGCTTCGTCTTCCAGGGCTTCAACCTCCTGTCGCGCACCTCGGCCGTCGAGAACGTCGAACTGCCGCTGATCTATCGCGGCATGGCGGTGCGCGAGCGGCGCGAAAGGGCCCGCGAAGCCCTGGCGCTGGTCGGGTTGTCCGGTCGCGAACATCACAAGACACAGGAACTGTCAGGCGGCCAGCAGCAGCGCGTCGCCATCGCCCGCGCCATCGTCACCGAGCCAGCACTACTCTTGGCCGATGAGCCCACCGGCAATCTCGACACGAAGACCAGCGTCGAGATCATGGATCTGATGACGCGGCTGAACCGCGAGCAAGGCATCACCATCGTCATGGTCACCCACGAGCCCGATATTGCCGCCTATGCGCAGCGGCTGTTGCGCTTCGTCGACGGCAAGCTGGAGACGGAAGTCGAGCATCGGAGGAGGGCGGATCATGTTCTTTGAGACGCTGAAGCTGGCGCTGCGGGCCATCAGCCGCAACATGCTGCGCTCGTTCCTGACCGTGCTCGGCGTCGTCATCGGCGTTGCCGCCGTCATCGCGCTGGTGACGATCGGCAACGGCACGACCGCGCAGGTCTCGACCGAGCTGTCGCGGCTCGGCACCAACATGCTGTTCGTCCGCCCCGGCCAGTTCGGCCCCGGCCGGGCGAGTTCCGAGGCCAAGCGCTTCAGCATCAAGGACGTCGCGGCCATCCGTGACCAGATCACCGGCCTCAGGGCGGTGGCGCCGCTCAACCAGTCCACCGCGACCGTGATTTTCGGCGGCCAGAATCATTCCACCAGCGTCTCCGGCACCACCAACGATTATTTCATCGCACAGGACTGGAACCTGGCGCTCGGCCGCAATTTCACCCCCGCCGAGGAACGCGGCCAGGCGCGCTGCATCATCGGCGAGACGGTGCGCTCGCAGCTCTTCGGCAGCGCCGACCCCACAGGCCAGCAGATCCGCGTCGGCAAGGTCTCATGCCCTGTCATCGGCGTGCTTGCCAAGCGCGGCCAGTCCGGCATGGGCAACGACCAGGACGATGTCGTCATCATGCCGGTCAAGGTGTTCCAGCGACGCATCAGCGGCAACAGCAACGTACCGCAGATCATTATTTCGGCGCGCGACGGCGTCTCCACAGCCAAGGTGCAGTCCGATGTCGAAAATCTCCTGCGCGAGCGCCGCAAGATCATGCCCGGCCGCCAGGACGATTTCAACGTCAACGACATGACCCAGATCGCCGCGGCGATGACCGGCACGACGACGCTGCTGACCGGCCTGCTCGGCGCCGTCGCTGCGATCAGCCTGCTCGTCGGCGGCATCGGCATCATGAACATCATGCTGGTCTCCGTCACCGAGCGCACCCGCGAAATCGGCATCCGTCTGGCGATCGGCGCGCTCGAAAACCAGGTGCTGACCCAGTTCCTGGTGGAAGCGGTGGCGCTATCACTCTTCGGCGGCATCACCGGCATCATACTGGGCCTGAGCCTCGGTTTCGGCGCTGTGACGCTGCTGAAGGTGCCCTTCGTCTTCAGCCCGCTGATGGTCGCCGTCGCTTTCCTCTTCTCCGCGGCGATCGGCATGATCTTCGGCTATTTCCCCGCGAGAAGGGCCGCGCAGCTGAATCCCATCGAGGCCCTGCGGCACGAGTGAGAGACGTCGCAAGCGCTATAGCGATCCGAGGGCGCGTGCCATGCGTCCGAGCGCTTCCTTGAGGATGGAGCGCGGACAACCGACGTTTAGGCGGATGAATCCTTCTCCACCCGGCCCATAGACGCGCCCGTCGTAAAGGTTGACGCCGGCCCGTTCGACGAAGAACCGATGGATCCCTTCCACCTTTGCGTCCAACTCTCGCGCGTCGAGCCAGACCAGATATGACGCGTCAGGTCGCATCGGTGTGATACCCGGAAGATTGCTGCCCGCTACGCTCAAGACGAGATCGACGTTCTCGCGAACATAAGATGTAAGGCTGTCTAGCCATTGATCGCCCGAGCTATATGCGACTTCAAGAGCGAGCCGCCCGAAATAATGAGCGTTCAGCATGAACGATGCTTGCATGACCTGGAACAGCTCCTCGCGACGTTTCCGGTCAGCGACGGAAACTGTAGCCGCAGGTACACCGGCCAAATTAAATGTCTTGGTCGGTGCTGTGCAGATGAAGGATTTTGCCGCCGCGGCGTCACCGAGAGAGGAGAATACGATATGAGGACGATCGCTTAGTCGAATGTCGCAGTGAATGTCGTCGGAGATGACCAGGATGCCGTAGTGCTCACATATGGCGTCAAGGCTCTTCAGCTCCTCACGTGTCCAGGCCTTTCCGGCAGGGTTGTGCGGATTGCACAATAAAAACGCGCGGGCGCCGTTCGCAGCTTGCCGTTCGAAATCCTCCAGATCAAGCTCGTAGGCGCCGTTCGCAAGTCTCAGGCGGTTGATCAGGAGCTTCCTGCCATTCTCGCGGACGACTTGGAAATATGGAGAATAGACTGGTGCCTGGACGATGACGCCGTCACCAGCTTGCGTAAAGGTCCGCAAGATAGCTGCGACGGAGGGCATGATTGCCGGAGCAGGAACCAGCGTCTCGACATCCACATTCCAGCCGTGGCGGCGCTCGAACCAGGACTTTATGATTTCGTAATGGTGCGGATCGCGCTTGGTATAGCCATAGATGCCGTGATCAACGGCCTCACGCAAGCGTGCAATCACCGGTTCCGGCGCACGAAAATCCATGTCGGCCGTCCAGAGCGATATCAATCCGTCGCCCTGGACGCGGGGAGAGAATTCGTCCCACTGATTGGCCCATTTCGCCGAACCGAATTTGCTGCGGTCATGAACAACGTCAAAATTCGTCTCCTCGGCGCCCAGTTTCCTGGTCGCCGGTGCATGGGACTGTGTCATCGTTTGAGTCCTAGTATTTGTGTGCGTAAGCCGCGCATTGAAAGAGGGGGACAATCACCTCAGGATTTGTCGCAGGAACTGCCCATTGGCGGCCGTGATGTCGCCAGCGGCGTTTACTTCAGATTGTTCAACATCCGCACTTCCTATGATTTGTGAGCGCGCGCGAGATGACTTTCCACGGACATGGAATAGCGAGACATCCCGAAACAGAAGATCCAGTAGATAACCGCCGCAAAAAGATAACCGGTTGACGAGATAGTCGGTCCCGCCCAGTTCGGATCGATACGGGCGGTTTCGACTGCTCGCAGAAAGTCTGCTATGCCGACGATTGCGACGAGCGTCGTGTCCTTGAAAAGTCCAATGAACGTCGAAACGATGCCGGGAATGACGATCGCGAGCGCTTGAGGCAGGATGACGAGCCTCATGCTCGTGAAGTACCCGACGCCCAGGGCCTGAGCCCCTTCATATTGGCCGTTGGGGATAGCCTGCAGCCCGGCACGAATTACTTCCGCCATGTAAGCCGCCGAGAAGAGGGCAGTGCCGATCATTGGGCGCAAAAGTCTATCGGGCGTTAGTGCCTCAGGCACAAACAGAGGCATCATGAAGTTCGCCATGAAGAGCACGGTGATAAAGGGTACGCCTCGGACAATCTCGATATAGAAGACACAGACGGCCTTGACGATTGGAAGCTCAGAACGTCTGCCGAGTGCGAGGATGATCCCAAGCGGCAGCGAAAACACGATCCCTACAACGGACATCAAGAGCGTGATCATTATTCCGCCCCATAGCGTTGTGTCTATGACCGGCAGACCAATCGTTTCCACACCACGAAGCAGCGCAAACGCCACAATGGGATAAATTCCGAAGAACAGCAGTGCTGCGATGTTGCGACATGGGGCGCTCCGCCATAGGAGCCACCCGACCAAGGCAGCACCAATCAGCTGCGTTACGTCGACTCGCCAGCGCTCGGTTGCCGGATATGCGCCGTACCGTAGATAGTTCAGTTTAGCGGCGACAAACGACCAGCATGCGCCGTCTGGATTGGCACGGCAGGCTTCGCTGTCACCGCTCCACACGGCATTTATCAAGGCAAAGCTCAGGAATTGCCAAACGAGCCAAACCGCCAGCCCGGTGAAACACACGGTTAAAAGGCATGAGAAGGGACTGGAGAACAGGTTCTTCTGCGCCCAAGTCATAGGGCCGGGCTGGATTCCGGGCGGCGGAGCGACAGCAGGAATGTATTCATGTCGATATGCAGCCGGCACATGAAGAGTTTCATTCATCTTATCGCTCCACGAGCGCAAAACGCTGGTTGAAGCCGTTCATGGCGGCCGATGTGCTCAAGGAGATGACGAGATAGACCCCGAGCGTTATGGCCATCACCTGCACCGCCGCCCCCGTTTGGTTGAGTACGGAGCCGGCAAAGACCTGAACGAGATCGGGATAACCAATGAAGACGGCAAGCGACGAGTTTTTGATCAAGTTCAGATATTGACTGGTCAAAGGCGGGATGATGATCCGCAAAGCCTGCGGGATGACAATCAGTCGCAATGTTTTGCCCTGTTGGAGACCGAGCGCGTGGGCCGCTTCTGTCTGCCCTTTGGAAACGGCTTGAATGCCACCGCGAACGATTTCCGCGATAAATGACGCCGTGTAGACAGAAAGGCCGATGAGTAGGGCCGCGAACTCAGGGTAGATCTGCTGGCCCCCACGGAAGTTGAAACCCCTCAGCTCCGGATAGGTGAAGGTCCAGGGGCTGCCCACGGCTACACAAGCAAGCAGTGGCGGCCCGACGAGAGCGAGTATCGTGACAAGGAGGACCGGAAGCTGCTTGCCTGTTCGCTTCTGGAGTGTCAGCGCGTAGGCTCCGAACGCAATAGCGACAGCCACCCCGGCGACGATTGCCACACCTACCCAGCCGGCGCCCGCCTGAAGCTCAACCGTGGGCATTATGATCCCGCGATTGTTGAGGTAGATTCCTCCGGGTAGGGAGATCGATGCCTTTGGCGCAGGCAGCGGCTTCAGGACTGCGTTGTACCAGAACAGAAGCTGAAGCAGCAGCGGGATATTTCGAATGACTTCGACATAGGAGGTCGCGACCTTGGCTGCTATCCAATTTCTGGAAAGGCGTGAAATGCCGATCAGGAAACCAATGACTGTGGCAAGTACGATTCCCACTACGCTGACCAGGAGTGTGTTTGCCACGCCAACCCAAAAGGCCTGTCCATAGGTGGACAGGGTGTCGTAGGGGATCAGCGTCTGATTGATCTGGAAGCCTGCAGTCTGTTTCCAGAAGTCGAAGCTAAGAGGAATGCCGCGCCGTTTCATGTTCGAAACAGTTTGGGTTGTAACCGCCGCGAGGACCACCGCCAGGCTAACAGCCAAAGCAGCTTGATAGACGATCCCGCGAACCTTTTTGTCATAGATCGAGAAGGTGCTACGCACATGCATAGGCAGAGAAATGTCAACCATTTGGTTCCTCCCAACTAGGAAGAGGCCGCCGATTCTCCTGGCGGCCTCGTATCAACGGATGGGAGGTGCGTATTGAAGGCCGCCGGCATTCCAGAGCGCATTCACACCACGTTCTATCTTCAAGGGAGATTCCTTGCCGATCGAACGCTCGAAAACGTCGGAATAATTGCCAACCTGCTTGATGATGTCCTGAGACCAGCTCTCTCCGAGCCCGACGTCTTTGCCGAAGCTACCTTCGACGCCCAGGAGGCGGCGAATATTCGGATCGGCGGAATTTTTCATCTCGTCGACGTTTTTCGAGGTGATGCCGAACTCTTCTGCGGCGAGCATGACATTGAGAGTCCACTTGGCGATGTTCAGCCACTGATCGTCACCTTGGCGGACGGCGGGGCCCAGCGGCTCCTTCGAAATGATTTCCGGGAGCACGACGTTCTTGTCGGGCTTCGCCATACGGATCCGCGCAGCGTTCAGGCTCGAAGTGTCTGCGGAGAAAACGTCACAACGTCCTTCCTCATAAGCCTTGATGACAGCCTCTTCATCAGCAAAACCGACGGCACTATAGGTCATGCCGTTGATGCGGAAATAGTCGGCCAGATTCAATTCGGCGGTAGTCCCCTGCGAAACGCAAATTGATGCGCCGTCCAGACCCTTGGCGGACTGAATATTCTCCGACTTGCGAACCATGAAGCCCTGGCCATCATAAAAATAAGTGCCAGCGAAGATGATGCCGAGGGAAGTGTCTCGCGAGGACGTCCACGTCGCATTATGAGCCAGGATGTCGATCTCGCCGGATTGGAGCGCGGTAAATCGATCCTTGGCGTTGAGCGGGATAAACTTGACCTTCGTTGCATCGCCGAGAACGCCAGCGGCCACGGCGCGGCAGTAGTCGACGACGAAGCCTGTCCACTTCCCATCGTTGTCAGGAACGCTGAAACCCGCCGTTGCCGGATTCGTTCCGCATGTGAGGAAGCCCTTTGCTTTGACATCGTCCAAGGTTCCCGCCCAAACGGGATATGCAGAGGCGGCAATTGCCGCGCCGAGAATACCGGCGATTAAATTTCGCATTGAAGGATCCCCTTTTTTGAATTCTACCAAAGAGAGTGGCCTGCTGAAGGCCAATCTGTCAAATTGATTGTCGACATCCAATTTATGAATGAAATTCATACAATATCAGAGCACTGGAACCCGGATGAATGCGTCAAAACTGACCGCCTAGTTGGCATTCCTCCTCACGCGATTACGTTGGTTGCCAATATGGCTTCATTTTTGCTGATTTGAGCCGCGTGATACAGTTCAGTTATAAGGCGACGCAACCAAAGGATTCCCTGATCGGCAGCCATCTGCCGGTGAACCACGAGACTTGCGCTGACGGAAGGAATGGGTATGGGCGGCGAGAGAAGTGTAATCTCGTTTGCTTCATCAAGAATCTGAAAAATGCCGTCGCCACAATGCGTGATCAGGTCCGTCCCCCTGAGCGCCAACGGCATCACTAAGTAGTTTGAAATGGTTGCGACGACCTTTCGCCTAAGCCCACGCTCTTTAAGTGCACCATCTGCCAAACCCTCAGACAGACCATCGGCGGAAATTTGAAGGTGAGATGCCGAAAGATACTGCTCCAAACCTAATGGAGACCTGGCGATCTGGCTGCCACTCCAAACAGCGCACAGGATTCTGTCCTGACCGAGCTCGGTTTTAGTCAGGTTGGGGTCGTCCTTCAGACTCGCGCCCGTCAAAGTGCAGTCGACCTGGCGGAAGTAGTCTGCGCTTTCAGCTTCAGCTCGGTTGGCGGGTATGACATTCAGGGTCGCATATGGCGCCTGTCTGGAGAATTCTCGAATAAGGCCCGGGATGAAGATCATCGCATGATAGTCAGTGAGCCCCACGCGAAACTTTCGTTCTGTCGTTGCAGGGTCGAAGACATTATACCGCCCAATCAAACCGCGAATTTTTCCGAGAGAGTCAGATAGGTCCCCGATAAGCTCTAATGCGCGAGGCGTGGGCCTCATCAATCCGCCGTCGCGTGTGAACAGCTCGTCCTTAAATATGATGCGCAACTTCGAGAGCGAGTGACTGACCGCTGATTGGGTCCGGCCCAATTGATCGGCAGCGCGCGTAACGCTCCTTTCCCGCATCAGCACATCTAAGACGCGCAGGAGATTAAGGTCAACGTTGTCGGGAGACATTGCGAGCTCCATGAAACCGGTTCATGAGGAGCATCGAAGCATTTCGCCAGGCGCATGACAACTGTAAGGTGACAAGGGGTCAAATACTGTTCGAGATTCATGGCGCGGACCGCCGGTCCGCGCTGCCACGAAGAACACCCTTCCTCGGAGCACTCAATCTTGAGACCCTCCATTCATTTTTCTCCGTGGGGATATACCAGTACGGCTTGCCGTGCGGTTTCCAGCATGCCAGGATTTGATATATCAGTGGGGAGCGGTTGTTTTGCATGCAGACGTCACAGAGCCGTCTTGCCTATCTGGCGCTGGAGCATCTGATCGTGACGCTGGCGTTGAAGCCCGGCGCGCTGGTCACTGAAAAGCAGCTGATCGGTATGGCGGGCCATGGGCGTACGCCGGTGCGCGAGGCGATCCAAAAGCTCGCTTGGCAGGGGCTGATCCTGGTCAAGCCGCGCGTCGGGCTGCAGGTGGCCGAGATCGCGCCTGAGGATCATCGCAATGTCATGCAGGTGCGCCGCGAGTTGGAGCCGATCGCGGCAAGACTCGTCGCCGAACATGCGAGCGACGAGCACCGCGCGCGCCTCATCAACTGCGCCCGCGCCATGGAGGAATGCGCCGTCACCGGCGATCTCGCCGGCTTCTTCGCTGCCGACAAGGCCTTCGACGAAATCCTTGAAGATGCCTGCCCGAACGGCTTCATCACGGCAGCACTCGGCCCGGTGCAGACGCATTCGCGCCGCCTCTGGTACTCCAAGGCAAGCCCGGAGCGCATGGACCGCGCCATTGCGCTGCACGTCGCCGTCATTCGTGCCATCCATCAGGGCAGGCCGGATGAAGCGCGCGCCGCCATGGCGCTGCTGATCGATTATCTCAGCCACGCATAGAAACGGCTCCTTTCCGGAGCCGTTCACTGATCGATTGTAAGAAATGCTTTAGCCGACGAAAGCGCGCTCGATGACGAATTCGGCAGGCTTGCTGTTGGCGCCTTCATCGAGGCCGGCCTTCTCGAGCAGTTCCTTGGTATCCTTCAGCATGGCCGAGGAACCGCAGATCATGCCGCGGTCGATTGCCGGATCGAGCGGCGGCACGCCGAGATCGGTGAACAGCTTGCCGGAGGAGATCAGGTCGGTGATGCGGCCGCGATATTCGAAATCCTCGCGCGTGACTGTCGGATAGTGGCGCAGCTTGTCGCCGACGACTTCCTTCAGCAGCTCGTCATTCTGGATCTCATGTACGAGGTCGAAGCCGTATTTCAGTTCGGCGACATCACGCGTCGTATGGGTGAGGATGACTTCCTCGAACTTCTCATATGTCTCGGGATCGCGGATCAGGCTGGCGAAGGGCGCAATGCCCGTTCCCGTCGAGAACATGTAGAGACGACGGCCGGGCGTCAGCGCATCGAGCACCAGCGTGCCCGTCGGCTTCTTGCGCATCAGCACCTGGTCGCCCGGCTTGATCGCCTGCAGATGCGAGGTGAGCGGACCGTCCGGCACCTTGATCGAAAAGAATTCAAGCTCTTCGGCCCAGGCGGGGCTGGCGATCGAATAGGCGCGGAACACCGGCTTGCCTTCGACCATCAGGCCGATCATCGCGAATTCGCCAGAACGGAAACGGAAGCCCTGCGGCCGGGTCATAGTAAATCGGAAGAGCCGGTCGGTATAGTGCGTGACATCGAGCACCGTCTCGGCATAGACGCCGGCGGGGATGGACAAGGCGAAGTCTTCGGTCTTTGCAGGCGCGTTCATTTCGGTAGCGGATCCCGTTTCGTCGGATGAACAGTCGGATGCGAGCGAGATATTACAAATCCGGCCGGAATTAAAGGCATTCCATTCCACGCGACGCTTCTAAAGGGAAATATGCATGTCATGGTCAGGATTCAATGGCCGACCGGAGGCGGGCGGAGAATGTCGTATTTCCCGCTGGCGAAGCCCGGCAAAGGATGCATATTAGAGCAGCACGCCGGAAACGGATGCCAGTTTTCGGCAAAAATGGTGCGACAACAAAGACCTACGACGTCGAACCCGATTCAGCAACAGGGTCCGGCGATGGTGGTGAAAAAAAGATGCTTGCCGGGGCGAGCGCGATAGGGCGGTCGGGGAATATGAAGATTTTCAACTACAAGCGTGTTCCTTATGCGGAGATGCGCGCCTTTTCCGTCCATATTCTGACGGCCTCCGGCTCCTTCCTTGCCTTTCTCGGCGTCGTTGCCGCCGCCGAGCACCGCTTCATCGACATGTTCTGGTGGCTGGGTCTCGCCCTTCTCGTCGACGGCATAGACGGGCCGATCGCCCGCAAGGTGCGTGTCAAGGAAGTGTTGCCCAACTGGTCGGGCGATACGCTCGACAATATCATCGATTACGTCACCTATGTGCTTCTGCCGGCCTTCGCGCTCTATCAGAGCGGCATGATCGGCGAGCCCTGGTCCTTCGTCGCCGCCGGCATGATCGTCGTCTCCAGCGCCATCTACTATGCCGATATGGGCATGAAGACGGACGAGTATTTCTTCTCCGGCTTCCCCGTCGTCTGGAACATGATCGTTTTCACGCTGTTCGTCATCGATGCCAGTGCCACAACGGCGCTCACTGTTGTCATCGTCTCGGTGGTGCTGACCTTCCTGCCGATCAATTTCCTCCACCCGGTTCGGGTCAAAAGGCTGCGCCCGCTCAACCTCGGCGTCTTTTTCCTGTGGTCGTCGCTCGGCATTTTTTCACTGCTGATGCATTTCGACACGCCCGAATGGGCGCTCATTCTCTTCATCGTGACCGGAATCTATCTTTACGTCATCGGCGCGGTGCTGCAATTCTTCCCCGCCCTTGGACGCGAAGCATAGGACAGGCAAGATGATCAAAACGCAGGCTGTTTCATTTTCGAAGACGGGCGGGCCGGAGGTTTTCGACTATGTCGAGATCGATCTTCCGCCGCCGTCGACGGGCGAAGTGCAGATCAGGCAGGCGGCGGTCGGGCTTAATTTCATCGACGTCTATTTCCGCAACGGCACCTACAAGACCCCGCATCTGCCCTTCGTCACCGGCAAGGAGGGCGCCGGCACCGTGACATCGGTCGGCCGCGGCGTCGAGGATTTCAAGGTCGGCGACCGTGTTGCCTATGCCAGCTCCGACGGTGCCTATAGCGCTGAACGCAATATCGAGGCGCGGCATCTGGTGCATGTGCCTGACGGCATAGCAATCGAAACGGCGGCGGCGATGATGCTGAAGGGCATGACTGCCGAATATCTCTTGAACCGCACCTTCAAGGTCGGCCCTGAGACCGTCCTGCTGTTCCACGCCGCTGCCGGCGGCGTCGGCCTGATCGCCGGCCAATGGGCAAAGGCGCTCGGCGCCACCGTCATCGGCACGGCGGGCTCTGAAGACAAGATCGAGCTGGCGCTCGCCCATGGCTACGACCATGTGATCAACTACAAGAGCGACAGCTTCGTCGACCGTGTTCGTGAGATCACCGGCGGCAAGGGCGTCGATGTCGTCTACGATTCGATCGGACGGGATACTTTTCCACAATCGCTCGATTGTCTGAAGCCGCGCGGCCTTTTTGCCTCCTTCGGCCAGTCTTCCGGTCCGATCGAGAATTTCACCCTGGCGACGCTGGCGCAGAGGGGTTCGCTCTTTGCGACGCGGCCGACGCTCTTCACCTACATCGCCGCGCGCCAGGAACTGATCGACAGTGCGAAAGCGCTATTTGATATTGTGCAAAGCAACAAAGTGCGTATCAATATCAATCAAACCTATCCGCTGCGTGAGGTTGGGCAGGCTCACACGGATCTGGAAACAAGAAAAACAACAGGAACGACGCTGCTGATTCCATGAGATCCAAACGGACCGGTTGGCAGAAGAAATGAGGGGAACGTGTCGCCATTGAATGTGCCGGATTCCGGTGCGTTATTATCGGTTCAGAAGCTGACGAAGTTCTTCGGTGGCTTTGCTGCCTGCAATGAAATCGATCTCGATATAGCGCCGGGTGAAATTCACGCGCTTCTCGGCGAAAATGGTGCGGGCAAATCCACCCTGGTGAAGATGGTGTTCGGCGTTCTCGAGCCGACGGACGGGCATATCCTCTGGCAGGGCCAGCCGGTTGCGATCACGTCGCCTGGGGAAGCCCGCAAGCTCGGCATCGGCATGGTCTTCCAGCATTTCTCGCTGTTTGAGGCGCTGACGGTTGCCGAAAACATCGCCCTGTCGCTCGATGACGCCATCCCGATCGACAAAATCGCCGAGGAGGCGAGGGCGCTGTCGGTCGCCTACGGCCTGCCGCTCGATCCGCATGCCCATGTCGCCGATCTCTCGGTCGGCGAGCGCCAGCGTATCGAGATCGTCCGTGCGCTGCTGCAGAACCCGAAGCTCATCATTCTCGACGAGCCGACCTCGGTGCTGACGCCGCAGGAGGCCGACAAGCTGTTCGAGACGTTGTTCAAGCTGCGCGCCGAGGGACGCTCGGTTCTTTATATCAGCCACCGCCTGGAGGAAGTACAGCGCATCTGCGATCGCGCCACCGTGCTGCGCCATGGCCGTGTGACCGGCGCCTGTGATCCGAAGCGGGAAACGCCGGCCTCGCTCGCTCGCATGATGGTCGGCAGCGAAGTGGCGACCGTGACGCATCCGGAGCGCAGCGACAAGGGCGAGGTGCAGCTTGCCGTTGCGAACCTTTCCGTCGCGGCGCGCACCCCCTTCGCCATGCCGTTGCGTGATGTCTCGATGGCGGTGCGCTCCGGCGAAATCCTCGCCATCGCCGGTGTCGCGGGCAACGGGCAAAGCGAGCTTTTCGACGCATTGTCCGGCGAATATCCGGTCGCCTCGGCCGAGTCGATCGTGGTCCGCAAGAAGCACGTGGGCAATCAGGGTATTACTGCCCGCCGTCTGCTCGGAGCCGGCTTCGTGCCGGAGGAGCGCCACGGGCATGCCGCCGTCTCCGCCATGAAACTGTCGGACAATCTCGTCCTTGCCCGCAACCAGTCGGACCGCAAGGCGTTTCTGGGCCTGCTCGGCATCATCCGCCACGCTGCGGTGAAGTCCGCCGCAAGGCGCATTTCCGAGGCGATGGATGTCCGCAAGAGCGGCGATGATCCGGCCGCCGGCTCCCTGTCCGGCGGGAATCTGCAGAAGTTCATCGTCGGCCGCGAGCTCGACCGCCAGCCGGCGGTGCTCGTCGTCAACCAGCCGACCTGGGGCGTCGATGCCGGGGCCGCGAGCCGCATCCGCCAGGCGCTCGTCGATCTCGCAAGAGCTGGTTCGGCCGTCGTCGTCATCAGCCAGGATCTCGACGAGATCTTCGAAGTGGCGACCGATATTGCCGTCATCTGCGAAGGCCGTCTTTCCCGCCCGTTCCCAGCGGGCGAACTGACGCGGGAAAGGATCGGCTTGCTGATGGGCGGACTGCACGAGAGCAGCTCTCCCCCGGAGGCGCCCCATGCGCATTGAACTCGAAAAACGGCCCGACGTCTCGAAGCTCTTCGCCTTCGTCTCGCCGCTCTTGGCCCTTGTCCTGACGCTGGTATTCGGCGCCATCATGTTCGCCATGCTCGGCAAGGACCCAGTGGAGGCACTCGACGCCTTCTTCATCGAGCCGCTGCTCGAGGTCTGGTCGCTGCACGAGCTGGCGATCAAGGCCGCGCCGCTGATCCTGATCGCCGTCGGCCTGGCTGTCTGTTATCGCTCGAACAACTGGAATATCGGCGCCGAAGGCCAGTTCACCATCGGCGCCATCACCGGCTCCTATCTGCCGATCGTCTTCTACGACTGGCATTCGCCGCTCGTGCTGCCGCTGATGCTGATCCTGGGCGCGCTTGGCGGTGCACTTTTCGCCGCCATTCCGGCGCTGCTGAAGGCGCATTTCAACACCAACGAGATACTCACGTCGCTGATGCTGGTCTATATCGCCCAGCTCTTCCTCGATTGGCTGATCCGCGGCGCCTGGCGCGATCCGAAGGGCTTCAACTTTCCGGTTTCCCGTGATTTCGCACCGGAGGCCGTGCTGCCGGCGATCTGGGAAGAGTCCGGCCGCGCCCATTGGGCCTTCATCTTCTCCATTGTCGCCGCATTCGGCGTCTGGTTCATGCTGCGCTATACGCTGAAAGGCTTCGAGATCGTCGTGCTCGGCCAATCGGAGCGGGCAGGGCGCTTTGCCGGTTTCTCCTCGAAGAAGATGATCTGGTTCAGCTTTCTCTTCTCGGGCGCTCTTGCCGGCCTCGCCGGGATAGCCGAGGTCTCCGGCTCGATTGGCCATTTGCAGCCGGCGATCTCGCCGGGCTACGGCTTCACCGCCATCATCGTCGCCTTCCTCGGCCGCCTCAATCCGCTCGGCATCATCGCATCAGGCCTGGTGCTGGCGCTGACCTATCTCGGTGGTGAGGCAGCGCAGCTTTCGATCGGCGTTTCCGACAAGGTCACCCGCGTCTTCCAGGGCCTGCTGCTCTTCTTCGTGCTCTCCTGCGATACGCTGATCTATTACAAAATCCGCATTGTCTGGTCGCGGGTCAGGGGCAGGGCGGCATGAGCATCTTCGAAGCCATTCTGCTAACGGTCATCACCGCCTCGACGCCGCTCGTCATCGCCGCACTCGGTGAACTGGTTACCGAGCGCTCGGGCGTTCTCAATCTCGGTGTCGAAGGTATGATGATCATGGGCGCGGTTGCCGCCTTTGCCGGCGCGCAGATGTCGGGCTCGCCCTATGTCGGCATTGTCTGCGGCATTGCGGCAGGCGCGCTTTTCTCTCTTCTGTTTGCCTTCCTGACGCTGACCCTGGTGGCGAACCAGGTGGCGACCGGTCTGGCGCTCACCCTTCTCGGCCTCGGCGCCTCAGGCATGCTTGGCGAAGCCTATGTCGGCATGCCCGGCATCCGGCTGGGAGAGATCGTCATTCCGATCCTGTCGGATCTTCCGGTCGTTGGCCATGTTCTCTTCAGGCAGGACCTGATCTTCTACCTGTCGATCGCGCTCGTGGTCGGCGTCAGCCGGTTTCTGTTTCGCAGCCGGACCGGGCTGAAGCTCAGGGCGATCGGCGACAATCACGGTTCGGCCCACGCACTCGGCATTCATGTCATCCGCACGCGCTATCTCGCCGTCATGTTCGGCGGTGCCTGCGCCGGTCTTGCCGGCGCGCAGCTTTCGCTCGTCTACACGCCGCAATGGGCCGAGAACATGTCGGCCGGCCGCGGCTGGATCACGCTGGCGCTGGTGGTCTTCGCCTCCTGGCGGCCGTGGCGGGTCTTTGCCGGCGGCTATCTCTTCGGCGCAGTCACCATCCTGCAGCTTCACGCGCAGGCCTTCGGTCTCGGCATTCCCTCGCAGTTTCTTTCGATGCTGCCCTACGCCGCGACTATTGTGGTTCTCATCATCATTTCCCATAATCGGCGCACGACGTTGATCAACACGCCCGCGTCGCTCGGAAAAGCATTCGTGCCGGAGCGATAAAGCAACAACAAAGACGGGTTTCCGCAATAACTTCAAACCAATAGGGGTCCCCATGAAGAAGTTAGCATTCACACTTGCCGCCTCGGCTGCCGCCATGATCGGCATCTCTTCCGCTGCTCACGCCGCGGACAAGACGAAGGTCTGCTTCGTCTACGTCGGTTCGCATACTGACGGCGGTTATTCGCAGGCCCACGATCTCGGCCGCCAGCAGGTCCAGGCCGAGTTCGGCGACAAGATCGACACGCCTTACCTCGAAAACGTGCCGGAAGGCCCGGATGCCGAGCGCGCCATCGTGCGCCTTGCCCGTTCCGGCTGCAAGCTGATCTTCACGACGTCCTTCGGCTTCATGGATGCGACGGTCAAGGTCGCCGCCAAGTTCCCGAAGGTCAAGTTCGAGCATGGCACCGGTTACAAGATCGGCCCCAACCTCGCGACCTACAATTCCCGCTTCTATGAAGGCCGCTACATCCTCGGCCAGATCGCCGCGAAAACCTCGAAGAATCACGGGGCAGCCTATATCGCCTCCTTCCCGATTCCCGAAGTCGTCATGGGCATCAACTCCTTTGAGCAGGGCGCCAAGTCGGTCGATCCGAGCTTCAAGCTGAAGGTCATCTGGGTCAACACCTGGTTCGACCCCGGCAAGGAAGCCGACGCCGCCAAGGCGATGGTCGACCAGGGCGTCGACGTCTTGACGCAGCACACCGACACGACCGCGCCGATGCAGGTTGCCGAAGAACGCGGCATCCACGCCTTCGGGCAGGCCTCCGACATGATCGCAGCAGGCCCGAAGGCTCAGCTGACGGCAGTCATCGACACCTGGGGGACCTACTACTCCAAACGCGTTCACGCTCTTCTGGACGGCACCTGGAAGTCCGAGCAGAGCTGGGACGGCCTGAAGGACGGCATCCTGAAGATGGCGCCCTATACCAACATGCCCGATGACGTGAAGAAGATGGCCGAGGAAACCGAAGCCAAGATCAAGTCAGGCGAACTGCATCCCTTCACCGGACCGATCAACAAGCAGGACGGAACGCCCTGGCTGAAGGCCGGCGAGAAGGCCGATGACGGCACCCTGCTCGGCATGAACTTCTATGTTGAAGGCGTCGACGATAAGCTGCCGGGTAAATAATCCCGTAGCCATCTCGCAGATGCGAAGAGCGCCCCTAATGGGCGCTCTTTTTTTTGCTGCAGTGCATCCCAAGATTCCGATTTACAAAAGTAATACTATATGATTTTTTGACCCTGCGCCGCGAGATGCGGCATTGGGAGGAAATCATGAAATTGAAGACTGCACTTTTGAGTGCCACGATTCTGGCTGCCTGCATGTTCGGTTCGGCTTCAGCCGCCGGCCTCACCGTCGGCTTCTCGCAGATCGGCTCGGAATCGGGCTGGCGTGCGGCTGAAACGACCGTGACCAAGGAGCAGGCCAAGAAGCGCGGCATCGATCTGAAGTTTGCCGATGCGCAGCAGAAGCAGGAAAACCAGATCAAGGCTTTGCGCTCCTTCATTGCTCAGGGCGTCGATGCCATTCTCATTGCTCCGGTCGTCGAAACCGGCTGGGACGACGTTCTCAAGGAAGCCAAGGAAGCCAAGATTCCGGTGATCCTTCTCGACCGCACCATCAAGGCTCCCGACGATCTCTACCTGACGGCTGTTACCTCAGATCTGGTCCATGAAGGCAAGGTCGCTGGCGACTTCCTGGTCAAGACCGTCGGCGACAAGAAGTGCAATGTCGTTGAACTTCAGGGCACCACCGGTTCGTCGCCGGCCATCGCCCGCAAGAAGGGCTTCGAAGAGGCCCTTGCCGGCCATGACAACCTCAAGATCGTTCGCAGCCAGACCGGTGACTTCACCCGCACCAAGGGCAAGGAAGTCATGGAAAGCTTCCTGAAGGCCGAGAATGGCGGCAAGGATAT
This sequence comes from Rhizobium leguminosarum, assembly GCF_019798305.1. GTDB lineage: Bacteria > Pseudomonadota > Alphaproteobacteria > Rhizobiales > Rhizobiaceae > Rhizobium > Rhizobium leguminosarum_U. The sequence goes on from NZ_JAAXDD010000017.1 coordinate 77,335, forward strand.
CTGCGCTCTCTACGCCCATAACGACGACATGGCCGTCGGCGCCATCCAGGCGATCAAGGAAGCTGGCCTGAAGCCCGGCAAGGATATCCTCGTCGTCTCCATCGACGCCGTGCCCGATATCTTCAAGGCCATGTCCGAAGGCGAATCCAATGCCACGGTCGAGCTGACGCCGAATATGGCAGGTCCGGCCTTCGATGCGCTCGAAGCCTACCTGAAGGACAAGAAGGCGCCGGCCAAGTGGATCCAGACTGAGTCCAAGCTCTACACGCCTGCCGACGACCCGATGAAGGTCTACGAAGAGAAGAAGGGCCAGGGCTACTGATCTGATTTGACACTGCATAATTCCTGAGGTCTGAATCGATTTCGGGATAAATCATGCAGCAATTCAAAGCGCTACAGCGTCGATTGTGCGTCTGAAAAGACGAGGGGCGCTGTAGAACCGCACCGGCCTGTCATGGACCGGTGCGGAACTGCCTCGCCGCCTTGGGACATCATGTCCGGCCGCGGCGCGGCTTTTGCCGTCAATATCAGGAAAACAGACCCTTATGACTCACGATTTCGAGAACGTTCTCGCGGCCTCCGGAATATCGAAATTCTTTCCTGGCGCGGTGGCGCTGGATAAGGTCGATTTCACGCTCCGCAGAGGCGAGGTGCACGCATTGCTGGGCGAGAACGGCGCCGGCAAGTCGACGCTGATCAAGTGCATCACCGGCGCCTATCATCGTGACGAAGGCAGCCTGGCGCTCGACGGCCAGGAAATCAATCCGGCCAATACGCTCGCCGCCCAGAAGCTCGGCATCGGCACGGTCTACCAGGAGGTCAACCTGCTGGCCAATCTAAGCGTCGCCGAAAACCTCTTTCTCGGACGCCAGCCAAGACGGTTCGGCATGACCGACGTGCGCGCGATGAACCGCGAGGCGCGCGATCTGCTCACCGGCTACGGCATCGATATCGACGTTACCGCCGAACTTGGCCGTTTTTCCGTCGCCGTCCAGCAGGTGGTTGCCATCGCCCGCGCCGTCGATCTCTCAGGCAAGGTGCTGATCCTCGACGAGCCCACGGCAAGTCTCGACAACCAGGAGGTCGCGCTGCTCTTCCGCATCATCGAAGACCTGAAGAAGCGCGGCCTGGGCATCGTCTTCATCACCCATTTTCTCGAGCAGGTCTATGCGATCAGCGACCGCATCACCGTGCTGCGCAACGGCAAGCTCGTCGGCACCCGCGACGCCGCCGATCTGCCGCGCCAAGGGCTTATCGCCATGATGCTCGGCCGGGAACTTGCGCATGTCGAGGAGACTGTGCGCGAACATAGCCTTGCCGCCGGTGAGGTCCGGTACCGCTTCGCAGGCTACGGTAAGCGTGGCAAGGTCAAGCCCTTCGATCTCGATGTACGCGCCGGCGAGGTAGTCGGCATTGCCGGACTGCTCGGCTCCGGCCGTACCGAAACCGCCGAACTGCTCTTCGGTGTTGAACACGCCGACAGCGGCAGCGCCACGATCAACGGCCAGCCGGTGACGCTCTCCAGCCCGCGCGCCGCAATCGAAAAGGGTTTCGGCTTCTGCCCCGAAGATCGCAAGACCGACGGCATCGTCGGTGATCTGTCGATCAGGGAAAACATCGCGCTTGCGCTGCAGGCGCGCCGCGGCTGGACCCGGCCGCTGTCGCGCGCCGAGCAGAATGCGCTCGCCGACCGCTACATCAAGGCGCTCGATATCCGCACCACCGACCGGGAAAAGCCGATCCGGCTGCTCTCCGGCGGCAACCAGCAGAAGGCGATCCTTGCCCGCTGGCTGGCGACCAATCCCAAGTTTCTCATCCTCGACGAGCCGACCCGTGGCATCGATGTCGGCGCCCATGCCGAGATCATCCGGCTCATCGAACAGCTCTGCGCCGAAGGCATGTCATTGATCGTAATTTCATCGGAACTTGAAGAGCTTGTCGCCTATAGCTCACGTGTCATCGTGCTTCGCGACCGGCAGCATATCGCCGAATTGACGGGCGAACGTATCACCGCCGCCGGCATCGTCGATGCCATCGCTGCCGCCGAGCACAAGACGGAGGAAGCATGAAGTCCTCCCGAAATGCGTTGGCCTATCGCCTGGCGCCGCAATTGATCGCGCTCGTTGTCATTCTTTTGTTAAATTTCATAACGTCGCCGCAGTTTTTTAATGTCGTTGTTCAAAACGGGCGCCTCTATGGCAGCCTCATCGACGTGCTGAATCGTGGCGCGCCGGTGGCGCTGCTAGCGATCGGCATGACGCTGGTCATTGCCACAAAGGGCATCGACCTGTCTGTCGGGGCGGTCGTGGCTATCTGCGGCGCCGTCGCTGCTTCGTCGATTGTTTCAGGAAATTCAGTGGTCTACACTATTTTCCTGACATTGGTGATCGGCATCGCCTGCGGCGTCTGGAACGGTTTCCTGGTGGCTGTGCTCAATATCCAGCCGATCATCGCCACGCTGGTGCTGATGGTCGCCGGTCGCGGTATCGCCCAGCTGATCACCGAGGGCGCCATCCTGACCTTCAACGATGATGGGTTGACCTTCTTCGGCAGCGGTTCCATGGCCCTGCTGCCGATGCCTGTCGTCATCTGGTTTCTCGTCGGCCTGCTCGTCATCCTGCTCGTCCGCCGCACCGCACTCGGCATGCTGATCGAGGCCGTCGGCATCAATCGCCGCGCCAGCACACTATCCGGCATTCAAACACCGGTGCTGTTGATGGCCGTCTACATGCTGAGCGGTCTCTGCGCCTCGATCGCGGGCATCATCGTCGCCGCCGACATCAAGGGCGCCGATGCCAACAATGCCGGTCTCTGGCTGGAACTCGACGCCATCCTCGCCGTCGTCGTCGGCGGCAATTCGCTGCTCGGCGGCCGCTTCAGCATTCTCGGATCGCTGATCGGCGCAATGATCATCCAGGCTGTGAATACCGGCATCCTGTCTTCCGGCTTCCCGCCTGAATTCAACCTGATCATCAAGGCTGTCATCATTATCGTCATCCTCGTCATCCAGTCGCCGGCGGTGCAATCGCTCGCCATCTTCGCCAGCCGCCGGCAGAGCGGAAGGGAGCAGCCGAAATGAACTCCAAATACCTGCCGCTGCTGGCGACCGTCGTCATCTTCGTGCTCGCCTATGCCGGCTGCACGCTGCAATATCCGAACATGCTGTCGACCCGCGTCATCGGCAATCTTCTGACCGACAATGCCTTTCTCGGCATCGCCGCCGTCGGCATGACCTTCGTCATCATCTCCGGCGGTATCGATCTGTCGATCGGATCGGTCATTGCCTTCACCGGCGTCTTCCTGGCGATCATCCTGCAGAACACCTCGATCCATCCGCTGCTTGCCTTTACAATCGTGCTCGTCATCACCACCGCCTTCGGCGCCATCATGGGCGCAATCATTCACTATCTCGAAATGCCGGCCTTCATCGTCACGCTCGCCGGCATGTTCCTGGCGCGCGGCATGGCTTTCGTGCTCTCGATCGACAGCATCCCGATCGATCACGAATACTATTCGACGTTGACGAGCCTCTATTGGCGTCTGCCCGGCGGCGGGCGGCTGACGCTGATCGGCGGTGTCATGCTTCTGGTCTTTGCTGTCGGCATCTTCATCGCCCAGCGCACCCGCTTCGGCACCAACGTCTATGCACTCGGCGGCGGCGCGCAGACCGCGCGGCTGATGGGCGTGCCGGTTGGCCGCACGACAATCCAGATCTATGCGCTGTCCGGATTTCTTGCAGGCCTATCCGGGATCGTTTTTTCGCTGTACACCTCTGCCGGATATTCTCTTGCAGCAGTCGGCGTCGAACTCGATGCTATCGCGGCGGTCGTCATCGGAGGGACGCTGCTGACCGGAGGAGCGGGATTCGTGGCGGGAACCTTGATCGGTATCCTGATCCAGGGGCTCATTCAGACCTACATCACCTTTGACGGCACGCTGTCGAGCTGGTGGACCAAGATCCTGATTGGCCTTCTGCTGTTTGCATTCATCCTGATGCAGAAAGCCATCCTGTTCGTTTCCAGTCTGAACAAGAGGTACGCCTGAGGGGGAGACGGATCGCTTGCGCTACAAATTGGACGAGACACGCAAGACGGGGCGCAGAACCCGGACGAGCCACGCCCAGGTCGTCGACGAGCTTGGCAAGGCGATCGTCGCCGGCACCTATCCCGTTGGATCGATCCTGCCGGGCGATACGGAACTGGCGCAGCGTTTCAAAGTGTCCCGCACCGTCTTGCGTGAGACGATGAAGACGCTTGCCGCCAAGGGCATGGTCGTCGCCAAGGCGCGGGTCGGCACGCGTGTGACCGAGAAGAATCTCTGGAACATGTTCGACAGCGAGATCATCGCCTGGCACTTCGACAACGGCGTGACGGAAGAGTTTCTGCTGCAGCTCTACGATATTCGTCTCGCCTTCGAACCCTTCGCCGCTGGTCTCGTCGCCGAGCGGGCGAATGCCGAGGATATCGAGATGCTGCGCGGGCTGGCGCTGGAGATGGCGGCGCCTGGTCATACGGCCGACAGCCTGGCACTCGCCGACCTTCGTTTTCACTTGGCGATCGCCGAAGCCTCGCATAATCCCTTCATGCGGACACTGGGCAGCCTCATCGAAGCAGCCCTCGTCGGCATGTTCCGGATGAGCACGCCGCCAACCGAAAACGGCTTCGCCAATATCGCCGACACCCATATGCGCATCGTCGATGCGATCGTGTCCGGCGATAGCAGTGCTGCGCGCCGCGCGATGGAGGACGTCATCCTGGACGGCCGCCATCATGTGCACGAAGCCTTCGTGGCCCGCGGTTCCGACGCCGTCACAGGGCCGATTTCGGCTGCAATTTCACCTTCGTGAAGGCTTTGCCTATCTGCAGCGCCGCGCGTCTTTTCGGGAGCCGCGAAGGACGCTGCAGCACTTTGAATGGCAGCATAATTTATCCTCAAATCGATTCCGATTTAGGGAATTATGCAGTATGAGGCGATAAAGCCGCCTCGTGGCGCGGATTCGCGGAGCAAATCATGGAACGCACTTGTCTTGCCGTCATCCTTGCCGCCGGTGACAGCACGCGGATGAAATCCTCGAAATCAAAGGTGCTGCATCCGGTCGCCGGACGGCCGATGATCGCCCACGTGGTCGAGGCGGTCGCCTCCGCCGGCATCTCGTCCGTCGCCCTGGTTGTCGGCCGTGACGCCGAGGACGTGGCAAAGGCGGCAAGCGTCGCCGGCGTCGGCATCGAGTCCTGCCTGCAGAAGGAACGCCGCGGCACCGGCCATGCGGTGCTGGCAGCGCGCGAAGCGATCGCCAAGGGTTACGACGATATCCTCATCACCTATGGCGATGTGCCGCTGCAGACCGACGCACCGCTCAAGGCCGCCCGCCAGGGCCTTGCCGATGGCAGCGATGTCGTCGTCATCGGCTTCCACACCGACCGCCCGACCGGCTACGGCCGCCTGCTCGTCAAGGATGGCGAACTCATCGCCATCCGCGAGGAGAAGGATGCGACCGATGCCGAGCGCACCGTCACCTGGTGCAACAGCGGGCTGATGGCGATCAATGGCAGCAAGGCGCTCGATCTGCTCACGCGTATCGGCAATGCCAATGCCAAGGGAGAATTCTATCTGACCGATCTCGTCGAGATCGCCCGTTCGCTCGGCGGACGCGTCACCGCTGTCGATGCGCCCGAGATCGAGATGACCGGCTGCAACACCCGTGCCGAACTCGCCGTCATCGAGCGCTTCTGGCAGGAGCGCCGCCGCCACCAGATGATGCTTTCAGGCGTCACCATGATCGCGCCGGAAACGGTCTTTCTCTCCTACGATACCGTCATCGGTCAGGATGCGCTGATCGAGCCGAACGTCGTCTTCGGTCCAGGTGCTGTGATCGACAGCGGCGCCGTCATTCATGCTTTCTCACATATCGAAGGCGCCCATGTCAGCCAGGGCGCGACCGTCGGTCCCTTCGCGCGGCTGCGGCCGGGTGCCGATCTCGCCAGCGGCGCCAAAGTCGGCAATTTCTGCGAAGTCAAGAACGGCCGGCTGGGCGAGGGCGCCAAGGTCAACCACCTCACCTATATCGGCGATGCCGTCATCGGTGCCGGCAGCAATATCGGCGCCGGCACGATCACCTGCAACTATGACGGCGTCAACAAGAGCGAGACGGTGATCGGCAAAAACGCCTTCATCGGTTCCAATTCCTCGCTGGTCGCGCCGGTGACGATCGGCGACGGCGCCTATATCGCCTCCGGCAGCGTCATCACCATCAATGTGCCGGCCGACGCGCTGGCGCTCGGCCGCGCCCGGCAGGAGATCAAGCCCGGCCGTGCGACGCTGCTGCGTGAGCGTGCGCTCGCCATCAAGGCGGCGAAGAAGGCGAAAGCCTGACCGGCCTTGCGTAACCGGCGGAAATTGAAAGTGACCGCCGAGGTGATTGAGAAATAAGCAGGAATCGTTAGGACTGGCCTCATTGTTGAGGTCTAGTGGGGATGTTGCATGTGTGGGATTGTGGGGATCGTCGGAACTGCGCCTGTTGCCGGGCGCCTGGTCGATGCGCTGAAGCGTCTCGAATATCGCGGTTACGATTCCGCCGGTGTCGCCACCATTCATGACGGCGTGATGGATCGCCGCCGCGCCGAGGGCAAGCTGTTCAATCTGGAAAAGTGCCTCGACAGCGAACCGCTGCCCGGCACCGTCGGCATCGCCCACACGCGCTGGGCGACCCACGGCGTTCCGAACGAAACCAATGCCCATCCGCATTTCGTCGAAGGCGTCGCCGTCGTCCATAACGGCATCATCGAGAATTTCTCCGAGCTTCGCGACGAACTGACTGAAGAGGGGTCGGCTTTCCAAACCCAGACCGACACCGAGGTGGTCGCCCATCTGATGGCGAAATACCTGCGCGAAGGCCTGGAGCCGCGCGCCGCCATGCTGAAGATGCTGAACCGGGTAACCGGCGCCTATGCGTTGGCCATCATGCTCAAGGCCGATCCCGGCACGATCATGGCCGCCCGTTCCGGCCCGCCGCTTGCCGTCGGCTACGGCCGCGGCGAGATGTTCCTCGGCTCGGATGCGATCGCGCTCTCGCCCTTCACCAACGAGATCACCTATCTGGTCGACGGTGATTGCGCTGTCCTCACCCGCGACGGTGTCTCGGTGCTGGATTTCGCCGGCAAGCCGGTCAACCGCGCCCGGCAGATCTCGCAGGCGACCGCCTATGTTGTCGACAAGGGCAACCACCGCCACTTCATGGAGAAGGAAATCTACGAGCAGCCGGAGGTGATCTCTCACGCGCTCAGCCACTATGTCGATTTCGCCGAGAACACGATTGGCGCCAACGCCGCCGCGATCGACTTCAAGGCGGCGACCGGCCTTGCCATCTCTGCCTGCGGCACTGCCTATCTCGCCGGCCTCGTCGGCAAATACTGGTTTGAGCGTTATGCCCGCCTGCCGGTCGAGATCGACGTCGCTTCCGAATTCCGCTACCGCGAAATGCCGCTGTCGCCGTCGCAGGCTGCGCTCTTCATCTCGCAGTCCGGCGAGACCGCCGATACGCTGGCATGCTTGCGCTATTGCCGCGACAACGGCTTGAAGATCGGCGCAGTCGTCAATGTCCGCGAATCGACGATCGCGCGTGAATCCGACGCTGTCTTCCCGATCATGGCCGGCCCCGAAATCGGCGTTGCCTCGACCAAGGCCTTCACCTGCCAGCTTGCCGTGCTGGCGGCGCTGGCGATCGGCGCCGGCAAGGCGCGCGGCACGGTGAGTGCCGACGAGGAGAGGGCACTGGTGCGCCATCTCGCCGAAATGCCGCGCATCATGAGCCGCGTGCTGAACCTCATCCAGCCGCAGATGGAAAGCTTGTCGCGCGAATTGTCGAAGTGCAAGGACGTGCTCTATCTCGGCCGCGGCACCAGCTTCCCGCTCGCCATGGAAGGCGCGCTGAAGCTCAAGGAAATTTCCTATATCCACGCCGAAGGTTACGCCGCCGGTGAATTGAAGCATGGGCCGATCGCGCTAATCGACGAGAACATGCCTGTCATCGTCATCGCCCCCTACGACCGCTTCTTCGAAAAAACCGTCTCGAACATGCAGGAGGTTGCAGCCCGCGGCGGCCGCATCATCTTCATCACCGACGAGGCCGGTGCGGCTGCCTCGAAACTGCCGACCATGGCGACAATCACCCTGCCTGTCGTCGACGAAATCATCGCTCCGATGATCTTCTCGCTGCCGATCCAATTGCTCGCCTATCACACCGCCGTCTTCATGGGCACCGATGTCGACCAGCCGCGCAACCTGGCGAAATCCGTGACCGTGGAATAAGCCTGTAACACCGGGACCGTGCCGCCGAAACATATTGTGCGACGCCCCGAATTCTGGCAGTTTTGGTCTGCGGACAAGGGGGAAGGACCGGCGTACCGGCCCGTCCAGGACTGAGATGGAGTTCATCAGAAAACGATGGCCGACAACGCCCCCAGAATGCCGGTCGCGACCCGGCTGAGGAATAATTTTCTCGCAGGTTTGATCATCTGCGCTCCGATCGCGATCACCATCTGGCTGACCTGGACCTTCATCCACTGGTCGGACAGCTGGGTCAGGCCCTATATTCCGGCGCGCTGGAATCCGGAAAGCTATCTCAATTTTGCCATTCCCGGTTTCGGCCTGCTGACCGCCGTTATCCTGATCACCGTCGTCGGCTTCCTCGGCAAGAACCTCATCGGCCAGAGCATCGTCGGTTTCGGCGAATCCGTCGTCCAGCGCATGCCGCTGGTACGGACGATCTACAGAAGCGTGAAGCAGATTTTCGAAACCGTGCTGAAGGAGCAGTCGAACTCCTTCAAGAAAGTCGGACTCATCGAATATCCAAGTCCCGGACTCTGGGCCCTGGTTTTCGTCGCCACCGACGCCAAGGGCGAAATCGCTTCGAAGTTCAATGCGATGGGCCAGGATATGGTCGCGGTCTTCCTGCCGCCAACGCCGGTGCCGACGGCTGGTTTCCTCGTCTTCGTTCCGCGTGAGAAGATCGTCGTGCTCGACATGTCGCCGGAGGATGCCGCCAAGTTCCTGATTTCGGGCGGTCTCGTGGCTCCCGAAATCCCCCAGCCGGAGCCGAAGCAGAAGCACTTGCCGCGGCCGAAGCCGGTGGCAGTTTCCAAGGCCGAATGATGCATGTCGCCCAAAAGTCTTCAGCGGTTTTGGGATAACGATATGCATGGAGGGAAACTTAAAGCGCGCCGCGGCGCGCTTTATCCCGCTCTAAGAAAACGGATCGCCTCGTCGCGGCGGAAAAGATAGAGCAGGGTGCGGATCGCCGTGCCTCTCTCGGTGGTCAATTCCGGATCGCGCTCGATGAGGTAAGCCGCATCCTTGCGGGCGATCTCCAGCAGGTCGGCATGCGCCTCGAGGCTGGCGATGCGGAAACCCGGCGTGCCGGATTGCCGTGTGCCGAGCAATTCGCCTTCACCGCGCAGCTTCAGGTCCTCCTCGGCGATGCGGAAGCCGTCCTCCGTCTCTCGCATGATCGAAAGCCTGGCATGGCCGGTTTCGCCGAGCGGTCCTTTATAGAGCAGGATGCAGGTCGAAGCCTCGTCGCCGCGCCCGACGCGGCCGCGCAGCTGATGCAATTGCGCCAGGCCGAAGCGTTCGGCATGTTCGATCACCATGATCGTCGCATCCGGCACGTCGACACCGACCTCGACGACGGTGGTGGCGACGAGCAGCCGGGTCTCGCCGTTCTTGAACGCGATCATCGCCGCGTCCTTCTCCGGTCCGCTCATGCGGCCGTGGATGAGGCCGACATCAGGGCCAAGCGCTGAGACCAGCGTCGCATGCCGCTCCTCGGCCGACATCAGGTCGAGCTCTTCGGACTCCTCGACCAGCGGGCAGATCCAGTAGGCCTTCTTGCCCTCCGCAATCGCGCTTTGCAGCCGGCCGACGATTTCGCCGGTCCGCTCCATCGGCACGGTGATCGTCTGGATCGGCTTGCGGCCGGCCGGTTTTTCGGTCAGCTTGGAGACGTCCATGTCGCCGAAGGCGGCGAGCACCAGCGTGCGCGGGATCGGCGTCGCCGTCATGACCAGCATGTGCGGCGAGAGGCCCTTGGCGGTCAGCCGCAGGCGCTGATGCACGCCGAAACGGTGCTGCTCGTCGACGACGGCAAGCATCAGATTGGCGTAGGCGACGCTGTCCTGGAACAGCGCATGCGTGCCGATGATGATCTGGGCAGCACCCGAGGCGATGCGCTCCAGGATCTCCTCCCTCTCGCGTCCCTTGGTGCGCCCGGTCAACACCTCGATGCCGAGCCCGGCAGAGGCGGCGAATTTCGAGATCGTTGCGTGGTGCTGGCGCGCCAGAATTTCGGTCGGCGCCATCAGCACGGCCTGGCCGCCGCTCTCGATCACCGCCGCCATCGCCATCAGCGCCACCAGCGTCTTGCCGGAACCGACATCGCCCTGCAACAGCCGCAGCATGCGTTCGCTGCCGGCCATATCCTTCAAAACTTCGGCGATCGCCTCGTTCTGGCTTGATGTGAGCGAGAAGGGCAAGGTCTTCAGGATCTTGCTGCTGATGGCGCCGGTGGCATGCACCGGCTGGCCCGCCACCTTGCGCAGTCTCTGCCGCACCAGGCTCAGCGACAGCTGGCCGGCGAGGAACTCGTCATAGGCAAGCCGCCGCCGGGCAGGGGCCTGCGGGTCGATATCCCCAGGATCACGCGGCTCGTGCAGCATGTGGAAGCTGTCGCGGATCGACGGCAGGGCCTGTTTCTCAGTCAGCGCCAGGTCGATCCATTCCGGCAGCTCGGGAAAACGCGGCAGGCCGGCGTCGATGATCTTGCGCAGCGTCTTCGGTGAAAGTCCTGCCGTCAGCGGGTAGATCGGCTCGACGAGCGGCAGGCTCTCCGTCTCGTCGGCCCTGACGATATAGTCGGGATGCACCATCGAGGCGCGGCCGTTGAACCAGTCGATCTTGCCGCTGACGGTCACCTCCGCGTCAACGGGCAGCTGCTTTTCCAACCACGCCGCCTGTCCGCGGAAGAAGACCAGCGTCAGCTCGCCGGTCTCGTCATGCAGGAAAACGCGGTAGGGGATATTGCTTTTGCCGCGCGGCGGCACCTGGTGCCGGTCGACGCGCGCCGTGATCGTTACGATCGCACCCTGCGGCGCGCGGGCGATGCCCGGCTGGTTGCGCCGGTCGATCAGCGAGAACGGCGCGTGGAAGAGCAGATCGATGACCCGGCAATCGTCCAGCGTCTCGCGCCCGAGCAGCTTGACCAGCAGGTCGGCGATCTTCGGTCCGACGCCCGGAAGGCCCGAAATAGGGGAAAACAGAGGATCGAGAATGGCGGGGCGCATGCGGGCAAAATGCGATGAACAATGCGGCCTTGGCAAGGCTGACAAGCCGCTTTCCAGGGTCTATAGAGGCGCATCAACAGGAAGGTAATGCCATGACAGGTGTCACGCTCACCAGTGCCGGTCTCGACCCGCGCCGCCGCCGGATCCTTTTCCGCTGCTGGCACCGCGGCATCCGCGAGATGGATCTGGTCTTCGGCCAGTTCGCCGAAGCCGAAGTCGCGACACTGTCGGAAGCCGAGCTCGACGAGTTCGAGACGATCATGGCGGAAGAGGACAATGATCTCGTCCGCTGGATCATGGGAACATGGCCCGTGCCAGAGCGTTTCCAGACACCGATGTTTGCCCGCATCGCCGCCTACAAGCCCGATTTTGACAAGCCCCTCAGGACGCCGGAATGATCCCTGGTTTCGATGCGAAGAAGCTTGCGGCCATTGCCGAGCCGCTGACGATCGGCAATGTGCCGGCAGGTCTTGAAACGCTGCTGCTCGCCGAGCTCGCCCGAACGGGAGAGCCGGTCGCCTATGTCATGTCCGACGGCCATCGCATGGCCGATCTCGAACAGATGCTGGGCTTCGTCGCCCCCGACATTCCGGTCCTCACCCTGCCCGCCTGGGACTGTCTGCCCTATGACCGCGTCTCGCCGAGCGCCGATACCTCGGCGCGCCGGCTGGCTGCGCTCGGCGGCCTCATCGCCCATCGCAAGAAGCCGCATGCGGCAATCGTGCTCGTCACCGCCAATGCCATGCTGCAGAAGGTAGCGCCGCAGGATGTCATCGAAAGCCTGAGCTTTTCGGCCCGTCCAGGCAACCAGCTGCGCATGGACGATCTCGCCGGTCGTCTGGAACGCAATGGCTTCGAGCGGGTCGCCACCGTTCGCGAAGTCGGCGAATTTGCCGTGCGCGGCGGTATTCTCGACGTCTTCGTGCCGGGTTCCGAAGAGCCGGTCCGCCTGGATTTCTTCGGTGATACGCTGGAGAGCATCCGCAGCTTCGATCCGGCCAGCCAGCGCACGATCGGGCAGGTGCGCTCCCTCGATCTCAATCCGATGAGCGAAGTGACGCTGACGCCCGATACGATCAGCCGCTTCCGCAAGAATTACCTCTCCGCATTCGGCGCGACCACACGCGACGACGCGCTCTATCTCGCCGTCTCCGAAGGCCGCCGTTATCCCGGCATGGAGCACTGGCTGCCGCTCTTCTACGAGAAGCTCGATACCGTGTTTGATTATCTCAGCGGCTTCCGGATCGTCATCGACCATACGGTGCGTGAAGCAGCCGAAGAGCGCTCCAAGCTCGTTTTGGACTATTACGACGCCCGCCTGAACTCCGGCCAGCCAGCCAAGGGGATGACGCAGGGCACGCCTTACAAGCCGGTGACGCCGGGCCAGCTCTATCTCGACAGCAAGCTTTTCGTCAAAACCCTCGACGCGCTGGGCGCGATCCGCATCAGCCCCTTCAACGAGCATGAGGGCGAGGCGCGGCGGGTCGTCAATGTCGACGCCCGCCAGGGCCAGCGCTGGGCCCGTTCAAATGCTGAGGGCGGCGGCGATGCCGAACGCATCAACATCTTCGACGTCGTCGTCAAGCATATTGCCGACCGCCGCGCTGCCGGCGCGAAAGTGCTGGTCACCGCCTGGACCGAAGGCTCGCTGGAACGCCTGCTGCAGGTGCTGAACGAGCATGGCCTGGAAAAGGTCAAGCCGGTCGAGGCGCTGAAGGATGTCGGCTCGATGGCGAGAGGTGAGGCGGCCGCTGCCGTGCTCAGTCTCGAAGCCGGCTTTGAGGCCGGCGACCTCGTCGTCATCGGTGAGCAGGATATATTAGGCGACCGCATGGTGCGCCGCTCCAAGCGCCGCAAGCGCGCCGCCGATTTCATCTCGGAAGTCGCGGGCCTCGACGAAGGCTCGATCGTCGTCCACGCCGAACACGGTATCGGCCGCTTCATCGGGCTGAGGACCATCGAGGCCGCTGGCGCTCCGCATGCCTGCCTTGAACTGCAATATGCCGACGAGGCCAAGCTCTTCCTGCCAGTCGAAAACATCGATCTTCTCTCGCGTTACGGCGGCGAGGGCACCGAAGCCCAGCTCGACAAGCTCGGCGGCGGCGCCTGGCAGATGCGCAAGGCCAAGCTCAAGAAGCGCCTGCTCGATATGGCCGATGCGCTGATCCGCATCGCCGCCGAGCGCCTGACGCGCCATGCGCCGATGCTGACGACGCCGGAAGGCCTTTACGACGAATTCGCCGCCCGCTTCCCCTATGACGAGACCGAGGACCAGGAAAACGCCATCGAGGCGGTGCGCTCCGATCTCGGCGCCGGCCGGCCGATGGATCGCCTGGTCTGCGGCGACGTCGGTTTCGGCAAGACCGAAGTAGCGCTGCGCGCCGCCTTCGTCGCAGCGATGAACGGTGCCCAGGTCGCCATCGTCGTGCCGACGACGCTGCTGTCCCGCCAGCATTTCAAGACCTTTTCCGAGCGTTTCCGCGGTCTGCCGGTGCGTATCCAGCAGGCCTCGCGCCTGGTCGGCGCCAAGGAGCTGGCGCTGACCAAGAAGGAAGTGGCGGAAGGCAAGACCGATATCGTTGTCGGCACTCATGCGCTGCTCGGCGCCGGCATCAAATTCGCCAATCTCGGCCTGCTCGTCATCGACGAGGAGCAGCATTTCGGCGTCAAGCACAAGGAGCGGCTGAAGGAGCTGAAAAGCGACGTGCACGTGCTGACGCTGTCGGCAACGCCGATCCCGCGCACCCTGCAGCTTGCCATGACCGGCGTGCGCGAACTGTCGCTGATCACCACCCCGCCGGTCGACCGCATGGCAGTGCGCACCTTCATCTCGCCCTTCGACAGCCTGGTTATCCGCGAGACGCTGATGCGCGAGCATTATCGCGGCGGCCAGAGCTTCTATGTCTGCCCCAGGCTTGCCGACCTCGAGGACGTGCATGCCTTCCTGCAATCGGATGTGCCGGAGCTGAAGGTCGCCATCGCCCATGGCCAGATGCCGGCCGGCGAACTCGAAGACATCATGAACGCCTTTTATGAAGGCCGATACGACGTGCTGTTGTCCACAACTATCGTCGAATCCGGTCTCGATGTGCCCACAGCCAACACGCTGATCGTTCATCGCGCCGATATGTTCGGCCTCGCCCAGCTCTATCAGCTGCGCGGCCGCGTCGGTCGCTCGAAGGTTCGCGCTTTCGCGCTCTTCACTCTGCCGGTCAACAAGGTGCTGACGGCCACCGCCGAACGCCGTCTCAAGGTGCTGCAGTCGCTGGATACGCTCGGCGCCGGCTTCCAGCTGGCAAGCCACGACCTCGATATCCGCGGCGCCGGCAATCTGCTCGGCGAGGAGCAGTCCGGCCACATCAAGGAGGTCGGTTTCGAGCTCTACCAGCAGATGCTGGAAGAGGCGGTCGCCGAGGTCAAGGGCGTCGACGAGATCCACGATACCGGCTGGTCGCCGCAGATATCGGTCGGCACGACCGTAATGATCCCGGAAGGCTACGTGCCCGACCTGCATCTGCGCATGGCGCTCTACCGACGTCTCGGCGAAATCACTGAACTCAAGGAGATCGACGGCTTCGGCGCTGAGATGATCGACCGCTTCGGGCCAATGCCGATCGAAGTCCAGCATCTCTTGAAGATCGTCTACATCAAGTCGCTCTGCCGCACCGCCAACGTCGAAAAGCTCGATGCCGGCCCGAAGGGCGTCGTCGTGCAGTTCCGCAACAAGGAATTCCCCAACCCGGCCAACCTCGTCGGTTATATCGGTAAGCAGGGCACGATGGCGAAGATCCGCCCCGATCACAGCCTGTTCCTCACCCGCGACCTGCCCACCCCGGAAAAACGCCTGCAGGGCGCTGCTGTTATCATGACGCAACTGGCCGAGCTTGCGAAATAGAGCAATTCCAGCAAAAGTGTGCCGCGGTTTTGCGTCCGGAATTGCGCGGAAAAGGGAGATTGAGAATGGGAACATACGGCGCAACGATCGCCTGGCAGCGCAACGGCGAGACCTTCAACGACAACCGCTACAGCCGTGTCCACCGCTGGAGCTTCGACGGCGGCATCGAGGTGAGGGCGTCCTCTTCCGCGCTTGTCGTCCCGCTGCCCTATTCCGCCGAAGACGCCGTCGATCCGGAAGAGGCTTTCGTCGCTTCGCTCTCCAGCTGCCACATGCTCTGGTTCCTTTCGATCGCAGCAAAACAGCGCTTTTGCGTCGACAGCTACACCGATGCCGCTGAGGGCGTCATGGAAAAGAATGCCGAGGGCCGCCTTGCCATGACCGTCGTGACGCTCCGTCCGCATGTCGTCTTCAGCGGCGAAAAGCAGCCTTCATTGAGCGAGCTCGAAGCCCTGCACCATCGCGCGCACGATGAGTGCTTCATCGCCAATTCGGTGAAGACCGACGTGCGCTGCGTTCCGGTTCTGGGATGAGCGGGCGTCGACGTCAGTTGAGCCCCGACCGCGCCTCGGCCTTCGCCTTGGCAATGTCGCGCAGCGCGTTCGCCAACACGTCGGGCGTTTGCGCTCCGCTGACGGCATATTGCTGATCAAAGATGAAGAAGGGCACGCCGTTGACGCCCATCTCCTGGGCCGCCTTGATCTCGGCGACGATCAGATCGCGGTCGGCATCGGAGGCAAGCAGCGAGGCGATGACCGAGCGGTCGAGGCCTGATTTTTCGGCGATATCGAGCAGCACAGCATGGTCGCCGACATTGCGGCCTTCCTCGAAATTCGCCTTGAACAGCGCAGCAACGACCTTGTCCTGCTTCTCGCGGCCTTCGATCATCGCCCAGTGGATCAGCCGATGTGCGTCGAGCGTGTTCGGGCCGATCTTGATCGCCTCGAAATCGAAGGCAATGCCGACCTCGCGGCCATAATCGGTGAGCATCTTGTGCGCCTGCGCCACGCGCTCCTCGCCGCCGAGCTTCTCCGCCAGCGCCTTCTTCTGGTCGACGCCTTCCTTGGGATAGTCGGGATTGAGCCGGTACGGCCGCCAGTTGATGTCGACGCCGATTTGGTCCTGCACCTCGGCGATGGCGAGTTCCAGCCGCGCCTTGCCGAGATAGCACCAAGGGCAGACGACATCGGAGACGACGTCGATGGTGATACGCTCCATGATGATTTTCCTTATTTTCATGCGTCTCCAAGGGAGACATTCAAGCCGGGCGGTTCGGCTGCTTTTTATTGGGCGCTCGTATCCCACCATAGCGGTAGCTGGTAGCCGTAGAGCGGTACCGTGTCGGGATGGCCGATGCGTTTGCTGCGCGCCACCCATTGCTGGCCCATATGATAGAGCGGCAGCACGTAATGGCTAGACAGGAGCAGCCGATCGTAGGAGCGGACCGCCGCAGTGAAATCCTCGGCCGAGCGCGCCCGGAGCAGGTGATCGATCAAGGCATCAAGATCCGGGTCGGCGGCGCCTGCAAAGCTGTCGCTGCCCTCGCGGGTCTTCGCGGCTGAAGACCAGCGGCCGAGCTGTTCGTTTCCAGGCGATAGCGACGACGTGTAGGACTTCATGATCATGTCGTAGTCGAAGCTGTTCGTCCGGCTCTGATACTGCGAATCGTCGACCGTGCGAATCGAAGCGGCGATGCCGATCGTCTGCAGCGAACGCTGGTAGGCGACGGCGAGCTTCTCCTGGTCGGCATTCTGCGTCATGATCTCGAAGGCGAGCTGGCGCCCGGAGGCATCGAGCATCTTGCCGCCCTGGATCGTATAGCCGCCCTGTTTCAGCAGCTCGACGGCCTGTTTCAGCACATTGCGGTCGCGGCCGGAACCATCGGTGACTGGCAGCTTGTAGGTGCCGTTGAGAATCTCCGGGGCAATTTTGTCCTTGATCGGCCCGAGCAGGGCAAGCTCGGCTGCATTGGCGGGGACGCCAAAACTCGACAGCTCGGAATTCTGCCAGAAGCTCTGCGTGCGCTTGTAGGCGCCGGAATAGAGGTTCTTGTTCGCCCATTCGAAATCGAACACCATCGACAGGCCTTCGCGGACCTTGAGATCGGCAAAGATCGGCCGGCGCGTGTTGAACACGAAGCCAAGCATGCCGCTTGGCAGCTTCGGTGTGAACACATCCTTGACCACGGCCCCCGAGGTGGCGGCGGGGAAATTATAGGCATTGGCCCAATGACCGGGATTGCCGTCCGGATAGATGTCGACATCGCCCTTCTTGAAGGCCTCGAACAGCGTCGTATCCTGCAGGAAATACTGGACGGTGATCTGGTCATAATTGTCGGTGCCGACCTTGGCGGGAATGTCCTTGCCCCAGTAGTTGGGGTCGCGCTCATAGGTGATGCTCTCGCCGGGCTTCACCGTCTTGACCTTGTAGGGACCGGAGCCTACCGGCGGCGTCAGCGATGAACGGTCGAAGGTTGCCGGATCGATCGCATGTTTCGGCAGCACCGGAAACAGACCGAAAATCAGCGGCGTCTCGCGGTCGGCCTTGTCGTTGAAGGTGAAGCGCACGCTGTGCTCGCCGACCTTCTCCATCTTGGCGACGACGTTGAGGCGGTTCGCGAAGGGCACGCGACCCTTGTCGCGCATCAGCTCGAAGGTGAACATCACATCCTCAGGCGTCACCGGCTGGCCATCGGCCCATTTCGCCTTCGGATTGAGATTGAACTGGATGAAGCTCCTGTCGTCGTCCCATTCGACCGTCTCGGCAAGCAGGCCGTAGAGGGTGAAAGGCTCGTCCCTGGAACGCTGCATCAGCGATTCGTAGACGAGATTGCCATAATCCGGATCCCACATGCCGCGCGCCGTCGTGCGCATGCTCTTCAGGATGAACGGGTTGAGGCTGTCGAAGGTGCCGACTACGCCATAGGTGATCTTGCCACCCTTTTTCACGTCGGGATTGACGTAAGGGAAGTGCTTGTAATCAGCCGGCAGGGCAGGCTCCCCGTGCATCGCGATGCCGTGCAGCGGCTCGGCGGCGACAGTGCCGCACAGCAGCGAGAGGACGAGAGGGACGACGATACGGAGCATTCGGCAATCCTTGATCCGTGAAAACGGGGCATGATTCACGCCAAGATTATCATGGGGTCGACCGATTCCAACACGGAGCGGCGATTTCTTTGGCATCGCGACGAAATGCGCGTCAAATTGCCAAAGAAGTGCTGGATATCTTGCACGCTGCGATGTAACAGGTGAACCCGAAGTTTAGGGGTCATGCATTTGCCTTATTTTTTTAAGAGGTGGAGTGCCGAACGACCCGATGGTTGGGGCGGCAAGACGTTGCCCCGAACGGATGTCAGGAGACGGAATTCGTTATGATGTTCAAGTCTGAAAAGAAAATGCGGGCAGCGCTGTCCGTTCTGGCAGTGGTGTTCGGCGCTTCGGCTCCGGTCTCCTCCTTCGCGCAGGAGGCGGCGGCACAGGCTCCGGCCGATGCCCCGGCACAGGCCGCAGGAGCGCCGAAGCTCGGCTGGTACAAGACCTGCAGCAAGCAGGAAGACAACGACATCTGTGTTGTCCAGAACCTGATTCTCGCCAATGGCGGCCAGCTCGTCACGGCCGTCGGCCTGATCTCGGTTTCCGGCAAAATCAACCGCAAGCTCCTGCAGGTCTCGGTTCCCACGGCACGCCTCGTCCCTCCCGGTGTCCTCATGCAGATCGACGGCGGTAAGGGCCAGAAGCTCGA
The DNA here is from genome assembly GCF_019798305.1 of Rhizobium leguminosarum. Lineage (GTDB taxonomy): Bacteria > Pseudomonadota > Alphaproteobacteria > Rhizobiales > Rhizobiaceae > Rhizobium > Rhizobium leguminosarum_U. Next base: position 96,307 of record NZ_JAAXDD010000017.1, read on the forward strand.
CTACGCCGTCTGCCTGCCGGACAAGTGCACGGCTGAAATCCCGCTGACCGACGCGATGATCGCCAGCCTCAAGAAGGGCAGCGACGTGATCTTCACCTCGATCAATTTCCGCCGCGCTCCGAACCCGATCAAGATTTCGCTTGAAGGCTTCACCGGTGCTTATGACGGCGAACCGGTTTCCGAATCCAAGCTCGTTGAAAGCCAGCGCAGCCTGCAGGAAGGCATGCAGAAAAAGGCCGAAGAAGCCCGCAAGAAGCTGGAAGACGCCCAGAAGGCAGCCAAGGCGCAGTAATCCTGTTACCTTCTTTGAAACAGAAACCCGGCTTCATGCCGGGTTTTTTGTTGCGCAAAGAAAAGGCCTCGCCGGGAGAAGCGAGGCCTTGATTCAACGATCGGCACGAGTGAGTTAGTGGGCGAAGCTCATCTTGGGTTTGAACTGCCCTGACGGGGCCTGATCGAAAATCTGGTAGATCTGTGGGTTGCGAAGCGGCGTGCCGCTTTCGTCGTTCATCAGATTCTGCTCGGAGACATAAGCGACATATTCGCTTTCGTCGTTTTCAGCGAGCAGGTGATAGAAGGGCTGGTCCCTGCTCGGGCGCACCTCGGCGGGAATGGAATTCCACCATTCCTCCGTATTCGCGAATTCCGGATCAACGTCGAAGATGACACCGCGAAACGGAAATACCTTGTGCCGAACCACTTCGCCGATACTGAACTTTGCTATTCTTTCTTTCATGGTACGACTTCCTTTCATCACCAAATTTGGTGATTGGTGTCGCGCAAATCAAGATTTTTGCACGAGTTCGTCACATGAACGTCATATCCTCCTTCTGCATAATTCCTTAAATCGAAATCGATTTAAGGATAAAATTATGCAGCACTCCAAGTTCTACAGCGTCCTTTGCGCGTCTGAAAGACGCGCGACGCTGTAGTGGCGTCCATGACCTGGGAGGCGAAAGCCCCGGCGGGCCGGGACCTTCTGTGTTCAGGGCCTGATCAGGCCGAATAGTACATGTCGTATTCGACCGGATGCGGCGTCATTTCGAAACGCATCACCTCAGCCATCTTCAGCTCGATGAAGGCATCGATCTGATCGTCGTCGAAGACGCCGCCGGCCGTCAGGAACTTGCGGTCCTTGTCGAGGCTTTCGAGGGCTTCGCGCAGGCTGCCGCAGACGGTCGGGATCTTCTTCAATTCCTTCGGCGGCAGGTCGTAAAGATCCTTGTCCATGGCCTTGCCGGGATGGATCTTGTTCTTGATGCCGTCGAGGCCGGCCATCAGCATGGCGGCGAAGGCAAGATAGGGGTTGGCGGTCGGATCCGGGAAGCGGACTTCGACTCGCTTGGCCTTCGGGTTGGAGCCGAACGGAATGCGGCAGGAGGCCGAGCGGTTGCGGGCCGAATAGGCGAGCAGCACAGGCGCTTCATAACCCGGGACGAGACGCTTGTAGGAGTTCGTCGACGGATTGGTGAAGGCATTGATCGCCTTGGCGTGCTTGATGATGCCGCCGATGTAGAACAGGCAGCTCTCGGAAAGGCCGGCATATTCGTCGCCGGCAAAGGTCGGCTTGCCGCCCTTCCAGATCGACTGGTGCACGTGCATGCCCGAGCCGTTGTCGCCGAAGATCGGCTTCGGCATGAAGGTCGCCGTCTTGCCGTAGGCATTGGCCACCTGGTGCACGACATATTTGTAGATCTGCATCTTGTCGGCGTTGCGCACCAGCGTATCGAACTTGATTCCGAGTTCGTGCTGGGCGGCGGCGACTTCATGGTGATGCTTTTCGACGACGACGCCCATCTCGGAGAGCACCGTCAGCATTTCCGAACGCATGTCCTGGGCGCTGTCGACCGGGGGAACCGGGAAATAACCGCCCTTGATGCGCGGGCGATGGCCGAGGTTGCCGGTCTCGTAATCGGTGTCGTCGTTCGACGGCAGTTCGGTCGAATCGAGCTTGAAGCCGGTATTATAAGGATCGGCCTTGTATTTGACGTCGTCGAAGACGAAGAATTCGGCTTCCGGGCCGACGAAAACCGTATCGCCGATGCCGGATGCCTTGAGGTAGGCCTCGGCCTTCTTGGCGGTGCCGCGCGGATCGCGATTATAGGCCTCGCCGGAGACCGGATCGAGGATATCGCAGACGATGACCATGGTCGACTGGGCGAAGAACGGGTCCATATGCACCGTTTCGGTGTCGGGCATCAGCACCATGTCGGACTCGTTGATGGCCTTCCAGCCACCGATCGAGGAGCCGTCGAACATCACGCCGTCAGCGAACATGTCCTCATCGACGCAGACGACGTCCATCGTCACATGCTGCAGCTTGCCCTTCGGGTCGGTGAAACGCAGATCGACGAACTTTACGTCGTTCTCCTTGATCTGCTTCAGAATTTCGCTCGCGGTCGCCATTAAGTAGTTTCCTCCGATTTGCGATGACGGTGTGGGTCGGCGATGACGGTAACGGACTTTGCGTGATTGGCAAAGTGGTCAGATGGCATCGATGCCGGTCTCGCCGGTGCGGATGCGGATAACCTCTTCGACGTTGGAGACGAAGATCTTTCCGTCCCCGATGCGGCCGGTCTGCGCCGCCTTGCGGATCGCTTCGATGACGGCTTCAGCGTTCTCGTCGGCAAGTACAACCTCGACTTTTACCTTTGGCAGGAAATCGACGACATACTCGGCTCCGCGGTAGAGTTCCGTGTGGCCCTTCTGACGGCCGAAACCCTTGGCTTCCGTGACCGTGATACCCTGCAGACCGACTTCCTGAAGGGCTTCCTTCACTTCGTCCAGCTTGAAAGGCTTAATGATCGCTTCGATCTTTTTCATGAGAAAATGTCTCTCCGCTTCTCCTGTTATGGCAGGAATTTTCCCGCTCGCCGAATATGATGCAGATATCGTGCCAGTTTGAAATCCATCTTATCGAAAAAAGACGTCGATTCTGTCAAAACCGGCGCGTTTGCGGGGAATTCTGTGTGGTTTTTGTAGCGGAACAGGTGGAAAAACATTGTCTCCGATCAAAATCACATCCGAAACGGAAAAAGTCAGGTATTTTCGCAACTGCGAATACACGTCTCGAGATGATGAAAAGATAGGCAAATGCTTAAATGTCGTTCTTCTCTTTGGTATTCCAGGCGGTTGTTTTTTGGGCGTTTTTTGATTGAATAGGGTGATGATCAAACACCTGTCCGACCTTCTTCTCACGCCGGCCGAAATGGCCGCCGTCGATACCGCCGCTGCCGCATCCGGCATCGATTCCTTCGCCCTGATGGAAAGGGCAGGCGCCGCGGTTGCGGCCGCGGCTCTGCGCCTTCATCCCGGAGCGCTGCGCTTCGTCGCGCTTTGCGGACCCGGCAACAATGGCGGCGACGCCTATGTCGCAGCACGTCATCTGCAGCAGAGCGGGGCGAGGGTGGCGCTCTTCCACTTCGGCGATCCCGTGAGGCTGAAGGGCGATGCCGCCCGCGCCCGCATCGGCTGCGCATTGGAGGGACAGGAACTCGACCTCTATCGCCCTGAAACCGGCGACGTCGTCATCGATGGCCTGTTCGGGGCGGGGCTTGGTCGCGCGGTGTCGGCCGATGTGCGCGCGCTGATCGGCCGCGTCACCCACGCCGAGATTCCCGTGCTCGCCATCGATCTGCCCTCCGGCCTCGATGGCCGCACCGGCAAGGTGCTGGGTGCCGCCTTCCGGGCCTGCAACACCATCACCTTCATGACCCGCAAGCCCGGGCATTTGCTGATGCCGGGCAGGCAGCTTTGCGGTGAATTGGAGGTCTTCGACATCGGTATCCCCGCTCGTATCGTCAGGGCTGAGGCGGGGGGTGTCATCGCCGAGAACACGCCGGATGCCTGGAAGTGCGTGTTGCCGGCCGAGCAGTTGGAAACCCACAAATACAAGCGCGGTCATCTGGTCGTCTTCTCAGGCGATGCCGACAAGACGGGTGCCGCGCGCATGTCGGCGATCTCGGGCCTGAAGGCCGGCGCCGGCCTGGTGACGATCGCAGCCCCTCGCGCGGCGATGGCCGCCAATGCTGCGCATCTCACCGCCGTCATGCTGCATGCCATCGACGACGAGGCCGACCTCGGCGACTGGCTCTCCGACAAGCGGCTGCAGACCTTCGTCCTCGGCCCCGGTTTCGGCATCGGCGCCAGGGCACGGGGCTTCGTCTCGGCCCTTGCCGATCGCCATCTGGTGCTTGATGCCGACGGCATCTCTTCGTTCAAGGACGATCCGCAACAGCTGTTTGATCTTTTCGAGGGTGAGCCGCGGCTGGTGCTGACGCCGCACGAAGGCGAATTCGCGCGGCTCTTTCCCGATATCGGCGGCGACGAAGCGCTCGGCAAGGTGGACAAGGCCTTGGCCGCCGCCCGCCGCGCCAATGCCGCGATTATCTACAAAGGCTCCGATACCGTCATCGCCGCGCCAGACGGCCGTGCGCTCATCAATACCAACGCTCCCGTCTGGCTTGCCACCGCCGGTTCCGGCGACGTGCTTGCCGGCATCATCGGCGGATTGCTCGCCCAGGGCCTGCCGGCCTTCGAGGCCGCGGCTGCCGGCGTCTGGCTGCATGGCGAGGCAGGCCAACGCGCCGGCAAGGGGTTGACGGCAGAGGAGCTTGCAGCCGAAGTATTGCCGCTATAGAGCGCCTGCCCGCTGCTCGCCTCCTGCACCTTGAACGCAAGATCTGGACCGTGACCCGACATGTCTGACTGTGGCGCAGTCCGGGATTGTTTTACAATTGTAAATGCCGGGTCTCGCAGAAGCGGGAACGGCAGATCCGTCCGTTGGACGAGGCGGGTTGAACCCGATGCCGGCTGAACAACGGCCATTGTCGTTGCGATCCTTGCGTGGCATCTTCCCGGCGGAGGGTTCCGCGTCTCGTTGACGGGCTTTCCGTTTTTTTGCGCAAGTCTGTCTTTCGACGGAGGCTCGAATGAGTATTGGCCTGATCGCCCTTCTTGATGATATCGCGGCATTGGCCAAGGTGGCTGCGGCGTCGCTCGACGGTATCGCCGGCCAGGCTGCCAAGGCAGGCGCGAAAGCGGCTGGCGTCGTCATCGATGATGCGGCAGTCACACCCCGCTACGTCACCGGATTTTCGGCAGCACGCGAATTGCCGATCATCGGCAAGATCACGCTCGGCTCGCTGAAGAACAAGCTTCTGATCCTGCTTCCGGCAGCACTGATCCTGAGCCTTGTCGCACCGCAGGCGATCACGCCGCTGCTGATGATCGGCGGGATTTATCTCTGCTACGAGGGTGTGGAAAAAGTCTACGAACTGGTGATGCCGCATGCAGCCCAAGCCCATGAATCGGCACTCGAGACGACAAGCCTCGATGCCAAATCGCTAGAAGACGAGAAGGTTGCCGGCGCAATCAAGACGGATTTCATCCTGTCGGCCGAAATCATGGCGATTACGCTCGCGGCGGTGCCGTCAGGCAGCATGTTCACGCAGGCCCTCATCCTTGCCGTCGTTGGACTGGGCATCACGATCATGGTCTATGGCGGTGTGGCGCTTATCGTGAAGGCCGATGATCTGGGTCTGATGCTCGCGCGTGTGCGGACGGCATCTCCGATGGGCGCCGTCTTGCGTTCGATCGGGAAGGGGCTTGTCACAGGTATGCCTTACTTTCTGAAAGTGCTCGGCATCGTCGGAACGGCCGCCATGATCTGGGTCGGCGGCGGCATCATCGTTCATGGCCTCGAAGCCTATGGCATCAGCGGTCTTGCGCATCTGATCCATGATGCCGGCGAGGCGACTGCGCATGCAGTTCCCGTTCTGGCATCGGTGCTGCGCTGGATCGTCGAGGCCGCAGGCGCGGGCATCGTCGGTATCGTCGCCGGCTTGATCGCAATTCCGATCACAGGCTACGCCGTCTCGCCGATATGGCGGTACCTCAAATCGCTCCTGCCGCGCCGCCGGCGGAAAGAGGCGCTGGCGAACGGGAAAAAATAAAGCCAGAGTCCATCGACGAGCAAAGCGTCATACCAGCCTCGCCTATTTCGCCAGCGCCTGCTGCAGGGCGATTGCCCCATGCGGCGCATTGACCTTGCCCTCATGGATCATGAAGGCGAAGACGTCGCGCGGCTCGACCTTCACCTTGCGATCTCCATCGATCAGCGGCAGGTCATCAGGAACCTTGCCCTCGGCCCAGGTCTCCAGCCGGTCTGCCCAGGCCTTCAGCTCCTTTTCCGGATAGCAGGTCGGGATATCGTCTGAGCCCTTCTGCAGCCGCGCATAGACGAAATCGGCCGTGACGTCGGCGATCATCGGATATTCGAAATGTTCGGCGCAAACAGGCGCCACGCCGTATTTCGCCAATAGCGCGACGAACTCCGGCACCTTGAAGGAATCGTGCCGCACCTCGACCACGTGGCGGAGCCTCAGCCCGTCCTGCTTTGCCGGCAGCAGCTTCAGGAAGGCTTCGAAATCGTCTGCATCGAACCTCTTCGTCGGCGCGAACTGCCAGAGCAGCGGCCCGAGATGGTCGCCGAGTTCGCTGATGCCCGACGACAGAAACCGCTCCATCGATTCACCGGCTTCGGCAAGCACCCGCCGATTGGTGACGAAACGTGTCGCCTTCAGCGAGAAGATGAAACCGTCGGGCACATCTGCCGCCCATTTGGCAAAGACCGCGGGCTTCTGCGTGCTGTAATAGGTGCCGTTGACCTCGATAACCTTCAGCTGACGGCTGGCATAATTCAGCTCGTCCTTCTGCTTCAGGCTCTCGGGAAAGAAATGCCCGCGCCAGGGCTCGAAGGTCCAGCCGCCGATGCCGGTGCGGATAGTGCCGGATTTCGTCATGTCGTCCTCCCCATTCGCAGCCGCTCAGGCCGCATTGATCTCTTTCGTCATGTCGACGAGCGTCCACCCTGGCCGATAAGGGTTCTCTCGGCGACCCGTTTCCTGAAATCCGAAGGCGCTATAGAGCGCGATATTCGGCTCCATCCGAGCATTCGTATAGAGCCGGATCTCCGGCATGGCCCATTCCCGCGCCTTGCCCTCCAGCCAGCGCAGCATCGCCAGCCCATGTCCGGCACCCTGAAAGGCCGGCGAAACGGCGATGCTGAACAGCATGAGGTGATCGGAATGCCGTTCGACGACCGCCAGGCCGGCCGTTTGCCCGCCGATCTCGCGCAGCCAGACCTCGCCGTGTTCGATCCTCGGCGCGTAATCCTCCGTCACCGGGATCGGCGGAGCACCGAAGAGTTCGGTATAGGACCGATAGGCGGCTGCGGTCAGCGTCACGATCGTTTCCAGATCATCGGGCGACGCTGGCCTCATCGTCATTCCGCCGCAACCGCCTTCTTCACCGGGCGCCGTTCCAGCAATTCCTTCAGGAACTGTCCGGTATAGGACCGCTCTTCCTTGACGATTGCTTCCGGCGTGCCGGTCGCGACGATCTCGCCGCCACCATCGCCGCCTTCGGGGCCGAAATCGAGCACCCAGTCGGCCGTCTTGATGACTTCGAGATTGTGTTCGATCACCACCACCGAATTGCCCTGGTTGACCAGTTCGTGCAGCATTTCGAGCAGCTTCGCGACGTCGTGGAAATGCAGGCCGGTTGTCGGTTCGTCGAGAATGTAGAGCGTGCGTCCCGTCGAGCGTTTCGACAGTTCCTTGGCAAGCTTGACGCGCTGCGCCTCGCCGCCCGAAAGCGTATTCGCCTGCTGGCCGACCTTGATATAACCGAGGCCGACATCCTTCAGCGATTGCAGCTTGTCGCGCACGGCAGGCACCGCCGCAAAGAAATCGACGCCTTCCTCCACCGTCATGTCGAGCACGTCGGCGATCGACCTCTGTTTGAAGGTGACGTCGAGCGTCTCTCTGTTATAGCGCTTGCCGTGGCAGACGTCGCAGGTGACGTAGACATCGGGCAGGAAGTGCATCTCGATCTTGATGACGCCGTCTCCCTGGCAGGCCTCGCAGCGTCCGCCCTTGACGTTGAAGGAGAAGCGGCCCGGCTGGTAGCCGCGGGCCTTCGCCTCCGGCAGACCGGCGAACCAATCTCGGATCGGCGTGAAGGCGCCGGTATAGGTCGCCGGGTTCGAGCGCGGGGTGCGGCCGATCGGCGATTGGTCGATATCGATCACCTTGTCGATATGCTCGAAGCCGTCGATGCGGTCGTGATCGGCTGGGTTTTCACGCGCGCCCATGACGCGCCTTGCCGCCGATTTATAGAGCGTCTCGACGAGGAAGGTGGATTTGCCGCCGCCGGAAACGCCGGTCACCGCCGTGAACACCCCGAGCGGGATCGACGCCGTGACATTCTTGAGATTGTTGCCGCGTGCGCCGACCACCTTGATCTCGCGGCCCTTCTTCGGCTTACGGCGCTCGTCGGGAACGGGAACGCCGAGTTCGCCGGAGAGATATTTGCCGGTCAGCGAGTTCGGATTGTCCATGATGTCTTGCGGCGTACCATGGGCGATGACCTGGCCGCCGTGAATGCCGGCTGCCGGGCCGATATCGACCACGTCGTCGGCCGACAGGATCGCATCCTCGTCATGTTCGACGACGATGACGGTGTTGCCGATGTCGCGCAGGTGCTTCAGCGTGTCGAGCAGCCGGGCATTGTCGCGCTGATGCAGGCCGATCGACGGCTCGTCGAGCACGTAAAGCACGCCCGTCAGCCCCGAGCCGATCTGCGAGGCAAGCCGGATGCGCTGGCTTTCGCCGCCCGACAGCGTGCCGGAATTGCGCGACAGGCTGAGATATTCCAGGCCAACATCATTGAGGAAGCGCAGCCGGTCGCGGATTTCCTTGAGGATGCGCACGGCGATCTCGTTCTGCTTGGCGTTGAAGCTTGCCGGCAGCGTCTCGAACCAATCACGGGCGACGCGGATCGACATCGCGGTCACTTCGCCGATATGCAGCGTGTCGATCTTCACCGCCAAGGCCTCCGGCTTCAGGCGGAAGCCGTTGCAGGAAGGGCAGGGGGCGGCCGACATGAAGCGCTCGATATCCTCGCGCGCCCAGGCCGAATCGGTCTCCTTCCAGCGGCGCTCGAGGTTGGTGATGATGCCTTCGAAATTCTTCTGCGTCGTATAGGAGCGGGCGCCATCGGCATAATGGAATTCGATCTTGTCGTTGGTGCCGTTGAGGATGACGTCCTTGGCCTCGTCGGAGAGATCGTTCCAGCGGGTGCCGAGCTTGAAGCCGTAATGTTTGCCGAGCGCTTCCAGCGTCTGGTTGTAATAGGGCGAGGTCGACTTGGCCCAGGGCGCGATCGCCCCGTCGCGCAACGTCCGCTCGGGCTCGGGCACGATCAGATCCGCATCGATCTTCTGCTGGGCGCCGAGGCCGTCGCAGGTCGGGCAGGCGCCGAACGGGTTGTTGAAGGAGAAGAGCCTGGGTTCGATCTCGGGAATGGTAAAGCCCGAGACCGGGCAGGCGAATTTCTCCGAAAACAGCACGCGTTCATGCGTCTCGTTCAGCGACTTGTTGGCCGAGCCGCCGGCCGATGTCTCTTCCGGCGGCAGCGGCTTGTCGGCGAATTCGGCAACCGCCAGCCCGTCGGCGAGTTTTAAGCAGGTCTCCAGACTGTCGGCCAGGCGTGCCGAGACATCCGAGCGCACGACGATGCGGTCGACCACCACGTCGATATCGTGCTTATATTTCTTGTCGAGCACCGGCGCTTCAGCGATCTCATAGAACTGGCCGTCGACCTTGACGCGCTGAAAACCCTTCTTCATCAGCTCGGCCAGTTCTTTTTTGTATTCGCCTTTGCGCCCGCGCACGAGCGGCGCAAGAATATAAAGACGGGTGCCCTCGCCGAAATCGAGAATGCGGTCGACCATCTGGCTGACGGTCTGGCTCTCGATCGGCAGGCCGGTGGCAGGCGAATAGGGAACGCCGACGCGGGCAAAGAGCAGGCGCATGTAGTCGTAGATCTCGGTGACGGTGCCGACCGTCGAGCGCGGGTTGCGCGAGGTGGTCTTCTGCTCGATCGAGATCGCCGGCGACAGCCCGTCGATCTGGTCGACGTCGGGCTTCTGCATCATCTCGAGGAACTGCCGGGCATAGGCCGACAGGCTCTCGACATAGCGCCTCTGGCCCTCGGCATAGATCGTGTCGAACGCGAGCGAGGATTTGCCGGAACCCGAAAGCCCCGTCATGACAATCAGCTTGTTACGCGGCAGATCGAGATCGATGCTCTTGAGATTATGCTCGCGCGCGCCGCGGATGGAGATCGTCTTCAGTTCGCTCATCGTCTCTGCTTTGGTTTTCTGGATAACAGCCCTTATTTAGTGATGCCGACGGGCGAGTCGAGGCCGAATATCCGCAAGGGCTCAAGGTTTTCGATTCTGTTGACAGGATCATACGGATAAACTAGAACAAATAAAGAACAAAATTCCTGATGAATGCATGCGGCTTTCTGATGGATAAACATGTGGATTAAATGCCGCCCATGCGCATCGGCGGTCCGTGATGGTTTAAGGTGCGCCGATCGATTAAACGCCGCCGGGCAGGGCGGCAGGCAGGGTGAGAAGCATGGCTGGTAGCGTGAATAAGGTAATTCTGATTGGAAACGTCGGTGCAGACCCGGAAATCCGCCGCACTCAGGATGGCCGGCCGATCGCCAATCTTCGTATCGCGACCTCGGAGACCTGGCGCGATCGCAATTCCGGCGAGCGCCGCGAAAAGACCGAATGGCACACTGTCGTCGTCTTCAACGAGGGCCTCTGCAAGGTCGTCGAGCAATATGTGAAGAAGGGCGCCAAGCTCTATATCGAAGGCCAGCTGCAGACCCGTAAATGGCAGGACCAGCAGGGCCAGGACCGTTACAGCACGGAAGTGGTGCTGCAGGGTTTCGGTTCGACGCTGACGATGCTCGACGGCCGCGGCGAAGGCGGCGGTGCGAGCGGCGGCCGTGGCAGCGGCGCTGGCGGCAACGATTATGGCGACGATTACGGCGCCCCGGCTCCCGCTTCATCGCCGAGCCGCGGCGGTGGCGGCAACTTCTCGCGGGATCTCGACGACGACATCCCGTTCTGATCGGCCGCTTTTTCTGGCTTGGTGAAAGATCCGGGAGTGTGATGTCATTGACGGCGTAATACTCTTTTTCGTTGATCTCGTGGCGGAATTCAAGCCGAATCGATCTCAATTCTCTACAGCCGTTTCAGTGCAGCGTTGCTCTGATTAGGTTGAGCGCCGACTCCATGCGGCGCTAGCCATTGCTACTGCCTGTAGTGTTTCTGGCCACGCACCAGCTAGCTGCTTCAAAGGTTTCAACGACAAGAAGAAAACGTTGTGGTTCCTTTCGTTGGTTGTAGCCAACCACAAGTGATATTCGAATAGTCTTGAGTTCATGCGAGGCTGTTACTGGCGCTATTGATTCGGGCGACGCGGAGGGCAAAAAGCAAAATGGAGGCTGAAGTATTTCTGCTGACATCGAACGCTTTCCACGTGGTTGGAGCGAGCTATCATTCGACAGCGGCAGAAATTTTCGATCTCGTGGAAGAAGCCGGATTTTCGGCTTTGGTTTCAGAGGCCGAACTGCACAAGGCCCAGCAGACGCTTCTGACGCCTCGCCTGCGGCTTGCCGCGGAAATCTCCTGGCTGCCTGAGCTCAGTGATGCTGAGATCTCGACGGTGATGTCCGCCCAAGGCAAGTTTGCTGAGACGCCTCTTCTGGATTTCGTCGGCAACTTTGCTGAGCTTGCCAAGGCTAACATTCTCGCGGACTTCTGCGTTAGACAGTCCGTGTCGGAGGAGATCGTTTCCGCACTCCTCAAAGCCTGGGAGTGGATCGAGCCTGACACAGTTCTTGCGTTTCTGAGATCGACGAGACGCGCGGCGGGAATGCCTGACCCCGACGCCAAGCTTCTAAATTCGTGCCTCCATGACCTCAGAGGCGCACATGCGGTCATAGTCGTCGCCAGCGTCCTTGGTGGAAAGGATCCAGGTTCGGTGATGCGGATGCTCGTGGATGATGAAGTCCTTAAAAGTTCTCCTTCGTCTCTGCTCCCCGCCATGGTCAAGGAGTACGAGAAAAGAAACGAACGCATTCTTTCGACCGCTGCCGCCGATATTTCAGACACCATATCGAAAGCGAAGACTGGCAGCATGGAATTGTCCGCTGGGCTGATCCGGATCGTCGAACTGCTTCAGGAATGGAGTAAATTCGCCCGCCCGATCGCTGGGTTCTATCGCTGGCGGGGGCATTCGGAGCCACGTACCAAGGGGCTTTTCTTCGAGATTCGAAGCTATCTTCTCGATCTGGTCAATAACGAGAACAAGCTGGATGAAGCGAAAAAGCTGATCCTATGGTCAGGCGCATTTCTGGCCGAGACGGAGGATCTCAAGAAGGTCTCGGACAAGGATCTTGCCGATATCGAGGCCGTCATGGCGGATCATCAGGCTGTTGAGCTGTTCGCGCCTCTTGCCGCGGCATGCGAAACAGCCAAGTCGACACACAAGGAATTTTCCAAGGTTGTCAGAAGATCCGGTGTCGTCACGAGCGCCCCCAACCCGGTCGGACTGTTCGTGTCCACTTTGGAAGGCTATCTCGCAAAAGGCGGCGATGCCAACTTGGCAGCAGTCGCCTCGCTAGATCTCTCCCTATCCTTCAACAACGACTACGATGACCCCGAAGTCGCCTACAAACTCCTACAGGCAGTAATGCATCGTCTCAAGGATTGCGCTGTTTCGCAGGCAACTATGGATCGCCTTGGCGACGACGCGGAAACCCTGTTCGGAAACTGGAAAATACCGGAGATCGAGAAGCAGAAGGGCAATCGGTCGCGCATGATGACCCTGGTGGAAGAGTCCATACTCATCGCACCGCCTGGTCTCAAGACGGAATTCTCGACCTTGCACTCGGCTCTCACGAAGCAGCGCCGTGACAGCAGAATGAAGCTTGTCGGCTGGGGAGTCATCATCGCAATTATCGCAGTGCCCATTGTTCTGTCGAATTCCAAGAAGACGTCATCCTATTCCAGCTCGACAGCATCTGACACATATCGCTCTTCGACGACTTCGGCCAACAAACCCTTCACGCCGGACGATTCGACGACCTCGAACAACAGTATCCACGTGGTACCACCGACGCCGGTCGATACCCGTTCTGAGGTAAAACCTTTGCCCGGTGTGGGCCAATCTCTGAACCGCTCGGAATTGCGCTATTGCATTTTCCAGGGCAAGCGGCTCGACCTTCTGCGGAGCCTAGCGTTTACCGACGCGGCGGTGTCGAGCTTCAACGCGCTGGTCTCCGACTTCAATTGGCGTTGCGCAAATTTCCGATACAGGCAGAACGACATGGATCAGGTGAAATCGGAAGCGGCCAGCAAAACTTCGCAATTCATGACCGAAGCGTCGACGATCGCAAAGGGATGGTAGATGATTGAACAGACAGATGATTCCGCCATTGTTGCCAGATTGTGCGTCGAGCAATGGAAGCTTTTGCAGCGATTTTCGAAAGCGATCGAACTTGTGCCCGATGGCGACCGTAACCGTCTTGCATCGCAGATTAGATATTCGGAACTTCAGCTCCAGTCGCTTGCGGCCGAAGCGGGTCTGAAACTGATCACGTTTGATGGCGAACTTTTCGGGCCCGGATGCCCGGCAACGGCCGACAACCTTGAAGACTTCTCCGACGAAGAGGGACTGGTCGTAGAGAAGACGGTAGAGCCCGCCGTTGTTAGGGATATGCGCATTCTCCAATCTGGCCGCGTCTTGCTGGCTATCCAGAACTAATAGCAACGGATCCGATTATGTATCTTGGAATTGATCTCGGCACTTCGAATTCGGCAGTCGTAGGATACGTCGATGGACAGCTTCGCCTATTCAAGACCGCCGACGGCAGCGACGTCCTCCCGAGCGTCATCTACATCGACAGACGTGGGCACAGGTTCGTAGGCAAGAGCGCCTATGATCGTACCGTCACTTCTCCGCAGAGCGTCGCTGCGGGCTTCAAACGGCTGATGGGAACCCGCAGTCCGGTTCGCATCAACGAGGAAGAGTGGACGCCGGAGGATTGCAGCGCCGAAGTGATCCGGACGCTCGTCTCGCAGGCAAATACAGAATCCGGCGGCCAAAATATCCAGGGTGTCGTCATCACGATCCCAGCGGCATTCAACCAGATGCAAAGCGAGGCGACCGTAAAAGCCGCCAAAGCTGCCGGACTCGATAAGGTCAGCCTGATCCAAGAGCCTGTCGCGGCGGCCATCGCAGCCATTGCAAAGACACCCGTCAAAGATGGCGTGTTTTTGATCTACGATCTCGGCGGAGGCACCTTTGACGTGGCGTTGGTGATCAGCACGGGCGGCTCCGTGAATGTCATCGCGCACGAAGGCATCAACATGCTCGGTGGTCGCGATTTCGACAGGCGTATCTTTGACAGCATCGTCAGGCCGTGGCTGGTGTCGAACTTCAGGTTGCCGGAGAATTTCCAGAAAGATCCGGCCTACCGCCATCTCAAGACGATCTCCCATCACGCGATAGAGCGAGCGAAAATCCAGCTTTCGGCTTCTGGCTCTGCATCGATCTTCGCTAGCGAGGACGATATCAGGATGAAGGATCTCGACGGTGCTGAGATCTATCTCGGTGTGGACACAACGCGTGACGCCGTCGCCAACATCATTCGCGACCGGGTGGACGACACGATCGATCTCTGCCGCAAGATTATTTCCGACAACGGATATCAGGCCGAAGACATCAGCAAGATCGTTCCGATCGGCGGCCCGTCGAAGATGCCTCTTATCCGCGAACTGCTGCAGAACGAACTTGCCATCGAAGTGGAACAGACTCTGGATCCGATGACCGCGGTCGCCATGGGTGCTGCGATCTTCGCAGAAAGCCGGGTGTGGGAAGACACTCATTCGACGAGAAAGACCTCCCGCGCTCGCGAAGAGGTGCGAGGCAACATCAACCTCGTTTTCGACTACCCGGCCCGCGTCACCGCTGCGACCGCTCGCCTCAGCGTCAAGCCGGATGGCAGCAATACTGAGCGCTACTGGATCGAAGTTGTAGATGAGACGGGTGCCACAAGTGGAAGATCGCCTATCGACGGGGCGCTACGCATGCCTCTGACGCTGAGGCAGGACGGAGACAACCGGTTCAAGATATCGGTGTCGGGTGACGACGGCGTCGCCATTCCCGATCTCTCTCGCGAAATCGTCATCTCGCGTGCTCCAGCCAGTGCGGCTAGCATTCCGATGACGTATACGCTGGCGGTCAAGACACAGGTCGGCACTGTAGGCTATGAGCGAAACCGCCTCATGCCGCTTGTGGTCAAAGGAACGGCCCTTCCGGCGGAGGGCCGCGAGACGTTCCGATCCGGCAAGACGTTGCGCGGCGGCACGCCCGACACGCTGAATTTCGAGTTCTTCGATATGGCAACGGGCGTCGATGATCCAGAAAAGAACCTGCATATCGGCGACTTCAGGCTCGATGCCGAGAACGATTTAGCCCGCGGCGAACGCATCTCCCGTGGTTCGGATCTGATCGTTCACTGGCGCATGAGTGACAACGGAACCTTGAGTTTCGCGGTGGAAATTCCCGAAATAGGTCGAGTTATCGACGCACCGGCTCTTTATTTCGTGGAAGGCGGCCACATCAACTTCGAGGGAGAACAGGGGTCGCAGATCGCGATATCGTTACTCGCACGCGCCGAGGAGGAACTGCAGGAACTGCAGGAAGTTCTTCCGCATCTATCGACGGATATTGATCCGCTGAGAAACAAGATCGAGGATCAGCATGCGGCGCTCGCGACCTCCATCGATGCCGACACACACAGGTCCGTGACCGAGGAAGCGCGCAAGATCCGTCAGGAAGTAGCGCTTCGGAAGATCAGCCCCGGAAACGTCAAACAGGTCGTCACCCGCGAGGTCGAAAGCTCAGAAGTTGATTTCGATGAACTGAGGGATATAGCGGAGGATGCTGATATTGAACGGCACGACCGTCTGGTTTCGACGGCGCGGCGAACGGTCAGGGAAGGGGACTTCGATTCCGCCAGATACGCCTTGGACGAAATGCGATCCATCCGGTTCAAGATCGTTTCGAGCCAGCCCGCGTTTCTCGTCGGTCTCTTCAAGGAGATCGCAAGCGAGGATTATCTTGCGATCGACCGCGAACTTCACGAACGTCTTGTCGGCGAAGGGATCGCCCGCATCGATGCTGACGATGTCGAGGGTCTTAAGACGGCCATCCGGGGAATCCTAAACAACAGGGTGTCGATGGAGGTCAGCGGATCGAAGATTGTAGAATTGGCCCATCTCTTGGGTTCGTGACCCCGTATATCGCTGCAAACACGCGCCCGGAGGCTGATGCCGAAAAGGTTCCGTGGTTCGGACGACATCATGTTTTGTTTCCGTGATCTCGATCCGGATGCTGGATCGGCGTAATTCCGGATCTCGCGCCGGTTTCAGTGCGGTGTCGCGCTGATCAGATTGAACGCCGACTTCGCCCCATCGACGACGAATTGTGCGGCAAGGGCGGCGAGGATGACGCCGAGGAGCCGTGTCAGGATGGCCCGGCCGGTGACGCCGAGGAAACGGTCCAGCCTTTCGGCGATGAGCAGCATGACGAAGGTCAGCAGCAGATTGGCGGCAATGACGCCGATCAGCTGCGCTTTCCCGATCGAGGTCGCCAGCGTGCCGGCCAGCAGGATCGTTGCCGAAATCGCACCCGGGCCGGCAATCAGCGGCAAGGCGAGGGGGAAGACGGCGATATTCTCGATATGATCCTTGGTTATCGCTGCCTCGGTCGCCTTCTCCTTGCGCTCCTGCCGCCTCTCGAACACCATCTCGAAGGCGATCCAGAACAGCAGCAGCCCGCCGGCGATGCGGAAGGCGCCGATCGAAATCCCGAGCACGCCGAGCACGCCCGCGCCGAACAACGCGAAGACGGCGAGGATGATGAAGGCGATGGTCGAACCGCGCAGCGCCACCTGCGTACGCTCGCTGCGGCTCATGCCTGTCGTCAGGCCCAGAAAGATCGGTGCGAGCCCCGGCGGATCGATGGTGACGAGCAGCGTCGTGAAGGCGTTGATCAATTGGTCGGCGCTTGCCATCGGCTCTCCGGAACCCCATATGAGTGCGTGGTTTTTATGATTGTGAAGCGGGGATTTCGATTTGGCAAATATCCCGCGGCGGCCCGCGGCGGATTTGTTCGGTCCGGCCGCGCAACTTGCATGTTTTACCCTCTTTAAGCCGCAAAAGCCTGTTCAAAACACGCTGTGAAATTGGCGCGGCAGCAGGCTTTCCGCTATAAATCTTCAAGTGATTCTAGAAGAGATCGTGATCTGTTTTGACTGAGCAAACACCCCCCGGCGGCGGGAAGCTCCCGCCAGGCATCGAGCCCATCTCCATCATGGAGGAAATGCAGCGGTCGTATCTCGATTACGCCATGAGCGTCATCGTCAGCCGCGCGCTGCCCGACGTGCGCGACGGTCTGAAGCCCGTGCACCGGCGCATCCTCTACGGCATGTCCGAGCTCGGCATCGACTGGAACAAGAAATACGTCAAATGCGCCCGCGTCACCGGTGACGTGATGGGTAAATTCCATCCGCACGGCAACTCGGCGATCTATGATGCGCTCGCCCGCATGGCGCAGCCCTGGTCGCTGCGTCTGCCGCTGATCGACGGTCAGGGTAATTTCGGCTCGGTCGATGGTGATCCGCCGGCGGCCGAACGTTACACCGAATGCCGCCTCGAAAAGGCTGCCCATTCGCTGCTCGACGATCTCGATAAGGAAACCGTCGATTTCCGCGACAACTACGACGGCACGCTCTCCGAGCCTGTCGTGGTGCCCGCCAAGTTCCCGAACCTGCTCGTCAACGGCGCCGGCGGCATCGCCGTTGGCATGGCGACCAATATCCCGCCGCACAATCTCTCCGAAGTCATCGACGGCTGCATCGCGCTGATCGACGATCCGGCCATCGAGCTGCCGGAACTGATACAGATCATTCCCGGTCCCGATTTCCCGACCGGTGCGAAGATCCTTGGCCGTGCCGGCATTCGGTCCGCCTATGAGACCGGCCGCGGCTCCGTCATCATGCGCGGCGTCGCCGCCATCGAGCCGATGCGCGGTGACCGCGAGCAGATCATCATCACCGAGATTCCCTATCAGGTGAACAAGGCGACGATGATCGAGAAGATGGCCGAGTTGGTGCGCGACAAGCGCATCGAAGGCATCTCCGATCTTCGCGACGAATCCGACCGCCAGGGTTATCGCGTCGTCGTCGAGCTGAAGCGCGATGCCAATGCCGAGGTCATCCTTAACCAGCTTTATCGTTATACGCCGCTGCAGACGTCCTTCGGCTGCAACATGGTGGCGCTGAACGGCGGCAAGCCCGAGCAGCTGACGCTGCTCGACATGCTGCGCGCCTTCGTCTCCTTCCGCGAAGAAGTCGTTAGTCGAAGAACGAAATTCCTGCTGCGCAAGGCGCGTGACCGCGCCCATGTGTTGGTCGGTCTCGCCATTGCCGTCGCCAATATCGACGAGGTCATCCGCGTCATCCGCCAGGCGCCAGATCCGCAGTCGGCCCGCGAAGAACTGATGACCCGCCGCTGGCCGGCGGAAGATGTCGAAAGCCTGATCCGTCTGATCGACGATCCGCGCCATCGCATCAACGAGGATCTGACTTACAACCTCTCCGAAGAGCAGGCCCGCGCCATCCTCGAATTGCGCCTTGCCCGCCTGACCGCGCTTGGCCGCGACGAAATCGGCGACGAACTCAACAAGATCGGCGAGGAAATCAAGGATTATCTCGATATTCTCTCCTCGCGCGTTCGCATCCAGACCATCGTCAAGGACGAACTTCTCGCCGTCCGCGACGAGTTCGGCACGCCGCGCCGCACCGAGATCGTCGATGGCGGCCTCGAAATGGATGACGAGGACCTGATCGCCCGCGAGGACATGGTCGTCACCGTCTCGCATCTCGGTTATATAAAGCGCGTGCCACTGACCACCTACCGCGCCCAGCGCCGCGGCGGCAAGGGCCGCTCCGGCATGACCACCCGCGACGCGGATTTCGTTAGCCGGCTATTCGTCGTCAACACCCATACGCCGGTTCTGTTCTTCTCCTCACGCGGCATCGTCTACAAGGAGAAGGTCTGGCGCCTGCCGATCGGCACGCCCACCTCGCGCGGCAAGGCGCTGATCAACATGCTGCCGCTCGCACCCGGCGAGCGGATCACCACGATCCTGCCATTGCCCGAGGACGAGACGAGCTGGGACAATCTCGACGTCATGTTCTCGACGACGCGCGGCACCGTCCGCCGCAACAAGCTGTCGGACTTCGTCCAGGTCAACCGTAACGGCAAGATAGCCATGAAGCTCGAGGAGGAGGGCGACGAAATCCTCTCCGTCGAGACCTGCACGGAAAATGACGACGTGCTGCTGACGACCGCGCTTGGTCAGTGCATCCGCTTCTCCGTCGACGACGTCCGGGTCTTTGCCGGCCGCAATTCGATCGGCGTGCGCGGCATCTCGCTTGCCGGCGGCGACCGCATCATTTCGATGACCATCGTGCGCCATGTCGACGCCGAGCCGTGGGAACGTGCTGCCTATCTCAAGCGTTCCGCCACCGAACGCCGGGCGACGGGCGTGGATGAAGAGGATATTGCGCTGGTCGGTGAAGAAGTCACCGAGGAGGGACAGCTCTCCGACGAGCGCTACGAAGAGCTGAGAGCACGCGAACAATTCGTGCTCACCGTTTCCGAAAAGGGCTTCGGCAAGCGTTCTTCGTCCTACGACTTCCGCATTTCCGGCCGCGGCGGCAAGGGCATCCGCGCCACCGACACCTCGAAGACCGCCGAGATCGGCGAGCTGGTCGCGGCTTTCCCGATCGATGACGGCGACCAGATCATGCTGGTTTCCGATGGCGGCCAGCTGATCCGTGTGCCGGTTGGCGGCATTCGCATCGCCAGCCGCGCCACCAAGGGCGTCACCATCTTCTCGACGGCCAAGGACGAGAAGGTCGTCTCGGTCGAGCGCATCAGCGAGCCGGAGGAGGATGAGACGGAAGAGGCTGTCGAGGTCGCCGAAGGCGCTCCTGCTACCGACGAAGGTGCTGCCGACGAAGGTGGCGGCGACGAGGCGCCGATTGCCGATGGCGATCCGGCGGGGCCTGCCGAGGAATGATCAAATGAACGGGGCGGCTTCGAGCCGCCCTTTTCTTTTCAAATCGGATGATGGTTCGGGACACGCCCAAATAAAAAGCCGGACGCTGGGTGCATCCGGCTTTGAATGGCCCTGGCGACGGAAGGGTGCCGCTCAAGGGTGGGAGAGGCTAGTAAGACAGGAATGTCAGAACGCTCTATGTTTTTCGTTCAGCGCCTTCACCTCTTCGCCTTCGCGCCGGAGCGCTGAAATCGTCGAGGCCACAGACACGATGAACATGACGCTGATAAGGGCTGTGAGCATTGTCAAGATCGTGAACATAGGCATTCCTTTCCTGGGGAGTTGCGTTCTCGCCCCTCAGTACTGGCCCAGCACGGCCGTCCGGGCCGAAGCATAGGGACCATAAACCTTTGAGGTATCGACCTTCTGATCATAGAGTGCGACAGTTGCGGTCAGCATGCCCGTGACCATTACCATCCAGAGCACGTTAATCATCGTAATCTTGCCGGGCATTTTTATTCCTTCCGCGCCGCATCTATGTATCGGTTGAATGAACGCATCCGTCTGAAAATGGTTCCGCCGGATGTTGATCGGGTGTTTACCAATGGCGATCTGAAGCGACCTTGAATGTCTCGTTCATCTGGCGTTCAGATTCGAAGCTTCACGCAGCCGGCCCTGGACGCGCACGATGGCCGCATGCTCGGCAAGCTCCGGCCGCACCCAGCTCATCTCGTATCGATCGGCGAAATAGCCATAGGCCATCTCAGCGGCGAGTGAGAAAACGACGGCAAGTGCAACGAGCACGATCAGCATGGACTTGGTCTTTCGGGGAGCGCCGGATGCCGGAATGGCAGCGGCTGCCTTGATGATCCAAGTTAAGCAGATCCCGTCTGAAACCGCCTTGAACGGCACATTCATCCGCCGTTCAGCCGCCCGGAATGACTGGCCAAATCACTTGCGGCAAGCCGGCATCCGTGACAAAAGGCGTCAAACCAACGGCCGGACCAGATGACGACAGCTTTTTATCCGGGGTCCTTCGACCCGATCACCAATGGGCATGTGGATGTTCTGGTCCAGGCGCTGAACGTCGCCGAGAAGGTGATCGTCGCGATCGGCATCCATCCCGGCAAGGCGCCGCTCTTCTCCTTCGAAGAGAGAGCCGAACTGATCCGCCGTTCGCTGGCCGAAGCGCTGCCTCGCAAGACCGGCGACATAACCGTCGTCGCCTTCGACAATCTGGTCGTCGATGCCGCCCGCACCCATGGCGCCACGCTGTTGATCCGCGGTCTTCGCGACGGCACCGATCTCGATTACGAAATGCAGATGGCCGGCATGAACCGGACGATGGCGCCCGATATCCAGACCATCTTTTTGCCGGCGGGCACGGCCTCGCGGCCCATTACCGCCACATTGGTCCGCCAGATCGCCGCCATGGGCGGCGATGTTAGCGCTTTCGTGCCGGCCGCCGTCTTGCAGGCACTCATATCCAAGCGCCCAAACCAGTAAGAACAAAGCAAAGCCTAGGCGGAACCCGCCGCAATGGAGCTCACATGAAACTCTTTTATCTCGCATTTGCCGGCGTGTTGTATCTCGCCTCCTTCGCGGGGGATGCTTTTGCCCAGTCGGCCGATCATTATCTCACCATCCAGCTGAAGAACGGCCCTGTCGTCATCCAGCTCATGCCTGAGGTGGCGCCGAAGCATGTCGCCCAGATCGAGGCGCTGGCCAAGAAGGGCGAATATGACAACGTCGCCTTCCATCGTGTCATCGACGGCTTCATGGCGCAGACCGGCGACGTCAAATACGGCAATATGGAAAAGGGCTTCGATGCGAGCCTTGCCGGCACCGGCTCCTCGGATATGGCTGACATTCCGGCCGAGTTCTCCAAGACCCCATTCGTGCGCGGCACGGTCGGCATGGCCCGCTCGCAGGATCCGAATTCCGCCAATTCGCAGTTCTTCATCATGTTCGCCGAGGGTTCGTTCCTGAACGGCCAGTACACCGTCGTTGGCAAAGTCGTCTCCGGCATGGAAAATGTCGACAAGATCAAGAAGGGCGAAGGCCAGAACGGCGAAGTCAGCAATCCCGACCGGATGATCAAGGTCACCCTGGGCAAGAAGTAAGTTACGAGATAAACAAGAGGAGAAGGCAAATGGCCGAGATCAAGGATCCCGAAAACACCGTCATTCTGGAAACCACCAAGGGCAAGGTTGTCATTCAGCTTTTGCCGCAGGTCGCCCCGGAGCATGTCGCCCGTATCAAGGAACTCGCCCGCGAGAAGGCCTATGACGGCGTCGTCTTCCATCGCGTTATCCAGGATTTCATGGCCCAGACGGGCGATGTCGAATTCGGCAAGAAGGGCTCGGAGACCTTCAATCCCGGCCGCGCCGGCATGGGCGGCTCTTCGAAGCCGGATCTGAAGGCCGAATTCTCGGCGACCACGCATACGCGCGGTACCTGCTCGATGGCCCGTTCGCAGAACCCGAACTCGGCCAATTCGCAGTTCTTCATCTGCTTCACCGACGCGCCCTGGCTGAACAAGCAGTATTCCGTCTGGGGCCAGGTCATCGAAGGCATGGACAACGTCGACAAGATCAAGCGCGGCGAGCCGGTTTCCGATCCGGACTCGATCGTCTCCATGCGGGTTGCCGCCGACGTCTGATTGTGATTTCTGCTGAAGCCCGCCCCTGCGCATAGCTGCGCGGGGCGGGTTTCGCTTTGCCTGAAAGTGCCCCGATGCGCGTAGACCTTTTCGATTTCGATCTGCCCGACGAACGCATTGCGTTGCGGCCCGCCGAGCCGCGCGACAGCGCGCGCCTGCTCGTCATCGATCCGAATGCGGAAAGCAGCTTGTCTGATCATCGCGTCGGCGATCTCACGTCGTTCCTGCGGGCCGGCGACGCGTTGGTCTTCAACGATACCAAGGTCATTCCCGCCCAACTCGAGGGCATCCGCCATCGCGACGGCGCCGGCGGCCAGCAGGTTTCCGCAACACTGCACATGCGCGTGGGCGCCAGCCGCTGGAAGGCCTTCGCCAGGCCGGGCAAGCGCATCAAGGAAGGTGACCGCATCTCCTTCGGCCATTCCGGCGAAAGCTGTTTCCTCGGTTCGCTCGATGCCACCGTCGAGGAAAAGGGCGAGGCCGGCGAGGTGACGCTGCTGTTCGATCTCTCCGGCCCGGCGCTTGACGAGGCGATCGCCGCCGTCGGCCATATTCCGCTGCCGCCCTATATCGCCGCCAAGCGACCCGAGGACGAGCGCGATCGCGCGGATTACCAGACAATCTACGCTCGCGAGGAGGGTGCAGTTGCCGCGCCGACAGCCGGCCTGCATTTCACGCCCAGGCTGTTCGATGCGCTCGATAGCGCCGGCATCGAACGCCATTTCGTGACACTGCATGTCGGCGCCGGCACTTTCCTGCCCGTCAAGGCCGACGATACCGCCGATCACAAGATGCATCTCGAAAGCGGCTATGTCAGCGCCGAGATCGCCGCCCGGCTGAATGCCGTGCGGGAAAGAGGCGGGCGCATCGTCTGTGTCGGCACGACCTCATTGCGGCTCATCGAGAGTGCCGCCGAGGAAAGCGGAGAGATCATGCCCTGGGCCGGCGCTACCGGCATCTTCATCACGCCTGGTTACCGCTTCAAGGCGGTTGACATGCTGATGACCAATTTCCACCTGCCGCGCTCGACGCTCTTCATGCTGGTCTCGGCCTTTTCGGGCCTCGATACGATGCGTGCCGCCTATGACCACGCCATTCAGACGGGCTACCGCTTCTATTCCTATGGCGATGCCAGCCTTCTCTTCCGGAAAGACAGATGACAGACAATTTCCAATTCACGCTTGACAAGACCGATGCCGGCGCACGCCTCGGCCAGATCTCCATGCCGCGCGGCGAGATCCGCACGCCGGCCTTCATGCCGGTCGGTACCGTCGGCACGGTTAAGGCCATGTATCTCGACCAGGTGCGCGAGACCGGCGCCGATATCATCCTCGGCAATACCTATCACCTGATGCTGCGCCCGACGGCCGAGCGTGTCGCCCGTCTCGGTGGCCTGCATAAGCTCATTCGCTGGGAGCACCCGATCCTGACGGACTCGGGCGGTTTCCAGGTCATGTCGCTGTCCGGCCTGCGCAAGCTCGACGAGCAGGGCGTCACCTTCAAGTCGCATGTCGACGGCAGCCTGCACCATATGTCGCCGGAGCGCTCCATCGAAATCCAGGGGCTGCTCGGCTCCGACATCCAGATGCAGCTCGATGAATGCGTGGCGCTGCCGGCCGAGCCGAAGGAGATCGAGCGCGCCATGGAAATGTCGCTGCGCTGGGCCGAGCGCTGCCGGGTCGCCTTCGGTGAGCAGCCCGGCAAGGCGATGTTCGGCATCGTCCAGGGCGGCGATATCCCGGCGCTGCGCATCCGCTCGGCCGAGGCGTTGAGCCAGCTTGACCTCAAGGGTTATGCGATCGGCGGCCTGGCGGTCGGCGAGCCGCAGGACGTGATGCTGCAGATGCTGGAAACGACGCTGCCGGTACTTGCTCTGGAAAAGCCACGTTACCTCATGGGCGTCGGTACGCCGGACGATATCCTGAAATCGGTCGCTCGCGGTATCGACATGTTCGACTGCGTCATGCCGACCCGTTCCGGCCGCCATGGCCTGGCCTTCACCCGCCGCGGCAAGGTCAATATCCGCAATGCCCGCCATGCCGAGGATATGCGCCCGCTCGACGAACGGTCGAACTGCCCGGCCTCGCGCGATTATTCCCGCGCCTACCTGCACCATCTCGTCCGCTCCAACGAGGCGCTCGGCGGCATGCTGCTCTCCTGGCACAATCTCGCCTATTACCAGGAACTGATGCAGGGCATCCGCAAAGCGATCGCCGAAGGCCGCTTCGCCGATTTCATGGTGGAAACCCAGGAAGAATGGGCGAGGGGTGATCTCGAACCGGTATGAGGCTACTCCGCCCCCGCGTTGCTTACCGCGGGGACTGCGGACGCGGGGTTTGGCGCAACCATCATTTTAAGTTTCTTGCGCACTGGCTCGTCGAAGCGAACGGCGGCGATGCCAGCCACAACGAAAATTGCGAAAACGACGACCATACCGGCTGCCGGAGAGGCAGGAAGGTCAAAGCCCTTTTGCCGCAGTGACTGCAGCAGACTGAAGATGGGTCCATGCAGGATATAAATGGGATAGGAAAGCCTTCCCAGCCAACGAAATACCAGCTCGACCAGGCCGGTCGGTCTCGTGCGCATCGCAAGCCAGACAATGGCCGAGAAGACCACAAGGCATATTAAAAAATCAAAATACGGGAAACCGAAGAATATGCGGGCTGGTATGTTGGTGATGAAGATCAGACAGGCACAGAGAAGAAGGCCGATAATGTTGCCGTTATTGGCTGCATTAGGTTTCTGGATCTCGTTTAACCTGTAAAGGCAGATTCCGAGCGAGAACGAGAACAGCACTCTTGAAAAGCCAAATCTGAAATCGCCCGCCTCGGGACCAATATCGAAGTTACCTGCGACCAATGCCCCGTACATAGTGATGCCCGCCGCCCCCAGAGCAATGGCGAGCAAGGTTCTGAGTGACAGCCGTATCAGGAGCACGGAGAACAGCACTCCCGCCCAGAGCTCGAAGAAGAGCGACCAGCTGGGACCGTTGAAGGGAAAGATACCTTCCTGGTTTGTGCTTGGAATGAACAAGATTGCCCTCAGCAGAAGGTCCGCCAGCGTGGAGTAGTCCGAGCCGTTTTGAAGTGCATAGCTGAAAAGGCCAATCGGAAGTGAAAGAAGATAAAGAGGATAAAGCCGAATGATACGTTGTAGCAGAAGTCCGGCAGGCGAAATCTGCCCCGTAATCAGTCGCTTCTCATATGAATTTGCAAGAACGACGCCGCTCAACAGAAAGAAGAGGTCAACGGAGAGGTAACTGATATTCGCCGGGATCGGACCCAGCGTACCACCTGTGTGGAGGAACATGACCATGATAGCCGCAATTCCTCGCAACGCCTCAAGAGCTGTAAAAAATTGTTTGCCGGTGTTCAACGCAACAACCCTCCGCTGGCACTTTGTTACTCGAGGAGGATTTCGAAATCGTTAGTGCAACGAGGCCGTGTAGTTGGTGAGTTTCCGTCGAAGAGAGGAAGCAGCGCGTCAGATGCCCTTGCTGTCGGTATTGGGTACGATCTGCACGCCGTTGATCCTGTAGCTGCCGTCCGGCTGGCGGGTGATCTGGTAGATCGCCGTCCAGTCCTTGCCGTCGCGGCCCGAAATCAGCACCTCGTGATAGATCAGCGCGCCGTTGTCGATCGAGCGGCTGCGCCCAAAGGCATAATTGCCTGGGTGATAGACCGGCTCGTAGCTCTTTTTCACCATGGCGAAGAACAGGTTCTTGTCGGGATACATCGCCCTGATGCCAGGCGCGGCGAAGGAATAGGCGGTCTCGGCATCGTCCTTGAGGAAGGCCTTGATCTGTTCCTCGATCATCGTCCGTGTCGTGTCGATCGGATCTTCGGCGCGGGCCGATACGGAGGAGAGGGCGGATGCGGCACACAGGATGAGAACTGCGAAGAAAGCGCGCATGGATTGATCTCCGGCTCTGTCAGGGAAACGATCCCCCGACAGGCAGAAGTGTAGGCGATTTTCAACACAAGGAAAGCGGACTTTACGACCAGCGCCGGAAGAGGGCGCTGGCATTCACCCCGCCGAAGCCGAAACCGTTGGTGATCGCATAGTCCATTGCCAGCGGCCGCGCCGTCTTGCCGACGATATCGATGCCGTCGGCGGCTGGATCGGCCTGATCCAGGTTGCGGGTCGGCGGCGCGATCTGGTCGCGCAGCGCAAGGATGGTGAAGATCGCCTCCAGCCCGCCGGCGGCACCGAGCAGATGCCCCGTCGCCGATTTGGTCGCGCTGACGGCAATGCCGCCATTGCGGCCGAAGATTGTGCCGATCGCCGCGATCTCGCCTCTGTCACCGACCGGTGTCGAGGTCGCATGCGCGTTGAGATGCTTGACCTCGGAGGCGGGGATCTTTGCCTGCCGCAGTGCCGCGTCAATCGCCCGTCGCGCGCCGTCGCCATCTTCAGGTCCTGAGGTCATATGGTAGGCGTCTGCCGCCGTGCCGTAGCCGACGAGTTCGGCGAGTGGTGTGGCGCCGCGTGCAAGCGCGTGCTCGAGCGTCTCAATGACCAGGATGCCGGCGCCTTCGCCCATGACGAAACCGTCGCGGGCCGTGTCGAAGGGCCGTGACGCCAGCTCCGGCGTCTCGTTGAAGCCGGTGGAAAGGGCACGTGCAGCGGCAAAGCCGCCGAGGCTCACCTTGTCGATGCAGGCCTCGGCACCGCCGCAGATCGCCACATCCGCTTCGCCGGAGCGGATCAGCCGCGCCGCGTCGCCGATCGCCTGGACGCTGGCCGCACACGCCGTCACCGGAGCCCCGAGCGGCCCCTTGAAGCCGTAGCGGATGCTGACCTGGCCGGCGGCGAGGTTGACGAGAAAGGCGGGCACGGTGAAGGGCGACAGCCGCCGCACGCCGCGCGTTTCGCCGATCCGCACCGCTTCGGCGATCGCCGGAAAGCCGCCAACCCCCGACGCGATGATCGTTGCCGTGCGCTGGCGCTCGCCTTCGTCGGTCGGCATCCAGCCGGCCTGCCTCACCGCTTCCTCCGTCGCCGCCATGGCGAAGTGGATGAAGCGGTCCATCTTCTTCTGGTCTTTCGGCGGGATGTAACGGTCGGGATCGAAGCCGGCCTCAGCATCCCCAGCGATACCGGGAACGATGCCGCCGACCTTGGCCGAGAGCTCGCCGACGACATCCTCCGCCAGCACCCTCAGCCCCGAACCGCCGTCGAGAAGGCGCTTCCAGGCGGGTTCGACGCCGGTGCCGAGTGGCGAGACAAGTCCCATGCCGGTGACAACGATGCGATCCATTCTTTTGTCCTTTCTATGCGTCGATGCCGAGATACCAGGCGCGCATGCGGGCGATCCGCTCGTGCACTTCGTCATCGGCGGCGGGGCCCGCAAGCAGGCTGGTGTTCTCGGGTGTCACCTGTTCGCCAGTCTGCGCATCGACCAGCACCGTCTGACGCTCTTCACCGGAGGCGGCATCGCCCAGGAGAAAGGCAAGGTCTTCCTCAGGAATGTGCCGGTTTCCCCAGGAAAACAGCGTCATCAGAACAGGAAAGAAGTCACGGCCCATGTCCGTCAGCCGATATTCGTAGCGGGCAGGGCGCTGATGGTAGAGCCGCCGTTCGAACAGCCCCTGATCCGTCAGGTGTTTCAACCGCCGCGTCAGGATGTTCGGCGCTACGCCGAGGCTCTTCTGGAATTCGTCGAAACGCGAAAGCCCCTGGAAGGCGTCTCGCAGGATCAGCATGCTCCACCAGTCGCCGACGCTGTCGAGCGCGCGCGCCGCCGGGCATTTGAAATCGCTGAAGCTGGTTCGTTGCATGGTCGATGTCACTATAGCAGTGACTATCATCATGCAAGTTACTTCTGGCAGTGTAGCCAAAAGTGCGCAGCGGCTTTGCGTCCGGAATGCGTATCAAGAAATGCGCTAAACGGCGTCGCTCTCGAAAATCCGGGCGAGCAGCATGCCAGTGACGAGCATGCCGATTGCCGTGAAGATCGTATCGCCCGGCGTGCCGATATAGAGCGGCCCGACATTGGCAAACAACAGGAAGGCGATGAGGAAGTTCGCCCAGCCCCAGACGACATTCGCCGTCGGCGAGCCGAGCTTCGGCCGCGGCGCGAATGGGATGCGGAACGGCCTGCCGCTGACGCCGTTGACGAAATGTGGGACGCCGTTGGTCAAAAATGCCGCGGCGATGAAATGGGCGATATAGGCGATCCAGGGCAAAGCCTTCTCCGTTGCATGAGTGGCGTCAACGGAGAATGTGGCCGGGATTTTCATGCCGGCAAGAGGAGGCTAAAGCATGTCGCGCAAAAGTGTGCAGCGGTTTTGAGGCAACGACATGCGTGAAAACAAAGAGTTAAAGCGAAAAGATCGCGACGCGTTTTAGAAACGCACGTGGTGCGGCAGCCCGCCGTCGAATAGCGACGGGCCTGGCCGGGTCAGATCAGCACGAAATCCTTGAAGTGAAGCGCCGGAGAATTGTCGAGATCGGCGACATGGATTGCCGCACCCGCTGCACTTCCATCCGCATCAAAGGATAGAATGCCGCTGGCTTGGTCGTAGATCAGTCTATCGTCAGCTTCGAGCGCTTTCGTTCCGACAACGAAACTCTCATCCGAAAATCCGGATAGGCTGAGTGCGGCGAAAATCGAATGGTCGAGCAGCAGCTTGTCGCCGGCCGCCGAGGAGAAATCCCGGATCTTATCGATGCTCACATTGTCGGGCTTAACGTCGAAAACGAAGGAATCGGCCCCTCCGCCGCCGGTCAGAATGTCTGCGCCGGCTTTGCCGATCAGCTTGTCGTTGCCGAGCCCGCCGCTCATCTGGTCGGCGCCCTTGCCGCCATTGAGACTGTTGCTGCCATCGTTGCCGCTCAGCACGTTAGACGTGTTGTTGCCCGTCGCGCTGAGATTGGCCGTCCCGGTCAAGGCAAGGTTCTCGATCGTTCCGGCCGTGCGCTTCAGATCGGCCAGGCTGAAGGAAGTCGAAGCCTTGACGGTGTCCTTGCCGGATCCGCCTGTTTCATCGGCAAAATCGCCGGCATTGTCGACCACATAGGTATCGTTGCCGGCGCGCCCCGCCATGTGATCGGCGCCGGTGCTTCCATCGAGGATGTTGTTGCCGGAATTGCCGACGAGAACATTCGCCAGGCCATTTCCGGTGCCGTTCAGATTGGCGGTGCCGGTCAACGTCAGATTCTCGACGTTTCCGATCGTATGTGCCGTATCCTTGAGGCTGAAGGAGATCGAAGCCTTGACGGTATCCGTTCCGCCGCCCCGGCTTTCGTCGACGATCTGGTTCGCATTGGTCACGGTGAAGGTGTCGTTGCCGGTGCCGCCATAGAGATGGTTGGTGGCCGGCGGCGGTGTGCTGGCGCCGGTGCCTGCTACCTCGATGATAACGGGATGGTCGACGACATCGAGCGTCAGCGATGAGACGTTGCTGAGGCTTTTGATCGCCGTCGTCCCGGTCACGGGGTCGAAGACCTTAACGGAGCCGAACGAGGCCCCGAGATTGACTTTAACGGCTGTGGTCGCGGCCTGAATGGCCGTGTCGGAGGACTGGTTCCAGATATCGGGCTCATTCCAGATGGTGATCTGGTAGCTTCCGTCCGATTTTTCCGTCAGCAGGCTGTGGGCCGAGGACGGCAGACCGTCCATCGAATAATTGAGGATCCCCGTGCTGAAGCTCGCCTTCGCAGCGCCGTCGTCCGCAAGAATTTCGGCCAGATTGTGGATCGCCGTCGCAGCCGGCTTGGCGGAATAGTCGAGATGAAAAAGGCCGAAATGCCTTTCCTGATTGGTGCCCTGCGGATCGGAATAGGCGTCCAGCAGTTCGTAGATGAATGTCTGTTTCGACCCGAGGGCCGCGCCGTCCATCAGCGTATTGAGCAGGAGTTTTGCCTGCGTCGCTTCACTGACGCCTTCCCAGCCGCCATTGGTGTCGGCGGTGAGCGAGGTGTGGTAACCGGTTTCGGTGATCGCCAGTGGCTTGCCCGGATCGGCAGCGCGCTGAATGCCGGATTCTCGGGAAAGCCACGAGAATGGCTGGTCGCCATCCTTCGCATAGGTGTGGATCGTCGTGTAGTCGGAGGCCGAAGCGACCGTATATCCGGTAAAGCCGAGAACGGGTATATTCCTCAACAAGGGGTCGGCGTTGACGGCGGCAGACAGGTCCTTCTGATAGGCGACCGCTGCGGCCTGGCCGCTCAGGCCGTGATAGCTGACCGGCCAGTTGTTGACTTCGTTCGGGCCTTCGATGCCGATGACCGATCCGGGATGGGCCTGCATGAAATCATGCAGTCGCTGGGCCACGGTGGCGGGGTCGACTTCCCGCTGGGCGCTGAAGACGAATTGCACGCCGGCTTCGGCGGCATCGCCGAGATGCGTTTGGCCGTTGGGATCGGAAGCGGAATTGGGGGCGTGATCGCGAACCGTATCAAGGCCAAGATAATCGAGAGCCTTAACAACTTCTCCGACGTTGGAATATTTTCCGTCGGTGTAGTCGATATGCGTATCAATTCCAAAGGAACGAATAATATCATTTATTCTAACGGCTTGAGCCATAAGCTTTTCTCCCGGTTTACGAGGGAAGTGGCAATGGGAATGAATCCCCATTTGTTGGTGCCAATTCGATTTAATACACGAGGAGGATCGTGCGGCGATGACTCGTTATCCATGATATATTGTTGCGAATGTGGCTCAATTCGGATTGTATTTATTATGTAATCTGCGCTTGCATTTTTTCGTTCGGCCAGCTGATCATGCGCGAGTGGGACGGCCCATAGACATAGTCTGGCGAAATCCGAGATGGTTCTGGAGGATCCGATGACCGTCAATGTTCAATTCCGGTTTCGCTGCGGCTTGCCATTAATGGCGTTCGACAATGTCCGCCTCCGCGGCAGTTGGGACGAGCAAGGCCGACCCTCGAACGATTGGACGTCTGTTCCTATGCAGCGCTCTCGTGACGAGGATGGCTATGATGTCTTTGTCATCAGGGTTCCCTTTCCCGATGACGAGATCGGCACGCATTTTCGCTGGGGGATCGAGTTGGATCGGCCCGGCGCTTCCGGCCTATGGGCAATCGCCGCCGAATTGGACGACGAGGCCTCGACGCGCCGCGAGCGCTCCTTCGATCTCCAGCAGGACTTGGCGCCGCAGACCTATTATCTGACATGGATCGGCCGTCTGGGGGCGAACCGGGTTGAAAGGCGCGACGGTGCAGACGGCATTCGTTTTTCGGTCTGGGCGCCGAACGCCAGGGCCGTTTCGCTCGTGATAGCCGATCCCGCCGTCGGTTACATCGCCGATGACGGCACCGGAACGGTCGCAACCATCGGGATGCGAAGGATCGTCGACGGCTTCTGGAGCGTTGAAACCGGCGAGGACCACGGTCTTTCCGATTTCGACAGCATGGTCGGCACGCCCTATATGTACCGCGTCACCAGGGATGATGGATCGCTCGCCTACCGCACCGACATCTGGTCCCTCATGCAGATCGGCGCGGGAGACTTCGATCCCGACGGAGCCGCCTATCACGGATCGCCGGCGGCATTGGACGGACCGCAAAGCTGTTCGGTGGTCTGCGACCCGAAGCGGGTGGTGCTGCCGTCAGGGGAGGAGCTTGCCGCCGAGGCTTTCTGGGCCGACGAATTCGTTGCCGGACGAATGCTTCCGGATCGGCTCGAGGATCTGGTGATCTATGAACTGCATGTCGGCGCCCTCGGTTTCGGCAAGGCCGCGCCCGGGACGCTCGATGATGCCATCGCCTTCGTCGAGCATCTAACCGAGCTCGGCGTCAACGCAGTGGAACTGCTGCCGATTGCGGAATTCGAGACGCGGGCCAACTGGGGTTACGGCACGTCGCATTTCTTTGCCGCCGATCAGGGGGCTGGCGGTACCGACCGGCTGAAGATGTTCGTCAAGGTCTGCCACCAGCGCGGCATCGCCGTCATCCTCGATGTTTGTTACAACCATTTCGATCCGGACGGCGAACGGGCGCAATGGGCCTATGATTCCGACGATCACACCCGCAATATCTATTATTGGTATGAGGGACGCCCTGGCGATTACGCCGACCCGACAGGCGGCTATATCGACAACATCTCCACGGGATGGGCGCCCCGCTTCGATGAGGAAGCCGTGCGCCAGCTTTTCATTTCGAGCGCGGCATTTCTCGTCTCGGTCTGCCATATCGATGGTTTCCGGCTCGATCAGACAAGTTCGATCCATCAATATCCGGTGCTGCATGCCGATTGCCGGCGCGCCGATCGGGCGGCTGCATCAGGCGCCAAGTTCCTGAAACAGTGGACCCGCACGATGCGGCTGATCAAGCCGCAGCTTTTCCTGACGGCCGAGGATTATTCGGACTGGTCGGCGATGACGGAGCCAAGCCTGACCGGCGACGGGCTCGGCTTCGATGCGACCTGGTATGGCGATTTTCATCACAACCTCGTCGAATATCACGGCGGCGCGCAGGCGCAGCTGTTGAAGAATGCCGGTTTCGGGGACAAGCGGGCGCTGACCATGTCGTCTCTTGCCGGCGCATTGCAGACGAGCGCGCGATCCAAGGTGGTCTACAACCAGTCGCATGACGATTGCGGCAATCGTGAAGGATCGGCGCGAACCGCTGTTATCGCCGTCAATTTCGCGCCTGTTGTCGGCGAGACCAGGGCGTGGGCAGAGGCGAGATCCCGATTCGCGGCTGCGATGACGCTGCTATCCGCCGGGACGCCGATGTTCTTTATGGGCGAGGAAATCGGCGCCCAGAAGCCCTATCGCTACAATGATTTCCTCGAGAACCGGGAGAATATTCTCGGCGAAGCTGATGGCAGCGGGGCAGGGATGCTCAGCTGTTATCGCGATCTGATCGCGCTCAGCATCCGCCAGGATGCGATTCGATCCCGCAACATCGCCATTCCCCTGGTTCATGATGAAAATCGAGTGATCGCCTTTCATCGATGGAATGACGGCGAGGATTTCCTTGTTGTGGGGTCGCTGAACGATGCGCCCTTCGAACACGGCTATCGGTTCCACAGCGAACGGCTGGGAGACGACCTCTGGGAGGAGATCTTCAATAGCGATTCCCGCAAATATGGCGGCTGGAACGTCGGCAATGGCGGCGGAAGAATCAGAGCCACAGCCGGAGTGCTGAATGCCGTGCTGCCGGCATCAGGCGTTCTGGTCTTTCGCAGGCTATGACGCTTCCGACGTCCGGTATGGTCAGGCAAAGCCGAGCGGCAGGTTTTCCACTTTCCTGTCATTGCCGTAGTCGCGCTCATGCGGCGAGCGACTGCGGCCGTCGCGGCGAGCGGAAAGATCGATCCGATTTTCGGCAAAGATCCCATCGGGATAGGTGCCGGTGTCATGGCAATCGGCCTCGATCTTGGGTGCAAGGATTTTCAGGATCATCGGGGTTCCTCCACGGCGCAGCATCAACAGTTGGAAAGGTTGTCTGGTTCCATTCATAATCCCGCAATTATTAATAAATTAACCATAAATGCCGGTCTTCGGCAAAGGAGATCGCCATCTGCCTAGCCGGACAGCCGCGAACGTTCTCAGCAATGGACGTTTGACGACGAGGACATCGACGCCAGCATTCCTCGGTCGCGCGGAACAGCCGCGCTGTGTGCGCCAGCACTTCGGCGCCGGCCTCTGTCTCGGCAATCGTGGTTGCCATGCTCTCCAATCCGTCCGCCACCTCAATCAGCGCTGGCAGCATGTCGGCCCGTCCGATCGCTTCGGCCGATCTGGCGAGTTCGCGCAACGCCTCCGAATAGCTCGATATCAATGCGCGTTTCCGATTGCCGGAATATCGCAGAACGAGCGTTTTTCAGAGGGCGACAGTGGTGACTTCGACATGGACGCGACCTGTTGAACCTCGAACGAGCTCGCATCCGCATTATTTGTTCCCGAGCCGGTCAATCGTCGCGAGGGCCGGCCGCTTGCATTGAAATGGAACTCCGGACCTGGATGGCCGTTGAGATGCATGAACACAGGAGGTTTCCATGCAGTTGATTGATACGCGAGTGACACAAGCCGGCGACATCTTCACTGTCGAATTCCTGGGCGAGGGAGGAGAGTCGATTTCCGTCAAAATCGACAACTCCCATGGCGAGCTCGACGACAAGACGGCGGTCGACCATGCCAAGGTCATGATGGTTCAGCTGACCGCCTTTGCCGGCGGCGAAGCAGACGGCAGCATCAACTGTTACGATGCCTTGAGCAACGGCAATTTCGACGAAGGCAGCAAGGGCCTGATCGGCCAGCCGAGCGCGCGTTCGGCCGGCGATAGGAAAACGCTGGAAGAGGAACTCGACGAAGGCCTCGAGGACAGTTTTCCCGCAAGCGACCCTGTATCGGCAACGGTATCGTCCATTCCCGCCAACGCGCCACGGCACTGATTGCAACGCAATGTTGCAAGCGCCCGCGTGTTCTTAATTCCAAACACGGGCCAAGGCTGCTCCGGTTTTCACGAGCTGTCTTGGTCTGCATGGCAGATTGATGTCAAAACTGAGAAACAGCTGAAAACCTCTGCTGTGTGATTGACATGGGTGCGGCAAGCCGCTGTGCAATCGGAGTACACTCTGGCTATGAAATAGATTGGACGGCCAGCGGCGATGAGACGTGGTCTTGCGCAGCCGGTGGTGACGGATTGGTGGAGATCGTGTTGTGGGCAAGGCGCAGTTGGGACTAGTGAGCACCGCTCAGGGCCGGCGTTTGACCACGCGCATGTTCATCTCCGACCGAAGCGCGAAGCCGTGTGTCTTGTAAAGCGAAATGGCGGATGTGTTCGCCGCATAGGCATGGAGATAGGCCGTGTCGCCGCTGGATGCGATCTCGCCGGCAACGAAACGGAAGAGCAGGGTGCCGAGGCCGCGTCCCTGGAAATCGGGATGGGTGCAAAGGCCGCTGAGCTCGATGAAGCCTGTTTGCTGCATCCGCTGCCCGGCCATCGCCACCAGGCGGCCTTCACTCTTGATACCCCAGAAGCTGCCGAGGCTCTGGGCTCGCAACGTAAACGGCCCGGGTTTGGTCAGTGTCGCCAAATCAAGCATGTCGGCGGCATCGGCCTCGGTGAGCGGCTGGATGCGGGAATCCGAAAGCCTCTCATGGGGCCGCTCGGCTACCATCTGGACCACCGATGCTTCCGCGACGATGCCAAGACCCGGTGGAATGGCGATCGGACCTGATTCGACGAGGATCATGATCTCCGCTTGCGAAGGCAGGTTCTCCAGGGCGTCGAGGCTCTCCGGCGTGTCGTCGGCGGACGCCGCGAAGGGCACGATGGAAACCGGGTATCGCCGCGCGGACTTGCCGCCTTCGGCAAGATCGGCATGCGCGGTCTCCAATGCGCTCCAGATCGGCCGGTCGAGGATATGGGTCATGCGTTTTCCTCCTTGGCAGGGCTACGGCGCGCAAGCGGCGCCGCCGCAAGCCCGTCCTCGATAGCGGCCAACTGTTCGAGAATCGGTCCGTCGAGATCGCCGCAGAGATCGGCAACGGCGGCGGCGATGCGCGGCCAGATCACCTTCTTTGAATGATTGATGAGGTCCTGCCCCTTGTCGGTCAGCGAGACCAGTCTGCGACGCTGATCATCCGGTGCCGGCTGGATGTCGACGTAACCGAGTTCCAGAAGCTGGCCGATGGTCCGGGTTGCTCCGGGCTGGGTGATGCCCACCGCCTGCGCAAGCTCGCCGATCGTCAGCGGCCCGGCCCGGTCGATCGCTGCGAGGAACGGATACTGGCCCGCTTGGATGCTGAGACCGGCCTCGTCGATGACCTGCTGCGTATCGGCCTGCAACCTCTCACCGATGCGCCGCAGCCGGCTGCCCATGCACAGAAATCCCAGCGTTCGGACCACATCCTCGACCATGCCGATCTCCATTTGTATGGCATGTTATATAACATGTAATGTATTAAATGGCAATTCTTCTGCGGAAAGGGCCGGCAGATGAATACGGGGACAGGCCGGCACGAACAAGTGCCTCGATCAGCCCCGCCATCTCCTCGCCATCAGCAACACCGCCAGTACACAGCTGAGCAGGCCAAGGGATAATGGCAGCCCCTGATGTCCGATCAGTTGCATCGCCAGTCCTGTTGCCGGCGAGCCGACGATGCCGCCGATACCCCATACCAAGGCGAAGGCTGCATTGCCGGCGATCAAGGCTTGACCGGTGAACCGCTCGCCGAGCTGGATCAGCGACAGGGTGTAGATCCCAAACGAGACCCCGCCCCAGACGAAAACCAGCGGCCAGATCAGCCACGTGGCGAAGACCGACGGCAGCAGCAGGCAGCAGGCCAGGCAAGCCAAGACGCAGAATAACATCGTCCGCGTCGAGCCGAACCGTTCGGCGATGCGCCCGAGCAAAATCTGCAGCACGGCATTGCCGGCGATGAAGCAGGTGATGAGCGACGCGATGCGCTCTTCGGCGCTGCCAAACGCCGCGCCATAGACCGCGAACAGGGAAAGCAGGATCTGCTCGAAGGCGGCAGCCGTGAAAACCGCAAACAACAGCAGCGGCGCCAGTGGGAAGAAACCGCCGACCGATGTTGCCTCGCCTTCATCAGGCATACCGGGCAGACGAGGGGCGACCGCAAGCACAATCAGGCCGCAGAAAAGGAAGGCCGTTATACCAATCATGAAGGGTGGCCAACCCTCGGCGCCGGTAAGGCCGAGCGACAGTGGGCCGATGGCAAAGCCACCCGAAACGATCGATGAATAGAGGCCCATGATACGGCCCCGGCGTGGCGCCGGCGTGAGCGAGATCAGCCAGGTCTCGCTGATCACGTAAAGCGGATTGGCGAAGAAGCCGAGCAGGAAGCGCAGCAGCATCCAGGCCCATACGTCCTGCATCCAGGCAATTGCAAACAGGGTGAGAGCGGCCAGGATCGAACACAGGATCGCAAGCCGTCCTCCGCCGACACGCCGCGAAAGCGCCGGAATGAACGACGCTGATATAATGAAACCCAGCGGCGTCATCGCCGCCGACAAGCCGATCAGGCCCGATGTCATTCCCTGCCGCTCTAGGACGAAACTCAGCAGCGGATAGGTCAGCCCCTGTGCCACGGCGAACACCGTGACGGTCGCGATGATACCCGCCATCGCGGCCCAGGGGATCCGATCCACGCGCGGTGATGTAATGCTTTCGGCAGTCATGCAGATGTCCTCGTCAGACCGTATGGTTGACGGTCCGGGTAAGCCTCAAGGTCAATGAGGATGAATTCTCCAGGAGGCGAGGAGCGTCGTACTTAAGTTTTTCCAAAAAGTTCTCAAAAACGTCCAAAGGGACTAAACAGGTCAGCAACAAATTTTACCCCGACCGCAAGCCATCACCACCAAAATTCCGCCAGACATCATCAGGACCATTTGGAATGACCGCTTCACCTTCCTTTCTCGGCCTTCCCGATCACCTTGCCGATGGACGTTTGCCCCGTGCGGTGATCTTCGCAGCCGCTCATGGCAGCACCTATCCCGGCAAGGACAGCAGCGGCTACGCTCTGGCCGCTGATGCGATCCGCGCTGCGAGCCAGGACGATGCCCCGCTCGTCGAACACTGGGATTTCGATCTCGGAGGGCCGCTGTTCGACGGCGGGCCGGTCTCGTGCATCGACGCCGGCGATATCAAGACCACCATGCATGATAATGCCGGCAACCGGGCCCGGATCGAGGCGAAGATGCGCGAGGTGCTGGAATTGCCGGCTATCCCGATCCTGCTCGGCGGCGACTGTTCCGTGACCTTTCCCTTCCTCGCTGGCTTTGCAGATCAAGGGCCGGTCTGGGTCCTGCAGATCGACGCCCATATCGACTGGCGCGATGAGGTGCATGGCGAGCGCTACGGCTATTCAAGTCCGATGCGTCGGGCGAGCGAGATGCCGCATGTCGCCGGCATGGTGCAAGTCGGTCTTCGTAGTGTCGGCAGCGCGCGCGCCACCGACGTCG
Source organism: Rhizobium leguminosarum (assembly GCF_019798305.1). GTDB lineage: Bacteria > Pseudomonadota > Alphaproteobacteria > Rhizobiales > Rhizobiaceae > Rhizobium > Rhizobium leguminosarum_U. The sequence goes on from NZ_JAAXDD010000017.1 coordinate 134,937, forward strand.
AGGCGGCTCGGCACTATGGCAGCCGCTTCGCGACCGCTCGTGAGGTTCACGCTGAGGGCGTCGAAGCTGCCCTTCAGCATATTCCGGAAGGAGCCCAGGTCGTCGTCACCCTCGATTGCGACAGCATCGATCCCGGCATCATGCCGGCGTGGCGGCGCGTACTCCTGGCGGCCTCACCTACCTGAGGTGATCGATCTGATCGCTGGCCTCGGCAGGCGGGCGAGGATTGCGGGATTCGACCTTCGAGCTCTATCCTCTCACCGACATAGACAGCCTGTCGGCCCTGACCGCCGCGCGCATTCTCGTCAATGCGGTTGGCGTCATCGTCCGGCAAGATTGAAACCCTGCTTCCTCTGGCAGCAAGCAATACACGGCGCGGTGCATTTTCGCTTCTAGGCGACTTTGCCCAGACGTGGCTCGGTCCCAGCCAGTAGCCGCCGAAAGTTGGCGCGATGTCGTGCAATCACGTAAATGCCGCCTGCGATCACCAGCAGCCGATACGGTAGCGGCTGCTCCAGGCCGCAGACGAGAGCGATTGCCGTCAACGCCGCCAGCATCGAACTCAGGGAAACAATCCTGGAGATAGCCAGCGCAACGCCGAAAACCATCGCAGCACCTAAACCTACGGGCCATGACATCGCCAGCAGCACGCCGAGCCCCGTCGCAACCGACTTGCCGCCCGTAAAGTTGAGCCAGATCGAACGGCCATGCCCCAACAACACGGCAAGTCCCGCCAGGTAAACAGCCCAAGGCGCCGAGCTTTGCAGATCAAGCGCCGTCGGTGGCGTGGTTGATGAGACTGTCGAGAACCAGGGATAAAACCAGCGGGCAAAGATGACTGCTCCCACACCTTTCAGCACATCGACCAGCAGAACCGCCAATGCAGGCCATTTGCCCAGCGTTCGCAATACATTCGTTGCTCCGGTGGACTTGGAGCCATGCTCCCGGATATCGATGCCCTTGAGCAGTTTGCCCGCCAGATAGCCCGTGGGTGTGGAGCCGAGGAGATAAGCGATCGCCAATCCAACTGCACCCGCCATCCAGAAAACCATGGGAGTCACCTCGACGCTCTAATTTCAGTCAGTCATTGTTTGGTCGTTACGGCCATCAGCCACTGGAACACGATTTACACTGCGCGCGCCTTCGATACCACGCGGCCGAGAGCCTTTCCTGGTCAGATTGCAGCATCCTGCCGGAGCAGGTTTTCGTCAGGGCAGAGGCGATTGGCGAAGGGCATACCTCTTGGTACGTCCGAGCCGATCGCCTCTGCCCTGGCGCAAAGATGCCCGGCCCTTCGGGTTGGCTGAAACGGGCCGGCTGATCGACCGGCCGGCTTGGCCGTAGAGCCGGGCTACGACGCGCGCCGGCCGGTCGACCATCCGACTCCGTTTGAGCCAACAGAATGCTGCAATCTGGCCAGGAAAGGCTCTAAGCGGACGAACAGTTCCATTCAAGCTTTAAAGACTCTAGGATGCGCCCTATGCAGGGGTCACGCTTTGCCTTTGGTCCGTTCGTGCTTGATCCGGCTGCGGGAACGCTTCTTCGGAACGATGATCCCGTTGCCGTTGGCCACCGCGGGGTAAAGCTGCTTGCAGCACTCGTCGCGCGGCCCGGCGAAATCCTCGGCAAGGCCGAGTTGATGGATGCGGCCTGGCCGGGCAGGATCGTCGAGGAAGGCAACCTCACCGTCCAGATCGCGCAGCTACGCAAGCTGCTCGGTCCGGCTACCGATGACGGTGAATGGATCGCCACGGTGCCGCGCGTCGGCTACCGCTTCATAGGCGTCATCAATCAGCTCGGCGGCGTGAAGCGAAAAGCTTTACCGCTGCCCGATAAACCATCGATATCAGTGCTGCCCTTCGTCAATATCAGTAACGATCCCGAACAGGAATCCTTCGCCAATGGGCTGACCGAAGACCTGATCACAGACCTCTCCAGGATACCAGGCCTGTTCGTCATCGCCCGCAACTCGGCCTTTGCATACAAGGGGAAGGCGAGGGATGTACGCGAGATCGCCGAGGAACTCGGCGTACGCTACCTGCTGCAGGGCAGCGCAAGACGTGTCGAAGCGCGCGTGCGCATCAACGCCCAACTGGTCGACCCAGTGAGTGGCGATCACCTATGGGCGGAACGCTTCGATCGTAGCCTGGACGATATCTTTGCCGTTCAGGACGAGGTGACGGCCAAGATCGTCGAGGCGCTGCTCGGGCGGCTGCGCGCACCGCCGCCGCGCAACCGGCCTAAAAATCTCGAGGCTTACGATCTCTGCGTGCGGGCGCGCAGGCTGATGGATGACACGCCGCAGGCGGCGCGGGAAGCGCATCTGATGCTGACGCGCGCGATTTCTCTCGATCCCGACTATGCCGAGGCCTATCGCTGGCTTGCCATGAACCACTGGATGGGAGAGGTGCATTCCGCCGGACCAACGCAACCCACCCGAAGCCTTGCTTTGCAGCTGGCGCGCAAGGCCGTCGCGATCGACCCCAATGACGCCGGCTGTCGCTGGGTCCTGGCTTATCTGCTGGCCTATGAGCGCAGCTTTACCGAGGCGGATGCGGGATTCGCCCAGGCGATCGAACTCGACCCGAACGAGGCCGACACCTTTGCGGCCCTGTCCGACATCGCGGTTCTCGCCGGGCGGATCGGGGAAGGGCTTGAGCATATCGCCAAGGCCTTCCGGCTGAACCCGTTCCCGGCAAGCTGGTACTACCTGACGCTCGGCCAGGCGCAATATGCCGCCGGCCAATACGAAGCCGCTGTCGAGACGCTGCGCAGCGACGAGACCTATCGCACGAGCTCACGCCGTTTCCTGGCGGCAAGCCTTGCCCAGCTCGGCCGGCTCGACGAGGCGCGCGCCGAGGTCGAACTGTTCCTTGTTGCCAACCCGCGTTTTTCAATCCGCCATTGGGCTGCGACCGAGCCATTTCGCGACGCTCGAACGATTGCACATTTCCTCGACGGCTACCGCAAGGCCGGTCTTCCCGAGTGATGCGCTGGTGCGACGCAAAGACGACCCGAAATTAGAGGGTGCCGGGCCGTCCGGTGGTGCGTAGAACGAAGCACAGGCCGATTGCGCTCAATCGGAAGAACGCTCTTCTTGCCGCGAGGACAATGTGGGAGTGGGACACCGGTTACTTTCCACATAGTGATCTTACTGGATGGTGTGCTTCGCGTAGCCAAATGCGACCAGGTCGAGCGCATTTGCGTAACTGTACTGCCATGGCTGCTCCTACAGTAGAATGGATAGCAGCCCGGCCGTTGAAGTGATATGATCTCGCATTCGCATGAACCACGGGAGGGGTGAATGCGTTGGTTTCCTGCTGTATTTGTTGCCGGGCTGTCATTACTTTCCAATGCGAAGGCAGCGGAACCATTGATTTTTCATACGGCTCATTTCGACGATGACACCGTTGTTAGCCTTGGCGTTTTAAGCAACCATGCCGCAGAGCGAGCTGGATACGATTTCGATGTCCTGATCTCGCTTTCGCAGGAAAATGCTGCGGGTGCTGGTTACAGCGATCCGGGAAAGCACCGAGCATTCGTTAAATGTGGCGATCCAGCCAAGGTGTCCGTCCGAGGTATTGACTACCCCGTGCACACATCGGGCGCGGGAGGCGATGACTGGAAGGATGATCTATGGAGGGCGGTCTGCACGCCGCCCGTCTCGTAACCGGTGTTTTCCTCGGCGGGAGTAAACCCCGCTTCGCGGTGCAAATACCACACGTCTATTGGATGCCGACGTCCCGGCAGACCCACCGAAGTCTCAGGTATCCAAAGGGCGGTCGGAACCGGATTACGCAGCTGGGCCATCAGCGCTGACGATACGACGAGTGGCGCATCGAATGATTTGGCCAACGATTCCAAGCGTTGGGCGACGTTAACCGCATCACCGATCACCGTGAACTCGCTATGACATCCGCTGTCTAGGACGCCGCCGACGACCGTGCCGTAGTGCAGGCCAATACCTGCGTTCAGGGCAGGGTAGCCGTTCTGTACATTGTAGTTCTTCCAATCCGTGAGCGCATCGACGAGGTCTAGAGCACATGCCAAGGCGCGGTCTGCATCGTCTACTGTGGGGGAGGGTTGGCCGAAGACTGCCATTACGCCGTCGCCAATAAACTTATCGACGGTCCCGCCGTGTTCAAAAATGATGCCGGAAACAAGCTGCCGGTATTCCCGCAGCACCCAAGCCAGCTCGCGTGCTGGCGCAGTTTCGGCAAAGCTCGTGAAATCCCGCAAGTCAACGAACATTATCGCCGCGTCGCGACGTTCGAGATCGAGTGCCGAGGTGCCTTCCTCAAGGTCCGCGACCACGAGCGGCGAGAAGAAGCGTGAAAGATTGAGACGTCGCTCATCCGCTCGCAACGCCTCCTTGCGCGTCCGGTCGTGGTCCTTCGCAAGAAGATAGATTGCAAAGGCGGTGAATCCGAAGCTGACCGTCAGACCCAGGTCCTGATTGAAGAACGATCCGATCAACGACACCGTGTCAGCCGTATGATGTCTGGCGGCCGTGGCCGCCAGCATGGCCACCCACGAAACAAGGACGATGCCAGAGAAGATGAGGACGAGGCGACGATCCAGCTTGAGACCCACATGATTGAGCAGGATAAATGCCACCACCAAGCTGGTGGTCGTCAAATTGTGGTTTTCGGTCACCGGTCCGCCAAGGATATGCCCATATAAAATTGAGACGACCAACAGGGCATCGAGTACGACAAAGAGGATTTTCAGCCAGGAGCGATCAGGAAGGAATCGTGCTGTCATGACAGAAGTGACGCTGATGACGAGATAACCGACGACGACGATTAAAAGCATTCTTTCGGCACCTGCGTTGCCGCCCAGCAAGAGGTTGGCGAGAAGAATGGCGAAGGCGACAAAGCGCAGCAGGATTGAGCGAATTTCTCGCGCGTAGTCCCAATGAACGCCGATTGCAGATTTCATGGCGGGTCTTTACCGAATGGTATTCGATTGCGCCTCGCGATAATGGACGCATTCGTTGTCACAGTTGGCGCAGATGGTGGTACGCGGCCGTCAGCGACGGCCGCGTACCAAGTGACATCAGCGACGGCGATTTGGCTTACTTGACCTCTGTGACGGTCAGCTTGCCATTCACACGTTCGGCGACGAACTCGATGTTCGAGCCTTCCTTCAGTCTTTCCAGCAGGGCCGGGTCTTCGACCCGGAAGACCATCGTCATCGCAGGCATGTCGAGGTTCTTCAGATCCTCATGCTTGATGGTGACCTTGTTCGCCTTGGTGTCTACCTTGTTGACGACACCCTTGGTGAATTCCTGGGCGAACGCGCCGAAGGCCGCGCTGGCAGAGAGCAGGGCGGCTAGGCTGATTTTGATCATGGCAGTTTTCATGTTCTTGGCTCCTTTTTTGCGGATTATTTCCCAGCGACAGTGACGTCGCCGTGCATGCCGGCTTCGTAGTGGCCGGGGATCAGGCAGGCGAACTTGAACTCGCCATCGGTGGTGAACTTCCAGACGATCTCGCCGGATTGACCGGCCGGAAGGCGGATGGAATTGGCATCGGCATGTTCCATCTCCGGAAACTTCTCCATGACCTTCTTGTGCTCCAGAATCTTGTCTTCCTGATCGAGCACGAATTCGTGGTCGACGGTTCCGGCATTCTTGATCGCGATCTTGACCGTCTGCCCTTTGCGTACGTTGAACACAGCGGGGGTGAACAGCATTTTCCCGTCGTCGGTTTCCTTCATCGTGACGCGGATCGTCTGCGTCGCCTTGGCTTTATCGCCAGGTTCGCCAATGGCCATTTTTTCACCGTGACCGCCAGCGTGATTGCCGGAGGCGAGGGCAGGCGATGCGAGGGCGACCAGCGCCAGTGCCAATACATAATTCTTCATGCGTAAATCCTTTTTTGGATGTGGGAGATTGAGCCTCAGCCGTTTTTCGGTTTCGGCGTGATTTGCGTTTTCGCGTCTTTGGCCTTGGTCGCGTCCGGCAACTCGCCGGTCCATTCCCAAGCCTGGGTCCCGGGTGGGTTTTCGTACCAACCCGGATCGGAGTAATCGTCCGCCGAGATGCCCTCGCGGACCTTCACGACTGAGAACATGCCGCCCATTTCGATGGGGCCGTGCGGCCCCCAGCCCGTCATCATGGGAACGGTGTTCTCGGGGATGGGCATTTCCATTTCGCCCATGTCGGCCATGCCCTTGGTGCCCATGGGCATGTATTCCGGCTGCAGCTTCCTGATCTTCTCGGCGACCTTCGACTTGTCCGCACCGATGAAGGTCGGGATGTCGTGACCCATGGCATTCATCGTATGGTGCGACTTGTGGCAGTGGATCGCCCAGTCACCGAGATACTTGGCATCGAACTCGTAGGCACGCATCGCGCCGACCGGGATATCGATGCTGACCTCCGGCCACCGCGCCTCCGGCCGTACCCAGCCGCCGTCGGTACATGTCACTTCGAAATCGTAGCCGTGCATGTGGATCGGATGGTTCGTCATTGTGAGGTTGCCGACCCGCACCCGCACCCGGTCGTTCCTGGAAACGACCAGCGGGCTGATGTCCGGAAACACGCGGCTGTTCCAGCACCACATGTTGAAGTCGGTCATCTCCATGATCCGCGGCACGTATGAACCAGGGTCGATATCGTAGGCATTGAGCAGGAAGACGAAGTCCCGGTCGACGCGCATGAACTTGGGATCTTTCGGATGGATCACGAAGAAACCCATCATGCCCATGGCCATCTGCACCATCTCGTCGGAATGCGGGTGGTACATGAAGGTGCCGGATTTCACGAGGTCGAACTCGTACACATAGGTCTTGCCGACCGGAATATGCGGCTGCGTCAGGCCGCCGACGCCGTCCATGCCCGATGGCACGAGCATCCCGTGCCAGTGGATCGTCGTGTGCTCCGGCAGCTTGTTGGTGACGAAGATGCGGACGCGGTCTCCCTCGACCGCCTCGATCGTCGGTCCCGGTGATTGTCCGTTGTAGCCCCAGAGATAGGCGGTCATCCCGTCCGCCATCTCGCGCTCGACTGGTTCGGCGACGAGGTGAAACTCCTTGACGCCGTTGTTCATCCTGTGCGGCAGGGTCCAGCCATTGAGGGTGACCACCGGCTGATAATCCGGACCTGAGGCCGGGTGGAGTGGCGGCTGCATGTCCGCCGATTCCATTGTCGGTGCGTCGGGCAGCCCCATCGCCGACGTCTTCGTCCAGGCGGCTGTGGTGAGCAGAGCCGCGCTGGCTCCAAAAAGTTGTCGTCTGTTGAACATGGTGTGTCCTTTCTCAATGACCGCCGCCGGCGCTGCTTTCGGAAGCAGCGGCGACCTCGGTCTCTGCCGACGCCTTCGTCGCGCCGCCGCCGTAGATCGCAGGCGCGAGGTTGGCTTCGGCCAGCCAGAAGTCGCGCTTTGCGTTGACGGAGAGCAGGATGGAGTTGATCTTGTCACGGGTGTCGGTGAGCAGCTCGAAAGTGTTCGAGATCATGCCGTTGTAGGTCAGCAGGGATTCTTCCTCGACCTTGGTGCGAAGCGGTACGACGTCGTTTTGGTAGTGCCGCGCGATATCGTAGTTCGAGCGGTAGGCTTCGTATGCCGATCTCGCCTCCGACCGGACATTGACGGCCTTCTCCGCCAGCAGATTCGCCGCCCGCATATATGCCACTTCAGCCTTGCGCATCCGGGCCTTGCCCGTATCGAAGATCGGAATTGCGAACTCCAGTTCGACCTGAGCGGTCGTCCTGGTCTTCTTCTCGTCGTCCTCGATTTCCTGTTCCGTTTCGAAGCCCGTCAGGATTTCGAGGTCGGTGACATAGCGCGTTGCCTCGGTCAGGCCGTACGACCTGGCGGTGGCTTCGAGTTCGAGCTTTGCAACCTGGAGGTCTATCCGATTTCGGAGTGCTTCGGCCTCGATGGTGCCTCGCCCGACGACGGACTTGGGTAGCGGCGGCAGACCGTTGGGAACCTGGTAGTCCAGGTCGGTGCCCCAGAGGCCCATCAGCCGCGTCAACTCCTCCTTGGCGAGACGGGCCGCCAGTCGGGCCTTCGCGGTCTCTCCGGCGAGTTCAGCAACGAACACATGCTCGCGGGCCTGGGCGCCCTTGGTCATCGCACCGGTCTCGCCCAGCTTCTCCGCGAGCTCGGAAGCGGCGTCCGCCGCCGCCTGCGCACGCTGGAGCTGCCCGACGTTCTCCCAGGCCGCGACCGCGCCGATCCAGGCACGCCGAGTGTCGGCGGCGACCTGAAGCGTCTTCACGGCCGCGGTCAGTTGCGACTGCCGAAAGCGAGTGTCGGCAATCGCGATATCCCTGTTCTTCGTGGCGAGCGCCAGGATGTTCGTCGTGATCATTCCCTCGATCGTCTTGAACGCCCCCAGCTCCGGCGTCCCCATGCCGGTCGTGCCGATGGAGACGGTCGGGTTGAGGAACATCGTCGACTGCCAGGCGTCGGCGGCGCTGTCGCCAAGATCGGCGTAGGCGGCCTGCAGACCCTTGTTGTTGAGCAGCGCGATCTGGACGGACGTTTCGACGTCGAGCGTCTTCCTTCGCGCGAGCAGACTTCTGACCTGCGCGGCCGCCGACCGGGCTTGGTTCTGGTTCTGGATCCAGACGGTCTCTTTCGCCGTGACAGTGGCGGTCTTGTTGAAAACAGCGGTGAAGCCCGCTTCCTTGCTGGAATACTCGGCGTCTGTGGCGCAGCCGCTCAACACCAGCGGGAATATCAGCGCCACCATTGTTCTTCTAGGCTCGATCATGAGGCGTCTCCATTCGCTGGAGACTGCAGATCGTTCTGTCTACGCCATGGCTTAGGATCGACGGGCTGCCTGGTGACGTAGCCCGAGATCGGCGACCGGTATGCGGCCGGGCGCGTGGACGACTGTTCGACCGCTGCGGGGGACGCCACCACGTCGGGAGGAAGCGTGGATGCGCAGCTGCCGACAAGAAGCGGCAGCCCCACCACGAAGTGCGAGGGTTTCATTATGAAATTTCCGAATCAGAGATAACCTACGGTGCGCCGGCCCGAATCGGGGCAGGCGACCGACTGGACCCGATCGAGCGGGCGCGTCTCTATTCAGATATTGGGGGGACGGTGGAGAGTCGGTAGTTCCCCAACGGTCGTCCGGTCGTCAATAAATTCCCGGATGGAATTCACGATGGGTCCGCCGACGTCGGGACCTTCACACATGATGCCAAGCCCGCCGCAGAAATCCTTGCAGCATCCCTGCTTGACAAGCTTCGATACGCCATCTGCGTCATCACTCACGTCGCCCTGCGAATGGTCATGAGCAGCCATCTTCGCCATGTCATGGCTATCGTGATGCTGCATTGCATCGGACTCGGACTGTACCGCTGCCGCCTCGGGGAAGGAGGAGCCATGCATGACGGCGCTGGCGTTCGATAGCGAGTACCCTGCCAGTGATACAATAATCACCAGCCGCATCAACACGAGCAGCCTGCTCATTGCGATTCGGTACATCTTGCCCATGCTCCCCGAACTACATGCAAAGCAGCTCGATTTCAATTGCGACCGATATGTCGTCGATGTTCGAGTCCTTTATGTGGCGCGAACATCACGTTATGCGGAAGCGCTTCCAACAGTGGCAAGGTCAACAGGGGCCGTTTTTCTACGATGATCGATCTCGCATCCTATGTCGCGCTGTTCGCCGCCGCTCTCGGCGCGGCGACCGTGCTGCCGATGCAGTCGGAGCCCGTACTGGTGGGGCTTCTTCTTACCGGCAAGTTCTCCGTCCTGGCTCTGCTCGCCGTCGCCAGCGTCGGAAACACGCTTGGAAGCATCGTCAACTGGTTTCTCGGCCGTGGTATCGAAAGGTTTCGGGATCGGCGCTGGTTTCCCGTAGGCGAAAAGGCGCTCGAGCGTTCGTCCCGCTGGTACCGGAAATATGGAAGATGGACGTTGCTCCTGTCCTGGATGCCGCTGTTTGGCGACGCCCTGACCGTTGTCGCCGGCGTGCTCAGGGAGCCGCTCCTCCCCTTCACTATCCTGGTGTTCGTCGCCAAGACCGGCCGCTACGTCGTGCTGACATTCGCCACGTTACAGATCATCGGCTGAGCGCGTCCGACGCGGGAACACCATCCGGTCGACCGTCTCGTCCCGGGCGACCACCGTGTGCCAAATCGCCGCTACGAAATGCAACGCCACCATCGCCAGAATGATCCTCGACCCGACGACGTGGTAGGGGGCGATTCCAAACCAGAAGTAGCTCGCGACGAAGCCCATGCAGGCCTGCGCGATGATCGCTGCGTAGAAGGCATGGTGAAGAGCCGTGGCCGCGCGCCCAGCCCACGTGCCGGGCGCGCGGGTCTCGGTCGGCTGAAGGAGACGAAGAACTAGCCGCACGCCCATCAGCAGGCCGATCGCCATTCCCGCGTAGTTGTGAAGATGGTGCTGGACGACGTCCCAGTAAGCCGGGGTCATGCCCATGTGGACGGCGTGGTGGGTTCTCTCGATGCTGCCGCCCGTCAGATACTGGACCGGCACCAGGAGGGCGACCAGCCAGTGAAGACCTATCTGGGCCAGCGAGTAGCCAGGTTTCATCGAATTTTTTCCGAGCGAGAGACCGCTAGACTAGCCGGCGACGGTTAATGCTTCCTCATCGCCCAGTTGCCAAAACGCGGGGCCGCCACAGATCTCTGATATTTTGGAACATTGCTGCTGCCGCGCGGTTCAATGGTGGAAGGGAAATCCAGCCGAATGGGACTTTGGAGCATATTCCGCTACGCTCAGCTTCTCGTCGTCGCGATCCTCGTTGCGGCGAATCTTTTTGGCGTGGCCGCAGCGCCGAGCACTCTTCAAAGCCAGCACTGCGCCGTCATCGCGCAGCGCGATCACCATCCGGGGCATGCCTACGACCCGCAGACCGGGTGCTGTTCGACGATGCACTGTTGTCCGATCCTTCCGGAACTTGCCAAGGTCGCGACTCCACGCTTCGAACCGGGAAGGCATAAACCGACGCCGTCCGTCGAGAGGCCGCTGCTGCTGATCCGTGCGATCGACCCGCCGCCCCGATTTCCGCCAGTCTGAGACAGGACAACCAACCTCAAGCAGATTTCGGAGATCGAAACATGAAGACGTACATCACCCTTACCCTGTGCGCGGCAGTCGCCGCCTCCTTCGCAATCCTGCCGTCGGCGGTTTCCGCCCAGTCGACGATGGCCTACCCGGAGAAATGCAAGTCCCAAGACATGGACATGTCGAAGGCGGACATGCCTTCCGGCGGCATGCCGACGGGCGACATGACCGACTACCAGAAGGCGTCGATGGACGGCATGAAGGACATGCACATGAACATGATGCAGGGGATGATGAAGAAGGACGCCGACGTCTCCTTCGTCTGCGGCATGATCGCCCACCACATGGGCGCGATCAGCATGTCCGAGGTCGAGCTCAAGTACGGCGACAATGATGAGGCCAAGCAAATGGCCCAAAAGGTCATCGAAGCCCAGAAAAAGGAGATCGAAGAGATGTCCAAGTGGGTGGACAAGGAAGCCAAATAGGAGATTGAGCCATGCATCAGATGTCAACCGAGATGAAAGCCTGCATCGACAACTGCCTCGCCTGCTACAGCGAATGCCTGTCGATGGCCATGGGCCACTGCCTGGAACTGGGCGGCGAACATACCAAGCCTTCGCACTTCAAGCTGATGATGGCCTGCGCGGAGATCTGCCGGACCTCTGCGCACTTCATGCTGATCGGCTCGGAGCACCACAAGCATGTCTGCCGGGAATGCGCAGAAATCTGCGGCCAGTGCGCCGAAGACTGCGAGCGGGTGGGCGACATGCAAAGCTGCGTCGACGCCTGCCGCCGCTGCGCCGATAGCTGCAGCAAGATGGCCGCGTGATCGGGGAGGCGATCTCCGTCCGCCCTCTTCCTGCCCAGATGAGAACGGATATCCGATGAAGCGACGGATATCTAAAGCAAGTGGCATGGCCCGGACAGGAACGCGGCGTTTATGAAACAGACCGCTTACATGAAGAAGGTCGGGCTGCTCTCCGTCGTGGGAGCAGTCCTGATGGCGTCGGTTCCGTCACCGGCCACGGAGGACCTAGTCGCCCTTCGACAGGCGGACATGAAGGCCATGGCCGCCGCGGCGAAGACGATCTCCGGCATGTTCAAGGATCCGGCGAGCTACAAGGCCGCCGAATTCAGGTGGGCCGCCGACACCATCCGCGACAAGTCGGGCGCCGTTCTCTCGGAACATTTCGCGTCCGAGACCGCCAGTCCGCAGTCGAAGGCGAAGCCGAACATCCTCGAAGAGCGCGAGCGGTTCGACCGCATCGCGAACGACCTGCGTGACTACGCTGTCGCACTGGATGCCGCGGCGGAGAAAAACCCCGGACCCATGCCCGCCAGCATGCGCATGAAGCCTGGAGAGGCGATGGGCGGCGGCCCGCTCGGCACCCACGTCCGCAACGAGCAGGAGCTATCGGCGATGCCGGCTGAACACGCGTTCCATCTGATGCTCCAGACCTGCACGACCTGCCACGTCAGGTTCAGGATGGAGTGACGGCGCCACTCGGGACCGGGAATTGCTCGCCTTTTCAAGCGTCCGACATTTCAAGCACGGCCCCATCAAACAGCCATGTTCGACGCTGCCGACATCACTTCCCGAGGGGCCGGACCGCCGAACATATTGCGGCCATCCCCTTCGACTTCGGTGAAACACCAGCGCACGACGCCATCCCGATCGAGCAGGAATTCGCCGACAAGTTGGCCGTGGCCGGTGGCGATCATTTGCTTGTCATCCGCGGTGAATTCATAGCCATCCGCGTTGTCGAGGAATTCCGACGCCGCCATCGGGTCCATAGGCGCTGGAAGCTCTCCCGGCATGTCGATGCGCATCGACATCACCGTGTTCATGCTGACTTTGCGCGGCCACTCATTCTCATCTTCGGTGAACTCCAGATTCGGCAGGCCGAAGGCCCTGTGGGATACCCGTTCCGGGTCCGAGGCCGCCAGCAGATTGGGGAGTGGATGGTAGCGGAAATAGAGGCGGGCACGCTCGATCGGCGTGTTGACGACGGTCAGGCTATCGATACCCTTCTCCTGCAATGCACCGGTGAGTTCGGCCATGGCGGCGATCTGCCGGCGACAGAAGGGGCAATGCAATCCGCGGAACAACCCGACGAGCACCGGCTTCTGGCCGCGAAAATCGTCGATGGCGACCTTGCCCTGGCGGGTGATCGCATCCAGCACCACGTTCGGCGCGCGATCTCCCGGCTGCAATGGTCTTGCGGCGTGGTTCTCCTGCATGTTTCGTTCCTCCCTTTATGTTTTTGAATCGATTTGCCAAATCGATCTCCGGCGATCACTGCAACGAGGACAGATCAGTCGAGAAACGGCAAGACGACGAGCGTGCCTGGATCGAGGTTGTGGCGGATGCACACATCCTGTGCCAGCGTGAAATACCGTTCCGCCTCGTCCATGTCGTCATGCTCAAGGCTGAGTGTCGCCAAGCCATCATAGCACGGAAAGAGTAGTTGCGGTTCATCAATTTCCTTCGCAACCTCAAGGGCTTCTTCGTAATACTTACGAGCTAGCTTCGGCTGCCCGTGGCACTGATGAATCTGGCCCAGCACGATCAGCGGCACCGAGAGATGGTCGCGCTGATCGAGTGCCCGGTCGATTTCGACGGCCTTCTCCGCCGCTGGTACACCTTCGGCGGCGCAGCGATCGGTGAAGGTACAGCATGCGACTGCGAGGTTGGCGAGAAGGCGCGCCTGGAAGCCGAGATCGCCGATACGGGTCGCAACCTCCAGACCGCGCCGGCAGATCCTGATGGCGTTGGCCGGATCGACAATCGTGTAGAGAACGCCGAGATTGGAATAGGCGCGACAGGCGGCACTTTGCAGATCGGCCTTTTCGGCAACGGAGAGGCTGTGCTCCACTTCCTGTACGGCCTCGCGGCGACGTCCGAGCCGCGCAAAGGCCGCACCCTTGGTGTTCAGCGCCTCCGCCATCGCTCGCGCCGTCTCCCGTCCGGCCTCGTTCGTCCCGTCGATCGGCAGCGTTTGCAGGCATTGCAGCGCCTGCGTCGCCCACTCTGCGGCTGCGGACTGATCCCCCATGCGGAAGGCCAGATGGCCGCGCTCCTGCAGGACATGTGCACGTTCGACCGGCGCGTCGATCGTTGCGATCATCGCTTCGGCTTCGGCCAAATGTGTCTCCGCTTGATCGCGGCGTCCTGCATCAAGATGCAAACGGCCGATCTTGCGCAATATCCTCGCCGCGGCGATAGGATCGTCTTTGGTGCGATGGATCGTCAACGCCCGCTGATAATGGTTCAAGGCGGCGTCGCGCAGGCCGGCAGGGCTGCAGAGATCGGCAAGACGCTCCAAGATCGCCAGTTGCTCCGATGTCACCTCCGCCTCGTTTGCGAAGGCCGCAAGGGCCTGGCGGTAGAGGCGCATTGCATCGTCATTGGCATAGGCCTTGCGCGCCAGGTCACCCGCCGCCATTAGATAGGTGGCGCCCTTGGCCTTTTCGGTGGTCAGGCTGAAGTGATGGCCGAGCTGCGCCAGATGTTCGGGCCGATCGGGCGCTGCGCCATATTGACGTTCCAGAGCCTGACCGATGCGTTGATGAAGCTCCATGCGCCGTTGCAGCAGGAGATTGTGATAGATGACGTCGTGCATCAGCGTCTGGCTGAAGCGATATCCCGGCGACCCGCCGGCATCGGGTCCGTGCAATTCCTCGATGATATTGGCATCGCAGAGATGATCCAATGCCGCGTCGATGGCGGCTGGGTCGGTGGCGATGGTGCGGAGCAGGGCGGTATCGAATTTCGGGCCGACCACCGCAGCCTCTTGCGCCAGCCGTCTGATCTCCTGTGGCAGACGATCGACGCGGGCAAGCAACAGGGCTTGCAGGTTCACCGGTATATCGACATCCGTGTCTTCCGCTGCGACATGCCAGTGCTGGCCGTCATTGTGCAACGTGCCCATGTCGATCAGCACCCGAAGGATTTCTTCGATGAAAAGCGGATTGCCGCCGGCGCGGTCGAGGATGCGCTTGCGCATCGTCACCGGCAACTTGGCATGATCCACGCCAAAAAACGCAGCAAGCAGCTTCTGCCCGTCGGCCGCAAAGAGTGGGGCAAGACGCTGCACGGTGACGCTGACACGATTGGAGTCCAGTGGGTCGGTTTGCGATGTCGGCCGGTAGATCGCCAGCAGCATCAACCGGCTGCGCTCCAGCCGGTCCATCATGAAGCGAAGCACTTCCAGCGAGGCGGCGTCCGCCCAGTGCAGATCCTCGATGACAAGCAGCAGGGGACCTTGCGCCAGCCGCCGCTCGAAGACGGTGCGGACGGCATAGAAGATCTGCCGCCGCAGCTGCTCCGGCTCGATGTACCGCAACGCGCCATCGGGATCGCCGAGGCCGAGGACATGCAGAAAGAGCGGCAAAAGTCCCTCGACCTCCTCCTGCGTCAGATCGAGCGCGCGAAACCCCGTTGCCAGCAATTGCCGCGCCCTGTCGAGATCGTCTCGCTCGCCAATGCCGTAGGCGCTGCGCACGACCGCGCCGAGCGTGCCATAGGATTGTTCGCCGAGGGGAGAGCAGGTCGCTTTGCGGATGGCGAGGCCCTGGAAACGGGCGGCATTGCTGGCTATCGCGACGAATTCATTGACCAGCCGCGACTTGCCGATGCCCGCTTCGCCGATCAGGCGGACAAGCTGCGCAGCACCACCGCAGGCAAGATCGAGGCATGTCAGCAACCGCGACATTTCCGTATCCCGTCCGATCATCGGCGCCTGAAGGCCGAAACTCTCGAGCCCGCGCGCCGTGTGCGGCGCTTCCGACAGCCCTGTCAGCCGATGGACAAGGACGTTTCCGCTTTTGCCGCGCAACGCCTGCGCACCGAGACTCTCGAAGGCAAAGGCATGGCGGGTGAGGCGATAGGTCAGCGGCCCGACAAGGATATCGTTTTCGCCGGCCATGGATTGCAGGCGTTGGGCTGTGTTTACCGTGTCGCCGGTCACCGAATAGGATTTTGTACTGACCGCACCGAAGCCGCCGGTAACGACAGGGCCGCTATTGATGCCGATATGCAGACGCAGCGGCACGCCGGCGCGGGCGTGCCAGCGCTCGCCGACCTGCGTCGCCCGACCGATCATATCGAGTGCGGCACCGAGCGCCCGGACCGGATCGTCCTCATGAGCGACCGGCGCGCCGAACAGCGCCAGCAGCGCATCGCCGACGAACTTGTCGACGAAGCCGCCATAGGCCTCGACCGCCTGGGTCATCTCTTCGAACAATTCGTTCTGCAGCACCCGCATGACTTCGGGGTCGATCTGCTCGCTCAGCGTCGTGAAGCCGCAGAGATCGGCGAAGAGCACGGTTACCGGCCGCCGGTCGGCGTCGCCATCCGATTTAGACAATACCGTCTCGATCTTAGGCTTCGATGCGGGTTGGATTTTGCCCGAAATCGACGCGCCACAGCCGGGGCAGAAGGCAAAATCGGGCTGACAAGCATAGCCGCAGGCGGCGCAGGTGATAGGTTGCCTTGCGCCGCATCGCGGACAGAAAGCAAAACCGCTCTGAATATCGAACCCGCAGCCGCTGCACTCCATCGGACGCATCTCACGAAACCCCGATGTACGGCTATTTCAGCCGCAACCAGCAGGCCTCAGACAGGAGGCAAGCATGAACCTGCTGCCCCAGGCCCGCAAGCACTAAACAAGCGCTGCCGGCGAGATCCGCTCCGGACGTCAGGCGACGTCACCTCGTTCCCGCAAGAAACTGTCGAAATCGTTCAGACTTCGGCTGCGTAAAAAGCTCAGCAGGCGCGCCGGTCTCTTCGACGACACCCTTGTGGAGAAACACCACTTTATTGGAAACCTCGCGCGCGAAGGCCATCTCATGCGTCACGACCAGCATCGTCCGGCCTTCCTCAGCGAGGGAGCGCATCACCTTGAGCACTTCGCCGACGAGTTCGGGATCAAGCGCAGAGGTCGGTTCATCAAACAGCATGACCCTCGGCCGCTGCGCGAGTGCGCGCGCGATCGCAGCCCGTTGTTGCTGCCCTCCGGACAAGTGCGCGGGATAAAAATTTCGCTTGTCGGCGATACCGACCCGTTCGAGCAGAGCTTCGGCCTCTGCGATGCATTCCGCACGGTTACGCTTCTGCACGTGCACCGGCGCTTCGATCACGTTCTCCAGGATCGTCATGTGCGACCAGAGGTTGAAGCTTTGAAACACCATGCCGACGTGCTCGCGTATCCGATCGACTTGCCGGCGGTCAGCCGGCTCGGTTCTATGCCCGGCTTTCTTCAGAGCATACATCTCCCCGCCGATACGGATTTCCCCGCTGTCGGGGACTTCGAGCATATTGAGACATCTGAGCATCGTTGATTTGCCGGAGCCCGATGAACCGAGAATGGAAATCACATCGCTTTCATGTGCTTCCAGCGAGACTCCCTTCAGGACCTCCAATGGGCCAAAGCATTTCCGAAGATCCTTAACCGAAACGGCAGCGCTTTTGTCGTTGTTGTCGCTAGCCAAAACTGTTCCCCTGCCAGACATGCATGCTCCCGTTTAAGATTGCAGCCGCATGCGCATGTGAGGCGAAAGCCAATATTCGACCAACATGAGAATGCGCGTAACGACGAAATTGATCGCAAGGTAGATCGCTCCTGCGACGACGAAGATCTCGAAAGCGCGAAAGCTGTCGGCGATCAACTTTCCGGCCAGGCCGGTGACTTCCATGATTGTGATGACAGACGCAAGTGCCGTTGCCTTGAGCATCAGGATGATTTCGTTGCCGTAGGCCGGCAGCGCATGCCTGATGGCAATCGGGAGGATGATCCGTCTGAACAGAAGAACGCCCGACATGCCGCAAGCGCGTGCCGCCTCGATTTCCTGGCTGGAGACGGCCCGCAGGCCGCCGCGGAAAATTTCGCTGCAGTAGGCGGCAGTGTTGAGAGTGAGTGCGAGCACCGCGCACCAATAGGGCTCGCGAAAAAACCACCAGAGCCCGAGGTCTTGTAACCCGTGCCGAAACTGGCCGAGGCCATAATAGATCAGGAACATTTGGACGAGGAGCGGTGAACCTCTGAAGACGAAGACATAGGCACCGGCTATGGATCGTCCCATTGCACCGCCGGTCACGGCCAGCAGTGAGAGTGCAAGCGCCAAGGCGCTTCCTGCCAGAATGGACGTGATCGCAAGCTCGAGGGTGAGCGGCACACCGCTCAGAAGCGTGAGAAACGAATCCCACATGAAATCGATATCCGTCATAACGCCCTCCTGACACCTTGGGTCGTTCGAGCTTCCAATCGTCTGAATACAATCGAGGAGAACCAGGTAACGATGAGATAGAGAACGACCGCCGACAGGTAGAATTCGAAGGGGCGGCGTGTAGATCCGGCGGCGATCTGCGATTGGCGTAGCAGTTCAACGAGCCCCGTGACGGAGATCAATGCCGATTCCTTCAACACGAGTTGCCACGTGTTTCCGAGACCGGGAATGGCGTAGCGCAGGACGAGCGGCGCGACGATACGCCTGAATTTGTGCCATGGCCGCATGCCGACGGCACTGGCGGCTTCGAGTTCGCCGCGTGCCACTGATCTGTAGGCACCGCGAAATACTTCAGCCTGATAGGCTGCCGAAACCACGCCGAGCGCTAGTGTTCCGGTCAAAAAGGCCGGCATTCCAATGAATCCTTGATAGCCGAACAAGCCACCCACGGATCCAAGGAACGCGCTGCCGCCAAAATAGAAGAGATAGATGACGAGAAGGTCCGGCACGCCGCGCAGGACCGTCGTGTAACAATCCGCAAGCCACCGGACGGCCATGTGGCGGGACAACTGCATGAAGGTGACAATCGAGCCGATCACCGTTCCAGCCAGAAAACCGCAGATGGATACACCGATTGTCATGGCGGCCGCGGTCAGAAGTAACCAACCCCAACCCGTCGGTCCGAAGCCAACGAGTGTCAGGTAACTGTCGATAGGTGCCATGCGTGACCTCTTGGTGAAAGATCAGGTTTGCGTCAGTCGGCTGCCCGGCGATGCGCCCAAATGCGCTGGAGCTTCGACATGTTTTTGAGCGAGCTTTGAACATGCGCCCGTGCTGCACCGGCGGCCGCTTCCCGGTCGCGTGCACAGATGGCGTCTGCGATTGCCCGGTGCTCGTCGAGATCCGTGTGCTCCAGATCAACCCAAAGGACTTCGAGCCATAGTGCCAGGCGAAGCTGCTGGTAAATTTGATCCGTCGCCCTCACGAGGGCCTCGTTTCGGGTCGATTCGACGATGACGCGATGGATGTACAGTCCAAGATCGAGATTCCGCGCCGCGTCCGACGGCGTCTCGTTGGTCGTTTCCTTGAGTTCCACCATCTGGGCGATGACGCCGCGAAGCCGATCGAGGTCTTCCTCGGTTGCCATCTCGCAGGCGAGTTGTGCCGCGCAAACATCGAGCGCTTCGCGAACAACCAGCAGATTGCAGAATTTGGTGACGTCGAGATCGGTCACAGTGTAGCCAAAATTGCGCTGCCCAACGATAAGTCCTTCCTCTTCAAGCTTCATCAGCGCTTCACGCAACGGCGTGCGGCTGACGCCGAAGCGCTTGGCAAGCGTAACTTCCGAAAGGCGCTCCGAGGGGCGAAGTTGGCCGCTGAGGATCAGGTCCTTCAATTGGGCATATGTGCTCTCACGCAATGACCCTCGCTGTTCCGTCTTGGTCGCTACCAATCGATTCCCCTTCCATCTCTGGTCCATTCACCGGGCCCGGCGAGCGTCACCATAACTTTTTCCCTCTTGCTTGATCAAGAAGAATACGATTATGTATACAATGTTGGCGACAACATGCAATGGCTCCTCATTCGCTTTTTGAGTGCGGCTTGGATTGCTTCAGAACACATGGAGACCAGATGCCGGAGATTCTCAGCCTGGACGATTTGCGCAAGCGTTTTTCGAACGCTTCGGGCGGTGAAGTATTCGATCCGGTATTTCGAACGGTTGCCGAGCTGGTCTTCGGTGAGGGAGACAGTCGTCAGGCGCCCTATTGCGGTGTTCCGACGTTGCTGAAGGCACCGTATCGTCCCGACGCATCACCCAATTTTGCGGATATAGACATAGCGCTTTTCGGAATTCCGATGGATCTCGGGGTGACGAACCGATCAGGCGCGCGATTCGGGCCGAGGGCCGTCCGCAATGTCGATCGGGTCGGTCCTTACGATCATGTCTTGCGAGCCGTCCCGACTGCCCATGCACGCATTGCCGACGTGGGCGATGTTCCGTTCAAAAGCCGCTTTGATCTTGCTGCATCCCATGAAGATATCGAACGATTTGTCCGCAGGTTGGTGGAAGCCGGCGTTGTGCCCCTGGCAGTCGGCGGTGACCATTCGATCAGCCTCCCAATTCTCAAGGCTCTTGGCGAGCATCAGCCCGTCGGGATGATCCACATCGATGCACATTGCGACACGGGTGGTTCATTCGAGGGGTGCAAATTCCATCATGGCGGACCGTTCCGCCAAGCGGTTCTGGACGGTGTGCTTGATCCCAGGCGGACGATCCAGATCGGAATTCGAGGAAATTCCGAGTATCTGTGGGAGTTTTCCTACGTGTCCGGCATGACCGTCATCCATGCGGAAGACGTTGGCGACCTCGGCATAAAGGCCGTCATCGCCAAAGCGAGAGAAATCGCCGGATCAGGCCCAACCTACATCAGCTTCGACGTCGATTCTCTTGATCCGGCATTTGCGCCTGGCACGGGGACGCCTGAGGTCGGTGGGCTGACGTCTGCCCAGGCACTCGGAATTCTGCGCGGTCTTGCCGGTTTGAACATCGTCGGCGGCGACGTCGTCGAGATCGCTCCGCAATACGACCCAACGTCGAACACGGCGCAAATTGCCGCCCAGGTCTTATTCGAACTCCTCTGCCTGACGGCCGAGGCAATCAAGGTTCGCGCGTCCTAGCAAACGGGCTGGATGTCGCGGAGTCTGCAACAGCCTTGCCTTGGGAAAAGGGCAGGGTCTACCAAAAAGGGGAATGCTAAATGCAAATATCAAAACTCCTGTTGACGTCCGCTCTGCTCGGCGTCGTCTCCGCCGGCGCTGCTGCCGGTGAGACAAAACCAACCGAGATCACCATTGCGACCGAGGGCGCATACGAACCTTGGAATTTTACCGGTCCTGACGGCAAGCTTGCAGGGTTCGAGATCGATCTTGCCAACGACCTTTGCGCTCGCATGAAGGTCAAATGCACCATCGTCGCCCAGGACTGGGATGGGCTGATTCCGTCGCTCACTGCGAAGAAGTTCGACGCCATCATGGCTTCGATGATCGTGACCGAAAAGCGCCTTGCCGTCATCTCGTTCAGCAAGCCCTATGCCCCGACCGCGGCCGCTTTCATGGTCGAAAAAACCGGTCCTCTCGCAGATCTGCCGGGAACCGGGACGACGGTGGACCTCGCTGCCGACAAGGCGAAGGTCGAGCAGGAATTGCAGCCGCTTCGAGACGCCCTGAAGGGCAAGGCCGTCGGCGCCCAGGTCTCGACGGCCAACACTGCGTTTCTCGATACC
This sequence comes from Rhizobium leguminosarum, assembly GCF_019798305.1. Classification (GTDB taxonomy): domain Bacteria; phylum Pseudomonadota; class Alphaproteobacteria; order Rhizobiales; family Rhizobiaceae; genus Rhizobium; species Rhizobium leguminosarum_U. The sequence continues at coordinate 156,454 of NZ_JAAXDD010000017.1, forward strand.
TATTTCAAGGGCGTCGTCGATCCCAGGGAATACAAGACCGTCGAACAGCATGATCTGGACCTCCAGGCCGGTCGGATCGATGCCGTCGTTGCCCAGAAAACCTCATTGACTGCAACGCTCGGCAAGGACGACTTCAAAGACTACAAGATCGCGGGTCCGACCTTCAAAGGCGGGGTCTTCGGACAAGGCATCGCGGCGGGCCTTCGCAAGGACGATACGGTCTTGAAGTCGATGTTCGATGCGGCGATCGAAGCGGCAGAAGCCGACGGCACGATCAACAAGCTCGCAGAAAAGTGGATAAAAACAACTCTTGATTGATTAAACGATAAGGCTCCTATTCCAGCAGCAATCGTCAGCCGGTGCACCGAGAGGTCGCACCGGCTGACGGACGGAGCTTTGCCAAGCGCCACAATCGAAACAAAGCTATTATTTGGAGAACCTCTGTGACCATCCTTCTCAACTCCCTTGAATCCCGCGACGCCGCGTTCGTTCTTCATCCCTATACCAACGCCTCGCAGCATTTGAAGGACGGCCCGCTGGTCATCGCCAGGGGTGAGGGGATCTACATCATCGACAGCGACGGCAATAAATACATCGAGGGTCTTGGCGGGCTGTTTTGTGCCTCGCTGGGTTTCAGCGAACAACGGCTGGTAGATGCAGCAACCCGCCAGATGAAGGAATTGCCCTTCTATCACAGCTTCGGCGGCAAGACGCATGAGACCGCGATCGAGCTTGCCGACCGGCTCATTCAGCTTTCGCCGGTCCCGATGTCGAAAGTGTTTTTTGCCAATTCGGGTTCCGAGGCCAACGACACGGCCATGAAGCTTGTCTGGTATTATCACAATGCCATCGGCAAGCCGGAAAAGAAGAAAATCATATCGCGGATGCGGGCCTACCACGGAGTGACCATCGCTTCGGCGAGCCTGACGGGGCTTCCGAACAACCACCGCGATTTCGATCTGCCTATTGATCGGGTGCTGCATACGGATTGCCCCGAATTTTATCGCTACGGCCGCCCGGGCGAAACTGAGGAAGAATTCGCGACGCGCTGTGCCGATTCGCTTGAACAGATGATCCTCGCCGAGGGGCCGGAGACCATCGGTGCATTTTTCGCTGAGCCATTGATGGCATCCGGTGGCTGCATCGTTCCGCCGCCGACCTATTACGAGAAGATCCAGGCAATCCTCAAGAAATACGACGTGCTGCTGATCGCCGATGAAGTCATCTGCGGCTTCGGCAGGCTCGGCACGATGTTCGGCTCCGAAAGCTTCGGGATTCAGCCGGATATGATCGTCATGGCAAAGCAGCTTTCGGCGGCCTATCAACCGATATCCGCCCTGATGATCAACGAAAAGGTCCATTCCGCGGTCGTTGCCGAAAGCGAGAAAATCGGAACATTCGCTCATGGTTTCACCTATAGCGGCCATCCTGTTGCGACCGCTGTCGCTTTGGAAACCCTGAAAATTTATGAGGAGCGCGACATGGTCGGCCATGTCAGGGACGTCGCGAAGGTGTTCCAGCGACGGTTGAACGAACTTGGCGACCATCCGCTTGTTGGCAACGCCCGCGGTCGTGGCCTCATTGGCACACTCGAACTGGTTCGCAACAAGGAAACCAAAGAGCAGTTCAAGCCAGGGGACGGCATTGCCATTCACGCCGGCAAGCAGGCCCAGGTCCATGGCGTCATCACGCGCGCCCTTGGCGACAACTACTCGCTTTGCCCGCCGCTTATCATCACCGAAGCACAGATCAACGAATTGTTCGACCGCTCCACCCGGGCGTTGGATGACACCTACACCTGGGCCAGGGCGACCGGCCTCTACTGAGCGAAGGAACCGACGATATGCGAAGCTTCGAAATGCCGGGAAGATCGATAGCTGTCGGCCGCAACGGGATGGCAGCAACATCGCACCCGATGGCGACTTTGACCGCGATCGAGATCCTCAAAGCTGGCGGCAAGGCGATCGATGCTGCGGTGGGTGCCTGTGCCGTGCAATGCGTGGTCGAGGCCGGATCCACCGGCATAGGCGGCGATTGCTTTGCGCTGCTGACATCAAACGGAAATGACGATGTCGTTGCCTATAATGGCTCGGGACGCACGCCGGCGGCGGCGCATTTTGATTGGTTCAGGGAAAACGGCATCACTTCGATCGAGCGATCGTCGCCGCATGCGGTGACCGTTCCCGGCGCAGTAGACGCATGGACGCGTCTCGTTGCCGATCATGGAAGGATGTCGCTGGCCGAAATCCTTGCTCCCGCAATAGCGCTGGCGCGCGACGGCTATGGGATCACGCCACGCGTTGCCGTCGATATCTCGAACCAACGTGATTTGTTGCTGCGTGATCCTGCGACACGCCGTATTTTCTTGATCGACGATCAGGCCCCGCCTGTCGGATCGGTTCAATGTCAGCCGGAACTGGCACAGACACTGGAAGCGATCGCGGTTTCAGGCCGTGACGGCTTCTATCGTGGTCCCGTGGCCGACGACATGGTGACATGGCTGAGTTCGCTTGGCGGTCTCCATACGCTTGAAGATTTTGCATCTGCCGCCGGCGAATATGTTAAGCCCGTCAGCGCGACATATCGAGGATGGACGGTGCATGAATGCCCGCCAAACGGGCAGGGGATCATCGCTTTGATGATCCTGAAGATCTTGGAGCGTTTCGACCGCAAAGGCGATCCGCTGGGCGTCGACAATCTGCACGTCGAAATCGAAGCCACACGGCTGGCTTATGCCGCCCGTGATCGATGGGTAGCCGACGCGGCAGTATCAGATGTTCCGGTCGACTTCCTGTTGTCCGACGAACTCGCCGACAGTCTTGCTGCCAAGATCGATCTGACCACGGCCGCCAACGCCGCGGCGGTTCTCGACGGCGTCGAGCATTCTGACACGGTTTATATTTCGGTTGTCGACAAGGACCGAAATGTTGCGAGCTTCATCAACTCGGTCTTCCATCCCTACGGAAGCGGCTTGATGGCGCCAAACTCCGGCGTCCTATTCCACAATCGGGGGCAAAGCTTCGTTATGAAGCCGGGCCATCCGAACGCGATAGGGCCGCGCAAGAGGCCCATGCACACGATCATCCCAGGGCTGGTGACACGCCATGGCAAAACTGTTTTGTCGTTCGGCGTCATGGGGGGACACTACCAGGCGATGGGCCACGCCCACCTCCTCTCCAAGCTGTTCGACTTCAATTTGGACATTCAGAGCGCAATCGATCTACCTCGGCTCTTTCCGCTTCCCGGCACGGCAACGATCGAAGCCGAAGCACGTCTTCGCACCTCGATCGGCGATGATCTCGAAGCGCGCGGCTTCAAGGTTGTCGCTCCGAATTGGGCGATTGGCGGTGCCCAGGCGATCTGGATTGACGATCAACACAACACGCTGTTGGGCGCTTCTGATCATCGAAAAGATGGTTGCGCACTCGGCTACTGACGGCAATGGAGAGCGATATGTCGGGATATCCGGATACCCAACTTTACATCAATGGTCTTTGGAGGGACGGCTCGAACGCGCATCTCTCCATCGTCAATCCTACTTCGAGCGAGGTCATCGGTAGCGTTTCGAATGCCAGCAAGAGTGATCTCGATGAAGCGCTTGCAGCCGCTGCCGCCGGCTTTGAACAATGGCGGCGCGTAAGTGCGTTCGAGCGGTCAAAGCTTATGCGCCAAGCCGCCGAGATCTTGCGCGACCGTTCCGCGGCGATCTCGAGAATAATGACGTTGGAGCAGGGCAAGCCGCTGGCCGAATCCAAAGCGGAAACGGCGGGGGCTGCCGACACCATCGATTGGTTTGCCGAGGAGGCTCGCCGTGCCTACGGCCGTTTGGTTCCACCCAGAGCGACCAACATCAGGCAAATGGTTGTCAAGGAGCCTGTCGGTCCGGTGGCCGCCTTCAGTCCCTGGAATTTCCCGTTGAACCAGGCCGTACGGAAAGTTTCGGCGGCGCTTGCAGCCGGCTGTTCGATTATTTTGAAGGGGCCGGAGGAGACGCCGGCAAGCTGCGCCGAACTTGTTCGCGCCTTTGCTGACGCAGGCCTGCCGGCGGGAGTGCTCAATCTCGTTTTCGGAATTCCAGCCGATATTTCAAATCACCTCATCCCGCACCCTGTTATCCGCAAAATCTCCTTCACCGGATCGACCGTCGTTGGAAAGCAGCTGGCCTCACTGGCCGGCGCCCACATGAAGCGGGTGACGATGGAGCTCGGCGGCCATGCGCCAGCTCTCGTTTTCGATGACGCCGATATCGATCTTGCGGTCAGACTATTGGCTGGTGCGAAGTTTCGAAATGCCGGCCAGGTCTGCGTGGCTCCGACGCGGTTCCTCATCCAGGAACGCGTCTTTGAAAAATTCCTCGATGGCATCGTGAAGGCGGCCGAGGCAATCGATGTCGGCGATGGATTGCGCGACGGCGTAACCATGGGGCCGCTTGCCAATCCGCGGAGGGTCGAAGCCATGGAGTCGCTGACGGCCGACGCGGTGATGCGTGGCGCAAAGATCGCAACCGGCGGCAAAAGAATCGGCAATCTCGGCAACTTCTTCCAGCCGACAGTTCTGACCGACGTTCCACAAGATGCGCGCGTGCTGAACGAAGAACCCTTCGGTCCGATGGCGATCGTCAGTGCATTTTCGGATTACGGTTCTGCCATTGCGGAAGCCAACCGCCTGCCATACGGGCTGGCGGCATATGCCTACACGACGTCCGCGAAGACGACCGCCGACCTTGCACGCGACATCGAAAGTGGCATGCTATCGATCAATCATCATGGACTGGCGCTGCCAGAGCTACCCTTCGGCGGCATAAAAGATTCCGGCTATGGGTCAGAAGGCGGCAGCGAAGCGATGGAAGCTTATTTCAATGCGAAGCTTGTAACCGAGACGATTAATTAGCGGACCGAATCCCCCCACCCACTTGGCGCGCGTTCACTCATGGGCGACATGTCTCGCGGTATCGCTCAGCCATGCCAGAACCGCCCGCTCTCCGGAGACGGGCCAGGCGCCGCCTGCGTACCGTCAATCCTCGGGCCCCCAGAGGGGCCCGATCAAGCACATTCAACGGATGGGAGCTGCTACCATCACTGCGGGCGGGTGCCGGCGAACCTCGCAACCCGGCAGTGAAGGAGCACTGGCCGGTCCGCGTCGATCATCTCCTCGATCCTGGCATCGAGTTCGCTCGGGCTTTCGCAACGAAGGCCGACGGCGCCATAGGCTTCCGCGAGCTTGGCAAAATCGGGCAGTGAGGCCGAATAAGAGCGCGCTCGACTGTTGCCATCCGGCATGGGATCCCATTCTTGCGCCATGCCCGGATGCTCATCGCTCAAGACGAAAATCTTGATCGGCGCTTGATGCTGTATCGCCGTCGAGAGCTCTTTCATCGTCATTTGCACCGAAGCATCGCCGGCAATATCGATGACAAGGCGGCCGGGATTTGCGATCTGCGCGCCCAGCGCGGCAGGAAGACCGAAGCCCATTGTCCCCAATCCCCCTGAAGTAATCCAGCGATTGGGTTTGTCGAAACCGAAGAACTGCGCCACCCATATCTGCTGACCGATCTCCGTGGCGATGATCGGGTCGTGCGGCTTTGTCAGCGCATGCAGGCGCTCCAGTGCATGTTGCGGCATGATTGCATGGTCCAGCCGCTCGTAGGAAAACGAATGGCGAGCTCGCCAATGATCGATCTCCATCCACCACGCTCGCAATCGCTTCTGGTCGGGCATAGTGGAGAGCGACCGCCAGGCATGGATCATATCCGCCAGCACATGTGCGGCGTCGCCCTGAATGCCGATATCGACGAGAACGCGTTTGTTGATCGACGAGGCATCGATATCGATCTGGATTTTCTTCTAGCGAGGTGAAAACTCCTGGGCGCGCGAGATCGCAAGGTCGTCAACTCGCGCGCCGATGGCGATCATCAGGTCGCAATCGCCAATTGCCATTTTCGCTTCATGTGATCCGTCCTGTCCGGCGACCCGTAGCCAGTTCGGCCCGGTGGCGGGATAGGCTCCAAGCCCCATGACGGTGGACGTTACGGGAAAGCCCGTGAGATCGACGAACTCACGCAACAATCTCGACGCCTCCGGTCCGGCGTTGATGATGCCGCCGCCGGTATAGATGATGGGGCGCCGGGCTTCGGCCATCAATGAGATCGCCGCTCGGATCGCGTTTTGATCGCCTTGCATTGCGGGCTGACAGCTCGGCAGGGGAGATACCTTGTCGGGTGCAACGTAGGTCCCGCTGGCAAACAGCACGTCCTTCGGCATGTCGACGAGAACAGGACCGGGCCGACCGGCCGTCGCGATCCGGAAAGCCAGATGGATCGTCTTGGCCAGATCGTCGACGTGTTTGACCAGGAAATTGTGCTTTGAGCAGGGGCGGGTGATGCCGACCGTATCGCATTCCTGAAAGGCGTCCGTGCCGATCAGGCTTGTCGGAACCTGGCCGGCGAGGCAGACGATCGGCACGGAGTCCATAAGGGCATTCTGCAGTGCGGTAACCGCATTTGTAACGCCTGGTCCCGATGTCACCAGCATGACGCCAACTCTACCGGTCGAGCGGGCATAGCCCGCGGCGGCGTGTCCGGCGCCTTGCTCATGGCGCACCAGGAAATGTTTGATGTCCTCCTGTTGGAAGATTTCGTCATAGATCGGTAGCACCGCTGCGCCGGGATAACCGAAAATGTGTTCGACACCGGTGTCGCGCAGCGCTTGCAGAACGATCTCGCCGCCGTTCATGCGACGATCAGAAGGGTTGTTGCGGGAAGAGTTGGCTTTCTCGCCGGTCATATCTGGATTCCGTCGTGAGTGAGGTGATGGCGACGGGGCATAAAAAAAGGCCCCGTCAGGGACCTGTTTTCGGCGCATGGGTGGCTATTGCCGGACGATCAGACCGTCCTGCCCATGCGCGATATCACCACTACGAGAACCATTGCGATTTTCATGGGCGATAGAGCTAGCTCCAAATCCACACGTCGTCAACGCCGCCTCTGCGTAGATTTTATCTGTGGTTGAGATTATTTGAGATCGGTGGTTCGGTCAGTGACGACGCAAGGGCAGGGTGATCCGTTCGCCAGCCACTTCCTCCAATGTGCGCCGGTCAGGCGTTGCGAGCGAGCTGGGCTCCACCCAGTGGATGAGTGGCCAGGCGCGAACGCTATGGCGACGTATATGCGCCATCGAGAATCTGCCGCGCCTCGGCCCGCGGCGCGGCGACGGAATGACGCTTAACGAGCGAGCATTCGAGCTTCGCAATTGGATAGCGCTTGCCGGGCACACTTTCCGGGTTGAGATGTTCGATTGCCCATTGCCCCATGGCAAGATGTGGAAGGACCGACGTCGTCAGAGGGGGTACGAGATGTCTCGAAATTTCTTCGTCGTCATAACCCACCACCGACATGTCCTGGGGAATGCGAAGCCCTGCATCCTTGAGCGCTTCGTAACACCCGATGGCAGTGCGGTCGTTCTGGCAGAAGATCGCGGTGGGCGGCTCTTTCAGGGCAAGCAGTTTCATCGTGGAGGCATAGCCGGCACTGGCCGACCAGTCGCCTTCAATGACCAATTCCGGATCGAAGGGGATATCGGCAGTCGCCAGCGCGCGGCGATATCCCGTCAGCCGATCCTGCGCAGCCTGCATCCAGATTTCGCCGGTGATCGTCGCGATACGATGGTGTCCGTGCATGATCAGATGCCGGGTGGAGCTCTGCCCTCCCGCGATCTCGCTCGGCACCACGGCGGGAAAGGCATGGTCGGTCGTATAACAGTTCAGCAGGACCGTCGGGATATTAAGCTTGCGGACATAGGAAGGAAGCTCCACCTGGCGGGTATAGATCGTCATATATATGAGCGCCGATATGCCTCCGTTCGTCAACGCCTCGATTGCTTTCGGCTCCATGACTGGGTCACTGAGCGTCTGGGTTACCAGAAGGACATTGCCGGCATTCCAGGATGCTTGCCGCGCGCCTTCGATCGCAACGATCGCTTCCGGGCTGGTGGCGAGTTGATCCACGGCGAAACCGATGACGTTGTCCAGTCCCGAATAGGAGGCCTTCGTCGTATAGGTCTTCTCCATGTAGCCGAGCGCCCGCGCCGCCTCCAATACGCGATCGCGCGTCTGCTGTGAGATACGGGTGCCGGGCGTGTCGTTGAGGACGAAGGAGACGGCCGCCTGCGAGCAGCCAGCCGCCGCGGCGATGTCCATCATCGTCACGCGCACAGGCCTATTCCTCTTCTGGGTCTTGGCTTTTCGCATTCGTGGAAACTGTCTCTGCTTGATAATGGGTCAGGGTGATTGATCGTCGGTTTGGGTAATTACTATTAGCATCTATCTGAAAGCGCTGGCAATTGCATGAATTGTTGCAACGCTGCCAGTTATTGGCCACAGTACAAAATTGCCATCCTGGCCACTGTGCGATGAAATGTTTTGATCTGCATTGATAATACTATTTACTAATTAAATTTCTTGTATACCGTCAGAGAGCGATCGGAACCTATGCCACTCGTCGCTTTGCGACGGCCCTAGGAGGGGGCGCGCATCCGGCCGGCCGTAAATCGGAAACGGGCCCGTGCAACTGCGGCCCCTCGGGAGGTGTATTATGAAACAGCTGAAACGCAATGCAGCTTTGTTCTTCGCCGGGTTGATGCTGAGCGCGGCGCCGATTGCCGTATCGCATGCTGCCGACAAACCGACACTCGCCTTTGTCGTCAATGGCGCATCCGACTTCTGGAAGGCCGCAGAGGCGGGCGTGAAGAAGGCGCAGGGCGAGATGCCGGACTACCAGATGGAGCTGAAGTACCCTGAGCAGGCATCTGTCGCCGTTCAGCAACGCCTTATGGAAGACTTGGTCAGTGCCGGCGTCAAGGGGATCATGGTCTCCGCGGTCGACCCCAAGACCCAGACGGACGGCTTGAACAAGATCGGCTCGCAGACTGCTCTCTTCACGACCGATAGTGACGCGCCGCAGACTAATCGCGTTGCCTATATCGGCTCGTCTAACATCGACGCCGGCACGCAGGCGGCCGAAATCGCCAAGAAAGCAATGCCGGACGGCGGCAAATGCATCGGCTTCGTCGGCCTGCTGGGCGCCGACAATGCCAAGGAACGCATCCAGGGCATGAAGGACGGCCTGAAGGGCACGAAGATCGAGCTGACAGATGTACGCGGCGACGATATCGACCAGACGCGTGCAAAGAAGAACGTCGAGGACGCGCTGGTGGCCAGCCCCGACGTCACCTGCATGGTCGGCTTCTACTCCTACAATACGCCGCGCATCTATGAGGCGCTGCGCGATGCCGGCAAACTCGGCCAGATCACCGTCGTCGGCTTTGATGACGATCCGATCACGCTCGGCGGCGTCAAGGAAGGCACGATCGCAGCGACTGTCGTGCAACAGCCGTTCGAGTGGGCCTATCAGGGCATGAAGCTGATGGCCGCCTACCTCAAGGGCGACAAATCAGGCGTTCCCAGCAACGGCTTGATCATCATCCCGACGGTGATTGTCGGCAAGGATGACGTTGACAAATATGCCGCCAGCCTGAAGGCCATGGCTGGAAAATGACTCTCCGTCGCGGCGGCGTCACTTGCCGCTGCCGCGAAGGACGCTTCATGCCGAGAGCATTAGCAGCTATGGACAGGCGATGAACCACAGCTCCGACATCCCGTCACCGGACGCGCTTGCAACGCCGTTCCTTTCGCTTTCCGGCATTGGCAAGACCTATCCGGGCGTCGTTGCGCTTGAGGGCCTGTCAATCGACATCCTGCCGGGCGAGGTCATCGGCCTCGTCGGCGAGAACGGGGCCGGAAAATCGACGCTGATGAAGATTCTTGGCGGCGTGATCGCGCCCGACCGAGGCACGGTTCTGCTCGACGGCACGGAGCTTCGTTTCCTCACTGTGGAATCGAGCATCGCATCCGGCATCGCCTTCGTGCACCAAGAACTCAATCTCTTTGAGAATCTCGACGTTGCTGCCAATATCTTCCTGGGCCGCGAACCGCTGAAGGCGGGACCTTTCAAACTCGTCGATCGCGATCGGCTGCGAGACATGGTGAAGCCGCTTTTGAAGCGGGTAGGGGCTCATTTTTCCGCAGACACACCCGTGGCATCGCTTTCCCTTGCCGAGCAGCAGATGGTGGAAATCGCCAAGGCGCTCTCCATCAACGCCAGGCTCGTCATCTTCGATGAACCCACGTCCAGCCTGCCGCTGGCCGAAACCGATCGGCTCCTGAGCATTATCAAATCGCTGAAAGCCGATGGCATCAGTGTAATTTTTATCTCGCATCGCCTGCACGAGGTTGAGCGCGTCGCAGACCGGGTCATAGTCCTGCGCGACGGCACGCTTGTAGGCACGCTCGCCAAGAAAGACATTGGCCACGATCAGATGGTCAAACTGATGATCGGCCGGGTGCTTGCGGCCCGGACCGCAAAACCGCAGCGCTCGCCCGGCTCGGTTGCGCTGAAGGCAAGTGGCGTGCGCACCGAGGCCTATCCCGGCCGTCCCGTTGATCTGGAGATCCGCTATGGAGAAATCATGGGGCTTGCAGGGCTCGTCGGGTCGGGCCGCACCGAGCTTGCAAGGGTACTCTTCGGCATTGATCGGAGCTACGGCGGAGCCATTCTGCAGGACGGGCGGCAAATTGCGGTGAGTTCTGCCCGGGACGCCGTCGCTCGTGGCATTTTCCTGGTACCGGAGGATCGCAAGCGCAACGGCATTCTTCTTGATTTCCCGATCGCCCAGAACATAACTCTTGCCGATCTCCCCAAGCTCTCCAGCCGCTTCATGCTTTCTGCCGAGCGGGAGAGGGCGGCGGCCGAAAAACAACGCGTTCGCCTCGGTATCAAGGCGCCCTCCGTTTCGTCGCGAACCGGCACTCTATCCGGCGGCAACCAGCAGAAGGTGGTGCTTGCCAAATGGTTGTCGATGAGCCCGAAGGTGATGATCTTCGACGAGCCGACACGCGGCATCGATATCGGCGCGAAGAACGAGATCTATGGCCTGATGCGAGCGCTTGCCGATGCCGGAGTCGCGGTCCTGATGATCTCCAGCGACATGGAAGAGGTGATCGGCGTTTCTGACCGCATAGCCGTCATGCACGAGGGCCAGATCGCCGGCATATTGGAAGAGGACGAAATCAGCCAGGAAAGCGTCCTTTTGCTTGCCGTCGGCAAAAGGGTAAAATAGCGGATGCGGCCAATATAAATAAGTATCGGGGATGGATTTCGAATGATCAAAAAAGATCTCGGACTGCTGCTTTTGATCGTCGTCGTCGGCATCGTCGTCGCCATCATCAACCCGCGCTTCCTGCTGCCGATCAATCTGGCCAACACTGCCAACCTGATCGGCCTGTTCGGCATCCTGTCGATCGGCCAAGCCTTTGTCATCATCACAGGCGGTATCGAGCTTTCCGTGGGCTCGCTCGTAGCACTTCTCGGCGTGCTGTTCGTCGATTTCATCGCGGTCCAGGATATGTCCTGGATGCTGGCGCTGCCGCTCATTCTCGTGCTCGGCGCGGTCATAGGTGCCGTCCACGGCTGGCTGATCACCCGGCTCAACCTGCAGCCCTTCGTCGTCACCCTGTGCGGCCTTCTGATCTATCGTGGGGCCGCGCGCTTCTATACGGCCGACGGAACGGCGGGTTTTGCTTTCGGGCAAAATTTCCCTGACCTCGAATTCCTGACCGCCGGACGGTTTTACGGCGTTCCCAACACCTTCATCGCGCTCGTCATCATTGCCGTGGTCATGTGGGTCATGCTGCATCGCTCTGTCTTCGGGCGTTATCTTTACGCGATCGGGAAGAACGAGGAGGCGGCCCGCTATTCCGGTATCCGTACCGGCCGCATGGTGATGTCGGCCTATGTCATTTGCGGGCTGCTGACGGCGCTTTCGGCGATTTATTTCGCCATGTACACGCGCTCGATCTCGCCGGCGAGCCATGGCCAGTTCTACGAACTCTACGCGATTGCCGCTGCCGTACTCGGCGGCTTTTCGCTCCGCGGCGGCGAGGGATCGATCGTCGGCGTCGTGCTGGGCACGGTCCTGCTTCAGGAGTTGCAGAATCTCGTGAATCTCCTGGGTATACCTTCGTCGCTGAATTTCGCTGTCATGGGTGGCGTGATCCTCATCGGCGTCCTGATCGACCAACAATGGCACGCGATCCGCGCAAAGCGCCGCCTTGTCTCGGCCGCTCGGCAGACCGAAACCCGTCTTGCGAACGAAGGCAGTTTGCCAGTGGTAGCCAATCAGGACTAGGTCAGTGGATGGGGGCCATGCGTCTCGCGCGACACCGTCAGCCCATCGCGCTCGGCAAGCTTCTCGGCTGCCAGTGTCGGACCGAAATCGGCATAGCGCTCGCGAACGAGCGCCAACGCATAATCGCGAAGCCCATTGCCGATCCGGTTGTTCGACGGCCGGTCCAGCAGCCGACGGGCCTGGCGCGTGCTCAGATCAAGCACATGCACCGCTGTCACCAGCGTCATCCGATCGGCCATAACCTTCGACAAAACTTCGATCCGCTGCAGATCACGTTCGCTCATCGCAATCAGTCCCATCGGCAATCTCCCACGTCCTCAAAACGCGGGGAGTGTGACATTCCAACTTTGCAGAAACAGGACGCTTCAACTTTGAACCCAGCCGGCTACATGTCATGTCAAAGCTGATTAGATGCGCGACGCTGTCAGCCATTTAGAAACGCGACACTTGCGCTTCGGATTAGCCGCCGATCCGACCGGCTGGGCCGGGTTGCAAGGGAGGAGCGGGGGCGGGTGAGGAGCAGCACTTCGGCTTTAGCTTTGAGATTATGAGTGCCCCATTTATTCTGCTGCCTCCATTCGTGCCAGCGCCTTCTGCCTTTTTGCGATGACCTCCGGATCATTCATGAAGTCCGTCCGCCGGCCAGGCTTGCGGCCACGCTTCTGATAACCATTGCCCTGGCTGCCATCGGGAATACCGAACATATGATCCGTCTGGCCAGTGCGGCGAGGGCCGCTCT
>NZ_JAAXDD010000018.1:0-158191 GCF_019798305.1 Rhizobium leguminosarum
CTTCGCCAACGTTGACCTGGAAACGGATGTAGCCTTCGATCTTGAGGCAGGTTTCGGTGCCCGGGATGTAGAAGTAGCCGGTGCCGTAAGCGTCGCAGACGCGAACATATTCAACCGGTTCCGGCTCGGCAGCAACGATAGCGTCAGCAGCCTGAGCACCGGAAACTACTGCCAGAGCAGCAGCGGAGCCGAGAAGAAGGCTCTTGATGTTCATAAATGACCTCCAATTCAAAGTTTCGATCCGGGTTTGGGATCTTTCGCTGAGCAGCGTTCCCTGCCCCATCCCCGTGTTTCAAGAAGTGGACGATCAGTCGCCCTTGCTTCCGACGCTGAAAATACAAGACGGGGGCCGTCACGCAATCACCAACTTACTCGGATGGGGGGTTTGGCGGAGCCTTCCCGACATTCTGTTGCTGAAAGGACACAAGTCGGGCATCCGGCCTCGATTTCCTTTATGTTTTGTTAAGAAAACCCTGATTTTGCGGCTGCTTAGGTCGGGTTAACAAAGAATTGGACATGCGTTTTGCGACACATTCGTGACACTTTTTTGACAAATCCAGGCCTTGCGGGGAATATCAGGATTGTCGGAAGCGTAACCGGACATGCACCGATCCGCTTTTGCCACCTGCCGGGGCATGAACGTGGAAGGTGATTCCCGCGACCGATTCTCTCGCTTCAGGGGCGGGAGAGATTTTCTCGTTTCGCGGCCCTAGACCTAGCCGACCAAGCGAACATGATTCCTTGGCAGAAACTAAAGATCGACGGCCGCTCAGAAAATCAGAATGGCGGAGAAGATGGGATTCGAACCCACGATACGCTTTTGACGTATACTCCCTTAGCAGGGGAGCGCCTTCGACCACTCGGCCACCTCTCCGGTGCGGCCTAACTATGGCGACCGGTCTGTGAATGCAAGGGTTTTTTGAGCTTTCACCAGAAGAAATGAGCGAGCGGCTATTCGGCTGGTCGCGCAAACAGACCTCGCCTCCGGCCGAGATCCGCGGAGTTTGATCGCGCTTCGTTCTCTTCGATGAAGAGGCCGATCTCAGACGAGCAGGCTCTTAAGGTCAGCAGAAGGGTCGGCGAGAATCGATTTGTCGGGGTTAGTCCCGGATTCCAGCAGTTTTTTGCCGGTCACATAGGCTTTCGCGTCGTTGATGGCATCGACGGCGATCAGCATGCCTTCCCTGAAGTACCAAACCGAATGGGCGCCTTCACGGGTGCCGGGACGCAGCAACGTCTCGTCATAACCGAGATTGAAACCGGCAATCTGCAGCTTGACGTCATACTGGTCGGACCAAAACCACGGCTTCGGCGCATAAGGCTCATTGCCGCCGGCGATGACGGCTGCCGCTGCTTCGGCCTGGTCGACGGCGTTCTGCACCGATTCGAGCCTGATGCGGCCGCCCTGCCACGGAAGTGCAGCGCAATCGCCGGCCGCAAAGATCGCCGAATCGGATGTACGGGCGAATTCGTCGACGACAATACCGTTGGCGACTTCGAGGCCGGCTTCCTTGGCGAGCTGGTCGTTCGGCGCGACGCCGATGCCGACGACGGCGAAATCGAGGTCGATGACCGATCCGTCGGAAAGTGCGGCACCAGTGACGCGACCATCCTTGCCGATCAGATGCTTGAGCCCTGTCTTCTCGCGGATCACCACGTCATGTGTCGCGTGGATCCCGCGCATGATGTCGGCGGTCTCCTTCGCCGCGACGCGCTGCAGGATGCGGTCGGCCATCTCGATGACGGTGACTTCCAGGCCGCGATGGCGGGCAACGGCCGCGGCCTCGAGACCGATATAACCGCCGCCGATGATGAGGACGCGGCGACCGGGGCGCATCTCGTCAGCAAGCAGATCGGCATCGCGCTTGTCGCGAGCGACATAGACGCCTTCGAGATCGCCGCCGATTGCGGCCGGGAGCCGGCGCGGCGTCGAGCCGGTGGTCAGCGCCAGCGTGCCGTAATCGAGAACAGAGCCGTCCTGCAGCAGAACCTGCTTGCTGTCCGGCTTGATCTGCTCGGCCCAGGTCGAACGGCGAAGATCGACATCATTGTCCGCATACCAGTGCTCGGCGCGAAATAGCAGGCGGTCGAAGGCCATTTCACCGAGCAGGTATTTTTTCGAAAGCGGCGGGCGCTGATAGGGAGCGACGTCCTCGGCGCCGAGGAGGGTGATCGGGCGCATATCCTTCAACGCACGCAGCTTGGCCGCCAATGCGAAACCGGCTTGTCCCGCGCCGATGATCACCAGTCTATCCGTCACGATCTCACTCCTGAAGCTGCGCCCGACACCCATGCCAAGGCCTGTCCCCTAAAGCGCCGCGCATCTTTCAGACACGCAAAGGACGCTGTCGCATTTTAAGTTTCAGCATAATCCCTGAAATCGTCCCGATTTTAGGGATTATGCAGTAGCCCGTGCGCCGTCAACGGAAAGCGGCCTCTTACATTCAGCCGATCTCGATCCAGCGGCGCTCGTGGAAGGACTGTGCCATGGCATGCACCGACTTCTCTATCCTGAGACCGTCTTCGAATGTCACGATCGACGACGACTCGCCTGATATTGCCCGGATCAGTTCACGGCATTCGATGATCTTCAGATCGTTGAAGCCGAGGCCGTGGCCTGGTGCCGGAATGAACCGATCATAAGGCCGATGGGCGGGTGCCGCCAGTATCTTGCGGAAGCCCTGTTCGGAGCCACGACCGTCGGCCTGATAGAGCTCGAATTCGTTCATCCGCTCCTGGTCGTAGACGATCGAGCCTCTCGAGCCATAAATCTGCAGCGCAATGCGGCCCTTGCGACCCCAGGCGGCGCGATTCGCCATCAACACGGCGGAGATGCCGCCGCCAAGCCGCATCAGCACGTTGGCGCCATCGTGGTTTTCGACGGCACGGCGACCACCTTCGCTCAGCGGGCGATCGGCATAGGGCCTCACCATATCCGTTATGACGGCCTCGACATGGCCGAAGAGATACCAGAGCAACGACAGCGGGTGGACGGCGAAATCATCGAGCGCGCCGTAGCCGGCGGAAAGCTCGCTCTTCCAATAAAAGAAGACATCGGGATCGGCCATGAAATCCTCATCCATCTCGACGCGAATATGATTGACCGTGCCGATAGCGCCCTCGCCAATCAGCGCCCTGATATGCCGCATGACGGGATTCTGAATGTAATTGTAACCAAGGGCGGCAACCTTGCCGGATCGCTTCGCCGTTTCCAGCATGCGCTCGGCATCGGCATAGGCCGGCGCCATCGGTTTTTCGCACCAGACATGCTTGCCGGCATCGAGGGCTGCAATCGCCATCTCGGGATGAAACTGATTGGGCGTGGTGACGGAGACGACGTCGACCTCGGGGTCGGCGATCAGCGCCCGCCAGTCGGCCGTCGCCTTCTCGAAACCGAATTCACCGGCACGAGTCTCAGCAAGCTCGGCATTGGCTTCGGCCAGATGCACAAGACGCGGACGCTCGACATCGCCGAACACCGTCTTTACCGCATTCCAGGCCAGCGCATGGCACTTGCCCATATAACCGGTGCCGATCAAACCGATGCCGAGTGGCTTCATTCCCGTCTCCTCCAGAGCTGTGCGCGGATTTTTGGAATATTTGGATCATTTTGACAAGGACCTGCTCGCAGGCATTTCTGCGCCCTTCCCGAGCAGATTGTCTAAAAGCCTTCAATTACAGGGGATTAAAAACAATTAGCCGTGTCGTTTGAAATCGTTTATGTTCGATAATATGGAATGTTTGTTTCATCTCGTGAGCCGTAAGCATGGATAACGATCCCCAGAGGCATGCGCGTGTGCCGCGCGATTTCGAAAGCCTGCGCAGCACCATCATCGAGCGCAAGGCGAGCATGCCGAAGCGGCTGGCGCAGGTCGCCGCCTTCGCGCTCGGCAATCCCGACGAAATCGCCTTCGGAACGACGGCGAGCATCGCGGCCGCCTCCGACGTCCAGCCCTCGACGCTGGTGCGCCTGGCGCATCATCTGGGTTATGGAGGCTTTTCCGACCTGCAGAGCATCTTTCGCGAAAGATTGCGGGACCGGACGCTGAGCTACGAAGAGCGCCTCGTCACGCTCGAGCAATCGAACGGTGACGATGAGGACGCCAATCTGCTCTCCGGCTTCATTGCCGCGGCAAACCAGTCGGTCAACCGGCTGGCGGCGACGGTGCAGAGCGATACTTTCACCAAAGCGGTGAATATCCTTGCCAACGCCGAGACGATCTATCTGATCGCCAAACGGCGCTCCTATCCTTTGACGGCGCACATGACCTACGCTTTTTCCAAGCTCAACATCCGTCACCAGATCGTCGCCTCGCCGAACGGCGTTGACCCTGAGATGGTGCAGTTCGCAACACCGAAGGATGCTGCGATCGCGGCGAGCTTTTCGCCCTATGCGGCCGACAGCCTTAGCCAGAGCCAGGAGCTTGCCGACCGCGGCGTCCCCGTCATCGCGATCACCGATTCGGCCTTTTCGCCGCTTGCCGCCTGCGCCACGCACTGGTTCGAGGTGGCGGAGGCCGATTTCGCCGGCTTCCGCTCGCTTTCGGCCTCGATGGCGATCACCATGGCACTGCCGGTTGCAATCGCCGAGCGGCGGCGTAAGCGTCAGCAGTCAAAACCTGCAAAAGGCAAAATGGAATAAATATTCCGAATTGACAAAATATCGGAACCGATGTTTCATTATTGAAAATTCGCAGGCACTGGAAGCCGCGCAAAATCTAGCGGGAGGACATCATGGTACAATCGAATCCGGGTTCACAGCCGGAGCCGGCGCTTGATGTGATCACCATCGGCCGTTCCTCGGTCGATCTTTACGGCCAGCAGATCGGTTCGCGGCTTGAGGATATCGGCTCCTTTGCCAAGTCCGTCGGCGGCTGCCCGGCCAATATCGCCATCGGCACGGCACGGCTCGGCCTCAAATCCGGCCTCATCACCCGCGTCGGCGACGAGCAGATGGGACGCTTCATCCGCGAGCAGTCGGCGCGCGAAGGTGTGGCGACAGACGGCATCGTCACCGACAAGGAGCGGCTGACGGCGCTGGTGCTGCTGGCAGTCGAGGCCGAGGGCGTGTCGCCGATGATCTTCTATCGGTCGGACTGCGCCGACATGGCGCTCGATGAAGGCGATATCGACGAAGATTTCATCAGATCGTCGCGCGCCGTTCTCGTTTCCGGCACGCATTTCTCGCGGCCGAATACGGAGGCCGCACAACGCAAGGCTATCCGTATCGCCAAGGCGAACGGCCGCAAGGTGATCTTCGACATCGATTACCGGCCGAACCTCTGGGGCCTTGCCGGCCATGCGGAAGGCTTCGAACGCTACGTAAAATCCGACCGGGTCTCCTCGAAGATGAAGGAGACGCTGCCGGATTGCGACCTCATCGTCGGCACCGAAGAGGAAATCCTGATTGCTTCCGGCGCCGACGACGTGCTCGGCGCGCTGAAGGAGATCCGTCGGCTGTCGCCGGCGACGATCGTGCTCAAGCGCGGCGCCATGGGCTGCATCGTCTATGACGGGCCGATCGCCGACGATCTCGAAGCCGGCATCATCGGCCAGGGTTTCCCGATCGAGGTCTTCAACGTGCTGGGCGCCGGCGATGCCTTCATGTCCGGCTTCCTGCGTGGCTTCCTGCGCGACGAGCCGCTGAAGACCTGCGCCACCTGGGCCAATGCCTGCGGCGCCTTCGCCGTCTCCCGTCTGCTCTGCTCGCCGGAATATCCGACCTGGGCGGAACTCGACTTCTTCCTGACGACCGGCAGCAAACACCGGGCGCTGCGCAAGGACGAGGCGCTCAACCATATCCACTGGGCATCGACCCGGCGCGGCGAAATCCCGCTTTTGATGGCGCTGGCGATCGACCACCGTTCGCAGCTCGTCAGCGTCGCCGATGAGCTCGGCGTCGGCCATGATAAGATCGTCGCCTTCAAACGGCTGGCGGTGGCGGCAGCGGCGCGGGTTTCGAACGGTCGCGACGGCTACGGCATGCTGATCGACGAACGCTTCGGCCGCGACGCTTTCTTCGATGCGGCGACGAAGAATTTCTCCTGGATTGGCCGGCCGGTGGAATTGCCGGGCTCGAAGCCGCTGCGCTTCGAATTCAGCCAGGATATCGGCTCGCAGCTTGTGGAATGGCCGCTCGGCCATTGCATCAAATGCCTGTGTTTCTATCACCCTGATGATCCGGCTGAATTGAAAACGGAGCAGCAGGAGAAGCTGCGGGCGCTTTTCGAGGCCGCCCGCAAGGTCGGCCGCGAGCTGTTGGTGGAGATCATCGCCGGCAAGAACGGGCCGCTCACCGACGATACGATCGCGACCGCGCTGGAGGAGCTCTATGCGCTCGGCATCAAGCCGGACTGGTGGAAACTGGAGCCGCAAGCATCCAGTGAAGCCTGGAAGAAGATCGATGCAGTGATCGCCAAAAATGATCCATGGTGCCGCGGTATCGTGCTCCTGGGGCTCGAGGCGCCCGCCGACGAGCTGATCTCCTGCTTCGAGGCGACGCTGGCAGCTCCCTCCGTGAAAGGCTTTGCCGTCGGGCGGACGATCTTTGCCGATCCGGCGCGCGCCTGGCTTTCAGGCGAAATGAATGATGAGGAAGCGATCGCCGATATGGCCGGCCGTTTCCGGCACCTGACAGAAGCGTGGTTGAAGACGCGCGGGCATCAGTAGACTTAGAATCAAGACCCCTCCCCAACCCCTCCCCACAAGGGGGAGGGACTTAACCCGGGGCACCGCCTCACGCCATCAGCAAGCTCCCCTTTGGAGGAGACGTTGCGGCGAGAATGAAGGGAGCCCGGCAGGTTAACCCCTCCCCTTGTGGGGAGCGGTTGGGGAGGGGAAACGCGAAAAGAAAGATTGCGGGAGGCCTCGATGGGCAAGACGATACGGTTGACGATGGCGCAGGCCGTCGCGCATTTCCTGAAAGTACAGATGACGATCGTCGACGGCAAGAAAGTGCCGATCTTCGGCGGTGTCTGGGCGATCTTCGGCCACGGCAACGTCGCCGGCATCGGCGAGGCGCTCTATCAGGTGCGCGAGGAATTGACCACCTATCGGGCCCACAATGAGCAGGGCATGGCGCATGCCGCCATCGCCTATGCCAAGGCGAATTTCCGCACGCGCTTCATGGCCTGCACGAGTTCGATCGGCCCCGGGGCGCTGAACATGGTGACGGCCGCCGGCGTGGCGCATGTCAATCGTATTCCCGTTCTCTTCCTGCCGGGCGACGTCTTCGCCAACCGCGCGCCGGATCCAGTGTTGCAGCAGATCGAGGATTTCGGCGACGGCACGGTTTCGGCCAATGATGCCTTCCGTTCGGTTTCGCGCTATTTCGACCGCATCACCCGACCAGAGCAGATCATCTCGGCGCTGAAGCGCGCCATGCAGGTCCTGACCGATCCCTTGGATTGCGGCCCGGTGACATTGTCGCTCTGCCAGGACGTTCAGGCAGAAGCGTTCGATTATCCGGAAAGCCTGTTCGATGAAAAAGTCTGGACGACCCGCCGGCCGCAGCCGGATGCGGACGAACTGGCGAATGCCATCGCGCTGATCAAGGCGTCGCAGAAGCCGGTGATCGTTGCCGGCGGCGGCGTGCTTTATTCGCAGGCGACGACGGAGCTTGCCGCCTTTGCCGAGGCCCATGGCCTTCCCGTCGTCGTCACCCAGGCCGGCAAGTCGGCGATCAACGAGACCCATCCGCTGGCGCTCGGCTCGGTCGGCGTCACCGGCACGTCGGCGGCGAATGCGATCGCCGAAGAAACGGACCTGGTCATCGCCGTCGGCACGCGCTGCCAGGATTTCACCACCGGCTCCTGGGCACTGTTCAAGAACGACAGCCTGAAGATGATCGGCCTCAATATCGCCGCCTATGACGCGGTGAAGCACGACAGCCATCCGCTGGTGACTGACGCCCGCGAAGGGCTGAAGGCGCTGTCGGCAGGGCTATCGGGCTGGCGGGCGCCGGCAGCCCTCGTCGAGAAGGCGGCTGCGGAGAAGAAGGTCTGGATGGAGGCCGCGGACAGGGCGATGGCGACGACCAATGCCGCCCTGCCCTCCGATGCGCAGGTGATCGGCGCGGTGGCGCGCACGCTCGGCGGCGAGACTACGACGGTGCTTTGTGCTGCAGGCGGCCTTCCCGGCGAATTGCACAAGCTTTGGCCGGCGACGGCGCCAGGCAGCTATCACATGGAATACGGCTTTTCCTGCATGGGCTATGAGATTGCCGGCGGGCTGGGCGCCAAGATGGCACGTCCCGAACGGGATGTCGTCGTCATGGTCGGCGATGGTTCCTACATGATGATGAATTCCGAGATCGCCACCTCGGTCATGCTTGGCCTCAAGCTCAATATCGTCGTGCTCGACAATCGCGGTTATGGCTGCATCAACCGGCTGCAGATGGGAACCGGCGGCGCCAACTTCAACAATCTGCTCAAGGACTCCTATTACGAGGTGATGCCGGAGATCGACTTCCGCACGCATGCCGAAAGCATGGGCGCCATCGCCGTCAAGGTCGCCTCGATCGCCGAGCTGGAGCAGGCGATCGCCGACTCGAAGAAAAACGACCGCACCTCGGTCTTCGTCATCGACACTGACCCGCTTGTTACCACGGAGGCCGGCGGCCACTGGTGGGATGTCGCGGTGCCTGAGGTCAGCCCGCGCGAACAGGTCAACGAAGCGCGCAAGGGCTATGTCGAAGCACGCGCCGCCCAGCGCATCGGCTGATCTACTGCATGATTCCTTAAATCGGGACCGATTTAAGGACAAAATTATGCAGCAATTCGAAGTGCTACAGCGTCCTATGCGCGTCTGAAAAGACGCGCGGCGCTGTAGTGCTATTATTTCTCGGAAGAGCGTCCCGGCTTTTCCGCAATGCTTTTAAGGAGAATGTTGATGAAGGCCAAACTCGGCATGTCGCCCATCGCCTGGTGGAACGACGATCTTCCTGAGCTCAGCGACGATGTGTCCCTGGAGGAATGCCTGCGGCAATCACGCGGTGCCGGCTTTACCGGCATGGAAAAGGGCCGCCGCTTCCCCGACGATCCCGAGGTGATGTTGCCCATCCTTCGCGCCGCCGACGTCACGCTGTGCGGCGGTTGGTTCTCGGGCACGCTTGTTGACGAGGAGCTTGCCGCCAACAAGGACCGTATCGCGCCGATGATCGAACTGTTCAAGGCCGTCGCCGCGCCCTGCATCGTTTATGGCGAACTAGGCCGTTCCATCCAGGGCGACCGCTCCAAGCCGCTCGCGACCAAGCCGCGTCTTTCCGATGACGAGATGAAGGCCTATGCGCACCGCGTCACCCGGTTCGGAGAATGGTGCGCCGAGCAGGGCATGCCGCTCTCCTACCACCATCACATGGCCGCCGTGGTCGAAACCGAGCCGGAACTCGACGCCTTCATGCGCCATTCGGGCGAAGGCATCCCGCTGCTGCTCGATGCCGGGCATTTGGCCTTTGCCGGCGGCGACGTGCTGCGCGCCATCGGGAACCACCACGCCCGCATCAACCATGTTCACGTCAAGGACATCCGCAAGCCTGTCGTGGATGGGCTGGACCGCAGCCGGCAGTCCTTCCTCGATGCGGTGGCGCTTGGCGCGTTCACTGTGCCGGGCGACGGCTCGCTCGATTTCGGCGCCATCGTCCAGCGGCTGGCCGATCACGGCTATGAAGGCTGGTTCGTCGTCGAGGCCGAACAGGATCCGCGCAAGGCCCCACCGCAGAAAATGGCCGAGATCGGACACGCCGAGTTGATGCGCGTCATGACGGCCGCGGGCTATACCGTGGAAACGGAAGGCTTTCCTAAGGGATCGTAGAAAACTGTTTGCCCGGAGATTCCTCTCACAAGGAGTTCGTCTTCCGGACTGCTGGAGCAAGAAGCCCCCTCATCCGCCCTTCGGGCACCTTCTCCCCGCTGGGGAGAAGGGGGAATGGAAACGGCGCGGCATGTCCCTTCTCCCCTCGGGGAGAAGGTGGCGGCAGCCGGATGAGCGGGCCGCACCCGCCAATTTACGAGGAGAAACACCAATGCCAAACCTCAAGGTGAAACCATCAGGCACGCATGGCCGCGTCACCCATGTCACCCCGGAAAACGCCGGCTGGACCTATGTCGGCTTCGATCTCCATCGAGTGAAGCCGGGCGAGACCGTTTCGGGAGAGACGGGCGATCGGGAGGTCTGCCTCGTCTGGGTGACAGGCAAGGGCAAGGCGTCCGCCGGCACCAAGGATTTCGGCACGCTCGGCGGCCGGATGAACCCGTTCGAAGGCGCGCCGCATGCGCTCTACATCCCGATGGAATCGACATGGTCGGTGACGGCGGAGACCGATCTGGAGCTCGCGGTCTGCTCCGCACCTGGCGGCGGCACCTATCAGGCGAAGGCGATCCCGCCCGGCACGCACCCGCAGGTGACACGCGGCAAGGGCACGAATGTGCGCTACGTCAACAATATCATGCCGGAGGACGACAGTTCGGCGCATTCGCTGCTGGTCGTCGAGGTGATCACGCCGGGCGGCCATACCTCCTCCTACCCACCGCACAAGCACGACCAGGATGACCTGCCGAACGAGAGCTTCCTGGAAGAGACCTATTACCATCGGCTCAACCCGCCGCAGGGCTTCGCTTTCCAGCGCGTCTACACCGACGATCGCTCGCTCGACGAAGCGATGGCGCTCGAGGACGGCGATGTGACGCTGGTGCCGAAGGGCTACCACCCCTGCGCCGCCTGCCATGGTTACGATCTCTATTATCTCAACGTCATGGCCGGCCCGCAGCGGATCTGGAAATTCCACAATGCCGCCGAACATGAGTGGCTGATGAAGGCGTGAAGGCTTCCTCAGATCGCTAAATAATCTGACAGCGCGAAACTGCCGCTGATGGTTCACTGCCTCCATCCAAACACGGATGGAGGATCACCATGCACAGCTCGAATTTTACGATACCGGCCCGAAATATTCGCTCTTCGCGCTCTATACGGCCCGGCCTTTTTATTGCGATCATCACCGCTGCCCACTGGCTGGCACGAAAGGTGAGCGAACGACGCAACCTGAATGCGCTGATGGAACTTTCCGATGAGCAGCTGAAGGATATCGGCCTTTCCAGGGGGCAGACGGAAAGCGACGTCCACGTCTATAGTCGCTACTGAAACGTCAGCGTGATACCATGCCCTACAGCGTAGTGCGTCGTTTAAGACGCGCAAAGAACGGCGTAGCATTTTGAACCGCTGCATAATTCTTTCAATCGATCCCGATTTAGGGAATTATGCAGTCGGTCGGCTCGTCGGGCGGCCCGTCTGACCCGGAACACGCAATGTCGCAGTTTTCAACAGCGCCGCTCCTGAAAACGAAGACGGTCACCATTCGTGACATCGTCTGCAATGGCGAGTGCCGGCACAAAAGCAACGAGGAATGCGCGCACAGGACGAGCCTCGTCTATCCCTATCGCGGCGTCTTCATGCGGCATGTCGGCCGCAATGATACTGTGGCCGAAGCCAATCAGGTCTTGTTCTTCAATGCCGGCCAGGGATATCGGATCAGCCATCCCATCGAGGGCGGCGACGCCTGCATCGATCTGGCGATCGACGAATCCATGCTCGAAGAGCTTACGCCGAAGGAGCAGGTGCAGACCGGCCCGCCTTTTGCCTTCCGCCGCCAGCGCCGACGGATCGATCCGCGCGCGCAGGCCCTGGTCGCTCTCCTGCGTCATGGTCTCACCCGCAACGTCGCCGAAACGCTGGAAGCGGAAATATTGGCGCTGACGCTCGTGCGCCGTTCGCTCGGCGAGCGCACATCGCATGCCGCGGGCGCCAGCGCCGGCCGGCAGAAACTCGTCGATCGGGCAAAGCTGGTGCTTTCCTCCGATCTCGCGCGGCGCTGGACACTTTCGGAAATCGCCTCCGAAGTGGGCGTCTCACCCGTTTATCTCACCCAGGTCTTCCAGCAGGTCGAGGCCACACCGCTCTATCGCTACCAGCTGCGGCTGCGGCTTGCCCGCGCGCTTGATCTGCTCGGCCAGTATGAGGATCTGACGGCGCTCGGGCTTGATCTCGGATTTTCCAGCCACAGCCATTTCAGCGCTTCCTTCAAGCAGTCCTTCGGGCAGACTCCGGCCGAATTCCAGCGAGCGGCGCAGCTGCGGCGCAGGTGAAAGCCTACAGCGCCGCCATGTCTTCTCGATAGCCGTAAAGGACGCTGCAGCACTTCGAATTATGGAGGAGGTCCGATCGCTAAAGATTTCGACAGCGGCAATGCGGTGTTCGATGGTCTTATGAGACTGTCCCGATCGCGGGACGATCAACCGGAGGATCACCAGATGAAGAAGACTACATGCGCTGCCTGCGACTGCGAACTCGGCGCAGAGGCCATTACCGTCAAGCTCGGCGGCAAGACTGTCGAGGTCTGCTGCCAGGAATGCGCCGAGGCGCTGAACGAGGCGGAAGCCGCGACAACGGCCGCTTCGAGCGGCAAGGAATAGACGATGCAGGAAAAGCCGCGCTGATGAGCGCGGCTTTTCCGTCTCAGGTTGGTAGAAGACCGTAGCGCCAGCCGCGGCGTTTCGCATTCTGCGACAGCACCAGGAAGGCAAGAATGAACATGCCTGCCTCGGCAAAGACCGGCACCATCCAAATTCCCTGTTCGCCGAAGACAAAGGGCAGCAGGAAGGTGAGCGGCAGGGTGAGCAGATAGGGCCGCGACAGGCCGAAGATCGCCGCGCGCGGTGCATCGCCGATCGACTGGAAATAGGATGACAGGATCAGCATCTGCCCGAAGAGAAAATAGGCGCCGATCGTCCAGGGCAGAATCCGCCTGACCTCGGCAATGATCGCCGGATCGGCAACGAAGACGGTGCCGAGGTGGCCAGCCAGCACCTCGACGGTGATCTCCACCAGAGTGCAATAGACGAGTGCTGCGAGCATGGCGATCTGCAGACTGCGGCCGACGCGGAGCTCGAGGCCGGCACCGTGATTGTTGCCGGCGATCGTCTGCAGCGCGATGGCGAGGCCAAGCAGCGGCAGGTAGGTGAAAGTCATGATCCGGGTGATGATGCCATAGGCAGCCACCGTCGCGATGTAGTCATGCGTGCTCCAGAGCGAGACGTTGATCAGAATGGCGGCCGAGGCCAGCGATATGCCGATGAAACCGAGGCTCATCGGCGCGCCGAAGGCGACGATGCCGCGCCATTCGGCAAGAGCCAACCCCGGGGAAGGCCTCAATGCCGCCGGCCGGCGCCTGCGATAGGCAAGCACGGCTGCGAGACAGACGAATTGCGAGGCGATCGAGCCGGCTGCCGAACCGAGCACGCCCCAATGCATCACCGCCATGAACAGCCAGTTGGCGAGGATGTTGAGCAGCGAGGCCGATAGCGTCACCAACGTCATGAAACCAATCCTGCCTTCGCAGCGCAGCCCGTCGAGATGCAGCGACAGGAAGAAGCTGGCCGGCGCACAGGCGATCATCGCGCCCATGAACAACGTGGCGCCATGGGCAACAGTGGCATTGCCGGCGGCACCGGCATCGATGATCTCCCTGCCCACCGTCCAGTAGACCAGATTGAGGATGAGGGTGACGGCGAGCGCCAGCGCATGCGCGCCGGCAAATACCCGACGTGCCCCATCGCGATTGCCGGCGCCGAGCCGGCGGGCGAGGATGCTCGCCATGCCGTTCGAGACCAACGCTTGCAGGGCGACCAGCAGCATCAGCCCGGGGAAAATCAGGCTGACGGCAGAGAGCGCGTCCGGGCCGACATAGGCGCCGAGGAAATAGGCATCGACGACGGTGAACAGGCCGTTGACGGTAGTGATCGCGACGATCGGTGCCGCCGTCCTGATGAAGACGCCCGGCAGCCAGCCAGTAAGAAAGGCATTGCCTTCGGAAAGATCGATCATGGAGAAATCCGTGCGATAAGGGGGCGGGGCCCGATCCAGCTAAATCATCTGGATCCGGCGGGCCTCAAAAGGACAAAAACAATCTAGAGATCGAGGACCAGATGCGGCACGCCGCTCGAGGTCTTCCGCGGCGAGACGCCGTCGGCATCGATCTGCACGTTCACGCGCCGGCGAAAGGCCGAAAAGCTCTCGAAAGTAACGACATCTACCGGTTCGTCGAAATGGATGGTGATCCTGTGGAGATCGCCGCCCGGCAGAACCGAAAGCGCCAGAACTTCGCCGGTGAACGGCTGGTTGAGATAACGGCCGCGAATATGCGCGCCGACGAAGAGCGGCGTCTTCGGAGCACCGTTGGGCTTTGCCGCCAGGGCCGCAAGCGTGTTCCAATCGCGCGCGCCATGCTGGCGGGCAATCATTTCCAGGGCCGCACTGTGGGTCAGCGGGGTGCCGCGATCGTTCATCGCCTGGCGCAGGCGCTTGGCCTGAGCCTTCAATTCTTCAATGGCAGGATAGGTCGTCGTCATGGACTGAGCCTTAGGAAGGCATGCTCTTCGACTGCGCATGGGAGCTCGCATTGCCGCCAGTCAGCATGCACAAAGGGCCGTGACCATGATCGCGAGGACTTCACCATGGATTTTCATCCGCGAGCGGCCGGTGCCTCGAACCGGCCTTTATATGCGCGAACGCCGCCGACATGTCAAGAATGGCGGATCTGCCTCAGGAATGCGCAACTTTGGGGCAAATCTGCACGAAAACGGTGCGATTTTCCCGCGGCTTTCACATAAGCATTCAATCTTAACGGTGTTCTTCAGCAAATGTCAGCATTCTTCAGCTAATATCCTGTCGTATTACAGCGGAGGCTAAAAGGGCCTTTCAGATGCACCTCGACACAGAACACCCCAAGCCGGAACGCGCTTACAGGGAATTCAATCTCGACAGGCCCGGCAACATCATCTTCGTCGGCCATCACCTCAGCACCGGAACGCAGGTGCGCTGCCTGATCCGCACGATCACGCTTGCCGGCGCATTGCTCGAAGTCAGCCCGAACCTGGAAATGCCGAGCCATTTCTTCCTCGAAATCCTCGGCATCCATGACGAGATCGGTGCGACCGTGGTCAAGCGAGAAGGCGAATTGGTGACGATCAGCTTCAACATGCTGATCAATCCGGAATTCCTGCACCACGTGTTGCGACTGAACTTCGAAAGCTGAAGCTTTTTCCGATCCGTGAATCATCACGGCGCGTCGCCTTTGTTTCGCCGCCCCGTATTGCGGCGAGACGCGCGATTGCCGGAACGGCCCAGAGAAATCCGCGCCACTCCGGCCTATCCAGCGGATCGGCAAGCGGATCGGCCAAGCGTCCGCGGCGGATCCGGCGATTGCGGGTTTCGATCTCCCTGAAGAGAACAACCCAGTTGAGAAGCATTGCTTCATCCTCCATCTATTGCTGGAGCACTTGAGCTAAGCCTTCGCGCCCTTTCGATGTAGAGGCGCTGGGGAAAGGGGGTTTTCATCCATGAAAGATGCGAGCTGGGACGACCTGCAACTTTTCTTCCATGTTGCCACCGGCGGCGGGCTTTCGGCGGCGGCGACGAGCACCGGGCTCAGCGCACCGACGATCGGCCGGCGCATGCTGGCGCTCGAACGGGTGACCGGCCGATCGCTGTTCAGCCGCGGCCCCACCGGTTATCTGCTGGCCAAGGACGGGCAGGAGCTGCTCGATCGTGTCCGGCTGATGCAGGATGCGGCGCGTGCGATCTCCGACTGGCGCGGCGAGGTGCTGACACTGCCGATCGTCTCGACGGCCGCCGACAGCTGGACCTCGCGCTTCGTCGCCGACCATCTGGCCAGCGTCTGGACGCCGAAGGACAGCTTCCGCATGTGCTACAAGACACGCGATGCGAGCGTCGATTTCACCTATCGCGAGGCGCATATCGCCATTCGCCACAGCCGGCCGGAGAGCGGCAACGTCGCTATCCGCCGTTCGGTCAAGGTGGCGCATGCGGCTTATCAGGCGGCCGACTATGACGAGAAAAACTGCAACTGGATCTCGCTCGGCACCGATACCGCCATCACGCCGGCGGACAAATGGACGTTCGAACAGCCGGATTCCTGGATCACCAGCTGGACGAACACGCCACATATGCTCTTTTACCTCATCCGCGGCGGTGCCGGCCGCGGCGTGCTCCCCTGTTTCATCGGCGATCAGGAGAGCAGGCTTGTCCGCGCCGGGCCTGTCATCGACGAACTGACCTACGAGATGTGGATCGTTGCGCATGACGACGAACGGCAACGGCCGGAGGTCAGGATCGTCATCGACCGCCTGGCGGCGCTCTTTGCCGATCATGAAGAGCTGTTTGCCGGGCAGAGACCGTCGGCATGACACGAAAACGCGGCCTTCTCGATCAGCGATTCCTCAGGGTGCCGCTAGAGCGGTAACCGCTCTATCTTTCTGTTTCTACGCAATTCCGGACGGAAAACTGCTTCACAACTTTCCTGGAATTGATCTAACGGCTCAGGCGGCGAGATGCCGCTCGATCTCGTCGACCGGCATATTGGTATAGTCCTTTGCCACTTCCGCGGTGATCACCGCCTGCGTATCGGCGCTGAGGGCGGGCCGCAGAGCGCCGAGCGCCTTCGGGGGCGCAACGAGGATGATGCGGCGGGCATCCCTCTCCGTCGCCAGTTCGTCCAGCCTTTCCGCGACCTGTTTCAGAAATTGGGCTTCGGCCTGATCCTGCCAGTTGGTCTCCTCAACAGCACTGCGGCTGAAGCCATCGGCTGCATGGCTGCGGCCGGGCTTGTCGGCGCCGATCTCGCGATCGGGCTCACTCGGCTGCGTTAGAGTTTCCAGCACCTTCAGATTCATCAGTTGGGCGCCGCCGGCATTCTGCATGATCAGAGCCTTGGCTCCGTTGCAGACCACGACCCATGATTTCCAAGGGATTTTGACGTCGGTCATCTTCAACTCCTCGCTGTCGTCATTCGAAGCGCGCCGTGCTTCATCGATCAAGGCACAACGCTCGGCCATTGAAAGAGTTCGGGAAAATTGCGCCGAAATCGAACGGGCCGGCGATCCGGCCGATCCTTGCTGCGTAGAAAGACCAAGTTCGGGAAATTGACGATGAAGACATCACTGCTCGCCTGAAAGCCGCGTCCCAATAATGAACATCGGGCGTCCCGCTTGGGCACAAAATTTGAACTCGTTAAAATGGTAATTTTATATTTGACGAATGTGCAAAACATTCATGTGACCTTGGTTGGAGCAAGACCCCAGCTTGAATGAAATCAAGACCCCAAATGCGTCTTGACTGACGGAGAATGTGAATGACTATGCTCCGCGCTACACACCTTGCCACGGTCAAGTCCGCTGTCTACGACCTGCGCTGGGAAGAATTCATCGTCAAGCGGCCAGCCCGCATCGTCGCCGTCCGGCCGTGCCTGACCGGCGTCTCGATGAGAAGCGCCGAGATCATCGATATCTCCCAGGGCGGCGCCACCTTCATCGTCTCGACCACGGCCGGTCTGCCGAAGCATTATTATCTCAACATTCTCGGCCTCGCCTATCGCATCGGATGCGCCGAGGTCTATCGCCACAAGGAACGCATCGGGGTGCGGTTCATCAACATCATGGACCCCGAGGTTCTGCGCCGTGTCGTGCGCACAGATTTCCTTGTCGGCAACATGGAGGCAATCGCCGCCCGACGCGCGCCGATCTTCCGCGCGTGAACCGGCCCATAACAGGCTTATCGCAGAAATAATCTTGCTTGCCTTGGCCGTGCCCGGGCCTATTGTTGCGCCGATTGTCAATATGTCCGGGAAACCGCCTTCGCATGTCCGCCTTTTCGCGCTTCACACCTCTTGCCAGCGCCCTGCCCTCCACAGTTCCCTTCGTCGGTCCCGAGGCCATCGAGCGCCAGCGCGGGCTTGCCATTTCGGCGCGCATCGGCGCCAACGAGAACGGCTTCGGCCCCGCGCCCTCCGTGTTTGCCGCGATGCGCGAGGAGGCCGGCAATATCTGGAAATACAATGATCCGGAGAATTTCGCGCTCAGGGAAGCGCTTGCCGCCCATCTCGGCGTCTCGGCCGTCAATATCGCTATCGGCAGCGGCATCGACGAATTGCTCGGCCAGATCGTCCGGCTGGTGATCGAACCGGGCGCGCCCGTCGTCACCTCGCTCGGCGCCTATCCGACCTTCAATTTCCATGTCGCGGGTTTCGGCGGCCGGCTGGTGACCGTTCCCTACGCAAACGACCGCGAGGATCTCGATGGTCTGCTCGATGCCGCGAAGCGCGAGAATGCGCCGCTCGTCTATTTCGCCAATCCTGACAATCCGATGGGAAGCTGGTGGGATGCCGCCAGCATCGTCGCTTTCGCCCGGGCGCTGCCAGAGACGACACTGATGGTGCTCGACGAGGCCTATAGCGAGACGGGGCCGGCAGGTTCGCTGCCGTCGATCTCCTCGCTCATCGAGATGCCGAACGTCGTTCGCACCCGCACCTTCTCCAAGGCCTACGGACTTGCCGGCTCACGCACCGGCTACGCGATCTCGACGGCAGGCACGGCGCAGGCCTTCGACAAGATCCGCAATCATTTCGGCATGAACCGGTTGGCGACGGCGGCGGCGCTCGCGGCGCTGAAGGACCAGGCCTATCTCGCCGAGGTGGTCGTGAAAATCCATGCGGCGCGGGAGCGGATCGGCGGCATCGCCCGGGCGAACGGCCTCGTCCCCCTGCCCTCGGCAACAAATTTCGTGGCGATCGACACAGGGCGCGACGGCTCTAATGCGCGGTCGATCGTCGACGGCCTGATAGAGCACGGCGTCTTCATCCGCATGCCTGGTGTGGCGCCCCTCAACCGCTGCATCCGCATCAGCGTCGGGCCGGAGGCGGATATGGCGCTGCTCGAACAGGCTTTGCCGCAGGTTCTGAAAAAGATCGGCCGATAAAACAGAAGAACCGCGGCCGGTGGAGGAAATCCGGTCGCGGTTCTCTTCTCCCGGCGTCGGCCCCGTCCAAAGCGCCCCGCCAGCCCCTCTTTTTGAGGTTGTTATTGCCGCTCTTGTCGAATTCCTGATCGGAGACGGTCTCAGAGCATGATGACTCTTTAATTTGGAGCAGGATTCAAACTTCAGGCCGAAGCGGCCTAAAATCATCCTGTTCTAGTGAACCGTCATCCACTCGCGGGCGGCGCGTAGCGCTGCCACGAGCTGCATCTTGTCCATGGCGGCGGCCACGTCGGCACGAAGCTCGGCGGCGCGATCGTTGCCCTTGATTGCGGCGATGTTCAGCCATTTGTGGGCTGCGACGAGATCGACTTCGCAGCCGCGGCCGGTCGCATACATCAGACCCATTTCACAGAAGACATCGGCGCTGTTGTCGCCACCCATGGTGGCCGTTTCAGCATTGTGCATTTCAAAGCGTGCCATCGGTTTTATCCCTGTTAGCCTGTTTATGACTTACCCTGTTTTACCTCTGGGCCTTGCCGTCTATCGCGGCTTGCGGCCCTTCCGGTCCGGCGGGTTTTCCCCGCTCGTTTGATGGCTTCACTATGCCAAGCGGCCTTCAAAAAACGCCTAAAATGCATGATTAATTTGCGACGAACAAAGTGCAAATGCTTGGTAAATTTGGATTTTTGTTAAACATGAGATTCCTTGCGGATTAAGGATTTTCGCTTAAATTTTACGAAAGATTCAGATTTGAAAATAAACGGACCGTTCATCATGAAATCAGCAGGCGATGTCTTTACAAGCTCGGCGCATGGCTTTTTTCTGCCGTTTCACCGATCCGCAGAACAGCGATGGCCTTATTTGCCTTTACGTTCGCGTCAGTTATTTTCGCGACGATCGAGGACATCATGGAGGAAAAGATGATCCGCAGCTTCGTTCTCGCCAGCATGATTGCAGTGATCGCGGGTATCGCGCATGCCGAGGAGCCGATCGTCGGCAACTGGAAGACGGCCGCCGGCGATACGGCGGTGATCGCATCCTGCGGCGGCAGTTATTGCGTGACGCTGAAGACCGGCAAATATGCCGGCCGAAAGATCGGCACGCTTGCGGGAACCGGCGGCAGCTATGCCGGTGAGATCACCGACCCGGCCGCCGAGAAGACCTATAGCGGCGCAGGCAAGGTTTCCGGCAATTCGCTGAGGATGCAGGGCTGCGTGACGAAGGTCCTCTGCAAATCGCAGACCTGGACGCGGCTCTGAGGCCATAGGCGCCTGCGCAACGATCCCAAATGCAGAAGCATGCCGACGACGCGGCGGCATGCTTCGAAGCCCCTTGCGGCCTCCTCCGCTAGGCCACCCGGCGAAGTCGAATGGCGTCGAACTTCCCCGGCGAACCCTTCCTGATCCTCTCCGCAACCTGACCGACCCTGCCCAGCAAGCTGAACGGCTGATGAACCGGCATCTCAGCACTCGTTCAGCCGTCGCATGCCAAAACTCTTCTCACGATAGAGTTGCGTATCGGGGACAAGGGGATGAACATCTATATTCTGGCAAGACGCTTTAGCATCATCACGCTGTTTGCAGCGATCTTCGCGATCACGTTTTCGGCGGTCGTGGTGCATAATGGCGGCGGCGGTGCGCAGTCGCATTTCGGGGCAAGCTACACCTGCCTGGAGAGAAACGGTACCTTCTGCGCGCCCACGGTGCGGTAACAAAAGCGCGTCGTGCGATGCGCTTTAAGTCTCTGGTTTATGCATGTCGTGTCCCAAAACCGCTGCGCATTTTTGGGCGACAGGCATTCGCACCAGACCGGCAAGAGGATAAAAAATCGGAATCCGCCAGCGCGCGTCGTTTGCTTGTCAAAAACAACTCTCTATAATGCGTCATGAACAAACGAATCTCCCCCTTGTCGCCCCTCGACATATCCTCTCCACCACCTTTCCAGCCTGAGAGTTTCGATGATCCCGCCAAGGCGGTCGAGACGCTGACGGCGCTTTACGAGCGCAATACGGCGTTCCTGATCGAGAGCTTCACCGAACTTGCACAGGGTGCTCCGATCTCCTCGCGCTACCGCGCTTTTTATCCGCAGGTCAGCATCGAGACGACAAGCTTCGGTCATGTCGATTCCCGCCTTTCCTACGGCCATGTCACGGCACCCGGCATCTATACGACGACCGTCACCCGGCCGAAGCTCTTCAAGCACTATCTGAAGGAGCAGCTGGCGCTTTTGATGAAGAGCCACAATGTTCCCGTCATCGTTTCGGAATCGGCGACGCCGATCCCCCTGCACTTCGCCTTCGGCGAGGGTGCGCATGTGGAAGCATCGACGACAGCATTCGTCGACGTTCCGATGCGCGATATCTTCGACACGCCCGATCTCAACACCACCGACGACGAGATCGCCAACGGCGAATATATCCCACCGCCGGGAGAGCCCTCGCCGCTCGCGCCGTTCACCGCGCAACGTATCGACTATTCGCTCGCCCGATTGTCGCATTATACGGCGACACATGCCGAGCATTTCCAGAATTTCGTGCTGTTTACGAACTACCAGTTCTATATCGACGAGTTCTGCAGCTGGGCGCGCAAGCTGATGGCGGAGGGCGGTGACGGCTATACCGCCTTCGTCGAACCCGGCAATGTCGTCACCCTTCCCGGCTCGAACGCGCCGGAGACGGACGCCACCCTCACCCGCCTGCCGCAAATGCCGGCCTACCATCTGAAGAAGAAGGGCCATGCCGGGATCACCATGATCAATATCGGCGTCGGCCCCTCCAACGCCAAGACGATCACCGACCACGTCGCCGTACTGCGCCCGCATGCCTGGCTGATGCTCGGCCACTGCGCCGGTCTTCGCAACAGCCAGCGGCTCGGCGATTATGTTCTCGCCCATGCCTATATGCGCGAGGACCATGTTCTCGACGACGACCTGCCGGTCTGGGTGCCGATCCCGGCGCTGGCCGAAGTGCAGGTGGCGCTCGAAGCCGCCGTTGCCGAAATCACCGGCTATGAGGGTTTCGAGCTGAAGCGCATCATGCGCACCGGCACCGTCGGCACGATCGACAACCGCAACTGGGAACTGCGCGACCAGCGCGGGCCGGTGAAGCGGCTTTCCCAGGCGCGCGCAATCGCGCTCGACATGGAATCGGCGACGATCGCCGCCAACGGTTTTCGCTTCCGCGTGCCCTATGGCACGCTGCTCTGCGTCTCCGACAAGCCGTTGCACGGCGAACTGAAGCTGCCGGGCATGGCAACGGCCTTCTACCGCACGCAGGTCAACCAGCACCTGCAGATCGGCATCCGCGCCGTCCAGAAGCTTGCCGCCATGCCGAAGGAAGCGCTGCATTCACGCAAGCTGCGCAGCTTCTTCGAAACGGCCTTCCAATAAGATATCAGGCGCGGCCCGGCCTTGTCCGCCTGGCCGCGCACTGTTCTCAAGCGCTTGCGGCAAGCTGCAGCGCTTCGATCAGGCCGGCAAACGCCGCCAGCACGATCACAGTCCTCACCAGCACTTTTATCACCTCTGCATTCTCAACCGGCGGCATCGTGCACGCGCCACGTGTGACGATCAGATGCGCTATTCCGATTTCAAACATGCTCATTGCTCCATCTCCTCGATGTTGTCAGACGAAGCTTTGTCGAGCGCTGCCTCGGCCTTTCGACATTGCGATCGACGAAAAGATTTTTTTCTTCCCTGTCGAAAAGCGCCTAGGCTGTTCGTCAAAGGGCTGTGAAAGCACAGTACGGAGGACAAGGAATGAAATATCTTTGCCAGGTCTGGTTCGACGGCACAGTGCTGTCGGCCATGTCGCAGGAAGAGAAGAACAAGCTCGGCCGGGATTCCCTCGCCTACGACCGCGATCTTGCCGACAGCGGTCATATGATCGTTGCCCAGGCGCTGCAGTCGCCGCAATCGGCGGTCACGGTTCGTGTGCGCGGTGGCGAGATGTCGGTCACCGACGGTCCCTTTATCGAGACGAAGGAGGCGCTTGGCGGCTTCATTTTGATCGACGCCAAGGACCTCAATGACGCGATCCGTGTTGCGGCCGGCATTCCGCTGGCAAAGCTTGGCGCGATCGAGGTTCGCCCCATCCATGAATTCGGCTGAGGAGGTGACGCCATGAAGTTTCTGGGCCAGATCTGGTTCGATACCGAAAAGAGCAAGCGGGTTACTCCAGAGGAATGGGAGACCGTCACCCAAGAATGCATCGTCAGCGACGACAGCTGGCGCGAAAGCGGCCATATGTTGAGCGCGCTGGCGCTCTACGAGCCGGAGCAGGCCGTGACGCTCAGGGTTCGCAATGGCACCATTGCCGCGACGGACGGTCCTTTCGCCGAAATCAAGGAGCATCTCGGCGGCTTCGTTGTGATCGATGCCAGGGATATGGAGGAAGCGAAGGCGATCATTTCCACCTTCCCGATCCTCAAATATGCATCGATCGAAATCCGGCCCGCCTATTCGATCAAGGATGGGAGATAGCCATGCGCTTCGTCTGCCTCATCTATAATTCCGCCGATACGGACGGCACACTCAGCCAGGCCGAGGGCGACGAGCTCGTCAGGGCGCATTTCCAGTATGACGTGGAACTTCAGCGCAAAGGCATCATGATCCATTCCGATGCATTGGAAGGTCCTGACTGTGCCTCTGTGTTGAGGGTGCGCGATGGCACTCTGTCTTCGACCGACGGCCCCTATATCGAGACCAAGGAACATCTGGCCGGCATCTACATCATCGAGGCGGCCGATCTGGAAGATGCACGCGAGGTCGTTGCGGGCATTCCGAGCGTCCGGGTCGGGTCGATCGAATTGCGCCCGGTGAGACTGCTCACCCTGCCGCAGTGAGGGTCGGCCCTTGAGACAGGTGATCGAGAATATCTACCGACAACATTCGCGCCGGGTTCTGGCGACGCTGATCCGCCTGCTCGGCGATTTCGACCGGGCAGAGGAAGCGCTGCACGATGCTTTTGCGGCGGCGGCGCGGACATGGCCGGTTGACGGCATGCCCAACAATCCCGTCGCCTGGCTGGTTTCGACCGGCCGCTTCAAGGCGATCGACCACCTCAGGCGGCGGGCGCGCTTCAACGCCTCGCTGCAGCATATCGAAGACGGCCTTTATCCTGATGGCAGAGAAGCGGAGATCGGCGACATGGAACCGATCGAGGACGACATGCTGCGGCTGATCTTCATCTGCTGCCATCCGGCTCTTGCTGCCGATGCACAGACCGCGATGGCGCTGCGCGAGGTCTGCGGATTGACCACGGAAGAGATTGCCCATGCCTTCCTGGTGCCGGCGCCGACCGTCGCGCAGCGCATCGTGCGCGCCAAAAACCGCATCAGGACGGAGAATATCCCTTATGAAGTACCAGTCGGGGCGGAGCTTCCGGAGCGTCTCGACCGGGTGCTGCACGTCATCTACCTCGTCTTCAACGAGGGCTATTCGGCATCCTCAGGCAACACGATCGTCCGCGCCGACCTGACAGCCGAGGCGATCCGGCTAGCGCGGCTGCTGGCAACCCTGCTGCCGCATCCGGATGTCGCAGGCCTGCTGTCACTGCTGCTCCTGCAGGAGTCGCGCCGTGCTGCCCGGCAGGATGCCGATGGCGCGCTGGTGCTGCTTGCCGATCAGGATCGCTCGCGCTGGGACCGAAGCAAGATTTCAGAAGGGCTTTCGCTGCTCGCAAGCGCCATGCGCGCGCCTGATATCGGCGTCTATACGGTCCAGGCGGCGATCGCGGCGGAACACGTGAAGACCGGCAGCACCGAGGAAACGGACTGGCGGCGCATCGCCTTCTATTACGACCTGCTGATTGCCGCCCACCCTTCAGCAATTGCCGAGCTCAACCGCGCCGTGGCAATCGCCATGTCCGAGGGGCCGGGAAAAGGACTGGCGCTTGTCGACGCCATTCTCGGCAAGGGGGAATTGACGACCTATCACCTCGCCCATTCGGCGCGGGCGGATTTTCTGCGCCGGCTCGGTCGCCGGGCCGAGGCGATTCAAGCTTACGAGACGGCGCTGACATTCTGCCGACAGGAGCCGGAACAGGTCTTTTTGCGCAAGCGCATTCTGGAGCTTACGACCTAGCCTTGCCGCGGCGGCCGACGGGAAGCGAGATGGCGGTTCCAGTCAGGGCCGAGACGATGATGAGCAGGTGGGCATTGACGCTCGCCTGCGCCAGCGCGGCCAAGGCCAGCCGCCCGCTCGAGGCGCCCAAGGCAATGGCGCCGGCAGTGATGCCGGCCGGATAGGTGCCGACGCCGCCTGGCGCATGCATCGGCAGCACCGAGGAGAGCTCGCCGCCAAGCGCGCCGCCGAAGCTTGCCGCGATTGGCAGCACCCCCATCAGCCCAAGTGCCCATGCCAGCACCATCACCTTCACCAGCCAGTTGACGATGGTCATAGCCCAGGCGCGCGCAAAGGCGATGGCATCGAGCGGCAGGCCGTTTTCAATCTCGGCGACGAATTTCTGCGCTTTGTTCGGCAGCAGCCTGGCGGCAAGGCGCAGCAGCGGCTTGCGGGCGGCGAAAGCCGCGACCGGCAGCAACAGGAAGACTGTCCAGAGCGACCAGGCGACAGCGGCATCGGCTGAAGCGACGGCGAAGCCGATGCCGGCGGCGGCCAGGAGGGCGTGCAGGTCGAGCAGCCGCATGACGAACAGCGCCGAGGTTGCGCGCGTCAGCGGAATGCCGAATTCGGTGCGCATCAGCAGCGGAAAGCTGGTCTCGCCGGTGCGGAAGGGAAGCATGATGTTCAGCAGATTGTGGATCTGCGTGACGCGGAAGAGGACCGCGAACCGGCCAGCCGTTTCCTTCGGAAAATAATCATAGATGCGCCAGGTGCGCAGGAAATAGGTGCTCGTCAGAGCCACGAGCGCACCGATCACCGGACCGGCACCGACATCGGCCCACTGCCTGATGATAACGGGCCAACCCCAGAACCATTGGATGAAGAGGCCATAGGCTGCGACGATGACGACCGTCAGAACGGTCATGCGATTGCGCATAAACCAGGATTGCCGGCTTTCAACGATCGAACTCTTCATGTAGTAGGCATTCCTCGCTTGGCGTCGTCATAGGCATCGGTTCCGTCGCCAGGCCTTTTAGGAGAAATGAAGGTTGCGCACAACGGCGGAGTTGATGGCGGCGGCGGCGGACACGCTTCCACGCCGACGATCCCAGCGGCCGTGATGGCGCTTTGCAGGCTTGACGTGGAGACGATGTTGGAGCGGATTACCAAAAGCATTACGAGCGCAAGCATTTTTCTGGCAGGCTATTTCCTGCTGAACATCGCGCTTCGCATCGCCTTGCCGCATACGCTCGATCTCGACGAGGCGGAGCAATCCTTTTACTCGCAATACCTGCTTGCCGGCTACGGCTCGCAGCCGCCCTTCTACAACTGGATCCAATATGCCATCGTTTCGGTGACCGGCATATCGATGTGGGTGCTCTCGGTGCCCAAGAACATCATTCTCTTCGGCTCCTATCTCTTCTACGGGCTTGCTGCCCGCGAGGTGCTGAAGAGCCGGTCGCTCGCAGCCGTCGCCATGCTGAGCCTGATTACCCTGCCGCAGGTCGGTTTGATGGCGCAGCGCGAATTGACGCATACCGTCGCGCTGCTGTTTGCAACGTCGCTCTTCCTCTTCGGCTTTTTCCGCACGCTGCGCCAGCCGACGATCGGGAGCTATCTCATCATCGGCATCGCCACCGGCATCGGCCTGATCTCGAAGTATAATTTTGCCATCCTGCCGGCCGCCGCCCTGATCGCCGCGCTGCCGGAGCGGGAGTGGCGCAACCGTCTCATCGACTGGCGTTTGCTGCCGGCGGCCGTCCTTGCCATTCTGATCGTGCTGCCGCATGCGCTCTGGCTGCCCGACAATCTCGTCAGCGCCTCTGCGCCGACGCTGGAGCGGATGACCGCCGAACACCTGGCCCCGGCCGGCCTCCCCCGCATCGGGCAAGGACTGTTATCTCTCATCATCGCCGTCCTCGGCTTCGTGGCATTGCCGATCGTTGTCATCGCGGCCGCCTTCCGGCGCGACTTCTTTCGCGCGCTCTCCTCTTCCAGCCCGATGATCCGGGTAATCGAGCGGATGATGGTCGTCAGCCTGCTCGCCTTCGTCGGCGTGGTCCTCTTCGCCGGCGCGAGCGATATCCACGAGCGCTGGCTCGACCCATGCCTGCTCGTCCTGCCGATCTACCTGTTCCTGAAATTGAAAACCGCAGGTCTCGATCTTTCCGCCGGTCTTGCGCGCTTCCGGCCGGTGGTGCCGGTCTTCATGGTCGTCATCCTGTCGATCCTTCTTTTCCGGATCGTCGGCATTCAATACATCGGCACTTATACGAGAACGAACGTTCCCTTTTCCGGTTACGTGGCCGAATTGACCGCGACCCGCAAGCCGGTTCTCATCGTGGCGGGAACCAAGTTCGTGGCCGGCAACATGCGGCTGGAGTTTCCCGACGTTCCCGTCGTGATCCCGTTCTTCCCCGGTCCCGGAGTTCCTGAATATGCGGACGCGAAGGGACCGGTGCTCGTTATCTGGCGCGGCGATACCGCAGATGACCCGACAATTTCCCCCGATTTCGCCAACGATCTCGTGAGATCGGGCATTCATCTGCAGCAGTTGAACACGCTGACGCTGCCCTATCTCTTCGGTGACGGCAAACGCAGCTTCTCCATTGGTTACTCCTGGGTGGAGGGCGGCGCCAAATAGCGCCCAGGCAGAACAGCCGATTGCGGGAAACCGCCATTGCCGCTGGCAACCAGCCGACACTTCATGTAGTAGCCTTCCGCAAGTGCGGCGGCAGCAGTAAAGCTTGCTTGGCCGTCCGGCCTTTTGGAGATGAAGTTGCAGACAACGGTAGAGCCCATTCGCGGTACGAATGATCCGGTACAATCGCTCGAGCTGTCGCTGGTCGTACCCATTTTCAACGAAGAGGAAAGCGTCGGTCCGCTTGTCGAGCGTGTCGTGGCTGCGATGCTCAGCTACGCCCATCCCTGGGAGCTGATCCTCGTCGATGACGGCAGCACGGATGCGACGCTCGTAAATGCCCGCAAGTACGTCGGACGCGAGGGGTTGGCGCTCAGGATCGTCGAACTCCAGCGCAACTTTGGCCAGACTGCCGCCATGCAGGCAGGCATTGATACTGCCCGAGGCCGTCTGATCGCGACGATGGACGGCGACCTGCAGAACGACCCGAAGGACATTCCCTCGATGGTCTCCGAGCTGGAACGGCGTGAACTCGACCTCTTGGTCGGCTGGCGCAAGAATCGCAAGGACGGTCTGTTCCTGCGCAAGATCCCCTCCTGGTGCGCCAACTACCTGATCGGCCGCATCACGGGCGTCAAGCTGCATGATTACGGCTGCAGCCTGAAGATCTACCGTGCCTCGATCATCAGACAGGTAAAGCTGATGGGCGAAATGCACCGCTTCATCCCCGCCTGGGTCGCCGGTGTCGTCCCGAGCTCGCGCATCGGCGAGATGGCCGTCACCCACCATGCCCGCGAGCACGGCGTTTCGAAATACGGCATCTCGCGCACCTTTCGCGTCATCCTCGATCTGCTGTCGGTGATGTTCTTCATGCGCTACAAGGCGCGGCCGGGGCATTTCTTCGGTTCGCTCGGTCTCGGCCTCGGCGCGCTCGCCATGCTGATCCTGCTCTATCTCGGCTTCGACAAGTTCATCTTGGGCAACGATATCGGCACGCGCCCGATGCTGATGGTCGGCGTCGTGCTGCTGCTGTCGTCGGTGCAGATGATCACAACCGGCATCCTGGCAGAAATGATCGCGCGTACCTATTACCGCGACGACGCTTCTCCGAATTATATCGTGCGGCAGATCTTCGACGATCAAAGCCAAGCCTAAGCCGGCAGCACGATGCTGGAGCGCGCGACGAGTACGATCAGAACCGCGGGCCTGCTGCTTGCCGCCTATTTCGTGCTCAACATCGCGCTGCGCATCGCGCTTCCGCATTCGCTGGAGCTCGATGAAGCCGAGCAGTCTTTCTTCTCGCAATATCTGCTGGCAGGCTACGGCCCGCAGCCGCCCTTCTACAACTGGATGCAATATGCCGTCGTTTCGGTGACGGGCATGTCGATCGGCGCGCTGATCGTTCCGAAGAACATTCTGCTGTTCCTATCCTATCTCTTCTATGGCCTCGCCGGACGGCGCGCGCTGAAGAACGAGGCGCTTGCTGCCGTCGGCATGCTGGCGCTGCTCACCCTGCCCCAGGTCTCCTACATGGCCCAGCAGGACCTGACCCACACGACGGCGCTGCTCTTTGCCAGCTCGCTGTTTCTCTACGGCTTCTTCCGCACGCTCGACCGGCCGGATATCGGCAGCTATCTCCTGCTCGGGCTCGCGACCGGCATCGGGCTGATCTCGAAATATAACTTCGCGCTGATGCCTGTCGTCTCCTTGATCGCCATCCTGCCCGATGCCGAATGGCGGCGCAGGGCGCTCGACTGGCGCATGCTGGCCGCGATCACTGTCGCGCTCGTCATCGTCCTGCCGCACGCGCTCTGGCTGCAAGGCAATCTCGCATTCGCCTCCTCCGACACTCTGGTCAAGATGGCCGCCGGCAGCGAACCGGCCGGCGCCGTGCGGATCGGCAAAGGTCTTCTCGCCTTTCTCGTCTCCATCATCGCCTTTGCGGCGCTGCCGGTCGTGATCTTCGCCGCCACCTTCCGCCGGGATTTTGTCCGGGCGCTTTCTGCGGGCAATCGCTGGACTGGGATGATGGAGCGGATGATGCTCGCAAGCCTCGCCGGCATCGTTCTGATCGTGTTGTTCACCGGCTCCACGACGGTGCGCGAGCGCTGGCTCGACCCGTTCCTGCTGGTGCTGCCGATCTATTTCCTGGCGAAGATGCAGGCGGCCGGGCTCGACCTTTTCGCCGGATTGCGCCGATTCCGGCAGGTCGCGCCGGTGCTGATGGCCTGCGTGCTGATCGCACTCGGCTTTCGTGTCGTCGGCGCCGGGCTGATCGGCACCTACAGCAGGCCGAATGTGCCGATGGCGGGTTTTTCGCGCGAGATGACGCGACAGGCGCAACCGGCGCTGGTGATCGCTTCCGACACCTATATCGGCGGAAACATGCGGCTGCAATTTCCCGATGTGCCGGTGGTGATTCCGGATTTTCCGACACCCGGCATTCCGGCCTATGCCGAGGCCAAGGGGCCGGTGCTGATCGCCTGGCGCGGCAAGAAGACGGCGACGGCTGCGGATGCGGTCATGCCGGAG
Source organism: Rhizobium leguminosarum (assembly GCF_019798305.1). Lineage (GTDB taxonomy): Bacteria > Pseudomonadota > Alphaproteobacteria > Rhizobiales > Rhizobiaceae > Rhizobium > Rhizobium leguminosarum_U. Next base: position 30,059 of record NZ_JAAXDD010000018.1, read on the forward strand.
CGGTTTTCATCAGCGCTGACGGCGGCCGGCATCGCGCTGCAGGAGATCGGCTCGCTCTCGCTTCCCTATTATTTCGGCCGCCAGGGCGATAATTTCGCGCTCGGCTACGCCTGGGTTCGGCCGGAGACCAGATAGAATGACCGAGACCAACCGTCGCGACATCAGTTGGGTTTTCGTCCTGCTGGCGGCCTATTTCGCGCTTCAGGTCGGCGTGCGGCTCGCAACCTCGCACTCGCTCGATCTCGACGAGGCCGAACAGGCCTTCCGCTCGCAATGGCTTGCCGCTGGCTACGGCCCGCAGCCGCCCTTCTACAATTGGCTGCAACACACCGTCTTCCAGTTTGCCGGCGTCTCGCTTGCCGCCCTTTCTATCGTGAAGAACCTTCTGCTCTTCATCTCTTACGTGCTGTATGGCCTGACCGCGCGGCTCGTGCTGCGCGACAAGGCGCTGGTGGCGATCGCCACACTCGGGCTGCTGACCATCCCGCAGATGGCTTTCGAGATGCAGCGCGACCTGACGCACACGGTCGCGGTGTTCTTCTCGGCCAGCATCTTCTTCTACGGCTTCATTCGCAGCCTGAAGCAGCCAAGCCTTGGCTCCTATCTCATCGCCGGCATCGGCATCGGTTTCGGCCTGCTTGCCAAATATAATTTTGCGATCCTGCCGGCGGCAGCCCTGATCGCCGCGCTTTCGGATGCGCGCCTGCGGCCGCGGATCTTCGACTGGCGGCTGGTGCTGACGGCGGCAGTGGCGCTCGTCATCATCCTGCCGCATCTCTTCTGGCTGAAGGACAATCTCGATTTCGCCACCGCACGCACCCTGGAGAAGATGACCGCGAGCGGCGATGCGAGCTACCTCACGCAGGTCGCCATGGGCGTCAGTTCACTGGCTCTCGCCACCATCAGCTTTGCCGGATTGACCGTGGCGGTGTTTGCGCTCGTCTTCGGCAAGAGCCTTCGTCCGGCACTGGCGGCCGGTTCGGAATGGACGCGGCTGCTCGAGCGGATGATGCTCGTCTTCTTGGCCGGCATTCTGCTTCTGATTGTCTTCGGCGGTGCTGCCGGCATCAAGGATCGCTGGCTGGTGCCGATGCTCTTCATCCTGCCGCTCTATTTCTGCCTGAAGATCGAGGCCGCAGGCGTCACGACAGACAGAGCGTTCCGGCGTTTTAAACCCATCCTCGCCGTGATCATGATCGGCGTGCTGGCGGCCCTTTACGGGAGCGTCGCGACTGCGCGCTTTACCGGCCATTACGAACGGCTGAACAGGCCCTATGCCGGTATGCTGGAAACATTGCGCAAACAGGCCGAGCCGGCGGCGATTCTTGCCGGCGACAGCCTGCTTGCCGGCAATCTCAGACAGGATATTCCCGGTGTGCCGATCCTCTCCATGGATTATCCCGGCTTCAACCCGGATCTTACCAGCCGGCGACCGCTTCTCCTGGTGTGGCTTCTCCCGCAGAAGGGAGGAAGCGAAGCGCTTCCACCGGCCATGGCTCAATGGCTGCAGACCAATCTCGGCGTGTCCGCACCGCAGGCGTCGGTGATCGACGTGCCCTATGTCTATGGACGCGGCAAGGACAGCTACCGTTTCGGCTACGCCTGGGTCAACCAGCCGGGCTGAGCGGCATCAGGATTTCAGCTCCTTCCAGGCCAAATCCAGCGCCAGCCTGGTAATCCTCGCCATCTCGTCCACCTCGGCGTGGCTGATGACGAGAGGCGGCGAGGCGAGCATGCGGTCGCCGGTGGCGCGCAGCACGAGGCCGTTCGCCAGCGCGTGGTTGCGCACCAGCGCACCGACCTGATCGGGCTTGGCATAGCGGGTCCGCGTGCTCTTCTCGGCGGCGAGCTGCAGGCCGCCCATCAGGCCGACACTATCGGCCTCGCCGACCAGATCATGTTCGGCGAGCGCTGCCCAGGCCCTGCCGAAATAGGGGCCGATATCGTCGCGCACCCGTTCGACCAGTCTTTCCTCCTCGATAATGCGCAGGTTCTCGAGTGCGGCGGCGGCGCAGACCGGGTGCCCGGAATAGGTGAAGCCGTGGTTGAAGTCGCCGACATCGTTGATCAGCACATCGGCGATGCGGTCGCTGACGAGCACGCCGCCGATCGGCAGGTAGCCGGAGGAAAGCCCCTTGGCGATCGGCGCCAGATCGGGTTCGACGCCGAAATACTGGTGGCCGAACCAGGCGCCCAGCCGGCCGAAACCGCAGATCACCTCGTCGGTCACCAGCAGGATATTACGCGCCTTGCAGATGCGGTCGATCTCCGGCCAGTAGGTCTCGGGCGGGATGATGACGCCGGCAGCGCCCTGCACCGGCTCGGCGACGAAGGCGGCAACATTCTCCGCGCCGAGTTCATCGATCTTCGCTTCGAGCTCGCGGGCAACCTTGAGACCGAATTCGGCGGGTGAGAGATCGCCGCCATCTCCATACCAATAGGGCTGGCCGATATGGACGATGCCCGGGATCGGCAGGTCGCCCTGCTCATGCATGTATTTCATGCCGCCGAGGCTGGCGCCGGCGACGGTCGAACCGTGATAGCCGTTCTTTCTCGATATGACGATCTTCTTCGACGGTTTGCCGATGGCGCTCCAGTAGACGCGCGCCATGCGGAACCAGGTGTCGTTCGCCTCCGAGCCGGAGCCGGTAAAGAAGATATGGTTGAAACGCTCGCCGGCATGGGATGTGACCTTCTGCGCCAACAGCGTCGCCGGCGTCGAGGTCGTGCCGAAGAAGGTGTTGTAATAGGGCAGCTCGTTCATCTGCCTGGTGGCGGCATCGGCGATCTCCCGGCGGCCATAGCCAATATTGACGCACCAGAGGCCGGCGAAGCCATCGAGATATTTCCTGCCGTGATTGTCGAAGATGTAAACGCCCTCGCCGCGCTGGATGATGCGCGCGCCCTCGGCATTCAGCTTCTTCATGTCGGCGAAGGGATGCAGGTGGTGCGCGGCGTCGATCGCGGCAAGGTTCGAGGGTGGGTAAGTATCGGGCATGATTGGTAAAGACCCTCGCGGATTGAAAGGCTGATGTCGATGAGATAGGAGCTTGGCCTTGTCCCGGAGGAATTTCAAGGTCATGGCAAGCGACAGGATGGACGGCAAGGCCGACGGCGGCGATCCGCGCTTCGAGATCCTGATCGTCGGCATGAACGGCGACCTGCGCGGCAAGCAGCTTCTGCCCGGCGCCGAAGACAAGGTCTGGGCCGGAGATATCCGCCTGCCGACCTCGACGCAATCGCTCGACATCTGGGGCGACGACAATGACGACATCACCGGCCTGTCGCTGACGATCGGCGATCCTGACGGCAGGGTCGTCCCCGACCGGCGCAGCCTGGCGCCGATGCCCTGGGCGCCCGAGGGCTCGATGCAGGTGCTCGCCACCATGCACGAATTCGACGGCAGCCCGAGCTTCATGGATCCGCGCGCCATCCTCGCTTCGGTGCTGGAGCGCTATGCGGCGCGCGGGCTGACGCCCGTCGTCGCCACCGAGCTGGAATTCTACGTGATGTCGGGAGACTGGCGCGAAACCGGACGCCCCTGCCCGCCCGAAAGCCTCACCTATCGCGGCGAACCGAACGGTTTCCAGCTCTACGACATGAGCGCCGTCGACGCGCTCGACGGCTATTTGCAGACGCTGAGGGCCTATGCGAGAGCGCAGGACCTGCCGGCGGACGCAATGACGGCGGAGTTCGGCCCGGGCCAGTTCGAGGTCAACCTGCTGCACCGCGCGGACGCGCTGGCTGCCGCCGACGATTGCCTTTATCTCAAGCGCATCGCCGAACAGGCGGCGCGCCGCCACGGGCTGAAATCGACCTGCATGGCCAAGCCCTATTCCGAACATGCCGGCTCCGGCCTGCATGTACATGCGAGCATCATCGACGGGCAAGGCCGCAACATCCTCGATGCCAAAGGCGGCGAGCCGAAGCTCATCAAATCGGTGATATCAGGCCTGCTCGACACCATGCGCGCGGCGCAGCTGATCTTCGCCCCCTTCGCCAATTCCTACCGGCGCTTCCAGCCCGGCTCGTTCGCGCCTGTCGATCTGACCTGGGGCAGCGGCCATCGCGGCACGGCGATCCGCATACCTGACAAGGATGGGCCGGCCGCTCGCATCGAACACCGCGTCGCCGGCGCCGACGCCAATCCCTATCTGCTGCTGGCGGCGATCCTCGGCGGCATGCTCACCGGTCTCGACGGCGAACTCGACCCCGGCGAAGAGACGACGCCCTCGCACATACCTGCGAATACGGCGCGGCTGACGCATGATTTCCTGAGCGCCGTCGACACCTTCCGCACCTCGCCCTTCATCGCCGATATCTTCGGCGCGCGTTATCAGGCGCTCTACGGCGACACCAAGCGCAAGGAAGCGCTCGCGCATCTGCGCACCGTTTCGGATTTCGACTACCGCACCTATCTGCCGCGGCTCTGAAATTACGCGGGGCCGACTTACGCGGCGGGCTCGCGGCGTTCGCTGGCGTCCACCTGCGCGGCGAGACCCTGTTTGACGAGAACCTTCAATTCGCCCGGATGCAACCGGATCGAGACGTCACGTTCGAGCGGCAGCAGTTCGCCGTCCATGACGCAATTGGCCTTGGAGCGCAGTTTGGGGAAATGCAAGTGCACTTCGGCCGGGTGCATCACCATGACATCGGCATTCTCGCGGACCTTGCCGCGCAGCATGTCGATAGCGAGACGGGCGACGCCGAGAGGCTTCAGCGGATTTGCCGTGTAGAAGCCGAGTTCGCCGCTTGTCAAATTATCGGCGTAAAGCAGCGCGTTCTCGCCGAAGGGATTGTTGGAGACTGAGATCGCCGACACTCTGCGGCGCTCGCGCATGCCGGCAGCCTCGAACTCGACCTCGAATTCCGGCGGATTGAAGATGACGCCCAAAGCCGCCTTCGTGCTCGCCCGCATCTTGCCCAGCCGAGACCGATAGCTGTAGGCGTTGCGGTAGCGCACCATGCGGGCATGCAGGCCGGCGGAAAACTGGTGGATGAAGGGCCGGCCGTTGGCGCTGGCGATATCGACATTGTCGATCTCGCCGGAGGCAAGCACATCGAGCGCCTGCCAGATATCGAGCGGCACACGCAGCGAGCGGGCAAAGAGGTTCATCGTGCCGGCAGGCACGACGCCGAGCGCAATGCCGTTTTTCCAGGCGATCGATGCCGCCGCCGAAATCGTGCCGTCGCCGCCGCCGGCGACGATGCCGTCAATATCATCGCGCTTGGCCGCCCGCTCCATGGCGGGAATGATTTCCTTTCCGGAGAAGACGATAGCGTCGAAATCGTGCCCCGCTTCGCGGAAAGCCGCCTCCGCCCTCTTCTCATAGGCCAGCATGTCGGTGGTCTTGAAGGTCCCGCCGTCGCGATTGAAAAAGCCTACAAGCTTCATGAGGGCTCCCGTCTCGGGCGCGGAATTGCTCCTGCCTCGCCCCTGAGATGGTTGCGATATCGGCGATTTCAAGCGCAGCCATCCTTCCGGAGAAAGGGCAGAAATGCAAAAATTGCAATAGACGTATGCACATAGCAGGACGCTGCACTGCAAAAAATGCACTCGACGGCAGCCGAGACCTCACGGATAGATAGCGTATCGGAGACACCGTCTCCACCTCCCGCCATCCCACCGATCGGCTCGCGGCCGCGCCTGCGCCAGGGGCCATTTGCCAAGCAGAAACCGCCTCGAGGAGCTCTCGTGAGTGAGATTGCCGCCGATATTTCAGTCGATAGCCAGGATGAAGCGCTGCCGTCGGCAATGACCGTGGCGCTGGTTCAGCTGGCGCTCGCCTGCGGCGGCTTCGGCATCGGCACCGGCGAATTCGCGATCATGGGGCTGCTGCCCAATGTTGCCGAAACCTTCTCGGTCACCACGCCGCAGGCCGGTTACGTCATCAGCGCCTATGCGCTCGGCGTCGTCGTCGGCGCACCGGTCATTGCCGTGCTCGCCGCGAAGATGGCGCGCCGCACGCTGCTTTTGATGCTGATGCTGATCTTTGCCGCCGGCAATATATCGAGCGCCATGGCGCCGACCTTCGAAAGCTTCACGCTGCTGCGTTTCGTCAGCGGCCTGCCGCACGGCGCCTATTTCGGCGTCGCGGCCCTTGTCGCAGCCTCGATGGTGCCGGTGCATCGCCGCGCCCGTGCCGTCGGCCGCGTCATGCTCGGCCTGACCGTTGCGACCCTTCTCGGCACGCCGTTGACGACCTTCTTCGGCCAGTCGCTCGACTGGCAGGTGGCGTTTTTCTCGGTCGGCGTGCTCGGCCTGCTGACGGTGGCGCTGATCTGGTTCTACGTTCCGAAGGACAGGGTTTCCGAGGAGGCTGGCTTCCTGCGCGAACTCGGCGCCTTCCGCCGGCCGCAGGTGTGGCTGACGCTCGGCATCGCCGCCGTCGGTTACGGCGGCATGTTCGCGATGTTCAGCTATATCGCCTCGACGACCACTGAGGTGGCGATGCTGCCGGAAACGGCCGTTCCGATCATGCTGGTCCTCTTCGGGGTCGGGATGAATGCGGGCAATTTCATCGGCTCGTGGCTCGCCGACAAATCGCTGCTCGGCACGATCGGCGGGTCGCTGGTCTATAATATCGTCGTGCTGACCACCTTCTCGCTGACCGCCGCCAATCCCTATATGCTGGGGCTTTCCGTTTTCCTCGTCGGCTGCGGTTTTGCCGCCGGCCCCGCGCTGCAGACACGGCTGATGGATGTCGCCGCCGACGCGCAGACGCTTGCGGCCGCTTCCAACCATTCCGCGTTCAACATCGCCAATGCGATCGGCGCCTGGCTCGGTGGTCTCGTCATCGCCGGGGGTTACGGTTTTGCGGCAACCGGTTATGTCGGTGCGGCACTATCCTTCCTCGGCCTCTTCGTCTTTGCAGCCTCGCTACGCCTCGAGCGCCGCGACCGGAGCGCGCAGGCCGTCTGAGGCCAGGCGCAGCTCGCGGCCTTCCGGGCTGCAGAAGACATAATCGTCACCCCAGGCGGCCAACGCCTGGATGACAGGCCTCAGCGTCAAGCCGAGCGGCGTCATTGCATATTCGACCCTTGGCGGCACGACCGGATAGACGGTGCGTGATACCAGGCCGGATTCTTCCAGTTCACGCAGCTGCTTGGTCAGCATGCGCTGGGTCACGGCCGGCAGCTTACGCCGCAATTCGTTGAAGCGCAGGGTTCCTTGCATCAGGTGAAAGAGGATCACACCCTTCCACTTCCCGTCGAGGTAAGTCAGCGTCGCTTCGACCGGGCAGCCGGGGAAATTCTTGACGAGCTTGGCGCGCGGCAATGACATTTTACAGTATCCTTTTGGGTACTACGTACAGAATTTGTGCATTCTTGCGTTGTCGGACCATAGTGCGCATCTAGCTTCCGTGCAACGAACACAGGAGTTTCCCATGCGCGCCGTCGCCTATAAAACGCCCCAGCCGATTTCCGCCGAGACCTCGCTGATCGATGTCGAGCTGCCGATGCCGGAGGCCAAGGGCCACGATCTGCTCGTCGAAATCAAAGCCGTTTCGGTCAATCCCGTCGATGTGAAGGTGCGCGCCCATTCCGCACCGCCCGCGGGCGAGCTCAAGGTGCTTGGTTGGGATGCCGCCGGCATCGTCAAGGCCATCGGCGCCGATGTCACCCTGTTCAAGCCCGGCGACGAGGTGTTCTATTCCGGCGTCATCAGCCGCCCGGGCAGCAATGCAGAATTTCATCTCGTCGACGAGCGGATCGCCGGCGCCAAACCGAAGAGCCTCGATTTCGCTGCTGCGGCCGCCCTGCCGCTGACCTCGATCACGGCCTACGAAGCACTGTTCGACCGGCTGAAAGTACAGGACGCGGTTTCGGGAGGGGGACGCTCCATCCTGATCATCGGCGGGGCCGGCGGCGTCGGCTCGATCGCCATTCAGATCGCCCGGGCATTGACCGATCTGACGGTGATCGCCACGGCCTCGCGACCGGAAACGCAGGATTGGGTGAAGGAACTCGGCGCGCATCACGTCGTCGACCATTCCAAACCGATCGCGCCTGAGGTAGCAGCGCTCGGCATCGGCGCGCCGGGGTTTATATTCTCGACCACCAATACCGACAGCCATATCGGCGACATCGTCGAAGCGATTGCGCCGCAGGGCCGCTTCGCGCTGATCGACGATCCGAAGACGCTCGACATTGTGCCCTTCAAGCGCAAGGCGGTCTCCGTTCATTGGGAGCTGATGTTCACCCGCCCGCTCTACGGCACGCCTGACATGATCGAGCAGCACAAGCTGCTGAACAGGATTTCCGAGCTCGTCGACGCCGGAAAGATCCGCACCACGCTTTCAGAGATCGTCGGGCCGATCAATGCGGTAAACCTTAAGACGGCGCATGCCATGGTCGAAAGCGGCAGGATGAAGGGCAAGGCGGTGCTTGCAGGATTCTGAGATCGCAGCCCACAGGCCGGTGTTTTTCGGAGCCACAAGATCTGCAAGCCTTACCCGCTTGGCCATACCCGCCTGGATGCCGCATCGCGGGGTGCGGCATTCTGGCGTTAAGCATTTACCCCGCTTGACTTTTTCCGCATTCGGGACCACCTAGCATTCACGTGGATGACACTCGTCAGCCACGGATTTCAACGGAGCCATCATAACGATGCCAAGCGACAGTAGCAGTCGATTGCCCTTGCCGTACGCGGCCCTCGTGCGCTGACCGACGCCTGTCGGCTCGCCCGATCGGACGCTACGGCGGATCGACGGAAAGGCGAGCCTCAAATGAATATCAATCGCTTCCCTCTTCGGGCAGGCCATGCCGCCCGTGCCTTCATCAACAACAGCCGCGGCGCAACGATCGCCGAGCGCGTCGAATCATTGAATACGCTGAGCGTCCAGGACGCCGGGCGGGTGCTGACCGGCATGCCGCTCGACTATGCGGTCAACATTCTCGACCGGCCGGAGCTTCGCAACGCCGCACAGATCCTTGCGCTGATCAGCGCCGAGGACGCCGCGCGGCTGCTGCACGGCATGTCCAACGACCGCGTCGCCGACGTGCTGCTCGAACTCGACGGCGAGACCCGCGCCCGGCTGTTCTCCAGCCTCGACGAACCGGTGCGCATCGCGATCCAGCACCTGATGGGCTATCCACCGCGCACGGCCGGCGGCATCATGACGACGGAGTTCGTCAGCGTGCCTGATAGCTGGACCGTCGCCCGCACACTCGACCATGTGCGTCAGGTCGAACGCTCGCGCGAGACCGTCTACGCCATCTATGTGCTGAACGAGGTCAGCCATGCGCTGCTGGATGTGGTGACGTTGCGTCGCCTCATCACCGGCGAGCCGGAGGCTTCAATCCTCTCGGTGGCACAGAAGGGCGCGCCGGTTTCGGCCGATCCGCTGATGAAGCAGGAGGATGTCGCTCGGCTGATCCGCAAGCACGACCTGCTCGCCCTCCCTGTCACCGACGAACATGGGCAGATGCTCGGCATCGTCACCGTTGACGACGTGATCGATACGATGATCGCAGACACGACGGAAGCGGCCCAGAAGTTCGGCGGCATGGAGGCGCTCGGCCAGCCCTACATGAAGATCAACTTCGCCGGCATGATCCGCAAGCGCGCCGGCTGGCTCGCCGCCCTGTTCCTCGGCGAGATGCTGACGGCAAGCGCCATGCAGCACTTCGAAGGCGAGTTGGAAAAGGCCGTGGTGCTGACGCTGTTCATCCCGCTGATCATGAGCTCGGGCGGCAACTCGGGTTCGCAGGCGACATCGCTGATCATCCGGGCGCTGGCACTCGGCGAGCTGAAGCTTTCGGACTGGTGGAAGGTGCTTTTGCGCGAACTGCCGACGGGCATCGTGCTCGGCGCGATCCTCGGCCTGGTCGGCTTCATCCGCATCGTCTTCTGGCAATCGGCCGGGCTCTACGATTACGGCCCGCATTGGCAGATGGTCGCCATCACGGTATTTGCCGCGCTGATCGGGATCGTCACCTTCGGCTCGATCTGCGGCTCGATGCTGCCCTTCGTGCTGCAGAAGCTCCGGCTCGATCCGGCCAGTGCCTCTGCCCCCTTCGTCGCCACGCTGGTCGACGTCACCGGGCTCGTCATCTACTTCTCGGTGGCGCTGCTCATCCTCAGCGGGACGCTGCTCTAACCCACAAGCAAACCCGAGGGGGACTATTTTCCCTCGGGCAGCTTCAGCGGCCCATGCGTCTTCATGCTGCGGATGGCGAAGTTCGAGCGGATGTCGCTGACATTCGGCAAGGTCAACAGCGTTTCCGTCAGAAGCCGTTCGTAGGCGGCGAGATCCTCCACCACCACTTCGGCGAGGAAATCGGCCGTGCCTGAAATCAGGAAGCAGGAGACGATCTCGGGGATGGCGAGCAGCGCCTTCTGCTGCGCCTCGGAATTTTCGCGGCTGTGCTGGACGACCTTGAATTCGACGAAGACGGTGAGGCCGAGACCGACCTCCTTGCGATCGATATCCGCCGTGTAGCCGCGGATGATGCCGGAGCGTTCGAGATTGCGGATGCGGCGCAGGCAGGGCGAGGGTGAAAGGTTCACCTTCTCGGCGATCTCGACATTCGTGGCCCGCGCATCCTCCTGCAGGCACTTCAGGATGGCGATATCGAATTTATCGAGATTTGGCATTTTCGCGATCTCTGTTGGCCTTGATTGGCAGAAGATTGCGCATAGCATGATTTTTGAGCTAGAGATAGCAAGGACATGCCTTGGGCTCTGGCGCTAATCTTTTCTTCAACCGTACAGGCTCCGGATGAAGGAAAGGACTAAGACGATGACCACCATTGCATTTACCAACGACAAGTCGCCATCGCAGGTACTGGGTTATGCCGGCGGCACTATTACCGTGCTGATCTGGGCGACATGGTTTCTCGTCACCCGCCACAGCGCCGCAACGCCGCTCGGCTCGATCGATATCGGGCTGATCCGCTTCGGAATTCCGGCGCTGGTGCTTTCGCCTGTCTGGCTGAAGACGGGGCTGCTGCCGAAGGGCCTGCCGCTGCACCTGCTGGCGATCATGGTGTCCGGTTCCGGCGCCGTCTTCTTCCTGCTGACCACGCTGGCAATCCACTCGACGCCGGCCGCCTCTTCGGGGATTCTGCTCGGCGGCTCGATGCCGCTCGCCGCGGCGCTGATCGGGATTGCGCTGTTTCGCGAAAGACCCGACGGCACACGCATCGCAGGGCTCGTTGCGATCGTCGCCGGTGTGCTGATCCTGCTCACGCAGAGCCTTGCGGACGCCTTGCTGCCATGGACGAGCTTCGTGCTGCTGCCGGCCGGCGCCATTCTCTGGGCAAGCTATACGCATGCCTTCCGCCGCTCCGGTCTGACCTCCGTGCAAGCGAGCGCCCTGATCGCCGTCTGGTCCTTTCTGATTATGGGCGCGCTGGCCCTCAGCTTCGGCATCTCGCTGCCGCAGGCTCCGCTTCACGAGATCGGCCTGCAGGTGCTGAGCCAGGGCGTTCTTTCCGGTCTCGTCGCCATGGTCGCCTACGGCACCGCCGTCAGAACACTCGGCGGAACACAGGCTGCCGCCTTCACGGCGCTGACGCCCGTGCTTGCAACCCTCGGCGGCGGCTTGCTGCTTGGCGAAGCTATCGGCATGACGGAAATCAGCGCCGCCGTGATCACCGGCATCGGTGTGGCGCTTTCGACGGGTATCGCCGCACCGCGCCGCTGAAATCCAACAGCAACAGCAGATGAAAGCCGCCTGCAGCCATCGCTGCGGCGACTTTTTCAATGGAGAGGGCGTCCTAGAGCAATTTCCGTTTTTCTTCGAATTACGGAAATGCTCTATCTCTTTGTTTTCACGCAATTCCGGACGGAAAACCGCTTCGCACTTTTCCTGGAATTCCTCTAGCCGAGCTTCAAACGGCCACGTCAGGCCTGGATGACGACGACCCTGGCGCCGACTTCGACGCGGCTATAGAGGTCGATCACGTCGTGGTTCATCATGCGGATACAGCCGCTCGACATTGCAAGACCGATCGATTGCGGCTGGTTGGTGCCGTGAATACGGAAATGCGTGTCGTTGCCGCCGCGGTAGAGATACATCGCCCGCGCACCGAGCGGGTTGTTCGGGCCGCCCGGCATGCCGCCGGCAAGCTTGCGATAGCGCTCTTCGCGGCGCTGCATGTTTTCCGTCGGCGTCCAACTCGGCCACTCGGCCTTGCGGCCGATATAGGCGTTACCGGCAAATGCCAGCCCCTCGCGGCCGACACCGACGCCATAACGCATCGCCCTGCCGCCGCCGAGGACGTAATAGGCGCGGCGCGCGGGTGTATCGACGATCACGGTGCCGGCAGCATGCGTGGTTTCGTAGGCCACTTCCTGGCGGCGAAGTTCCGGCTTGATCTTGTCGATCGGCACCTGCCTCAACGGGAATTTTTCATCCGGAAGTGCGGCATAATTCGTCTGGCTGTTCAGGCCGGTCGAAGAGCAGCCGGCCACGAAAAGCGGTAGAGCGATCAGGAAGCCCCGGCGCGAGATCGTCATGAATGTGTCCTTAGTGCGTCAACACGATGTCGCAAGCTAAGGAAATTATGGTTAATGAAACGCTAACAGCCTCCGGCAGGAGGCGATCACGAAGGCGTCAGCACATGAAATTGTCGGCCGCGACGATAAATCCGCTCACATATTCGGGTAGACCGGCCCCTCGCCGCCCTGCGGCGGTACCCAGTTGATGTTCTGGTTGGGATCCTTGATGTCGCAGGTCTTGCAGTGCACGCAGTTCTGGGCGTTGATGACGAAGACGTCCTTGCCGTCCTTTTCCACCCATTCATAGACGCCGGCCGGACAGTAGCGCGTCGACGGGCCGGCATAGATGTCGTGTTCCGAACTCTTCTGCAGCGCCATGTCCTTGACCTGAAGATGCACCGGCTGGTCTTCCTCGTGATTGGTGTTCGACAGGAACACCGAGGACAGCCGGTCGAAGGTCAAGACGCCATCGGGCTTCGGATAGGCGATCGGCTTGTGCTGCGAGGCCGGCTCCAGGCTCTGCGCATCGGTCTTGCCGTGTTTCAGCGTGCCGAAGAAGGAGAAACCGAGGAGCTGGTTCGTCCACATGTCGAGCCCGCCGAGCGCCACGCCGAGCGCTGTGCCGAACTTCGACCACAGCGGCTTTACGTTGCGCACGCGCTTCAAATCCTTGCCGATGTCGCCCTTGCGCCATTCGCTCTCGATCTCGGTCACTTCATCATGGCTGCGGCCGGCGGTAATCGCGGCGGCAATTTTCTCGGCCGCCAGCATGCCCGACAGCACCGCATTGTGGCTGCCCTTGATGCGCGGCACGTTGACGAGACCGGCCGAACAGCCGATCAGCGCCCCGCCGGGGAAGGAGAGCTTCGGCACCGACTGGTAGCCGCCCTCGGTAATAGCGCGAGCGCCGTAGGACAGGCGCTTGCCGCCCTCGAAGGTAGTGCGGATCGCCGGATGCGTCTTGAAGCGCTGGAATTCCTCGAAGGGATTGAGATAGGGGTTCTTGTAGTTGAGGTGGACGACGAAGCCGACGGCCACCAGATTGTCTTCCAGATGATAGAGGAAGGAGCCGCCGCCGGTCTTCATGCCGAGCGGCCAGCCGAAGGAGTGCTGCACCAGGCCCGGCCTGTGGTTCTCCGGCTTGACCTGCCAGAGTTCCTTGATGCCGATGCCGAATTTTTGCGGTTCACGATCCTTGGAAAGATCGAACTTGGCAATCAACTGCTTGGCGAGCGAGCCGCGCACGCCCTCGCCGATCAGCACGTACTTGCCGAGCAGTTCCATGCCGCGGGTATAGTTCGGACCGGGCTCGCCGTTCTTCTCGATGCCCATGTCGCCGGTGGCGACACCGATGACGGCGCCTTCGTCATTGTAGAGCACTTCGGTTGCAGCAAAGCCCGGATAGATCTCGACGCCGAGTTCTTCGGCCTTGGTCGCCAGCCAGCGACAGACGAGCCCAAGCGAGACGATGTAGTTGCCGTGGTTGTTCATCAGCGGCGGCATCAGCACATTCGGCAGGCGAACAGAGCCGGCGGGGCCGAGCAGCAGGAAGTGATCGGCGGTAACTTCGGTCTTGAACGGGTGGTCGGCTTCGTCGCGCCAGCCGGGCAACAGCCGGTCGATACCGATTGGATCGACGACGGCGCCAGAGAGGATATGCGCCCCGACTTCGGCACCCTTCTCCAGCACGACGACGGAGAGTTCCGGATTGACCTGCTTCAACCGGATCGCCGCCGCAAGACCGGCAGGACCTGCGCCGACGATCACCACGTCGAATTCCATGCTCTCGCGTTCTGGCAGCTCAGTCGTCTCGGTCATTCACTCGTCTCCGCTTGGCGGCACGCGGCCGTCATCCCGTCATGGCACTTTCTTGTCAAAACGAGAAAGCATTGTCGAGCCGGGATACGACAGCCAATCTTCCAATTCGCACAATGATGACGCCTCGTGAGGCAGAATTACATAACGCTTACGTCAACATCAATTATCAAACGTCCCCAGTCCGGTCACATCCCCTTTCCTTTTTCGCCGCTTGCGTCTTATACATCGCTCGAAGCTATCGGAGGACAATCATGGATCTCGGCATCAAGGGCAAACGGGCACTCGTCCTCGCCTCCTCGCGCGGCCTCGGCCTCGGCATCGCCGTGGCGCTGGCGCGGGAGGGCGCAAACGTGCTGCTCTGCGGGCGCAGCGGCGAACAGCTGGAGGCCAATTGCAAGGCGATCAATGGCGAAGGGAAAGGCCGGGCCGACTGGATCTGGGCCGATCTCGGGGACGAACGCTTCGTCGAGATGACGACGACGGCGGTGAAGGGGAAGTTGGGCGGGCTCGATATCCTCGTCAACAATACCGGCGGGCCGACGCCCGGCACCACGGAGGAGATGACGGGCGAAAAGCTCGAAAGCTATTTCCTCTCAATGGTCGCGCGGGTGATCACGCTCACCAATGCGCTGCTGCCCGGCATGAAGGCGCAGGGCTGGGGCCGCATTCTCACGGTTGCCTCATCCGGCGTGATCGAACCGATCGCCAACCTGGCGCTGTCGAATACGCTGCGCCCGGCCCTTGCCGGCTGGAGCAAGACGCTTGCCTCCGAAGTGGCGGGCTTCGGCGTCACCACCAACCTGCTCTTGCCCGGCAGCATCCTGACGGCGCGGCTCGACGATCTCGACGGAGCGGCGGCTAAGCGGACCGGCAAGAGCCTCGAGGAGATCCGTACCGACAAGGAAGCGCGCATTCCGGTCGGCCGCTACGGCAAGGTCGAGGAATTTGCCGCAACGGCTGCCTTCCTGTGCAGCCAACCGGCAAGCTACATCACCGGCTCGCTCATCCGCTGCGACGGCGGCGCGGCACGATCCGTCTGACCATTCCCTCTCAGCCGACGCGGGCCGCCGTCGCCCATGTCGCCACACTTCGGATCATCTGTTCGACGTTCGCCGGATCGTCCGCAAGTTCGGCGAGCTCGGACAGACGATGGAAGCCGGTCAGGATCGCAACGCGGCGCCGGTCGAGCCTGCGTCCGGTCAGCATTTCATAGGCCGATATGATGCGCGCGGTCAGATCGGGCGAGATGAAGTTCGAGTAGATGAATTCCTGGTGCAGCGGGCCGAAGCCTGAATCGGCGAAATCATAGATGCCGTTCAGCCTCCTTTGCGCATGGTCGAAGGCCATGTTCCAGCCATGACCGTCGAAGAAGCCGTAGATGTTGCCGTAGGGGTCGGGCGGCAAGGCTTCGAAATCCGAAATAATGGCCTGCGCAAAACTCCTGATGTCAGGCGGCAGCAGCGGCAAAGCCTTGGTTCGTACCGTCTCGGGCGATTGCCATGGCTGGATAGCCCCGGCACCAGCCGACCGCATGCGATCGGCATCGAGCACATGCAGCTCGGCGTAAAAACGCGCGAGATCTTCCGCGAGGTGCTGACGATCGCCTTCGCCAAGCGCATCGTAATCTTCGGCAATGAGATGTTCGCCGTCGAGCTTGGCATGGCTGGAGAAGATCGGCGGCCCGTCGTGAATGCGCATGTCGGGAACCGCCATCGACAGGGACGGCCGAACGACATCGAGCAAGGCGGCTTCCTTCACAAGCGCTCTTTCCGCACTCGAATCGCGGGGAAACTTGAAGATCAACGTGTCATCGACGTCGACGGCAAGCGAATCCCAGCCCTTCGCCGCCAGCTTGAAGACGGAGGCCGTGAGTTCAGGAAATATGCTTGTTATGAGAGAGCGAAACTCGCTGGCGTCCAACTCGGTCATGACGACCTGCCTTCTCTGGTTTTTCCGCGTTCTTCCCGCGCGATGGACGGCATACGGGTCGGCATCGTTGCCGGGCGAACCACCCTCGCCGCCGCCGTCGGACGGCATCGGATTACACTGGCTCTATATTAGTATAGTTTGAATATTACGGAATATTCATTACAAAATTTTAAGCCGTTATAACCACTTAGTGATCGCGCACCGGGAATTATGTCTTTTTTGCGCCGCAATATAAGCAGCTCAATCAGAGCATAAAATTTGCAACCTTGCTCAAGACCGGTTCTCGCTCATGAAGAAATTTTGGATCACCGTCAGCGTTATCGCAATTGCCGCCATCGGCGTCTGGCAATTCGGGAATATGATCCCTTATGCCTCCCGAATTCCTTACATCTCGCAGCTCATCAAGCAGCCGGCCGGCGGCAATGGCGGCGGGCAGCAGGCACAGGCCGATCAGCAGGCCAATCAGGCGCAAGCCAATCAGGGGCAGGAAGTTGGCCAACATCAGGGCGGCGGGCGCAGACGCGGCGGCGGCCCAACCGTCGTCAAGACCATCGCAGCCGTGAAAACGACGCTGCCGATGGATGTGACGGCGACCGGCTGGGCCGATGCCGATGACAATACGACCATTGCCGCACAGGAACAGGGCCTGATCGTCAGCATCGATGCGCAGGATGGGGCGACTGTGAAAGCCGGCGACCTGATCGCCAAGCTGGACGACCGGACGGCCAAGGCGACCGTCGACAAGGACAACGCGATGATCGTGCGCGACACGGCAACGCTTTCGGAGGCCGAAACCGCACTGACCCGCGCGCAGGACCTCTTCGACCAGAAGGCCGGCACCCAGCAGAGCCTCGACCAGGCGGTCGCCGCCCGCGATACCGCTGCAGCCACTGTTGACGCCGACAAGGCGTCGCTTGCCTCCGATCAGATCTTACTCGAGCACACCGACATCCGCGCGCCCTTCGACGGCCGGCTCGGCGATATCGCTGTCAGCAAGGGTGCATTCCTCAGTGCCGGTGCGGCAATCGTCACCATTGCCAAATACGATCCGATCTATGTGAAATTCCACCTGCAGGAGCGCTATCTGCGTGAGCTGAAGATTGCTTTGGCAAGCGGCCCGGTCGCGGTCAGCACGGCTCCCAATTCCACCAAGGGCAAAGTCCGAAAGGGCGAGATCAGCTTCTACGACAATACGGTCGATACGGCCTCGGGCACGATCCTCGCCAAGGCGAAATTCGAAAATGCCTCCGGCGCGCTCTGGCCCGGCCAGTCGGTCAACATCGTCGTGCATTTCAACAATGACGAACAGCAGGTGGTGGTGCCGACGGTTGCCGTCAGCCCCGGCCCGGAGGGTTTCTTCGCCTTCGTCGCCAAAGACGGCAAATCGCATCTGACGCCGGTCACCGTTGCCCGCGCAAATGGCGGCTTCACCGCCATAGAATCGGGTCTTCAGGCAGGCGATCACGTCGTCGTCGAGGGCCAGGGCGAGCTCAGCGACCAGCAGGCGATCAACGAGCAGTTCGACGAAAAGACGCTTGATGTCGCCTCCGCCGAAGAGCCTCGGCAGCAGCAGCCGTCCGAGACGATCGCGGTGGGAGCTCAGCAATGATCCCCAATTTCTGCATCCAGCGCCCCGTCGCAACGACGCTGCTTGCCATCGGCGTCATTCTGGCCGGTCTTGCCGGTTACCAGCTCGTGCCGGTCGCGGCCCTGCCGCAGGTCGATTTTCCCACCATCAACGTTTCGGCGCAGTTGAGCGGCGCCTCGCCGCAGACGATGGCGACCTCGGTTTCGACACCGCTGATCAAGCAGTTCGAGACCATTCCCGGGATCACCGAAATCAGCGCCTCCAGTTCGCTCGGCAGCACCAGCATCGTGCTGCAGTTCGACCTCAGTCGTAATATCGATGCGGCCGCAGCCGACGTGCAGGCGGCGATTTCGCATGCCACCCGGCAACTGCCCGACAATCTGACGACTCCGCCGAGTTATCGCAAGACGAACCCGGCCGATGCGCCTGTGATGCTGCTCTCGGTGCAGAGCAACACCATGCCGCGCAGCAAGCTTGACGACATCGCCGAGAACATCATCACGCCGTCGCTTTCCACACTTCCCGGCGTTGCCCAGGTCAGCGTCTACGGTGCGCAGACCTATGCCGTGCGCGTCGAGGTCGATCCCAACAAGCTTTTGACCCGCGGCATCGGCATCGACACCGTCAACAAGGCGCTTGCTGCCGCCAACAGCCAGCAGCCCGTGGGAACGCTGCAGAATAATTCGCAGAGCATGACGATCACGGCGAACACGCAACGCACTAGCGCCGAACAATTCCGTTCGCTGGTCATTGCCAATCCGAACGGCGCGCCGATCCACCTCGGCGATATTGCCGATGTGCAGGACAGTGTCGAGAACCAATATACCGGCAGCTGGTACGACGGCCAGCGCGGCATCATCCTCGCCATCCAGCGTCAACCAGATGCCAACACGGTCGACGTCGTCGATGCGATCAACGCCAAGCTGCCGCAGCTTCACGCCGAAATCCCGCCCTCCGTCAACACGGTCGTCATGAATGACGCCGCAAAACCCATACGCGCCGCCATCGCCGACGTGAAGTTCACGCTGCTGCTGACGATCGGCCTCGTCGTTCTCGTCATCTACCTCTTCACCGGCCATGCCACAGCAACTATCATCCCGGGGCTCGCCGTTCCGCTGTCGCTGATCTCGACTTTCGGCATGATGTATGTGCTGGGCTACAGCATCGACAACATCTCGCTGCTCGGGCTGACGCTCGCGGTGGGGCTCGTGGTGGACGACGCGATCGTCATGCTCGAGAACATCCTGCGCCATGTCGAGGAAGGCATGCCGGTGCGTGAAGCGGCGATCAAGGGTGCGGGCGAAGTCAGCTACACCATCATTTCCATGTCGGTCTCGCTGATTGCGGTGTTCATCCCAATCCTGCTGATGGGCGGCGTCGTCGGCCGCGTGTTCAACGAATTCGGCATGGTGGTTGCCATTGCCATCATCTCCTCGGCCATCGTCTCGCTAACCGTGACGCCGATGCTCGCCTCACGTCTGTCCAACCACCAGAGCCGCCCGCCGCTCCTCATCCGTATCTTCGATGCCGGCTTCGAACGGACGCTGCGCGGCTATGACAGGGCTGTCGGCTGGTGCCTTCAGCATCGCCTGACGATCCTCGGGGTTTTCCTCGGCTCGGTGGCGCTGACCGTCTATTTCTTCATGGCGCTGCCGACGAGCTTCTTCCCGCAGGAAGATATCGGCCGGCTGACGATCAGCACGCAGGCCCGGCAGGACATTTCCTATTCCGCCATGGAAGCGCTGCAACAGCAGGCGGCAGCCGCCGTCAAGGCGAACCCGGCGGTCAGCCATGTGATGTCGACGATCGGCGGCAATCCCAACAAGCCACAGAACAACGGCTCGATGTTCGTCGAACTCAAGGACAAGAAAGAGCGTCCGCCGCTAGATCAGACGCTGCGCGAGCTGCGCACGGCGATCAACAAGATCCCTGGATTGCAGGCCTTCGTAACGCCGAACCAGAGCCTGCGCTTCGGCGGCCGCCAGACGGCCAGCCAATATCAGCTGGTGGTGCAGGCGCTGAGCGCGGATCAGACCAACCTGTGGGCCGGCAAGATCCAGGCGGCGATGCGCAAGGATCGCCTGTTCACCGACGTGACGTCGGACGCCCAGAACAACGCCCTGCAGGCCAACATCGTCATCGATACCGAGCGGGCAGCCGCCTACGGGATTGACAACGACATGCTGCGCACGACGCTGCAGGAATCCTTCAGCGGATATGCAGCGGCGGAAATCCAGTCGACCGGCGACAGCTACGACGTCATCGTCGAATATGACACGAGCAAACCCTGGGATGACCAGAAGCTCTCGGAAATCCGTGTCGCCTCGGCCAATGGCAGCCTGGTGCCTCTTTCAAACTTCGCGCATGTCGAGCGCACGGTCGGCCCTGTGACAATCAACCAGACGGGCCAGCTGGTCTCGACCACCGTTTCCTTCAACCTGCCGGAAGGCGTCTCGCTCAGCGACGCGACTGCGGCAATCGACCAGATCAAGACGGAAATGAGCATGCCGGCCGACGTCTTCACCTCCTATGGCGGTACAGCTGAGATTTTCGAGCAGTCTCAGGGCAATACGCCATACCTGATCCTGGCGGCGGTGCTGACCATCTATGTCGTGCTCGGCGTGCTCTACGAGAGCTTCATCCACCCGCTCACCATTCTCTCCGGCCTGCCTGCGGCGGCATTCGGTGCGCTGCTGGCATTGAAGATCATGGGCTTCGACCTGTCGATCATCGCCCTCATCGGACTCTTGATGCTGATCGGCATCGTCAAGAAGAACGCGATCATGATGCTCGACGTGGCGGTGGAGACCATGCGCACGACCGGCGAAAAGGCGACGGTGGCGATCCACGAGGCCTGCGTGCGACGCTTCCGGCCGATCATGATGACGACCTTCTGCGCCCTGCTCGGCGCCCTGCCGATCGCACTCGGCACCGGAGCAAGTTCAGAACTGCGCCAGCCGCTCGGCATCGCCGTCGTCGGCGGCCTGATCGTCTCGCAGATGCTGACGCTCTTCATCACCCCGGTCATCTTCGTCGAGATGGACCGCTTCGGAAACTTCCTCGGCCGCCTGATCGGCCACAAGAAGGTCGAGGAGCCGGCGCTGGAAGAGGCAAGGGCGATGGCCGCCGAGTAAAGGGCGCCTGCAAGCCACGGCATTGCCGATTTACCTTTCGACCCCTCTTCTCGCCGGCGAAGGAAGAGGGAAACAGCAGCGTGTCTGCGCGGCATAGGAGCCTTCAATCCCCCTTGAATGTATCACGCCCCTGTGGCATCACCCGCCCTCCTGATTCTGGGCGCGCTCCTGCGCGCCCTTTTGCGGAGCGATGCTCCGTCTCCAATAACAATCGGCATGAAGAGGTGCGGGCATGGCTCAGGCGCTGGGTTTCGACTTCGGCACGACGAATACGGTTCTCGCCATGGCGGATGGCGGGGCGACGCGCTCGATGGCGTTCACGAGCACGCAGGGTACGGCAGACAGCATGCGCACGGCGCTTTCCTTCATGAAGGATGCCCAGCTCGGCGCTTCGGCGCTGAAGGTGGAAGCGGGCCATGCGGCGATCCGCCAATTCATCGACAATCCTGGCGAATGCCGCTTTCTGCAGTCGATCAAGACCTTTGCCGCCAGTGCGCTGTTCCAGGGCACGCTGATCTTCGCCAAGCGGCATAATTTTGAGGATCTGATGGAGATCTTCGTGCGGCGGCTGCGCAACTATGCCGGCGACAACTGGCCTGCGGATGTCGGTCGCATCGTCACCGGCCGGCCGGTGCATTTTGCCGGCGCCAGCCCCGATCCGGCGCTGGCGACCGAGCGCTACAACGCGGCGCTGTCGCGCTTCGGCTTTCCCGAAATCCACTATGTTTACGAGCCGGTCGCCGCCGCCTTCTATTTCGCGCAGAACCTGAAGCAGGATGCCACCGTGCTGGTCGCGGATTTCGGCGGCGGCACGACCGACTATTCGCTGATCCGCTTCGAGACCGTCGCCGGCAGGCTGACGGCAACGCCGATCGGCCATTCCGGCGTCGGCGTCGCCGGCGACCATTTCGACTACAGGATGATCGACAACATCGTCGCGCCGCTGATCGGCAAGGGCAGCCATTTCAAAAGCTTCGACAAGATCCTCGAAGTGCCGTCCAACTACTATTCCAGCTTCGGCCGCTGGAACCAGCTGTCGATCTTCAAAACGACGCGCGAATTCGAGGATCTGAAGAAGCTGGTGCGCACCAGCCTGGAGCCGGAAAAGCTCGAAATCTTCATCGACCTCATCGATCATGACGAGGGCTACCCGCTTTATCAGGCTGTGTCGGCGACGAAGATGGCGCTGTCGACCTCGGAGGAAGCGCCTTTCGATTTCGCGCCGCTCGGTCGCGGCGGACATCGCAGCATCAAGCGGAGCGACTTCGAAGGCTGGATCGCCGATGATCTTGCCCGTATCGAAGGCGCGCTCGACGACGTGCTCGACAAGACCGAGACGAAGCCTGCGGAGATCGACAAGGTGTTCTTGACCGGCGGCACCTCCTTCGTGCCGGCAGTGCGCCGCATCTTCACCGAACGCTTCGAGCACGACCGGATCGAAAGCGGCGGCGAACTGTTGTCGATCGCCCATGGTCTGGCGCTGATCGGCGAACGCGACGACATCGCGCAATGGACTGTGCAGTAGCGCAGACAAGGGCGCGCAATCTGCCGCCCGCCCTTTCAATGCCCCTGTCACTCCGATAGACTTGCCGCATGATCTCCGCCAACGACCTTTCCCCCGCCGAGCTTGCAGCACTTCTGCATTTCCATGCGGATGCCGGGGTGGAATGGCTGCTGGAGGAAGAGGCGATCGACCGCTTCGCCGAGTTCGAGGCGATGAAGGCCGCCCGCCGCCCGGCGGCGGCGCAGGCGCAGCAGCAACATCCTGCCGCTGGGGAGCGCCCTGCCCCAGGTCAGGCACCGCCGCGTCCGAATGCAGCGACGCGCCCAGCACCTGCCGAACGTGCAGCGTCCGGCCCGCAACCTGCGATCCCGGACGGAGAGGCGGTGCAACAGGCGCGCTTCGTCGCCGAAACCGCGCGATCGCTTGTCGAACTCAAGACCGCGATCGAAGCCTTCAGCAGCTGCAACCTCAAGCACAGCGCCCGCTCGACCATCTTTGCCAGCGGCGATGCCGAAAGCGGGATCATGGTGATCGGCTCGGCGCCGAGCGCCGAAGACGATCGCGAGGGCATGCCCTTCTCGGGGAAATCCGGCCAGCTGTTCGACAAGATGCTGGCGGCGATCGGGCTGAAGCGCTCAGCCATTCTGCTGACGCAGGTCATCCCCTGGCGCCCGCCTGGCAATCGTGCGCCCTCGGCGGCGGAAATGGACATCTGCCGACCCTTCATCGAGCGACAGATCGCGCTTGCCGAACCCAAGGCGATCCTGCTGCTCGGCAATTTTTCGGCGCGTTTTTTCTTCGGCGAAAACGATACGATTCACGGCCTGCGCGGCCGTTGGAAGGAGATTGCCGTTGCGGACTGTGTCATTCCTGCCATAGCCAGCCTGCATCCGCAGGATCTGTTAACCGCACCTGTAAACAAGCGGCTGGCCTGGAACGACTTGCTCGCCTTTCAAGCGAAGCTTAAGTCCCTCTCTTTGCTTACAAATTAGCCAAAGTTGAATAATTTGTGAATCAATCCATGCGTTTATCGCATGGCTGCCTCCCGTCGTGATGCATTGCGGAATCTATGCTGCATTGCAATATGAAGTGTGTCTTGGGAGGAATCACAGGAACCAAGGCCATGAACAAGCGATTTCGTCCTATCCATAGCGGGTTTGAAACCCTTCGCCTCGCCGGCGACCAGGTTCGTTCCACTCAAGGCTACAGCCGTTTCGGCTTTGCCACGAACGAACAGATGATTGCCCGCGGCACCGGCATCAACAGCCGCACGGCGCGCCCGAACGCCATTTTTTCGGACTTCCAGCAATATTGAGCAGAGACTCAAAGTGTTGCAGCGTCCTTTGCGCGCCTGAAAAGACGCGCGGCGCTGCCGGCGCTTAGCCTGCCCTTTCGTGTCAAGAGTACCCCAACATGTCGACGATCCTGATATCGCTTCTGCGCAACATCGAAACATTCGAGCATATCCGCGTTGCCGTCTGCGCCGCGCGGGAATATGAGCGCGAACTTTCGATCAAGCCGGCCGATGCCGGATCCCGCATTGGCGCAGGTACAGCGGCGATCGTTCTCTAGAACATTTCCGAGTCATGGAAATGCTCTATCTCGTTGTTTTCACGCATTCCGGACGCAAAACCGCTGCGCACTTTTGCTGGAAGTGCTCTGGTCAGATGGCCATTTCCTCGATCTGGGCTTTCGCCCATTCGAAGGCTTCGTCGACATAGGCGAACTTGACCGCCTGCCAGGCGCAATATTCCTCGACGAAATTCCGCGATATCCAAAGATGCGTCTTGCGCGGCTCGTCATACCAGCCGACGCAGCCGCGTTGCGCCGCCTTTGCCAACAGACGCTGCAGATGGGTGCGCGACATCATGAAATCGGCGGCGAGCGCACGGGTTTCGACGCGGCCGACCGACAATCTCCTCGGCTCGCTGCCTTCCATATCCATCCGGGCGATGAAATTGTCTACGACGAGGCCGCCGGCTTCCGTCCAGAGGAACAGCGCCACCTGTTCCGGCGGTTCGCGCCAGGCGGCATCTTCGAGGCAATGGCGGGCGATGCGCGGCTGAATGAGCCGCATCAGTGATGGATTTGCCTGGAAAAAGGCTGCCCTTTGACCGCCGTCGAGCAGGTCGAGCGCACCGAGATTGGAGAAAAGCCAGGCAAACATCCCCTGATGGCTGACATCGGCCGGTTCGAAATGACGTGGCCGCCGCCGCTCGTCGCCGGGCGTGTGGGTTATGAAGCGGTAGGTATAGAGTTCTTCGATGAAGGCGAGCACCGTGTTGCGGCTCGCCACCTTGTGCGCGGTTATGCGCCCGGTCAGCCGCACGGCCGTGAAACCCGAGGTCGGGTCGCGCGGATCATATTCCAGGTGGAGGGCATAGGCAGTCTGGGTCAGAACCCAGCGTTGATGAGAAGCGAGCAATCGCGCCAGCCGCGGACCGGCATCGAACATGCCGCGCATCTGCCCAGCCAAAAAGCGAATGCTCATCAGAAAGGAAGAGCTCCCCACCAATTGCTCCGCTGTGAATGCCATTATGCTTTTCTCCACCCCCCGCTCGCCAGCGTTCGGAGCAACGACACCCGAGAGCGCCTCCGGCATCAGCGGCCATTCAGACATGCACAGCTTGGAATAAATGATACTCTCTCATCTTCAACAATCATATTCCACAGGCCGACGGTATCCCAAGAATTCACCACTCTTTTCCCTCCTTGAGAGCAAGTTTCAAGCCACCGCAATCTTCGCGTTAAGACCGATATCGCGCGCTGGCGGGCGTCAGGCCTGCGGCGTCGTGGCCTTGCGCGCCTCTCTCTGTTCGATGCCCAGCTGATGCTCGCGATAAATGATGAAGATGCCAGCGGCGACGACGATGGCGGTGCCAATCAGCATGGTCACGCTCGGCACATCGCCGAAGACGAAGTAGGCGACGATGCCGCCGAGCAGGATCGAGGTATATTCGAACGGCGCGATGGTGGAGACATCGGCATGGCGGTAACTTTCCGTCAACAGGATCTGCGCGACGCCGCCGCAAAAACCGGCGGCGATCAGATAGAGCGCTATCGGCCATGGCAGGATGAGCCAGCCGAAGGGAACAGAAGCCAGCGAGAAGACCGAGGCGGTGATCGAGAAATACAGCACGATCGTCGCCGTCTTCTCCTCTTCGACGAGGCGGCGTACCTGGATCATCGCCATACCGCCGAGAACAGCCGAGAACAGCACGCAGAGCGCGCCTACGGCCTGTTCGGCTTCCATGCCGCCGTCGCGAAACAGCGTGAGTTTCGGCCAGGAAACGATGGCGACGCCGACAATACCGACCAAGACGGCGCTCCAGCGATAGATGCGCACGGTCTCGCCGAGGAAAACGGCAGCGAAGATGACGGCGACGAGCGGCAACGCGTAGCCAAGCGCGATCGCCTCCGGCAGCGGAAGATGCAGGAGGCCGTAGAAACCGAAAGCCATCGACAAGATGCCGATCGTGCCGCGCTTGAGGTGACCGATTGGATTGGCGGTGTAGAAGGCGGCGCGCAGCTGCCTGTTATAGGCCAGATAGGCCATGATCGGGAAAAGCGCGAAGAAGGACCTGCAGAAGGTGACCTGACCCGGCGGGATGTCTGAGCCGGCCAGCTTGATGAAGGTCTGCATGGCCAGGAAGACCACGACCGACGAGACTTTCAGCGCAATGCCTCTCATCGGGTTTCTGAGAACCGAGTGCATGATCCTGGCTCTTGATACTGACTTAACTGGAACGGGGGGACGCGTTCGACTCGGGAACGCAACGGGTGACGTCCTCCATCGTATCGAAAGAAAAACCGATTGGCGAAAAAATCGTGAGCAAGGCGGGAGAATCGAAAATCGCCTTTCAGCCGCAGGCTCAATCGTGCCGTATCTGCGCCACAGCTCCGAAATCACCCTCTTTTCAGCCATTCCCCCTAAAATGTTCACCTCTGACTGTTCGACGTTAACCAATTGAAAACCATGGGCAAGCATCGTTTTATCGCTGATCTCTATATTTTCTTCACCACACAAACTATTGCCCGCTCCTTCCAGGATCATGTTTGATGAAGTCGCTTAGCGCCGAAACCATTGCCCAGTCGCAGAATGCGACACCGCGGTCCATGCGCGTCGTCACCGACGGCATCAGCACCGACCTCGAGCGCTTCAGCGCCGACAACACCCATATCGTCAAGCAGATCAAGCTGCTGGCGATCAATGCGCTGATCGAGGCGGCCAGAGCCGGCGAGACCGGAAAGGGCTTTGCCGTCGTTGCCAACGAAGTGCAGCGACTGGCGCAGATTGCAACCGACATAACCGGCAGGTTCGAGAGCAACGTGCTCGGCCGCATCGGCCTCAGCCGCGCCATGGCCGATTCGCTGGTCGAGGAGATGGAGGGCGTTCGCCTCACCGATCTGGCGCAGACGCTGGTGCAGCTCATCGTCCGCAATCTCTTCGAGCGCACGGCCGATGTGCGCTGGTGGGCGACGGACCCGTCACTCTGGCAGGCGCTGCAGAACCCGAGTCGGGAAACCGCCGCCTTTGCAGCGGAGCGTCTCGGCGCCATCAACCGCTTCTACACCGTCTATCTCGATCTCGTCATGACCGATCTCTCGGGCAAAGTGGTCGCATCCGCCAATCCCAAGTTCCAGCGCAAGATCGTAGGCACGAGCCTTGCCAGCGATCCGTGGTTCCGCGCAGCGTCGGCCTGCTCCTCCGGCGACGCCTATATCGTCGACGACGTCAAAGGGAGCCCGCTGCACGATAACAGGCATGCGCTCGTTTATGCCACAGGCATCCGCGAAGAGGGCAAGCTCGACGGGCGGCTGGTCGGCACGCTCGGCGTCTATTTCGACTGGCAGAACCAAGGCCAGGCGATCGTCGAGAAAGAGGCGAACCTGCCGCCGCAGCTGGCGGAAAGAACGACAGTCATGCTGCTCGACGGGAAGAGCCGGGTCATCGCCACCACCAATCCCGCCTTGCTCTTTTCCCATTTCGCGCTCGCCAATCCGTCCGGTCAGGGCAAAGGCAGCTACTACGACAATAACGGCTCGATCGTCGCCTTCGCGCGCACTCTCGGCTACGAGGATTACGACGGGCTCGGCTGGTATGGAGTCGTCGTGCAGCAGACGGAAAACGACGCGACGATCAAGGCCGCTCTCAACCTGAAGTAGCGCCCATCTCGCGCCAGCGGCGTTCATCCATGTCCAATAAGATATTTTGCCCGCGAACTTGGTGTTCGCGGGCAATTTGCTTTAAGTTTAGTTCAGACTTTAATGTAATCATCCCCGGCAAAATTTATGGCAGAGTGCGCCCGCCTCTGTATTCCGCGGTTATCAAATAACGGTCTTCAGGAAACACCATGCGAACAGATACCGGCCAGGTCATTCATCTGGCAGATTACCGTCCCACCGACTTCGTGCTGGAACGTGTGGACCTGACCTTCGAACTCGACCCGACGGAGACAAAGGTCGAGGCGCGTCTGATCTTTCATCGTCGCACGGGTACCGATCCGGCAGCGCCGATCGTTCTCGACGGCGACGAACTGACGCTGTCGGGGCTGCTGTTAGACCAAGTGGAACTGGACCCCTCGCGTTACGACGCAACACCGGAAAGCCTGACAGTGCGCGACCTGCCGGAGAGCGCACCCTTCGAGTTGACGATCACCACGATTATCAACCCCGAGGCCAATACCAAACTGATGGGCCTCTACCGCACCGGCGACATCTACTGCACGCAGTGCGAGGCGGAGGGCTTCCGCCGCATCACCTATTTCCCGGACCGGCCCGACGTGCTTGCGCCCTTCACGGTCAACATCATCGCCGACAAGGACATCAACCCGCTGCTTTTGTCGAACGGCAACTTCCTCGGCGGCGCCGGCTATGGCCCCGGCAAACATTTCGCCGCCTGGTTCGACCCACATCCGAAGCCCAGCTACCTCTTCGCGCTCGTCGCCGGCGACCTCGGCGTCGTCGAAGACACGTTCACGACCATGTCCGGCCGCGAGGTGGTGCTGAAAATCTATGTCGAGCACGGCAAGGAACCGCGCGCAGCCTATGCCATGGACGCGCTGAAACGCTCGATGAAATGGGACGAAGAGAGGTTTGGACGCGAATACGATCTCGATATTTTCATGATCGTCGCCGTCTCCGACTTCAACATGGGCGCAATGGAGAACAAGGGCCTCAACGTCTTCAATGACAAATACGTCCTTGCAGATCCGGAAATCGCGACCGATGCCGACTATGCCAATATCGAAGCGATCATCGCGCATGAATATTTCCACAACTGGACCGGCAACCGCATCACCTGCCGCGACTGGTTCCAGCTGTGCCTCAAGGAAGGGCTGACGGTCTATCGCGACCACGAATTCTCTTCCGACCAGCGCTCGCGCGCCGTCAAACGCATTGCCGAAGTGCGCCACCTGAAATCGGAGCAGTTCCCGGAAGACGGCGGCCCGCTCTCCCATCCGGTGCGGCCGACGAAATATCGCGAGATCAATAATTTCTACACGACGACCGTCTACGAAAAGGGCAGCGAAGTCACGCGCATGATCGCGACGCTGCTCGGCAAGGACGGCTTCAAGAAGGGCATGGACCTCTATTTCGACCGCCATGACGGCCAGGCCGTGACGATCGAGGATTTCGTCAAATGCTTCGAGGATGCAAGCGGGCGCGATTTGACGCAATTCTCGCTCTGGTACCATCAGGCCGGCACGCCGCTCGTCACCGCATCGGGCAGCTATGATGCGGCGGCCGGCAGCTTCACCCTGTCGCTTGAACAGATGATCCCGGCAACGCCCGGCCAGCCGAGCAAGGAGCCGATGCATATTCCGCTCAGCCTCGCGCTGTTTGGCGAAAACGGCGGCAAGATCGAGCCGACCTCGGTCGACGGCGCGGAATATATCGGCGAGGTGCTGCATCTCACAGGCCGCACCCAGACGGCGATCTTCCATGGCATTGGCTCGCGGCCGGTCGTTTCGATCAACCGCGGCTTCTCCGCGCCGATCAATCTGCATTTCGATCAGAGCCCGGCCGATCTCGCTCTTCTCGCCCGCTATGAGACCAATCACTTCGCCCGCTGGCAGGCGCTGACCGATCTGGCGCTGCCGAACCTCTTGAAAGCTGCACGCGACGCCCGCGAGGGCAAGCCTGTCGTCTGCGAGGCGACCTTCATCGAGACGCTGATCGCAGCCGCCGCCGACGAGGCCCTCGAGCCTGCCTTCCGTGCCCAGGCGCTGGCTTTGCCGAGTGAATCCGATATCGCCCGCGAACTTGGCGGCAACAACGATCCCGATGCCATCCATGCTGGCCGGCAGGCGATCCTGAAACAGATAGCCGATGTCGGAAACGATGTCTTTGCCGGCCTCTACGCAGCGATGACGACATCAGGCGATTTCAGCCCCGATGCGAACAGCGCCGGACTGCGCGCACTGCGCAATACCGCCCTCACCTACCTCTCGCATGCCGAGCAGACGCCGGCCCGCGCCAAGGCCGCCTTCGATGCGGCCAACAACATGACCGATCTCAGCCATGCGCTGACGATCCTCGCCCATCGTTTCCCCGACAGCGCAGAGACCAGCGAAGCGCTGGCAAGCTTCCGCGACCGATTCGCGGAAAATGCGCTCGTCATCGACAAATGGTTCGCGATCCAGGCCGGTATTCCGGGTCCCAAAACCCTGGAACGGATCCGCGCCCTGATGGATAATCCGCTCTTCAAGCGGACCAATCCGAACCGGATGCGGGCACTGGTCGGCACCTTCGCCTTTGCCAATCCGACCGGCTTCGGCCGCGCCGACGGTGAAGGCTACCGCTTCCTCGCCGGTCAGATTCTCGATATCGACGAGCGCAACCCGCAGCTTGCCGCCCGCATTCTCACCTCGATGCGCTCCTGGCGGTCGCTCGAACCGACACGTGCCGATCACGCCCGCTCGGCGCTGATCGAGATCGAGCGGGCCGCCGATCTTTCGACCGACGTGCGCGATATCGTCGAGCGCACGCTTAAAGGGTAATTTGATTCGACCGGCCGCGCCGAAAAAATCGGCGGCCGGTCGCCCAGCGCCTCGAATCACCTGGAAAAACCCGAAATTATAAATAGTTAACGGATTTTTACCTTTGCCTCTGGACAAGGCGAATCACCCATGATTCTCTAGGTCAGGTTCGAGCGAGCGGCGCGCGAATCACATGAGGGACAAGGCGAAGAGATGATGGACGTGCGGCGGGCAACCGTGGCCGGAGGACGGCTGCGTGTCGATTTTGACGGGCTGAAAGCCTGGCGCGACAGCCTTTCGGGCCATGCGACATCGGAACCACTCCTGCGTTATCTGCCGAAGGCCGAGCTCGTCCTGAAGCGGGCCATTCCGGCACTGATCGTCGCCTTCCTCTTCGTCGTCGCCGCCTCGCATTTCTTCGGCATGATGAGCGAATATGGGCGCCTGGAGGCTTCGGCGCGCCATGCCACGGCCCTTTCGGCGGCAACCGCCTCTGCCGTGTTTGCCGATGAGGCCGACATCTTCGACGGCGGCGATATCGCCGAGGCGCAGGCCCGCCTCGCTAAATTCCTGCCACAGGACCGGCTGGACAGCGGCGCCTTCGTGCTGCTCGTGCAGGCAAGCGGCAAGGTTTTTGCCGCGACCACCGCCGGTCTTTCGCATGTGGGCACAAATGTCGGCGATTTCTTCCCCGAGGTTTCGGCGATCCGGCGTTTCGGCGATCGCGCCGGCGTCATCGAAACGACGATCGGCGGCGTACCGCATTATGCCGAGATCACGCTGATGGGCAATGCCGGCGGCTATATCGTCGCCGCCACCTCGCTCGACGAGATCGGCCGGCTCTGGCGCGAGGAACTGGCGCTCAACGTCACGCTGTTTGCCGGCATCTCCTCGATCCTGCTGGTCATCCTCTATGCCTACTACACACAGGTAAAGCGCGCCCGCGATGCTGACGACATCTTCGTGGAATCGAACCTGCGCGTCGAGACGGCGCTGTCGCGTGGCCGCTGCGGCCTCTGGGACTTCGATTTCGAGAACCGCGAATTCTTCTGGTCGCGGTCGATGTACGACATGCTCGGCCTGCCGGGTTCGGACAAGACGATGGGCTTCGGCGAAGCCGCCCGACTGATGCATCCCGATGACGGCGGGCTCTACGAGATTGCGCGCGCCATCGGCAAGGGCGCTTCCGGCCAGGTCGATCAGATCTTCCGCATGCGCCATGCCGGCGGCCACTATGTCTGGATGCGGGCGCGTGCCCAGGTGATCCGCAGCAATTCCGGCCGCATGCACCTGATCGGCATCGCCATGGATGTGACCGAACAGCATCGGCTCGCCCAGCGCTATGCAGAAGCCGACCAGCGCCTGGCCGACGCGATCGAATGCACCTCGGAAGCCTTCGTGCTCTGGGACAAGAACGATCGCCTCGTCATGTGCAACACGCATTTCCAGCAGGCTTATGGCCTGCCGGACAGCGTGCTTGTGCCCGGCACCGAGCGCTCGACCGTCAATGCGGCCGCCGCCCGTCCTGTCATCGAGCGGCGGATTTCCGATGCCGACGGCTCCGGCTATTCGCGTACGACGGAAGTGCAGCTTGCCGACGAGCGCTGGCTGCAGATCAACGAGCGGCGCACCCGCGACGGCGGCAAGGTTTCGGTCGGAACAGACATCACGCTGATGAAACGTCATCAGGAGCGGCTGCGCGAATCCGAACGCCGGCTGATGGCGACAATCGGCGATCTTTCCGCCTCACGCCAGACGCTGGAGATCCAGAAATCCGAGCTGTCGACGGCCAACGCCAACTACCAGGCGGAGAAGGAACGGGCCGAGGCTGCCAACAAGGCGAAATCGGAATTCCTCGCCAACATGTCGCATGAGCTGCGCACGCCCCTCAACGCCATCCTCGGCTTCTCCGAAATCCTGCAGAACCAGATGTTCGGGCCGCTCGGCTCGCTGAAATATGACGAATATGCGCGCGATATCCATGACAGCGGCAAACATCTGCTCAACGTCATCAACGACATTCTCGACATGTCGAAGATCGAAGCCGGCCATGTCAGGCTGCATTGCGAGCGCATCGACCTCGTACCGCTGATCGAGGAAAGCCTGCGCTTCACCGCCATGCCCGCGGCTGAAAAGAACATCGTCATCGAACAGCGCATCTGCTCCGGCCTGACGTTGATGGCGGACCGCCGGGCAATGAAACAGGTGCTGCTCAACCTGCTCTCCAATGCGGTGAAGTTCACCGACAATGGCGGCCGGATCGCAGTGCGCACCCGCCACGTCGACGGCGCCGTCGTCGTCACCATCGCCGACACCGGCATCGGCATTCCACGCTCGGCGCTGTCGAAAATCGGCCAGCCCTTCGAGCAGGTGCAGAGCCAATATGCGAAGAGCAAGGGCGGCTCCGGCCTCGGGCTCGCCATCTCCCGCTCGCTGACCTTGCTGCATGGCGGCAGCATGAAGATCCGCTCACGCGAAGCAGTCGGGACGGTGATCTCGCTGCGCATTCCCGACGATATCTAGAGCCGACCCTCTTCAGCCTGCCGATGCGGCGGTGAAAACCGCCAATTGAGCAGCGAAAGCACGCTTGTATGCCGGCCGCGCTTCGGCCCGGGCGACATAGGCGGCGAGGTTCGGATATTCCTCCAGAATGCCTGATCCTTTCAACCTGAGCAGCACCGACACCATCAGCAGGTCACCGGCGCTGAACGCCCCATCGAGCCAGTCGGCATCGCCAAGACGACGGGAGAGGTCGCTCAGCCGTTTTCGGATGCTGTCCTCGAGGGCGGAAAGGCGCTGGTCGTACCATGGCTTGTCGCGATCGAGGATCATGACGAGAACGCGGTCGAAGATCGGTGGCTCCACCGTGTTGAGCGCGGCAAACATCCATGTGAGTGCCCGCGCCCGGGCATTCGCATCGTCCGGCAGCAGGCCCGCATGGCGCTCGCCGATATGGAAGACGATGGCGCCGGACTCGAACAGTGCGAGATCGCCTTCTTCATAGGTCGGAATCTGCCCGAAAGGCTGCAGCGCCAAATGCGCGGGCTCCTTCATCTCTTTGAACGAAACAAGACGAACCTCGTAAGGCTGGCCCACTTCTTCGAGCGCCCAGCGAACGCGCATGTCGCGCGCCAGACCCCTGCCGCGATCGGGCGACCGTTCAAAAGCTGTAATGGTAATCGTCATTGCTGTTCTCCATCGCTTGCCTATCCTGAAGACGATTGGCTAAACGAGATTCCGACAGGCGATGCTCGCGATAATCCTCGCGGTCGTTCCGCCTGATGTGAGATCAGGCTTTCACGACATTCAGGAATATTTTCCGAACCGCTTTCGACAGCCGCTTTACCTCCGCTTCCAGCGTCCTGATGTCAGGGCAGTCGCCGGCGCGGCAGACGAGTTCGACGAGACCCGCCGGTGCTTCGTTCGGATCGAAAAGTCCGTCGATGGAGAGGCGGATCAGTTGCGAAAGGCCGGTATAAAGCGTGAAGGCCTCCAGGCATATTTCGAGATCGGCTGTTGCCATCAGCTGGTCGCCAAGCACCTTCAGGGCCTCGCCGGTGCTCGTCCCATTGACGGCAATACCGACGCCTCTGGTCGGTGCAATCAGTGCCAGGTATTGGGCGATGAATTCGAGATCGATGACGCCACCGGGGATCAGCTTCAAGTCCCACGGGCCGGAGGGCGGCTTTTCCTTGTCGATCAGTTCGCGCATTTCGGCGACGTCATGCGCCACCTTGGCAATATCGCGATCGGCCGACAGCACCTCCCGGACTATCAGTTCCGTCTCGGCGACCAGGCTCTCATTGCCGCAGATCAGCCGGGCGCGGCTGAGCGCCATATGCTCCCAGGTCCATGCCTCTTCGCGCTGGTACTTGCCGAAGGCATTGATGCGGGTGGCAACCGGCCCCTTGTTGCCGGATGGGCGCAGCCGCATGTCGACTTCATAGAGCACACCTTCGGCGGTCGGCGCCGACAAGGCGGCCATCAGCCTCTGGGTGATGCGGGTGAAGTAGCGCGTCGCGTCGAGCGGCTTCGGCCCATCGGATTCGGAGGCCGCGTCGTCATAATCATAGAGCAGGATCAGATCGATGTCGGAACCGGCCGTCAGCTCGAAACTGCCGAGCTTGCCCATGCCGGCGACCGCGAGGCGCCCGCCGGGATAATCGCCGTGTGCTGTCCGCATCTCGCTCACCACGGCATCGAGTGCTGCTGCAATGACGAGGTCGGCGAGATGCGTGAAGGCGCGTGCGGCCATCACGCCGTTGATCGCACCGGTGAGCAGGCGGATGCCGATCAGGAAGCGCTGCTCGGCGGCGAAGATGCGCAGCCGGTCGAGCACCTCTTCATAGTGGCGCGCCTGGGCAAGCGAACCCTTCAGCCGTTCGCCGAGATAATCACGCGTCGGCAGCTCGGCCATCAGGCCGGGATCGAGCATGCCGTCGAAGACATGCGGTTTGGCGGCGATCACCTCGGCAAGCCGGGGTGCCGAGGACATGATGTTGACGATCAGCGACAGCAGCGCCGGGTTGCTGCCGAGCAGCGAGAACAGCTGGATGCCGGAGGGAAGGCCGGAGATGAAGCTGTCGAAGCGCAGCAGCGCCTCGTCGGCGCGCTTGCTTTCGCCGAAGACCCGCAGGAGTTCCGGCGCCAGCTCCGTCAGCCTTTCACGCGCTTCAACCGATTGCGTTGCGCGGTAACGGCCATAGTGCCAGGTGCGGATGATGCGGGAAATGTCGGACGGCCTTGTAAAACCGAGCCTCTTCAGCGTCTCCAGCGTATCCGGGTCGTCGCCCTGGCCGGTGAAGACGAGGTTGCCGGTGTCGGTGGAAAGCCTGCTCTCCTGTTCGAAGAGGTGGGCATAACGTCGCTCGACCGTCTTCAGCACGCCGACCAGCCGTTCGGAGAAGCTCGGCGTGTCGGAAAATCCCATCATGAAGGCGATGCGCTTGAGATCGACATCGGTCTCCGGCAGCAGGTGGGTCTGCTCGTCGCGCACCATCTGGATGCGATGTTCGACATCGCGCAGGAACCAGTAAGCCTCCGTCAATTCGTCACGGGTTTCCGCGTCGATCCATTTCGCCTTGGTGAGTTCTCCGAGCGTCTCCTCCGTCGCCCGGCCGCGCAAGGCCGGCATGCGGCCGCCGGCGATCAGCTGCTGGGTCTGGACGAAGAATTCGATCTCGCGGATGCCGCCGCGCCCGAGCTTGACGTTATGACCCTTGACCGCGATGGCACCGTGGCCCTTATGCGCGTGGATCTGCCGCTTGATCGAATGGATATCGGCAATCGCCGCGTAATCGAGATATTTGCGGAAGACGAAAGGGGCGAGGCCGCGCAGGAAATCGGCGCCCGCGGTCAAGTCGCCGGCAACGGCGCGCGCCTTGATGAAGGCCGCCCGCTCCCAGTTCTGGCCCCTGCCCTCATAATAGATCATCGCCGCATCGACCGGGATCGCCAGCGGCGTCGAACCGGGATCGGGGCGCAATCTGAGATCGGTGCGGAAGACGTAGCCATCGGCTGTCCGCTCCTGCAGGATGCGCACCAGCCGGCGCATCATTCTCGGGAAGACCTCGATCGCGTCATCCGGGTCGGGCACGATACCGGCCTCCTCGTCGAAGACGACGACGAGGTCGATATCGGAGGAATAGTTGAGTTCGGATGCGCCGAGTTTGCCCATGCCAAGCACGATCAGCCCGGAGCCGTCGCTCGGTGCTGCCAGATCCCGCAGCCGCAGCTTTCCACCCTCATGCGCCGCCAGCAGCAGATGGTCGATTGCGGCGGCAACCGACGCTTCGGCAAGCTCGCTCAGCCAGGCCGTCGTCGCCCGGCCGTCGAAGATGCGCGCGAGATCGGCGAGGGCAACGAGAAAGGCCACCTTGCGCTTGATGATGCGTAGCCTGCTCATCACCACCGATTCGGAGGGCGCCGCGCCCTCGCCGTCCCGCTGCCAGCAGCGCCGCGCCTCGGCGACCAGCGCCTCGATCTGCGGCTCCAGCGGTTCGGTGATGGCGCCGGCGAGGATGGCGGGATCGAGATTGACAATTTCGCGCAGATAAGGCGACAGCGTCAGCACGGCCGAGATGAAATCGCGAAGCGGGCTCTCCGTCTTCAGCATCGCAGCCACCAACGGCTCGCTCCTGCCGGCCTCCTGAAGGTCGGCCAGCGCCAGCTTCAACTCCGTCTGGTTCAGCGGACGCAGCAGCCCTTCGGCCACATCCTTCAGGCCATGCGTCGATTTCGTCAGCATGCGCTCTCCCTGCTTTAGCGCCTCAGGAAACGGTCCCGCAGAATCGCGGGAACGCCTCCTTCAACCGGCATTAAACTAGGGTCTTGGCGGCAAACCGCCAATATACGATTCAACCGATCGTATTTCGGCGGAAAAAGCTCAGGCAGCCTTGGCGGGGAAGATCATGCTGACGGTCAATCCACGCTGTTCGGGTTTGTCGGGATCGGTATCGGAGAGTTCCAACCGGCCATTGTGCAGCTCCATCACCGCTTCCACCAGCGAAAGCCCGAGCCCCGTCCCCGGCTTCGACCGACTTTCATCGAGGCGGACGAAGCGCTTCACCACGTCGTCTCGCCGGTCGGCGGGAACGCCCGGTCCGTGATCGGCGACCGAAAGGCAGATGCCGTCCGGGCGGCGGGAAAGTTTCAGCGACACTTTGCCCGCGCCTTCGGTATCAGAGGAATATTTGATGGCATTGTCGAGCAGATTGAAGATCGCCTGGCCGATCAGCTCGCGATTGCCCTGCACCTCGACATCCGGCTCGATGCTGGAGCTGAGGCCGAGCCCCGCCTCCTCCGCCGCCGGCTCGTAAAGCTCGGCGCTATCGGAGACGATG
Organism: Rhizobium leguminosarum; assembly: GCF_019798305.1. GTDB lineage: Bacteria > Pseudomonadota > Alphaproteobacteria > Rhizobiales > Rhizobiaceae > Rhizobium > Rhizobium leguminosarum_U. Next base: position 67,304 of record NZ_JAAXDD010000018.1, read on the forward strand.
GCCGAAAGCTCTACCGGCGACATCTCGGCGGCGACCGATCCGGCCTCGACGCGGGAGATCATCAACAGAGCGTTGAAGGTGCGGATCAGCTGGTCCGATTCGGAAATGATGCCTTCGAGCGCGGTGCGCCGCGTCTCGCCGTCGGCGATATCGAGCGCATCGGCCGCCTTGTTGCGCAGCCGCGTCAGCGGCGTCTTGAGATCATGGGCGATGTTGTCGGAGACCTGCCGCAGGCCCTCGTCCAGCTTCTCGATGCGCTCCAGCATGGTATTCAAAGACATCGACAAGCGGTCGAATTCATCGCCCGATCCGCCCACCGGCAAGCGTTGCGACAGGTCGCCGGCCATGATCTTCTTGCTGGCATCCGACATGCGGTCGATGCGTTTCAGCGCGTTGCGGCCGATGGCGAACCAGATGATGATGGCGCCAAGCCCCATGATCGCCAAAGCCACCATCAGCGCCTGGCGCACCAGCAGACGGAAACGCTCGGGGTCGCCGAGATCGCGGCCGATCAGGATTCTGAGGCCGTTGTCGAGCACGAAGATATTGGCGATCGCCCTGTGGCGGCGCTCGATGCCGCTGTCGGTATAACGCTGATAGATGAAGGGCGCGGAGGTCCAGCCGATCTCCTCGAAGACACCCGGCTGCACCGAGGCGACGTTGCCGGCGAGAATATCGCCCGAGGGACCGGCGATGATGTAGAGGTTGGCGCCCGGCTGGCGCGCACGCCGCTCCATCGTGCGCAGCAGAAGATTCATGCCGCCGGTGTCATAGGCGCGTTGCACCTGTTCCACCTCTTGCCTGACGGCGTCGCGGATCTGGCCCGTCAGCAACCGCTCCGACATGGCCGTCACATAGAAGACGAGCGTCGCGGCGCAGATGGCGAAAAGCAGGATATAGAGTGCCGAAAGGCGGACTGCGGTGGACTTGAAGAGAACCCTGAAACGGCTCATCCCTCATCCTTGATCATATACCCCGCGCCGCGAATGGTCTTCAGGAGCGGCTGGCTGTAGTCCTTTTCGATCTTCGAGCGCAGGCGCGAGACATGAACGTCGATGACGTTGGTCTGCGGGTCGAAGTGATAGTCCCAGACGTTTTCGAGCAGCATAGTGCGGGTCACCACCTGGCCGGCATTCTTCATCAGATATTCGAGCAGCCGGAATTCGCGCGGCTGCAGCAGGATCTCCTTGCCGCCGCGGCGCACCTCGTGGGAGAGCCGATCGAGTTCGAGATCGCCGACGCGATAGACGACGTCCTGATCCGGCGTGCCCTTGCGGCGGCCGAGCACCTCGACACGCGCCAGCAACTCGCTGAAGGCATATGGCTTCGGCAGGTAGTCGTCGCCGCCGGCACGAAGACCGGTCACGCGGTCATCGACCTGGCCGAGCGCCGATAGGATGAGGACCGGCGTATGGATGGCCTTGCGGCGCAACTCGCTGATGACGGAAAGCCCGTCGCGGCGCGGCAGCATGCGGTCGATGACGATGACGTCATAGGTATTTTCTGACCCCATGAACAGGCCGCTCTCGCCGTCGCTGGCGTGATCGGCGACAATGCCCGCCTCGCGAAAGGCTTTCGTGAGGTAGACCGCGGCTTCGAGATCATCTTCGATGATGAGAATCTTCATGCGGCCGACATTACCCGCCGGCTGCGTTTCGGCAAGGCTCAAAGCATCTTCCTGCGGGGCGGCGGTCATGGCGATCACCCTTCAAAGGTCAGAAGAATCGAGCCGTGCGGAGTTCGTCCGCACGGCTCGCGTTTTCTTGAGATCAGCCCTGGCCGTTGATCGGAAGCGCGACGAAACGGCTTCCTTCACTGGACTGGATCTGGAAGAGTGCCCGAGTGCGGCCGTCCTTCTTGGCCTGGTTCAGCATCTTGACGACATCATCCGGGCTGGAGACTTCCTGGTTGTTGACCGAGGTGATCTTCTCGCCTTCCTTGATGCCCTTGTCGGCAGCCTCGGAGTCCGGGTCGATGCCGGTGATCGCCAGGCCCTTGCCGTCGTCGGAAGGACCGACCGTCAGGCCGAGATCAGCAAGCGCCTTCTCGGAAGCCGGTGCCTCAGGCTGCTGTGGCTGGTTGTTGTCATCGGCAGACGCATCCTTCTGGTCGGCCGGCAGCGTGCCGAGTTCGACGGTGAGAGGCTGGGCCTTGCCGGCGCGCCAGACCGAAAGCTCGACCTTGCTGCCCGGTTGCATTGCGCCGATACGGCGGCTGAGATCACGGGCATCCTTGATCGTCTCACCATTCAGTGCGGTGACGACGTCGCCGGCCTTCATCCCGGCCTTGTCACCCGGTGAACCGGCCTGCGGGGCGACAACGAGGGCGCCGCTCGGCTCGGAAAGGCCGATGGACTCGGCGATATCCTTGGTCACCGGCTGGATCTGGACACCCAGCCAACCGCGCGAGACCTGGCCGTCCTTCATCAGATCGGCAACGACGTCCTTGGCGGTCGAGGCGGGAATGGCGAAGGCAATGCCGACGCTGCCGCCCGACGGCGAGAAGATCGCGGTATTGATGCCGACGACTTCGCCGCTCAGGTTGAAGGTCGGACCGCCGGAGTTGCCGCGGTTCACGGCGGCATCCACCTGCAGGTAATCGTCATAAGGACCGGAGCCGATATCGCGGCCGCGGGCCGAGATGATGCCGGCTGTGACCGTGCCGCCGAGGCCGAAGGGATTGCCGACGGCAACGACCCAGTCGCCAACGCGGACGTTATTGTCGTCGGCCCAGTTGACGTAGGTGAACTTCTTGCCCTTGCCGTCGACCTTCAGCACGGCGAGGTCGGTGCGCGGATCCTTGCCGATCAGCTTGGCATCGAGCTCGGTGCCGTCATTCATGACAGCGACGAAGGCCTGGCCATCGGAAACGACGTGATTGTTGGTAACGATGTAGCCGTCCTCGGAGATGAAGAAGCCGGAGCCCTGGGCGACGGGGCGGAGCCGACCCTTGCCTGCCGGACCGTTCGGACCACCATTCGGGCCGTTCTGGCCGAAGCGCCGTTGATGACCCTGCTGATCATTCGGATCCTGGCCGAACTGCTTGAAGAACCGCTTCAGCGGATGATCGTCGGGAAGGTCATCGAAGCCGCGACCATTGAAATCAAAGGAGAAGCCTTCATTGTTGTCAGCGACGGGATTGACGCGGTTTTCGACCCGGACTGAAACGACGGCCGGCGAAACGGCATCGACGACATTGGCGAAGCTTGGAACGGCTGGCGCCTGAACCTTGACAGCTTCGGCATAAGACTGGGTGATTTCGAGCGGAACGCCGGTTGCGAGCACAGCGGCTGCGATACCGGCGACGGTAGAAGCCTTGAGCACGGTGGCGAGGGACGGACGTCCGTTGAAATTCTTGAGCATTGGAGCACCTTCTCTTGTTTCTAGAGCGTTCCCGATTTCTCATGGAAATGCTCCACTTTTGTTTTGCGCAATTCCGGACGCAAAACCGCTGCGCACTTTTGCTGGAATTGCTCTAGATCTTCAGACCGGCGCCGCCGGATCAGTCGATGACTAAGGATATAGGACGTCGCACCTTACTGCGAACTGTCCGGCCAATGAAAAGTTGGTAATGTTTGCAAGGTTTGCTTTCGGCCAAAACGCGCCGCTGGCTTCTCTGGCGGCCTGGATGCGGCCAACTGGCTCAGGCTGATCGGCTATTTCTTCAGAAGCTCGCTCAGCTTCGCCTGCTCATCGGACGTCAGCTTGCTGCCGGTCGGCTTGCCGGCCCTCTTGCGCGCGAAGACCAGCAGTGACAGTCCGCCCGCAAGCACCAGCAGCAGCGGTGCACCCCAGAGCAGCACGGTCTTCATGCTGACACGCGGCTTCAAAAGCACGAACTCGCCGTAGCGCGAGACGATATAGGTCAGCGCCGCCTCGTCGCTGTCGCCATCGGTGATGCGCTCGCGCACCAGCAGGCGCAGGTCCTTGGCCAGATCGGCGTTGGAATCGTCGATCGACTGGTTTTGGCAGACCATGCAGCGCAGTTCCGCCGAAAGCGCGCGGGCGCGGGCCTCGAGCGCCGGGTCGGCCAGCACCTCATCCGGATTGACGGCAAAGGCGGGGGCGGGCGCGAAGAGAATGAAAAGGACGATGAGGAACCGAGAGAGAAAAGACGACATCTGCTGAATGCGCCGAACCACTCCTCCCCTCATTCCTGTCCTCGGGTTTAACCCGAGGGATGTCACAGGAATCCAGCCACGGCGCGTCTGCGCCGTGAATGAACCTTTTTGCAAATAAGAGTCTCCAGCGCCCAAGGACTTGGGCGCGCTGGATTCCTGTGACAAGCACAGGAATGAGGGAGGCCGTGAGCGCATCATTCGGCCGGCTCCATTGCGGGAGCTGCCGGCCTTGCCGGCTTCGCCTTGCGGCGCGGCGCACCGACACGCAGGCGCCGGTCGCTGAGCGAGACGAGGCCGCCAAAGGCCATGATCACCGCTCCGCCCCAGATGCAGAGAATGAACGGCTTCCACCAGATGCGCACGACGATGCCGCCGTCCTTGGTGGCGTCACCGAGCGAGACATAGAGCTGGCTGAGCCCGAAGGTCAGAATACCCGCCTCCGTCGTCGGCGTCTGCCGGGCGGTATAAAGGCGCTTGGCCGACCAGGTATCGGCAACCGCGACACCGGCACGCCGGATGGTGAAGTGGCCGCGCTCCTCGGTATAGTTCGGCCCGGTCCCCGGCTGCATGCCGTCGAAATGCAGGCTGTAACCGCCGGCCTCGGTCACCTCGCCGGGCTTCATCTCGATGACGCGTTCGCTCTGGAAGGTCGTGACCGCGACGATGCCGAGCACGGTGACGCCGAGCCCGGCATGGGCAAGGGCCGTGCCGAAGGCCGAACGCGGCAGGCCGGAAAGCCGGCGCCAGGCGAGGCTGCCCGCGACCTTGCCGATACCGGCGCGATACCAGAGATCGGCGACGGCACCGAGGATCAGGAACAGCCCGGCAGCCAGGCCGAGCACCGAAAGCACCGGCCCGCCATGTTCGATATAGAAGAAGATCACCGCGGCAAGGAAGGCGAGACCCGCGACGACATAGAGTCGCTGCAGGGCACCCAGCAGATCGCCGCGCTTCCAGGCCAGCATCGGCCCGAACGGTACGATGACGATCAGCGGCGCCATCAGCAGGCCGAAGGTCAGGTTGAAGAAGGGCGGCCCGACGGAGATCTTGTCGCCGGTCAGCGTTTCCAACAGCAGCGGATAGAGCGTGCCGGTGAGCACCGTGCCGCAGGCGACCGTCAGGATCAGATTGTTGACGACGAGCGCGCCCTCACGCGAAATCGGCGCAAACAGCCCGCCGGCCGCAAGCTTCGGCGCCCGGAAGGCAAACAGCGACAGCGCCCCGCCGATGAAGATCAGCAGGATGCAGAGAATGAAGACGCCGCGGGAGGGGTCGCTGGCAAAGGCATGCACCGAGGTCAGCACGCCGGAGCGCACCAGGAAGGTGCCCATCAGCGACAGCGAGAAGGTCAGGATGGCGAGCAGCACCGTCCAGATCTTCAGCGCCTCGCGCTTTTCCATGACAAGCGCCGAATGCAGCAGAGCGGTGCCGGCCAGCCACGGCATGAAGGAGGCGTTTTCCACCGGGTCCCAGAACCACCAGCCGCCCCAGCCGAGCTCGTAATAGGCCCAGTAGGAGCCCATGGCGATGCCAAGCGTCAGAAAGGTCCAGGCGGCCAGCGTCCAGGGCCGCACCCAGCGTGCCCAGGCGGCGTCGATGCGCCCTTCCAGGAGCGCAGCGACGGCAAAGGAGAAGCAGACGGAGAAGCCGACATAACCGAGATAGAGCAGCGGCGGGTGGATCGCCAGGCCAACATCCTGAAGCACCGGGTTGAGATCGCGGCCCTCGGCCGGCGCCGGGTCAAGCCGCAGGAAAGGATTGGAGGTCAGCAGGATGAACAGCGTGAAGGCCACCGAAATCCAGGCCTGCACGGCAAGCACATTGGCCTTCAGCGTCTCCGGCAGATTGCGGCCGAAGACGGCGACCAGCGCGCTGAACAGCGTCAGGATCAACAGCCAGAGCATCATCGATCCCTCGTGATTACCCCAGACGCCGGAGTATTTGTAGATCAGCGGCACCAGCGAATGCGAATTCTCCCAGACATTCTCGACCGAGAAATCCGAGACGACATGGGCATAAGTCAGCACGGCGAAGGAGAAGGCCACAAGCGCAAACATCGCCAGCGAGCCGACCGTCGCCACATCCATCATCGCCCGGTCGTGACGACGGGCTCCGATCACCGGCACGATGGAGAGGATGAGCGCCGTGGCCAGCGCCAGCACCAGCGCGTAATGGCCGATCTCGATGATCATGGCGTCGCCTTCACTTCCTGTCCCCGACTTTCCTGCCGTTGACCTTCCTTCCACAGCCCCTGGGCTTTGAGCCTGTCGGCCACGTCCTTCGGCATATAGGTCTCGTCATGCTTGGCAAGCACGGTGTCGGCGACGAAGACGTTCGTGCCAGCGGCAAACATGCCCTCGGTGACGACGCCCTGGCCCTCGCGGAAGAGATCGGGCAGGATGCCGGAATATTTAACCTTCACGGCATTGGCGCTGCCGTCGGTGACGGCAAATTCCACCGTCGAGCCGGTGCCGCGCACGACACTGCCCTCACCGACCAGGCCGCCAAGGCGGATGCGGGTTTCCGGCGCCACCGGCGTCTTGGCCAGATCCGCCGGCATGTAGAAATAGGCGACCGACTGGCTGAAGGCGAACATCGCCAGCAGCACGGCGGCGGCAATGAAGCCCATGCCGCCCGCAATCACCGCCAGGCGCTTCTGCTTGCGCGTCATTGCGTCGCTTCCTCCGTGGCTATGCCGAGTTCCCTGGCAAGCGCCAGCAATTGCCTGCCCTGTTCGCCGGGCGGCGGAAAGGCCGCAAGCCCGCGCTTCAGGGCGCCGGCGGCGCGATCCTTGTCGTTCAATATGGCGTAAGAGCGGACGAGCCGCATCCATCCCTCGAAATTGTTCGGATCCTCGCTGAGCTTGGCATCGAGGCTCTCGACCATGCCGCGGATCATCTGCTGCCGGTCGCCGGCGTTCATGGTCTTGGCTGCCGCCACATCCTGCTGCGTGGGATTGCCCGGGGCGCTTGGATTGGTACTCGGGTCAGCCGGATTGGCGCCCGGGGCAGCCGGATCGGCGCCTGCCGGCGCGCCGCCGTTCATGGCTATATGCTGGTTGACCAGCGGCAGCCAGGGCGCATCGGTCGGCGATTGTTTTGCCAGCGCCTCAAAGGCCTGGCGGGCCTCATCTGGCCGCCCCGCCTGCTCCATGCTGAGGGCGATATAGAAACGGGCGCGCGGATTGTCAGGCTCCAGCGTCAGCGATTGTTCCAGCACCTGGCGCGCCTCCTCCGTCACCACCCCGTCGGAGACCGCCATCAGCGTCTCGGCAAGGCCATCGAGCCGGACCGGGCTCGGGCCGAGAAGCCGGATGGCGTTGCGGTAGGCCACTTGCGCGTCGCTGACGCGCATCGTGCGGAAATAGATCGGCGCCAGCACGTCCCAGCCCTTGCCGTCATCAGGTTTCTCAGCCAGGTGCCGTTCCGCCTTGGTGATCAGCACCGCCACGTCGTTGCCAGGGTTTTCCAGCCGCGCTTCCAGCGGCTGCGAGGGCAGGTCCGGCCTGCCGGTCGTCAAATAAAGACAGAGGCCGAGAACCGGCAGGAGCAGGAGGACGAAGGCCTCGGTGAAACGATGATGCCGCGCGGGTTTCAGTGTCTCAGCCGGCTCGTCGGCAGAGACGGCGATCAGCCGCCGGCCGATTTCCGCCCTGGCATAATCAGCCTCTTCCGGGGTGATCAGCCCGCCATCGAGATCGCGGTCGAGTTCGCGCAACTGGTCGCGATAGACGGCAGTCTCGCCCGCACGGATATTATCCGCCGCCTTCGCTCCGCGCAGAAGGGGGTAGAGCAGGATAACGGCGAGGGCTGCCGTCATAACGGCAACGAGAATCCAGAACAGCATATCGCCCAAATACGTGAAGCGCGCCGTCATTCCAACTGCCAAAGCCGGAATGACGAAGATTTGAGGCTATAAGCCGCAATTCAGATCAGAGCGGCGACCAGCTGCCGTCGTCGTTGCGGCAGGCAGCGCCCCGCGCCACGGTGTCCTTGCCGTCGACGGTCAGCGCATGGGTATATTGCCGGCAGTTCTGCGAACCGACCTGATAGGGTGCAGCCGCGACGACCTTGCCGGTCACGTCCTTGCCGGTCCAGAGCACCGGCTGGCCGACGGCGGCCCCTTCCAGGGCCCGATATTCCGCCTCAAGCGCCCGCTGCTTGTCGCTGTCGGTCAAGCTCACGCCGCTGCGGCCGACGATGCCGCCCTGCATCGCGGTGATGAAGGCGGCCGATGCCGAGGGCTTTCTCGAAAAAATGCCGCGCGAGGCGGCACTCTTCGTCGTCGTGCAGCCGGACAGCGCGACGGCGACGAGAAGAGCGGAAACGATCATGCCTTGCGAGCGTAAAATCATTGCGTCGAACCACGATCAGGGGTCAATTTCAGCCGATCGAAGTGCAGCGTCCCCGTGTCAGCATTAAGGCAAAGCATGCTATGCATTTGCCAGTATCTTTGTGACATCAAGCAGTTGCTCATGCAACATCCTTTGTGATGCCAGGCAGGATAAGCTTCGCCTTCAGCCCGCCCCATTCACCGCGGGAAAGCTCGAGCCGTCCCTGGTACTCATTGGAAATCTCGGTGACGATTGAAAGGCCGAGCCCGGTTCCCGGCTTGCTTTCGTCGAGCCTGCGGCCGCGCTTCAGCGCCTCGCGGATCTGATCCGGCTCCAGGCCCGGCCCGTCATCCTCGACGGCGAGTTCCACCCAGTGGCGGCGCGCGCTCGCCTCAACCCCCTTCACATCCTCGCCGGCCTCGACGGCCGAGAGCCGCACTCTGCTCTTGGCAAAACGCGCCGCATTTTCCAGGAGATTGCCGACGGTCTCCTCGAGATCCTGCTGCTCCATGGCAACGGCCAGATGCGGCGGCGAGACGACCAGATCGAATTCGGTATCGACGTTCAGCCGGCGCATGACGCGCACCAGCCGCTCGAGCGCCGGCTCGGCATCGGTGCGGGCGAGCACGGATTCGCGCTGCGCGGCGATGCGCGCCCGATTGAGATAGGACTGCACCTGCCCCTGCATCGCTTCCGCCTGGCTGCGCACCAGCTCGCCATGGGATTTTTCGAGCACGCGCGCCTCGTTGAGGAGCACGGCGATCGGCGTCTTCAGCGAATGCGCGAGATTGCCGACCTGCATGCGGGCTCGCTCGACGATGCGGCGATTGCTGTCGATCAGCGCGTTCACCTCGTTGGCGAGCGGCAGGATTTCGCGCGGGAAGTCGCCTTTCAGCTGTTCGCTCTCGCCGGCGCGGATGCGCTCCAGCGCGGCGCGTGCCTTGTCGAGCGGCTTCAGGCCGTAGAGAATCGCCAGCGCGTTGACGATCAGGCTGCCGACGCCGAAACCGGCGAGCGCCAGATAGAGGCTGTGGGAAAAGGTGCGCACGTCGTCTTCGACGACATCGACGTTGCCGGTGACGCGGAAGCGCGCCGCGCGCCCGTCGGTATCGAGCACCACTTCGGTTTCGGCCACCTGCACGCGGTTCCCGGAAGCATCCGTCACCTGGTAGTAGCGCTCGTAATTCTTGTCGAAGGGCGCTTCGACGACGGAGGGAACCGCAATGAGCGCCGAGCCGAGCGAAGGCGACACCAGCGGTGCGGTCGTATAGGTGCCGAGCGGCTCCACCACCCAGTACCAGCCGGTCTTCGGCTGGGCAAAACGCAGATCGCCGAGCTGCGGGCTGCCGCTGAGCGCGCCCTGATCGCCGATCGTCACCGAATTGATGACGTTGTAGAGCTGCGCCCGCAACAGATCCTGGAAACCGCGTTCGGCGCTCTTGCGGTAGAGGGTGGAGATCAGCAGACCGATCACCACCAGCGCCACCGTCGACCAGACCGTGGTCAGCAACAACACACGTGCGGTGAGCGACTTAGTTCGCATGTTTCGGCGCTTGGATACGGTAACCGAGACCGCGCACCGTTTCGATCAGGTCGACCCCCATTTTCTTGCGCAGGCGACCGACGAAGACCTCGATCGTGTTGGAATCACGGTCGAAATCCTGGTCGTACATATGTTCGACCAGTTCCGTGCGCGAGACGACCTCGCCCATGTGATGCATGAGATAGGAAAGCAGGCGATATTCGTGCGAGGTCAGCTTCAGTGTCGTACCATTGACCGTCGCCTTCGAGGATTTGGTATCGAGCCGCACCGGCCCGCAGATGATCTCGGATGAGGAATGCCCGGCTGCGCGCCGGATCAGCGCCCGAATGCGGGCCAGCACTTCCTCGACGTGGAAGGGCTTGGTGACGTAGTCGTCGGCACCGGCGTCGATGCCGGCGACCTTGTCGCTCCAGCGGTCGCGCGCCGTCAGGATCAGCACCGGCACGCCGCGGCCGGCGCCGCGCCATTTTTCAAGAACGGTGACCCCGTCCATCTCCGGCAGGCCGATATCGAGGATGATGGCGTCATAGGGTTCGGTGTCGCCGAGGAAATGACCTTCCTCGCCGTCGAACGCCTGGTCGACGACATAGCCCGCCTCCTTCAGCGTGTCGGCCAACTGCCGGTTCAGATTAACGTCGTCTTCGACTACCAGGATGCGCATCGGTCCGCCTTCGTCCGCTTCAAATCGATCAATGTCCTGAATAAGCCGATTCCGCCTACATCGGAACCTTTACCGTGACTTTGCGTGGGCGCTGGCCATTGCCCTGCACAAGAACGGTGATGATACAGGTATCGCCCACCGGTTGCACGGACAGGAGCTGGCCGCCCGTCTGCTCGACGACCTGGGCTGCGGCGGCGCTGCAATCGCCTCCAATACGCACGACAAAAGTGCCCGCGGCGTCCGGTGAGGGCGCCGATACCACCAGTCCGGCGGCCAATGCTGCGACGCTCAGAGGAAAGGCCATGTGTTATGCTTTCAAGGTAATGCCAACTTGCCCCGAATATGTACTCACGCGACCTGAATGGCAAATGAATGCGCTGTAATGCAGGGTGTTTAGAACTGTTCTCGACTGTTCGGGACAGCCGGTTTCAGCGCCTCTAAATCGCCGCCGCAGCAAGCTCCGGCGGCGGCCGCTGCGTCCAAAAACGATACAATCAGCCTTGGTATCCACGCATTCTTCATCACCTCCGGTAAAGGCGGGAAACCGGCGGGACCGACACCACAGTCTTTGTCTGCGAATCGGCCGCGCTCTTCTCTTTCCTGCCGCCCGCAGCTTTCACCGGCCGGTTGAAACTGTTATGCCCTTGCTGCCCCACATTTCAGACCGTTTCAGCACCGATGCCAAAATCCTCCCGTTTCCGCTCGGCACAGACGGTCACCGTCCTTGCCGTTACCCAGCTGATCGGCTGGGGCACGACATTCGACATGCTCGGGGTCATGGGCCGCGTCGTGGCGCCGGATCTTGGCCTGGCGAACGAAGTGGTGTTTGCCGGCCTGACGATCATGATGGTGGTCAGCGCCATCGTTGGTCCGGCGACCGGCCGCTGGCTCGGCCGCTATGGTGCTGCGCGGGTGCTTTCGGCCGCCTCGCTGACCTTTGCGCTTGGCCTGCTTCTGCTGGCTGCCGCAAACGGCATCATGCTCTATGCCGGCGCCTGGATCATCATCGGCATCGGCGGCGCATGTGGCCTCTCGGCGCCGGCCTATACCGCCGTCGTCGAGCGCGAAGGGGCGAACGGCAAACGCGTCATCGCCATCCTGATGCTGTTCACCGGGCTTTCGAGCGCCATCTTCTGGCCGATTCTCAGCCTGCTCAACGAGGCGGTCGGCTGGCGCCTCACCTTCCTGGTCTGTGCGGCGCTGCAATTCTTCGTCTGCCTGCCGCTGCATCTTTTCGCCCTGCCGAAGCCGATCGCAACACATGTCGACGGCGGCACAGCCGAAATCGCCCCGGTGCCGCTGTCGAAGGCCAAGCAGCGCAAAGCCTTTCTGCTGATCGCCGCGGCGACGACGATCTCGACCTTCGTCACCTTCGGCATCTCGCCATCACTGCTTGAAATCTTCCGCCAGTCCGGCGCTTCGCCGGCCTTTGCGCTGCAGCTCGGCTCGGCACGCGGCGTCCTCGGCATCTCCGCGCGTTTCCTCGACATGCTGCTCGGCCGGCGCGGCAATCCCATGCTCAGCGCGGTCATGGGCATCAGCCTGATGATGATGAGCTTCCTGATCATGCTGGTCGCCAGCCCGTCGACGCCGCTGCTCGTCACCTTCGTCCTGCTCTACGGGTTTGGCACCGGCGTCATGACCGTCGCCCGCGCGCTGCTGCCGCTGGCGCTGTTCTCACCGCGCGAATTCGGCCTGCAATCGGCCCGGCTATCGCTGCCGCAAAATCTCGCCAACGCCGTCGCCCCGGTCATCTTCACCGCCATCCTCGACCGCGCCGGCACCGGCCGGGCGCTCGCCGCTTGCGCCGTTCTGGCGGCATTGTCGCTCATCTTCGTGCTGATGCTGATGGCGCTGGTGCGCGGCGCCCGTGCGTCGGAATCAGCCATTCTTAATGTTTCCTGATTATCATCCACGCATGGACGAGAGCGGCTTTCCGTCCACCCGCTGCGGCCGGCCCTACCATGAACAAGCAGCCGCTTTTGACGAATCTTTTGAATCGCTTGCCGCCGCTTTTTTCGAAAATTGAGTCCGGCGGCTCAGAAATTGACCCAGCTTCGCGACGATCCGAATCCGGAAAACCATCCATCCATTTGAAATTCAACGGAATGTAGCTTTGCGGCCGGATGCTTGCGGAATTCAGAGCGGCCGCGTCACCGCCGTGCGGCTGTCGTAATCGGCGGCGATGCGCTTTTCCCGGAGCGGCCGCACGCGATCGATCGAGAGCTGATAATCGGGATGCGCCTTATAGGCGGCAAGGGCCGCCTCGTCGTCGAATTCGCCATAGACCACGAGATCGATCTCGGTGCCCAGCTGATCGGTCTTCACATTGGTACCGATTTCCAGCAGCCGCGCATGGGGAATGCCGGTCAGTATAGAAAGCCCGGCCCTCACCTCCTGCAGATGTTCCTCCTGCACGGTGAAGAAGACGATATGACGGATCACGCGGAAGCTCCTGTCAGGTTTATCAAAATGATGGAGCGACCTTGGCGCATCCTATCGGACGCGCCGCACTCCAGCTGTCAGCCGGGCGATAACATGCGCGCCCCAGGCCTTCAACCGCGCGAGCATGCCATGGGCCGCATCGGGACGTATCGCCGCATCGAAGACCATGGCATAGGCGGCGAGCTTTTCCGCCCGGTCGGTGCCATTGACGATGCGGCGCGCATTCACCCAGTCGGCGGTCGTTGCATCCAGATGATCGGCGAGCTTGTGGCCGGTAAAGCTGCCCTGCAGCATGCCTTCGATCAGGATCGTCACCGCCGCATCCATCTCCATCGCCCGGTCGGGTTCGGCAACGAGGTCGATCCCCGTCAGCGCACTCATCGCCTCATAGTTCCGCTTGTGGGTGAGCTGCACCAGGCCGCGGCCAAGCCAGCTGCAGCCATCCTCGTCCGGCCGCCAGTAGGGCGTCTTCACCCAGGAGAGCCGGCCTGCGGCAAAGGCCGTCTCCAGGATCTCGACCGCGCGCGCATCGCTTTCCGCCAGCGTCTCACGCACCGGCTGCATCGTATAGGCAGTCTCGTGATAAGCGGTTGCGAGGATATAGGCGAGCCACCGCCGGTCGGCATCGGCAAACCGTTCTTCCCAAGCGTCGAGAATCGCCGTGATGCCCACTACCTGAGGCTGAGTCAGGTTTCCTTTGAAGAGTCGGTGCCGTACCGTATCGAAAAAGAATGCCCGGTCCATGTGGACAACCATTCCGCGCTTCCCTCGAAATATCATGGTTAAAACCGTCTTAATCGATTAAATTCCATTTAATCGTTTAAAGTGTTTAAGCCACTGATTTACACGCCTTTTGTCTTATGCAATGCATCTTCTTGCCCCGAAGCCTTACCACGAACAGAGGAGACTTCCGATGCAGACGCCCGCCAATAGCCAAACAACCATTCCCCAGCATGTCGTCGATCAGATGGAAAACGAATGGCGCCAGGTTCGCCCTGAACGGGAAAATACGCGCCCGGCCCAGCAGCCTCAACAACAACGCTGAAATAGACGCAAAACGCTACCGATGTAAGCTCGAGCGCCGCGCAGCGCCCGATCAATGCCCCGGCCAGTCACTCGTGGCCGGGTGAATTTTTTTCATAGGTACAATAAACGTCCCAGCGCTTTGACCGCCCCTCATCGCATCATAGAATCAAACCGTTTCGCCAGCGTGTCCAAGGACCGGGTGAAAACCATCCTGTCGTCCAGCGCACGCGATAGCACCAGCGCGCCCTGAATACCCGCGACGCCCTCCTCGGCGAGCGTTTGCGCCTCCCCCTCAGAGCAGCCTGCCCGCATCAGCGCCGAACGCAAGGCGTCGATCCAGCGGATGAAATAATTGCCGATCGCTGCTGAAAACCGCTCGCGGGTCTCGTCAAGCGCAAAGGCGCCGACGAGGCAGATGCGACGACCGGAGCGGAAATAATCGCTCACATTCGTCCACATCGCCGCGATCGCCTGATCGGCGTCGTCCTTTCTCAGCGGCTGATAGATCGCATGTTCGAACCAGGCATCGACATCGGCGAGCACGGCGCCCGCCATCTCCTCCTTACCGCCGGGAAAGAAGTGGTAAAGGCTGCCCTTGCCGATGCCGGTGCGTTCGGTGATGCGGCTGAGTGACGTGCCCTCATAGCCGAGCTCGCGGAAGATTTCGGCGAGCAGCGGTACGATGTCGGCGCGTTCATAGACGGTCTTCACCCGCGGCTTCCTTGGCTTGTTTAGAGGCCGAGTTCGGTCAGACCGGGATGGTCGTCCGGCCGCCGGCCGAGCGGCCAGTGGTACTTGCGCTCCGATTCCCGGATCGGCAGGTCATTGATGCAGGCGAAGCGGCGCTGCATCAAGCCGGCCGCGTCGAACTCCCAGTTCTCGTTGCCATAAGAGCGGAACCAGTTGCCGCTGTCATCGTGCCATTCATAGGCGAAGCGCACGGCGATGCGATGATCGGTGAAGGCCCAGATCTCTTTGATCAGCCGGTAATCCAGCTCCTTTGCCCATTTGCGGGTGAGGAAGGCGACGATCTCGGCGCGGCCGGTGATGAATTCGGCACGGTTCCGCCAGCGGCTGTCCGGCGTATAGACGAGCGAGACGCGCTCGGGATCACGGCTGTTCCAGCCATCCTCGGCAAGACGGACTTTCTGGGTGGCGGTCTCAAGGGTGAAAGGTGGGACGAGGCTGGACATAGGTTCTCCGGGGCGGTCCTGTACTGAACGGTTATCATTGTACTGATCAGTACAATGATTGGCAAGCCGATTCGAAGCGGCGTTTCGCCTCAGAGGTTGGAATGCAGGCTCCACCGCAGCGGCAGGGCATCTGGGCGAAGCACGATCTCTTCGGGCGTGAAACGCCACAGCCTTTCCGCCCGTTGAAAGGTGGCGATCTCAGGCGAATCCAGCAGCACCTCGACCTTTCCCGTCATCTGCAGCATGTCGCCGCTTTCGAAATCGATGAACACCAGCCCCGCCTTCGGGTTGACGAGGAAATTGCCGAGCGTGTTGAAGAACCGATTGCCAGGAAAGTCTGGAATGGTCAGCACGCCGTCGGCGCCGATATGGACGAAGCCGGCATTGCCGCCGCGATGGGACACGTCCACCTGCCGCTCGCCATTGTCGCGGTCGACATAAGAGGCGACGAAAAACGTATCGGCGCCCGCAATCACCCGCCGCGCCCGATCGTCGAGTTGGCCGGAATGAATGGATGGCATCGTCGTGGGTATATCGGGATCGCGGGCGAAGGCGGAAGAGCGAAGCTGGATATATTGCGGGCAATTGCCAAAGCTCTGGCCGACGCACACTTGGAAAGCTCCAGCATCCGCCCTGCGGATCACGCCGTTCAGCCGGTTGCGCCGCCGGGTCTCGAGCTGGATGCCGAGCATCGCGATCGCGTCGCCATCCTCCATGCCGGCATCGGCAGGATCGGCTGCGTCGCGCGGCAGGCGGACCTCGAGAATCTCCGGCTCCGGCGAAGCCATGAAACCCGGGCGCTCAGCTCGCACCGTTGCCCAGACATCGCCCTTGGCATCGACCGCGCCAAGCACGACGAAAGGCAGCATCGGAAAGAAGGCGCGGTGCTGCTCCGGCATGGCCTTGCGGACGAAATTCCGTCCCGGCCCGTCCATGCGTTCAGCGACACCGACACTGCGCTGCATGGCGAGTTCGCCCTTGTGCCAGGGCGATGTGGCGTCCTGTCTTGTCTGCTCCAGCATCACGGCCTCCTTTTAGGCACCATTTGGGGAACCGGGACAGCGACCTGCCCCGGCGGCTTGTCACGCGGCAAGGCCGATCTTGGTCTTGCGAAAGCCGACGAAACCCGGCAGCGCCTCGATGCGCGCAAGCCAGGCACGAACGCTTGGATAGGCCGAGATATCGACATTGCCCTCCGGGGCATTGGCGATGTAGCTGTAGAGCGCAATATCGGCGATCACAGGATTGTCGCCGAGCAGGAAGCTGCGGCCGTGGAGCTCCGCCTCGATCAGCGCGAGAATGCGGTGCGCCCGGGCGATCACCTCGTCGGTGCGGAAATCGGCGCCGAAGACGGTGACCAGCCGCGCGGCACAGGGTCCGTAGGCGATCTCGCCTGATGCAACCGAGAGCCATTTCTGTATCCGCGCCGCGGCCACTGCCTCTTCCGGCAGCCAGTCGGTGCGGCCGTATTTGCGCGCGAGATAGACGAGGATGGCAGAAGAATCGGCAATGACCGTGCCATTGTCGTCGAGCACCGGCACCTGGCCAAATGGATTGAGCTTCAGAAAGTCCGGAGCCTTGTGGGCGCCTGCCGCCATGTCGACCTCGACCAGCTCATAGGGCACGCCAAGCAGCGACAGGAACAGGTGAGCCCGGTGGGCATGGCCGGAAAGCGGGTGATGGTAGAGTTTCATGATGGATCCTTTGGTCTGCTAATCGACGGGACGCGGTTGGCGATGGCCGCTTCGAACCATCTGCGGCACAATTTACTGCCTTCCATCTGGCAGCAGTAGAATGCTAATCTGGGAGGCATCTTGCCAATTCATGGAAGGATAGAATGGACCGCCTCGACGCCATGACCGTGCTTCTTGCCGTCGTCGAACAGGGCAGCCTGTCGGCCGCCTCACGGCATCTGCGATCCCCGCTCGCAACCGTCAGCCGCAAGGTTTCAGAACTGGAAGCACATCTCAACGCCCAGCTGCTGCAACGGAGCAACCGGAAGATCACGCTGACGGAAGCCGGCCGCTCCTATGTCGAGGCGGCGCGGGAGATTCTCGATCGGGTGGAAGAGGCGGAACGGACGGCAGCCGGCGAATACAGCGCCCCGAAGGGCGAGTTGACGATGACCGCGCCGATCGTCTTCGGGCGGCTACACGTCCTGCCTGTCGTGGTGGATTTCCTGAAAGCCTATCCCGATATCAATCTGCGGCTGATGCTTGGCGACCGGATATCGAACCTCGTCGAGGATCATATCGACGTAGCGCTGAGGATCGGCAACCTTCCGGACAGCAACCTGATCGCCACAAGGCTCGGCGCGATCCGCCGCACGGTCTATGCCAGCCCGGATTATCTGACGCGGCACGCCCTGCCCCGGCATCCAGGCGATCTCGCTGGGCATGACTGCGTCACCTTCGAGGGCATGGCCTCGATGCTGAGCTGGACATTCACCGAGGGGAAACATGATCTCGCCGTGCCGATCCGCTCGCGGCTGGCCGTCAACACAGCCGAGGCCGCGGTCGATGCAGCTGTCGCCGGCCTCGGCATCACCCGCGTGCTCTCCTACCAGGCCGCACGCGCCGAGATGGCCGGCCTGCTGGTGCCGCTGCTCCCAGATTTCGAACCGCCGCCGGCGCCGGTCCATCTCGTCTATCCCGCGCAAGGCCTGGTGCCCCTGAAACTGCGGGCGCTGCTCGATTTCGCGACGCCGCGCCTGCGCGCGACGCTGAACAGGTCTCAGGCGAGCTTGCCCTCTTCCGCCTTGTAGAAGTACTGGCTGGCGACCAGCCAGCCCTTCAGCGGCCGCAGCGGCGGAATGCAGGTGGCGAGCATGAAGGGACCGGTGACCAGAAGCTGTACCCAGATCGGCGCCGAAAAGGCCACCTCCAGCCAGACGCCGAGCAGCACGCTCGGGACGCAGGCGAAGCAGATGACGAAGAAAGCCGGACCGTCGGCCGGATCGGCGAAGGAATAATCAAGGCCGCAGACTTCGCATTCCGGCTGCAGCGTCAGGAAGCCCTTGAACATATGGCCCTGGCCGCAGCGCGGGCAGCGTCCCCTGATGCCGGTCTGTATCGGAGGAAGTGGGGGATATTCCGTGTCCATGACGATCTCGCTTTCCTGTGCCGCGGGCATTGATACCATCAATGTCTTTTTAATGTATGCATTCAAATATAGTTACATTGCTAGGATATTGCCAGTCAATTCGCCAGAATGCCGCAGAGCTCCCAGCGTAGGCTGGCAGCAAGCTGACTGCAGATTTCTGAAACAGCATTTGGGTGGCAGCCAGGCCTAGCAGCCTGGGCGGGTCAGACGTGAACGTCACGGTTATGCTTCACCCCTGCCCGGACAGCTTAGGGTGCGGCCGATCTGATCCCGACCGCTTCCGGGTTTCGCCCGTGCCTGATCAGCTTGAGGCGGGGTTCTGCGTCAGAAGAACGACGCCGCCATTTCCGGCGGGCCTTCCAGCGCATGGGCCATGAATTCCAGTGCGCCCTGCAGTTTCTCCCGGGTGATCGGCCCGCCAAGGCAGACACGCACGGCCTCGGGTGCCGTGCCCTCGACCGTGAAGGCATCGCTTGCGACGACGCCGATGCCGGAAGAACGGGTATGGCTGCCGAAGGTGGAGCGGGTCCAGCCGTTGGAGAGCGGCAGCCAGATGTTGAAGCTGATCGGATCGGCGCGGTAGCTGCCGGCCGGCAGGATGGCAGCGACCATTTGCTGGCGGGCGGCGGCCTCAGCGCGGATGAAACGCAGGATCGTATCGGCGGTGCCGTCCTCGATCCAGCGGGTGGCGAGCGCCACGGTCAGCGGCGAGGCCATGACATTGTTGGCGCGCATGGCGCTGACGAAGGGCCACACGGCCTTGCTGTCCGGCGCCACGACATAGGCAAGGCGCAGACCCGCGCCGATGCATTTCGCCAGTCCGCCGATATGCCAGGTCAGATCGGGCGCTGTTGCCGCGAGCGGCGCCGGGCCGTGCTGCGGAATGAAGCCGTAGGCATCGTCCTCGACGATCGGCACACGATATTTGCGGGCAACGGCGCAGATTTCCTCGCGGCGCCGGGCCGGGATGGTCAGCGTCGTCGGGTTCTGCAGCGTCGGATTGAGATAGAGCGCCTTCGGCTTCAATCTTTCGCAGGCCTCGGCAAAAGCGTCCGGCAGGATACCCTCCTCGTCCATCGGCAGGCCGGTCAGATTGAGCCGCAACTGGGCGGCGATCGAGCGCATACCGGGATAGGTGATGATTTCCGAAAGCACGGTCTCGCCCGGTTTTGCCAGCAGGCCGAAGATCGCCAGCAGGGCCGGATGGGCGCCGGGCGTGACGAAGATGCGCTCCTGCGAGGGCACCAGCCCGCGACGGCTGAGCCAGGAGGCAGCAGCCTCCTTGTCCATGCTGGAGCCGCCGAAACCCTGGTAGCGCAGGAGCGGAATGAGGTTCGCCGTCACCGCCGACATGCCCTCGCGCATGCGGGCGATCAGCTCGGGATCATCCGGTTCCGGCGGCATGTTCATCGAGAAATCGACGATGGAGGCGCGGCGGGGATCGGGCGCGGCGTCGGGCGCGAATCCCTTGCGCTCCTTGTCGGCGCCACCGGTAACGAAGGTGCCTCGGCCGACATGCGAATCGACAAGCCCGCGCTTCTGCGCCTCAACATACCCTCTGGCTACCGTCGTGAAATCGACATTCAGCCGCTTGGCGAGTTCGCGTTGCGGCGGCAGCCGGTCCCCAACCACCAGATGCCCGCTGCGCAAATCCATTTCGATCACATCGGCGATCGCCATATAACGGGGGCTGCTGCTGCGGCTGAGATCGGGATGCCAGTCTTTCATGTCGAAATCCGTGTCAGTCTGATTCCTGATGAGATTGACCGTATATTGTTGCACAATGCCGCTGTCACGAAAAATGTCGCGCCTCCGAGTCCGCAGAGCGACGCAGGACGGAATGCCACAGCTTTGCGCACGCCTTGATACGTATTAATGACGGATTGTCGCTGGATTTGACTGCTATTTGCGCAAATACAATCCGGCACGGCGATCGCGCTGTCGCAAGCCGATTTCGGCAGCGTGCGCGCCAATGACGCTTTCACCCGAGAAGGCCCGGGTGAGGCGCGAGGACAGCAAGACAATCGGCAGGTCTTCAGCGCGCATTGATGACGGTTTGCCGCGCGCTATGGCTTCAGGCGTGCGCCGCGAAAGCGTCAATGCCAGTCAGCCTTGCCGACAAGATCCACAGGCGTGCCGCCTCCTCGGGATCGGCTGCATGGTCGCTGACGCCGCCGGGTTCTCCATCGGTTGCGCGGATGGCGATATCGCAGTCCTCGCAATAGAGGCCTCCCATACCGTCGAGTTGCGGCGAGGTCGCCGCCCAAACCTGCGTGGCGGCCCCCTGGGATGGGGTCTTGAATGTCGGATCAATCGGATTGCCGTCCGCATCGATCCAGCCGGCACCGACCATTTCCTCCTTTGCGAGATAGCGCTGCAAGGGGGTAAGGATCTTGCCCGGGTGCAGCGAGAAGGCGCGGATGCCGGTGTCGCGTCCGATCCTATCCAGATGCACGGCGAAAAGTGCGTTGGCGGTCTTCGACTGGCCGTAGGCCTGCCATTTGTCGTAACCGGTCTCGAATTGCACATCCTCCCATCGCATGGCGGAGTTGCCATGGCCACCGGAGGAAACCGAAACGATGCGAGCGCCGCGGGAGATCGCCGGCCAAAGGCGGTTAACCAAGGCGAAATGGCCGAGATGATTGGTCGCGAACTGTGCCTCCCACCCGTCGCCGACACGCGTTTCCGGGCAGGCCATGATGCCGGCGCTGTTGATCAGAATGTCGACGCTGCGGCCAGACGCGACAAACCGCTCGGCAAAGACGCGAACGCTTTCGAGGTCGGAAAGGTCGAGCCGATCAATCTCAACGCCATCGATACCGGCGACCGCGCTACGCGCCGCCTCGATGCTCCTTGCGCCGATGGTCACCTGAGCGCCGGCGCCCGCCAGAGCGCGCGTGGTTTCGAGCCCGAGGCCGGAATGGCCGCCGGTGACGATGGCGTGCTTGCCGGAAAGATCGAGACCGGCCAGAACCTCGTCGGCCGTCGTGTGGGCTCCAAATCCGGAGCCGATGGGGACTTGTTTGTCATTCATGATAATTGCCTTTGTTCTGCGACGTTGCCGTCGCTTGGAATTGACGGTCGCGAGAATAAGGCGTGGCCTCCAGACGATCCATGCGCTAAAGTCCAATACCTCTTCGCCATCGTCCGGATTTTTTGCATGGACCCGTTATCCGATGTTCTCGCATTGCTCAAACCGCGCAGCTATGTTTCCGCGGGGCTCGACGCTGGTGGCGCCTGGGCGATCGATTTTCCGCCCCCTGATGGCATCAAGTTCAACGCGGTGATTTCAGGCGCCTGCTGGCTGAGCGTCGATGGCGTTGCCGAAGCTGTTCGCCTCGAGGAAAGCGACTGCTTTCTGCTGACGAGCCGCCGAGCTTTTCGTCTCGCCAGCGATCCGGCTCTCGAAGCGATCCCGTCCGATGCGATCTATTCGATCGCCCGCGACGGCATTGCCACTTGCAACGGCGGCGGCGATTTCTTCCTGATCGGCAGCCGTTTTTCCTTTTCGGGAGGAAATTCGGACATCCTTCTCGGAATCCTGCCGCCGATCGTCCATGTGAAGAGGGATTCCGATCACGCCGCCGTGCTGCGCTGGTGCCTCGATCGGATGACGCGCGAATTGCGCGACTGCCGGGTGGCTTTCTGATGGCGGAGCATTTTGCTCATGTCATGCTCATGCAGGTGTTGCGCCTCCATATCGCATCGCCGAATGCGCGCGGCGTCGGCTGGCTTTTCGCGCTTACCGACCGGCGGATCGGTGCGGCTATCGCTGCCCTGCATGCCGATCCAGCCCGCAAGTGGACCTTGCAGTCGCTGGCTGAACGGGCCTCGATGTCCCGGTCCAGTTTTGCTCTCCACTTCAAGGAAAAGGTCGGGCTTGCGCCGATGGATTATCTGACGCGCTGGCGCATGCTTCTCGCAGGTGACCGATTGACAAACTCGGCCGAAGCAATTGCCGGTGTCGCCCTGTCGCTCGGTTATGAATCCGAAAGCGCATTCAGCACCGCTTTCAAGAGAGTGATGGGATGCTCGCCGCGGCAATATGGTCGCGCTCAGCCGCCCGCCGGTGCCATGCGAGATAGTCTCGGCGTTCAGTGAAACCTTGATTGGTGCAGGAGTCGGAGGGAGGTCGCGCGTTGGCCTGCCGAAATTCCCTCCGATGCGGTCTTGCACCCGCCGTCCATTCTCTTACCTATTCAAGGAAGAATGCGCCGGCTTTCGGCCTTTCGCGCCGGCGCCTATCGGGATAAAAGCATGAATATCGATCCGATTTTGCGGTCAGTCGTGGCCGTACGTTCTTCCATTCCGGAAGATGCCTTCACGGCGGAGACGCTGGGCACCGTCCGGGAAGGCAGCGGCGTGGTCATTCGCGACAACGGGCTGGTGCTGACCATCGGTTATCTCATCACCGAGGCCGAAGAGGTCTGGCTGACGACCCATGACGGGCGCGTGGTTCCCGCCCATGCGCTTGCCTACGATCAGGAAAGCGGCTTCGGCCTGGTGCAGGCGCTTGGCCCCCTGAATGCGCCTGCGGTGGATCTCGGCGACGCGGCGACGGCCAAGGCAGGCGATCCCGTCGTGCTGGCCGATGGCATCGGAGAATTCGTAGAGGCAAATATCGTCGCCCGGCAGGAATTCGCCGGCTATTGGGAATATCTGCTCGACGAGGCGATTTTCACGGCACCGGCCCATCCCTCATGGGGCGGTGCGGCGCTGATCGGCTCAGACGGCAAGCTTCTCGGCATCGGTTCGCTTCGCCTGCAGATGAGCCAGGGCGACGAAGTCGCCGATATCAACATGGTGGTGCCGATCGACCTGTTGCCGCCGATCCTCGACGATCTCTTGAACCGGGGCCAGGTCAACAGACCGCCGCGGCCCTGGCTCGGCGCCTTCTCCGCCGAGAGCAATGGCGGCGTGGTGGTCATGAGCGTGGCCGAAGGCGGTCCGGCCGCTCAGGCCGGCCTGCGTCAGGGCGATATCATTTCGGAGATCCGCGACGAAGAGGTCGATGGCCTGGCCGATTTCTACCGCAAGCTCTGGAGCAGCGGCCCGGCCGGCGCCGAGATCCCCATGCGAATCCTCAGGAACGGCCGGGAAGCCTGGCTGCGCATCAAGTCCGCCGACCGCAACAGCTTTCTTAAGAAACCGCAGCTGCAGTAAGATTGCGCCGTCATGAAAGTCGCTGGCGCTCATTCGAGCGGATTCCCCCGGCATCCTTATCCCGCCTCAGAGATTTTCCGACGTGATCGTCAGGAAGCGCACCGGCTCGGCGCTGACCTCCACCTCGATGAGACCCAGCCTGTTCAGGGCAAGGTCTATCGATCGCCTCGCCTGCACCTCCGGCGCCTGGTCGAGCACGATCGACATGATACCGCGGCTGAGATAGTCCTGCGTCTCTCCCGTCAATTCGTGGCCGACCCAGAACGGCCGCCTGGCCTTGTTCGCTTCGAGCACCCTGGCAACACCCTTGTTGTCGCCGCCTGCACTATAGACGCCGATGATGCCCGGTTCGCGCCGAAGTGCCGCTTGCAGCAGTTCCATGGCATTGTGCTCATCATCAAGGTCGAACATGACCTCGATGAAACGATGCTCGTTTGAACCCTTCTCCGAGAGATAGCTGGAGAAGCCGCGGATCCGCTCCTTATGGTTCTCATAGGCACCGCTGTGGCAGAGAGCGACGAACGAACCGGGGCGCTGCGCCAGCATGCCCGACATGTAGTGAGCCGCGGTGCGTCCGGCAGCATAATTGTCGATGCCGACATAGGGCAGTTCGGGGGCCGGACGGGTCATGATCTGGACGACGGGAATGCCGAGACCGGCCGCCTTCCGCACGCTGGTGACGACATCGGCATGGTCGGGCGCAACCACGAGCAGCGCCGACCGGCGTGCCGTCGGGTTGGCGATGTAGCGGGCGAATTGCGCCGGCTCGTTCTCGCGGACGAAGGTGCGGTGAACGACGATGCTGTCGTCGAGCGAGGCGGCGATGCGCTCGAACGCCCGGTTCAGACGCGAATAGAAGCTGGTCTCAGGGCGAACGAGGATCACCTCTATCCGGATCAGGCCGCGATGGGCCGGCAGGCTCTGCCGGTATTCAAGCCGTCTTGCCGCCAGGAAGACCTTCTCCACCGTTTCAGGCCGCACGCCGCCGCGACCGTTGAGGACGCGCTCGACGGTCGCGGTGCCAACGCCGGCTTGGCTTGCGACATCCTTCAAAGTCACCTTCATCAAGCTTACTCACTCCCAAAGCCGACACAGCAGAGCATCGGCAGACCGCGCGGTCAATGATCAAATTTGATCAAGGAAGCATTGGAGCATGGGGGCGCCGCGGCAGTATCGTGCTGGCAATCCGGGAGGAGCACCGGACGTCCGAAACAAACGAGATCAAGGATCATCCACCGGCCCGATGCGGCCGAGGGATGACGGAGGAGCCAGATGAAGATCGCACTCGACCCGCATATGCACCGTCACCTCAACCTGCGCGACCTCTGCCGCAAGGCGGCGGAGCTCGGCTACGAGCATATCGAGCTTTCACCGCGTGACGATTTTCTGCCCTGGTGGGTGCGCCCGCGGGCACACAAGGAACGCATTGCGGAATTCAAGGTGGCCCTGAAGGATCACGGCGTCCAGCTCGCTTCTATCCTGCCGATGTATCGCTGGGCGAGCCCGCATGAGGACGAGCGGCAGGCGGCAGTGCGCTACTGGAAGGAAGCGATCGCGATTTCGGCCGAGATAGGCTGCGATACGATGAATTCGGAATTCGGCCGCGGACCGTCGCCGGATCGCAGCCATCGCACCAGCTGCTGCGGCGGCATGCATACCCACGAGCACAGCGAGGCTGCCTGGTGGCGCTCGATCGAAGAGCTCGTTCCGGTGTTCGAGCGCGAGGGCGTCACGCTCAACATGGAACCGCATCCGGAAGACTGGTGCGAGACGCTGCATCCGGCGATCGACATGCTGAAGACGATCGGCTCGAAGAACGTCAAATTCCTCTATTGCGCGCCGCACACCTTCTATTTCGGTGACGACATGGCGCGGATGATCCGCGATGCCGGCCCGCTGATCGCCCATGTGCATGTGGCCGATACCTATAATCACAAGGCGTCGTCAGGGCTGCGCTATATCATCAATCCGCCGGGCGCCAAGGTCACCATCCATCAGCACATGGATATATACCAGGGCGAGATCAATTGGGATGTCTTCTTCTCCTCGCTCGCCGCGGTCGGCTTCGACGGCATCATCACCACCTGCGTCTTCGGCTGGGAGGAGCGTGCCGACGATTCCGGCCGCTTCATGCGCTCTGAAATCCAGAAATATGTCGACAAATACTGGCCCGGGAAACTTGGCTAATCGTCAACATCCGCCCGGCACCACCCCTTTTCAGGAATGAAACCGTGACCATCACGATTACGACAGCCCCCTGCTGCTGGGGCGTTGATGACGTCAACAATCCAAACCTTCCCGCCTGGGAGCGCGTCTTCGACGAGGCGGCGGCGGCCGGTTATGGCGGCCTCGAACTCGGGCCCTATGGTTACGTGCCGCTCAATGATGCGCCCGTTGCCAAGGCGCTCACTGAGCGCAATCTCTTCATCGTTGCCGGCACGATCTTCGACGATCTGGTCTCCCCTGAAAATCGGGAGAAATTGCTGCGGCAGACGGACGAAATCTGCGCCGTTATCACCAGGCTGCCGCAGCCGGAACAGGTGGCGGGGCAGCGGTTCAGGACGCCCTATCTCACGGTCATGGACTGGGGGCACGACGAGCGGGACTATGCCGCCGGCCATTCCGATCGTGCGCCGCGTCTCGACGACAAGGCCTGGGCCGGGATGGTCGCGAATATCACGGCGATCACCGAACTCGCCGAGCGCAAATACGGCGTACGCGCCGTCATCCACCCGCATGCGGGCGGCTATATCGAATTCGCCGATGAGATCGAGCGGGTGGCCGCTGACATTCCGCCGGAGATCGCCGGCTTCTGCCTCGACACCGGCCATAGCTATTATGCCGGCATGGATCCGGTGGAGATGCTTCGCCGCTATGCCGACAGGCTGGACTACATCCACTTCAAGGACATCGACCAGGCCATCTTCGACCGTGTGCTCGGCGAGAAGATCCGCTTCTTCGAGGCCTGCGG
The DNA here is from genome assembly GCF_019798305.1 of Rhizobium leguminosarum. Taxonomy (GTDB): domain Bacteria; phylum Pseudomonadota; class Alphaproteobacteria; order Rhizobiales; family Rhizobiaceae; genus Rhizobium; species Rhizobium leguminosarum_U. The sequence continues at coordinate 93,861 of NZ_JAAXDD010000018.1, forward strand.
ACAGGGCGTCATGTGCCCGATCGGCCGCGGCGTCATCGATTATCCCGCCGTCAAGCGAACGCTCGAGGAGATCGGCTATCACGGCTTCATCACCGTCGAGCAGGAGCGCGATCCGAGGAATGTCGCCGGCAGCCTCGAAGATGTGAAGCAAAGCCGCGATTACCTCAGGTCGGTTGGTTTTTAGGGAAAAGATGATGACGAATGACAGGAGAAAGCCGATCCGCTGGGGCATGGTCGGCGGCGGCAGAGGCAGCCAGATCGGCTATATTCATCGCTCGGCAGCGCATCGCGATGACGTCTTTGCCCTTGCGGCCGGGGCCTTCGATATCGATCCGGAACGCGGCCGCGCCTTCGGCCTCGATCTCGGGCTCGACGAAGCCAGGAGCTACCGGGACTATGCAACGATGTTTGCGACTGAGGCCCGGCGGGCGGACGGCATCGAGGCCGTGTCGATCGCGACACCCAACAACACCCATTTCGCGATCTGCAAGGCAGCACTCGACCATGATCTGCACGTGATCTGCGAAAAGCCGCTCTGCTTCACGACCGCCGAGGCCGAAGAGCTGAAGGCGCTTTCTGAAGTGCGCGGCCGGATCGTCGGCGTGACCTATGGTTATGCCGGCCATCAAATGATCGAGCAGGCGCGCGCCATGGTCATGAATGGCGATCTCGGCGAAATCCGCATCGTCAACCTGCAATTCGCCCATGGCTTCCATAGTGCTGCGGTAGAGGAGCAGAACCCCTCGACGCGGTGGCGCGTCGATCCGAATTTCGCGGGCCCCAGCTATGTCCTCGGCGATGTCGGGACCCACCCGCTTTATATCGCCAAGGTCATTCTGCCGCACCTAAAGATCAAGCGTCTGCTCTGCACCCGCCAGAGCTTCGTCAAAAGCCGCGCGCCGCTCGAAGACAATGCGGTGACCCTGATGGAATATGACAATGGCGCGCTCGCCACCATCTGGTCGAGCGCCGTCAATGCCGGCTCCATGCACGGCCAGAAGATCCGCATCGTCGGCTCGAAGGCCAGCATCGAATGGTGGGACGAGCGGCCGAACCAGCTCTCTTACGAGATCCAGGGCGAACCGGCCCGCATTCTCGAGCGCGGCATGGACTATCTCTATCCCGAGGCCAGAATCGACGACCGGATCGGCGGCGGTCACCCGGAAGGTCTCTTCGAAGCCTGGGCGAACCTCTATCGCCGCTTCGGCTTCGCCATCAACAGAGAGCGCGGCCTCGGCCCTGCGGGGATCGAAAAGCTGGTCTTTCCCGATTTCGATGCCGGACTGGAAGGCGTGCGCTGGGTGGAAAACTGCGTGCGGTCCGCCGATGCCGGCGGGGTCTGGCTGGATTATCGCTAGGTCGTGAACTGCGGTGCGGTGCTGTGCTCAGATAAGCTGATCGTCATCTTCCGTTGCCTGGGGCGCGCGGCGACGCGTGCTGTCGTTGGCGGCTTTCTTGTGCTCGTCGGCAGCTGCCTCGCGGATTTTTTGGAAGCGGTTGTCGCCCACGTCTTCTGCGGCTGGCTGCGGGTCGGTCTTTTTCATGAAACGGATCATGGGTCATTTCCTGCTTTGACAGTGGCAGCGCTCCGCACCATATCGGAGCGCTCTGGAAAATGGTGTCAGACGGCAAGCGCAGTGGCGCAGCCTTGAACACTTCGGCTGTCGGGTGAGGTCTGCCCAGGCATGGTCGCCCAACCGCCGGCCTCGACAAACTGACGCTGCTTGTAGCCTTCGGTAATCGCCTTGAACTCGATGAGTTTAGCGGCCGCATCCGGTGCCGCCTTGAACCGCTCGACGCAGATGGCCGACGCCAGCTCTCCGCGTGCGATATCGCCGGCGGCGGCTGCCGCTTTGCTTGATGTGCCGCCTGTTACCCAACCTCCCCAGCTGAATCCGATGATCATCGTGGCGATCGCCGTGACGACGCAGGCCCAGGCGAGAAGCGTCTTGGATGGCTGGTAACTGTCGAAACGCTGGGTAATCGATGTCTTGCTGCTGCTCTGCACGGACATTGGAATTCTCCCTGTCTGTTGTTCGGGTTGTGCCATCCGGCGACGCCGGAACGGTTCAGGCCGTCCTTAGAGCGCCGTGCGTTTCGGACGCACAAAGGACGCTCCAATTTTGAATTGACGCATCGTGCTTTCCGAAAATCGATTCCGATTTTCGGGCCGATACGCTAGTAACCCATGCCGCCCATGCCGCCATTTCCGGCAGCAGACGCAGTGTCTCTTGCGGGAATGTCGGCGATCATCACCTCGGCGGTGATCAGCAGCGCCGCGATCGAACCGGCGTCCTGCAGAGCGGTGCGCACGACCTTGGCAGGATCGACGATGCCGGCCTCGATCATATCGACATAGGTCTCCGTCTGTGCGTCGAAGCCCTGATTGTGATCATTGCTGCCGGCGAGTTTTCCGACGACGATCGAGCCCTCGAACCCGGCATTGTCGACAATCTGCCGGATCGGGGCTTCGAGCGCCCTGAGCACGATCGAGATGCCCGCCGTCACGTCGGCGTTCTCCCCGGTCAGTCCCGTCAGCGCCGACTTCGCGCGCAACAGTGCCACGCCGCCGCCGGGCACGATGCCCTCTTCGACCGCCGCACGGGTGGCGTTCAGCGCATCGTCGATGCGGTCCTTCTTTTCCTTGACCTCCGTCTCGGTCGCGCCGCCGACGCGGATAACCGCGACGCCGCCGGCGAGTTTCGCCAGGCGTTCCTGCAGCTTTTCCTTGTCGTAGTCGGAGGTAGTGTCTTCGATCTGCCCCTTGATCTGCTGGATGCGCGCCTGGATGGCCGCTTTCTCGCCGGAGCCGTCGATGATCGTGGTGGTCTCCTTGTCGATCAGCACACGCTTGGCGTGGCCGAGCATATCGAGCGTGACGTTCTCGAGCTTGATGCCGAGATCCTCGGAAATCACCTGGCCGGCGGTCAGCACGGCAATGTCTTCCAGCATGGCCTTGCGGCGATCACCGAAGCCCGGCGCCTTGACGGCCGCGACCTTCAGGCCGCCACGCAGCTTGTTGACGACAAGCGTTGCCAGCGCCTCGCCTTCGACGTCCTCCGAGATGAGGAGCAGCGGTTTGCCGGTCTGTACGACGGCTTCCAGGATCGGCAGCATCGCCTGCAGGCTGCCGAGTTTCTTCTCGTGAACGAGGATATAGGGTTCCTCCAGTTCCACGCGCATCTTCTCGGCATTGGTGACAAAATAGGGCGAGAGATACCCACGATCGAACTGCATGCCCTCGACGACATCGAGTTCGGTCTCGGCGGTTCGCGCCTCTTCGACTGTTATGACGCCCTCATTGCCGACCTTGTCCATCGCACTGGCGATCATCTCGCCGATGGTGGCGTCGCCATTGGCGGCAATGGTGCCGACCTGTGCGATCTCGGCTGACGATTTGACCTTCATTGCCCTCGCCTGGATTTCCTTGACGACGGCGGTGACGCCGAGATCGATGCCGCGCCTGAGATCCATGGGGTTCATGCCGGCAGCGACGAGCTTTGCGCCTTCGCGGAAAATGGAGGCGGCGAGCACCGTTGCCGTCGTCGTGCCGTCGCCGGCAAGATCATTGGTCTTCGAAGCCACCTCGCGCACCATTTGCGCGCCCATGTTCTCGAACTTGTCTTCGAGCTCGATCTCCTTGGCGACGCTAACGCCGTCCTTGGTAATGCGCGGTGCGCCATAGGCCTTGTCAATGACGACGTTGCGACCCTTCGGGCCAAGCGTCACCTTGACGGCGTTGTTGAGCAATTCGACGCCGCGCAGTAGGCGGTCGCGCGCGTCGGTGGAGAATCTAATTTCCTTGGCAGACATGATATTTCTTCCCAGTTCGGTCTTGAGATGCGGGGTCGGAAATTTGACCCCTCAGGCGGCTTTGTCGGCAGCCGTTTCGGTCTTTTCGACGATGCCCATGATGTCGCCGACCTCGACATCGAGCGGGACCAGAGTGCCGCTTTTGTCGCGCGGGCCTGGGCCGACTGCGACCACTTCACCTTGCTGCGGCTTCTCCCTAGCGGTGTCTGGAATGATGATCCCGCCCTTGGATTTGACATCGCCTTCCGCACGTCGAATGACGACGCGGTCGTGAAGTGAACGGAATTTCATAGAGGTCTTTCTGCTGCCGGCGCGTATGGCGGCTGCAGTACATAAATAGCATCCGTGGCACTCGATTGATAGGAGTGCCAAGAAATATTGTTCACCCAGGGAATTTCTTAAAAAATTCAGGAAATCAATTTGAGCGGATATTTTGTATTAATCTGGAAATGAATAGAATTTTTTTCGCCGCAGCGCTCAACTTTATTTAGCATGTCGTCGCGTTAATTTGGCGTTTTTTATAGATAAATCCGAATTATCTTGATTTAAACTCAATCAAGGCGCAATGATGGGCCTCGTCGATTTGGCCGACTTGGCTTCGCGGTGTCAGAGACCTACGACCCGCCATCACCACTGAATTCTCGATAGCGAATGTATGACGTCGTTCCGGCGTTCATTTCGCCTGTTCCGATCCGGAATGAGCTTGGCGCTGACCGCGGATGTACCGGCAGCCTCGAGTTCGTCCGGCTCGGATCTCAACGATACAGGAACGCATCAGTGTATTCCTGCGGAGGCCTCAGCCGTGACAAGTCGCACCACAGAAACCGTCGTCCGTTTTTCATCTCCATTCCGCCTGCCCGGTTTCGACGGGGCGCAGCCAGCCGGAGAATACCGCGTCGACTATGACGAGGAATTGATCGACAGCGTTTCCAGGCTTGCCTGGCGACGGGTCGGCGCCTTCATCCACCTGCCGGCGATCGCCGCGCAGAGTTCGACGCAGCAGATGATGCCTGTCCACCTGTCAGATCTCGAAACCGCGCTCGAAAAGGACCACAAACCATCATGACCGCTACGCCCATCCCGCAACGCAATGGACGCTCGATCCGACGTGAGGCGGCAACACATATCTTCAAGGTGGGGCAGACCGTCCGGGTTAAGGACGGGTTCCTGGTCGTTCCCTCCAAGCTCCCCGAGACATACCGCATTACCGCCACGCTGCCTCTGAGAGGAAATGTGCTGCAATACCGCATCCGCAGTGACGATGAACGTCATGAGCGGGTCGCGACGGAAGACAGCCTGGAACTGGTAAACCTATCGCCCGCCGGCAGCGGCGCAACACTGATCGAGAGGACGTTTGGCCATGGCCACGGCCCGAATGACGAAAGGTTGACATCGTGAACAGCCATGAAGACGAAGCCGAACGAAGACGGAATGCCGTTGCCGTCGGCACGTGGGAAAACAAATGTAGCGCGTCCGGCCGCTATTCCATGGAGATCGAACACGACCGCCGGATCGAATCCGCCCGTTCGTGGACCGTCTATCGTGTCTCAGCAGGCGCTCCAGCGCACGCCGACCATGCCATGACCGGCAAGAGCCGCTCGGAGGCCGGGAAAGACATGATGTCCTTCAATCTTCTCAACATAGGATACCGGAAGGAATGGCTCAGGCTGTCGGACGCCGCTCGGAGTGCTCGTGAGACCCCACCGGTTCAACCGTGGCGCTAGCCTTCCTGAACCAAAGCCGTAGCTTCGATGCGGCGAGAAATGCTGTGCGCTTCGTCGGCCATGACGGCATGTTCCAGGTGTTGTTCTTCATCGAGGTTGGCGCTCTGGCGAAATCCGACACCGCATTGCAAAGAACCGAGCCTTCGGAAACGAATTGGCTTTCGTTATTCGACGCCCTGCGCAACTCCATTCAGGACGTGGCACACAAAGCCTATTCCTACCGCCGCCGCGCCTTCTATACTCTAACTGCGGCGGATTTCCGCTAGGCGGATCCGGACGCGCGAGAACGCTCCATGTTGATCCGTTACGGCTATGAAATTACGCTGACCTGCCCGCAGCCGACCGCATTGGTATGCCTGTTGTCGGTTCATGATGATCGTGCGGCCGACATCAGAATTCCGGAAACGGTCTTCACCACGCCCGATGTTCCCACTTCGACTTATCGCGACCTCTTCGGCAACCGCTGTCTCCGGCTGATTGCCCCGGCGGGCGACCTGACCATATGGGGCGATGCGACGATCGAAGACGACGGCAAACCGGACAGGTCGCTGCCAGGCGCCAGGGAACTCCCGGTTTCGGAATTGCCGGATGATTGCCTCGTCTACCTGATGGGCAGCCGCTATTGCGAGACGGATCATCTCAGTCAAATTGCGTGGGATATGTTCGGCACAGTCTCACCGGGCTGGGGCCGCGTTCAGGCGATCTGCGACTTCGTTCACGGCCACGTCCAATTCGACTACATGCAGGCGCGATCGACGCGGACAGCCTTCGAGGCGTTTCACGAACGTGTCGGCGTCTGTCGCGACTTTGCGCATCTCGCAGTGGCGTTGTGCCGTTGCCTCAACATTCCTGCCCGATATATCAATGGCCATCTCGGCGACATCGGTATTCCCGTCGTCGATCCGATGGACTTCAGCGCCTGGATCGAGGTCTTCCTCGACGGTGCATGGCATACATTCGATCCGCGCAACAATACGCCGCGGATCGGTCGTATCATCGTCGCACGCGGGCGCGACGCCGCCGACATACCGCTCATCAATTCCTTCGGACCGCATGTGCTGAAGGCGTTTCGAGTCTGGACCTATGAGGTGACGAACCTGCAGCAGATGCAAAGCGTCGCTGGGGGCGCTGTTTAGAACGAGACCTAGGCGGATGCGCGTCAATGTCCAGCCTCAGGCGCCTGCAGTCGGAGGACTGCCTGGTCCCACAGTAGCTCCTGGCCGAACTGCGCCCTCCCCCAAAATCACGTGACAGCGTCGCTCGCCTTGTCTTAACTAGGACATTGCCGGTTCAGGGCCGACTCGCACCGAAAGCCGGTGCGGATGTCTTCGAGTGGAGGGCCGCTTCAGATGAAAATCCTTGTCATGGGCGCGGCCGGGATAGTCGGCCGCAAACTGGTGGTCGAGGACGATCTCGAAGGTCGCCTGCCGGAGCTCTCCTGAGATGCTGCTGGGGGCGATTGCCGATGATTTCACCGGCGCCAGCGATCTTGCCAATACGCTTGCGAGAGCCGGCATGACGACCGTTCAGTTCGTCGGCACCGGCCGCGGCAAGACGGATTGCGAGGCCGGCGTCGTCGCGCTGAAGACGCGCTCGGCGCCGGCCGACGATGCGGTCCGTCAGTCGCTGGAGGCGGCGCGCTGGCTGATCGAGCAGGGCTGCGAGTCTCGTGGCCGATCGCGCAGGCCCCTCGGGCTTGCGCTGAAGAGCGGCAATTTCGGCGCCCCCGATTTCTTCGCCAAGGCGCAGGACAGGATCGCCGGCCATGAATGAGCGCGCAGGCCGCTGACGATGCGGCCGTTCGCTGACTTAGGACGGCGGTTGAAAGATGTTGTCATCGTGCCATCTTGGGGGTGAGTGCTCACACCGGGGATGAGCAGAGAAGGAGTTCGCAGTCCATGTTCGATCATATCTCCATCGGCGTAAAAGACCTCGAAAGAGCCCGCCGTTTCTACGATGCGGCGCTGGCGCCGCTCGGATATGAGCGCCTGTCCAATTCCGACACCATGATCGGCTATGGCCCGGAAAGGGTTGGGCTCTGGGTGATGCAGGTCGAACAGCCCGTGGTTGCCGACATGCGATCCGGGCTGCATTTCTGCTTCGTCGCGCCTGACGAGGCCGCGGTCGATGCCTTTCACGTGGCGGCGGTCGCATCCGGCGGCACGGATAATGGTGAACCGGGTGTGCGGCCGGATTATGGGCAATTCTATTACGCCGCCTTCATCATCGACCCGGACGGCTATCGCCTCGAAGCATATTTCCACAAGGGAGAGCTGTAACGGACCGTCAGGCAGCGGCTCTCGGAATGGATACGCAGCAGCCGGAAGCTTCGAGCGCTTTATTGGCTACCTCGATGAACAGGCGACGGAACCAGCGTGCCCGGCCGTCCGTCTGGTCGATTCGGCGATAAAGCATCGTCACGGGATCGGCCGGCAGCGAAAGCGGCGGCTCGCAAAGCATCAGCCCATGTAACTGCGCCATGCAGCGACCGATCGATTCCGGCACGGTGGCAATGGCGGGCATCGCCTTCAGCACCATTGGCAGAGCGGAAAAGCGCGGGACGGTCGCCACCACCTGTCTCACATCGCCGGTGCGGTTAAGCGCCATGTCGATGCCGGTCGAGGTGTTGCCTTCGAACGAGACGGTGACATGGGCGACATTGGCGAAATCCTTGAGGCTCAACGGCGCCTTCAGCCCGAGCTGAGCTTGATCGTAGATGCAGATCGAGACTTGGTCGAACAGCGGCGCGCGAATGTGCCAGGAGGCGGGCTCGTCGTGCATCGCGACGCTGAAATCGAAGACGCCTTCATCCAGCCGGCGTGCGGCATCGCGCTTTTCGGAAGCGATACCGATCAGCCGGGCGCCGGGTGAAAGCTGGAGAAGACGGGCGGCAAGCGGGCCGAAGAAGGCCGATTCGAGATTGTCACACATGCCGATGCGGAACTCGCCCTGCCAGCTTGCCGGATCGAATTCGGCCTGCGGGCGGATGGCGCGCTCGATGCCCGATAGTGCATCCTCGATCGCCGGGGCGATGGAAAGGGCGCGCGGCGTCGGCTGCAGGCCGCGGCCGACACGCACGAACAATTCGTCGTCCAGCGCCTCGCGCAGGCGCCGCAAAGCGGCCGACAGGCCGGGTTGGCCGAGCAGCAGCCGTTCGGCGGCTCGACTGACGTTGCGCTCCTGCATCAGCACTGAAAAGGCCAGCAGGAGATTGAGGTCGATCTTGCGAAGAGTGGCATCATTCATCATCGTCAGTAATACCTGGCATGTCTACTATCAATTTGCAATAGGAAAGGAAGCTGTACATTTTCTCGTTCCCTGCCGCCCGGCAACCTCCCCCGATGAGGCGGCAGCAAAGAAGGAACGATTTCGATGACTCTTTCCAAATCGCCAAGCGGGGCGCGGCTGGCATTGCTGCTGCTCTGCGCCGCCAATTTTCTCGACGCCATGGACGTCTCCACCATCGGCGTTGCGCTTCCCGCCATCCAAGCCGAACTCGGCATGGAGGCGACATCGCTGCAATGGGCCGTCAGCGCCTATGTGCTCGGCTATGGCGGATTCCTGCTGCTCGGCGGCCGGGTCGCCGACGTCTTCGGCCATCGCCGCGTCTTCCTCTGGTCGTTGGCGATCTTTGCCGCCGCCAGCATCGCCGGCGGCTTCGTCGATAGCGGGCCGACGCTGATCGCCGCCCGATTGATCAAAGGCATTGCCGCCGCATTCACGGCGCCTGCAGCCCTAGCGTTGCTGCTCTCCGTCTTCGGCGAGGGAACCGCACGGGCAAAGGCGCTCGGTGTCTTCTCCTCCACCGGCGCCGCCGGCTTCGTGCTCGGCATGGTGCTCGGCGGTGCCGCGACGATCTTCAGCTGGCGGGCGACGCTCGTCATGGGCGCGCCCGTCGCCATCCTGACGCTCGTTCTGGCGCCGCTGGTGCTGCCCGCCGACCAGAAACGGGCGGGACCGAGACCTGCCTTCGACTGGGCCGGCGCGCTGACGATCACGCCCGGGCTGCTGCTCTTCGTCTTCGGCATCACCAATGCCGCGGCCGCCGGCTGGCAGGCGTTCCCGACCTGGGGTTCGCTCGCCGCGTCGCTGGTACTGATCCTGCTCTTCCTCGTGGTCGAAGCGCGCCATGCCGATCCGATGGTGCCGCTCGGCATGTTCCGCCGCGCCAAGCTCCGGCATGCCAATGCGATCGCCGCCCTCTTCCAGGGTGCCTATGTCGGCTTCCAGTTTCTGGCGACGCTCTACTATCAGAACGTCATCGGCTGGTCGGCCTTCACGACGGGCTTCTGCTTCGCCCTCGGCGGTGTCTTCGTGATGTTCCTGGCGCCACGTTTTGCGACGGTCGCGCAAAATCGCGGCGCTACCCGGCTGATGGCAGTGGGTGTCGGCCTGCAGGCCTTCAGCTACATCTCCTGGGTTACCGCACTCGGACATGTCGATCCGATCCTGCTCGTCGTGTTCTCGCAGATCCCGCTCGGCCTCGGTTACGCCCTGACCTACCCCTCGGTGCAGGTTGCGGCCCTTTCCGATGTGGAGGATGACAAGGCGGGGCTCGCCTCCGGGCTGCTCTTCGCCTCCTTCCAGATCGGTGGCGGCATCGTGCTTGCGGCCGCCTCCGCAGTCTTCGGCGCCGCACCGCATTTCGGCTGGAATCCCTATGTCGCCGGCATCGCCTTCGTGGCATCGCTTGCGGTGGCGATCACCCTGCTTGCCGCCGCCGGTCCGCGGACATCGGCCGCCCGGGGGCCCATCTATCAAGCGGCGGAATAATCCTCACAGCCCGCACTCTGACCGGTGCGGGCTGCTCATGAACCGGAGCTAAATCTGCGGCAAGAATCCCGTTGCGTTGCCTGGGCGAAAGGCGCATGGTCGCAACTTCGGCAGCCATTGAACGGGCGCTGCCGACTGAGGATCTTCGTATCCTCGCCCCGATGAAAGGAGGACCAATGTCTTCCACTTCCGAAAAATCGCATCTGACCTCATCCGATCTCGACATGCTTCAGGGCGTGCTCGACGACGCCGGTTACGACGCCAGAATTCTGATCGACGACGAAAGGGTCTTCAACGTCGCGGCCGTGCTGCTGATCAGGCTGTTCGAGGAGGGCGTCACCTCGCCGGCCATGCTCTCGCTGGCGCTTGAACACCATTTCGGCAAGCTGAAGACGCCGCCGAAACCGGTAACCCCGATCTTCAACCGATATGCGATACAGGGATTGCCCCGCGAGGACGCGCCGGCAAGAGCGCCGCGCGTCTTTTCAGCGCACTAAGGACGCTCTAACACTTTGAGTTTGCGCGTAATCCTTTCTGAAAATCGATTCCGATTTCGGGGTTATGCGCTGGCGGCAAGCGCGCCGCTCGGCTCTGAAGGATTATTGTGCGGAATACCCCTCTTGCTTTGTATCTGCGTCGCAGCGGCCGGTTATTTCGGATGGGTGCAGTTCGGGGCTTATCAACAACGGCAGCTGGCTAGGGATTTTGTAGACATCGACAGGGAGCGCCGGGTGGCGCTCCTGGAAATCGATGGCTGCCAGGCGCAAGTGGATATGCTTTTGTCGATGACAGACCGCCTGCTCAAGGCCGGCGGCATGCTGGTACCGCTCGATATCGGACGGGACATAGAACTCCGTTTGGCCCGCGGCATCATGTCAGCACCGGGCCGAGCGGAGATGGAAAGAACGAAGCTGATCCGCCTGTTTCGCTTAGAATAGGGTGTCGTCCGAAAACCGCTGACACTTTTCGGCATCTTGCACTGGCGGATTGAACCCTGTGGAAATATGGCTTTCCTGCGGCGACGGCCTTAATGGCGACTCAATTTTACGCTAAGACGATGGCTCGCTGATTTGGCCGATGCGGCATTTGCGGTGACCGAAATTCCGGCCCGCCATTTTCCCGATCGCGAAAGCATGGTGACGTCCCGTCTCAACGTCGGGTTTGGCTTTCGGTGACCTCTCCGGTCATCCGCCTCCAGACTGCGATGCGGTTTCAGCAGGCATCATTTTCATTCCATCCCTGCGGCCCGGTGTTGTCGGGTTGCCCCGCATGACGATCCCGCGATCTCTGATCGCGACCGACAAGCGGGGCGAATACCACGCAGGCTGCGGCTTTCAATTTCGATCTAAAGGGAGATTTTATCGATGGCAAAAGGACAAGTAAGAAGCAATCGCGAGGTCCGGAAGCCGAAGAAGGACAAGCAGGCAGCGAAGGTGGAAAGCACATTCGCCAATCAGATGAAGACGGCGACCAAGACCGCCCCGCAGGGCAGTGCTCCAAAGAAATAGAACCTCTTATCGAGCCCCCCTCCGCCCCCGTGCGCATAACAGCGCAAGTGATAGCGCGTCTTGTCGAACGCGCCGCGCCCGGGCGTGACATCATCACCCATTGACATGTTCTCAGAAAAACAGGAATTGCTGCAACCATGACCACTCTTCATACGATGTACCACTTCGACTATCCGCTCTTCCTCATTCGCTCGGCCGTGGTGATTGCACTCGGCTTTTCGGCGATCGCCGCCTTTCACGGCGTCACTCTGTGATCGAATCTGCGCGCCGCAGCGAGTGCGAGGAAATCCAAGTGGCCCCTTTGGGCGAGCCCGACGACAACCCGGAGCGATCCGCCGAGCAAGCCGCGCTTTTCGCTGAAAAACGCTGGCTGAAGATCCTTGCCGGATATCGCCAGCCGCGGGCCGGACGCAGCACCTTCGAGCTTGCCGTCACCGTCGTCCCATTCGCGCTGTTCTGGGCTGCCGCATGGGCAGCGGTTCATTACAGCTTCTGGCCTGGCCTGATTCTCGTCCTCCCCGCCGCCGCTTTCCTGCTCCGACTGTTCATGATCCAGCATGATTGCGGCCACGGCTCGTTTTTCGCCCGTCGCCGCGTCGACGACTGGGTCGGACGCACGATCGGCATCCTGACGCTAACGCCCTACGACTATTGGCGCCGGGCGCATGCGGAACACCACGCCTCGGCCGGAAACCTGGACGAACGCGGCGTTGGCGACATCGAAACGCTGACGATCGCCGAATACAACGCTCTGTCGCGCTGGGGCCGGCTCGGCTACCGGCTCTACCGGAACCCGATCGTGATGTTCGGGATCGGACCGGCATGGTTGTTCCTCTTCAAGCAGCGCCTGCCTTTCGGCATGATGCGCTCCGGCGCCCTGCCCTGGGTCTCGACCATGGCGACCAACCTTGCCGTCGCAGTGGCCGCCGCGCTGTTGATCTGGGCGATCGGGATCATTCCCTTTCTTTTGGTGCATCTGCCGATCGTGCTTCTGGCAGGTGCTGCCGGTGTCTGGTTGTTCTACGTCCAGCATCAGTTCGAGGATACACATTGGTCGAAGGAGCCGGACTGGCAGTTCCAGCATGCGGCCCTCCACGGTGCCTCGCATTACGACCTGCCGCCGGTGCTTCGGTGGATCACCGGCAATATCGGCATCCACCATGTGCATCATCTGTCGAGCCGGGTGCCTTACTACCGGCTGCCGGAGGTGCTGCGGGATCATCCTGAGCTTGCCGATCTGGGCCGCATCACGCTCATGGAAAGCCTGCGTTGCGTCAAGCTGGTGCTATGGGACGAACAGACGAAGCGGCTGGTCTCGTTTCGCGAGGCGGCGCGGCTTGCCGCAGCATGATAGCGGGGCGTTAGAGCGGTTTAGTTTCACGGCGCAGCGCCGAGCCGCTCTAACCTTTTGCCTGCATCCAATTCCAGGGAAAGCCGTTTCCCTGGAATTATTTAGCGATAACCCGTGACGTCAGCCGGTCTGCCCGGCTCCTGCACTTCCACCATGTATCGCCAGCAGTCCGGCCGCGAACCGTCGATATCGTCGAAGCCATAGGTCTTGGCCACTCCGCCGCTCGACAGCGACTGGCCGTTCCAGCGGCCGCGGTCGGGATCGGCGGCGATGGCGGCAACGGCGCGGCCGACAAAGCGTGGGGTTTCGGAAATGGCGAAATGCGGCTGTATCTTCGTCGCCTCGCGCCAGTTCTCCTCACGGACACCGTAAGCATCCAGCATCATTTCGGAGCGCAGCCAGCCGGGCGTGATCGAAACGGCGGTGGCGCCGTGTTTTTCCAAATCTTGCGCATGCGCCCAGGCCATGCGGGTGACACCCGTTTTGACGATGTCGTAAAAGGGTGACAGCCGGTAACGGGTGGCATTGTATTCGGCCGTGCCGTCGGTCATCTCGACCAGCAGCCCGCCGGGCCGCTCGATCATCAGCGGCAGGGCGTAATGAGCGGTGATCAGATGTGTCTCGATGCCGAGCCGCAGCATGCGCAGGCCCTTGTCCAGCGAATGCTCCCAGACGGCCTTGTCCCATTCGAACAGATTCTCGCAGCCCCAGATGTCGTTGACCAAAATATCGAGCCGGCCGGTTTCACTGCGGATGCGGGCGACCAGCGCCTCGACCTGTTGCTTGACGAGATGATCCACCTGCACGGAGATACCCTTACCGCCTGCGGCGGTTACCAGTTCAGCCGTCTCTTCGATCGTCTCCGGCCTGGAATATTCGGATTGCTGAGCGCGCGTCGTGCGCCCCGTTACATAGACGGTGGCGCCGGCAGCACCGAGTTCCACCGCGATGCCTCGGCCCGCGCCGCGCGTAGCACCCGCCACCAAGGCCACTTTCTCCCGCAAGTTCGCTGTCACTTCTCCATCCTCCACGCTAGAACGCCTCATGCCGTCATGGACGCGTGAGGAATCGCCCGGCGCTCCTTGTTTATAAACGAATGATCGTTTACGTTCGCGGCCAGTGCAAGGGAAATTTCATGCCGCGCCGCCGCACACTGTCCGATGAACAGCTTCTCGCCATGGTGCTGGCGCTGATCCACGCCGAGGGGCCGGATGCGGCGACCTTTGCGGCGGTGGCGAAAGCAAGCGGCCTTTCCGGCTCGACGCTGGTGCAGCGTTTCGCGACGAAAGCGGCGATGCTGCGCGCAGCATTGCTACACGCCTGGGACAGGCTGGATACGGAAACGGCGCGGCTTGCCGGGACGGTGCCGAAAACGCCGGAAGGCGCCATTGCGCTGCTCGTCGGCTTGTCGCAGGATTACGGCGACAATGCCGCCGCCTATGGTGCGGGGCTGCTGGTGCTTCGCGAGGATTTTCGCGATCCGGTGCTGCGCGCCCGAGGGGCCGCTTGGGGAACAGCATTGACAGCGGCGATCGCTCGGTGCTTCGGATCAGCGACCGCGCCGGAGACGATCGCCCGGCTGATGCTGTCGCAATGGCAGGGCTCGCTCATCTGGTGGGGTTTTGGCGCAGGGGGGCCGGTGGCTGTCTATGTGGAGACGGAGCTGCAGTGCTTCCTCGCGGCAATAAAGCCCTGAGCCCGCTTATGCTTCCTCATCGTCCTTCTCCTCGCCCACGGTCAGCGGCCAGTCGACCACATAGTCCTCGAGGTCGTCAATATCGATTTCATTTTCGTTGATCGTGCGGCCTCGCGCGGAAATGCCGGCGGCATGGACGGTCTCCGGGTCACCGGAGACGAGCGGGTGCCACCAGTAGAGATCGCGGCCTTCATTGACCAGCCGGTAGCCGCAGGTCGGTGGCAGCCAGGCGATATCCGGCACGTTCTCCTTCGTCAGCTGCACACAGTCCGGCACGAAATCCCAGCGGTTCTCATAGCTGGAGCAGCGACAGCTTTCGCCGTCGAGCAGCTTGCAGCTGACCGAGGTGAAATAGATATCGCCGCTATCCCATTCCTCGATCTTGTTGAGGCAACAGAGGCCGCAGCCGTCGCAGAGGCTTTCCCACTCGGCAGCGGTCATCTCGGCCAGCGTCTTGCTCTTCCAGAAGGGCAGATCGTTCATCGTCGTTTCATGCAACAGCGGCCCGCAAATTCGCGTGACCCTCATGCATCTCTCTTGTTATCGGCCGCAAAATCAATCAATCCTTCAGTATACTCCTGATACTCGGAGAATTCTCTCCCGGTATCGGAGAGCTTTGCGCCCATATGCGGGCCTCGTGCTTTCGTCGGACATGACCGAAGCGCGATCAGGCGGGAATACAGGACGTGCAGGATCCGGACAACCCAGGAAATGGGCCAGGAAATGGGCCAGAAAACGGGCCAGAAAACAGGCCCGGAAAAGCGGCGAACGAGGCGGCGGACAAGCGGCCGGCGAAGAGCCGTCACATTCTGCTGCGTATCGATTCCTGGATCGATTCGACCGTCTGGAACGCCGGCTTCCGCGCCGCCGAGATCTGGGAAGACATCACCATCTTCTTCCGCCGCTTCCGCGTGCGCGGCTGGAAGCGCATGGTCTTCGAACTTGCCGGCGAAGGGCTGACGCTCGGGGCGGCCGGCTCCGTGCTGATTCTGCTGCTTGCCCAGCCCGCCTTCGAGGCGACCAAGGAGGACTGGCGCAACCGCGGCGATTTCGCCGTCACCTTCACTGACCGCTACGGCAACGTTATCGGCCATCGCGGCGTGATCCACCAGAATTCCGTGCCGATTGACGAGCTGCCGGATTCGCTGATCAAATCGGTGATCGCCACCGAGGACCGGCGCTTCTTCGACCATTTCGGCATCGATTTCATCGGCCTCTTCCGCGCCATGAGCGAGAATGCGCGCGCCGGCGAAGTCGTGCAGGGCGGCTCGACGCTGACCCAGCAACTCGCCAAGAACCTGTTCCTGTCCAATGAACGCTCGATCGACCGCAAGGTCACCGAGGCGTTCCTGGCATTGTGGCTCGAGGCGAACCTTTCCAAGAAGGAAATCCTCTCCACCTATCTCGACCGCGCCTATATGGGCGGCGGCACTTTTGGCGCAGCCGCAGCGGCGCAGTTCTATTTCGGCAAGAACATCACCGACGTGAACCTTGCCGAATCCGCCATGCTCGCCGGCCTGTTCAAGGCGCCGGCCAAATATGCGCCGCATGTCAACTTGCCGGCGGCGCGTGCACGCGCCAACGAGGTGCTGACCAATCTCGTCCAAAGCGGGCTGATGACCGAGGGTCAGGTGATCGCCGCCAGGCGCAACCCTGCCACCGTCGTCGATCGCAACGAGGTGGAATCACCCGATTTCTTCCTCGACTGGGCCTTCGACGAGGTGCAGCGGCTTTCACCGCGTTTCCACCAGCATTCGCTGATCGTGCGCACGACGATCGACATGGGCATCCAGCAGGCGGCCGAGGATTCGGTCGAGACGTCGCTGCGCGAATATGGTGAAGCCTATCACGCCAAGCAGGGCGCGATGGTGATGATCGAAAACGGCGGCGCCGTGCGCGCCATGGTCGGCGGCCGAGATTACGGCGAGAGCCAGTTCAACCGCGCCACCAGAGCACTGCGGCAGCCGGGGTCCTCCTTCAAGGTGTACACCTATTCGGTGGCGATGGAGAGCGGGATGACGCCGAAGACGACCATCGTCGACGCGCCGATCTCCTGGGGCAATTGGAGCCCGCATAATTATGCCAATCACTATGCCGGCCGCATCACGCTTGAGACCGCGATCGCCCAGTCGATCAACACCGTGCCGGTGCGGCTCGCCAAGGAAAAACTCGGTATTCAGCCGATCCGAGCGATGGCGAAAAACCTCGGTGTCGAAACGCCGATCCGCGACGACGTCACCATCCCGATCGGCACGTCCGAGGTAACGGTTCTCGACCAGGCGACGGCCTATGCCACCTTCCCGGCCGGCGGCTACCAGTCGCGCCGCCACGGCATCACCCAGATCCTCGATTATGACGGCGACGTGCTTTACGATTTCGACCGTGACGAGCCGGCGCCGAAACGTGTGCTGTCCGAGCAGGCCGACGCCTATATGAACCAGATGTTGTCGCGCGTTCCCTATGTCGGCACGGCGCGCAAGGCCGCACTCGACAACGGCATCCTGACGGCCGGCAAGACCGGCACGACCCAAGCCTATCGCGACGCCTGGTTCGTCGGCTTCACCGGCAATTACACCTGCGCCGTCTGGTTCGGCAATGACGACTACACCTCGACCAACAACATGACCGGCGGCTCGCTGCCGGCGATGACCTTCAAGCGTGCCATGGACTACGCCCATCAGGGTGTGACGCTGCGCGCCATCCCCGGCGTAGAAACCCCCCTGCCCTCGGAAAAGGACCTCGCCAAGACCTCTGCCGCCAAGCCGCAGGACGGATTGCCGCAGCTTATCCGGCCGCGCATGCTCTCGGTTCAGTCGACTGACATCCTCAAGACGCTCGGCGAAAAGCTGAAGGAGGCCGCCCCGCTCGCGCCGGCGAAGGTGGCGAGCGCGGAGTAGTCACGCCGATCCCGGAATCAGCATCCACCCGCATCGATGCATCGGCATGAATGCCGCTGCCGCATACGGCATGACCGTGGATCAATCGGCCTCTATGGCACGGCTTGGCATTCCACCCTGCCAGAATCAGTGGTAACCCTTTCATCGGATATGGTTTCCAAGGTCATGACGTGTTTCGATTCCCCCTTTTTATCGCGATTACGCTGATCGTCGCCTTTGGCGGCGGGATCATGATTTCGCTTTATGCGCTGGATGCGACACAGGGCTTTGGGGCGATCAAGCTCGGCGCCTGGGAGGCCTTTCCGGCGTTGCAGACGGTCGAGGCCGATCCTTATGCCAAGTCGCACCGGGCGCGCGCCGGCAAGCTGCTCTACGGCAGCGCCGAGGGCCTGACCTTTACGGCGAGCGTCGACGACGACGGCGCGCGGCTGAATGCCGGCTGCCGCTACCGCATCAGCGGACAGACGCCGCCTGCCCGGCTCTGGACGCTCTTTACCGCCGACAATGGCGGCAATCCAGCGGCGGTGACGACCGGGCATCCCTCTGCGCTCAATTCCTGGACGGTGCTGCGCCAGCAAGACAGCAGCTTCTCGATCGAGATCTCCGCCGTTGCGCAGCCGGGCAATTGGCTGGCCTTGCCACAGGCCGGCACCTTCCGGCTGGTGCTGACGCTGTTCGACACCCCGACCGCCGGTAGTTCCGGCGTGATCGATCTCGCCATGCCGAAACTCACCAAGACCGGATGCGGCAATGCTTAGGATATTCTTCGCCGTCCTGACCGGCCTTTTCGGCGCAGCCCTGCTGCATCTCGTCATCATCCTGTCGCTGCCGCATTTCACCGGCAGGGATGCGGCGACGCGCGTGGAGGCGGAGGGCGATCTCAACAATTTCTACCTGCTCGGCAACCAGTATGACGAGGCCGGCCTTGCCAATGGCGACCCCTTCCTGCGCACCGCCGTCTGCTCCTTCGATGTCGAGGATGCACCGGTGCATTTCACCGCCAAGGGCAATGTGCCCTTTTGGTCGATCGCGATCTACGACAACGCCTCCAACGAGGTCTTCAGCATGAACGACAGGACATCGGTCGGCGGTGCGCTCGATGTGCTGGCCGGCAGTCCGATCCAGCTGACCGACCTGCGCAAAAATCTGCCGCAGGAGCTGCAGCAGGCGATCCTGGTGGAAATGGAACGGCCGGACGGTTATGCCGTGCTGCGGACGCTGGCGCCGCAGGCGAGCTTCGATGAGGCTGCGCGCAACTTCCTGACGGAAGCCGGCTGCGAGCAATTCGCCGCTCGCTGAGGTTGAAGAGCGGTTACTTCTTGTTGACGCGCGGAGCGGGCGCCGGACCATGTCTAGGGCTCTCGGCCAACCGCTCGTAGCGGACGCCGGTGAACCAAAGGATCTTGGCTTCGCGGGGCTCTTTGTCCGGGCGACGCGGCGCCCGCGGCTGCCGATCCGCCAATGCGACTACTATTGCCATTCTCGTCTCCATGCACTGCCCGAGACGGATGAACTTGCGATGGATTTCACCCTGCCCGCCAATGTGCGGGCCGGCGCGTCCTGCGGTGCCGGAATGACCGGACCGAGGGCATTCGCGCCTTTCCCACGGCACCTGATTGAAATACCGTGATGTGGAGTTTCGACGATCCAACTACTCAAATCGCGTCGTTCCTATCCGAATTGAGACACATGACAGTTAACAGTTTACTAATGTTCGGCGATGCCAAACACAGTTCGACTCGCCTTCCTTTTAACGCTCGAAGAGTCGATTTGGTTTCACGCCGCCTGCGCAAGGGCCCGGATTGGCATCGGCGCTAAAATTAGAAATAATTCATATAGTTGGCATTGGTGCGGCAATCTCTCCACCTCGAAAAGGGCGGTGTTGCAAAAATGCGTCATGAAAATATTTAATTGCGAGGCGTTCAGATGCGCGTATGTTTCGCTCAGTCGATCACAGTTTCCAGGCACCGATCGATCGGGGATTTTCCACGCTCTTGCCGGAATGCGGAGGATAAGCGATGTCTTTGCTGGTCAATTCATCCTTCTCCCCTGACGATCTCGACGTGCTGCGCAGTGCGCTTGATGCCTGGTGCTCGGAACGGCGCATCGACATCAAAAGCGTCGAGGCGCAGTTCGCGGCATCCGCGGCGCTCGACCTTTATCAGCCCGGTTATGACAGCCGCGAAAAGCTGCTGCACGCGCTGCGCGATCATAGAATCGCCTGAACTTTTCCGCGATCACAGCGGCGATGAGCAATCGTCGCAGCCCCCTTCCAAACCACGCATTTTATGTTGCCGGCTAATCATATCACGACACGCATTGCGTGTATATTTCTGTTGCATTTTAATAAAATCTTCAGCATGCATTAACCCTACCGGTGTAGGATTTGTTCATAACCGTATGGCCTGACATGCGTTCCGCCAGCGCATATCGGCCCTTGGTCCCGTTGTTCTGCGTTTTCGGGGTGTATTTGTGCGTGACCGGTTTCGAGACCTAGAAGGCCCGTTGGCCGTCAGGAAAAAGGACGTGGTATTGATGGCGACTGTCAGCAGTTTCGAGAACCTGTCTCATCCGACACGGTCCGAACTGCGCCAATTCGCCGAACTTTTCATGCCGCTGTTCCAAGCCTCCTCCGACGAAGCCAAGCGGCAGGCGGTCGCCGCCCTTTCTCAATGCAAGAACATGCCAGCTGCGGTGGCGCTGTTCATCGGCAACCAGCCGATCGAGATCGCGGCCCCTTTTCTTGCCGCCTCCAAGGCAATCGCCGACGATACGCTGATCACCATCGCGCGCATGCAGGGTGCAGCGCATGTCAAGACGATCGTCAGCCGCGATTCACTCTCGCCGAAGGTGATCGATGCGCTGGTGGCGCTGCGCCAGAGCCAGCCGCGGCCCGCGGGCGCATCGGCGCCGATCATGGAATCGCCGGCGGTCCCGCTTTCGCCGGCGCCGGCCGAGACCAACGAGGCCGATGCGATGGAGGAACAGCGGGTTGCCAATGAAGAGGCGTTGCGCGAACGCATCCTCGGGCTTGCCGGTCATCTCGGCCGTGCCGACGAAGACAGGCTCGGTCTGCGCACGCTCAGCGACATTCAAGAGGCGCTGCTGGTGCGCTTCGCGCGCTCACGCGAAGCGACGCATTTCGCAACAGCACTTGCCGATGCGCTTTCCGCCAGCCGCTGGCTGGCCGAGCGCATCATGCTCGATCTTTCCGGCCAGCAGCTTGCCACGACACTGACGAGCCTCGGCATGGGCTTTCTCGATGCCGTCTTCGTGCTCGAAAGGCTCTATCCGCACCTTGCCGAACAGCAGCACAACGTCACTCGGGGCTGGATGGTGCTCGATGCGCTCGATCCGGAAGAATGCCACGAACGCGTCGAAGCCTGGCGGCGTGCCGATCGCTACACCTATAGGCACGACGTGTCCAATGTGCCCGCACCTCAGGAAACGCCCAATCACCGCTTCATCCGCCAAGCGCCGCCGCAGCGCGACATGCGCGTCATGGGGCGGCGGTCCCGCTGAGCCGCGGGCTGACCTTGCCACATATCAGCGGTTTGAAATGGCGCTGAACTGACGAGCGCCTTGGCTCTCAGCCGCACTTCGCAAGTGGGATCATATCCCCCAGTTCATCCGCCTCCAGCTCGACGATCCAGAGATCGGGATCGAATTTGCGTTCGCGCTCCAGCATCGCGCGCACCGCTTCCGGTTCGCTGCGCAACAGCCGGATCTCGAACAGGCGGTCGCCGGCCTGGCCCTCGTCGAAAGCGGTCTGCGGCGCCGGCGCATAGAGCGTTTCCAGGCCGTCCCGGAAGTGCTGACGGATGAAGATCGCACCGGCCTCCTCCGCACCCTTCTTCTCGACGGCGGCGAAATCGCCGCTGGCGAAGACGCGGCGCAGGAGGGCTGAAACGAAGATGTCGGCGCGTAATCTCATCGGCGCGGTATAGACCGGCGCGCCGGTTGCGGCAATGCAGGGTCAAGGTCGGATCCCAGGGGTCAGACCTTGACCCTGCATTGCCGCAACCCTCCCCAATGCCGTCCCCGGACGGTGATCGGGGCGGAGGGCCGGCCGTGTGGCGCTCCATCAGCTGGCGATGAAGCCCGTCAGCCGCTCGCTCAGCTGCCAGAGGCGTTCGGCAAGTTCCGGATCGGTTGCCCAAGGACGGACACCGAGCATTTCGGACGAATCGCCGGGGACGGCGGTAGCGATATTGCAGTTCTCGCAATAGACGCCGCCGAGACCCTCGAGCTTCTTGCTGACGGCGCACCAGACGGTGGTCGAAGCCCCTTGCTCTATCGTCTTCTTGTTGTTTTCCGGATCGATGACCGGCTTGCCATCCTCGTCGACATAGCCGCTCGCCTTGAGGAAGTCGGTCGACTGATGGCGGACCAGATTGGTGGTGACGATACCGCCGGGATGCAGCGAGAAGGCCCTGACGCCGTGCTTCGCACCCAAAGCATCCAGTGACACCGCAAAGAGAGCATTTGCCGTCTTCGACTGGCCGTAGGCGAGATAGGGCGCGTATTCGCGGTTCTCGAAATTCGGATCGTCGAAATCGACGCCGGAGAAGACGTGGCCGCGCGAGGAGACGGCGACGACGCGCGCACCCTCGGCCTTCACCAGCGCCGGCCAAAGGCGGGCAGTGAGCTGGAAATGGCCGAGATGATTGGTGGAGAACTGCGATTCGTAACCGCGGGCATCACGCGTCAGCGGATTTGCCATGACGGCAGCATTGTTGATGAGAAGATGCAGGGGCTCGCCGCTTTCGAGGAAGCGGTCGGCGAAGTCGTCGATCGAGCCGGGGTCCATCAGGTCGAGCTTTTCCAGCGCAAGGCCGGGAATGCTTTCCACGGCAGCCTTGGCTTTTTCGAGATTGCGGGCGGGGACGACAAGCCTGGCGCCGGCTTCGGCGAGCACACGAGCCGTCTCGAGACCAAGACCGGAATAACCGCCGGTGACGATCGCGACCTTACCTGAGAGATCGTGCCCGGCAATGACCTCCTCGGCGGTCGAGGCCGCACCGAAACTGGAACTGATGGGAGCCTGTGGAGTGGACATGACATGCCTCCGTTGTGCGTGATGGCCTTATCTACGCCCGTGAAATGGGATTCTGAATGCTTGCAAATCCCGATTTCCTGCTTCATCGTTCAAAAATGACCAGCGATCCGCTCTCCGAAATGCTCAATCTGCTTGATGCGCGCTGCCTTGTGTCCGGTGGGCTGATCGCCGGCGGCGCATGGGCGCTGCGCTTCCCCCGGCCAAAGCGGATCAAGATCAGCGCGGTCGCCAAAGGGCGCTGCTGGCTTTGCCTCGACAATGGCAGCGAACCGATACTACTGGAGGCAGGCGACGTTGCGCTTCTGAACGGCCGGCACTCCTTCATCCTGGCGAGCGACCTTGCCGTTGCGCCCACTGACGCGGTCGGCGCCTTCAAGGAGAAGGTTGACGGCACGGCGCGCCACGGCATTGGCGAGGATTTCCATTATCTCGGCGGCCATATCGCGCTCGGGCCGCAGGGCATGGAGCTGCTGTCCGACGTGTTGCCGCCGATCATTCATGTGCGCGCCGCCCTTGCCGAAGCCGGCGTGCTGCGCTGGCTGCTCGACCAGCTGGTGCGGGAGATGGCGGCAAAGCGGCCGGGTGCCCTGCTCGCCTCGACCCAGCTTGCGCAGTTGATGTTCGTCCAGGTGCTGAGGGCGCACATCATGAGCTCGGCGCCATTGACGGTCGGGTGGCTCCGCGCCTTCGGCGACGATCGCATTGCGCCGGCGCTGCGGCTGATGCATGGCGATCCCAGCCGGTCCTGGCAGCTGGGCGAACTGGCAAAGGCGGCCGGCATGTCGCGCACGAGCTTTGCGCTGCGGTTCAAGATAGTGGCGGGGGTTGCGCCGCTCACCTACCTCACCGGCTGGCGCATGCGCCTTGCCGAACGCGAGCTGCGGGAGGGCAGCATGCCGGTTTCGGCGCTGGCGCTTTCGCTCGGCTACACATCCGAAAGCGCCTTCAGCAACGCCTTCAAGCGGATGACGGGTATGGCGCCGAAGCGCTATCGCGTGGCGATGTCCCGCGAGGCCGGGCCGATCGAAGAGGCGGTGGATGTCGAGGGCCAGGCGATGACGACACATTACAGGCTGGTGAAGGCGGCATCCTGATGGTTAAAGCATTCCGTGTTCTCCAAGTCGCGGAAATGCTCTACCTTTTTGTTTGCGCAATTCCGGACGCAAAACCGCTGCGCACTTTTGCTGGACTTGCTCTATATCGCCCCGATTTCCTTGAGTTTCTTCAGCACCGCCTGGTTCGGCTCACCGTCCTCAGGCAGGTTGTAGTGCTTTTGAAAATGGCGGATAGCCGCGCGGGTCTGCTCGCCGGCGACACCGTCGACGCCGACATTGGCATAGGCCATGTTGGAAAGACCCTTCTGGATCTTCAACACCAGGTCGACATTGGTGATTTCGCTTGATGGAACCTGCTTTGCGGCTGACGAAGCCGTTTTGACCGTCTTTTCAGCGCTACGGATCGCCGCCGCCACCGGGTCTTCCGCCGCGGCCTTCGAGCTTACATCCTCGGGCGGCTTTTCGGCGGGCACGGTCGAAGGACCCGCGGCATCAATCTTCAGCGCTGCCAGCACCTCCGGCGTGGGATCGCCGGTCTGGGTCATGCCGACGGTCTCTTCGAAGAAGAGGATGGCGGCGCTGGTGCGCGGGCCGATGATGCCGTCGGGTACGCCGTTATAGAGGCCGCGGCGCACCAGCTGCTGCTGGATGTCCATGACCAGTTGGCTCGGCTGCTGGCCAGGCGCGGCAGGCGCCGGCGTCGCATTGGTGGTGGCGGCATCCTGTGGCCGTTCGATCCGGAATGTGGTGACCTCGCCCTGCTGCTCCTCGGCCGGGCGGCGGGCACCGAGCACGGTTGGAGACTGCGGATCACGGGTGCGGAAAATCGGATGCGGATGCAGGCCCGGCTGATACCAGAGCGCATTGGCGGCGACGAAGGAGAAGATGACGACGAAAGTGATCGTGCCGCCGGCGACCGACGGATTGCGGCCGATGACGCCGCCGAGCACGGATGCGCCCTGCAGGCCGAGCCCGCCGAGGGCGGCGGCGCCTGATATCAGAAGGCCCGGCTGCTGCCGTCCCCTCTTTCCCTTAGGCGATTTTCGCTTGCGCGCGGCCATCGAAACGCCCCTCTTCCAATTCTGCACCACTATTGACCGCGCCCTTCAGCCGCGGCGGAAACTCGACAGTCGCGCCATGGCCGGCATCTTCGGCGTGCTGGGCACCCGAGCCGTCCACTGCGATCTCGATGGTAATGATCGTGCCTTCGCCCGGCTGGCTGGCGATGGCGAAATACCCGCCATGCAGCGCTACCAGCCCCTTGACCAGGGAGAGGCCGAGGCCGGAGCCTTCGAACCGGCGGGTATAGTCGTTCTGGATCTGGACGAAGGGCTGGCCGAGCAATGCCAGCTTGTCGGCCGGGATGCCGATGCCGGTATCGCTGACCGTCAGCTTGAGGATGCCGTCGCGCGCTGCCGCATCGACCGAGACGACGCCGCCGGCCTCGGTGAATTTTATGGCATTGCCGACGAGATTGATGAGGATCTGCTGGATAGCGCGCTGATCGGCGACGATCTCGCCGAGATCGCGCTGGATACGGCTCGTCAGCGTGAGGCCCTTGGTCTTGGCCTGCAATGCCAGCATCGATTCGCAGGATTTGACGGAGCTTGATATATCGAAGGCTTCGAGGATCAGCTCGTAGCGGCCCGCTTCGATCTTGCTCATGTCGAGCATGGTGTTGACGACGGAGAGCAGATGCGCGCCGGATTCGCGGACCAGGCCGACATATTCGCGCTGCCGGTCGTTTTCGAACTTGCCGAAATATTCACCGATCAGGATATCGGAAAAACCGAGAATGGCGTTCAGTGGCGTGCGCAGCTCATGGCTGACGGCGGCGAGGAAGCGCGACTTGGCGTCGTTTGCGGATTCGGCATCGGCCGCGCGGTTCTGGGCTTCGTCACGCAACTGCTGCTCGACGGAGACATCGCGCAGCTGGGCAATGATGGCGGCAAGTTCGCCATCGGCATCACGCCGGGCTGTCATGTCCATTCTGAGAAAGGCGAACTGGCGTTGATCGCGCGAGACCGAGGGCCGGTCGAGGCGCAGATCGACGCTCTGAGCATCCTCGCCCCGGCGCAGGTCATCAAGCGCCTGCAGGAAAAGGATGCGGTCAGAGACATGCACCTGCTCGAGGAAACCCCTGCCCTTGGGATCGCGCATCCAGGCAAGGAAATCGCGCCGGTCGCGGCCGCCGACCGTCGCCACACTGCCGTGCGGGTCCAGGAAGAAGACGAGGCCGGGGGTGGCTGCAAGGAAGAAATCCTCGGCCGACTGCGTGGCGATACCGGCAGACGAACCCTGACGGTCGAGCGCGATGCTGCCGACGGCGGAAAAGAGAAAGGCGGCGCAGACCATGGCGACACCCGCCGGCAGCGCGACGGCCGGACTGGTGACTGCCGAAAGACCGATAGGAGCAGCAACGAGAGCAGCCGACGAGAACAGCACGAGGCGGCGCAGGATCGCGAGCTCGCGTTGGCGTACGGCTTCGCCGCCGCCCGTCCGGGAGAGCCAACTTGTCGCTGCCCGGTCTACGAGGGCCGTCATCCAGCCGCCAATGTTACTCAATACACGCACGCAATACCCGCCCGAAAGGCTGTCGATCGATCCGGACAATAGGCCTTGGCGACTTAAAGAAAGGATAAGGCAAAAGCGCTGTTCACAGGCTGAAACGGCCGAAATTCCCGTTTTGAAGCATCTGGAAGGCTCTTTGCCTTTTGTGGTTAATAGCAGGTAAGCGACGGATTTTCCTCATATTTCAGCATTGCGTTAACTCTTGTGGCAAGGCGAGCTAGCAAAAGCCCTGCAATTGCAAGCAGGTGTTGCCCTGATGCTTAACGGCGATCGCTCGCATTCGACTAAAATGCGGCTCAAATACCGTTCGCTAAAATTTGAACTAAATTTGCCGCAAATGCGCGTGAGTTTCGAAAAGCGGCATTCGCAACTTGGCGGTAGGGTGAAAACACACCGGACAACCGGCCTGATTCGGCGACAAGAACCGGACGGGGAAAACAGGATGGGCGACGACAATGTGGTTTCTGATCAAAGGATCCTTCTGGTTTGGCCTCGTGCTCGTGCTTCTTTCCGTCTTCAGCACGGAGAGTTCCGACAAGTTGGCCAACGGCCCACAACTGCAGCTTTCCGACGCGTTCACGGCGGCAAGCGGCGCCTATGACTATCTCACAGGCATGTGCTCGGAAAAGCCCGAGGTTTGCGCCAAGGGCGCCGAAACCTTCACCGCGCTCGGCTACCGGGCCCGCGAGGGCGCCCGCGTCGCCTACGAACTTCTCGACAGCCAGTTCAAGGACGAGGCGCCGGCGAACGCAAAGCTTGCCGAACCGCAGATGCCAGTGGCGCTCACCATGCCTTCGCTGACAGCACCTGCTATCCAGGAAAAGGTGCGCGAGGCAAAGGCTGCACTCAACCAGCCGATGCCTTACCGTCCGCCGGTCGAGGATGATGCCTCTCCTGAGACGGTGGTAACTGGCGCGATCCCGTTGCCGACGCCGAAGCCGGCGACCTGACAAAATTTTCGCGGGCATTCGTCCGCAACGGCTTTCGGTTTTATAGCTTGCATCGGCGGTCCGCATGACGCGGAGATACCCCATGCCTGACGTGCCTGCCCTGTTTAATTCAGCATGTTGCTGCGCCGTGAGGAGCCCATCCCTCACGGCGTTTTTTCTATATTAATTTACGCAATTCCCGGCAAAACCGCTTCGTGCTTTGCCTGGAATTGCTTTAACGGTTCAAATCTGCCGGTCTTACACCTATATGCAGTCTGAGAGCATTTCCTGACGCATTCCGGACGCAAAGCCGCTGCGCACTTTCGCTGGAACTGCTTTAATAGTGAAAGGCAACCATGGCATCCCTCGACCAGATCATCGACGACTTCGCCTTCCTGGACGATTGGGAAGACCGCTACCGTTATGTAATCGAACTCGGCAAGGCGCTGCCCGACTTGGCCGAGGAAAAGCGCACCTCGGAGAACAAGGTGATGGGTTGCGCCAGCCAGGTGTGGCTGGTGACCCATACGGCAGGCGATCCCGACAATCCGGTCATGAGCTTCGAGGGTGATTCCGACGCCCATATCGTGCGCGGCCTCGTGGCCATCGTGCTTGCCACCTATTCCGGCAAGACCGCATCCGACATCGCCGGGCTCGATGCCTTCGAGATATTCTCGAAGATCGGCCTGGTGGAGAACCTGTCATCGCAGCGCTCGAACGGACTGCGCTCGATGGTGAACAGGATTCGCGAAGAGGCAAGAGTCCGCGCCGCGGCTTGACCGCGATGATGGCTGATCGGCCTTTAGAGCCTTTCCGGGTTAGATTGAAGCATTCTGTTGGCTCAAACGGAGTCGGATGGTCGACCGGCCCGCGCGTCGTAGCCCAGTTCTACGGCCAAGCCGGCCGGTCGAGCAGCCGGCCCGTTTCAGCCAACCCCCGCAGATTTGCCTGCCAAATCTGCAAGACTTTAAAATCGCTGGCAGAATGCTGCAATCTAACCCGGAAAGGCTCTAGGGCCACAGCCGATCGATTCGGACAGCCCTGCCTTGGCACATCGAATACATTAACACTTGCTGATAGTATAGGAATACATTCTAAGCCTGTCGGCAAAGCATAAGACAGGGTCGCTCAGACTATCTTGGCGCCCGTCCGAATCATCTGCGAAGGGTTGGACTACCAGCGCGATTCAGCTTTTGATAGAAGCGCAGAACCGCTTCGCGCTTTGCCGGGGAAAACCATTTCGCACTTTCCTGCAATGGCTCCATCGAGATTATTTTCCTCGCCTTGAAAAGGCCCACAAAAAAGCCGGGCACAAGACCCGGCTTTTTGTCGTCGATGCTTTCGAAAAAGCTCAGCCGCGGCCGCGCTTGCGGCGTTGCCCGAGGCCCATCTCCTTTGCCAGGCGCGAACGCGCTTCGGCATAAGCGGGCGCTACCATCGGGTAATCGGTCGGCAGGTCCCACTTCTCGCGGTATTCTTCCGGCGAGAGGCTGTGATGCGTCATCAGGTGACGCTTGAGGGACTTGAAGTTGCCGCCGCATTCCAAACACGTGATCTGCTCGTCCTGTACGGACTTGCGGACAGAAACTGCAGGCTTCTGCTTTTCGACGATCGCCGCAGCAGGCTGCGGTACGGACGTGTTGCTCAGTGCCGAATGCACGTCGGAAATCAGATTGGCCAGGTCGCTGACCGGTACAACATGGTTGCTGACATAGGCCGCGACGATGTCGGCTGTCAGTTCCACAAGCAGCTCCGGCGCATTGCCGGTCGCTATATCCGTCATATTTTTTCTCCTGTTAGCATGCACAAACGGTCTTTGACCGACACGCCAAAGACCCGCCTCGTAGAAGCGAACAGCAAAAGCACCGGAAGCGATCTTCTGTTTCGAAAAACGCGAAATCCACCCCTAGATTCCGAAGAGCGAGACCTGTCCTTATACTGCCTGATTGGAAACCACTACGTCATGCTCCAGGCGATGGCCTCAGTTTAGACATTAAAAATCAAAACTGAGGGACTTGGAAGCAGTACGATTGCAATTCACGATCAGAACTCTACTTGCATTTTCAAATACCATCGTTTGACCAAAAGGCCAATTATTATTTGTCGTTTTTCTTGAGAAAATGTGACAGATGAAGAATTGAAGGGCTTTCCGGCAAGCTTTACTCACAGCTTCCTGTGCATAAGTTTTGCATAAATCTGGTAATGTCGCCGAACAGCAAAGGCTCAGCGATCCCTGATATCGTCACGGACCGAGAACTCACCGAGATCATATCCTGAACGGTGGGCAGCTCTGGCAAGCAGATGGGCAGACACCGGCGCCGTCAGCAGGAAAAAGACAAAGCCGGCGATGGCGCGGGCGAGAATCGCCAGATCTTGCGAATAGAGGCCGGCGGCGAGGAGCAATAGGCCGGAGCCGACTGTCCCCGCCTTCGAGGCCGAGTGCATGCGCGTGTAGAGATCGGGCAGCCTGACAAGGCCGATTGCCGCTACAAGAGCAAAGAGCGCACCGACGATCAGCAGCAGGGCGGTGATGGCAGCCACGATATAATCGATCATCGCTTCTTGCCCCCTGACCGCTTTTGCGTGTTGCCATTTGCCGCAGATGCAGACGGCTTCGATTTGATGTTGCCGCGCGACAGCACAAAGCGGGCGAAGGCGACAGTCGCCAGGAAACCGACAAGGCCGAGCGAGATGGCGATATCGATATAGAGCGAAAAGCTGGTCTTGACCGCGATGACCGCAATAAAACCGATGGCGATGCCGGTCAGCATATCGAGGGCGAGAATACGATCCGGCAATGTCGGGCCGGCAACGACGCGCCAGACGGTGAGGATCAGCGCCAGGCCGAGGATCACGAGTGCGGTCGAGGATGCGACCGCGATAATGGCGGCAGGCGTGATCACCGGAAGGCCTCCATGATCTTACGTTCGAAACCGTTGGCGATATCACGCTTGGTTGCCTCAGGATCGGAACAATCGAGCGCGTGGACATAGAGCGTGCGGCGATCTGTGGAAACGTCGACCGAAAGCGTCCCGGGGGTCAGCGTGATGAGGTTTGCGAGCAAAGTGATCTCGAAATCGCTCGTCACCGTCAGCGGGAAGGCAAAGATGCCGGGCTTCAGCTTCATATCGGGCGAGAGGACGGTGACAGTGACCTTCCACGCCGACAGCGACAATTCCTTCAGGAACAGAGCGGCGAGCGAGAGCACCGGGCGGAAGCGGGGGATAATATATCCCTTGCCGCCGAAAGATTCGCGGATGATGACCAGCGCCAGGGTCCCGAGCAGCAAGCCGAGGACGAGATTATGCAGCGAGGCGCTACCCGTCACGGTGACCCAGGCGATGGCAAGCAGCAGGTTGAAGAGGACGAAGATCACGGCGCACCTCCTTCCGGGAAGACCGAGTGAAGATAGGCCTGGGGATCGGCAAGGCCGGCAGCTGCCGATTGCGACAGCGCCAGCAACTGTTCCGGCAGGATGCCGAAGCCGACGACCAGCGCTGTCAGCGCGGCGAGCGGCAGACCGGTGCGCCACCTCGGTCCGGACGGTGTCAGTGCTATCGCCGCCGGGCGCCAATAGGCGAGCAGGAAGAGACGGCCGAAGGCAATCGTCGTCAGAAAACCGCCAACCAGGATCGAAGCCGCCAGCCACCAGGCGCCGAGATCGAGCGAGGCCTTGACGAGAATGACCTTCGGCCAGAAGCCGGAAAAGGGCGGCAGGCCACAAGCGGCAAGGAAGAGCACGAGGGAGAGCGCGGTGAAGCCACCGCTTTGCCTGTAGAGCCCGCCGAGGGCCAACAGCGAAAAGCCGCCGCCGCGGCGGGCGATCTCGCCGGCGGCAAGATAAAGCGCCGTCATCAGCACCATGGAATGGAGCGCATAGAAGACCGCGCCGCTGATGCCGCCAAGGCCGCCGAGGGCGACGCCCGCAAGCATGTTGCCGATGCCCGATATGACGACATAGCCGAACAACCTGCGGATATCGTTTTCGGCAAGTGCGCCGAGGGCGCCGACGACAATGGTCGCGGCGGCGGCGAGCGCGATCACCAGGCTCAATTCCTGGCGCTCCATCGGCAGCAGCATGACCATCACCCGGATCAGCGCGTAGATGCCGACCTTGGTCAGCAGGCCGGCAAATAGCGCCGAGACGGTGATGCGCGGGGTATGGTAGGCGGCCGGCAACCAGAAATTGACCGGAAAGGCCGCCGCCTTCATGCCGAAGGCGAGCAGGAAGAGGCTTGCCAGCGTCATCAGCGGCGCCGTGCCACGCAATTCCGCAGCTTTTGCCGCGATATCGGCCATGTTGAGGGTGCCGAAGGCGGCGTAGAGGATGCCGACGCCAATCAGGAACAACGTCGTGGCGATGAGATTGAGCACCGCATATTTCAGCGCGCCGTCGATCTGTTGGCGCTCGGAGCCAAGGATGATCAGCCCGAAGGAGGAGATCAGCAGCACCTCGAACCAGACATAGAGATTGAAGACATCGCCGGTAAGAAAGGCGCCGGTGACGCCGGCCATCAGCAGCATCAGCAGCGGGAAGAAACCGTATCGCCGGCCGCTTTCACCAATATCGGCCAGCGCATAGATGCCGCCGGCGAGCGCGGCAAGGGCTGCGGTGAAGGCCATCAGCGCACCGAAGAGATCGACAGTGAAGGCGATGCCGAAGGGCGGCAGCCAGCGGCCCATCACCATGGTGAGCGGCCCTTCGGCGGCGACCTTGGCGAGCAGTGCCGCATCGATCAGCGCCAGCGCGGCAAGGCCTGGGATGGCAAGCCAAGCCTGCAGGCGGGGATAGGCGCGCAGCATCAGCAGGACGGCACCCAGCGTAATGCAATGGGCGACCGGCAGGATGGCGAGCCAATGCCCGATCGGCACCGGGGTGGTGATGAGGGCGGCGGAGAGATCGGCGGTGGAGGTGGGGGCGGCCATCAGATGGCGCCTCCGCTATCGCACGAGAGGGTTTGCCGTGGGGTGTGCATCCGCACCAACATCCTCAATACCCCAATGGCGGCAGCGGCCGGTCGTCGGGCTCGGCGGCGCGCATATCGCTGGTGTTGTCGGTGCCGAGGTCCTGATAGGCGCGGTAGGTCAGCACCAGCAGGAAGGCAAGGAAGGAGAAGGAGATGACGATCGCCGTCAGGATGAGGGCCTGCGGCAACGGGTTGGCCGTGTCTGCGGGCAAGCTGTCGAGCCCCACAGGGATGATCGGCGGCACCTCGCGGGTCAACCGGCCGCCGGTAAAGAGCAGCAGGTTGACGGCATTGCCGAGGACGGCGATGCCGAGCATGATGCGGATCGAGAATTTCGACAACATCAGATAGATGGCGGCGGCGAAGAACAGGCCGACGAGGATCGCCAGAAGCGGCTCCATCATTCCACCTCCTTTTCTTCCAATGCCAATGCAATCGAGGTGATGGCGCCGAGCACGACAAGATAGACGCCGACATCGAAGAGCATGACACTCGACAGCGGCACCTCGGCGCCGAAAAGCTTCGGGTAAATCCAGAGGCCGGTCATGAAGGGAACGGCAAAGAGGATGGAAAGAAGACCCGCCATGGTCGACAGCAGCAGGCCGAAGCCGGCAACCGACAGCGGATGGAAGTACAGCGCGCGGCGAACGGCGCCAACACCGCGGGCGATGCCGTAAATCGCCAGCCCGGAGGCAGCAATCAGCCCGCCGATGAAGCCGCCGCCCGGCTCGTTATGGCCGCGCAGCAGCACGAAGACGGAAAAAAGCAGCATCAGCGCGGTGAGAAACGGGGCGACGGTGCGGAAGATGAGGGTGTTCATGCGATCAGCCCTCCGCCGCGGGATCATTTGCGGCAAGCTTGCGCTCGCTGCCAGCGCGGATGCGGATCAACGCCAGGATGGCAAGGCCGGTGACCGCGACAACGGCAATTTCGCCGAGCGTGTCGGTGCCGCGGAAATCGACGATGATGACGTTGACGACGTTGGCGCCGTGGGCGATCGATTTGGAATAGGCGTTGAAGAAAGTCGTTAGCGCATCGTTGAACGGCGCCTCGGTCGCTCGCATCAGCAAAAGCATGAAGCCAAGGCCGCAGACAAGCGCCAGCGCACCGTCGAAGAGCTTGCGGCCGAGCGGCCGCCGATCGGCGGGAGAAAGGCGGAGCCTGGTCATGACCAGCGCGAGGATGACCACCGAGAGCGTTTCGACCATGAACTGGGTAAACGACAGATCCGGCGCGCCGAACAGCAGGAAGATGATGGCGACGGCGAAGCCCTGGATGCCGAGCGAGACGATCGCCGTCAGCCGGTCGCGGGCGACGAGCACGGCGGCAAGGCCGAAGGCGGCGATCAGGAAGACCGCCCATTCATAGAGCCTGACATCGGCCGGCCAGACCGGAAGGCGCGGCAGTTCGCCATAGACGACGAGCGGGATGATGAGGATGGCCGCAACGCAAAGGAAGCTGCAGGTGACATAGATCTCCAGCCGCCCCGGCTGGAGGACACGCATGAGGCGGCCCGAGAAGCGGACAAGGCCCGATATAGCGACATCAAAGCCATGGTCCGGCCCACGGCCTGCCGCGCGCAAGAAGACGGCCATCAGGAAACGAGCGCGCGCGAGCTGCCAGTAAACGCCGATACCGAGCAGTATGGTCAGGGCGGAGAGCGCCAAGGGCAGGCCGATATGCGGTGTCAGCGAAATGTCGATGTCGACGGATGTCTGGCGGATGGCGGCTGCGATCGGGGAGGACAGCACGGTATGGGTGAAGGTCGAGAAGATCGCCGCGAGCAGGCCGAGGACGGCGAGAACGGCCGGGCCGAGCCAAAGCAGGACAGGTGCTTCGTGCGGAGGTTTCGGCGTCTCCACCGGCCGTCCGAGGAAGGGTTTCAGCGCCACGGCGAAGGCGACGGCGAACATCAGCGCATTGCCGAAGACGGTTATCGCGGTAAATGTGATCGCGCGGACATCGGCACCGACGAGTGCCGTGTAGATCTCCTCCTTGGCGAGGAAACCGAAGAAGGGCGGCAGGCCGGCCATCGAAACGGCCGCCGCAAGCGCGATCATCCAGGTGAGCGGCATCGCCCGCATCAGGCCACTGAGCCTGGTGATATCGCGCGTGCCGGTCTCGTGATCGATGATGCCGGCGACCATGAAGAGCGCGCCCTTGAAGAGGGAATGC
Source organism: Rhizobium leguminosarum (assembly GCF_019798305.1). GTDB lineage: Bacteria > Pseudomonadota > Alphaproteobacteria > Rhizobiales > Rhizobiaceae > Rhizobium > Rhizobium leguminosarum_U. Next base: position 128,379 of record NZ_JAAXDD010000018.1, read on the forward strand.
GCCACCAGATAAAGCGCCGCCGCCTCGACCGCATGGTCCGAGCCGAAGCCGATCAGCAGGACGAGCAGGCCGAGCGAGGAGACGGTGGTATAGGCAAGCTTGAGCTTCAGGTCGGTCTGGCGGATGGCGAGTGCGGTGCCGACCACCAGCGTCAGCCCGCCGAAAAAGGGCAGAAGGATTTCCCAGGCAGGCGTTGCCCCCATGACGGGATTGAGCCGCATCAGCAGATAGACGCCTGCTTTCACCATGGTGGCCGAATGCAGATAGGCCGAAACCGGCGTCGGCGCCTCCATGGCGTTCGGCAGCCAGAAATGAAAGGGAAATTGCGCCGACTTGGTGAAGGCGCCGCCTAAGACCAGAAGGAGGGCTGCGAGATAGAACGGGCTTTCGCGCACGACATCGCCCGTTCCGATGAGCTGCGACATCTCAGTGACGCCTGAGATATTCCAGAGGATCAGCAGACCGGCCAACAGGCAGAGCCCTCCCCCGCCGGTCACAACAAGCGCCTGCAGGGCAGCTCGGCGAGCCGCCGCACGCTCGTGATCGAAGCCGATCAGCAGGAAGGACGTGATCGACGTCAGCTCCCAGAAGATGAAGAGCATCAGGAAACTGTCGGAAGCAACGACGCCGAGCATCGCGCCCATGAAGAGGAAGATCAAGGAGAAGAAGCGCCCCTGATCCTTGTGTCCCTTGAGATAGCCGCCGGCATAAAGCACGATCAGGGTGCCGATGCCGGTGATCAACAGCGCGAAAGCCAGCGATAGGCCGTCGAGGAACCAGGAAAAGGAGAGATGAAAGCTCGGCACCCAGGAATACCCGCCGGTGACGACCTCGCCGCGCGCGATCTTGGGAACGAAACGCAGAAAATGCAGGAAGGCGAGCAAGGGAGCGATCGCCAGGAGCCAGGCACCGTTTGCGCCGAAAATGCGGATGACGAAGGGAGCGGCAAGAGCGCCGACGAGCGGCAGACACAGGGCCAGAAATGTCAGAGCCGTGACATCGGCCATGTCTCCTCCTCTACCAAGATATTTCTTCGGATCGGAATCGATTCAAAGATAAAAATCATGCAGCAATTCAAAGTGCTACAGCATGTTTCGCTCATCTGACAAGACGCGCGGCGCTGTAAGGGCAACGGACGAAAAGCGAATGAAAACCGGCCTGTCTTCTGACTTAGGCGAAACGGGGGAGTGTCTCAAGCGATTTCGGCCGGACTGACGAAGCAGGTGATCTTCCGGTCAGGCCATCGGTCGGGAAAGGCGCGTCAGCAGCCGGGTGATGCAACCATGCAGAATAAAGACCACAAGCGTCAGCGGCCAGAGCAGGCAGGCGAAGAGGCCGGCGAGACGATGGAACGTCAAGCCGTCATGGTTGGCCCAGCCTTCCAACAACGTAACCGCCATGGCGGCCACGGCCACCAGGCCGTAAAGCAGGACGATTGCTGCCTCAAACACCAGTGATTCTCCAATGCACGTAACATTAACCCTAACAGAAAACCCCTAACGGATGTAAAAGCAAGCGTCTTACTCCAATTGCGGTCTACCGCCAATCTCATGGCGCGGCGCTGGAGACTTGATGAAGTGAACGCGGCGCACCACATTTTGCGCAAACGGAAACGCCCCTCGGCGAAAGGAGCACCTCATGTCCGAAACTGCGACCACCGCCAAGATCCACAAGACCGATGCCGAATGGAAAGAGCAGCTCTCCCCCGAGCAATACCGCATCACGCGCCAGCACGGCACCGAACGCGCCTTCACCGGCCCCTATTGGGATTCCTTCGAGACAGGGCTTTACCGCTGCGTCGGCTGTAATGCCCCGCTTTTCCGCTCCGACACGAAATTCGATGCCGGCTGCGGCTGGCCGAGCTATTTCGAAGCGGTATCGCCCGATGCGGTGACCGAACATCGCGACACGGCCTTTGGCATGGTGCGCACCGAAATCCGTTGCGGCAGCTGCGAAGCCCATCTCGGCCACGTCTTTCCGGATGGCCCGCCACCGACCGGCCTGCGCTACTGCATCAACGGTCACTCCATGGTGTTCGAGCCCGGGAAGTAAGCGCGCAGCGCCGCAATCGGCATCTGCCGATCCCGCGGCCATGAGCAGACTAGGCGCGACGGAAATTTCCGTGCCACCATGGACGACATGGTAGCGGCGGCCGCCAGGTGGTCGGCCGCCGCCCTCTTTTCGATCAGCTTCTGATGGCGATGCGCTTGACCTGCGACTGCGCCTTTTCGGTCTTGGGCAACGTGACGGTCAGGACGCCGTTCTTGAAGGTGGCGTCGACCTGATCTTCCTTGACCTCGGTGCCGAGCGGGATGCGTCGCTCGAAGCGGCCATAGTAGCGCTCCGAGAACTGCTTCTCCTTGTCTTCCGTCTCCGAATGCTTTTCACCCTTCAGCGTCAGAACGCCGTCATCGAGGAGGACTTCGATGTCCTTTTCCTCAAGGCCGGGGACTTCGGCCGTCACCTTGATATCCTTATCGGTGTCGGAGATCTCGACACTCGGCCAGCCGGCACCGAAACCGCTGGCGCCCCGCAGTGACGGCAGGCCAGCGCCGAAGCTGCGGAAAGCATCGTCGAGCAGCCGGTTGACTTCGCGATGGAGCGACAGGAAAGGATCATGGTCGTCCTCGCGGAGGAGACTTGGAACTTGGTGGCCGTTGCTGCGGCCCCACGGAATCAAATCACGAACACTCATGGCTTACTCCTTTCTGGTGGTTCTTGAGCATTCCTGAGGTTCAGGCGGCCTGCGTCTCGGCCTCGATCTGCTTGGTCTCGGCCTTCGGCATTGCATTCCCAGTTCCGATCTCGATCTGGCGCGGCTTCATCTCTTCAGGAATTTCACGCTTGAGATCGATGGTCAGCAGACCGTTGACGAGGCCGGCATCCACGACCTTGACGTGGTCGGCCAATTCGAACCGACGCTGGAAGCTTCGACCAGCAATGCCGCGATGCAGGTATTCAACATCTTCGCCGTTCGCCTTCTGCCCTGAGACGACGAGCATGTTCTGCTCTTGGATGATCGCCAACTCGTCTTGCGAGAAGCCCGCCACCGCCATGGCGATGCGGTATTCGTCCTCGCCGGTTTTGACGATATCGTAAGGCGGCCAGTTGTCGATCGTCTCGGCGCGGCTTGCAGCCTCGAGTGCGTTCAACATCCGCTCGAAGCCGACGCTCGACCGGATCAGGGGAGAGAAATCGAGGTTTGTCCTCATAGCCATATCCTCCTTACAAGCAACATGGATACAGGAAACGCCAAGAGCGACAGGCGTCTCCTGGACCTGTCGATCCCTGCTCGGCGATCGACAATACTGATATAATTCAGCCGTTTACTGTTTCAAGAGGATGAATTTCTCAACGAAAAAATTGCTTTCTTCGAAGGCGCCACCATATCTGGGCGTAGCTTGAGAGAGGAGCAATGGTTATGACAATGACTTCAAAGGATGTCATCGCCGTCCTCGGGCGCGCCGATGAAACGCTCGTGGCCGAGGTTATCGCGACAGGCGCCAGCCAGGCTGAACTCGCCGAGGCATTTGTGTGGGCCAGCAACGACGAAGCCTTGATGGGTGAAGGCCGGCCCCTGCCAACAGGTAGGGTTGCTGCGCTTGTCGATCTGCTGAGCTCGGATGAAGAGGAACCGGAGTAGGAAAGGCGGATGACCCGCCTCCAGCGGCTGATCGGACCGAACGAATGGCGTCGCGTCACGGGCGAGTTGTTATTGCACTAAATCGAATCCGACCGTCCCAAGCCAGATCGTTGTGTGCCCCCAGCCATTGTTGCCCACATGGCCCTGCCAGCCGCTCGGTATCGCGCGAAAGCCCCAATCAATCGTGATCGGCAGGGCATGGCCAAGTCGAGGGTACCGAGAGGCCGGCCGGCAGCTTGGTCGAGGCATCGCCGCAGGCAAGGTCGATCTGCGCCTGTTCGAGCCCGGCTGCAGCCGAGAGGTCGAGGCCTTCGATGCGGGTCAGGAACATGAAGGCGCGATCGAACATCGGCGTCGTTTCGAAGGTGGCGCCGGAGAGATCGGCACGGGAGAGATTGGCGAAGGAGAATTTCGCCCCCGTCAGCACCGCTTTGTCGAAGTCGGCGCGGCCGAGCTCGGCCTTTTCGAAGCTCGCCCCGGCGAGCTGGGCGCCGGCGAAATTGGCTCGCTGCAGCTCGGCGCCGGCAAAGGACGCGCCCTCGGCAGCGATATTGGCGAAGCTGGAGCGATAGGCCTCGATCTTGGCGAAGTTGGCGCCTTCAGCATGTGCGCCCTCCAATGAGGCACGCACCAGCGTCGCTTTCTCCAGATTGGCGGATTTGACATTGGCGCCGGCGAGATCGGTCAACGAAAAATCGGTTCCGACGAGATTGGCGCCTTCGAGATCACTGCCCTGCAGCATCAGGTTCTTCTTGGTGCATTCGTGCCAATCGAGCTGCGGCGAGGCCATGCTGCCGCAATCGGCGGCCCGGGTGACAACCGGCGGCAACGCCAGGACGAGGGCAAGGAGACCGAGCGACGATCTTTGCATTGCCATTGAACTATTCACCCCCATGACGCTTACAATACGCTTCAGTCAGCCTTCCGCGAAGCAGGCTGCTTCCACATTCTTACACAGCTCAGACTACAATAAAAAGATGGTGCGCGCCGTTCACAATGGCTTTGCAGGTCAGTCTTGGGCTTTGCCCGATGCGTCTGGGGCTTTGTCGGGCAGGCAGGTCAATCCGCCTTGCCGGGCAGGTGGATCAATCCACCTTGCCGGGCAGGCGAAGTTCCATGCAGGTGAGGTCCAGCCAGCGGCCGAACTTGGTGCCGACCTCGGGAAATCTGCCGGCGATACGGAAGCCGAGCTTTTCGTGCAGCCTGATCGAGGCCGTGTTCTCAGCCTCGATGCCGGCGATCATCACATGGACGTTAGCGGCTGCAGCACGCGCGATCAGTTCCCGCATCAACCGCTCTCCGATGCCCGCACCGCGGCAATCCCTGTCGACATAGACGGAATGCTCGACCGTGTGGCGGTAGCCGTCGAAGGCCCGCCAATCACCATAGGAGGCGTAACCTGCGACCTTACCCGACATTTCGGCGACGATGACAGGAAAGCCGCGCGCCTTGCGCGCCCTGAACCATTCCAGCCGATTTTCGAGATCGACCAGCGTATCGTTCCAGATCGCCGTCGTGTGCTCGACGGCGTGATTGTAGATATCGCGGATGGCGGAAAGATCGGCTTCGGTGGCGTCGCGGAGGAGGACAGCGTCTGTCATGATGCTCGGGTTCATATTGTTTGCGAAGGCGGGCATACGCCCCGCCTCGAGAGATGTAAACGACGGATGCGAACCAGGAACGACTTCGGGCACACCAGTCGTTCAGAGGCCGGGCGGCGACAGGCTGAAACAGGTGAAGACGGCCGAATAATGCACGGCCGCGGCGGTGACGACGAAGCCGTGCCAGATGGCGTTCTGGAAACGCAGCTTCTCCCAGACATGGAAGATGACGCCGAGCGAATAGATGACACCGCCGATGACGATCAGCAGCATCGAGGCGGCGGGAATGCGCGAGGCGACGGGCTCGGCCACCAGAACGCCGCTCCAGCCCATGGCGAGATAAAGCAGGATGGCAAGACGGTCGAAACGCCCGGGAAAGACGCATTTCAGGATAATGCCAACGGCGGCGAACAGCCAGATCGCGACCAGCATCAACAAGAGCAGCGGTTCGTCGGCGCCACGTTCGAGGAACGGCGTGTAGGTAGCGGCGATCAGCAGGAAGATTGCCGAATGATCGAAGCGGCGCAGATACCATTTGGTGCGCGAGACCGGCCAGGCGTTGTAGGAAAAGGAAATGGCAAGCGTCAGCACCAGCCCGACGCCATAGATCCAGGCGGCAGCGAGCGCGCCGTAGGAACTCCAGAGCGTGGCGTAGAAGATCAGCACGGTGGCGCCGATCAGCGCCAACACGAGACCGACGCCATGGACGATACCGTCGGCGATCAATTCGTATCTGTCATAAGCCCAGCGAATGCCGTTGAACTCGCCCATGCACGCCAATCCGTTTCATACCTCGACTGCAATCGTCGCATCGAACGGACGGGCGCGCAACTGCGGCAAAGCGCACGGGCGGTAAATCTTCGTGACAGGCCGCAGTTGCGCAAGATCAAACCTTCTGCCGGTCGATCAGAACCGAGCATTTGGCATGGCGCACGACCCGGTCGGCGGTGGCGCCGATGAAGTAATTGGAAAAGTCGGGAACGTGCGAGGCGACGATAATCAGGTCGGCGCCACGGCGTTCGGCGGTCGAGATGATGGCTTTCGCGGGCGGGCCGTTGGCAATCTCGATGGTTGCCGTGACGCCGGCTGCGGTGATCAGCGCTTCCAGCTTCTCGCGGCTGTCCTTCATGGCGTCCTCGATCATATTGGCCGGCAGTTCGATCGCGACATAACTCGGCACATCCTCGACGACATTGAGTGCGATGATCTCGCCGCCTGCGTCGAGCAGGGACGCGGCCTTGCGGAGGATTTTTTCTCCCTTGTCGATGCCGCCGAGCGCGATCGCTACGATGACCTTCCTGTACATGGCTTCCCTCCATGACTGGGATGCATAAGTTTCCTCTAAGGAAGATATGGGCGCATTGATCGCGATCAAGTGGACACAAGTCATCGTCAACATCTGCTCAACGCTTCATCCTCAAAAGCGGATCTTCTGTGAACAATCGGAATGCGCCATATAGGGATCAAGTACGGCGGCCGAGGTGCGCCTTCTAACTTACAGGCCAATTCAGAGGCAGGAGAACAATCCATGACGACCGAAACTTCCTATGCGCTGACGCGGCCCGCTTATATCGACCAGTCGCATCTCGTCGTGACCGACCTCGGTCTCGTTTCCGGCTTCTATCAATCGATGCTCGGCCTGAAGGTGATCGAGAAGGCGGCGAGCGGCGAAGTCCTGGGCGTCGGCGATCTGCCGCTGCTGACGCTGACCACTGCAAAGAATGCCAGGATCGCGCCGCGCAATGCCGCCGGCCTTTTCCACACCGCTTTCCTGATGCCGAACCGGACGGAGCTCGCCCACTGGCTGCGCCATGCGGCACAGAACAATGTCGTTCTCGACGGCGCCTCGGACCATCTCGTCAGCGAGGCGATCTATCTGTCCGATCCCGAAGGCAACGGCATCGAGATCTATGCCGACCGGCCGCACGAACAATGGAAATTCCATCAGGACGGCATGGTGGAGATGGCAACGCTGCGCCTCGACCTGCAGGCGCTCTACAATAGCGCGCCTGATGAGCGCTGGGGCGGCATGGCCGCGGGGACGGCGATCGGCCACCTGCACCTGCAGGTCGGCGACATCCCGCAGGCAGACGGCTTTTACCGCGACGTCCTCGGCCTCAAGCTGATGGCTCGCTATCCCGGCGCGAGCTTCTTTGCCACCGGCGGCTACCATCACCATCTCGGCGCCAATATCTGGAACAGCCGCGGCGCCATGGCTCGCGCCGGCAACATGACCGGGCTTTCGGACTACAAGGTCCGATTCAATGACAAGGCGACGCTGGATGCGGCGGTTTCCAAGCTGGATGATCTCGAGATCAAAAGCGAAAATCGCGACGGAGGCGTCTTCTTGAAAGATCCGTGGGGCATCGGCCTAACGCTGTCGGCCTGATCCGAAGAGGCTATCGGACCTTCTCGGCACCGGATGGCGTCGTCACCTGCGTCGGCCCCCCACCGTTTCCGCTCGGCGATGGTGAACGGTCCACAGCTTCCGGAGGCCTTGCCGGGCCGGAGGCAGGATCGTTGTTGAAGGTGCCAGGGCCTGATGGTTGCGCATTGATCGGATCCGGCTTGGTCGAGGCTGTCGCCGTTGGATCATTATTGCTGGGGTCGGGCCAGATCGCGACACTGACGCCGGCTATGATGAGGACTGCCAAGCCCGCCGCGATGATCCCCCAGGCCCACCATCGCCGCTGGTCGGAGGCGTCAAGCGTCGCCTTGTCCGCATAGGGCGGCTCGGTGCGGTAAGTCTCGGTGGCATTGATCTGATCTCGATCTGCGGTCATGGCTGTAACTCCTTCCGAGGCCGAACTCCCGTGACCGAAAACTTGTTCCGGCGCGAAAGCCTCACATTCACATGATGACCGCTCGTGCGGTCGGAGGCTCCGGCTGCGACAAATGTGCGATAGCGCACACAGCCGCTCGATTGCCGGCGGAACCGGAACCGCACCGGCGCGTTTCCGTCACGAAGCAATGGGGCTTCGGGGACCTCACCGCATGGGCATCGCCAATGGCATCCGCAAACACGCAAAGAAGATCGCCATCGGCGAGCGCCATACCAGCGCCTGGGCGCAGTCACTGAAGGAGGCGGCCGAGGAGCTGCCGCCGCCACCGCTGCACCGGCTGGAAAAGGACGGGCTCGATGTCAGCATGGCCTGGGCGATCATCGGCATCTTCGGCATTCTCTTCCTTGCCGCCGTCTATCTGATGTCGCTGATCCTCATACCGATCACACTTGCCGTCGTCGTCGGCATGATCCTCGGCATGGCGGCAGAAAAGCTCAGTAGGATGGGGGTGCCGCGGCTTGCCAACGCCTTCATCCTGTCAAGCAGCGTGGCGCTGGTGATCTTCCTGCTGATCAACTCGCTCGCCGACCCGCTGATGACGCTTGCCAATGAGGGTCCGGCCTTTGCCGAGCGAACCATCAACCGCGTCATGCCTTATCTGGAGCGTATCAGATGGCTGCATATCACGCCGGCGACATTCGAAAGCGGGTCGATGTCGATCGGTGCGTTGCTCGAGAACACCGGCAACGTGCTGCACGTGGTGACCACCAGCCTGACGCCGGCGCTGGTGCAGGGGATGATCTTCTTTGCGGCGCTGCTTTTCTTCCTCGCTGGTCGGGTCAACCTGCGCAAGACGATCATCATGACCTTCCGCACCCGCACACAGCGCCTGGCGGCCATCCGTGTCATCAACGCGGTCGAGCAGGTGCTCGGATTCTATTTCGCCACGGCCTCGCTGATCTATGTCGGGCTCGGCGTGGTCATGACAGTCATCGCCTATGCCGGCGGGCTGTCGGCGCCAGTGCTCTGGGGCTTCTTCGCCTTCCTGTCGAGCTTCATCCCCTATCTCGGCATCACGCTGATGACGCTTGCTGTCGCGGTCGCCGGCATCCTCACCTATAATGACTTCATCATCGGCCTGATGCCGGCCGCGGCCTTCTTCACCGTGCATCTCGTCATGGAGAACCTGATCTTCCCGGCGGTGATGGGGCGGCGGCTGGAAATCAATCCCTTCGTCGTCTTCCTCGCCATCCTGTTCTGGACATGGATGTGGGGCGCCGTCGGCGCCATGCTGGCGCTGCCGCTCTCGCTGATCGTCATGACTGTTATTGAAGAATTGCTGATTGAGGAAAAGCCGCAGCCGCAGTTGCCGAAATGATCAACCGGGGGGCCGTCAGTGGCATCTGATCTCGATCTTGCCGAATCCGATCACGACCAGATGGTCAGCGGCCGTTCTCTCTGGGGGAAGAGCGGCATACGGCCGGAATGGCGGCCGATCGAGCAGAGCTTTTCCATCGACATCGCCGTGATCGGCGGCGGCATCACCGGCGCATTGGTTGCCGAACATTTGACGGCGCGCGGTTTTTCCGTCGTTGTCATCGACCGGGAGGAGCCCGGTTTCGGCAGCACCGCGGCGAGCACGGCGATGCTGCAATGGGAAACCGACCGCACGCTCACCGAACTCGAGGATTATTATGGCTTCGAGCGCGCCGCCGGCATCTATCGCCGCAGCGGCGCAGCTGTCGCTGGCCTTGCCAAGCTGATCGCCGCCAACGGCATCGCCTGCGGTTTCCGGCCGCGCAACACGCTCTATCTCGCCGCCAATCGCGAAGGCGCGCGCGACCTCTTGGAGGAGCGCCAGCTCCGTCGCCGGGCGGGTCTGCCCGGCGTCTATCTCGAACATCCCGATCTCTTCACGCAGTTCGAACTCGACAGGGATGGCGCGATCTATTCACCGGGTTCGGCGGAGGCCGATCCGCTGCTTCTGACCTGGGCCTTGATCGAGATGGCGGTGCGGCGCGGCGCGCGACTGGTGAGCGCCTCCGTGACCGCGCTCAACAGCGAAGGCGATCGCGTGACGGCGGAGACAGACAGCGGTCATCTCATCGAGGCGCGTCATGTCGTGCTTGCGACCGGCTATTCGTTGCCGGGTGTCGACATGCCGAAGCTACACCGCGTCAGTTCGAGCTGGGCGCTCGCCACAGTGCCGCAGGACCCGGCAAATTTCTGGCGCGACAGCGCACTGATCTGGGAGAACAGCCACCCCTATCTCTACATGCGCACGACGGCGGACAATCGCATCGTCGCCGGCGGCGAGGACGACGAGACGAGCGATGCGGAGGCGCGCGATCGCAAGCTGCCGGCCAAGATCATCGCAATCCAGGAGAAAATGAAGCGGCTGTGGCCGAAGGCGGATACGCGCGTTGCCCATGCCTGGTGCGGAACCTTCGGCGAGACGGCCGATGGCCTGCCGCTGATCGGGCCGGTGCCGGAGATACCGCATGTGTTCGCAGCCTATGGCTACGGCGGCAACGGCATCACCTTTTCCTACCTCGCCGCACAGATGATCGGCGCCATGCTCGCCGGCATGCAACGGGATTGGTTCGAGGATTTCGCGCTCGACAGGGATGGACCGGGTTTAGCACGCTTTCATTCGGGAATGTATAGAAGCGAGGCGGAAAGCCAAAGGCGCTGAAATTTCAATCGTCTAGCTGGCTTGCTTTCTTGCACTCATTCGCAATTCTTCAACGTGCCTAGACACTTCGCGAACGTTTGGGATACCGATAAAGGCGAATTTTTTGACGCTGTCCCCGTCTCCCTCCCGACGGAAAGTGAGTGTTCCCGAGCGGTCCCATTTTTCCTTAACCTCAACAACGTTGATGGCTGTCGGTGCTATCGTCATTGCTCGTCGCCTGATCAGATTTCGAACAACGAGAAGCCTGCGATCAGTGGCGGCGTAAGCGGTTCGACTCGTGGCAATCATATCGAAAACCACCCCCGCGATAGTCGAGATGCCAATGAGCAAGAAGATCCCGGGGAATATGATGCCCATGATTCCAGCTGGCTTATCGATGCTGATAACCCCGTTATCTGCCCACAATAGCGCGGGGGAACCCACAATCACGAAGATCACGCCAAAAAGCACATCGGGACACTTAAAAACGAAAGTTCCCCAGGCACTTGGCTGGCCTGTCCAGACAACCACTTCCGTGGAATGAAGCTCATTTCGAATTTCACTTTCGACATCCCAAATCGCACGAGACATGCGTTCCCCTACGTCCCCTCAGCCGAACAAGCAATAACAGCATTATTCGTTTTCAGCGGGCGAGCAAGAGAAGAGCTCCCAAACCCTACTCCGTCGTCTTGTCGTCACCGGTGTCCTCGACATCCTGGAGGCGGACGAACTCCGTGCCCTTGGCCTTGAGATCGGCCAGCGCCTTGGCCACACCTTCGCCCGCCGCATGGGTCGGCTGGTTGACGTGGGAAATGACGACGTCGCCGTCCCCGGCCGAGGCGATGCGTTTTTCGGTGATGGCGGCCCCGAGCAGCGAACCGCCGTCGCCGTTTACCGAATAACCGGCGATGCGATAGCCCATGGCGCGAATCTCGCCGATGGCGGACAGGTCATATTTGGCGGTCGAGCCGCGGAACCAGTGCGGCGCCGGGATGCCGGCGGCGACCATGGCGGCAGCGCCGCCTTCGACTTCCTGCCGCACCGCCTGCGGCGAGCCGGCAGAGGCGATGCCATAGACGAGCGTCGGGGTGTCGACGGCCGGAATATGGTTCTGGCCGTGGTTTTCGAGTTCGAAGAGATCGGGATTTTGCAGGAACACGGCAAGTGCTGCGGGATTGCGCTTCAGCCAGCGGGCCGTGACGAAGATCGTTGCCGGGATACGTTCACGCACCAGCGTCCAAAGGATGCGCTCGTCCGCCTGGCCCATGCAGGCATCGAAGGTCAGCGCAATGCGGGCATGGCCGGCGATATTGGAACGGGCGATATGCAGATGCGGCTCGACGAGCTTTGGCGCCGGCGCCTTCGGGGCCGGACTGACCATGGCCGAGATCGGACCGGCTGCGGTCGGCACGGATGACGGAATTCCGTCCGCGAATGCAGCGGAGATGCTGACGAAAAGGAACGCCGACGCGAGCAGGATGCGGTTCATATAATGGGTTTCTATGGTTCGAACTGCCGATTTTAGCGGCAGCTCTCTCCCGGCGCCATGCGGCCGGATGTCACCGCAGCCGCTTTGGGCGGACAGGGCCGTATCAATCGTAGAGATAATACTTGTCCCACTTCTCGCGCGGCACCTTCTCGCCGATCTCGTAATCGAGCTGGCGCACATTGATATGCTGCGGACCGGTGATGCAATTGTAGGAGAGATGATACCAGTCGCCCTTGCTGCGGAAGACCGCACCCGGCGCATCCAGCGAATTGTCGCCGGGGATCGGGTCCTTGAAGGTATAGGCGATCACCTTGTCGGGCTTGAAGCCGGTGCTGTCCTTATTGATGCGGCTCATCGCCTCGGTGTCGCAGCTCTGTTCCAGGCGGGTCGAGGGATCGAGTTTTTCCAGCTGCTTCTTGATGGCGGGATCGACGGCAAAGGCGGGGGCAGCAAGGCTTGCGAGGGATACAAACAGGATCAGACGTTTCGGCATTGCGGAGAGAATCCCTTACTGTTCTGCAATTTCTACCCTACCGCCGACAGCTTGCCGGGAGCTTGGCACGTGCAAATTCACTGAGATAGCGGACTTTGTTAAATATTGTGGTGACATCAAGGCAAGGTGGGCTGGGCGTCCTCCTTGTCTGTGGAAGGTCATCTGTGCCCTTGCCGCTTGATCCGGCGGCGGCGCGCCTCTATCTTTTGCCAACCTGACATTCCCACCGGAGCCATTCCTTGTCCGTTTTCAAGAGCCTGCCGACACCGCCTGCAGCACCGAAGAAGCCCGTCTCCGATACGCGCCACGGCATCACCCGCACGGACGACTATGCCTGGCTGCGCGCCGACAACTGGCAGGCGATGTTCAAGGATCCGTCGATCCTCGACCCTGAGATCCGCCGCCATCTCGAAGCCGAAAACACCTATATGAACGCGGCGATGGAGGACACCAAGCCGCTGCAGAAGGTGCTGTTTGCCGAGATGCGCGGCCGCATCAAGGAAGACGATAGCTCGGTGCCGATGAAGGACGGCGCCCATGCCTACGGCACCTTCTATGTCACCGGCGGCGAACAGCCGCGTTATTTCCGCATCCCACGCGACGGCAATGTCGCCGACGAAACGATCCGCACCGTGCTGCTCGATGGCGACAAGGAGGCCGCCGGCAAGGCCTATTTCCGCCTCGCCGGTCTCGATCACACCAGCGACCACAGCCGCGGCATCTGGGGTTACGACGACAAGGGCTCGGAGTTCTTCACGCTTCAGGTACGCGACCTCCAGACCGGGCAGGATCTCGCCGACCGGATCGAGAATACCGGCGGCGGCGGCGTCTGGGCGCCCGATGGCAAGAGCTTCTTCTATTCGGCGCTCGACGAGAACCACCGGCCGTCGAAGGTGTTCCACCATATTCTCGGCCAGCCGCAGTCGGAAGACCGGCTGGTCTATGAGGAAGCGGATGCCGGCTTCTTCATGGGCGTCGGCGGCTCGCTGCTCGACGATTTCATCTATATCGACATTCACGACCACGAGACCAGCGAATACCGGCTGCTGTCGACCAAAGACCTCACAGCCGAGCCGAAGCTGGTGGCGACGCGCGAAGAGGGCATCGAATATTCGCTGACCGAGGGCGGCGACGTCTTCTACATCCTGACCAATGACGGCGACGCCAAGGATTTCAAGATCATGGAAGCGCCGGTTGATAAGCCCGGCAAGGAAAACTGGCGCGAGGTCGTGCCGCATAAGCCCGGCACGCTTGTTATCAGCCACATGGCCTATGCCCGCCATCTTCTGTGGCTGGAGCGCAAGGACGGGCTGCCGCAGATCATGATCCGCGATCGGGCGACCGGCGAGGAGCATGCGATCGCCTTTGCCGAGGAAGCCTATTCGCTGGGACTGCAGGGTGCGGCAGAATATGATACGGATACGATCCGCTTCTCCTATTCGTCGATGACGACGCCGTCGCAGCTCTATGACTACAACATGGTGACGCGCGAGCGCACGCTGCTGAAGACGCAGGAGGTGCCGTCCGGCCACAATCCCGACGACTACGTCACCCGCCGCGTCTTCGCCCCTGCATGGGATGGCGAGAAGGTGCCGGTCACCCTGCTCTATCGCAGGGATACCCCACTCGACGGCAGCGCCCCCTGCTTGCTCTATGGCTACGGCGCCTACGGCATCACCATTCCAGCCGGCTTCAACACCAACTGCCTATCGCTCGCCGATCGCGGCTTCGTCTATGCGATTGCCCATATCCGCGGCGGCAAGGACAAGGGATTTTCCTGGTACGAAGACGGCAAGATGGACAAGAAGACGAATACCTTCAAGGACTTCGTCGCAGCGGCCGATTATCTGAGTCAACAGAGGTTCACCTCTTACGCGAAAATCATCGCCGAAGGCGGATCGGCCGGCGGCATGCTGATGGGTGCGGTTGCCAACATGGCGCCGGAGAAGTTCGCCGGCCTTATTGCCGCCGTTCCCTTCGTCGACGTGCTCAACACCATGCTCGACGACACTTTGCCGCTCACCCCGCCGGAATGGCCGGAATGGGGCAACCCGATCGACAGCAAGGAAGAATACGAGCAGATCGCGTCCTACTCGCCCTTTGATAATGTCGACGCCAAAGCCTACCCGCCGATCCTGGCGCTCGGCGGCCTGACCGACCCACGCGTCACCTATTGGGAGCCGGCCAAATGGGTGGCGAAGCTGCGCGACAAGACGACGGGCAATGCGCCGATCCTGCTCAAGACCAACATGGACGCCGGCCATGGCGGCGCCTCCGGCCGCTTCCAGCGGCTGGAAGAGATCGCGTTTGAATATGCGTTTGCGATCAAGGTGGCTGGGAAGATGTGAAGCGTTGGGGCATGCCGTGTGGCACCCCCCTCTGCCCTGCCGGGCATCTCCCCCACAGGTGGGGAGATCACAAGTGGCTTGAACTTCCTGCCTCTCTACCGTTTCGCCGTGCTGGAAGCTGATTGTTTGGGGAAGCCGATGCGCCCAGCCAATCTCCCCACCTGTGGGGGAGATGCCCGGCAGGGCAGAGGGGGGCTGGCACCGCACAAGGTCAAGGGAGAAAGAAATGCCCATCTATATCGCCCTACTCCGCGCGGTAAACGTCGGCGGCACCGGCTCTTTGCCGATGGCCGAGCTGAAGGCGATCTGCGAAGGCCTCGGCTTTTCCGACGTCAAGACCTACATCCAGAGCGGCAATGTGCTTTTCCGCTCGGATGACGCGGAGAAGACGGTGGAGGAGCGGCTCGACGAAGCGCTCGGCAAGACGATGGGCAAGCGGCCGGGCGTGATGGTGCGCAGCCGCAGAGAGCTCGACGGCATCGTCGCCGATGCCCCCTTTCCCAAGGCCAAGCCGAATTTCCTGCTCGTCTACTTTCTCCCCGAAAAGCCGCCCGGCGATGCGCTGGAAAAGATGGTGGCGCCCGATGGCGAGGAGGCCAAGCTCGCCGGCCGGGAAATCTATGTGCATTACCCCAATGGTTCCGGCCGCTCGAAGCTGAAGCTGCCGGCGCTGAAGCCAGGAACGTCGCGCAACCTCAACACCGTGCGCAAGCTCGCGGATATGGCGGCGGCGATGGAGGACGGGGACTGAGGGCCAGTGGTGGGGACCTTGGCGTCGCATAGAATTTGATTCAAGCGACGTGCTTCATCTCCTTGTTTTCATGCATATCGTCGTCGCAGGACCGCTGCGCATCTGTGGCCGTATCCATCAGGTCGCCAGCATCTCTCCGGGCTGCCCGGGAAAGGCGGCGTCAGCCTTTGGCGACGGCGCCTTTCGTCTATTTGGCCTTGTAGCCGCTGATCTCCTCGCCGGCGGTCGGCGAGAAGCGCAGGTTCCAGAAGGTGGCGGTGATCGAGATGATGGTGACGACGACGAAGGCCGCCGAAAAATCGCCAAGGGCCGGCGTCTCAGTGCCTGACAAGGCCATGGAACCGTGCAGCGCCAAGGCGCCGATGCAGATGCCGAGCGACAGCATCAGCTGCTGGAAGGTGGTGTAGAAGCTGGTAGCCGAGCTCATCCGCTCCTTGCTGATCTCGTCATAGGCAATGGTGTTATAGGCCGTGAACTGGAACGACAGGAAGAAGGCGCTGAGCACCAGGACGATAAAGACCAGCGGCATCGGCCAGTCCGGCCGGAAGGCGGCACAGAGGCCATAACCGATCGTCCCGAGGATGCCGTTGAGGACGAGGCTTCTGCGGAAGCCCAGCCGGCGGAAGACAAACTTCGCCATCGGCTTCATGGCGAGAGCGCCAAGCGCGGTCGCGATGATGACCTGGCCGGCCGCGGCGGCAGACAGGCCGAAGCCGATCTGGAAGAGCAGTGGCAGCAGGAAGGGCTGCGCGCCCTGGGTGATGCGGGTCAGCGAACCAGCGATAACAGATGTGCCGAAGCTCGGCACCTTCATCAGCGAAAAATCCATGATCGGCGACGGGTGCTTGCGGGCATGTCTGAGATAGGCAATGCCGAAGAGCAGGCCGACGGCGATCAGAAAGATCGAGAAGGCGCCCTCGCCTTCATGGCTCGACATTTCGAAGCCGAAGAGCAGCGAACCGAGCGAGATGCCCGAGAGGACGAAGCCGATGGTATCGAAGCGACCGTTCGCCTTGCCTTTGACCTCGTCGATGTAGATCGAGACGAGGATCATGCCGATGATGCCGATCGGCACGTTGATATAAAAGATCCAGCGCCAGTCGAGATAGGTGACGATGAAGCCGCCGAGCGGCGGGCCGACGATCGGGCCGATTAGCGCCGGCACGAGCAGCCAGGACATGGCGCTGACCATATCCTTGCGGTCGACGCTGCGCATCAGCACCAGGCGCCCGACCGGCATCATCATCGCGCCGCCGATGCCCTGAAGCAGCCGCGCCAGCACCAGGAAGGACAGCGTCGGTGCCAGCGCGCAGAGGATGGAGCCGACGACGAAGACCGCGATCGCCGAGCGGAAAACGGTGCGGGAGCCGAAACTGTCGGCCATCCGGCCGCTTGCCGGAATGAAGATCGCAAGGCTCAGGAGATAGGAGGTCAGGGCGATCGACATCGCCGGGGCGCCGACGCCGAAATCGTGCGCCATGGTGGGCAGCGCGGTCGCGAGCACGGTCGCATCGATGTTTTCCATCAGCATCGCACTCGCGACAATCATCGCGATCACCCGGAAATTGGGCGTGGCGCGCCGAACCATAGGCGCCTGGTAAATCTGATCCGACATCGTCCGGGATCACTCGCGGTGGCGCGGCGGAGCACACAAGGCAGCAAGGCCGCGGGGGATGACATGGCGCAAAGCCAAGGAGAGACGATTTGCTATACGCCCGCGATCATGGCGGCGCTATGTCGTTTATGGCAAAGCTGCTTTGACGAGAGGTAAAGGCAGGTCACGATTCCTTGCATCGGCTCGATCTTCGTGAAGGTCCGGCTTGCGCCGCAGGCACCCCGGCCCTACCTATGAACCATGACCTCCGCCCTGCAGAAAAACCGGCCCGGCGCGGCCTTTCCGTTCGACAACAGCTATGTCGGTTTGCCCCAGCGCTTCTTTGCGGCGCAAGCGCCGACCGCGGTGGCGGAGCCTTGGCTGATCAAGCTGAACGAGCCGCTTGCCGCCGAGCTTGGGCTCGACGTCGAGGCCTTGCGCCGCGATGGCGCGGCAATCTTTTCCGGCAATCTTCTTCCCGAAGGGGCCGAACCGCTGGCGATGGCCTATGCCGGGCACCAGTTCGGCGGCTTCTCGCCGCAGCTCGGTGACGGGCGGGCGATCCTTCTCGGCGAAGTGGTCGATCGCAGCGGCAAGCGCTACGACATCCAGCTGAAGGGCGCCGGACCAACGCCGTTTTCGCGCCGCGGCGATGGGCGGGCGGCAGTCGGGCCAGTCTTGCGCGAATATATCATCAGCGAGGCGATGTTTGCGCTCGGCATTCCGGCCACGCGGGCGCTGGCGGCGGTGACGACAGGCGAGCCGGTCTATCGCGAAGAGGTGCTGCCCGGCGCGGTCTTCACCCGCGTCGCGGCCAGCCATATCCGCGTCGGCACCTTCCAGTACTTCGCGGCCAGGGGCGACACCGACGGCGTGCGGGCTCTGGCCGATTATGTGATCGACCGGCACTATCCCGCGCTGAAAGAGGCCGAGAACCCCTATCTCGCGTTGTTCGAAGCGGTCTGCGAGCGCCAGGCGGCGCTGATTGCCCGCTGGCTGCATGTCGGCTTTATCCATGGCGTGATGAACACCGATAATATGACCGTCTCCGGCGAGACGATCGATTTCGGCCCCTGCGCCTTCATGGATGCCTATGACCCGGCGAGCGTCTTTTCGTCGATCGACCAGCATGGGCGTTACGCCTATGCCAACCAGCCCGCCATCGGCCAATGGAACCTCGCAAGGCTCGGCGAAACGCTGCTGCCGCTGATCGACGTCGAGCCCGACGGCGCGGTCGACAAGGCGAATATCGTGATCAAGAGTTACGGCGAACGCTTCCAGGCGCATTGGCTGGCCGGCATGCGGGATAAGATCGGCCTTGCCGGCGAAGAGGACGGCGATCTCGACCTGGTGCAGGCGCTGCTGTCACTAATGCAGGCGCAGGGCGCCGATTTTACCCTGACCTTCCGGCGTCTGTCGGATCTTGCTGGCGATGACGCCGCAGAGCCTGAATTTGCGGCGAGTTTCCGCGAGCCGGATGCCTGCGGCGCGTGGCTCAAGCAGTGGTGCGAGAGACTGTCACGCGATCCGCCGACGGTCACCGAGCGCGCCATTGCCATGCGCAGCGTCAATCCGGCCTTCATTCCGCGCAATCACCGGGTCGAACAGGCGATCAAGGCTGCCGTCGAGGACGGCGATTTCTCGCTGTTCGAGGCGCTGCTGACCGTGCTTTCAAAACCCTATGAGGACCAGCCAGGCTTTGCCGCCTATCGGGAACCGCCGAAGCCTAGCGAGCGGGTGCTTGCGACCTTCTGCGGAACCTGACAGGCGCTATGCCGGCACTAAAGCGCCATCCGTCCGCTGCCGGATCGATATCCAAATCGAGCCGAGATCGATGCGGGAGCCGTCATTACCGCGTTGAAATTTCCCGCATGTGAACTATTTGCTGCACCGGTGGTTGAGAACGCTCTTGCGAGGGATCCGCCGATGAAGAAAAATAACATTCTGATCACCGCTGGCGCAGTGATCGTCCTGATCGTCATTCTCCTGCTTTTCACCGGCATCGGCCAAGACGAACCTCCGCCCCCCGGACAGCCATCCCCGCACGCGCTTGATCAATCCCAGCAGTGAGTAGGAACCGCCATGGCTATCATCGGCACCTCGATCCTCTTCATCATCATCGGGCTCACTCTTGGCGGCGGCGGGCTCTGGCTCGTCACGCTCGGCGGCAGCGTCTTCTATTTGTTCGCCGGGCTGATGTTCCTGATCACCGCCGGGCTGCTGCTGATGCGCAAGGCGGTGGCGCTCTGGGTCTATGCGGTGCTCGTCGTTGCAGCACTCGCCTGGGCGATCTGGGAGGTTGGCTTCGACTGGTGGCAGTTGGGTCCGCGCGGCGGCATGATCATCCTGCTCGGGCTCTGGCTGCTGACGCCATGGATCCGCCGGCCGCTCGGCCTGCACAGCCCGACGGGCATCACCTATGCCGCGAACCCATGGCCGCTCGCCGTGCCCGTCGTTCTCGCCATCCTCGTCGCCCTTTATTCGATGACGACTGACCCGCATGATCTTGCCGGCGAGCTACCTAGGGATACGGTTGCCGCCAATCCCGCCTTCGGCGGCAGCGTGCCGGATGGCGAATGGCATCAATACGGCCGCACGGCCTTCGGCCAGCGCTACTCGCCGCTCGACCAGATCACCGCCGAGAACGTCTCCACCCTCAAGGAAGCGTGGCGATACCAGACCGGCGACGTCAAGCGGCCGGACGATGTCGGCGAGACGACCTATCAGGTGACGCCGCTCAAGGTGAAGGACACGCTCTATCTCTGCACGCCGCACAATTGGGCGATCGCGCTCGACGCCAAAACCGGCAAGGAGAAATGGAAATATGACGCCAACTCCGGCATGAACCCCGACCGGCAGCATCAGACCTGCCGCGGCGTCACCTATTATGCCGATCCTGCCGTTGCCGCCGGCCAGCCCTGCGCCGAGCGCGTCTACCTGCCGACCTCCGACGCCCGGCTGATCGCGCTCGATGCGGCGGACGGGAAGGTCTGCACCAGCTTTGCCAACCAGGGCGTGCTGCATTTGGAAACCGGCATGCGCTACAACCCGGCCGGCTATTATTATTCCACCTCGCCGCCGGTCGCGGTGGCGGGCAAGATCATCGTCGGCGGGGCGGTGAACGACAATTATTCGACCGAGGAACAATCCGGCGTCATCCGCGCCTTCGACATCAACACCGGCGCCCTGGTCTGGAACTGGGATTCCGGCAATCCCGATGTGACGACGCCGATCACTGAAGGCCAGACCTATACGACCAACTCGCCGAACAGCTGGTCGGTCTTCAGCGTCGACGAGGCGCTCGGCATGGTCTACATCCCGCTTGGCAACCAGGTGCCCGACCAGATCGGCATCGGCCGCAGCGACAATGTCGAGAAATTCTCGTCTTCAATCGTCGCGCTCGATATTGCCACCGGCCAGCTGCGTTGGGTGCGCCAGACGGTGCATCACGATCTCTGGGACATGGACGTGCCGGCCCAGCCGGCGCTGATCGACCTGACGAAGCAGGACGGCACCGTGGTTCCGGCCTTGGTCGGCCCGACCAAGCAGGGCGATATCTATGTGCTCGACCGGCGCAGCGGCGAGCCGATCATCCCGGTCAAGGAAATCCCTGCGCCTGATGGAACGGTCTCGGGCGATCATAGCTCGCCGACGCAGCCGATCTCGGACCTCACCTTCTCGCCCGAGCCGCTTCAGGAAAAGGACATGTGGGGCGTGTCGCTGTTCGATCAGATGGCCTGCCGCATCGACTTCCACCGCTACCACTATGAGGGCCGCTATACGCCGCCTTCGCTTAAAGGCACGATCGTCTATCCCGGTAATTTCGGCACCTTCAACTGGGGCTCGGTGGCGGTGGATCCGGAGCGGCAGATTATGTTCGGCATGCCGACCTATCTCGCCTTCACCTCGCGTCTGGTACCGGCCGCCGATATTCCGCCGAGAGGCCAGGACGAGAAGGGCAGCGAACAGGGGCTCAACCGCAATGACGGCGCGCCCTACGGCGTCTTCATGGGTCCCTTCCTCGGGCTGCTCCAAATCCCCTGCCAGGCGCCGCCATGGGGCTATGTCGCCGGCGTCGACCTGCGCACCGGCAAGATCGCCTATATGCACAAGAACGGCACCGTGCGCGACATGACGCCATTGCCCCTGCCCTTCAAGGTGGGCGTGCCCGGCATCGGCGGGCCGATGCTCACCAAGGGCGGCGTGGCCTTCCTGGGGGCCGCGGTCGACAACTACCTGCGCGCCTATGACGTGACGAATGGCCAAGAGCTCTGGCAGGCGCGGCTTCCCGCCGGTGGCCAGGCGACGCCGATGACCTATACGACTGATGACAGCAAACAATATGTCGTCATGGTCGCCGGCGGCCACGGCTCGGTCGGCACCAAGCCCGGCGATTACGTGATCGCCTATACGTTGCCGTGACGCGAAGCTTCCCGCAAGCTCTGCGCAGGTTTGCCGCTTCATTCTCTCCCCGTTTTTCGGGGAGAGTTTTTATGGAAATTTCCAGTAATATTCGCAACTATTACGGCATCGGCGGCCTTTTCGATCAGCCGGCCAAATCCAAAAATCAGCAGACGGCCGATTTCACCAAAACGGCCTCCAATGCCGCGCCCGGTCTCGAACCAAGCAGTACGCCGCCGTCGATCGCTAATACCATCTGGGCCCTTCAAAGCGCTGAAGGTCCATATATTAGCCCGCCTTCCGACGAAGAAGTGGCGGCAAGGGCGGTGCATAATTCCTTGGTCGACGAATTCTCCAAATGGGGAAACATGACGCCGGCGGAATATATCCGGGCCCGCTATCTCGAGCAGCACGATCTGTCCGAAGCCGATCTGGCCGCCATGCCGGCCGACCAGCGCGCCGCGATCGAGAAGGAAATCGCCGACCAGATCAAGCGCGAGATGGCCGGGATCGAAGATGACGGCACCGAGACGGCAGACGATATCACCGCCGCCTGAGCCACCGAAAGATCGACGGCATGCGGCGGGAGAGCCTCCTCCGCCGCATTTTCCCGTTTCACACCATCTCGACGATCATGCGGCCGACGTCGGCAAAGAGCGGGTTGAGCTCCTTTACCGGCACGGTCGTCTCGCTGATATAGACGGCGGCGACGATCGGGCCGCGATCCGGCGGCCAGATCACCGCGATATCGCCGAGTGATCCATTCGGGCCGGTGCCGGTCTTGTCGCCGACCTTCCAATCCGCCGGCAGGCCGGCCCTGAGCCGCTCCTTGCCTGTCGTGCTCGCCACCAGCCAGGCGATCAGCCTGTCCGAGGAGGCCTCGGTGAGGACCGAGCCGAGGGTCAGGTTGCCGAGCGTGTCGAGCATCGCATCCGGGGTCGTCGTGTCGCGCGGATCACCCCTTCTGCCCTCGTTCAACGTCGGCTCGGTGCGGTCGAGACGCGTCGTGCCGTCACCGATCGAGCGCAGCCAATTGGTCAGCCCCGCCGGACCGCCGAAACTTTCGAGCAGCAGGTTGCCGGCGGTGTTGTCGCTGACGGTCACCGCCGCCTCGCAGAGTTCGGCAAGGGTCATGCCATCGGTTCCAGCATGTTTTTCGCTGATTGGCGAATAGTCCACGAGCTTGTCCTTGCCGTAGCTCACCCGCCGGTCGAGGTTCTCCTCACCCTTGTCGGCACGGGCAAGCACGAAAGCTGCGGCCAGCGCCTTGAAGGTACTGCACATCGGAAAGGCCTCGCTGCCGCGATAGCCGAAAGAGATGCTCGTCTGGGTGTCGAGCACAGAGACGCCGAGGCGGCCGCCGGTGCGTTTTTCCAGCGCAGCAAGGCGGCGGTCGATGTTGTCGTCGCCCTCGCCTGCACTCTCCTCGGCCCCCTCCTTGGCATTGGCGGGAAGCGTCAGCGCGGACAAGCCCATCGCGGGCAGGCACAATGCCGAGCCTATCAGCATGCGGCGGGTCAGACTGAGATCCATGAAATCCTCCGGCGAATCAAGAGGACAGAGCTAAGCAGCGATTGCGGCGACTTGTCGTCCCGACGGCGATGTTGATCGTCCGTCGAGCGATGTTAATCGTCCGTCGAGCGATCTTGTCGTCCGCCGAGCGTCTCGGCCCGCCCCGCTCATGCGGCGCGGGTGACCTCGACCGTCACATGCGACAATTCCTCCAGCGCCGAGAGCCTGCCCTTGTAGAAAGCCGGATCGCGCGGCTGCGAGGTGAGGACGGCGACGATTGCGGCATGATGGCCAGGGCCGACCTGCCAGACATGCAGATCGGTAATCCGGTCGTCCTCCGTTTCGATGGCTCCGCGGATTTCAGCCGGCAGCGTCTCACCTTCGGAAATGACATCGAGCAGGACGCCGCCCGACGATTTCATCAGGCTCCAGGACCAATTGGCGATCACCAACCCGCCGACGATGCCCATCAGGGGATCGAGCCAGAGCCAGCCGTATAGACTGCCGAGCGTCAGCGCCGCGATGGCGAGCACCGAGGTCAGGGCATCGGCGATGACGTGCAGATAAGCAGCGCGGATATTGTTGTCGCCGGTCTTTGCGTGCTGGGCATGGTCGCCGTGGCCGTGATGGGCATGGTCGCCATGACTGTGATGCGCGTGGTGGCCATGCCCGTGATGGCCACGGTGATGGTGCGCATGATCGCCATGCGCGACATGGCCGCCACCGGCCAGCAGCCAGGCGCTGGCCAGATTGACGGCAAGGCCGATGACCGCGACGGCGATCGCCTGGGCAAAACCGATCGGCACGGGATTGGAAAGGCGCAGCAGGCTTTCCCAGGCCATCAGCAGGGCGATCAGGGCAAGGATGATGGCGCTGGCGAAGCCGGCGAGATCGCCGAGCTTGCCGGTGCCGAAGGTGAAACGTGGATTGCGCGCCTGCCGGCGGGCGAAGAGATAGGCGAGCGCCGAAATCAGCAGAGCGCTGGCATGGGTCGACATGTGCCAGCCATCGGCGACCAGGGCCATGGAGCCGTAGAGGGTGCCGGCGGCGATTTCCGCCACCATCATCACCGCCGTCAGCGCGATCACCAGCCAGATGCGCCGCTCGTTGCGCCTATGATCGGCGCCGAGGAAGACATGATCATGTTCCAGGGCATCAATTCCAGCCTTCTCGATTCCGGCACTCATTGCAGGCTCCTTCGCCACCGCTATAAGCTTTTGTTTTTACGCAATTCTCGGCAAAATCGCTTCGCGCTTTGCCTAGGAAAACCGCTTCACACTTTTCCTGGAATTGCTCTAGCGCATATAGGTTCTCAACACTTCCGATATTTCCTCGACCGCCTCCGCCCTCGCCGCATCGTCGGCGGCATTCAGCACATGCTCACGCAGGTGATCGTCAAGCACCTCGCCGGTCAGCCCGGTCAGCGCGCCGCGGACGGAGGCGAGCAGTTGCAGGATCTCGCCACAGGGGCGCTCGGCCTCGAGCGCGCGCTCGACCGCCTCCATCTGCCCCTTCAGGCGGCTGATGCGGGCGACGAGCTTCTTTTTCTGCAGGGTGGTGTGGGACATGATGGGCCTGCCTATAGCATAGGGGGGTATAGTATTAAGTGTGAAGCCGGAGCTCAATGCCTGTGATGGGCTTGAATCCACCATTGACAATGGCTGCATTTCCGACGATCTATCATCCATGATCAAGAACGCGCACCAGAGCCGCTCGTATTTTTGGCTGTACCTGTAAAGGGCGGCCGGACAAGATCATATTGTCAACAAGCCGCCGTCAGGCGGCTTTGTTGTATCGGCAGCGTCCTGACGGCAGACTATCAAAGGACGCGAAGACCATGACCGAAATCGAAGACAGCGAAATTTCACTGATGCGCCCATCGGTGGTGACCATCCGCGCAGCCAAGCCGCGCGACCTGCCCGAACTCGGCGAGATGATCGCCCTGCTTGCCGCCCATCACGGCGATGCGGCTGCGACAACGGCAGAGCAGTTGGAGCGCGACCTCTTCGGGCCTTTGCCCTGGATCAATGCGCTCGTCGCCGAGACCGACGAAGGGCTGATCGGCTACGCCATTCTCGTGCCGCTTTACAGGGCGCAAGAAGGCAAGCGCGGCATGGACCTGCACCATCTCTTCGTGCGTGACGGCCATCGCGGCCACGGCACCGGCCAGCTGCTGGTCGACCGGGCGCGCGAGACCGCCCGCAATGCCGGCTGCGGCTACCTCTCCGTCAGCGCCGCGACCGGAAACGTGCTGGCACACCGCTTCTACGAGCAGCTGGATTTCACCCCGCGTCCGGTGACCGGCATGCGCTACATGCAGTCGATCGCCTAAAGCGCGTCGCAATCTTTCAGATTCGCTTGATCGGCGCTTTAAGTCTTTATTTTTGTTAGGAGCTTTCATGCCTGATTTCAAACTTCATTGCTTCGCTCTCTCCGGGAACTGTTACAAGATTGCACTCTTCTTTGCGCTTGCCGGCATCAAGTGGGAAAGCATTTTCGTTGATTATCTGGGCGGCGAAACGCGTACTGAAGAATGGCGAAAAACCATCAACGAACAGGGCGAGGCGCCTGTGCTCGAACATGGGCAAACCAAGATCAGCCAATCGGGGATTATCCTGGACTATCTGTCAGAGGTGACAGGCCATTTTGGGGCGCAGACGGCCGAAGAACGTCGCGACGTCATGCGCTGGATCTTTTTCGACAATCACAAATTCACGAGCTATTACGCGACGCTGCGGTTCATGTATGGCCTGCAGAAGAGCGGCGAGACGCCCGTCGTCGAGTTTTTGAGACTAAGGGCCAAAGCTGCCTATGCCATTGTTGACGAACACCTCGCCGATCGGGCGTTCATGGTTGGCGACCGGGTGACGATCGCAGACCTCTCTCTGGCGGGCTACGTCTTCATGCCGGAGGAAACCGGGATCGATCACAGCGCCTTTCCGGCAATCGCAGCCTGGAAAGATCGTATCAGCAACATGCCCGGCTGGCGCCACCCATATGATCTGATGCCAGGTCCCACCTCCCTATAAACAGGCGTGGGACCTTGCGAAGGTGCCAAACAACCAAGTTACCGTGCCGGAACCCTCGCGCGATTGGCATCGTTGCTTCCATCGCTAACGGCTGGGCACGGCCTTCAGATAGGCGGCGATCGCCTCGCGGTCGGAGGCAGGCAGGCGGGCGATGTTCCGTTGCACATCAACCATCGAGCCGCCGACGGAATCGAAATCGGGGGTGAAGCCGGTTTCGAGGTAGCTCACGATATCGGCCTCGCTCCAGCCGCCGATACTCTTGGAGGCCGGGGTGATATCGGGTATGCGCCCCTTGCCTTCCGGATTGGGCGCGCCGGCAAGCCACATATCGGCCTTGAAGCCGCCGAGCTCATCACGCGGCGTATGGCATTCGCCGCAATGACCGGGGCCTTCGACGAGATATTGCCCGCGCTTGATCTTATCGTCGCTCTTTGCCAGAGCGACGCGCGGCTGGTCGCTGAAATAAAGGAGTTTCCAGCCGCCGAGGGCCAGCCGGATGTTGAAGGGGAACGGCAGCTCATGCGGTGGCGCGACATTTGTGCTTTTCGGCAGGGTTTTCAAGAAGGCGAAGAGATCGTTGACATCCTTGTCGCTCATGCGGGAATAAGAGCCATAGGGGAAGGACGGGTAGAGATGCTCACCACCCGGGCCGACGCCGCGCTTCATCGCGTTGCCGAACTCGGCAAGCGTCCAGCCGCCGATGCCGGACTTTTCATCGGGTGAGATGTTCGGCACATGGAAGGTCCCGAAAGGGCTCTTCAGCGCCAGACCGCCTGAAAGTGTCAGCTTGGCATCGCCTTCGGAACCGGGTGCGGCATGACAACTGACGCAGCCGCCCGCCCAGAACACCATCTGGCCGTTTGCCGCGTCGGGCGCGCCGAGACCCGCCCAATGGCTCTCCGGCAGCGGATCGGGCGCGGTGACGAGATAAATCGCGCCCCCGCCGAGGACGGCGACGCCGATCAGACAAAGCAATAACCGGATGAACCTGCGGATCATGCCCCGCCTCCCCTTTCGGCGAAATTTCTGTGCGGAACGATTCTGCGGCCAGCCCGCACGGGCGGAGAATAAGGTGATCCGCGCCGGCGGCAAGGCCGGCGCGGATCACCTATCAAGTTCCAGATCAAACGGCCTATCAATCTTTGATACGATAGGCCTTGTGACAGCCCGCGCAATTGGCGCCAAGCGTGTTGATCGTGGCGCCGACGGCGGCAGGATCGGCCGGAAGCTGGGCGAGCGCAGTTTCGGCGTCAGTGGAGAGCTTGGCGGCGCGGGCCTTGAAGTCGTCCATGTTTTCCCAGATTTTCGGGCTCGCCTCTTTGTCGCCGGTCTCGGTGCCCGGTTTGAACTGATCGGGGAAGACCTTGGCCGTTGCGGCGATCGTCGTCAGCGCCGTCTTTACCGTCTCGGCGTCATAGGGTTTCTCGCCCTTGGCGATGGCGGCCATGGCGCCCGCCGAACCGCCGATCTTCTTCATCAGCGCAATGCGCGAATCATGGGTGCCGTCGGCGGCGGTCACCGAACCGAAGGCCATGCCGGCGATCGCTACAGCCGCAGCTGTTGCTTTCCAATTCATATTTCTCTCCCATTTCCTCGGCCAAGATGGCCGATCGCCAATCTGCACCGGGAGCATGACAAAATCCATGCGTCCTGGCAGTCACGTTTTGCCGGATCATCATAAAAACAATGTGATAGGCAGTTCTCTGCTTTTATGCATGTCGTTATCCCGAAACCGCTGCACACTTCCGGGCGACATGCAGTGGCGCTCAGGCGCTTTTCCACCCCTGCCAGAGGCTGAAGGCGGAAACCGCAACCAGCAGCAGCCCGGCGAAACGGCCGACAAAGGCCGTGACGTCGGGATTGGCGACGAGCAGGTCGCGGCTGCGGCCGGCTGTCATCGCCAGCGTACCGTAGATGGCGAACTGGGTGACGACGGTCATGGCGCCCATGATCAGCCCCTGCATCCAGATCGGGCCAAATTCCGGCCTCAAGAACTGCGGATAGACGGCAAACATGAAGATATAGGCCTTCGGATTGACGAGACAGGTGACAGCGCCCTGGCGGAAGGCGCGCCAGCCGGAGCGCGCCGTTCCCGGCCCGACCGCCTCGACGGTGATCGAACTGCGGATCAGCGAGATGCCGATCCAGATCATGTAGGCGACGCCGGCAAAGAGCAGCACGTTGAAAAACTGCGGCAGCATGGTGACGAGCACGCCGACGCCGGCGGCGCCATAGGCCGAATGCACGGCGCCGCCGGCCATGATGCCGCCGGTCGCCGCCAGCCCGCGTTTGACGCCGCCGGTCAGCGAATTGGCGAGCACGAAGAGCATGTCCATGCCAGGCACGATGATGATGCCGAAGAGAAGGGTGAAGAAGAGCCAGAGGTTTTCATGGTAGTTCATGTCAGTTACCGCCTTGGGTTCTGCGGGTCGCTTGGAAAGACCCTGATTGATTTCAATCCGATAGGCGGCTCTATACGCAAACCCAACTGACAGTGTATTGTCAGGAGCGTTGGGATGGGAGAGGTAAAATGCGCAAGGCCTCACGGCTTTTCGAGATCATTCAGATCCTCAGGCTGGCGAGAAAGCCGATGACGGCGGCTGTTATGGCCGAGACGCTCGAAGTGACCGTGCGCTCGATATATCGCGACATCGCCGCCCTTCAGGCGATGCGGGTGCCGATCGAAGGCGGGCGCGGCATCGGCTACATCATGCGGCCGGGCTTCGACCTGCCGCCGCTGATGTTTTCGATCGAGGAGATGGAGGCGATCGTGCTGTCACTGGCACTGCTCGAACGCACTGCGGACGAGGAACTGAAACAGGCGGCACGCCGCGTCAACCGTAAGATATCAGGCGCCGTGCCGCCGCCACTGCGCCAGGCGATGGACAACAAGGCGCTTTACGCCTGGGGCTCGGTCGCGCAGCCGGCAGGCTTCGATCTTGCAATCGTGCGCCGCGCGATCCGCGACGAACGCAAGCTGATGCTCGGCTACCGTGACGAGCTCGGCCGCGCCAGCGAGCGGACGATCCGGCCGATCGCGCTGATCTATTATTCGCAGACCGCCAATATCGTCGCCTGGTGCGAATTACGCCAGGCGATTCGCAATTTCCGCAGCGACCGGGTGGAGCGCTGCGCGACAGCTGAGGATTTCTTCAAGGGCGACGGCGACCGGTTGCGGGAACTTTGGACCAGCGGTTGGACGGAGAAGGCTGTGCCTGCCTAGTGCGCGGTTTGCAGCACAGCTATCCGGAGAATGCCACAACGTCACGACTCCCTCTTCTCCCCAGCGGGGAGCAACCATGTTTCAATTTTGCCGGTACTGTGGCGTCCATTCGGTCTTTCGGATGAGGATGGCGTTGGCGAGAATGATGAGTTTTCGGGCGACGGCTATGACGGCGCACAGGTGTTGCTTCCCGTTGCTGCGCAAGCGCGTATAGAAGGAGGCCAGATCCGGATTGTGCCGGGTTGCCGTGAAGGCGCACATGAACAGGCTCT
>NZ_JAAXDD010000019.1:0-118494 GCF_019798305.1 Rhizobium leguminosarum
AGAGCCTGTTCATGTGCGCCTTCACGGCAACCCGGCACAATCCGGATCTGGCCTCCTTCTATACGCGCTTGCGCAGCAACGGGAAGCAACACCTGTGCGCCGTCATAGCCGTCGCCCGAAAACTCATCATTCTCGCCAACGCCATCCTCATCCGAAAGACCGAATGGACGCCACAGTACCGGCAAAATTGAAACATGGTTGCTCCCCGCCTGCGGGGAGAAGGGATATGCCGCGACCTCTCTGTTCCCCACCAACCCCTCGCAGGGCACGTCCCCTCTCCCCGTTTTTACGGGGAGAGGGTTAGGGTGAGGGGCAGACTTTCGTTAACGCTCAGAGCTGTTCCAGCATCGCGGCAGCACCCGAGACGGTTGCCTGGCCGGGGCTTTCCTCGACGTTGAGGGCTTTGACCACGCCGTCTTCCACCAGCATCGAATAGCGCTTGGAGCGAAGGCCGAGGCCGCCGGCGGAGAGGTCGGCGTCGAGGCCGACGGCCTTGGTGAAGCCGGCATCCCAATCGGCAAGGAAGTGGATCTTGCCCATGCCGCCGGATGATTGCGCCCAGGCGCCCATCACGTGCCAGTCGTTGACGGCGACGACGGCGATGTCGTCAACGCCCTTGCCGAGGATGGTGTCGCGGTTTTCGAGATAACCCGGCAGGTGGTTCAGCGAGCAGGTGGGCGTGAAGGCGCCCGGCACGGCAAAGAGCACGATGCGCTTGCCGGCGAAGAGCTGATCGGTGGTGATTTCGACGGGGCCGTCAGCCGTCTTTTCCTTGAAGGTGGCGGCAGGAAGCTTGTCGCCGATCGCGATGGTCATGGTCTTCTCCTTGGTTCTCTCCTTAGCGGTTTCCGGCTCCGGGGGGTTCCGGGCTTTGGGTTCTGGCTTTGGAAATTCCGGCTTGGCGGCGGCGGGCGCCGCAGGGATCGGAGGCGACTATAGGAGCCCATCATTGAAAGGCAAGTGCGGTCTCCATCGCCCTTTCGCCGTCAATGACGAGCACGCTCCATTGCTTGCCTGCTATGTCATAATCCTTCGGCAGCTTGCCGATTGATATGTCGACCTTGAAGGTCCTGCCGTCGCGTTTGCCGCCGATCTGCTTGGTGAAGGCATAGCCGCTCGGACCGGTGACGATGATATCGGGCGCGGTCTTCCCCTCACCCGGCAAGACGAGATCAAGCGACAGCGTCTTCCTGTCAGGCGACATCGCATACGCAGTCACGTCGAAATCCTCAGATGGCGGCTTCGGCAGCCTCGCATCGGCCGCATGGAGGATCGCCTCCTCTTGCGGGTGCGACTGCATGGCGGTGCCAAGCTTCAGCCGAAAATTCGCCTGGAAGGGAATGCAGATATCCTTGCAGATGCCGATGAAGGCGAAAGCGTCGATCGCAACCGGGCCTTTGCCGGCCCCCGTCAGCGACAGCGGCAGCGTCACCGGTGCGTCATAGGCGATATCCTCGATCCCGCCCTTGAAAAAATGTTTCGGAACGGGATAGGCGATGGCATCGAGGCTGACGCCGCTCTCCGCCGCGATGGTGATTTGCGGCGGAATGCCATTGCCGCCGGGCTCTTTCCAATAGGTGATCCAGCCGGGTTTCGGCTCGATCTGAAGGGCGGCGCGGATTTTGCCGCCGGCATCGGGCGCGAGCGCCACCAGGCGCATGCGGCCGCCCTCGTTGTCCGCCCAGGCGCTCATTTCCGCATGGGCGGAATAAAACGGCACAAGGGCTGCGACCACCGACACAACCGCGATTAAAAGCCCGCGCGGGCCTGAGGAAATAATCATCATGGAACAAAGGTTTACCGAAAATGCTGTTTGGCCGCCAGAAGTCGCGGCGATTTAAATCTTCATTTTCAGTTGATTGATGTGTGACATTGGCCCATGTTTCTCTTGTCGAGGCCTTGGTGCGGTCTAGCAGCAGGAGGAACGATGTCCTTATCGACGCTGAAGAACAGACGGGAACGTGGCTTCTTCGATGGCCAGTTCCTCATCGCCATGCCGGGCATGGAAGACCGCAATTTTGCGCGCACCGTCATCTACATCTGCGCGCATTCGGATGCCGGCGCCATGGGCTTCGTCATCAACCGGCCACAGAGCCTTACCTTCACCGATGTGCTGCTGCATCTCGACATGATCAAGCAGGAAGATTCGATCGTGCTGCCGAAGCGGGCGCGCGACTTCCCGATCCAGACCGGCGGCCCGGTGGAAAGCGGCCGCGGCTTCGTGCTGCATTCGGACGATTATGCCAGCGACTCCTCGATCCCCGTCAGCGACGACATCTGCCTGACGGCGACGCTCGACATCGTCCGCGCCATCTCCAAAGGCGCCGGACCGACACGGGCGACAATGCTGCTCGGCTACTCCTCCTGGTCGGCCGGCCAGCTCGAAAACGAGGTCGTCAACAATGGCTGGCTCACCTGCCCGGCCAACGAGGAATTGATCTTCGACCGCAGCCTCGACGACAAATACGAGCGGGCGCTCGCCGGCATGGGCGTGACCGCCGCCATGCTGTCGGCCGAAGCCGGCCATGCTTGAGAGGCTGGCCTAACGGTCGCTGACCTGACGGCAGCGGGAACGAATAGCCACGCGTGACGTTTCATCTCCGCAAGCATGGACAAAAGGCCCATGCCGACCAAGGAGACATCACAAGATGGGTAGCACCAGCGACAAGATTTCCGGCAAGGCAAATGAAATTGCCGGCAAGACCAAGCAGGCCGCCGGCAAGGCCATGGACGATCGCGACATGCAGGCCAAGGGCGCCGTCCAGGAAGCCAAGGGCAAGGGACAAGTCGCAACCGGCAAGGTCAAGGACAAGCTCAAGGGCGCCGTCGATCGGCTCTGAGCGACAGCACCAAGACGCGCAAAGGACGCTGTGATTCCGATTTAAGGAATGCTCAGTAGACGCTCATCCTTTATCACCATGCCTGCTGCGCCCCTCGCGCGGCAGGCATTTTTAGTCTGCCACCCTCATGCTCTGCAGAGATTGACCCAATGAAGCTTTTTGCCTGCGACAATTGCGATCAGGTCGTCCACTTCGACAACCGTCGATGCGTGCGCTGCAACCATCGTCTCGGCTTCCTGCCCGGCGATCTCGCGATGCATGCGCTGGAGCCGCGCGACGAGACGCTCTGGCAGCTCGTTTCCAATCCCGATCGCGACGTCCGCTTCTGCGCCAATGCCAACCTCGACATCTGCAACTGGCTGGTGGACGATGATGGCGAGAGCGAATTCTGCGTTGCCTGCCGCCATAACCGGCTGGTTCCGAACACCGATACCCAGGACGGCATCGATCGCTGGCGGCGCATCAGCCAGGCGCAGCGTCATCTGTTTTATTCGCTGCTGCGCTGGAAGCTGCCGCATCCGGATCGGGCGCAAGATCCGCAAGGCGGCCTGGTCTTCGATTTCCTCGAAGATTCGATAGAGAGCAACGGCTTTGTCGTGCCTGCCATGACCGGCCACGAGGAAGGCCTGATTACCATCCGCGCCGCTGAGGCCGATGATGCGACGCGCGAACAGGCGCGCAGCTCGATGAACGAACCCTATCGCACCCTGCTTGGCCATTTCCGCCACGAGGCCGGCCATTTCATCTGGAACAAGCTGGTGCGCGATCGCGGCGGCCTAGCCGATTTCCGTGCCGTCTTCGGCGACGAACGGCAGGATTATGCGGCAGCTCTCAAGACCCATTATGCCGGCGGCGCGCCGTTGGGATGGCAGGACAATTTCATCAGCGCCTATGCGGCGTCGCACCCCTGGGAGGATTTTGCCGAATGCTTCGCGCATTACCTCCATATCGTCGACACGCTCGAAACCGCGCGCGCCTTCGGCATCGCCATCGATCCGCGCGGCCATGAAGAAATCGCCGGCGAGGTGGATTTCATCCCCTACAGGGCAAGAAGCGCCGAACAGCTGGTCAGCGCCTGGGTGCCACTCAGCCTGGCGATCAACGCCATCCAGCGCAGCATGGGCCAGCCCGACTCCTACCCCTTCGTGCTGTCCTCGCCTGTCGTCGCCAAGCTCGAATATCTGCACCGGCTGATCCAGGGCGTCGCGACGGGGCCGCAGCAGCGGGCGGCTTGAAAGAGCTTCGGGCGCGCTGCTCGCCCCTCTTCTCCCCAGCGGGGAGAAGGTGGTCCGAAGGGTCGGATGAGGGGGCCACACGGCACACCCTTCATTGCCCTTCGCTTCCGCTCAGTGCATTCGCTCCTGTCGTCGCTCACCCCCTCAACCGCCCTGCCGGCACCTTCTCCCCGCTGGGGAGAAGAGATGTGTGGCGACGCCGTATTCTTCTCTCATCCGTCAGGAGCCGAGGAGCCGAACTGACTTAAAACGAAACCGCCTTGCCCTTCTTGAAGGGCTCCATGCCCCGGCGGGCGAGTTCGTCGGCGCGTTCGTTTTCCGGGTGGCCGGCGTGGCCCTTGACCCAGTGCAGCGTCACTTTGTGGCGGTCACGGGCCGCCTCCAGCGCCTGCCAGAGTTCGGCATTCTTCACCGGCTTCTTGTCTGATGTCTTCCAGCCGTTTTTCTTCCAGCCGAAAATCCACTTGGAAATGCCGTCCTTGACATAGGCGCTGTCGGTATAGAGATCGACCTCGCAAGGGCTTTTCAAGGCCGAGAGCGCCGAGATTGCCGCCAGCAGCTCCATGCGATTGTTGGTCGTATCCGCCTCGCCGCCGAAAAGCTCTTTTTCGACATCGCCATAACGCAGCACCGCGCCCCAGCCGCCGGGGCCGGGATTGCCAGAACATGCGCCGTCGGTAAAAATATCGACGTGTTTCATAGGCTCAATCCGTATTCGGCGGGCGATTTGATCTGGCGGTGGAAGCGCAGTTTGCGGAGATATTCGAGCGGGTCCTTCTTGGTGACCATGGCGCCCTCAGGTGTCGTCAGCCAGTCATAGAGCCGGGTCAGGAAGAAACGCAACGCCGACCCGCGCGACAGCACCGGCAGGGCTGCGATTTCGGCGTCGCTCAACGGCCGGACGCTCTGGTAACCCGCAAGCATCGCCGTGCCCTTGGTGATGTTATAGGCGCCGTCCTTCTCGAAACACCAGGCATTCAGGCAGATCGAGACGTCATAGGCGAGCAGGTCGTTGCAGGCGAAATAGAAATCGATCAGGCCGGAGAGCTGGTCGCCGAGGAAGAAGACGTTGTCGGGGAAGAGGTCGGCATGGATGACGCCGGCCGGCAGGCCTTTCGGCCAGGCGGCGGAGAGGAAATCGAGTTCGCTGCGGATCTCGGTCTGCAGGCCGGGCTCGACCTCGCCGGCGCGCGCCTCGGATTTTTCCCAGAGCCCCCGCCAGCCGTCGATGGACAGCGCATTCGCCCGCTTCAGCTGGAAATCATCACCGGCCACATGCATCTCGGCCAGCGCCCTGCCGACTTCGCGGCAGTGCTTCGCCTCCGGCTTTCTCAGCCACATGCCTTCGAGGAAGGAGATCAGCGCCGCCGGACGGCCGGACAGCGAGCCGAGCAGCGCGCCGTCGCGGCGCGGCAGCGGCAGCGGGCAGGACAGGCCGCGAGCTGCGAGATGCTGCATCAGGCCGAGGAAGAAAGGCAGGTCGCTCTTTTCCACCCGCTTTTCATAGAGCGTCAGGATCAGCGGGTCCTTGGAGGTATGAAGCAGGAAGTTGGAGTTTTCGACGCCCTCGGCGATCCCCTTGTAGGAAAGCAGCGTGCCTGCGTCATATTCCGTCAGGAACCACTTCAGATCGTCTTCGGCGATATCGGTATAGACTGCCAAGTGAGGTCTCGCGCTTCATGCCTTGTTGATATTGGATTTGCCGGAGTGGACGCCAGGCCGAAGGCCGATCTAGCCGTTGACGAAGGCCATGTCGGCTGCCGTCAGCTCGATACTGCGCAGTTCGCGGTTGACGAGGAAGTTTTCAGTTTCCTGCACCGTTTCGGCCAGTTCGACGCGGGCGTCGAAGCGGGCGCGGAAAGCCTCGATGATCTCGTTGACGATGACCTCGGGGGCCGAGGCGCCGGCGGAAAGGCCGAGCGTCGAAATCGCGCCGATCTCGTCCCAGTCGAGCTCGGCGGCGCGCTGCACGAGGATCGATTTCTTCGCCCCTGCCCTGAGCGCTACTTCGACGAGGCGCTTGGAGTTGGACGAATTCGGGGCGCCGACGATGATGAAGAGATCGCAGCCTGGCGCTGCCTGTTTCACCACTTCCTGGCGGTTGGTCGTCGCATAACAGATCGAATCCGCTGCCGGCGCCGTCAGGTTCGGAAAGCGCTCGTGCAGGCGGGTGATGACGCCGGCCGTATCGTCGACCGACAGCGTCGTCTGGGTGACATAGCCGAGATTATCGGGATCGACGGGGACATAGGCGTCGGCGTCCTCGATCGTCTCGATCAGAGAAACCGATCCCTCCGGCAGCTGACCCATCGTGCCGATCACCTCGGGGTGGCCGGCATGGCCGATGAGGACGACGTGGCGGCCGAGGCGATTGTGACGCATCGCCTGCTTGTGGACCTTGGAGACCAGCGGGCAGGTGGCGTCGAGATAGAAGAGGTTGCGGCTTGCCGCATCCTCCGGCACGGATTTCGGCACGCCGTGGGCGGAAAAAACCACCGGCTGGGCGCGATGTTCGGCCGGGATCTCGTCCAGCTCCTCGACGAAGACGGCGCCCTTGGCCTCCAGCCCCTCGACGACATAGCGATTGTGGACGATCTCGTGGCGCACATAGACCGGCGCGCCATAGGATTTCAGCGCCAGCACGACGATCTGGATGGCGCGGTCGACGCCGGCGCAGAAGCCGCGCGGGCCGCAGAGCCTGATCGTCAAAGGAGGTTTCGCCGCAATATTCATGTCAGTTCCGGGTTGAGAGATTTAGGGACCTCTAGCCCAATATCGTCGAGAATTGAAGTGATACTATTGCTGAGGTTCCTTGGCACCCTTGCGGAACCAGGAGATCGCCACCACGACGACGAGCACGGCGGCCAGCCCGTACCAGGTGAAAGCATATTGCAGATGGTCGTTCGGCAGATCCACCTGGGTGACGCCGCCGATCGGCAGGCCGGCCGGATGGGGGGTGGAATCGGCATCGACGAAAAAGGGAATGACGCTCGCTTTCTCCAGCCCGACGCTCTCGGCCATGACGTCGAGATCCTTCCAGTAGAAGATGTTCTTGGCGACGTCGTTGTCAGGCACCACCCAGGAGGGTTTGGCTGGAAGCTTTTCGCGCGCCAGGCCGGTGACGATCTGCTCTCCCGTCAGCTGGCCCTGCATGCGCGTTTCCGGCTCCTTATTGTCATAGGGAACGAAGCCGCGATTGACGAAGAGAATGCGCCCGTCGGCAAGCTCCAGCGGGGTATAGACGTAAAAGCCGGTCTGGCCGCGCCAGGTGGCGAAGAAGTGCCGCTCCTTGTTGTTGATGTAGCGGCCGGTAGCGGTGACCTTGCGGTATTCGATGTCGCCGCCTGCAGCCGCTATCGCCTCGATGTCGGCAAGCGGCACGGGGCTTGCTGCCTGCCGCGCGGCGATATCGGCGATCAGTCCTTCCTTCCAGTGGAGGCGCTCCACCTGCCAGGTGCCGAGCGAAATCAGGATGGCAAGGGCGATCAGCACCAGGATGCCGGTGAAAACCGGCAGCCGGCGGCGCGGCATTGCATGCACCATTTCAGTCACTCAGGCGTCCTTCGCGGGCATTATGACGGTATTGCATGGCGATCAGGATGCCCTTGAACCAGCGCAGCGTCAGCAACGACAGGATAATCGTCAGTGGAGCGAAGAGCAGGATATGCACCCAGATCGGCGGCCCGTAATTCACTTGCAGCCACAGCACCATGCCGATGACGATGAAGCCGACGATGAGGATGACGAAGACGGCCGGGCCGTCACCGGAATCGGCAAAGGAATAATCGAGGCCGCAGGCGGCGCAGCGCGGCTTCACGCCGAGCAGGCCGTCGAACAGTTTGCCCTGGCCGCAGCGCGGGCAGCAGCCCTTGATGCCTGTCTTCACCGGATCGACGGGCGGAAAGTGGGCGCTGTCCTCGTTCATGCTGTTCCTTGTGACAATTCCATGCTGCCTTAACTCTCCCATAAAGTATTCGCATCCCAAATGGAAATGCCTACGCGGTCTCTGCCGAGCGATTCGCGCCAAACAGAAGAAGAAAACTGATGAGCAATGACAGCCATGCCGGACAGATCGTTATTTTAAACGGCGCGCCGCGGAGCGGCAAATCAAGCATTGCGCGCGCAATCCAGGACGAATTCGAGGGACCGTGGATCAACCTCGGCGTCGACGGCTACAATGCCATGACACCGAAGCGCTACCTGCCGGGCATCGGACTGCGGCCGGGCGGCGAGCGGCCGGATCTCGAGGAACTGGTGCCGTTCTTTTATGCAGCACTCTACGAATCGATCGCCATCCATGCCAGCCTGGGGCTCAATGTCGTCGCCGATCTCGGCCACCATGACAGCTATTCGCAGCCGCTCGGCATCCTCGGCGATTGCGCCCGGCGACTGGAAGACTTTCCAGTGCTGTTCGTCGGCGTGCGCTGTCCGATCGAGACGATCATGCAGCGGCGCGACATTGTCCAGGAAGGGCGCGAGACGCTTTATCTCAGCGCCACGGAGGACGTAGCAGTACCCGAACCGGTACAGCGCTGGCAGGACGAGGTTCATCGGCCCGGCATCTACGACATGGAGGTCGATACGTCAGTGCTGACGCCGCTCGAATGCGCCGAAGCGATCCGCCACCAGTTGGATTTCGGTATTCCCGAGCCTTCGGCCTTCGAACGGATCGCCGGGGCGCGCTGAGGCGATAAAAAGCTGGCACGGAGCCTTTACCTCGGCCGAAGAGATTGCCGATGGCAGCCCTCATCCGGCTGCCGGCACCGACCTTTGGCACCGTAGCTGGGCCGAAGAGATATGCCGCAGCGTCTCGATTCCCTCTTCTCCCCTCGGGGAGAAGGTGCCCGTAAGGCGGATGAGGGGCCGGCAAAGCCGGTCTTTCCAACAACATTCATGCGGGATTCGACCGCGCTCGCGTCGGCATGGCGGGATAGTTAGATGAGAGGGCGTGCCGTGTGGCCCCCTCATCCGACCCTTCGGGCCACCTTTGCCTGGGTTGAGCCACCGGTCTCAACCCGTCCTTCGGACCCCCGCTGGGGAGAAGAGGACACATGCGGCAACCTCTCCGTTCCTCGACCGCCCGGGTGGCACATCCCTCTCGCGTCTCCGAAAAGTTGCGGGCTGTCGCGGACCCCACCAACAAAAAAGGCGGGCACCAGGCCCGCCTTTTCTCAAGTTTCGTTCCGGTCAGCCGGCTGCGACGGGTGCGCCCCAGCCGCCCCAGACGTAGATGCAGAAGAACAGGAACAGCCAGACGACGTCGACGAAATGCCAGTACCAGGCGGCGGCCTCGAAGCCGAAATGCTGCTTCGGGGTGAAGTCGCCGCGCAGCGCGCGGATCAGGCAGACACCCAGGAAGATCGTGCCGACGAGGACGTGGAAACCGTGGAAGCCGGTCGCCATGAAGAAGGTCGCGCCGTAGATCGAATTCTTGAAGGCGAAGGGCGCGTGGGCATATTCATAGGCCTGGACGCTGGAGAACAACACGCCGAGCAGCACCGTCAGCGTCAGGCCCTGGATCAGGCCCTTGCGGTCGTTGTGCAGCAGGGCGTGGTGCGCCCAGGTGACCGTCGTGCCCGACAGGAGCAGGATGACGGTGTTGTAGATCGGCAGGTGCCAGGGGTCGAGGACCTCGATGCCCTTCGGCGGCCAGGTGCCGCCGGTATAGGCCAGACGCGAGGCCTGGATCGCCTCGTTCGGAAACAGGCTGGCGTCGAAATAGGCCCAGAACCAGGCGACGAAGAACATCACTTCCGAAGCGATGAACATGATCATGCCGTAGCGCAAATGAAGCGAGACGACGCGGGTGTGGGCGCCCTCATGGGCTTCCTTCACCGTATCGGCCCACCAGCCGTACATCACGTAGAGAACCAGCGCGAAGCCGATATAAAAGAGCCAGGGATTGGCGAGCTCCGCACCGGCGACCTTGAACGAACCGCCGTTCAGGTAGCGCATGTAGCAGACGCCGCCGATCGCCATGATGAAGGCGCCGAGCGAAGCGATAATCGGCCACGGGCTCGGATCGATGATGTGATAGTCGTGATTCTTCTGGTGAGCATCAGCCATGTAGCTATCCCCGGATGTCTTCCTTCACTCCGCTCCCGGCATAGCCGGAAACGAGCCTTGATCAAAGTTTCTTTTCAATCTTCTCCGCTCCACCCTCATTCGAAGCCACCGGCTTCGGACCCTCTTTCGGGTAGAACGTATATGACAGCGTAACCGTATGGATATCCTTGGATTCCACGGCCTTGACGATTTCAGGATCGATGTAGAACACGACCGGCATGTCGAGCTTCTCGCCCGGCTTCAGGTCCGTTTCCGTAAAGCAGAAACATTGGACCTTGTTGAAATAGACGCCCGCTTCACCAGGGGTGACGTTGAAAACCGCCTGGCCGCGCTGGGTCTCGTTCGAACGATTCTCGGCGGTGAAATTGACCTGGATCGTTTCGCCGATCTTCGGATTGACCTCGCGCTGGACCGGCTTGAATTCCCATTGCAGGCCGGGCGCGACATTGGCGTCGAAGGTGACGCGCATCGTGCGGTCGAGCACGACGCTCGACACCTGGTCGACGCGCTGCGTCGTGCCGTTATAGCCGGTCACCTGGCAAAAGATGCGATAGAGCGGCACGGCGGCATAACTCATCGCGCCCATGCCGAAGGCGAAGCTCAGGCACATCATCACGACGGCGCCGTTGTTGCGCACATGCTTCTTCGGTGTACCGGCCTTGTCGCTCATCCAGCCATTCCCCCGCCGATCTTCACGATGGTGATCGCGTAGAACAGGATGACGAGGCCGGCAAGCACCAGCCCGAGGGCGACGTTGCGGTTGCGGCGCGACTTGCGCTGCGCTTCGGTAAGCTTGACCAATTCCATCAGAACCAACCTCCCGCATGCGAGACCACCACCGAGGCAAGCCGGTCGATCATCAAGGCGGAGAACACGGCGAAGAGATAGAAGATCGAGAAGCCGAAGAGCTTCTTTGCCGGGATCATCTTCGGGTCGCCGTCGGGCATGCGCCAGACGGCGATGGAACAGTATATGAAGATCGCGCCGAGGGCGGCAGCAACGAGGCCATAACCGAAGCTCGCAAAGCCGAGGAAGGACGGCAAGACCGCGCAGACGGCGGTCAGCACCGCATAGGCGACGATCTGATGCTTGGTCACCCGCTCGCCGGCGACGTTCGGCAGCATCGGTACGCCGACGGCCTCGTAATCGCGCATCTTGAAGAGGGCAAGCGCCCAGAAATGCGCCGGCGTCCACAGGAAAATGATGAGGAAGAGAACGGTGCTCTCGATCGTCACGCTGTTGGTCACGCAAGCCCAGCCGATCATCGGCGGGAAGGCGCCGGCAGCACCGCCGATGACGATGTTCTGCGGCGTCGAACGCTTCAGCCACATGGTGTAGACGACGGCGTAGAAGAAGATGGTGAAGGCGAGGATGCCGGCCGAGAGCCAGTTGACCGCCAGGCCGAGAATGACAACCGAGAAGCCTGATAGTACCAGGCCGAAGGCCAGAGCCTCGGAGGGTGCGATGCGGCCGGCCGGGATCGGACGGTTGGCCGTGCGGCTCATGATGGCGTCGATATCGGCGTCATACCACATGTTCAGCGCGCCGGACGCGCCGGCGCCGACGGCGATGCAGAGAATGGCGATCAGGCCGAGGACCGGATGGATGTGGCCCGGCGCCAGCACGAGACCGGCAAAGGCTGTGAAGACCACGAGCGACATCACTCGTGGCTTCAGCAATTCGAAATAATCGCGCGCACTCGCTTCCGACAATTCGCCGTCCTTTGCAAGCACCTCGTGATTGTCGATGACCGTCATCATTCCGTCCTGAATGTCTTACCATCAGGACGCCGTATCGCATGCGGCGTCCTGATGTCCGCGCAAATTACTTGATGCGCGGAAGCTGTTCCCACTGGTGATAGGGCGGCGGCGAAGGCAGCTGCCATTCGAGCGTCGTTGCACCCTCACCCCACGGATTGTCGCCGGCGACACGCTTCCTGGCGAAGGCTTCGAAGACGCCGTAGAGGAAGATCAATACACCGAAGGCCGAGATGTAGGAGCCGATCGAGGAAACGTAGTTCCAGCCGGCAAAGGCATCCGGATAGTCGATGTAGCGGCGCGGCATGCCGGCGAGGCCGAGGAAATGCTGCGGGAAGAACACCAGGTTGACGCCGATGAACATGACCCAGAAATGCAGCTTGCCGACCAACTCATTGTACATGTAGCCGGTCATCTTCGGGAACCAGTAGTACCAGCCGGCGAAGATCGCAAAGACGGCGCCGAGCGACAGAACGTAGTGGAAGTGGGCCACGACGTAATAGGTGTCATGCAGCGAGCGGTCGAGACCGGCATTGGCGAGCTGGACGCCGGTGACGCCGCCAACCGTGAACAGGAAGATGAAGCCGATCGCCCAGAGCATCGGCGTGCGGAACGAGATCGAGCCGCCCCACATCGTCGCGATCCAGGAGAAGATCTTCACGCCCGTCGGAACGGCGATGACCATCGTCGCGAAGACGAAGTAGCGCTGCGCGTCGAGCGACAGGCCGACCGTATACATGTGGTGGGCCCAGACGACGAAGCCGACGGCGCCGATCGCGACCATGGCGTAGGCCATGCCGAGGTAGCCGAAGATCGGCTTCTTCGAGAAGGTCGAGATGATGTGGCTGACCATGCCGAAGCCCGGCAGGATGAGGATGTAGACCTCGGGGTGACCGAAGAACCAGAAGAGGTGCTGGTAAAGGATCGGGTCGCCGCCGCCTTCCGGAGAGAAGAAGGAGGTGCCGAAGTTGCGGTCGGTGAGCAGCATGGTGATGCCGCCTGCCAGAACCGGCAGCGACAGCAGCAGCAGGAAGGCGGTGATCAGCACGGACCAGGCAAACAGCGGCATCTTGTGCAGCGTCATGCCGGGAGCGCGCATGTTGAGGATCGTGGTGATGAAATTGATCGCACCGAGGATCGACGAGGCGCCGGCAATGTGCAACGCAAAGATCGCAAGGTCGACCGCCGGTCCCGGCGTGCCGCTTGTCGCCAGCGGCGGATACATCGTCCAGCCGCCGCCCGTGCCATAGGCGCCTGCCGGGCCTTCGACGAACATCGACAGCAGCAGCAGCGCGAAAGCGGGAACGATCAGCCAGAAGGAGATGTTGTTCAGACGCGGGAAGGCCATGTCGGGGGCGCCGATCATGATCGGCACCATCCAGTTGGCGAAACCGCCGATCATCGCCGGCATGACCATGAAGAAAATCATGATCAGCGCGTGCGCTGTCGTGAACATGTTGAACATCTGCTTGGCGCCGTCGATCGCGGCATCGCCCTCATAGCCGTAGACCATCGAGGCCAGTCCGTGGAAGATCTGGATGCCCGG
The DNA here is from genome assembly GCF_019798305.1 of Rhizobium leguminosarum. Classification (GTDB taxonomy): domain Bacteria; phylum Pseudomonadota; class Alphaproteobacteria; order Rhizobiales; family Rhizobiaceae; genus Rhizobium; species Rhizobium leguminosarum_U. Next base: position 13,445 of record NZ_JAAXDD010000019.1, read on the forward strand.
TTCCTGCAACTCCATGCGCATGGCAACCGACAGTGCGCCGCCGATGATGCCGGCAATGATCGCGAAGATCAGGTAGAGCGTGCCGATGTCCTTGTGGTTCGTCGAGAACAGCCAGCGATTGGCAAAGCTCGGCTTGTGCCCGTGATCGTGATCGTCGTGGGCGTGGTCATGATGGGCGGCGTGATCGCCATGCATGCGATCGTGATCATGAGAATGATCGTCGTGAGCGGAAGGTCCAGCCATTGTCCCGATCCCCTTAATTACTGTGCTTCGGCGACGTCGAGGGTCTTTGCGGGACCATCGGTTGCGGCCATGAGTGTCTTGTAGGCGCCGGGCAGGTCGCTGGCGGCTGCGGTCAGCCACTGCTTGTACTTGTCCTCGGAGACGACGCGGATGGCGATCGGCATGAACGCATGGTCCTTGCCGCAGAGCTCGGAACACTGGCCGTAGAACAGGCCTTCGCGCTCGGCCCTGAACCAGGTCTCGTTCAGGCGGCCCGGCACGGCATCGATCTTGACGCCGAAGGAAGGCATGGCGAAGGCATGGATGACATCGGTCGGCGCGGAGGTCACGAGAACGCGGACCGTCTTGTTGACCGGCAGGACCAGCTCGTTGTCGACGGCGAGAAGTCTGGGATAGATCGACTTGTCTTCCTTGCCGGCGGCGGCGCGGTCCTGATCCTTCAAGAGGTAGGAATCGAAAGCCAGCGGGCTTTCGCCCGAACCTTCATATTCGTAGTTCCACTGCCACTGGGTGGCGGTCGCCTTGATCGTCACGTCGGGATTTTCGGGCAGCGTCAGCTGCGCCGTCAGCAGGTTGAACGAAGGAATGGCGAGAAGAAGCAGCACCAGAACCGGCCCCACGGTCCAGGCAATCTCGATCATCGTGTTGTGGCTCGTCCTCGAGGGAACCGGGTTCGCGCTGGCGCGGAACTTGAAACAAACGACGATGAGCAGGACCAGAACGAAAAGCGTGATCGGAACGATAAACCACAGGGTATATTGTTCGAACCAGTGGATTTCCCGCATGATCGGCGTTGCCGCCGGCTGCAGCGTCGCCTGCCACGGCATGGGCTGGTCGGCATATGTGCCGGAAGCAAAAAGCAGACAGACCAGCGTGGTCAGGGCTGCATAAGCCTTCTTCATCACCTTATTATCTCCCTCGAGCGCTTGACCTGCAAAATAGAACGCAGAATCCTTGCCATCTTCAGCGCTTCAAACCACAGTTTGGCATTTGCCGCAACAGGTCAGAGCAATTGTCTATGCGGCATTTTTGCTCAAAGCATAGGCAGGTCAGAACGGCAAAACATCCCAAGTTTTTCATCAGCATATGAAAAATCGGCTTTCCGGCCAATCCGCGCGCGACACATTATTTCGCAAAGGTCCAATTTCCGCCGCAGTCCCCCGGTTTTCACGGGGTGGGGCTTTTCATTTTTGGTGGGCAGCTTCAACAATAGCCGCAATGATTCGATATCCAGAGGTTTCCATGGGTTTCCGTTCCCTCGCGCAGTCGCTTCTCCTGACTGCCAGCATCGCGGCCGCAGCGACGACGCCCGTTTTCGCACAGCAGCAACCCACTCCGTCGCAGGCCACGCCGCCCGCTTCGGCGCCGGCGCCTGCGCCGACCCCTGCTCCGGCGCCGCAACAGCCGAGCGCCGCCAAACCGAATGTCGGACAGGTGACACCCGGCCAGACGCAGCCGCCGGCGCCCGGCACGGTGAAATCCAATCACGGCGCATGGTCTGTCGTCTGCGACAAGCCGGCGGGTGCAGCGACCGAACAATGCGCGCTGATGCAGAATGTCATCGCCGAGGATCGGCCGGAGGTCGGCCTTTCCGTCGTCGTCTTGAAGACGGCCGACCGGAAATCGAAGATTCTGCGCGTGCTGGCGCCGCTCGGCGTGCTGCTGCCGAACGGCCTCGGGCTCAATGTCGACGGCAAGGATATCGGCCGCGCCTATTTCGTCCGCTGCTTCGCCGATGGCTGCTATGCCGAGGTCGTGCTCGAGGACGAGTTGCTCAAGACCTTCCGCAGCGGCGCCCAGGCAACCTTCATCGTCTTCCAGACCCCGGAAGAAGGTATCGGCATCCCCGTCGATCTCAAGGGCTTCGCCGAAGGTTTCGACGCCCTGCCGTGAGGGCGGGCTAGTCGTCTGCCGTGGGTCCGCCCCTCATCCGCCTGCCGGCACCTTCTCCCCGTAAACGGGGCGAAGGGGACATGCCGAAACCTCTCCGTTCCCCCCCACTCACCTCGCGTAAGGCACGTCCCCTCGCCCCGTTTTTACGGGGAGAGGGTTAGGGTGAGGGGCATTTGTTTGCTCGCCATCTCGAACAAATCGGCTCCCAGGCTGATTATGTAGAAAGGCCGCGCCGCCACGCAGCGCAAGGCGGTAGACACCGCTCCCATCCCATTAAAAAAGAATAATTCGACGGCGGGGCTTCACTCGTTATTATGTGGAGCCCTATCTAGGGAGTAAGTGCACTCCTGAACGCATGCTTGGAGCCATACCATGACCACCGATCTCCTGACGCTTTTCGATGCCGATGAACCCACGATGCGCAAGCACGTCGCCGAGGCCCTGTCCGGCGCCGATGACGGCGAATTGTTCATCGAGCATGCGCAGGCGGAAGCGCTGACCTTTGACAATGGCCGGCTGAAGGGCGGCAGCTTCAACACCGAACAGGGTTTCGGCCTGCGCGCCGTTGCCGGCGAAGCGGTGGGTTATGCCCATGCCGGCGATCTCTCGGTGGCGGCGCTGAAGCGGGCGGCCGATGCCGTCGGCGCGGTGACGCGCGGCTATTCCGGCTCCTATGCGGCAGCGCCCCAGGGCACAAATAAGAAATTCTACAGCGACGAGAACCCGATCGGCCAGCCGAGCTTCGAGGAGAAGGTCAAGGTCCTGCAGGACATCGACGCCTATCTCAGGGGCAAGAACGACAAGGTGCGGCAGGTGACGGCCTCGGTCGCCGCGAGCTGGCAAGTCGTCGACATCCTGCGCGCCGACGGACATCGTGTGCGCGACATCAGGCCGATGACGCGCATCAATATCTCGGTCATGGTCGGCGAGGGCGATCGGCAGGAGAGCGGCTCCTATGGCCACGGCGGGCGCATCGGCTTCGGCGACTTCATCGCCGAGGGCAGCTGGCAATACGGCGCCGACGAGGCGCTGCGCCAGGCGCTCGTCAATCTCGAGGCGATCGATGCACCGGCTGGCACGATGGATGTCGTGCTCGGTTCGGGCTGGCCGGGCGTGATGCTGCACGAGGCTGTTGGCCATGGGCTGGAAGGCGATTTCAACCGCAAGAAGACGTCGGCATTCGCCGGCCTTCTCGGCCAGATGGTCGCCGCTCCCACTGTCACCGTCGTCGACGACGGCACGATCGACAATCGCCGCGGCTCGATCACCATCGACGACGAGGGTACGCCGTCTGCCTACAACGTGCTGATCGAAAACGGCAAGCTCGTCGGTTATATGCAGGATCGGCAGAATGCCCGGCTGATGGGCATGGCGCCCACCGGCAACGGTCGCCGCCAAGGCTATGCCCATGTGCCGATGCCTCGCATGACCAACACTTATATGCTCGGCGGCGACAAGACGCCTGAGGAGATCATCGCCTCGGTGAAGAAGGGCATCTACGCCGTCTCCTTCGGCGGCGGCCAGGTTGATATCACCTCCGGCAAGTTCGTCTTCGGCTGCACCGAGGCCTATCTGATCGAGAACGGCAAGGTCGGCGCGCCGATCAAGGGTGCGATGCTGATCGGCAACGGACCGGATGCGATGAAGCGGGTGTCGATGATCGGCAACGACATGAAGCTCGATACCGGCATCGGCAATTGCGGCAAGGCCGGCCAATGGGTTCCCGTCGGCGTCGGCCAGCCGCATCTGCGCATGGATCAGGTGACGGTCGGCGGCACCCAGACCTGAGGCAAAAGGATCGGCTGATGGCGTACATTGAAATCAGGACCTTCACAGCCGATGACGCCGATGCCGTGCTTTCGGTGATCCTGCCGATCCAGCGCGAGGAATTCGGCATCGACATCACCGCCGATGCGCAGCCGGATCTCAGGGTCATCCCGGATTTCTACCAGTCCGGCAAGGGACAGTTCTGGGTCGCCGTCAAGGATGGCGCCATCGTCGGCACGGTCGGGCTCAAGGATATCGGCAACAACCAGGCGGCGCTGCGCAAGATGTTCGTCTCAGCTGAGGTTCGCGGCCACGAACACGGCGTCGCGGCGCGGCTCCTCGATCGCCTGCTCGCCCATGCCAGAGATGCCGGCCTCACCGATATCTTCCTCGGCACAACCGACAAATTCGTCGCCGCGCATCGTTTCTACGAGAAGAACGGCTTTACCGAGATTGCCAAGAGCGCCCTGCCCCGCTCCTTCCCGCTGATGGCGGTGGACAGCAAATTCTACCGCCATAAGGTCGGCTGACCCAAGCTCCGGGAAGATCGTGATGCGGCTGAACACGAACAGCCTCGCCTAAAGCGACCGTCCGAAAACCGCCGCACGTTTTGGCCGCCCTGCATCAGCTCTTCGACGTTTGCGCCGGCTGAAACAGCCACTTCCGTTCGATCGCGGCGGCAAGGTCGATATCGTTGCGTCGGGCGAAGAGCAGGAGGTGGCCGAGAACGTCGGCGGTCTCGTCGGCAAGGTCCTGCTGCATATCTTCCGGTGAACGCCCCTTTGCACGGCCGCGCCCGGTCAGCCGGTTCCAGGCCTGTGTCAGTTCGCCCATTTCCTCCTGCAGTTTCAGAAGGAACCAATCGGCATCACGCTCAATGCCGTTGGCGGCGACATGGGTGGAGGAAGAAGTTTCGAACTGATCGGCGAGATGGCGCAGCATGGGCGTTCTCCTTTTGTTTACGGAGGAGACCCTGATTCTCGATGATTGTCCAGACTGGGATTGCCCAGAGTGCCGGGCGGCGATCAGCCGCGATCCGGCATTAGCATGCAGTCATAGGAGCGCTGCTTCAGCGCATCGCAGGCCGAGACGGCGGCATCCTTGCTGGCGAAGCCGACGAAGCGGGCGCGGTAGATCTTGTTAGCTCCCTGCCCGACCGCCTCGGTATAGGGCGAAGCGGAAACGAGCGGTGCGCCGCCTTCCGACTTCGCCTGGGCCAGAAGCGCACGCGCCGCATCGGCACTCGGTGCGGCCGAGATCTGGATCTGCCAGTCGCCATCGGTCTTCCCTGCTGATGTCTTCGGTGTCTTGCCGGCGTTCAGGATCTCGTCCATCGCGACCGGACGATCCAGCGGCACGACGGCGTCGTCGGCATAGGCCAGGCTCTTGGCTGCGAGATCGTCGACTTGCCGCGGTGCGTTGAGCGGCACCGGAACATCGGAGGCCTCGGCGGCAGACGCGACTTCGACGGGTTCCCTCGCGCCGACACTCGCGACGAGCTTTGCGCCGCCGGAGGACGAGGCACGGCCGAGATAACGGTCGAGCAAACCAGCCATCTTGGCGTCGCGGCTGCGGGCCGTGCGGCCACCGAGCACGACGCCGACAACGCGGCGGTTGCCGTCTCTGACCGCGCTGACGAGGTTGAAGCCGGAGGCGTTGGTATAACCGGTCTTGATGCCGTCCATGCCCTGGTAGCGGTACATGAGATTGTTGTGGCCGCGCACCGTCCGGCCGCGGAAATTGAAACTGGCCATCGAAAACAGCCGGTATTCGTTCGGATAATTCTTCATCAGCGCGATGGCGAGCGTCGACATGTCACGCGCCGTCGTGACCTGTCGGCCGTCCGGCAGGCCGGAGGCATTGACGAAGACGGTGCGGCTCATGCCGAGCTGGCGGGCTCTGGCCGTCATCACCCGGGCAAAGCCGCTTTCCGAGCCGGCGAGCTTCTCACCCATGGCGGAGGCGGCATCATTGGCGGACTTGACGATCATGCCATAGACCGCCTCGCGCACGGTGATCGTGCCGCCAGCCTTGACGCCAAGCTTGGTCGGCGGGCGTGTAGCGGCGTATTTCGACATCCGGATCGGCGTGTCCCAGGTGATCTTGCCGCGCTTCAACGCCTCGAAGGTGAGATAGAGCGTCATCATCTTCGTCAGCGAGGCCGGATGGTTCAGCGTATCGGCGTTTTCGGCGGCGAGAACCTTGCCGGTCCGGGCATCGAGGATCAGCGAAGCATTTCCGGCAAGGGCCGCAAGTGGCGCCGAAACCGCAAGCGTTACGGTCAACACAGCCGCCAAAAGCTTTCTCATGCACTTTCCCCTCATACCCTGGCCCCTGATGCGCAGCCCTCGATGCAAGCTTTCGGTCAGACCGGCGTTTGTGCCGTAATGTGACAGAAGCCGTAAGTTTGGCGCGACTTTGAGGCAACGCCTATCATTTTTCTAGTCTTTTCATCGCCTTGGTTAACAGGAAATCAAAGACCTGTTCCGAACAGGGATTCAGCAAGGCTTAAGCCACACTTGCTAGTTTCCGGCAAAGGCAAGGGACAGGCGCCGCATGACGGGACAATTCAAGCGACTGGCAAAACGCGCTGCGATCGGCGCCGGGCTCGAGGTGTCCTGGCTGCTTGGCTCGGCCGGGCTGATGCGCGAAGCGCGCGGGCGCGGCGTCGTCTTCACGCTGCATCATGTCCGCCCGCACGTGCTAGAGGCCTTCGAACCGAATGCGCATCTCGAAATCACCCCGCGTTTTCTCGACGCGGCGCTGCAGCGGCTGAGGCGGCAGGGCTATCGCTTCGTGCCGCTCGATCAGGTGCCGGCGCTGCTGGCAGAGCCCGAGGGCGCACTGCCGTTTGCGGCCTTCACGCTCGACGACGGATACAGCAACAATCTGGAACATGCGCTGCCGGTGTTCGAACGGCATGAGGCGCCGTTCACGGTGTTCGTCGCCAAGGGTTTTGCCGAGAGCTCTCACAGTATCTGGTGGGAGACGCTGGCGATCCTCTTGCGCCAGGCGAGTGAGCTCCGTTTCGATTTCGGCCGCGGCATGGAGCGCCTGGTGCTCGACAGCCCGCAGCAGCAATGGCATGCCTTCGACCGCTTCGCCTGGTATATCCACCGCTCCGACGAGGCGCGCGCCGTCGCCGCGATCGATCTGCTGGCGCGGGAAAACGGCATCGAGCCGACGGATATCGTCCGCGAACTGGTGATGGGGGCCGGTGAATTGCAATGGCTGTCCAGCCATCCGCTCGCAGCGCTTGGCGCCCATACGATCAGCCATCGCGCGCTCGCCCGCCTGCCGGAAGCCGAAGTGCGAATCGAGATGCAGGCTTCGGCGGATTACCTCGAGGCGGTGACCGGCATCCGTCCCGAGACGATCGCCTATCCCTACGGCACGCCGGCGGCTGCGACCGCCCGCGAGGCGCGCATCGCACGCAATCTCGGCTTTACCCTCGCGCTCACCACGCAGCCCGGGCTGCCGACAGCGCGGCTCACCGGCTATCTCCCGCGCATTTCGCTCAACGGCTTCTACCAGAAACGACGCTACGTCTCGGCGCTTGCCTCCGGCATACCGCTGAAGCTGATGGGCCGGTAAGGCCCGTTACGGATACATCCGCACCTTGTCCCATTCGCCTTCCGGTGATGGCCGGCGAAATTCGACCCGATCATGCAGGCGGAATTTCTGATCCTTCCAGAATTCGATCGAGGTCGGCCGGATGCGGAAGCCCGACCAGTGGGCGGGGCGCGGAATCTCGCCGATGGCATAACGCGCGGTATATTCGGCCACGGCCTTTTCCAGCGCGAAGCGGCTTTCGAGCGGACGGGATTGTTTAGAGGCCCAGGCGCCGATGCGGCTGCCGCGCGCACGTGTCTTGAAATAGGCGTCGGCTTCGGCGTCGGTGACGATCTCGACGGGACCGCGCAGCCGCACTTGACGGCGCAGGCTTTTCCAGTGAAAGCACATGGCGGCCTTTTTCTGGCCAAGAATTTCGCGGCCTTTCTGGCTCTCGAAATTGGTGTAGAAGACGAAACCGTCGTCGTCGAATCCCTTCAGGAGAACCATGCGGACATTCGGAAGGCCATCCTCATCGACCGTTGCCAGCGCCACCGCATTCGGGTCGTTGGGCTCGGACGCCTCGGCTTCTTTCAGCCATTCGGCAAAGAGCTTGAAGGGTTCGCCACTTTCGGTAAAGTCACCGCTTGTTAACTCGTTTGCCGACATATTGGTTCAAATGCCCCGGATTATTCAAAACTCGCCCAGCTTTTTGATAACTGGACAGGATGCAGGGTGGAAGTGATAGCAAAGTCATCTCGCTATACAAAGGCCCTACTGCGACGCAGCAGCGCATCCTTCGTCATCGGCGTCGCGATGATGTCGCTTTCCGGCTGCGTCGGCGGCGGCATGGATTTCCTGAGTGACGCCAAGGTCGACCGGTCGGTGGCAACCGGCACCGTGCCGCAGACGCCGCCGAGCACCGACACGCTCTCCGACGAGATGACCGTGCGCAATGCCGTCACGTCGGCCGACGTGCAAAGGCTCGAGGGCCAGCCGCTTCCCTGGGCGAACGCATCGACCGGCAGTGCCGGCGTCATCGAAACGATCGTCGAGAACAATGAGTCCGGCCAGGTCTGCCGGCAGTTCCGCACGACCCGCCATTCCTATGTCGGCATCGCCAAATTCTACGGCAAGACCTGCCTCGTCGGCGGCGGCAACTGGCAGCTTCTGAGTTTCCAGCCGGAAAGCTGATCCGGCGGGAAAGCTGATCTGCCTCTGCATAATCAACTGTGTGACAGCGTTCTTTTGCGCGCCCGAAAAGAGGCGCGGAGCTGTTGCCGACAGGTTAACGCCCGACCGGTTTCGGCCCAATGCTTAGCAAAGAGCTAACCATTCGCCGCGAAACACCCCACATGTCTCCACAGAAATAACAAGTGATTAGCAACTCCGCCGCAGGATCGGCGTTGAGAGTGGCTGTTCCTGCCTTTGTAGCGGGTGGCGCCACACAGGTTTTATTGAACGGGGATGCCGGGCAAGGACGAGGCTTGCCGCATCGCAACACCGGCGGTTTTAACATGCGCGATCCTTATAAAATTCTGGGCGTCAGGCGCGACGCGGCAGTCGACGAGATCAAGGCGGCTTGGCGCAACATGGCCAAATCGGCCCATCCCGACCACAATCAGGACGATCCGACGGCGACGGCCCGGTTCGCCGAGATCGGCCGCGCCTATGAAACGCTGAAGGACCCGCGCAAACGCAGCCTGTTCGACAATGCCCTGCGGATGGCCGAAGCCAAGAAGCACGAACAGACGATCATGCAGCAGCGCCAGGCCGCCCGCGAGGCGGCTGTGCGCGCCAAGGCGGCGCAGGCCAATGCCGAGCGCGTGATGGAAGAGCTGGCGCGCGCCGCCCAGAAGGCTGCTGCCGACGGCTCCAGGCAACAGGCAGGTTCCGCTGAGGCGGCCGACGAGATGGTGGATCGCATTTTCGGCGCCCAGGCCCGCGCGGCTGCCGGCGGCCAGGCGCAGGGTCGCGTCCAGCAGACACAATATCAGCAGGCCCAAAATCAGCAGGCCCAAAACGCCCAGGGCGAGGCCGGCAAGCGCATGGATGGCGATGCCGCCGAGGCCGACACCAAGGGCGACGAGGAAGCGGGCGAAGCTGGGGCAAATGCCGCCGCCAACCTGTCGCTGCCGCTCAGTATCCTGACAAACCTGGTGCGCCGTTTCACCGGCGCCAAGGATACCGGCCTCGAAAGGGCACCGGATGAGGTGACGACGGCGACGGTCACGATCGACGACGTGTTGAAGAGCGGCTGGATCACCGCGTCATTGCCGGAGGGCCGCGAAATCGGTTTCGCATTGCCGGCAGGCACGACCGACGGTCACGAGATCAGGCTCAAGGGACAAGGCTTCAAGCTGCCGGGCATGCAGCGCGGCGACGCTGTCGTCAACATTCGCATTGCTCCCGATCCGCGCTTCACGGTCGATGGTTTCGATCTGCACGCCGTGCTGCCGCTCAGCATCGAAAATGCCGTGCTCGGCACCGAGGCGCGCATCGAAGGGCCGAGCGGCCCGCTGAACGTGACGATCCCGGCATGGTCCGGCTCGGACAAGATGATCCGGGTTCCCGGCCAGGGATTGCCCCGCGAAGAGGGCGGCAGAGGCGATCTCGTTGTCGAATTGCGCATTATCTTGTGGGAAAAACCCGACGACAAAATCACCGATCTCATGCGAAGCATGCGCGAAGGCCTGTTCCTATGAAATTTTTATGACATTCGCACCCTTTATTACGATCCCTAACAGTTGATGATCCCGGCCAAGCTTGAACCGATTAACGGCCTATGCCATAGGCAGGATCGATCAGAATCCTAGGGAGCGAAATATGGCTCAAGCATCCGGCCTCATGGCAGGCAAACGCGGCGTCATCATGGGTGTCGCCAACAATCGTTCGATTGCGTGGGGTATTGCCAAGGCCATTCATGCGCAGGGCGGAGAAGTCGCGCTCACCTACCAGGGCGATGCGCTGAAGAAGCGCGTCGAGCCGCTCGCCGCCGAAATCGGCGCGACGCTCGTCGGCCACTGTGACGTCGCCGACGAAGCCACCATCGACGCCGTTTTCGAAAACGTCGAAAAGCTGTGGGGCAAGATCGATTTCCTCGTGCATGCGATCGGCTTTTCCGACAAGGACGAGCTGACCGGCCGCTACGTCGACACCTCGCCCGACAATTTTACCAAAACGATGCAGATCTCCGTCTATTCCTTCACCTCGGTCGCACGCCGCGCCGAGAAGCTGATGACGGATGGCGGCGCCATGCTGACGCTGACCTATTACGGCGCCGAAAAGGTGATGCCGAACTATAACGTCATGGGCGTCGCCAAGGCCGCGCTCGAAGCGAGCGTCAAGTATCTCGCAGTCGACCTCGGCCCGCAGAATATCCGCGTCAACGCCATTTCGGCCGGACCGATCAAGACGCTTGCCGCCTCCGGCATCGGCGATTTCCGCTATATTCTGAAGTGGAACGAATATAACGCGCCGTTGCGCCGTACCGTCACCATCGAGGAAGTCGGCGATGTCGGCCTCTATCTCCTGTCGGACCTGTCGCGCTCCGTCACCGGCGAAGTGCACCACGCCGACAGCGGCTATCATGTCATCGGCATGAAGGCGGTCGACGCGCCCGACATTTCCGTCATCAAGGACTGATTTCTCCATATGGATGCGAGACCGTGCTTATCTACGTGATCAGACACGGCCAGACCGCCTGGAATGCCGAGCGCCGCCTGCAGGGTCAGAAGGATATCCCGATGAATGCAACGGGCCTAGAACAGGCCCGGCAGAACGGCATCGCGCTTGCCGGAATTCTCGGCGACACGATCGACCAGTTCGATTTCGTCGCAAGCCCGCTCCAGCGTACGCGCGCGACGATGGAGATCATGCGCACCGCCATGGGCCTGCCGCCGCTGGCCTATCGCACTGATCCGAGGCTGGTGGAAATTTCCTTCGGCGACTGGGAAGGTTCAACGCTCAAGGAGCTGAAGGCGACGCAGCGCGAGCGGGTGGCGGAACGCAACGCTTCGAAATGGGATTTCATTCCGCCCGGCGATGACGCGGAAAGCTATGAAATCCTCTCCTGGCGCACCGGCTCATGGCTAAACTCAGTCGATCGGCCGACGGTCTGCGTGACGCATGGCGGCGTCATCCGTACGCTGTTCCAGGCGATCGCCGACCTGCCGAAAAGCACCGCTGCAGAAGGCGCGATCCCACAGGACCGGATCATCAGGATCGAAACCACGGAGCGGACGATCGCCTGGCTGTAGCCATTGCCAGCCTGCCATGCGCTCAGTAGGTCGGATTGGGGATGCGAACGAGCTGTTCGGGCCTGTGCTGCCCAGGGAGATTGCCGAGACCAGCCCCTCATCCGGCTGCCGCCACCTTCTCCCCGCTCGCGGGGCGAAGGGCGATAGGCGCGACCTCTCCGTTCCCCGCCAACCTCTCGTAGGGCACGTCCCCTCGCCCCGTTTACGGGGAGAGGGTTAGGGTGAGGGGCAGCCATCGGCGCGTACCTCATCCGGTCATTCTCCAGAGAACTGCCTATTTGACGATATCGAGATCGTTGATAACGCGTTTGCCGTCGACCTCGGTATAGAAGACGATCACCTTCACGCCGGCTTCGAGGCCGTCGAAATTGAATTCCTCGGGCGCCTGATAGGTCTTGCCGTCATCGAGCGTCAGCACGAGATTGGCCGTGTCGACCTTCTTGATCGTCGCCTCGACATCGGCGCTCTCGGCAAAACCGCTCATTGGTGACAGGAAGCTTGCTGTTGCCAAAAGCGTGGCGACGACGAAACGCATGGCTACAATCCTTTTAAGACGCTGCACGAGAAACTGACTGGCCACAGATAAGCTCCTGAATATGGCGAAAATTGCCCGTAAGAATGGCTTTTCCCGCCCAATTGATGAATAGGATTTTAAATATAATCAAGATGGTGCGTTAATCCGCGGTTTTTCCCTTCCTGCGATCTTTCGGCATCTCCGGCGGGCAATCGTAAATTAACCCGCGCGCCCTACAGTTGCTCGTCAACATGGGGGTTTCATTTTGTTATCCAGGCTCGGCGACAGCAAGCAGTTGCGGCGCGTGTTGAAGAATAGCCGCGTCTCGTTTCTGGTTTCGTCGCTTGTCGCCCTGGTCGTCATCATGGTCGGCTTCGGGCTCGACCAGGCCAATACTGCGTCTCATGTGCGCGAACTTCACATCCGCACCGAAAACGAGACGAACCTGATCCGCGCCCGCGTCATGGCCCAGATCAATATGGACCTCAGCGTCGTGCGCGACCTGACGAACCTGATCTCCGTCAGCGCGGCAAACGGAGAGGAGATGGAGCGCCAGATCAACTGGCTGCTGATCCAGAACCCGTCTTTCATTCACATCGCCGTCGCGCCTGATTTCATCATCCGCGATATCCACCCATCGCAGTCCGGCAATGAGCGGATCGGCCGCGATGTGCGCGAGGCTCTGTTCTTCCGCCAGGCGATGACCAGCGCGGCCAGCAACCAGTCGGCGCGCTTCTACGGCGCGATCAGCATTGACAGCCGCGACGCCTTTGCCATTTTCTTCCCGGTTTTCGTCAGGGAGAACGGCCAGCGGCGGCTCTGGGGGGCAGTCGAGGTCGCCATCGACCAGACGATGTTCTACCAGGCGACCGGGCTGATGCCGGCACGCGACCGCGAGAACCGGGAACGCTATCCGCATCTCGACCATCTTTCGATCGCCATCCGCGATATCGGCGCGGCGGCCGCGACCAATGCTGCTCTGCCGCCGCCGTTCTTCGGTTCATCCGATATCGATGACAAGCATCCGATGCGTCAGAAGATCGGCTTTGCCGGCGGCAAGTGGGAGCTTTCCGCGGTCCCGAACAGCGGCTGGAACGCGATACCCGAAAACCGCACCGAGCTGCGTCTGATCATCCTTGCCGCGGGCTTCATCATCATCGTGCCGATCTTCTTCGTGACCCTTCTGCTCGGCGAGCGCAATCGCAATATTGCCGCGCTGGAAACGCGCGAGGCAAAACTGCTGGAATTGTCGCAGCGGCTCAATCTGGCGCTGGAATCCTCGAATATCGGCATTTGGGAGCTGCAGGATGATTCGAGCAGCCTGCTCTGGGACACGCGCGCCGCGGCCCTGCACGGCAAGCCGGCTGAGGAAGGAAGCTGGGCGCTCGACGAGTGGCTGGCGGCGGTCCTGCCCGAGGACCGCGACGTCGCCGAAGTGCATTTCTTCAGCTGCAGCATTGCCGGTGCTGCCTGCACGGCGCAATACCGCATCATGCTCGCCGACGACGGTATCCGCCACCTGCGATCGGTCGGCGCCTTCTATACGGATGCCGGCGGCGTCAGCAAGACGATCGGTATCGTCTGGGACGTGACTGCCGACGCGGAGATCACCGACACGCTGCGCAAGGCCAAGGATACGAGCGAAGTCAAGAATGCCGAGCTGGAGCTGGCGCTTGAAGAGCTCTCGAGCCGCGAGGGGCAGCTCGCCGAGCTTTCCAGCCGGCTCGACCTGGCGCTCAATTCCTATCAGTGCGGCATATGGGAAGCCCGGCCCGGCCTCGGCGGCTCGATCTGGAACGAGCGGATGCACGAACTCTACGGCCTCACCCCGCGCAACGGCTTCATGACCGAGGAGACCTGGCTTGGCTGCATCCACCCCGAGGACCGGGCTCTCGCGCTCGAAAGCGCGCGTCACTTCAAGCAAAACGGCGATACACACACACTCGTCTGCCGCGTGCTCGTCGACGACGGCTCGGTGCGCTATGTGCGCTCGGTCGGCAAGGTCCACCAGACGGGGACGGGCGAGGTGAAGATCATGGGCATCGCCTTCGATGCCACCGAAGACGTGCTGATGACGATCCGGCTGAAGGCGGCCAAGGACGAGGCGGTCGCCAAGAATATCGAGCTTGAGCTTGTCAAGAACAGGATCGAGCACAATTCGCTGCATGATCCGCTGACCGCACTCGCCAACCGCCGCAAGCTCGATATCGCACTGGAAAGCCTGACCCATGACGGTCGCCAGCAGCGGCAGAAATTCTCAATCCTGCACATCGACCTCGACCGCTTCAAGGACATCAACGATACGCTCGGCCATGCGGCCGGCGATGCGATGCTGGTGCACGCCTCGAAGGTGCTTGCCAAGAATGTCCGCGGCAGCGACATCGTCGCGCGCATCGGCGGCGACGAATTCGTCATTCTGGCCCTCGACGTCGGCGACAAGGAGATGGCGCAGCTTTCGACGCGGATCATCGAGGAGATGCGCCAGCCGATCGATTTCCAGGGCTTTTCCTGCCGCTGCGGCGTGTCGATCGGCATTGCGCTCGCCAACGGCATCCATGTCGACGCGCGCAAGGTGCTGATCAATGCCGATATCGCGCTCTACCGCGCCAAGAGCATGGGCCGCAACCGCTTCGAATTCTTCAATCACAATCTCCAGGCCGATATCATCAACACCAAGCGGACGGCCGACGAAATCCTCGCCGGCATCGACAATGGTGAATTCACCGCCTGGTATCAGCCGCAATTTTCGGCCCGGACGATGGAACTGACCGGCGTCGAGGCGCTGGTGCGATGGAAGCACCCGTCCAAGGGGTGGCTCGCCCCCGACAAGTTCCTGCGCATTGCCGACGAGATCAATGTCGTGCAGATGCTCGACCGGATCGTTCTCGAAACGGCGCTGCGCGACAAGGTGCGCTGGACAGCGCGTGGCATTATAGTGCCCAAGGTCTCGGTCAATGTTTCGGCGCGAAGGCTGCATGACGGCAGCCTGTTGGAATCGCTCGCCGACCTGCATATCCGTCCGGGTGAAATCTCCTTCGAACTGGTGGAATCGATCTTCCTCGACGAGAGCGAGGACGTCGTCTCGCAGAATCTCGAGCGCATCAAGGCGCTCGGCATCGATATCGAGATCGACGATTTCGGCACCGGCCATACCTCGATCGTCAGCCTCTTGAAACTGAAGCCCAAGCGCCTGAAGATCGACCGCCAGCTGGTGCAGCCGATCGTCAATGCCTCGCAGGAGCGCGCACTCGTCAGCTCGATCATCGAAATCGCCCGCTCGCTCGGCGTCGAGACGGTGGCCGAAGGCGTGGAGACGGCGGCACACGCCGCACTGCTGCGCGATCTCGGCTGCGATATCCTGCAAGGTTATGCCTTCTCGCGGCCGCTCTCCTTCGACGATTTCACCAACGAAGCCACCGGAACGGGTTGGCGGCTGGCGTCCTGATCGCTGCCCGCCGATCGCCCTCAGCCCTGACCCCTCCCCGCCTGTGCAGAGAGAATGGCGGCACAATGCACCGCCCGTCCCTGACAGCGGACGGAAACAACATTTCCTGGCTGCCGGTTTGGCGCAAAGAAAGGCTTTTGCCTCGGCGGTTTTTTGGCCTATGAGTGTCGCGCCTTTTCAAGCAATGGCGCGGCCGGTAGCGACCGGCTTTGGCGCGCCACCGTGGGAACACATGTCGCACAATACATTCGGTCACCTTTTCCGCGTAACCACCTGGGGCGAAAGCCATGGTCCGGCGCTCGGCTGTGTCGTCGACGGCTGCCCTCCAGGGCTCCGCTTCAAGCTCGAGGACCTGCAAGTCTGGCTCGACAAGCGCAAGCCCGGGCAATCCCGCTTCGTGACGCAGCGGCGCGAGGACGATCTGGTGAAGGTGCTGTCCGGCGTCATGCTCGACGCCGATGGCGAGACGATGACGACGACCGGCACGCCGATCTCCATGCTGATCGAAAACACCGACCAGCGCTCCAAGGATTACGGCGAGATCGCCCGGCAATACCGCCCCGGCCATGCCGATTATACCTATGACCTCAAATACGGCATTCGCGACTATCGCGGCGGCGGCCGCTCCTCGGCGCGCGAAACCGCTGCGCGGGTTGCCGCCGGCGGCATCGCCCGCCTCGTCCTGCCTGGCGTCACGGTGCGCGGCGCGCTGGTGCAAATCGGCAAGCACAAGATCGACCGCCGCAACTGGGATTGGGACCAGATCGATCAAAACCCGTTTTTCTCGCCCGATGCCGCAATCGTGCCGGTCTGGGAGGAGTATCTCGACGGCATCCGCAAAAGCGGCTCCTCAATCGGCGCGGTCATCGAAGTGATCGCCGAAGGTGTGCCGGCCGGCCTCGGCGCGCCGATCTATGCCAAGCTCGACCAGGACATCGCCTCGCTGCTGATGTCGATCAACGCCGTCAAGGGCGTCGAGATCGGCAATGGTTTTGCCGCCGCCGAAACGTCAGGCGAAGACAATGCCGACGAGATGCGCATGGGCAATGACGGCACGCCGATCTTCCTTTCCAACAATGCCGGCGGTATTCTCGGCGGCATCTCCACCGGGCAGCCGGTGGTGGCGCGTTTCGCCGTCAAGCCGACCTCCTCGATCCTGACCGAACGCCAGTCGATCGATGCGGAGGGCAAGAATGTCGATATCCGCACCAAGGGCCGGCACGACCCCTGCGTCGGCATCCGCGCCGTGCCGATCGGCGAGGCGATGGTCGCCTGCGCCATCGCCGACCATTATCTTCGCGACCGCGGCCAGACCGGCCGTCTGAAATAGGAGCGCTCGCCCCATGTCTTATGACCAGAAGCGCGTCGTCGACGCCATAAGGGCCTTCGAAGCCGGCGAGATCGTCGTCGTCATGGACGACAATGACCGCGAGAACGAAGGCGACCTGATCGTCGCCGCGGTACATTGCACGCCCGAAAAGATGGCCTTCATCGTGCGCCACACATCCGGCATCGTCTGCGCGCCGATGCCGAAGGAAGAGGCCAAGCGCCTCAACCTCAACGCCATGGTGGCGGAAAACGATTCGGCCCATACGACGGCCTTCACCGTCTCGGTCGATTTCAAGCACGGCACGACGACCGGCATCTCGGCCGACGACCGGACGTTGACGGTGCGCAACCTCGCCAATCCGAATGTCGGCGCTTCCGATTTCGTCCGTCCCGGCCACATCTTCCCGCTGGTCTCCCGCGAAGGCGGGGTGCTGATGCGCTCCGGCCACACGGAAGCGGCCGTCGACCTCTGCAAGCTCGCCGGCCTGCCGCTGATCGGCGTCATCTCAGAGCTCGTCAACGACGACGGCACGGTGACGCGCGGGCCGCAGGTGGTCGACTTCGCCGAGCAGCACGGGCTGAAACTCGTCTCCGTCGCCGATCTCATCGCCTACCGCCAGCGCAAGGAAACGCTGATCGAACTCGGCACCAGCTTCGACATCGAGACGCCGTTCGGCAAGGCCAAGGCCCATACCTATTCCCTGCCCTGGGATCCGATGCAGCATCTCGCCGTCGTTTTCGGCGACATCCGCGACGGCGTCGACATCCCGGTCCGTCTGCATCCGGAGAATGTCGCCGAGGACCTCTTCGGCAAGAACAGCCCGGTCGATTTCTACATGCAGAAAATTGCCGAGCAAGGCCGCGGCGTCATCGTCTATCTGCGCGAAGGCTCCGTCGGCGTCGGTCACCACGATAACGGCCGCAAAGGCCGCAGCCAGGGCCGCGAGGCCCATGCCGAAGCCCAGACGCGCGACAGCGAATGGCTGGAAATCGGCCTCGGCGCCCAGATCCTCAGGGATCTCGGCGTCAGCTCGATCAAGCTGCTCACCAGCCGCGAACGTCACTATGTCGGCCTGGAAGGTTTCGGCATCAAGATCAGCACGACGGAGATCTGCTGAGGGGCGTGGGCTCTGACCCTCGCCCTCCCTCATTCCTGTGCTTGTCACAGGAATCCAGCCACGGCGCGTCCGCGCCGTGAATGATTCATTTGCTTCTACGAAGAGAGTTTCCTGCACCCAAGGACTTGGGTGCGCTGGATCCCTGTGACAAGCACAGGGATGAGGGAGTGCGTGATGAGGCACTGAGGGTAATTCGACTACCCCCTCCACCCCTCCAGAAACAGGACCTTCTCCACACCGGCAAACCGCGCCAGCCGCTCCAACTCCGCTTCCAACCTCTCCAGCCGCCCGGCCGACGGCTTGACGCCCGGCTCCAGCCAGAGCCGCTTGACGTCGAGCGTCGACCTCTTGCGATCCGCCTTCATGTCGATGCGGCCGATCAGCCGGTCGCCTTCGAGCAGCGGGAAGACGTAATAGCCATATTCGCGCTTCGGCTCGGGCACGAAGACTTCGATGCGATAGAAGAAGCCGAACAGGCGTTCGGTGCGGTTGCGGTCGCGGATCATCGGGTCGAAGGGGCTGAGCACGCGGATGCGGGGCGGAGCATCGGGATAGCTGTCGAGCGTCGAGGGGAAATCGGCAAAGGCCCAGGAGGGTCGCGCCTTGCCGTCGAGCGCTGATTCGATCAGCACTTCGATCAGTTCGTCGCGATGGGCTGATACCCAGGCCTTGGCCTCATCGGGGGAGACCAGGTTCCAGAAGGCCGATATCTCGCCATGGGTGGCGAAACCGAGGCGGGTGAGCGCGCTGCGGCAGGCCCAGTCGACAAACTCTTCGCGGCTCACCTCTGGCTCGCGGAATTCGGCCGGAATGACCCGCTCGGTGAGATCATAGATCTTCTGGAAATTCGAGCGGCCGGCGATGGCGAGCTTCCCGGTATGCCAGAAATATTCGAGCGCCGTCTTGTTCGGATGCCAGTTCCACCAGCCGCCGGAAACGTGGCCGTCGGCCTTGATGTCACGCGACAGGATCGCGCCGTCGCGCCGCACGCGCTCATAGGTCTCCTCGAAAGCCGCCTCGAAGCCCTCGCCGCGCCATTTGCGCCAGCGCTCGATCAAGACCGTCTCCTGGTGGCGGAACTTGTGCTTCCAATAGACGAAGAAGGCGCTCGGCAAGATTGAGGCATCGTGCGTCCAGTGCTCGAATAACGCGCGTTCCTTTTCGAGCAGCGCCTTCAGATGTTCGCGTCTATAGGTCTGATTGCGGGAAAACAGGATCTGATGATGCGCCCGCTCCACCGTCTGGATGCTATCCACCTGGACGAAACCCAGCTCATGGATGAGCTGCAGCAGGCCGGCCTTGGTCAAGGCGCGGTTGGGCGGGGCGCTGAGGCCCTGCTTGGCAAGGAAGACACGGCGGGCGTCGGAATTGGAAAGCAGATTCGTCATGACCCCATCATAATCCGGAAAATCTTCCTAGCCACCCGATATCGACAGCGACATTTGCTCTTTCATCATCCTCGATTACCCGTATAGAAGCGGGATCGCATGGATGCGAGGGATTGGTTTGGATATTCGTTTCGAAGGTGCCGGGGTCAGTTTCGGGGCGCGTGTGGCGCTGCAGCCGCTGACGCTCGGCATCAGTGGAAAACGCATCGGCATCATCGGGCTGAACGGTTCGGGCAAAACCACTTTCGCGCGTCTGATCAACGGGTTGACCAAACCATCGGTCGGCCGCGTCACCGTCAACGGCCGCGACACCAGCGACGAAAAGACTGCGGTGGCCGATGTCGGCTTCATCTTCCAATCGCCGCAGAACCAGATCATCCTGCCGATCGTCAAAGACGACATCGCCTTCGGGCTGAAGCGGCGCGGCTTCAGCAAGGCGGAAATCGAGGCGAAGGTCGAGGGCGTGCTGGCCCGCTTCGGCGCTGAGGCGCTGGCCGAACGACGCGCGCATGAGCTTTCCGGCGGCGAGCTTCAGGTGGCGGCCCTCTGCTCGGTGCTGGCAACGGGGCCGGGCATTCTCATTCTCGACGAGCCGACCAACCAGCTCGACCTCAAGAATAGGGCGCTGGTTGAAGGGATTATCGCCGGGCTGCCGGAAAGCGCCATCATCATCACGCATGATCTGGAGCTGATCGCCGGTTTCGAGCGGGTGCTGCTGTTTCATGAAGGGCGGCTTGCCGCCGATGCGCCGGCTACTGAGGCGATCGCCCGCTACAAGGAGATCGCCGCCTAATGCAGTCGCTCTATGTCGAAGGCAACAGCGTGATGCACCGGCTTTCGCCGCGGGTAAAGCTGTTGTCGCTGACGATCTTCGGCGTCGTGCTGTTCGTCAGCGGGAACCTCATCCTGCTTTCAATCGCCGTGCTGCTGACGGCGGTTCTCTACCGGATGATCGGCCTGCCGTTTGCGGATGGGCTCCGGCGGCTGCGGCCGATCTTCCTGACGATCGCGGTCGTGGCACTCTTCAACCTCATCTTCGATCCCTGGCAGGAGGCGCTCGTGCCCCTGCTGCGGCTGACGGCGCTGATGCTTCTGGCTGCCATGGTGACAGCGACGACGTCGATCACCGCGTTCATCGACGAGGTGACGGCGCTTGCCCGCCCGCTCGAACGCACCGGCTGGGTGCAGGCCGACGATATCGGCCTGGCGCTGGGGCTGGTGCTGCGCTTCGTGCCGGAGATCGTCGGCCGTTATCAGGCGATCCGCGAGGCGCATAAGGCACGCGGGCTGAAGGTGCGGCCGACGACGCTGCTTGCGCCGCTGATCATCCTGACGCTCAAGGATGCGGATAATATTGCCGCGGCGATTGACGCGCGCGGCATTCGGCGGCATGTGAGTTAACGATTGATAAACACGGGAATTCATGATGAGCACTCGCGACCTCGTTCTTACCGCCCTCTTTGCCGCGATCATCGTGGCACTCGGCCTGCTGCCGCCGATCTCGCTCGGCTTCATTCCGGTGCCGATCACCGCCCAATCCCTCGGCGTGATGATGGCCGGCGTCGTGCTCGGTGCCCGGCGCGGCGCAATTGCCGTGCTGATCGTGCTGGTGCTGGTGGCGATCGGCCTGCCGGTGCTTTCCGGCGGCCGCGGCGGGCTTGCGATCTTCGCATCGCCAACGGCCGGCTTCCTGGTCGGCTGGATCTTTGCCGCCTTCGTCACCGGTTATCTCAGCGAACGGCTGGTCAACCATCAGCAATCCGGCTTGGTGCAGACAGTGAGCTTCTTCCTCACCGCCATGGTCGGCGGCATCGTCGTGCTCTACGCCTTCGGCATCACTTATCTGGCGACCGTCGCCGGTCTCGGCTTCACGAAAGCCTTCGTCGGCTCGATGGCCTTCATTCCCGGCGATGTGATCAAGGCTTTCGTCGCAGCCCTGCTTGGCCGCGCCGTCATGGTCGGCTATCCCCTGCTGCCGTCGCGCGCCTGACGCAGAGGCCGGTCTTGTCTGGTGAACACCCAACGGCCCCTTCGGGGGCCGTTGCGCTTAAAGACGTAGGCGGCCAAATAAGATTGTTTAAAATTGAGCCTATGCGAAAACCCAAGCGCTCCGCCAGGTCCGCATGAACGGGAACTTCCAAACCTTCTTTTCATTTTTCTGCAATGAACGTCCCTGAAGGAGAACCCATGCGAGGCGACCGGCAGGAGGAAATGACTGCCTGGTTCCGGTCGCTGGATCCTGTCCAGCCGAAGGACATGGTCGGCCTTTGGAGCGGCGTCGGTATCACGTCAGGTCATCCACTGGACGGCGTGCTCGAGAATCTCAACTGGTTTGGACGCCCTGCTCTTCACATGGAGACCTGGCCGACTCGTGGCGCTTGAGCCAAGCTTGTTACCCATTGGTCTGGCGATCAAGATGGCGCCCTTTGGCCGGACATTCGTCGCCCGCGGCTGGTTCTCATACCTGCAGAAGGTGCTTCGAGCGAGAGGCACGACCGCTTCATTGCGGCTTCAGGCCCTCGACGGCATCGAAACGGCTGCGATGATCTACGACAAACAGCCGATCGTGGACTATTTCCGCAGGATTGACGATGACGAGATTGCCGGAATGATGTGCGTCCGCGGCGACCCTCGGCGGTTCTTCTTCAAGCTCCGGAAATTGGCGGACTGAGGTATGCAGCAAACGGCTGGCGGCCACCTCTGGAACATCGCGGCACACGACCATCGAACCCATTGCCCAATTCTTTCCTCAATCCAATACAGGCGGAACATGCTATGAAGGCAGGGCAGAGGGCGAGATGACCGTCATCGATCGAAATCATGTTCAAGTCCGGGGCGATGGCCAGCGTGCGATGATCTTTTCGCATGGATTCGGGTGCGACCAAGATATGTGGCGCTTCGTGGCCCCGGTCGGCGAATTCGTTCATCAGCAAATTCCAAATAGTCAATTGGTCGCGCTGAACGCCAGTGACCACTGCCCTAACCTCAGCGCTCCCGACGAGGTCATATCTGCAATCCGGCGGTCCGTTCGATGACCGGTGGCGACACGAAGATCTTCATGCCGGCGGAAGACCTCGAGGACCTGTACGAAAACGCGCCATGCGGCTATCTTTCGCTGCAGCCGGACGGGCGCATTGTCAAGTTGAACCGAACGCTATCGACCTGGATCGGCATCCCTGCCGAGCAACTCCTCGGCAAACGACTTCGCGACCTGCTCAACACGTCGGGCCGGATATCCTACGAATCCCATTTTGCGCCTTTGCTGCGCATGCAGGGGTTTTTCAATGAGGTTGCTCTCGATCTTGTGACGGCCGACGGCAGAACCTTGCCCGTGCTCGCCAATGCAATGGAAAGACGCGCAGAAGACGGTGCCCTGCTTTTCACCCGCGTGACGATGTTCCAGGCTGCCGAGCGTCGCCGTTATGAACGGGAGTTGGTCGAGGCGCGCGCAGCCGCGGACGCAGCCGGCGCCATCGTCAAATCCCAGCTCGACCTTGAACAGCAAACCGCCGAATTGCGGGAGCAGTTCATCGCTGTGCTTGGCCATGACCTGCGCAACCCGCTTGCCTCGATCGCCGCCGCGGCTCGCATGCTGCGAAAAGAGGAGCAGACCGATCGCTCAATTAACGTTCTCGATTTGATGCAGGGCAGCGTCGTTCGCATGTCCGGCCTGATTGACAACGTCCTCGACTTTGCGCGCGGACGATTGGGTGGCGGCATCACGATCGAGAGGCGAGCGGAGCATCTGGAACCGATCCTGCGACAGGTCATCGGAGAACTCCGCTCCTGTCATCTCGAGCGCGGGATTGAGGTGAGTATCGAATTCGCCGGACCGATAAACTGCGACAGCGGCCGGATTGGCCAGCTGGTGTCCAACCTGCTCGGAAATGCCCTTACCCATGGGACGCCGGACGAACCGGTGCGGCTCTCGGCGGCAACTGTCGACGGAAGACTGGAACTTTGGATCGCCAACAGCGGCCCTCCGATTTCCTGCGATGCGATGACAAGGCTTTTTCAGCCTTATTTCAGGGGCGAAGTCGGCACAACTCAAAGAGGATTGGGGCTGGGTCTCCATATCGCTTCGGAAATCGCCCGCGCCCATGGCGGGACGATCGCGGTCAGTTCCGATGACAAGGAGACGCGCTTTACCTTTGTGATGCCGTTGGATTGATCCGGGCTGCACAGCCGCGTCGGCATGGCCAACCTTCCGGTCGATTGCCGTCTCGGCACCGTCCGGGATCCGGGCAACAAAAAACCGCCTTGAGGCGGTCGGGCATTCTTCTGTTTTCGTTCGATCTAGTCTCCTCCGCCGTCTCCACACCCTCCGTCGCCACCGTCACAATCGCCACCGTCACGGTCGCCACCGTATGAGGCGTCGAACCCAACTCCACCACCGTCGCCAGCGCCTTGCGAACCGCCTGAGCTGTGCTTTCTACTCGCAAGCATCACGGCACAAAAGGCGATGAAGCATACAAAAAACACGCCATCCGATAAAAGTGTATTCAATAAGTCTCCTTCGTTTGTTTCAGGAAATCTTGTTTCCTACTAAAATAGTGGATTATTTTCCTGGTCCCGGCAATAGCCCGAATATGAAACTTTTATGACATCCAGCGGCACGTCAAGCGCGGGCTGTTGCATCAGCGGGCAAGACCGCATTCACCGAACCGTCGTTCGCCTGATGGATCAGAACATGGAGAATGCCGTTCGATGTGCGTTTCGGATCATCGCCGGAGTGGACCGGGCGTTGAGCCGATGGGAAGGGCGATCACGATGGCCGCAAGCAGCGCTGCGACGAGCATGCCGACACAGGCCGGCCAGCCCACCTGATCATAGATCTGGCCGAGTACGAGGCTGCCTGCGAGACCCCCGGTGTAATAGGAGGCGAGGTAAATTCCGCTGGCGCCTGCCTTGTCCGTGACCGCGCGTCGGCCAACCAATCCGGTGGCGATCGCTTGGGCGAGGAATGTCCCTATTGCAACGAGCGCCAGTCCGGCCAACACCAAAGGCAAGCTGACGCTCAGAAGTGCCGCGAGACCGACAACGGCGAGCCCAAGCGTCGAGATGATCCCGATTTTTGCCCCGATCCGGACCGCGAGCTTGCCTGCCATCGGCGTGGTCAGCATCGACGGCAGGAATACCAGATAAACGAGGCCGAGCGTCATCGGCGACAGGCCGAGTGCCACGAGTTGGAAATTCACATAAGTGAAGGTTCCGATGAAGACGAAAAGGATGAGGAAGCCGATCGCGAAGACACGGCGCAGCTCACCATCGGCGAAATGATAGGTCCAGCGGCGCATGTTGAACGACCCGTCTTCGCTGGTCTGCATCATGGCCGAGGTCTTTTTGAGGGTGAGCCGGACAAGCAGCGCGCCGGCGATGTTGAGGGCCGCGAAAGTGAGGAAGTTGATTTCAAGCCCACCGAACCCGACCACGACAGCGGAGAGGATGCGGCCGAAGAAATTGCTCGCGACATTGCCGGTGACATAGGCCGCCAAGGCGCCTGTCGCCTGGGTTGGCGAGAAGTGTTCCGAGAGATAGGCAATGGTCAGCGTGAAGGCTGCCGACATGCAGAGGCCCTGGACGATACGGAGGACGGCAAAAACCGTCAAATCGTGGGTAAAGGCGAGAGCTGTCGTGGGAAGGGAAAGCAGCGCAAGGCTGATCCAGATTCCGCTACGGCGATCGATCCTGCGACCGAAGAAGGCTATGCCAAGCCCGGCGACGGCCATGCCGAACGTGCTGGCATTGACGGCAAAGCCCATGGCGGCGCGGCTGACCTGGAATTTCTCCACAAGCGCGGGCAGGATCGCCTGAGCCGCGAAGAGATCGACCAATGTCAGGAAAGAAATCAGCGCGATGACGGCAAAGCGCCAGCCATCGGCGGCGGTAGCGCCGAGGGTCGTTCTCGGCGGGTTGAGGACATGCTCGATGCCGGTCATGGCGATCACTCCAAGTGTCGGGTGAATGCGTGTGGTGTCTCCGGCTTGGCGGGCCGGAGACGCTGTCAGCGAGCTCGGAAGCGGCTCACATGGATTCGTTCTTTTGCTTTTCCGAGGTCAGGATGTCGGCGGAGTAGAGAACAGCCGGCTTGCTGCCGTTGTTCTTCCACCAATGCGACAGCATGCCGAATTCGGCAGTCACGTCGCCAGCCTTATGCTCGATCGGCACTTTGCACGTGCTGCGGTATTCGGTGATCGAGCCCGAAACGATCAGGATGTTGGCCGGACGGCTCTCATGCGAATGCCACGGCACGACGCCGCCAGGCTGCACAACCAGCTTGCGCATCCGCAGGGCGCTGTTCTTCCAGGCATCTCCCTTGGAGGCGAGGTCGATCGACGAGATGACCTTGTCGGTCACACCCTTCGGCATCATTTCGCCGGGTTGCATGCCGTTTTCGGCGACCTGGTCGGCCGGGCATTCGCCGGCATAGGCTTGGCCGGTCGAAATGGTGGTGAAGGACGCGAGAGCGAGGACGGAGGCGAGCGTCAGGCGCTTGGCATTAACTTCGAATTTCATCAGAGTTCTCCTTGTTGGGCCCGGATGAAGCGTTCGCGCCGGGCATGACAAAGAGCATGCAGAAGGTGATTGCGAATGAGAAATGCCGCCTCATTCTCAATTCCATAGCCTGAGGCTATCGTGAAACGCAGGACGTGCGGACGCTCCGCATCGCCAGGACACGGAGCGCAGTTCATTATTCGTTATGCTTTCAATGTGAGCGGCCTGGCAGCGCGGCCCAACCGTAAGATTTGACAGCACCGACGAAAGTCGAGACGGCCGGGGAGAAGCGGCGGCCAGCTACGGTTACAAGGCAGACTTCGCGGGTTACCTCCGGTTCGGCGACCGGCCGGACTTGCAGGCCAGGCACGACGGCGCTGTATTCAGGAATGAAACAGATACCGAGACCACCAGCGACAAGATTCTGAATCCAGTCCTCACGTTCGCTCGAATAGGAGACGATCGTGCTCACACCCTGGGCGTCACAGAGATCCGTCAGGTAGTCCCAGTACTCGCAATTGACACGGCGAAGATAGATCTCGCCATCGATCGCGGCGATCGGAATGGCATCGTATTGGCTCAGCCGGTGCCCCGCCGGAAAGGCCAGCATGAACCGTTCCCGAAACAGCGGCGTCACATCGAAGCGCTCCGGAAAATTGTCGGCGCTCGACATGATCGCGATATCGAGCTCGCCCTGCTCCAGCAATCCCGCCAACTTGGCCGGAATGCCCTCGACGAGCTGGAGCTGGATACCCTTGTGGCGCATGTTGAAGTCGGTGAGCAGGCCGGTAAAGCGTCGCGGTCCGATCGTGCACATGATGCCGACCTTGAGGTGCGCATCGTTGAGACAGAGAAATTTCGATGCCTCGGTTTTGACGCCCAGGAGTTCGTCCTGCACTTGCTGGAAACGCGGACGCAAGAGATTGCCGAGATCGGTGATGTGGGTGAGGTTCCGTTCGCGACGGAAAAGCAGCCCGCCCACCTCGTCCTCGAGCTGCTGAACCGCTCTGCTCAGCGCGGGCTGGGTGACATTGCAGTTCTGCGCCGCGCGCGTGAAATTGCGCGTTTCGCAAACGGCCAGAAAATACCGGATGTGATGGATATCCATATCCGCTCCCCAACAATTCCCCAACAATTCCAAAGTAAGCCAATGCATCTACTCTGGTCCTCGGCGCTATATTCGGCCAATGCCACTGAATTATCAATTCCATTAGTGAGCGGCATTTCTCTTATGACTGCAACCGCGCCATTTTGAACGGAAAGCTACACGTCGTGGCGCCTAAAAATGGAGAATGCGATGCTCAATCTGCTTGCTACCGAAACTGAAGCACTAACTGGCCGGAAGATGCTCGAGGGTCGTACCGCGATCGTGACCGGCTCGACCAGCGGTATCGGCCTTGGCATTGCCCATGCGCTGGCAAGGGCGGGTGCCTCGATCATGCTCAATGGATTCGGCGATCCCGCCGACATTGAAACGTTGCGCGCCGAGATGGCCGAGAGCAACGATGTCGATGTCGCCTATGACAGCGCCGACATGTCGAAGCGCGACGCTATCTTGATGATGGTGGAGCGCGCCAAGGCCAGATTCGGCCAAATCGATATCATCGTCAACAATGCCGGCATCCAGCACGTTTCTCCCATCGGCGAATTTCCGCCTGAGAAGTGGGATGCGATCATGGCGATCAACTTGTCGGCCGCCTTTCATCTTGTCCAGGCCACTTTCGACGGCATGTGCGAGCGCGGTTATGGCCGCATCATCAATGTCGCCTCGGCGCACGGCCTTGTCGCCTCGCCCTTCAAGTCGGCCTATGTCGCAGCAAAGCACGGCATGGTGGGGTTCACCAAGTCGATTGCACTTGAGGGTGCCGAATTCGGCGTGACGTCGAATGCAGTCTGCCCCGGCTATGTCTGGACGCCGCTTGTCGAGCAGCAGATCGACGCGCAGGCGAAGTCGCACAACATCGCACGCGACGCAGTGATCCGCGACGTGTTTCTCAAGAACCAGCCGACCAAGCGGTTCGCAACGGTCGAGGAAATGGGCGCGCTCAGCGTCTTTCTCTGCTGCGATCTCGCAGGCTCCATCACCGGCACGGCCATACCGGTCGATGGTGGCTGGACGGCGCATTGAAAATCTCAACACCAACAAATCGGGGAGTGAGGACCATGAACAAGCACACAGGTGTGAAGAAAATAATCGCCGACAACGCGGTTGTCGCCTCCTCTGCGCCAGAGCCGCGGACGCTCAATCTGGCGCTCCAGGGCGGAGGCGCGCATGGCGCCTTCACCTGGGGCGTGCTCGACCGGCTGCTCGACGAGCCGAACCTGTCCTTGGAAGGTGTCGTCGCAACCAGCGCCGGCGCGATGAATGCCGCCGTGCTGGCCTATGGCCTGGCCGAAGGCGGGCGGAGCGGCGCCCAGACCGCGCTCGCCAATTTCTGGCGGCGCGTCAGCCATGCGTCGGCATCCGGGCCTTTGCAACCCACGATCTTCGACAAGATAACCGGATCGCGGGCGCTGGAATTTTCGCCGGCCTTCATGATGTTCGACATGGTGACGCGACTGATGTCGCCCTACCAGTTCAACCCGTTCAATTTCAATCCGCTGCGGCAGATCTTGGAGCAATCGGTCGACATCGAGGCGATCCGCACGGCGCGCTGCCCGGTGAAACTCAGCATCTGCGCTACCAATGTCCGGACCGGCAAGGTCAAGGTGTTCGGCAATGACGAACTGTCGGTCGACGCCGTCATGGCATCGGCTTGCCTGCCCTTCCTGTTTCAGGCTGTCGAAATCGACGGTGAGTCCTACTGGGATGGCGGCTATATGGGCAATCCGGCAATCTTTCCGCTGATCTATGGCTGCGACACGCCGGATGTGCTGGTCGTCCATATCAATCCGATCGAGCGGGCCGAGGTGCCGCACACCGCCTCCGAGATACTCAATCGCATCAACGAGATCAGTTTCAATTCGTCGCTGCTGCGGGAAATGCGGGCGGTGGCTTTCGTCACCGATTTGATCGATGCATCTCCCGAAAGTACCGGCAATCTCAAGCGCATCTTCGTGCACGGCATCTCCGATGACGAGACGATGAAAAGCCTTTCCGTGTCAAGCAAGCTCAATGCCGATTGGGGGGCGTTGGTCGATTTGCGCGACCGCGGCCGGGAATGCGCCGACATGTGGCTGCTGGCCAACTACCAGGACATCGGCAAGCGATCGACGGTCGACATTCGCGAACGATATCTCTGATTTTCCAGGGACTTCCTTCCGCGTCGCCGGTTCCGTCCCGCTCACTCCCTCGCGGCACGCCACTTCTCCCCCCGGTCGCCACCCGGGGGTATTTTTTGCCTTCTCGCCAGCCGCCGCCGCGCATAGCGCCAGCCTATCAAAACCATGCCGCAACAGCATTTCAAACATCACCGGCAATGCGGGAAAGTAATTTCAGTCAAGCCGAAAACCGGTTTGATCCAACCTCAACCAGGAGACATTTCCATGAACTCGACCCGCATCCTCATCGGCTCCGCCCTTGCTGCCATCACCTCCATGGCTGCCTCCAGCGCCTTTGCCGGCCCGGCTGCACAGCCCGAATTCTCGTTCGAGAAGTGCTACGGCGTCGTCAAGGCCGGCCTCAACGATTGCCAGACGGCCACCCATTCCTGCGCCGGCACCTCAACGGCCGACAACCAGGGTGATGCCTGGGTCTACGTTCCGGCCGGCACCTGCGCCAAGATTTCCGGCGGCGCCATCGAACCCAAGGCCTGAGGGCTCCCGAGCTTCATTCAACCCATATGAAGGAGTGACCAATGTCCAAGATATTTCCTAATCTTCCAGTACCGGATGCCGCAGGCATTGGTCTGCGCTCCCGGCATATTTCCGATATGATCTCCCGCCGGCCTTCGGCGGGATGGCTGGAGGTCCATGCTGAAAACTACATGGGCGATTCCGCGGCCGTCGATGCTTTGGAAAAGTTGCGCGAGACCTATCCGCTGTCGGTGCACGGCGTCGGTCTCTCGCTGGGCAGCGCTTCGGGCCTTGATCGGGACCATCTGGAACGGTTGCGGAGCGTGTGCATCCGGTTTCAGCCAGCATTGGTCTCGGAACATCTGGCCTGGAGCGTTGCCGACGGCGCCTATCTCAACGATCTCCTGCCGCTCCGTTATGACGACGATGCGCTCGATATCGTTGCAGCCAATGTCGACCAGTTGCAGGACAGGCTGCAGCGCCGCGTCTTCATCGAGAACCTGTCGGCCTATATCGCCTTCGCCAATTCCACGATGACCGAGGCGCAATTCCTCGCCGAGCTCGTCAAGCGCACCGGCTGCGGCCTCCTGCTCGACGTCAACAATGTTTATGTCTCAGCCTGCAATCTCGATTTCGATGCCAAGGCCTTCATCGACGACCTGCCGGCCGATGCCATCGGCGAGATCCATCTCGCCGGCCATGCGGTCAACGAGGTAGAGGGCGACATCGTGCTGATCGACGATCATGGCTCCCGCGTGCCGCCGGCCGTCTGGTCGCTCTATGCGCATGTATTGCGCAAGATTGGCCCACGCCCGACGCTGATTGAATGGGACACCGAGGTTCCCGCGCTCGATGTGCTGCTCGGCGAAGCAATGTGGGCCGACATGATGGCCGCCGCGATCGGTTTCGAGAAGCGTGGTGCGCCGCAGATCGCCCAGCAGCCGGATCGCCGGTTCCACGGCATCGAGCTGTTCTCCACGAGCAATCTCGCACGCGGCGCCATGCCGGCGATCTCGGCCTTGACGACGATCACACCGTCGGTCTTCGCGAGCAACTCCGTCACGCGGAGGGCGCGTTATGCTGTCTGAACTCGAACTGCAGCACGCCGTCGCGGATGCTATCCTTAACCGTCGAGGGCCGGATCTCGGTCCCTCATTCGATACGGGCGGCCGCTTCGATCCGATGCGCCGCTTCAACATCTACCGCAACAACACATTCGCATCGCTGAGCGCCACGCTCGTATCGGTCTTCCCGGTCGCCGTCAGCCTGATTGGAGAGCGGTATTTCCGCCATATTGCCGCGAGCTTCATTCGCGTGAGCCCGCCGTCCGAAGCGCGGCTGGTACGCTATGGCAGCGACTTCGCCGACTTCCTCGGCCGGCTCGAAGACCTCAAGCCTATGCCGTTCATCGCCGATACGGCGCGGCTTGAATGGCTGATCGCCGAGGCGCTCGATGCGCCGGCGCTGCCGCCTGCGAATATGGCTGAGCTCTCCCGGGGTGGCGAAGACACCATGCCCGACCTGATCCTCCAGCCGTCTTTGCGACTGCTCTTTTGCCGCTGGCCGGCGCTCGACATCTGGTCGGCGCACCAGGCAAGCGGCGATCTCGACCAGCTTGGCGACATCAGAAGGCAACCGCAGCGGATCGCGTTGTGGCGGAACCGGGACAGCGTTCGTTTTCTCCGCCTCAACGGTGCCCATTACGCCTTTCTG
Organism: Rhizobium leguminosarum; assembly: GCF_019798305.1. GTDB lineage: Bacteria > Pseudomonadota > Alphaproteobacteria > Rhizobiales > Rhizobiaceae > Rhizobium > Rhizobium leguminosarum_U. Next base: position 44,896 of record NZ_JAAXDD010000019.1, read on the forward strand.
CAGGCGCTGAAGAGCGGCCGCGGACTTGAAAATGCCGTCCAGAAAGCCGCCGCGCGCGATCCGAATTTCGACCTCGTCGCCTCGCTCGGCGGTCTCTTTGCCGACGGACTCGTCACGCGCGTCCGCCACCAACCTGCAAACATCAACTGACAAGGAATGGATCGATGACCATGATGACCCCGACATCCATGCCCGAACGAGGCGGTTTCGCCGGCCTTTATTCGCAGGCGCTCCGGCTAGCCTCATCCGTGCCGCTTTCGGCGGTGCAGTTCGTCGCGCGGCTCACTGTTGCGAACGTGTTCTGGCAATCGTCGCAGAGCAAGCTCGCCTCCTGGCCCGTCACGGTCCAGCTCTTCGCCTTCGAATACCGCCTGCCGGTGCTCGATCCCGGCGTCGCAGCCCTGCTCGCCACGGCCGCCGAACTGTCGGGTGCAATCCTGATCTTCTTCGGTCTCTTCTCGCGCCTCGCGGCGCTTATGCTGCTTGGGGTCGTGGCGACGATCCAGATCTTCGTCTATCCCACCCATTGGGGCGAACATCTGACCTGGGCGGCTCCGCTGCTGCTGATTTTCGCGCGAGGCGCGGGCGTCATCTCGCTCGACCATCTCGCCGGCCGCTTTTTCTCGCGGGAGCGCTGAGCCATGCGGATCGAAGCCGACGGCGCGATGACGGGCGGTGCGCCGAACATGATCCGCCCAATGCCTGGGAATGGCCGCCCGCGCGTGGTCATTCTCGGTGCCGGCTTCGGCGGGCTTGCCGCAGCGATGGCGCTGAAGGGCATCCAGGTCGATATCACCGTCATCGACCGTCGCAATTATCACCTCTTCCAGCCGCTGCTCTACCAGGTGGCGACTGCAGGCCTGTCCCCCGCTCAAGTCGCGATGCCGATCCGCCGCATCCTGTCGCGCCAGAAGAATGTGACGGTATTGATGCAAAGGGTCGAACGGATCGAGAAAGCCACGCAGGTTGTTCACACCGCCGAGCGGACCATCCCCTACGACTATCTTGTTGTCGCGACCGGCGCCCGTCATGCCTATTTCGGCCATGAAGAGTGGGCCGAAAGCGCGCCGGGCCTGAAGACGATCGGCGATGCGACGGAGATCCGCGCCCGGATTCTCACCGCTTTCGAACGCGCCGAAGTCACTGAGGATGATCAGCGGCGCGAGGCGTTACTGACCTTCGTTGTGGTCGGCGGCGGCGCGACAGGCGTCGAAATGGCCGGTGCGATTGCGGAACTTGCCCGCAACGTCGTGGTTCGCGACTTCCGTCACATCAATGCCGCTTCGGCACGCGTCGTTCTGGTCGAAGCCGGCAACCGTATCCTGCCCACCATGCCGGGCTGCCTTTCGGCAAAGGCGCAGCGTCAGCTCGAAGGCCTGGGCGTCGAAGTGTTGCCCACCGCTGCCGTCACCCATTGCGATGGCGAAGGCGTCATGCTCGCCGACGGCCGCCAGATTCGCTCGGCATGCGTGCTTTGGGCCGCAGGTGTCATGGCATCCAAAGCGGCCAAATGGCTCGGCGCCGGGGCCGACCGCGCCGGCCGCACGGTGGTCGACGAACGGCTGAATGTCCACGGTCACGACAACATCTTCGTCATCGGCGATACCGCTGCGGCGAAGAACGCGGATGGCCATCCCGTGCCAGGCACAGCGCCGGCCGCCAAGCAGATGGGCGAGCATGCCGCGCATGCCATCCGGGCGCTCATCGCGGGCAATCCGGTCAAGCCGTTCCGCTATCGGCATTTCGGCAATCTCGCCACAATCGGCCGCAAGGCGGCGGTCGCCGATTTCGGACGGATCAGGCTATCCGGGTTTTCGGCCTGGCTGATCTGGAACCTCGCCCATCTCTGGTTCCTCGTCGGTTTCCGCAATCGCCTCGTGGTTTTCATGGATTGGGGCCTGGCCTATCTTCGCTACGAGCGGAGCGCCCGCCTCATCACCGACCGCCATGAGCGCTGATTTCCTTCCACGCGTGAAGATGGGCCGCGCAGTCACCATGCTGCTGCTGCTTGCCGTCATCTCGACGGCGACCCTCGTCCATCTGATCTGGCAACGCACCGCGAGTGCCAATGTCGATAATGTCGTGGCGGCCCTCGATGCGCAGAGCACCGGCGCCGTTCGCAACGAACTCGCCTCGCAACTCGCACTGGTATCGAGCACCGCGGAAATAATCCGCTCGGTCTTCTTCCAGGGCGCCATCAAGCCCGATGACGAGGTCAAGCGCGAGTTCCTATTTCTCTCGCTGCTGCGTGAGCAGCCGGCGATCGCCTGGATCGGGTTCGGTTTCACCGATGGGCGCTTCTTCGGTTCACATGCCGCCGCCGATGGCCGGATCGAGATGATCGAAATCGGCAAAGCCGCGCCCGGCGAGCCGCGCACGCTGCGCCGTGACCGGTACAAGCCGATCCCCGGCGACATCTTCTTCGAAGAGCGCGTCATGACCGAGAGCGCCTATGTGACGGAGGGCTCGTCCTGGTATCGCAAGGGCAAGGACCGCACCGATCCGGCCTGGACCGTCGTGGACATCTTGCCAAACGGTTTCGAACCTTCGATCGTTTTTTCAAAACGGGTCGAAGCCTTCGGGCGGCTTGAAGGTGTCGTCATGGTAGCGGTCAGCCTCAGGCGGCTGTCGCTGACGTTGCAGAATCTCAACATGCCCTCGGAGAGCAAAGTCTATGTGCTCGCGAAGGACGATGTGGTCCTCGCCACTTCTGAACCGTCGGACGGCATCATGGCGGCGCATCTCGCCGATTTTCCGAAGGCCGACGTGCTTTCTGCTGCCGTCGCATCCGCGCGCCGAACCCATCCTCAAAACGTCTTCCGCACGCTGCAACAGAGTGCCGCTCTCGGGCCGGTCTTCATTTCATCCAGTGCGCTGCCGTTTGAAGACTGGCGGCTGCTGACGGCCATTCCGCGCTCCACCTTTGCCGGCGATATCGATGAAAACACCAAGCGCGTGCTCTTCATCGTCGCTGCCATCGCGCTGCTCGCCGCCGTCACCGCGATTATTTTCGCCCGCCTGCTTTTCGCCCGGCCGCTCGCCCGCCTTGCCCAACAGCTGCATGCGGTCGAACGCTTCGAACTCGATGCCGTCAGCCACACGCCCACCATGCTGGTTGAACTCAATGACTTCTCCGTCGCGCTGAAACGAATGTCTTCGGGGCTATCGGCCTTCGCCCGCTTCATGCCGCTCGATGTCGTCAAGCCGCTCGTCAACGGCGGCATCGAGCCCAGGCCCGGCGGCAAGCTTACCGACATCACGGTTCTCTTCGCCGACCTGCCAGGCTTTACGGAGATGACCGAGGAACTCGGCGCCGGTGTCGAACCGCATCTCACCCGCTTCCTCACGCTTTCCATCGCCGCGATCCACGCCGAGGGCGGCACGGTCGACAAATTCATCGGCGACGCTGTGATGGCGATCTGGAATGCCCCGAACGACGAGCCCGATCACGCGTCGCGCGCCTGCCGTGCGGCGGCGGCGATCCGTGACGCGATGCATGCCATCCCGCCGCTCGCGCCCCAGCACGACGCAGTGCGGGTCAGGATCGGCATCAACAGCGGCACGGCACTCGTCGGCAATATCGGCTCGGCCGAACGCCTGAGCTACACGGCGATTGGCGATGCCGTAAACCTCGCAAGCCGCCTGGTCGGCGTCGCCAAAGACAAAGGCGTTGAAATCGTGTTGAGTGGCGAGACGTGGGAACGGGCGGACCGGCGGCTCGATGCCCGCTCGCTGGGAGAGACGGTGGTGCGCGGCAAATCGCAACCGGTGCCGATCTTTACCCTGGACCGGAAATCGCCCCCGATTTGAGGGAGGATGGATCATGGAAAGCGCATCTTTCCTTATTGGCTTACTCGCCTGGCTGCAGGTCAAGCATTTCGCCGCCGATTATCTCTTGCAGCCGGCCTGGATTCTGCAGGGCAAGGGCGACATCCGTCATCCGGGTGGCTATATCCATGCCGCGATCCACGTAGCGGGCACCCTACCGGGATTGCTTCTGTTCGGGCTGGATGGCGTGACGGTCGCGGTCTTGGCGCTAGGCGAATTTCTAATTCACTTCACCGTTGATCACTTAAAGGCCGTTCACGCGCGCCGCCATCCGGCTGCCATGACAAGCCGTCCTTACTGGGCCGCGCACGGAGCCGATCAGTTGTTGCATCATCTGACCTACACCGGGATTTTGGCTGTTGCGATGTGACCGAAGACAGACGTCTCGTCGATCCTGCAGATCATCCGAATGTCTGCTGTCAGCCAGTCCAGACTGGGATGACTGCCCTCTCCTGCCGTCTCCAAGCGGCTGGAGGGCTGTACGCACGAACCCGCCACGGCAGGTAGCTCGCCGGACTTTTGTTGATTCAAGTCCTGGAGCAAGCATCAGCGATACGCGCAGGTCTCCATCAGGAAAAATTCTCCAGTACGGCCAGGAATGTGTGCCGGTCGCCCTGCCCTTCGGTCAGGCGCACACGACCCTCGATGTCGGCGAGATGGTGGTCCATCAATTGTTGCGCCTTGGCGAGGTCTTTCGCCTTCAAGGCGGCTACGATCATGCGATGGTGGTCCGCGCCGCAGTCGTCCTTGCGGTCTTCTTCGTACAAGGACATGACCAGGGAAAGCCGGGCGACGATCTTGGCGAGCACTTCCGTCAGCACCGGGTTGCCGGCGATTTCGGCAAGCACGATGTGGAACTTGCCGGACAGAACCGTCTTCGATTTTTCGTCGCCGTGGTGGTGGATGTGCTCTTCTTCGTCCGTCAGCTTTTGCAGTGTATCCAGCTGCTCTGGCGTGACACGGGCGATGACGAGTTCCAGAAGCAGCCTCTCTATCTTCCGACGCGCCTCGAAAAGGCTCTTTGCCTGCTCGACGCTCGGCTCGGCGACGAAGGTGCCGCGATTTCTCTTGCGTTCCAGCAGGTGGTCGCTTTCAAGCACGCCGAGTGCCCCGCGCACGACGGTTCGGCTGACACCGAAATGCTCGGCGATCGCCTCCTCCAGGATTTTGGTGCCGGGCTTGAGCGCCCCTTCGCCGATGGCGGCGGCAAGTGTGGCGCGGATACGTTCCGAGACATCGTCATGGGTATCGGCGCTCTCCACCGACCCATTGGCCGCTGTCATCGCTTTCTGACTCTGACGGCGCATCTTTCTCATTGCAGTCTCCAAATTGCCTCTGGCGGCCCGGCGTGGATTCGATCGTCACCAGATATCCGTGCCCGATAATTATTTCCATAAGAATATTCCTGCGTAGATCATCTCCGCACATGTATTTCGATCGACGGTACCGGCGAAAACGCCGATACTGCTTCGGGACTCAGGCCGCTTTCTGCTTCTTTTCCGGCACCGACAGGGCAATGCCCTGTTCGGCGCAAACCGCCTCGACATGACGCGCCGATTGCTGGATGAAGCCGATCGCCTCGGCAAAGCCGTAGGACTGATTTTCGTAGGTCGGGTAGCCGTATTGGCTGCTTTCATAGGCGACCCAGTCCGGAAACTCACCTGAGGCGACCCGTTTCTCATAGGCATCCACCATCGCCATATAGGCCGCAAGCTCATCCGCCGTCAGGTCGGGGTGGCCGGCGCGCCAGATAGGATCGTCGAGCTCGATGCACTGGCGCGGATTGGCTTTGCGAGGCTTGTCGGCGACAGACTGGGCGACTTCCAGCGACAGGTTCAGCGTCGGGTGGGCGTCCGCAAGAATGGGAAGGATCGTGGCGAAATCGACGATGCCGCCGCCAACGGGTCTGGTCTGGAAATCGAGACCACCCGGAGCGCGCCCGACATAGGCATCCTTGATATGGGTCTGGCGGATATAGGGAGCCAGGCGCCTGGCGGCGAAGACCGGATGCTCGCCCCGCTGCAGTCCGTTTGCCGTGTCGAAGACGACGCCGACGCAATCGGCGCCGACCTTCTCGATCAGTCTCAGGATCTCAAAGGAGGTGATCTCGTCATGGGTTTCGATGTTCATGTGCGCGCCATTGGCGCGGGCGACGGGAGCGAGCTTGCGGAGGACCTTTTCGATCCCGATCAACTGCTCTTCCCAGGTCACATCGGTGCGGAAGCGGTCATTGGCCAGCCGGCCGCGATATTCGCTCTTGAAATTGCCCGGAGCAACCCAGAGCTCATGGCAGCCGATTGAGGCACTTGCCTCGATCATGCGCGTGAAGCCGGCGATGATATCGCCGCCGCCGGCTGCCCGCAGCGCCGGTTCCTCGGCGCTGCAATAGGGATTGATCTTGCCGATGCCGCTTTCGAGATAGAGGCCAAGGTCGTCGGCCTTCGCCCTGATCTCGCGCAGCAGGCCGCTGTCGAGGTTGGGGCTCATGTCCAGCGCCGTACTGAAGAAAATGCCTCCGAGCCCAAGTTCCTTGACGTGATCAAGGCTTGCCAGAGGCCCCCGCTTCTTTGCCTCGGGCAGCTTTATGCTGTCGATTCCCAATTTCATGTCATGCTCCTCTGCTGTTTCCTGATGGGGCGCGCTGCACTGGCGACCCCTTCGTTGTTGATCTCAATTCACGTCGATCGATCCGCGATCACGCCCGTCCGGGAGCGCGAGGCTTCTCTGCTGTCCGGCCTTTCGGAACGAGACTCTTTTCGAGATAATGCTGGGCTATGGATGCGACACTCGTGATGGCGAGGTACCAGATCGAGGCGACGAACAGCAGTTCGATGACGAGGAAGTTCCGGGCGTAGATCGCCTGGGCCTGCGTCAGCAGATCCTGCATGCCGATGATCGAGACGATGGCGCTGGCCTTCAGCATGCCGATGGCCTGGTTCCCCGTCGGCGGCACGATGATACGCGTGGCCTGGGGCATGATGACGGTGAAAAAAGTCTGTGTCTTTTTCAGCCCGAGCGCCGTGGCCGCTTCGCGCTGGCCGCGATCGACCGCGACCAGGCCACCGCGGATGATCTCCGACATGTTCGCGGCTTCGTGCAGCCCAAGTGCGAGGAAGCCGGCCAGGGCCGGCGTCACCAGATCGTTGATCGAAATGGTGAAGCTTCCCATCCCGACCTGCGGGATGAAGAGGGCGATATTGAACCAGAAGAAGATCTGGACGATGAGCGGCACGCCGCGAAACCACCAGACGAAGCCGGCGGCGATCACCTTGAGAACCAGGTTCTGGCTCGTCGCCATTAGCGCCAGCAGGCATCCGAGCACGATGCCGAACACCATGGCGCCTGCCGTCAGTTCAAGCGTCAGCAGCACGCCGCGCAGGATCGAAGGATCCACCAGATAGCGGGGGATCTCGGACCACTGGATGCTCTGGCTCTGCCCGACGACGAGCGCGAAGAAGGCCAGCGCTGAAATCGCGATGGCACCGGTTGCGATCTGGCCCCAACGCATCGGTCTTCCGACCGATGGCGCAAGGGAGAGCGATATGGGTGACGCTTGAAACAGGGCCATCGGCGTCAATCCGCGGGCATGCTGGCGGCATCGTTGACCTTGACGGTCTTCACGGCCAGCGGTCCGAGGCTCCACTTCTTCATGATGGTCTCGTAGGCGCCGGAGTCCACCATCTGCTGCAAGGCGGCAACAACGCTGTCGCGCAGCTGCGGATTGTCCTTGGCGGTCAGCATGCCGAGATAACCGACGGCAAGGCGGATATCCGGCAGCGCCTGCAGCCCCTTGCCGTTTCCAGTCTGGTGTTCGGTCGTGTAGACGCTGGTGGCGTAACCGTTGACCGTGGCGTCAGCCCTCCCTGTGCGGACGGCCTGCAGCACATCCGGCATTTTCGGGATCGACATGATGTTGACCGGCGTCGCGCATTTGGCCGATGCCGCCTCGACCATCTTCGCCTGGAAGGTACCGACGGGAACGGCGACCTTCTTGCCGCACAGATCCTCCATGCCCTTGATGGCGAGAGGATTGTCCTTGATCGTCATGATCGTCGTCGCGTCATACATATAGTCGATGACGTCGACCTGCTTTTCCAGCTCCGGATCGTCGTTGATGCCCGAGATCGAGAGGTCGAAGCGCTTCGCCAATATGGAGGGCACGATTGCGGCACCTGCGCCGACATCGGTCATCTCAACATCGAGGCCCAGGATGACGCCCAGTGCGGCAGCGATATCGGCATCGATGCCGATCAGCTTGCCGTCTTCGCCATGAAAGCTGATCGGCGGCGTCAGGTCGGTCGCGACCTTCAGCACGCCCGATGACTTGATGGAGGGCGGCAGCCCGTCGGCCAGTTTCTGCGTGAGGACGACACCGGGGAGCTTGGCGACATCGGCGTCGGCCGCCATCTTCTCGGCGGCACCTCCGGCAGCGTAAGCAGAGGCCGCGATCAAAGTGACCATCGATCCGGCAACTCCGGCCTTCAAGATTTTCTGAATGCGCATCATGTGATCCCCTGACATTTTTGTATCGGTGAATTCTCGGGATCATCCATGCAATCGCCGTGCCACTTGCAGTTCTTGATCAATAATTATCTGATATCACTAGGATTTTTGTTGATATCGATATTTCGGAAGAAGTTTCGCACTAGAATTCGTATAAAGTTCCGAACATAGAATGCACAATTTTTGCGCTCCCGAGCCCCGCCGCATCATTTTTGACCGTCTCATTCGCCCCCAAGACCCAAAAACACCTATTCAGAGGCCAAGACCCGCACTTTTCGCCGCTTGATCCCCGCTCAGGGCCGTGGCTACTTCTATCTGATGCCCAATTAATATACGGCGCTGGCGAAAATTTATACAAAAAGTAAATGCGAATCTCAAATCGAATAATCATTATTATAAACTTTAGAAACTTTATAAGTCAAAAATACTGATTAATTTTCAGAGGCTTGGAAGAACCATCAACGACGAACGGCAAAACTGGCACGCCGCTTGCAATTCGTTTCTCATGAACAAGCTCGACGCAAAATTTCTCGCCGGACCGCATCTCCGTCTTGTGCCGGAGACCGCGCAGCAATCCGTGACCTCGACCCAGAACCAGGGAGGCCCTATGCCAGGCATACCGAATATGGCTGAACGCAAACGGCTCAGCGTTCAGGGCCTCACCCACAGCTATGGTGGCCAGAATGCCATCAGCGATGTGGCCTTCGATATCGAGGCCGGCGAGATCGTTGCCCTGCTCGGGCCGAGCGGCTGCGGCAAGTCGACCGTGCTGCGCGCCATTGCCGGGCTGATCCAGCCGAAGACCGGCAGGATTGTGCTCGGGGAGGAAGACTTGGCCGATGTCTCGGCCCGCTCACGCGGCGTCGGCATGGTCTTTCAGAACTATGCTTTGTTTCCGCATCTGACGGTCGCAGAAAACATCGCCTATCCGCTGGCCTGCCAGAAGCTTCCCCGCACTGAGCGCAAGTCGCGCGTCGAGGAGATGCTGTCTCTCGTCAGGCTCAAGGATTATGGCAACCGCCTGCCGCGGGAACTCTCCGGCGGACAACAGCAGCGCGTCGCCGTCGCCCGCGCCATCGCCGGGCGCCCCTCCCTTCTGCTTCTAGACGAACCCTTCGGCGCGCTCGACCGCGCCCTGCGTTTCGATCTGCAGGTGGAGCTGCTGCACCTGCAGAAGACGCTCGGCATCACGACGCTGATCGTCACGCACGACCAGGAGGAAGCCCAGAGCCTCGCAAACCGCCTGGTGCTGATGAACAAGGGCAATGTCGAGCAGATCGACACGCCGATGACCGTCTATGACCGCCCGAAGACGCTTTTCGTCAACAGCTTCATCGGCCAGGCAAACCTGCTCAACGGAACGGTGCTGCGCCTCGATGCCGACGGCACACTGATCGGCCTTGCCGATGACCGGACCCTGCTCCTGCCGCGCCGGCTGAACTTCACCCTCGGCTCGAAGGTCACGATCACCTTCCGGCCGGAAGAGGTTCGCCTAGCGACGCAGCCGAGCGAGAGCACCCTGCCCGTTCGCATGACGGTTTCCGTGCCGCTCGGCCCTTCCCTCGTCCATGACCTTGTTCTGGAAGACGGTGCGGGCCTGCGCGCTTCCGAGGTCAGAGGCCCCTCCACATTCATTCCCGAACCGGGAACGAAGCTATTTGCAGAGATCGACACCGCAAGGTGTCACGCCTTTCCGGCCGAACCGGAAATCATGAGTGAAGCAACAATTCAACAGAGGTGAACGAGATGAAGGACTTTCAGATTACCCGTCGTGGGTTCGGTTTCCTGGCCGCCGGTGTCGCCGCATCGGCCATGCTTCCATTTGCCGCCCGCGCTGCCGGCGGCGGAGCCGTTGCCGCCACTTTCCCAGGCAGCTGGGAGGATGCCTACCGCACAGTGCTGACGCCGATGGTCAAGGATGCAGGCTATGACCTGACGATTGCCCCGGCGATGGCGCAGGACCAGCTTGCCAAGATCATGGCAAGCCCCGGCAACCCGCCCTATGACACGCTGCTGATGTCGCCCGGTCAGATGGCCGTCGCCATCGAGAAGGATCTCATCCAGAAGATCGATCCGAGCAAGCTCAAGAACTGGGGCATGCTCGATCCGTCCTTCCAGGGCGAATACGGCCCGACCGTGACCATCGAAGTCAACGGCATCGCCTATAATCCCGATCTCGTTCCGAAGCCGAAGGGTTATCGCGATCTCTTCGAAAACCCGGCCTATAGCGGCAAGGTTTCCTGGACCGGCTTTGCCTCGAACACCGCCGTCATGGCCTATACCGAGATCGCCAAGATCTTCGGCTCCGGCCCCAACGACATGGACGCCGTCTTCAAGCTGTTCAAGGATCATCCGGAGCATCTGAAGGGCGTGGTCGACAGCACCAACCATCAGATGACGCTGTTCCAGCAGGGCGAAATCGCCGTGTTCATGTGCTCGACCGGCAACGTCGCCCACCTGAAGAGCCTCGGCCTCAACGCCGAGTTCGTCCATCCGGAGACCGGCTCGCCGGCAGCCCCCGTCAACATCCACCTGACCAAAGGCTCGGCCAATCTCGACGCGGCCTATGCCTATATGGATGCTGCGATCTCCAAGGCCGCCCAGGACCAGCTCAAGGAGCCGCCGACCGAGATGTTCCCGACCAACAAGGACGTGGCGCTGACACCCGGCATCGAAGCCTACGTCACCCGCGACCAGATCAAGACCATGGTCTATCCGGACTGGGTCGCGATCAACAAGAACCGCGACGACTGGATCCGCCAGTTCGACGCGCTCGTCGCCGGTTGAGGTGACGTGATGAAGGCGAGCGGCTTCCCATACGTCCTACCGATGCTGTTGCTTTCGGTGGCGTTCTTCGCAACGCCGCTCGCCGTCCTCGTCGGTTTCAGCTTCGCCGGTCCCGGCGGAGCTACCCTCGAGCATTATGCCCGCTTCTTCGGCGACGCGTTCAATTTCCGCGTCCTCGTCAATACTGCAAGGCTCGGGCTCGAAACCGTCATCGGCACGACCTTGCTCGGCGTGCCGATCGCGCTTCTCTACTGGCACGGCGGCCGAAACCTGCGGCAGGTTCTGATCTTCCTGACGCTCATTCCGATGCTGACCAGCAATGTCGTGCGCACCTTCGCCTGGATCGTCATCCTCGGGCGCCAGGGGCCGATCAGCGAAGCGCTGGTTGGGCTCGGCCTGACGGGCATGCCGACCAGCCTGCTGTTTACCGAACTCGGCCTGGTCATGGCCATGTGCCAGATCGACCTGCCGCTGATCATCCTGCCGCTGATCGCGATCCTGTCGCGTACGCCGGTGCAACTGACGGAAGCGGCCCAGGTTTCCGGCGCCGGTCCCTGGCGCATCTTTGTCACTGTGCTTTTGCCGCTGATGCTGCCGGGCCTGCTGGCGGGCTGGATCCTGGTCTTTGCCAGCACCAGCAGTTCCTTCGTTACCCAGGCCGTCATCGGCGGCGCGCGCAACGTCTATGTTCCGCAGTTGATCTACCGCGAGGTCGGTACGCTGTTCGACTGGCCACTGGCCTCGGCCATCGCCGTCGTCCTGCTGCTCTCCACTGGCTGCCTGCTGGTCGCCCTTACAATGATGTCCCGTCACAGGAGGCTGGTCGGTCATGCGTGATCGTCACGAAAATCCCGTTCCCGTCATGCTCTACAAGACATTCGTCTACGGATTTGGCGGGCTCTGCGTCATCTATCTCGTTGCACCCATCGTGATAGCGCTGACGATGTCGTTCACCTCGGGGCAGACATTGAAATATCCGCCGCAGGGCTTTTCGCTCCGGTGGTACGCGGCGCTGCTCGATCCGGTGCGCTCGGCAACCGAACATATCGCCGCCTGGAATTCGCTGAAGATCGCCGGCCTTGCCGTCCTTGGATCGCTGATCTTTGCGGTTCCGGCAACCATCGGCATGACGCGCATGAAGCGCAGCACCGCCGGCACCATCGAGCCGCTGCTGCTCGCCCCGCTCGTCCTGCCGAGCCTGGTCTACGGCCTCGCCGCCTTGATCGTCGCCAATTTCATCGGCTTCAAGCCGTCGCTCTGGCTGACAGTATCAGGCCATGTCGTGGTCTTCGGGCCGCTGATGTACCGCGCCGCCTCCGTCGTCGCCCAGGGTCTCAATCCCTCGCTTGCCGAGGCATCGACGACCATGGGCGCGAGCTGGTTCATGACACTGCGGCGCGTCACCCTGCCGCTGCTGATGCCCGGCATTCTGGCCGGCGCATTTCTTGTCTTCATCCAGTCGCTCGACAATGTGTCGGTATCGCTTTTCCTCGCCGATGCCCGAACGACGGTCTTGCCGTTGCGCATGTTCGCGCTGATCGAGGAATCGCTCGATGTGCGCGTCGCGGCAATTTCGGGAATTCTGATCGCCGTGACGCTGATCGGGCTGCTGGTTGCCCGGCGCGTGCTCGCGCCGCCGAGGCAGGCCTGAACAATCCGTCATCGACCTATGCCTGAAATAGAAGGAACAAACTCATGAACATGCGTGCGACAAATGCAGGCGGCGGGATGGGATCGCTGCTGGCCGATTTCCAGCCGGATTTCGATTTCTCCGCCCCGCTGCCGCTTCCTGTCGAAGAGTTCGAGGATCGCCTTCGCAGAATTCGCCGTCAGGCGGTCGAAGCCGGCCATGACGCGCTGATCGTCCATGCCGGCAGCGTCGGCTGGTTCCACGCCTCGAATGCCTATCTGCGTTACATCTGCGACTGGATGCGCGAAGGCGTGCTGATCATTCCGACCGATGCCGACAAGGCGATGGTGCTTCTGTCCTTCTTCACCCAATCCGTCCTGCTTCCGCCGGGCGGCGAGCCTGTGCTCGTCGACGAAATCTGGCAGATCGGCCCGATCGGCCGCGAATATGCCGACCGTCCCGGCGACTCCGTCATCAAGACCGCCGAGAAATGTGCCGAGGTTCTCGCCAGTCTCGGTCTTGCCAGGGCCCAGATCGGCAGGATCGGCGACCGTACGTCGCTGACCTTCTGGTCAGCTCTGGACGAATTGCTGCCGAAGAGCAAGTTCCTCGCCGATAACGGCATCCTCGACCGCATGCAGAAGGTCCGCTCGCTGCGCGAGATCGAGATGTTTCGCGCCGCCGCCCAACTGGTTAACATCGGCACGCAGGCCGCCTATCATGTGGCGAAATCAGGCGTCACCGACCATGAAATCCTGGCCGCCTTCACCTATGCGCAGATGGCGCTCGGCGGCGAAACTGGCGACGGCTACCAGATCGGCATCAATGAATTCGGCACCCATTGCGGCAAGCCCTATGGCCACATCGTCCGGCCCGGCGACCTCATCAACCTCTATATCTCCAACGTCACCTATCGCGGCTATACCGCCCAGACCGCCCGGATGATCGCGGTCGGCGACATCAGCAGCCATCAGGAGGATGTGCTTGCCGCCTGCACTGAAGGCGTCAAGCGGGCCGAAAAGCTCATCAAGCCCGGCGCATTGATGCGCGACGTCAACAATGCCGCCTTCGAGCCGATGATCGAGCGCGGCATGCTTAAGTCACCGGAAGCGCGCACCATGCCCTATAACTGGTCGCCGATGGAAGACGGCGGAGCACGCCTGATCCCCCAACAGTATGTCAAGGACATCGACTGGGAGGCGCAGGGCCGCAAGCTCATGCATGTCTATCCGGCAACGCACGGACCGCACAATCCGAACCTCGGCCATTCGGTCGGCATGGCTGGTGGCCAGAACAGCTTCAACATCTCCTCGCATAACTACGACAGGATGGAGGAAGGCATGGTCTTCGTGCTGCACACGCAGTGGCTGGAACCGCTGTCGGCCGGCTGCAACATCGGCGACATGTATGTCGTGACCAAGGACGGTTTTGAGAACCTCAGCCGCCATACCCCGCTTGAAACTCACCGCGTCGCTGCCGAGGCCTGACATGACCCATCATAAACAACACACCCATTTCGATTTCGCCAAGCTGACCGAGCGCGAGCGTTACAAGATCCTCATCGGCACGGTCATTCCCCGCCCGATCGCGCTGGTGACGACGGTGAGCAAGGAAGGCCTGCCGAATGCCGGCCCGTTCAGCTTCTTCAACGTCCTGACCCACGACCCGGCAATCGTCGCCATCGGCGTCGAGAATTATGCCGACATGCGCTTCAAGGATACCGCCCGCAACATCCGCGAAACCGGCGAGTTCACGGTCCATATCTGCGATGACGCCCTTGTCGGCCAGATGGAAGTCTGCGCCATCAAGTTCGGCCCCGAGGTCGACGAACTCTCTGAAGCCGGGCTGGCAACGGCGCCGGGACAGATGGTCAGAAGCCCGCGCATCCTGGCAGCGCCCGCAGCACTCGAATGCCGCCGCCACACCACCCTGCAGGTCGGCCCGGCCCGCGAAATCATCCTCGGCGAAGTGCTCGGCGTCTATGTCAGAAGCGATGCGGTCAATCCGGCGAACTTGCATATCGACCAGCAACTGATGGACGCCGTCGGCCGGATGGGCGGCCATACCTACACAAGGACGCGCGACCAGTTCGACATCAAGACGCAGACCAAGGAGGAGTGGAGTTCGCGAAAGAGCGTTTCGGAGCCGGTCATCGCATAGCCGGGCTTGGGCTCCGGCCGGCTATTCAGCTGTCGGAAAGACCGCTCCCGTTTCTCAAAGGCACTGAAATGCCTTCTTTTGGTTTTCGCCCAGCTCACGGGGACCGTTTTGCCTTTGGAATCCCTTAATTCAAAAACCGATAGAGCCAGTCGCGCGTCTCCTCCGGCAACGGAGCCGGCGATTCGTCTTCGGGGGCGTGGGCCTGCCAGATGATTTCCACCTCGGCGGCGCGCTCCTCGCCCGTCTCGATCGAGATGAGGAAGCCGATGGAGCGCACGCCGATCTTGTCGACGGTGGCAGTGAAGGTTGCCGGCTCGTCGTAGTGCAGCGGGCGGTGGAGAAAGCAGGAAACCTTGCTGGGGCTATAGACGGGTTCGTCATCGACATCGGGCCGTGAGGACCAGAAGCCTGCGAGCACGGATTCGGCATAAGAAATATAGGAGGCCAGAAACATCCGGCCGGTCATATCGACATCGCGAAACGGCACGCGTATTTCCGCCACATCAGGACGTTTCGACTGACTCATCAACAGATCTGCCTTACAGAGTTCCCATGGCAACACTACTTCATAATTGCTTATACCGGAACCGGCTTAAGGATAAATTACGCAATAGTTCAAAGCGTTACAGTGTCCTCCACCGCCGGAAAAGATGCGGCGCCGTTGCAAGGGACCTGATCGACCGAAACGGCGCAAATGAGACAGTGTGATAGGCGAACGGTCCGCAGGCGCGACAAGAGCGCTTGTTGAAATCGTCAGGCGATGCCCCATCTGCTGTGGCACATGACATAAGCGACCGATAGAGTGTCTTCATGAGCACCCGTCTTTATGAACACCCGATCTTCCTGGAACATGTGACACCCGCTGGCCATCCGGAGCGATCGGACAGGATCCGCGCCATCAATGTCGCGCTGGAACATCCGAATTTCGAGCGGCTGGAGCGCCGGCAGGCGCCGCAGGCGAACGAGGATGCGGTGCTGCTGGCCCATCCCGAAGAACATCTCATCGCCGTCATGCGGGAGATTCCCGAGGAAGAGGGTGAGATCAACCAGATCGAAGCCGATACCTATGCCAGCAGCAAGAGCCTGCAGGCGGCGCTGACCGGTATCGGCGGGGCGATGGCGGCGGTCGACGACGTCTTTACCGGACGGGCCGACAATGTCTTCGTCGCCGCCCGCCCGCCGGGGCACCATGCCGAGAAGATGACGGCGATGGGTTTCTGCTTCTTCAACAATGCGGCGATCGCTGCCCGCCATGCGCAGAAGACGCATGGCGCCGAGCGCATCGCCATCGTCGACTGGGACGTGCATCACGGCAACGGCACGCAGGATATCTTCTGGGACGATCCTTCGGTGCTGTTCTGCTCGACGCATCAGATGCCGCTCTATCCCGGCACCGGCGCCAAGGACGAGAAGGGTACGCACAACACCATCGTCAATGCGCCGCTTTCGCCGAATGTCGGCAGCGACCATTTTCGCGAGGCGTTCAAATCGCGCGTGCTGCCCGCCCTTGACGATTTCCGGCCGGATCTCATCATCATCTCCGCCGGCTTCGACGCGCATCACCGCGATCCCTTAGCGCAGATCAATCTGACCGGCGAGGATTTCGACTGGGCGACCGGGCGCGTGCTGGAACTGGCCGACCGGTACGCGAAGAACCGGGTCGTCAGCCTGCTTGAAGGCGGTTATGATCTCGAGGGACTCGCCGAATCGGCGGGCATGCATATTCTGAGAATGATGAAGGGTTGAGAATGACTGACAGCGCCAAGCCTGAGGTATCAGGCCTTTCCTTCGAAAAGGCGGTCGCCGAACTCGAAAGCATCGTCGCCCGGCTGGAACGCGGCGATGTGGCGCTGGATGAATCGATCGAGATCTATGAGCGCGGCGAAGCGCTGAAGAAACATTGCGAGACGCTGCTTTCGGCCGCCGAAAACCGCATCGAGAAGATCCGGCTCGACCGTGCCGGCAAACCGCAGGGCGTCGAGCCGCTGGACGGCGCCTGAGGCGCAGCAAACTCCCTTTTGAAGGCGCTTGGCTATCGGCTTCAGACCGATCTATGATCCCCATCCAAAACGATGATGGGACAAGGAAATGACGGACAGGTTGAAGGGCAAGGTCGCCATTATCTCGGGCGGCGCGACCGGAATGGGCGGTGCCGCCTCGAAGCTTTTTGCGGCGGAAGGCGCGCGCGTTGCGATCATCGACCGCAATGGCGATGCAGCCGCCGAGACCGTAAAGCAGATCCGTGATGCCGGCGGCGAGGCCGATTGCTGGACGGCCGATGTCTCGGACGAAGCCGCCGTCAATGCCGCCGTCGCCGGCGTCGAAGAACGATACGGCGCAGTCACCGTGCTCTTCAATCACGCCGGCACGATCGTCATCAAACCTTTTCTCGAAACAACCGTCGAGGAATGGGACTGGCTGCACGCCGTCAATGTTCGCTCGATGTTTCTGATGACTAAGGCGGTGCTGCCGAAGATGATTGCGAGCGGTGGCGGGTCGATCGTCTGCACCTCGTCGATCTCGGCGGTCGCCGCCACGCCGATGGAAGTGCTTTACGACACGACCAAAGGGGCGGTGCATATGTTTGCCCGCGCCATCGCGGTGGAATTTCGCGACCGCAACATCCGCTGCAACGCCGTCTGCCCCGGCTTCATCCGCACGCCGCATGGCCTGCGCGAGGTGGCCGACCTGCAGGCGCTCGGCGTCGACGTTTCGGATGCCGCCATTGCCGCGCAGCAGGGGCGGATCGGCGAGCCCGGAGACGTGGCGCGAGCCGCGCTTTATCTCGCCAGCGACGAGTCGAGCTTCGTCAATGGCGCCCATCTCTTCGTCGACAATGGTTTTACCGCGATCTGAGCCAATCGGGCGCGCTTTAAAATGCTGGAGTGTCTTTACGCGTCCGATTGGACGCGCGGCGCGCTTTCCAGTGCTGGAGCGTCCTTTGCGCGTCCGATTGGACGCGCGGCGCACTTTCCAGTGCTGGAGCGTCCTTTGCGCGTCCGATTGGACGCGCGGCGCACTTTCCAGTGCTGGAGCGTCCTTTGCGCGTCCGATTGGACGCGCGGCGCTCCAGGCGCTATCTGTGGGCGATGACGCGCGGCACTGTAGTGATCGGAGATCCCCATGTCCTTCTTTCCCGGTAAAGACCCCCTGCCCGGCGATGCCTTCGCCTGCGACGCGATCGAGAACCTGATCATCCCGCGCACCAGCGATATCGGCGGCTTTCAGGTGCGCCGCGCGCTGCCCAGCCGGCAGCGGCGGCTGGTCGGGCCGTTCATCTTCTTCGACCGCATGGGACCGGCGATCCTGAAGCCCGACGAGGCGCTCGACGTCAAGCCGCATCCGCATATCGGGCTGTCGACGGTCACCTATCTGTTCGACGGCGAGATCCGCCATCGCGACAGCCTCGGCACCGAAAAGGTCATCCGTCCCGGCGATATCAACCTGATGACGGCCGGCCGCGGCATCGTGCATTCCGAGCGCACGCCCGACAACCTGCGCGGCCATCCGCTGCTGATGTCGGGGCTGCAGACCTGGCTGGCGCTGCCCGACGACAAGGAGGAGATCGCCCCCGCCTTCGCCCATACGGAAAAGTCCGCCATGCCGCTGATCGAGACGGCAGGCGTGCGCGGGCGCGTGGTCATCGGCTCGTTCGAGGGCATGACGTCGCCGGTCGGCGTTTTCTCCGACACGCTCTATGTCGATCTCGACCTGCAGGCGGGCGCCAAATTTCCCTTCGGCGCGGGCCACGAAGAGCGCGCCGTCTATGTGCTGTCGGGCGAGGTCGTCATATCAGGCGACCGCTTCGCCGCCGACCAGTTGCTGGTCTTCCGGCCGGGCGATCAGATCACGCTGGAAGCCGGCCGTGACGGCTGCCACCTGATGCTCTTCGGCGGGGCGGCGCTCAACTCGAAACGTTATATCTGGTGGAATTTCGTCTCCTCCTCGAGGGAGCGGATCGAACAGGCCAAGGAGGAATGGCGCAGCGGCCGCTTCGATATCGTTCCCGGTGACGAAGAGGAATTCGTGCCTTTGCCGGAAGGCTGAACCCGCCCGAATCCGGACCCTGATCGAAGAAATAGAGGGTGATATCCCCTGAAAACCGCTCACACATTTTTCCGCCATGCTCTAAGGTGAAAACCTTCGGTTCCTGAAATGCACTTGTTTTGCCGCAATCTAATCGAATAAAAGCGGAACAAGGAAAAGCAAGAAAGAGCGCCCGCCCGTGACACAACTGCCGAAGACCCCCCTGCTCGACCAGGTCCTCTATCCCGCCGACCTGCGCAAGCTCGAGGATCGCGACCTGCCGCAGCTTGCCCGCGAAGTCCGGGACGAAATGATCGATGCGGTGTCGCGCACCGGCGGCCATCTTGGCGCCGGTCTCGGCGTTGTCGAATTGACGATCGCCATCCACAGCGTCTTCGACACGCCTGATGACCGGCTGATCTTCGATGTCGGCCATCAATGTTATCCGCACAAGATTCTCACCGGCCGGCGTGACCGCATCCGGACGCTGCGCCAGGAAGACGGGCTGTCCGGCTTCACCCGCCGCGCGGAGAGCGAATATGACCCCTTCGGGGCCGCGCATTCCTCGACCTCGATCTCGGCCGGCCTCGGCATGGCGATTGCCGCCGACCTCGACAAATCAGACCGCCGCGTCATCGCCGTCATCGGCGATGGAGCGATGTCGGCCGGCATGGCCTATGAGGCGCTGAACAATGCCGGCGCCCTCGACGCCCGCCTCATCGTCATCCTCAACGACAACGACATGTCGATCGCGCCGCCGACAGGCGCAATGAGCGCCTATCTCGCCCGCCTCGCTTCGGGCCGCACCTATATGGGCTTCCGCGATCTCGGCAAGAAGCTGACGGCCTATCTCGGCAAGAACATCGACCGGGCGATCACCCGCGCCGTCGAGCATGCGCGCGGCTACGTCACCGGCGGCACGATGTTCGAGGAGATGGGCTTCTATCATATCGGCCCGATCGACGGGCATTCCTTCGACCACCTGCTGCCCGTCTTGCGCAACGTGCGCGACAATGGGCGCGGACCGGTGCTGATCCATGTCGTCACACAGAAGGGCAAGGGCTATCCGCCAGCGGAAGCCGCGGCCGACAAATATCACGGCGTCAACAAGTTCGACGTCATCACCGGTGCCCAGGCAAGGGTCAAGCCGAATGCGCCGAGCTATACCAGCGTGTTTGCCGAAGCGCTGGTGCAGGAAGCCACCCTCGACGACAAGATCGTCGGCATCACCGCCGCCATGCCTAATGGTACCGGCCTCGACAAGCTCGCCGAGGCCTTTCCGTCGCGCTGTTTCGACGTCGGTATTGCCGAACAGCATGCCGTGACCTTCGCCGCCGGCCTGGCAGCGGAAGGCTACAAGCCGTTCGCGGCGCTTTATTCGACCTTCCTGCAGCGCGCCTACGACCAAGTCGTGCACGACGTGGCGATCCAGGGACTGCCGGTGCGTTTCCCGATCGACCGTGCCGGCTTCGTCGGCGCCGACGGGCCGACCCATGCCGGCTCCTTCGACACCACGTTCCTCACCACCCTGCCCGGCTTCGTGGTGATGGCGGCGGCCGACGAGGCCGAACTCAAGCATATGGTGCGCACGGCCGTCGCCTATGATGGCGGGCCGATCTCGTTCCGCTATCCGCGCGGCGAAGGCGTCGGCGTCGACATGCCGGCGCGCGGCGAAATCCTGCAGATCGGCAAGGGCCGCATCGTCAAGGAAGGCACCAAGGTGGCGCTGCTCTCCTTCGGCACGCGGCTTGCCGACTGTCTGCTTGCCGCCGAGGATCTCGATGCCGCCGGGCTTTCGACGACGGTCGCCGATGCGCGCTTCGCCAAGCCGCTCGACCACGACCTGATCCGCCAGCTTGCCCGCCACCACGAGATGGTGATCACCGTCGAGGAAGGCTCGATCGGCGGCTTCGGCAGCCACGTGATGCATTTCCTCGCCACCGAAGGCCTGCTCGACAACGGCCTGAAGCTGCGCTCGCTTGTGATGCCCGACATCTGGATGGAGCAGGCCAAGCCCGAAGCCATGAACGCCCATGCGGGGCTCGACCGCGCCGGTATCGTCTCGACGGTGTTCAAGGCGCTGGGGCGCGGCGTTGCGGTTGGGGTTGGGGTTGCGGGATAGGTGATTTGGGTGAGGGCGTGCCGTGTGGCCCCTTTGAAGGTGTGCTGTGCCAGCCCCCTCATTCACCCTACGGGTACCGACAGGACTCGAGTCCTTAAGAAGATTGAGGAGCACGACCGGCAGGAGGCGCAATGCCTCATTCTACACTGCTCATCGCTATACTTGCTCCAGGAGCCACCCCATCCTCCGTCATCCTCGGGCTTGACCCGAGGATCTACGCTGACCTCCACACCAGCAGCGGGCATGGATCCTCGGCTCAAGGCCGAGGATGACGGAGAGTGAGGAGATTTCCCAGCCAAAACTCGCCGTCGAAACAGCGGATGACGTTTCGCTTTTCGTGCTTATCATAGCGGTCCATCCCATAAAAAAGGCGGCGCATCACTGCACCGCCCTGTTCATTTAACGTCCCTAAGAAAAGCCTCTCTCAGAACTCCGTCCATTCCTCCTGAACGGTAGCCGTAGCACCTGCCTGTCTTCCGCCGAAGGCCTTGGCGACGGTGCGGGTCAGCGCGTGGGCCGGGGAGGCGACCGGGCGGGCGTTGGTGCCGGCAACGCTTGCGCGCGGTGCCGGGGCCAGCTGGCCGAGCTTGAACTGGCGCAGCAATTCTTCGAGAGCGTTTGCCTCCTGGGCAAGCGCATGGCTGGCCGCGGTCTGCTCCTCGACCATGGCGGCGTTCTGCTGTGTGCCTTGATCCATGTTGTTGACGGCGGTGTTGATCTCCTGCAGGCCGATCGACTGTTCGCGCGTGGCGGTGACGATGGCGCTGACGTGGTGGTTGATTTCCTGCACCTCGGAGACGATGACCTCCAGCGCCTTGCCGGTTTCGCCGACGAGGCCGACGCCGGCAACGACTTGTTCGCCCGAGGTGGTGATCAAAGCCTTGATCTCCTTGGCCGCCTTTGCCGAGCGCTGGGCGAGCTCGCGCACTTCCTGGGCGACGACCGCAAAGCCCTTGCCGGCATCGCCGGCGCGGGCGGCTTCAACGCCTGCGTTCAGAGCGAGCAGGTTGGTCTGGAAGGCGATGTCGTCGATGACGCCGATGATGTTGGAGATTTCGCCCGACGACTTCTCGATCTGCTGCATGGCGGAAACGGCCTTGCGGACGACTTCGCCTGATTTCTCGGCGCCGAGGCGGGCGCGCTCGACGAGATTGCCGACATCCTCGGCGCGTTTGGCGCTGTCGCGGACGGTCGTCGTCACTTGTTCGAGTGCCGCGGCGGTCTGTTCGACGGCGGCAGCCTGCTGCTCGGTGCGGTGGGCAAGGTCGTCGGCGGCCGAGCGGATTTCGCCGGCGCCGGCATTGATCGCCGAGGCGTTGCGGCCGACCGATTGCAGCGCCGCCTGCAGCTTTTCGACGGCATGGTTGAAGTCGTTGCGCAGGCTGTCATATTGCGAGGCGAACGGCGTCTGGAGACGACCGGCCATATCGCCGTTGGCAAGCTCGGCAAGGCCGCCCGCCAAAGCGTCGATGGCATAGCGGATCTCGCCTTCCTCGCGCGCCTTCTGCTCATCACCTGCCCGGCGCTGGCGCTCGGCGTCGTCGCGCATGCGGTCGGTCTCGCCGGCAAGGCGCAGCTTCTCGATCGCCGCCTGCTTGAAGACCAGGACCGCCTGGGCCATGCGGCCGATTTCGTCGCCGCGGTCGGTTGCCGGAACCTCGATGTCGTTCTGACCGCCGGCGAGGCGATCCATGGCGCTCGTCATGCCGACGACCGGGCGGACGATGATGCGCGACATCAGCCAGGCGAGCATGGCAGCGGCCAGCGAGGCGAGGATGCCGCCAGCAAGCAGCGTCATCTTCAGATCGCTGTTGGCATCAGCCCGGATCTCGGCAAGCGCGTTCGACTTTTCACGCGCGGTCGCCTTGATCTTGGCCGAGGCCTGGCGAAAACCGTCGAGCTGGCCCTTGGTGGCGTTGACGCCGATCTTGACGACCTCTTCGATCGGCATGTCGGTTTCCTTGCGCGCCTTGGTCTGCGGCTCGGCGAGTTCATGGAAATAGAGATCGGCTGCCTTCTGCATGCCGTCGATCATCTCCACCAGCTGCGGCTCGCCCGCCGCCGTCTGCTTGGCGGCAGCAATCGCCTTCAGCATGCGCTCGCGATTGGCGAAGACATCACCATAGGTGCTGTCGCTGCGGAAGAGGATGAAGCCACGCAGGTTGACGGCCTGCTCGAGCATCGCCTGCAGCGCATCGTCGATCTGGTTGACG
Source organism: Rhizobium leguminosarum (assembly GCF_019798305.1). Classification (GTDB taxonomy): domain Bacteria; phylum Pseudomonadota; class Alphaproteobacteria; order Rhizobiales; family Rhizobiaceae; genus Rhizobium; species Rhizobium leguminosarum_U. The sequence continues at coordinate 68,165 of NZ_JAAXDD010000019.1, forward strand.
AGCAACTCGGACTTTTCCTGCTCGGCGGAAGCGGCCGCGGACGCCGTCGCCTTGGAATAAACGAAAGCGGAAACGGCGACGAAAATGAGAATGAGGGCTGCGAACGTGGCCGCAAGCTTACCGTTCAAGGATATGTTTTTGGCGGACATCGGTGATTTCTCCTGACGACAGTCGACGCGGCGAGAGGCAGGTCGCGCGAGACGCAACCGCCGAGATGTTTGAAACTGAGAACATGATCGGCGTGGAAACGCTTGCGCCTTCATGGCGCCAAGCAGTTCAGACGAACCGCTGCAATCACGCCGAACTTATCCGGGCAGGCTTTAAATTTGTTTAAATTTGTGCATCGCAACAGCGGCCGAGCCCGCGGATTATTGTGCCGTTTCCGGAGGATTGAGGATCAGGATGTCGAAATCCTTTGTGGGATCGAAATCCTCTGATGTCATCCGGAAGGTCGTCGGACCGATCTTCCGAACGTTGCTGCCGCAGAAGCTGATGAGGCTGCCGGGCTTGCCCTTGTCGATCGTCAGCTGGAATCGCTTGATCGGTCCCGCCCAGTTGGCGCCGGTCGACAGCACATAGGAGATCCAGCTTTCGGTATAGTTGGCGCCTCCCGCCTCGGCTTCCCGAGCACGCTGCTGGGCAACCTTGACGAAATCTCCGTCGAGGCAGTATTTGCGCGAATATTCCGCGAAACGCTCGCCCTTCGGCTCGCCACCTTCGAGAAAGCTGATGGCGACGGTGCCGCCGACGGCCGGCTTGTAGCGATGCTCGACGCTGACCTTTTTCTTTGCCGGAAAGGTGGTGCGCCACCAATAGGTCGAGCGCAGCGTCCAGAGCGGCACGAGATCCATCTTCGCGGTGCCGTCGGCATCGCCCTCGGCCATGGGATAGACGAGGCCGCGGGCGATCCAGTCCTTGCGGACGGTTTCGGAAAGCTTGGCAAGCGCCTCGGTCGTTTTCTGGCTATAGGGCAGGAAGGGAATGCCCAGCTTGGCGAACTCGTCGGTGACGTCGATGCCGAGCGAGACGACGCGTTGCTGCAGTTTGGCGGTGATCGGCCTGCCGTCCTGCACGGTGGAGAAATGCAGGAAATTATCGCTGTCATAATCGGAGATGGCGGAGTTGTTGTCGACCTGGCCAGTGATGTCGGGCATCGGAAAGGCGACCAGGCTCTCGACATCCTTGTCGGAGCTATTCTCGAAGATATAGTCGACACGCACTTCCGAAGCGGAGATGAAGAGATCCTCTTCAGCCATGCTGACATCGTCGGATTGGGCAAAGATCAGCCCGCCGGTCTTGACCTCGGCCATCGTGTCGTTCGCGAGCGCGGGCGATGCGATCGCTACCGCGACAATCAGAGTGAAGAGCTTCAGCATGGAACACCCCCGTGTCTGCGGTCCGCTCCGCGATCGCCGCGGCAGGATTATCGCCGAAAGCTTTTGAGGGTCAATGACGGTCTTGGGAACAAAATGCTTGCAACCGGCGGCTTTGCCGGTCATGCACAGCCGATGTCAGATCAAAACACCCAACGCCTCGACCAGCTTCTCGTCTCCCTCGGCCTCTTTGCCAGCCGCTCACGTGCCCGCGATGCCGTGCAGCGCGGCACCGTCAGGATCGGCGGCCAAGTGGTCACGAAGGCCGGCGCGCTGTTTGGCGCAGACGCGGCAATCGAGATCGACGATCCGGCGCAGGACTATGTCTCGCGCGCCGCACTGAAGCTTACCGCAGCGCTTGACCATTTCCGGCTCGATCCCGCCGGCCATCACTGTCTCGATGTCGGGGCCTCCACCGGCGGCTTCACCGAGGTTCTGCTGCAGCGTGGGGCTGCGCATGTCACCGCGATCGATGTCGGCCATGGGCAGATGCACCCGCGCATATCAGGCGATCCGCGCGTGACCAACAGGGAAGGCCTCAACGCCCGCAACCTGACCGCAGAGGATATCGGCCATTCCATCACCTTCATCGTTTCCGACGTCTCCTTCATCACGCTGAGGCTGGCGCTTGCGCCGGCTCTCGAGATCGCCGAACCGGGCGCTGTCGCCGTGCTGCTGGTCAAGCCGCAGTTCGAGGCCGGGCGCGAGGCGATCGGCAAGGGCGGAATGCTGAAGGACCCCTCGTCTGCTCCCGCCGTTGCTGCAGAACTGGAGCGCTGGTTCGTCGAGGACATGGGCTGGAAAAGCCTCGGCCTCATCCCTTCCCCGATTTCCGGCGGCGACGGCAATCAGGAATTTCTTCTGGCAGGATTGAAACCGTGAGCACCGAAACCGTCAAGATCGAGAAGCTCGGCGCCCAAGGCGACGGCATTGCCAGCAGCGCCGGCGGGCCTGTCTATGTGCCCTTTTCCCTGCCCGGCGAAACGGTGGCGATCGCCCGCGTCAAGAGCCAGGGCACGATCATGTCGATCACGACACCCTCGCCCGACCGGCAGGAGCCGCCCTGCCGGCATTTCGGCCCGGATGGTGTCAACGGCACCTGCGGCGGCTGCACGCTGCAGCATATGGCAGATGCGCCATACGGCGCCTTCAAGCGCCAGCTGGTGATCGATGCGCTGAAATCGAAGGGGCTGACGTCAGAGGTCGGCGAGATCGTTCCGGCCCGGCCGGGCGAGCGCCGGCGTGTCGTCTTTGCGGCGCGCAAGACCGAGAAGGACATGCTTGTTGGATTCAACCAGGCCGAAAGCCACCATATCGTCGCCATCGAGGAATGTCCGATCTCGTCGGCAGGGATCATCGCCCGGCTGCCGGCGATCAGGGCGATTGCTGCTTCGCTGGCGACCAGCGCCGAACCCTTCCGCGTCGCCGTGCTCGAAACGCTTTCCGGCCTGGATATATCCGTCGACGAGGTGAAGAAACTTTCCGACCCGCAGCGGCGCAAGGCGATCGAGACCGCGCTCAGCCTGCGCGGCATCGCCCGTGTTTCGCTGAACGGCGAAATCCTCGTCGAGCCGTCGAAGCCGATGGTCGAATTCGGCGGCGTCCAGGTTTCACCGCCGCCGGGCGGCTTCACCCAGGCAACCAAGCCGGCGGAAGAGGCGATGGCGGAACTGGTGCTTGCTCATGTCGGCAAGTCGAAGCGGATCGCCGATCTCTTTGCCGGCGCCGGCACGTTTTCATTGCGGCTGGCGCGGATCGGCCGCGTGCACGCCGTCGAAGCCGAGGCAAAGGCGCTCGCAGCCCTCGATCATGCGGCCCGCAACACACAGGGGCTGAAGCCGGTCACCATCGAAAAGCGCGATCTCTTCCGCCGTCCTTTGATGACGCAGGAGTTCAAGCTCTATGACGCCGTCGTCTTCGATCCGCCGCGGGCCGGTGCCGAGTTCCAGTGCCAGGAGCTCGCCCGCTCAGGCGTGAAGAAGATCGTGGCCGTCAGCTGCAATCCGCTGACGCTGGCGCGCGATCTCGCGATCCTCGTCGAGGGCGGCTACCGCATTACCGGCGTGACGCCGATCGACCAGTTCCTCTGGACCTCGCATGTCGAGGTGGTGGCGACGCTGGAGAAATAGGCGTGCCTGTCGGAAAGACCAAAAGACGCAACCCCTACTATCACGGCCCCGTGTCCGATCATTTCGACGGCACGCATTTCTTCAATCCCAAAGGTATTGAACCCCTTGGTTTCCGCGAAGTGTTGCGGTGGCAATTCGGCGGTGGCCGTGAGCCTTGGCCGAGGTCGGTCCCAAGTCCATACGCGGCGGCCAAGCCGGATCCATACGTCGACGGCGAGGATCTAAGGGTGACCATGGTCGGCCATGCAACTATGCTCGTTCAGGTCGCTGGGCTCAATATCCTCACTGACCCGGTATGGTCAGAGCGCGTCAGTCCCTTCGCTTTTGCCGGACCCAAGCGCGTCGTCCCGCCCGGCATCGCGTTCGATGATTTGCCGCCAATCGATCTCGTACTGGTATCGCACAATCATTATGATCATCTCGATATCGCAACGCTCAGGCGGTTGGGTGCGAAGCATCGGCCGCGTGTCGTGACGCCACTTGGCAATGACACGATCATTCGCCATGCCGTGCCCGATATCCAGACGACATCGATGGACTGGGGCGAGCGCATTTCGCACGCCGGAATAAGCATTGATGCGGAGCCTGCACACCACTGGTCCGCGCGCGGAACCGCCGATCGCCGGATGGCGCTCTGGGCTTCGTTCGTTTTATCAACTCCAGCCGGAAAAATTTATCACGTCGGAGATACGGGCTTTCACCACGGCATCAATTACAAAGCGGCACAGCAGAAGCATGGCGGCTTTCGTTTGGCCATTTTACCCTTCGGCGCCTATGAGCCACGCTGGTTCATGAAAGGGCAGCACCAGAATCCGCAGGAGGCGGTGATCGGGATGAAGTTGGCAAATGCGGCCTATGTCGCCGGGCACCACTTCGCCACGTTCCAACTGACAAATGAAGCGGTCGACGCACCGGCAAGAGCATTGCAAGACGCAATGCGCGAGCATGAGATCCCCCCGGAACGGTTTCGGCCGCTCAGGGCCGGCGAGGTATTCAATGTGCCGGCAGTCTAATCGGTATCCGTTTGCTCCCCGACCGGTGTTGGTGTCGGCCTGCTTGCCATAGATACTTCGGAAACGACCGAGATCGCCGCTAAGCGATGCTCAGCGGCGCATGAAGGCTTCGAAGGCCGCCCGGGCCTCGGCGCTTTTCAGCCGCGCGGAGAAATAGCGGGCCTCCTCGTCGATGCGGGCGATGATCTCGCCACGGTCGCCACGAATGAGGTCGCGGGCGATGCGCAGCGCCTCCGGCGGCTTGGCCGCGAGCTTTGCGGCGAGGCCAAGCGTCACGGCATCGACCTCGCCGGGCTCAACGACCTTCCAGACGAGACCGGCTTCCCTCGCCTCCTCGGCCGAAAAGGCTTCGCCGGCGGCAAGCATGGCGAAGGCGCGTTGATGCCCCATCAGGCGCGGCGCGACGAGGCTGGAACCTGCCTCCGGCACCAGCGCCAGATCGACGAAGGGTGTGCGGAACTGGCTGCGGCTGGAGGCGATGGTCAGGTCGCAATGAAGATGGATCGTCGTGCCGATGCCGACCGCCAGACCGTCGACGCCGGAGACGACGGGTTTTTCGGCCTTCACCAGTGCATAGAGGAAATCAAGGATCTCCTGCTCCAGGCCGCGGCCGCCCACTGCGGCAGCGAGAAAATCGTTCAGGTCGTTGCCAGCCGAGAAGCAGCCTTCGGTGCCGAGCAAGGCGGTGGTGCGGATGCCGGGATCGGCGTTTGCCGCATTCAGCGCATCGGCCATTATGCGGTACATGGGGCGGGTGATGGCGTTCTTCTTTTCCGGCCGGTTGAAGCGGATCAGCTGGACGCCGGGATAGGCGGAAGGCTGCTCGACGATGATGTGGTCGGTCATAAGGTCTCCTCAGGCAAGCAGGATGCGGGCAGCGGCAAGGCTTGCCGCGCCATTGACGACGCGGTCGCGCAGGGCTGCGGTTTCGGCAAGCAGGTTTTCGGCGGCGAAGCGGCAGAGCGCGATGCGGTTTTCGCCTGCCCCATCGGCTCCCTCAGCGAGACCACCCTTGGCGAGATAACAGCCGGTGAGCACCAGCCCGAACAGGCGCTGATAGGGCGTCGCTCCCGAGAGCGCCTCGGTGACCCTGTTCTCGGCAAGCATCTTCATGAGCCAGGCGGCCGCCTGTTCGAGATCGGCAATCGCAGCGTCGAGCCTCACAGCCGTTTCGCCGAAACCATCGAAATTGGAGCGACGGACGTCGTCGGCGATCTCTCTAAGCTCGGCGATGAAGCCCTTCACCTGATCGCCGCCGGAGAGCGGCAGCTTGCGGGTGACGAGGTCGATCGCCTGGATGCCGTTGGTGCCCTCGTAGATCGGCGCGATGCGGGCATCGCGGAGATAACGCGCCGCACCCGTCTCCTCGATAAAACCCACGCCGCCATGCACCTGAATGCCGAGCGAGGCGACATCGACGCCTGCATCGGTCGAAAAGGATTTGGCAATCGGCGTCAGCAAAGCGGCGCGCTCCTGCCAGTGGCGGCTGTTGTCACCTGCCCGGTGCGACATGTCGATCGCGTGGGCGCAGGTATAGGAGATGGCGCGCGCGCCTTGGGTCAGAGCCTTCATGGTGAGGAGCATGCGGGCGACATCGGGATGGTCGACGATCGGGCTCATGCCGGCGCCACTTGCGCCCGGCGCCCTGCCCTGGGTGCGTTCCCTGGCGTAGGCGAGCGCCTTCTGGGTGGCGGCCTCCGCGATCGCCACACCCTGCATGCCGACGGCAAGGCGGGCATTGTTCATCATCGTGAACATGCAGGCCAGTCCCTTGTTCTCCTCGCCGACCAGCCAGCCCACAGCGCCCTTTTCTCCGCCAAATTTTCCATCGCCGTAGATCATCGTGCAGGTCGGCGAGCCATGGATGCCGAGCTTGTGCTCCAGCGAGTGGCAGAACAGATCGTTGCGGGGCCCAAGCGAACCGTCGTCGTTCACCAGGAACTTCGGCACCAGAAAGAGCGAGATGCCGCGAGTGCCGGCCGGCGCGTCCGGCAGACGGGCCAGCACCAGATGGATGATGTTGTCGGCCGCGTCATGTTCGCCCCAGGTGATGAAGATCTTCTGGCCGAAGAGGCGGTAGCTGCCGTCATCGCGCCGCTCGGCGCGGGCCTTGAGTACACCGAGATCGGAGCCGGCATGCGGCTCGGTCAGGTTCATGGTGCCGGTCCATTCACCGGAGACCATCTTTTCCAGATATTTGTCTTTCAGCGCGGCACTGCCATGGGCACTGACCGCCTCGATGGCGCCCATCGTCAGCGTCGGGGCGAGCGCGAAGGCCATGGAAGCGGAATTCCACATTTCGAGTGCTGCGACATTCAGCATATGCGGCAAGGCCTGGCCGCCGAAAGCTTCCGGTGCCGTCAGGCCGTTCCAGCCGCCGGCAATCCAATGGCGATAGAGATCGCGCCAGCCATCCGGCAGCCTGACCTCGCCATCGATCAGGCGGGCGCCCTGGCGGTCGCCGATGTCGGCAAGCGGCGCCACTTCCTCTGTGGCAAAACGTCCCGCCTCGGCAAGGATCGCATCGACGAGATCTTCGCCGAGATCGCCGAGCAGCCCTTTGGAAATCGCCTCGCCCATGCCCGCTACGTGCTTCAACGTGAACGCGATTTCCTCGACCGGCGCCTTGTACATGGTTTTTCCTCCGCAGACCGGCCTCGCGCGCGGCAAAGCCCCTCCGAGGCAACGGCTAATTGATTTTTACGTAAACGTCAATTTCGATTTCCTCGGCCGCCATGCGATAAATCGCCTGACATGGCGCTTTGCTCTTGCACCTTTGGACAAATGGACGTCATGAACAATCTCTAAGGGAAGACATCGCCTTCGCAAAGGACCGGCGAACAATGGATACATTGCCCGTCAACATACCCGGTTTCGTCTGGGCCTATCGCTTCTCGCCCGAAGAAAAGACCGCGGTGCGACTGAACAATAGTGCGACGGTGGCGGAACTGACCGCCGACAACTGTTTCTACTGGCTGCATCTCAATCTTGTCGACGCCCGCGTGCCGGCCTTGCTCGATACGCTGGACGGGCTGACAGAGGACGCGAAATCGGCGCTGACGACGCGCGATACGCATGCGGCCATCACCGTCGACGAGCAGATGCTCTATGGGACGCTCGTCGATTGCCAGCGCGATTTCGCCCAGGATACCAACAATCTCGGCTGGCTGCATTTCGCCATGTCCGACCGCTTCATCATCACCACAAGGCTGCAGCCGCTACGCAGCGTCGAACGGGCGCGGGCGCTGATCGAGAAGAATCCGGGCAAATTCTCACGGCCGGTCGATCTGTTCGAACTGCTGGTGACCGAATTCCAGCGTACGTTGATCGCGATCGTCATCGAGCTGACCGAAGAACTGAACCAGATCGAGGATATCGTCTACGACAGTGCGCAGCGCGACGAGCGCCGGCGTCTGGCGCCGGTGCGGCGCACCGTGGTCAGGCTGCATCGGCATCTGCGCACCGTGCTGGCGCTGATGCGCCGGGCGGCCGCGGCCGACGACGACGAGATGCCCTTCGGCTTCGACGATGTGGCGCGGCGGCTGACGAGCCGGCTGGAAACGGTCGACCACGACATCTATGCACTGCAGGACCGGGCACGCCTGCTGCACGAAGAAATCGATTCGAAGCAATCCTCCGAAACCAACCGCCACCTCTATCTGCTGTCCATCATGACGGCCTTCCTGCTGCCGCCGACGCTGGTGACCGGCTTCTTCGGCATGAACACGGCAAACCTGCCCTTCGCCGTCGGCGACTACGGCACCGAATACGCCGTCGCCCTCATCGTCGCCTCCATCGCCTTTGCCTGGTGGCTGCTGAGGCGGGTGGATATTCTTTGAGGGTAGACGTGCGGGCGTGACTGTCGGGAGGCGCATTCCCCTCACGCCGCGGTACTTGCTCCAGAAGCTCACCCCACCCTCCGTCATCCTCGGGCCCGACCCGAGGATGACGGAGGGTGGGGTTACGTCCGGCCGAACTAGCCGCCGAAGCAACGAATGGAACGGCGCCGCGCCTATGGCATAACGCTGCGTTGACACTTAGCGATCGGAAGCGCGTCGCGCTTCCGATGCCTCATCAATACGGCGAATAGCACTGCTGGCGCGGGCCGTTATAGGGCTGGAAGGTGTTGTCGTAGGCGCGATAGGACCGGTAGCGGTTGGCGCACCAGGCAACGTGGCTCGAACCCATGCTGGGCGCAGGCGCGACGTAACGCGGCTGCGCGACAATGGCGCCGCCGATGACCGCGCCGGCGCCGAAGGCGGCGAGCGGATACCAGTAGCCGTTATAACGGCGATAGCCCGGGCGGTAATAGGAATATCCGCGATAGCCGCCGTAATAGCCGGGCCGGTAGTAGGCGCCGGGACGATAGCCAGGCCGGTAATACGCGCCCGGACGGTAACCGGGGCGATAATAGCGGCGGTATTGGACGTTCTCGACAGCGGAAGATTTTTCCACCTGCGGGGCGGTGGGCATCTGGATTGCCTGCGACGGCGCAAAACCTGTCAGAACGACGGCCGCAGTCAGAACTGCAGTCGCGATCTTGTTACTCAAACCGGACATTCTTCTCTCCCATTCAACAGCGATAACCGCCTGCTCAGCAACGCTTTCGTGCCGGAATGGTTCCGAAAGCGGCCGGGGCCGGCTGCTTTCGTATGTTTAAAGAAATCGATCTGAACCGGGCATTAACCGGGAGGCCTTCCCTCGACGATATCGCCCGGAACGCACCTCAGTCCTTTGTTCATGCATGTCGTTATCCCGGAACCGCTAACAGTTCCGGGCGATGGATCAGGCCACGGCGGAAATTTTCGCCTGGTCGCCCTGCAGACGGTTCACCATGAAGTTCGAATACCATTCGAGGAACTGCATGACGCCGCCCTCATGCAAGGCGGAATAGGGGCCGGGCTCATAGGCGGGCGAGTGAATGCCGAAGGCGTTCTCCTCGACGATGCGGCGGTCCTGATCATTGGTCTCGGTCCAGACGTGGGTCAGTTCCTCGAGATTGTAATCCACGCCTTCGACGGCGTCCTTGTGGACGAGCCACTTGGTCGTCACCGCGGTCTCATTGGCGCTGAGCGGCAGCACCCGGAAAGAGATGGCGTGGTCGCCGAGCAGGTGGTTCCACGTCGTCGGGTAATGGAAGAGCAGCATGGTGCCGATATGGCCGATCGAGATATCGTCGGAGAGCGGACGCTTGACGGCGCTCTTGCCCGACATTGTGTAGCTTTCGGCATCCTCGATCAGCGGCATGCGGGCGGTGCGGAACTGACCGTCCGGCGAAATCTGGAACTTGCTCGGCAGGCCGGCGGCCTCGCAGCGCGCCCAATGGCCGGCGATCTCGGGATCGTCGGCGCCGCCATCCGTGCCGGTCACGCTCGGCGCTTCGGGATAGGTGCGGCAGAGTTCGGGGTGATTGGCGGCGCAATGATAGCACTCGCGGTTGTTTTCCCAGACAAGCTTCCAGTTGCCCTTCTCGATGATCGTGCTTTGGAAGGCGACCTTGCTCTCGCTGATCCGGTGCGGTGCGACATAGGGTTCGATCTTGTCGCGCACCGTCTGGAAATCCGGGGCGGTGTTGGCAAGGCAGATGAAGACAAAGCCTGCGACGGTTTCGCAGTGGACAGGCTTCAGGTTGAAACCCGATTTGTCGAAATCATCGCCCATGTGGCGGGCGAAGGCGAGCTTGCCTTCGAGATCATAGGTCCACTGATGGTAGGGGCAGACGAGACGCACCGAGGAGCCGTGCTCCTTGGTGCAGACGCGCGAGCCGCGATGGCGACAGCTGTTGTGGAAGGCGCGGATGACATTGTCGCGGCCGCGGACGATGACGACGGGATAGCTGCCGATCTGAACGGTGAAATAGGCGCCTGGCTTCGGCAGCTCGCAATCATGGCCGATGAACAGCCAGTCGCGATAATAGATCATCTCCATGTCGAGCTGGAAATAATCCTCGTCGATATAGAACGGCTGTTCGAGGCTGAAGCCCTCACGGCGGCTCTTGAGCTGACGCAAAACGTTGCTGCGAATATCCATCTTCATGTCCTCGTGCACCCGGCTACCGCCTTCTGGCAAGAAGGCCGGCGGAAGCGCGCCCGCTTCCTTCTCCTTCGGGAGAATTGTTCATGGCGTCATTTAATCACCGAGCATGGCTGCCGCTTGGTTGTAATGCGACATCGGCTTCGAAATTGACGACAGGATGCGGCAAGGCTTGAAGCAGCCCATCCCCGTCGATCACCTCGCCCGACTCTCCCGGCAATTATCCTCAATTGCGACATGGCGTAAAGACCCGTTGCGCAAAGAGGTCGGCTGCCTGATATCGATGTCAGTCGTGTTTGCGACAACTACCGGCATTTGCCTTCAGCCGGCCGGCCGCCATGGCGATTTTTAACATCGCCTTAACCATACCATCCTATCCTACTGTTGATTCAGACCGACCGAAGAACGCGAACCATGGCCAAACTCCGTTATTTCGACGCGAAGGAAGCAGGTAAACTGCAGGAGCCGCAGCTGATTGCCGCGCATTCCGAATTTTTGCGCACCGGCCGCATCCCCCGCGAGCGGCGGCACTGGCTGGCCGAGGAAAAGCGCTATTTCACCCATGATGACGTCGCCGCAAGGACCGGCCGCAAGCTGCAGGTCGCCGGCGAAAAGACGCATCAGCACATCAACGGCTTTCACCACTCGATCCAGTTTCCGAAGATGATCTTCCACCGGACGCTGGAGGACAGCCCGCATCTCGGCTATTGCCACGTCACCGCCGCGCGGACGAAATTCGCCCATTACGAAGAGGTAAGCTGGGCCTTCTACATCGCCAATTTCTATTCCGACATCGGCGAGAATGATAATTTCTTCGAGCGCATCGATGTCGGTTATTCCCGCATGTATTTCGCCGTCGCCATCAAGCCGGGCGAAGACTCGGCGGAAAAGATGACCATCGACCGGTCGGTGCGCGGCAACGGCCTGCTCTTCCGCACCCATGATCCGCAGGCTGCGATCCGCAACATCCTCTTGCTCGGCGCCCGCAACGAACAGCTGCGCGAAATCATCCGGCAGCTCTAAAGCGATTGATCGCGAGCGGCGGAAAGCCTAATGACTGCCAGGACCAACACGGGCAGGATATGGCACGCATAATCGACATCACGGCAGACAGGCAGGCAGCGCTTGAGGCGGCCTCAGCCGCTCTTGCCGACGGCTTTGCCATCGCCATCCCGACGGAGACCGTCTACGGCCTTGCGGCCGACGCCACCAATCCCGCAGCCATCGCCCGCATCTACGAGACAAAGGGACGGCCGCGCTTCAACCCGCTGATCTGCCACATGGCCGATCTCGCCATGGCCGAAGAGCACGCCGAGTTCGACCCGGTCTCACGGGCGCTGGCCAGAGCCTTCTGGCCCGGTCCGCTGACCCTCGTGCTGCCGCTGAAGCCAGAAAGCCCGATCCATTCGCTGGCGACCGCCGGGCTCGACAGTGTCGGCATCCGCGTGCCGAAGGGCTTTGCGGGCGCGTTGATCGGCGCCTTCGGACGGCCGCTCGCAGCCCCCAGTGCCAATACCTCGGGCGGGATCAGCGCCACGAGTGCCGCCCATGTCGACGCCGATCTCGGGGCGCGGATCCCGTTGATCCTCGATGCTGGCCCAAGTGCTGTCGGCGTCGAATCGACAATCGTCAAAGCGGAGGGCGGCCGGCTGCGGCTGCTTCGCCCGGGTGGACTGGCAGCGCGCGAGATCGAGCATGTCGCGGGCCAGCCGCTGCTGCGGCCGAAAACGGCATCGGCGGCGATCGAGGCGCCGGGCATGCTCGCCTCACATTACGCGCCGGGCGCTTCCGTGCGCCTCAATGCGACGGCGGTGGAACCCGGCGAGGCACTGATTGCCTTTGGAAGCGCTGCGGTTTCCGGCGCGAACGGTGCCCGGATCGTCCTTGATCTCAGCCCGCGCGGCGACCTGGCGGAGGCAGCGGCCAATCTTTTCGACTATATGAAGCGGGCCGATGCCAGCGGCGCCCAGAGCATCGCCTTTTCGCCGATTCCCGAGGATGGGCTGGGCGAAGCGATCAACGACCGGCTGCAGCGGGCAGCCGCGCCCCGCGACTGAAGGACAGTGCATCACGATGGAGAACCGAGGCCGATGAGCAATTCCAGCATTTCCACCGAACTCCTCGATCGCTTCGCGGCCATCGTCGGTGAAAAATACGCGTTGCGTAGCGAGGCCGATCTTGCACCGCATCTGATCGAAAACCGCGGGCTCTATCACGGCTCATCCCCTCTCCTCTTGAAACCCGGTTCGGTCGAAGAAGTCTCTGATATCATGAAGCTTGCGACGGAGACCGGAACGGCGATCGTGCCGCAAACCGGCAATACCGGCCTCGTCGGTGGCCAGACGCCGCGCCAGGGCAAGTCCGATATCATCCTGTCGCTCGAGCGCATGAACAGGATTCGTGATGTCGATCCGGTGGCGAACGTGCTGGTGGCCGATGGCGGCGCCATCCTTGCCGAGGTGCAGAAGGCGGCCGAGGCGCATGGACGGCTGTTTCCGCTGTCGCTCGGCTCGGAGGGCTCCTGCCGCATCGGCGGCAACCTTTCCACCAATGCCGGCGGCACGGCCGTGCTTGCCTATGGCAATGTGCGCCAGCTCTGCCTCGGCCTCGAAGTGGTGTTGCCGACCGGCGAGATCTGGGACGGCCTGCGCCGCCTGAAGAAGGACAATACCGGCTACGATCTGCGCGATCTCTTCATCGGCGCCGAGGGCACGCTCGGCATCATCACCGGCGCGGTGCTGAGGCTCTTTCCCCAGCCGCTCGGCCATCAGGTGGCCTTCGCCGGCCTGAATTCGGTGGCGGATGCGCTTGCCCTCTTCAACCTAGCCTCCAGCCTCTGCGGCGCCTCGCTCACCGGTTTCGAGCTGATGCCGCGTTTCGGCGTCGAGATCACCACCCGCCATATCGACGGCGTGCGCGATCCGCTGGAGACCGCCTATCCCTGGTATGTGCTGATCGACATTTCGACGTCGGACTCGGCCGAGACGGCGGAGCGGATGATGAACGGCGTGCTGGAACAGGGATTCGAGGCCGGGCTGGTGCTGGATGCGGCAATCGCCTCATCGGTAGCGCAGCAGAAGGCGCTCTGGCACATGCGCGAGAGCATGTCGGATGCGCAAAAGCCGGAAGGCGGCTCGATCAAGCACGATGTTTCCGTGCCCGTATCGAAGATCCCGCATTTCATGGCCGAGGCCGAAGAAGCGGTGATGGCGGCGATGCCGGGCGCCCGCATTTGCGCCTTCGGACATATGGGCGACGGCAATATTCATTACAATATTTCCCAGCCGCTCGGCGCCGACAGGGACGCCTTCATCGCCCGCTGGCACGAGATGAACCATATCGTGCATGGACGGGTGCTTGCCCATTGCGGCTCGATCTCGGCCGAGCACGGCATCGGCCAGCTGAAGCGCGACGAACTGGCGGCGATCCGGCCTGTGATCGAAATCGAGCTGATGCGCCGCATCAAGCGCGCCTTCGACCCCGCCGATATCATGAACCCGGGAAAGGTTGTCAGCCTCGATCCGTGAGGCCGACGATCGGGGGGATCAGCTTTACTGCGTGCCGCCGCCGGTCAGGATCATCAGCGCCGGCGACTGCTGGGTGGCGTTCTGGACGTCGTACATCGCGGTAAACCGGCGCAGCAGCTTGTCGACCTTCTTCGGATCCTGGAGATCCTCGAGCTTGACGAAGCGGTTGATGAGATCGCGCTGCTTGGCGACGTCCATGCCCGAGATCTGCGACGGCAGGCTGTAGGCTGTTGTGATGACCTGATAGAGCGCCTTGTCGCCGAGGATCGAATAGATCGAGGTGATGCTCGGGGCCTTGCGGCTGAAATAGAGCGCCAGGCGCACGCCGTCGTTGGTTTCGCCTTCCTGGGTTTCCATCGTCTGCTTGACGTAGAGCTCCTGGGTGTGCTCCTCGGCCGCCTTGTTCTGGATGGTGCCGATCTTGGCGCGGGTCAGATTGCCGTCCTTGTCGAAGTTGAAGGCGGCGACGATATCCTTGAAACGTGCATCGGCGGTGGCGTTGAGATAGCTCTTCTTGTCGTCTGGATCGGATGTGAAGATCTTCTTGAGCGTCGCCTTGTCGTAATCCTTCGGATCAAGGTTGTTCGCCTTCAGCACCAGGTCGGTCAGGCGACTGTCGTCGAGGAAATCGTCGAGCGACTTTACCTTCGCCATGCTCTTGGCGAAATAGTTGACTTCAGCCGTCGCGTCCTTCGCCGCCTTGTCCTTCACCGGACCGTCCTTCATCAGCATGGTGATATGCGATCTATAGTCGGTGGCGTATTTGGCCAAGGTCGCGTCGGGCAGCGCCTGGAAGGGTGATGCCGCCTTGCCGTCGGGGCCGAAATTGAAGGCCCGGGCAAGATTGGTGATACGTTCATCCTTGAGCGAGGCGACATAGCCATTCGGATCATAGGCATCGCTCGTCAGGATCTTGCGCATCATCGAGCGCGAGACCTCCTGGTCGGTCAGACCGAAGGCCTGCAGCGCCACATGGAAGAGATCCGGCAGCTTGTCGTTGCTCTTGCTGAAATCGGCCGACGAATTGCTGCGCAGGAAATCATTGACACTGTTGACGTCGGAGAAATTCAGCAGACTGCTGCTGTCGGCCATAAGCTTCTGGTAATTGGACGCGACCTCGTCGATCGCCTCGTCGCGTTCGTCGTCGTAGCGCGCCGCATAATTGTCGTTTGTGGTCTGTGCCTGATCGGCCGTCTGGGCCGAGCTGAGGACAGGAAGCGATCCGTCGGCGGCAAAATTGAAGTCGGCATTGAGATCGGCATGGCCGGCTGCGGCGGCCGCCGTCGCATCGGTCAGGATGACCTTTAGATCGGCGTCCGAAATACTGAACGGCAGATTGTAGGTGCTCTTCAGGAAATTGGTAATGGCGTTGTCGGCAAGCAGATCATCGACATTGCCGATCGTCGACATCCTGGCGGAATAATCATCCGTGCGCGCCGCGGCGGCAAATTTCGTGCTGCTGATCTGGGTCGCCGTCTGCGCCGCCATGCCGTCCTCAAGCGTGCCGTCCGCTTTGAAATTGAAGGCCGCGGCGACGTCGGCATAGGTTCCGGTGCCGCTTTGATCGGTCAGGATAGCGCGAAGAGCGACGTCGCTGACCGTCGACGGGATGCCGTAGGCGTTGCGCACGAAATTGTTCAGCGTCTGGTCCGCCAGCAACTGATCGACGTTTGAGATGCCGGCGATGGTCGACTGGTAGTAGACTGCCGCGTTGTCGGCCTTGCTGGTGGTGCTGGCACTTTGCGTCGCCGTCTGCGAGGCGTAAAGGGTGGCGATCGAACCGTCCGATTTGAAATTGAAGAGGTCGTGAACGTCGCTGTAGCCCTGGGCGCTGGCAGCCGTGCGGTCGACGAGGAAAGTCCTCAATGTCGCATCGGAGACGCTGTCTGCGATCTGCATGCTGTTTCTGATATAGCTGACCGCAGCCGCATCGGACATGATGTCGTCGACATTGGTGACGTTGCCGATCATGCCGTTGAAATGTGCTGCATTCGCCGCCGACTTGTCGGTCGTCGATTTCCGCTGCGCCGCGGTCTGGATCACGGAACCGTTGATCGAGCCGTCTGCCTGGAAGTTGAAGTCGCCATTGAGATCGGAATAGCCCTGGGCCGCGGCATAGGCCGAATCGGTCAGGATATTCTTCAGCTCGGCATTGCTGAAACTCGTGCCGAGACCGTAGGCATCCTTGATGTAGCGCGCCAACACACTGTCGGCGAGCAGGTCGTCGACATTGGTGATGCCGCTCGACTGCGAGGTGACGGTATAATAGTTGTTCGTGTTCGATGCGGCCGCCTTCAGACTGTTTGCCTGATCGACCGTCTGGACGCGCGCCGTGCTGGAGGCCGATCCGTCAGCCTTGAAGTTGAAAGCGTTGTAAACATTGGTAAAGCCCATCAGCTGGGCATAACCGGGATCGGTCAGCACCGTGCGCAGCGCTGCGGCGGTGAAGTCGGCGCCCATGCTGTAGGCCGTCGTGATATAAGAGGTCAGGCGCTTGTCGGCGACCAGATCGTCGACATTGGTGATCGTGCCGATCTTCGCCGTGTAATAGGCCTCGTTGTAATCGGCCGCCGTCTGGCCGACGTAATAGACGTCCGAACCCACCGAATTGTCGATGATGACGGACTGGGAATTCAGGGTGTAGGATTCGATGACCGAGGCCTTCTGCGCGGCGGTCTGCGCCGTGCCGGTGACGGTGCCGTCGGCATTGAAGCTGAACTGGGCGGCAAGAGCCTTGTACTTGTCGCCGCCTTGCGTGTTGACGACGCTCGTGGGGTCGCTGAGATCGCTCGTCAGCACCTGCCGCAGAAAATCCTTCGACGCATAGGTCGGATCGATCTTGAAGGTCTTCAGCACATAGGTGCGCAGCCGGGTGTTGTTGACCAGGTCGTCGACGGTCTGCACGCTATCGATATTGTTGCTATAGTAGGTGCTCTCGGCGCTGGCGGCCTTGTCGGCATCGACGAAGGACTGTTTGTAGAGGCCGATCAGGTCGTCCTCCTGCGCGTCCGTCTGCACATCCTTGGCCGGCGCGTTGAAATTGAAGGCGGCGGCAAACTCGCGATAACGCGTATCGGAAAGCTTGTTGGCGTAGCTGTCGGGGTCTGTGAGGTCGCTTTCGAGCACCTTCTTCATGAAGGCCTTGGCATAGGTCATGTCCTCGAGACCATAGGCCTTCATTGCATAGCTGTAGAGTTTGTAGTCGCCGAGGAAATCGTCGACGTTTTCGACCTTGTTGATATGGTCGGCGTAGTACTGAGCATCCTTCTTGACCGTCGCCTGCGACGCAACCTTGTTGAGGCTGGACGTCATATCCCGCGACAGGATCGTGTAAGCGAGGGAAGCCGAGATCATGAAAAGCGCCCTTTTCACCCAAATTTCTAAAAGAAAGACGAACTGCTGGTGAGCACATTTTGCCATGGAAAGCTTACCTGAGGCTTACCTCTGGATGCATCATTTCAGAACACCACAGCGTTCACCTTCCGGAAACCCTGCCGGATTCGGTTTTGATAACCATCAGAGGAGGCAAAGTTTTCTTAACCGCAATTTTTAAGCTGTACGGAACGGCGGCTGCCTATTGTCGGCCATAGAGGACGAAAAGTCCCAAGGAGAAGACCGGAAATCGGCTCTCAGGTAAGACAAGGGTAGAATGAAATGAACAATCCCGTTATGAAGCCCGCCTGGGCTGGCACGACGTTGCGCCTCGATCCGTCCCGCTTTCCCCAGCAGGTCAGCTACGCCATCCACGATTGTTCGGATGACGTCAATATCACGATAGACGAACGCGGTGCGGTCCTGCGCAAGGTCCTCCCCTCCAGCGGCCTGCCGCTCTCGATCGCGCTGCCGAAGCGCGTTTTCAAGGGTGTCGCCGCCCGCGCCATCGACCATGGCGACGGCGATGTCACCGTCACGCTCGAGCTTCACCACACCGATCCGGAGCTCTGCATTCCCCTGCTCGTCGCCCATGATCTCAGCGACATCGCTGCCGACTGGCGCAGTTGGTCCGAAGCCTTCCGCATTCCGATGCTGATGGTCGAGGCCGATGGCGTCGCCCGGCCGCTCGAAGACCATATTGGTGCCTTACGCACCAGCGATCTCAAGCCGCGCCGCCGTCATTCCTACTTCGCCAATCGCCGTCCGCGCTTCCTCGTGCGCCGCACCACCGGCCGGCTGGGCGTCGCCATGACGATCGAAGGCAAGGAAATCATCGCCCGGACCTAAGCGAAACCGCGAAAGTCCCGATTTGGCAATACGATTTTGAACCCGGCGCCCGCGCCGGGTTTATCGTTTTCATCCATCGTCCCAATCAGGGAATGGCAAACAGCAGCGATATGAAGAGGCCGAAGAAGATGATCAGGCCGACGCGGTTGTTCGATTTGAAGAGCGCCAGGCACTGGTCGGCATCGTTGATATCCAGCCGGACGATCTGCCAGGCGAACATGCCGGCCGCACCGACCAAGGCCAGGAACGCGATGAGATTGGCGCCGGCGAGAGCGAAGGCGATAAACATCAGCACCAGCGTCAGTCCATAGAGGCCGATCAGCCACTGCCGCGTCCTGTCGCCGAACAGGCGCGCAGTGGAGCGGACGCCGATCAGTTCATCATCCTCCTTGTCCTGATGCGCATAGATCGTATCGTAACCGATCGTCCAGGCGACGGAGGCGGCGTAGAGCAGGACGGCGGCGAAGGAGAGGCCGCCGAGAATGCCGGCCCAGCCCATCAGAGCGCCCCAGGAAAAGGCAAGTCCGAGGTAGAATTGCGGCCAGTCGGTGAAACGTTTGGCAAAGGGATAAAACGCCACGATCCCGAGCGAGAGCACGCCGAGGAAGACGTTGAGCCAGTTGAACTGCAGCAACACGATGAGGCCGACCAGCGCCTGCAAGCCGATGAAGATTTTCGCGTGGGCGCGCGTGACGCGGCCGGAGGGCAGCGGACGCGACCGCGTGCGCGCCACTTCCATGTCGATCTCGTGGTCGACGAGATCGTTATAAGTGCAGCCGGCGCCGCGCATGGCGACCGCGCCGATGAAATAGAGGAACAGGTGAGACACCAGCACACTGCCGGAATAGATCCCCTCACCGATC
Organism: Rhizobium leguminosarum; assembly: GCF_019798305.1. Taxonomy (GTDB): domain Bacteria; phylum Pseudomonadota; class Alphaproteobacteria; order Rhizobiales; family Rhizobiaceae; genus Rhizobium; species Rhizobium leguminosarum_U. Next base: position 87,324 of record NZ_JAAXDD010000019.1, read on the forward strand.
GCCGCATTGGCGGCAAGCGTCGCCGACCAGAAGCACGGCCACATCAGCAACTGCCAGCCGATCGGGCGATCCCAGCGCGCGAGCTGCGCATAGGGCCAAAGCCATGGCGGCAGGATCCGGTAGACCCAGTTATCGGAAGGTGCGTCGGAGACGCGATCGTTGAAATCGCCGGTATCGTGCATGCCGCTCATCTAGCGGCGGACCGCCGATCCGGTCAAGAAGCGATCATTGCAATGCCACCTGCATCATTCCTCAGCCAGAATCGATCCAGGGATGAAACTATAAGCAAATTCAAAGTGTTACAGCGCCGCATATCCGGAAAGGCCCGCGGCGGCGTCAATCACTGCAGTGAGAAATTGAACTTGTAGGTCGCCGAGACCCCGACCAGGACCTGGTTCTTCGAGCCGCGCTCGCGCACGAGACTGCTGTCGGCGGCAGGACCTGCCAGCCGCTTATATTCGAGGAAGGAGCTGGCAGAGAGGTTTTCCGTCGCCTTCCAGGTGAGCGCCGTGCCGGCGCCATAGGACTGGATGCCCGATGACGGCTTGTAAGGATCAAGGCCGCTTGCCGCCGCCTGCTTGGCGTTGACGCCGTAATAAGCGTCGTAGTAGCCGCTGGTGGCGAAGGTTGCGCGCGGACCGCCTGATAGTTGCAGGTCGGGCGCGATATCGCTGAAGGCATCGACCGCGAGATCGGCAACGATGCCGTCATGCGAGCGGATGCCCTGGCGGACTTCGGCGCGGGCGCGAAGGAAATCGGTCGGGTAAACTTCTAGGAAAGCGCCGGCTTCCGCGCCCCATTTGACCTTCTTCAAGCCCTTCAGCTCGCTGCCGTCGCTGTCATCGCGCGACGGCACGAATTTACCGACGATGCCGGCACGGAAGGCACCCTTGTCGACGAGGGCGAAAGAAGGATTATCGTTGCGCGAGGAAAAACGCTGGCCGGCGCTTTGGCGGCCAACCGAGATCAGCGGGCTGAACTTGAATTCGTTGTGCGACGAGCCCTCGAATTTCGGGGCGGAGAAGCCGGCGACGCCGACGCTCAGATACCAGTCGCCGGACCAGAAGTGCTGGCCGCTTTCCTGCGCGGCGGCCGCCGAACCTAGAGATGAAATGGCAATAGCCAGAGAGATCGATACGACTGATCGATGAGACACGTCCGCACTCCAGAAAACGCAAAAACAAAGCCGCGGAGGGCGGCGCTCGCGACATTTATCCGGATGTCGTTACCCCAATGTTAACCACGGTGAAACAAAGGGCGCTCATGAAAGGCGTGCCGTGTGGCCCCCCCATCCGCCCTACGGGCACCGACCGGGGTCGAGCCGCGGGTCTCGACCCGCCCTTCGGACCCCCGCTGGGGAGAAGAGGGAGAATGCCGCTTCGTCAGCGACCCCATTGGATGGCGTACCGTTGAGCAGGCGGGTTCGTTTGGCAGTGTCGGCGCGCCTTTCTCCCCTCTTCTCCCCTCGGGAGAAGGTGGCCCGAAGGGCCGGATGAGGGGGCCACACGGCTGATGGCATCTGCTATCGAACTCCGCAAAACCGCTCCGGCAGCTTCCCTATATCTGGTTCCAGCGGCGGATGACCGGTTCGGTCAGGTCGTGCTCGTAGCCGAGCACGCTGATACTCGTCGTATCGAGCGAGAAATGCGCGCCGCCTTCCGGCGGCAGACCGAGCCAGCGGGCGGCGAGGACGCGCAGGAAATGCGAGCTGGAGAAGATCAGGACGGTGCCGGCCGTTTGGCGAAGCGCATGGGTGACGGCGTCTGCGCGGGCGCCGACATCGGCGGCGAACTCGCCGTCCGGACAGCCGTCGCGAAAGAGCTGCCAACCGGGGCGCTCCGCCAGGATCGCCTTGGTGGTGATGCCTTCATAAGCGCCGTAGTCCCATTCGGCGAGATCGTCCTTGATCACCGCGCCCGATCCGAATCCGGCGAGCGTGCAGGTCTTGCGGGCTCGCTCGGATGGGCTCGACCAGACGGCGGAGAAGGTAGGGCCCGCCAGCCGGTCGGCGAGTTTGCGGGCGGCGGCCTCGCCATTCGTCGTCAAGGGAATATCGCTGCGTCCGGTATGGCGCCCGGACAGGCTCCATTCGGTTTCACCATGGCGGACTAGGTAGATCTCGGGAAACGCATTACTCATCGGCACGTCCTTTCATGAGAATCGGTCCCTCGGCAAAACCGCCAGCGGAAGCGGCACGTCCGCGGGGTCAGAACGTCACCTTTTCCAGCGGGGCGCGCCTCGCCTCGAATTCCTTCAGCTTCGCTTCATTGCGCGCGATGTAACTGCGATTGTCGGGAACGGCAAACTGGTTCTTGGCGATCTGGATCTGCAGAATGAAGAGCTCGTCCCAGCGGAAGCCCATCTCGGAACCGGCCAGATAGAATTCCCACATGCGGAAGAATTGCTCGTCGTAAAGCGCCACCGCTTCGGCCTTGCGTGCCACGAAACGCTCGCGCCAATGGCGCAGCGTATAGGCATAATGCAGCGGCAGGATCTCGATATCCTTGACCAGCAGCCCGGCCTTTTCAAGCGGCGGCACGACCTCGCCGACGGAAGGGATGTAGCCGCCCGGGAAGATGTACTTCTCGATGAAGGCATTGGTGCCGAAGCTCGGCTTCGGGCGGCCGATCGAATGCAGCACCATGACGCCGTTGTCGTCGAGGAGATCCGATACCTTGCGGAAGAAATTGCCGTAACGGCCGATGCCGACATGCTCGAACATGCCGACCGAGACGATGCGGTCGAACTTTCTGCCCGTCATGGTGCGGTAGTCCTGCAGTTCGAATCGCACCCGGTCGGCAAGGCCCCGCTTTTCGGCGCGCGTACGGGAGACCTTGAGTTGCTCCTCGCTCAGTGTGATGCCGGTGAACTCGGCACCTTCGGTCGCCTCCGTCAGGTACATGCCCATGCCGCCCCAGCCGGAGCCGATCTCCAGGATGCGCTGGTTCGGCTCGAGCAGAAGCTTGGCGGCGATATGGCGCTTCTTGGCGAGCTGCGCCTCATCGAGACCGATGCCGGCGGGTTCGAAATAGGCGCAGGAATATTGCCAGTCCTCATCGAGGAAAAGATCGAAGAGCTTGGCCGACAGGTCGTAATGATGGGCGACATTGTGCTTGTTGCGATTGACCGGCACGCGGCTCTTCAGCTGCTGCCAGGCAATGCGGCCGAGGAGCAGTGCCGCCATCTTGAAATCGAAGATCTCGTTGGTGGTGTTCTGTTTCACCAGCGACAGGAAATCGTAAATGTTGCCCTGTTCGAGAATGAACCGGCCTTGCATGTACATTTCGCCGAGCTTCATGGCCGGGTCGCGCCGGATGGCGTCCTCGGCCTCCTGATCGGCAAGCCGGGCGACAACCGGTTCCCCCGTGCCGTCGCCGATAGTGTGGGTTTCGCCATTGGCAAGGGTAAGTTTCAACGAACCCTTGCGGACGATTTGCTGGACGATCGATAAGAATGCCGACGCCATGCACGCCTCGCAAATGTGACAGGATGGTCACATCAACTTAATAGCTCTCTTTCGCCTTACAAGCGCCGGATTTAGCACTCTGTTCAGAACGCTGCCAAACTGTTGCATTTTTGCCGAAATGCCGGCTAAACCCTTATTTTCGCTTCATCGCTTCGGCAAGTGCCGCGCCGAAAGCGCCCTGGCTCTCCGGTTTCTGAGCTGCAGGCCGGCGCTCGTTCTGCGGCCGGGACCCTTGGTCTCGGCGAGAATCACCGCGCGGCGGCGGCGCTGAAGAACCGTCATCGCGTTTCATAGAGAGAGCAATGCGCTTGCGCTTGGCATCGACTTCGACAACCCGCACCTTGACGACATCGCCCGCCTTGACGACCTCGTGGGGATCCTTGACGAAGCGATCGGCAAGCTGGGACACATGTACCAGACCATCCTGGTGCACGCCGATATCGACGAAGGCGCCGAAGGCGGCGACATTGGTCACCGTGCCTTCCAGCACCATGCCGGGCTTGAGGTCGGAAATTTCATTGACGCCCTCGGCGAAGGTCGCGGTCTTGAAGCTCGGACGCGGGTCTCGGCCAGGCTTTTCCAGCTCCGCGATAATGTCCCTGACCGTCGGCAGGCCGAATTTCTCGTCGATAAACTGGCGCGGATCGACCGATTTCAAGACGGCACTATCGCCCATCAGCGCGCGCAGATCGCGGCCGCAGGCGGCGACGATCTTCTTGGCGACGCCGTAGGCCTCCGGGTGGACCGAGGAGGAGTCGAGCGGCTCCTTGCCGTTGGGGATGCGCAGGAAGCCGGCGCATTGCTCGAAGGTGCGGCCGCCGAGTCTCGCGACCTTCAACAGATCCCGCCGGCTCGCGAAACGGCCTTCGCTGTCGCGGTGACGGACAATGGCGTCGGCAATCGACGGGCCGAGGCCGGAGACGCGGGAAAGCAGCGGCGCAGACGCGGTGTTGAGATCGACACCGACGGCATTCACCGCGTCTTCCACCACGGCGTCGAGCGAACGCGACAGCTTCTGCTGGTCGACGTCGTGCTGATACTGGCCGACGCCGATCGACTTCGGCTCGATCTTGACGAGTTCGGCCAGCGGATCCTGCAGGCGCCGCGCGATGGAGACGGCGCCGCGCAGCGACACGTCGAGATCGGGGAATTCTGCCGCTGCGGTCGCCGAGGCGGAATAGACCGAGGCGCCGGCCTCCGAGACGATGACCTTGGTCGGCTTCGGCGCCGGCAACTCGGCCAGCATGTCGGCCACCAGCTTTTCGGTTTCGCGGCTGCCGGTGCCGTTGCCGATCGAGATCAGCTCGACATTGTGCTTGCGGACCAGCGAGGCGAGCTCGACCTGGGCGCCGCGCACGTCGTTCCTCGGCTGGAAGGGATAGACGGTCGATGTCGCCACCACCTTGCCGGTGCCGTCGACGACGGCGACCTTGACGCCGGTGCGGATGCCGGGATCGAGACCCATCGTCGCGCGCGAGCCGGCGGGTGCGGCCAGCAGCAGGTCCTTGAGATTGCGGGCGAAGACATGGATCGCCTCCTCTTCTGCCCTTTCGCGCAGTTCCCGCATCAGGTCGAGCGAGAGCGACATGGAAAGCTTGACGCGCCAGGTCCAGCTTGCGACCTCCATCAGCCAGCGGTCGCCGGGACGGCTGGTACCGATCTCGTAGGCGGCCACGATCATGCGTTCGACCGGCTTGTTCGGAGAGGCGGTCTCGACGTCGGCCTCGATCGTCAGCGTCAGCACCTCCTCGTTCCAGCCGCGCAGCATGGCGAGCGCGCGGTGGCCGGGGGCGGTCGCCCAGCGTTCGGAATGGTCGAAATAATCGGAAAACTTCTCGCCCGCCGCCTGCTTGCCGTCGACGACCTTGGCCTTCAGCAGCGCAGCCTGGCGCATATGGGCGCGCAGCTTGCCGAGCAGGTCGGCGTTTTCGGCAATGCCTTCGGCGACAATGTCGCGCGCGCCTTCGAGCGCCGTCTTCACATCGGGCACATCAGCGGTGACGAAGCCTTCGGCCAGCAACGCCGGTTCCCTGGCGCGGTCGGCAAGGATCGTCTCGGCGAGCGGGCCGAGGCCACGTTCACGGGCGATTTCGGCCCGCGTGCGGCGCTTCGGCTTGTAGGGCAGATAGAGATCTTCGAGCTCGGCCTTGGTTTCGGCGCCTGCGACCTTGGCCATCAGCTCGTCGGTCATCTTGCCCTGGCCGGTGATCGATTCGACGATCGCGTCGCGCCGGGCTTCGAGTTCGCGCAGATAGACCAGCCGCTCGGCGAGATTGCGCAGCTGCGTATCATCCAGCCCGCCCGTCACTTCCTTGCGGTAGCGGGCAATGAAGGGCACGGTTGCGCCCTCATCGAGCAGCTCGATGGCGGCTTTGGCCTGTTCGGGCCGGGCATTGATTTCGGCGGAGATGCGGGCTGCGAGAAAACGGAGGTCTGCGGCCATGGGATTTCCTGTTTCGACAGAGGTGGCGGGACCATAGCGGCGAAAAGCGGCAAGGCAATGCCCGACTGTGGTTTCCACAGCGGAAGTTATTGGATCGGGGATCCATCGGCGTGTTGCCCCACCCCATCGCTCTCGTCCGTTTTTGCGGTTGTGCAGATGCGGCATTCTTTGATAGCAGAAGCAACGTTTTTGGATCGCCCTGCCCGCGGGCGCAAGGAAAAGATTGACATGCCAAACCTTCTTCTCGAACTCCGCTCCGAAGAGATTCCGGCCCGCATGCAGCGCAAAGCTGCCGGCGACCTGAAGAAGCTCGTCACCGATGCGCTTGTCGAAGCGGGTCTTTCCTACGAGGGCGCACGCGAATATTGGACACCGCGGCGGCTTGCGCTCGACATCCATGGCCTGACGGCCCGCTCCGCCGATGTGCGCGAGGAACGCAAGGGACCGCGCACCGACGCCAACGAGAAGGCGATCGAAGGCTTTTTGCGCGGTGCCGGCCTTTCCTCGGTCTCCGAGGCGCAGGTGGTGAGCGATCCGAAGAAGGGCGATTTCTACGTCGCGGTTATTTCCAAGCCCGGCCGTGCGACGGAAGAGATCGTCAGCAATGTCATGCCCGGCATCATCCGCGATTTTCCCTGGCCGAAATCGATGCGCTGGGGCAAGGCCTCGTCGAAGCCCGGCGCGCTGCGCTGGGTGCGGCCGCTGCAGTCGATCGTCTGCACCTTCGGCCCGGAGCATGAAGAGACCACTGTCATCCCCTTCGAGATCGACGGCATCACCGCTGCCAACATCACCTACGGCCATCGCTTCCACGCGCCCGAGGCGATCACGGTGCGGCGCTTCGACGATTATGCGGCGAACCTGGAAAAGGCGAAGGTCATCCTCGATGCCGAGCGCCGCAAGGACATCATCCTGCACGACGCCCGCGACATCGCCTTTGCCAACGGGCTTGAGATGGTGGAAGACGAAGGCCTGCTGGAGGAAGTCTCCGGCCTCGTCGAATGGCCGCAGGTGCTGATGGGCAGCTTCGAGGAGGATTATCTCTCGATCCCCTCCGAAATCATCCGGCTGACGATCAAGACCAACCAGAAATGCTTCGTGACGCGGGCGCAGGGTGGCGAAACGCTATCGAACAAGTTCATCCTGGTTTCCAACATCCAGGCTAGCGACGGCGGCAAGGAAATCGTCCACGGCAACGGCAAGGTGGTGCGGGCAAGGCTTTCCGATGCGCTGCATTTCTGGAAGCGCGACCAGGGCAATCTGCCGGATCTTGAGATGCTCTCCGCTTCAGCGGCAAAGTTCGGCCTCGACATCAACAAGCCGCTCGACCAGCGCATGGCCAAGCTCGATGCGCTCGATGTGACCTTCCATGCCAAGCTCGGCACGCAGGGCGCACGCGTCGCCCGCATCCGCGCCCTGGCCAAGCGATTGGCTGATATCACCGGCGCCGATGCGGCTCTCACCGATCGCGCCGCCGTGCTTGCAAAGGCCGATCTGCGCACCGAAGCGGTTGGCGAATTCCCGGAGCTTCAGGGCTTGATGGGCCGCAAATATGCGGTGCTGCAGGGTGAGGATGCCTCCGTTGCCGCAGCGATCGAGGATCACTACAAGCCGCAGGGTCCGTCGGACCGCGTGCCGGAGGACAGAGTGGCGATCACGATCGCCCTTGCCGACAAGCTCGATACGCTGATCGGCTTCTGGGCGATCGATGAAAAGCCGACAGGGTCGAAGGATCCGTTTGCTCTGCGGCGGGCGGCCCTCGGTGTCGTCAGGATCCTGCTGGAGCGAAGGATCCGTCTGCCGCTGCTGGCAACAACAAGGGATGGCGACCTGCTCTCCTTCTTCCACGACCGTCTCAAGGTCTATCTGCGCGACCAGGGCGCCCGCCACGATCTGATCGACGCCGTGCTGACGCCTGAAGCCGACGACTTGTTGATGGTGGCGCGCCGCGTTGAAGCGCTGACGGCCTTCATCACCTCGGAAGACGGCAAGAACCTGCTCGCCGGCACCAAGCGGGCAACGCAGCTGCTCGCCGCCGAGGAAAAGAAGGGCACCGTGATCGCCGATGGCGTTTCGCAGGCGCTTCTGACGCTCGATGCCGAGAATGAGCTCTTCGCCGCAATCTCCGGCGCCTCGAAGGATGCGTCGGACGCCGTCGCCGGCGAGGATTTCCGCTCGGCGATGGAAGCGCTCTCCAAGCTGCGCGGCCCGGTTGACCGCTTCTTCGAGGACGTGCTGGTCAACGACGAGGACGCCGCCATCCGCGCCAACCGTCTCGCCCTGCTGCGGCTCATCCGCGAGGCAACGGGAACGGTTGCGGATTTCTCGAAGATTTCGGGGTGATGTTCGGCCGCCATCGGCGGTCTGGCATTGCCGCGGTCGTCGCGTTATTCAAGAGACATGCAGAGCAAGATTCTCGTCAGCGCCTGTCTCATGGGCCATGCCGTCCGCTATGACGGGCGGGCGAAGCCGTTGCTTCATCCGGTAATCGAGACATGGCGGGCGGAGGGTCGGCTGGTGACGATCTGTCCGGAGATGTCGGCGGGCATGACGGTGCCGCGGCCGCCGGCGGAGATCGCAGAGGCGGCAACCGGCGAAGAGGTGCTGGCCGGCACGGCGCGGGTTGTCGAGCTAACGGGCGCCGACGTGACGGAAGAGTTCCTGCAGGCAGCAAAGAATGCCGTGGCGCTCGCAAGGCAGACCGGCTGCCGTTATGCGCTGCTCATCGACGGCAGCCCGTCCTGCGGATTCGGTTTCATCTATGACGGCACCTTTTCCGGCCACAAGCAGGCCGGCAATGGCGTGACGGCGGCGGCGCTGAAAGCGGCCGGTGTCGAAGTGTTTTCCGATCATGAGATCGAGCGGCTGATCGAACGTATCGGGCAATGAGCCTCAAAAAGCACGGCCGCCGGAGAACCGACGGCCGCTAAAAATTTGGTGATAAAAACGCTTTTGTCTCCGCGCCGTTTAAGCGGCACGGCGACCTTGATGCATGGCCGAGGCAGCGCTTTCGCCACTGACGCGGAAGCCGCGGATGAGGTCGATCAGCTCGTCGGTATCGGTGGCCAGCGTCTCTGCCGATGCCGTGGTCTCTTCGGCCATGGCGGCGTTCTGCTGGGTGGCGGCGTCGAGCTGGTTCATCGACGAGGAGATCGAGCGCAGTGTCGTGTCCTGTTCGGAAGCGCTGTGGGCGATCTTGGCGACGATCTCGTTGGCGGCCTTGATCTGGTCGGAGATCCGCTTCAGCGCTTCGCCTGCCTCGCCGACCAGACGGACGCCATGGTCGACCTGGCTGGAGGAGCGGGCGATCTGGTCCTTGATCTCCTTGGCGGCCGCGGCGGAACGCTGGGCAAGTTCGCGCACTTCCTGAGCGACGACCGCAAAACCCTTGCCGGATTCACCGGCGCGCGCCGCTTCGACGCCGGCATTCAGCGCCAGAAGGTTGGTCTGGAAGGCGATCTCGTCGATGACGCCGATGATCTTGGTGATTTCCGAGGACGACTTCTCGATGCCGCTCATCGCCTCGATCGCCTGGGTGACGATCGCATCGCTATGGGTGGCCTCGGTGCTGACCGAGTGAACACGCTTGCTCGCCTCATGGGCGCCATCGGCCGTCTGGCGGACGGCGACGGTGAGCTCATCGAGAGCGGCCGAGGTTTCTTCCAAGCTGGCGGCCTGGCGCTCGGTGCGCTGCGACAGCTCGTTGGAAGCACGGCGGATCTCTTCCTTGCTGGTGCCGATGTCGGTGCCCTTGGCGCTGACCTTGGCCATGGCGGCTTCGAGATGCGACAGCGCATCGTTGAAGTTGTCGCGGAGGGCGGCATACTTCTGGCCGAGATCAGCGCAGCGGACTGTAAGATCGCCACGGGCAATCATCGCCAGCGCCTGGCCGATCGTCGCCACCACGCGCGCCTGGAGCGTCGTCTCATCCTGCTGCTGGCGCAGATTGTTCTCGCGCTCGCTTTCCAGAGCCAGCTGCTGAGCCGCCTCGCGATCGGACATCTGATGGCGTTCCCTGATCTTTTCCTGCAGCGACAACGTCGCCTTGGCCATCATGCCGACTTCGTTGTTCATCCCGGTATGCGGGATGGCGATCGAAACATCCTCTTCGGCGACGGCCTTCAGGGCGGCATGCACGTTGTTGAGAGGTCCCGATATGCCGCGGATGACGAAGTATGCGGCTGTCATGGCAAGGAAGAACAGAACGATGCTGCCGGAGAGCGCGGTCAGGATCGTGCTGTTTATCTGAGCATCGAGATCGTCCATATAGACGCCGGTGACAACGACGACCTTCCAGGGATCGAAGGCCTGTGCATAGGCCGTCTTGCGAAAATCGCCAGCGGGCTGGCCCGGTTTGGCTGTGGAATAATATTCGACGAGACCGCCGCCCTGCTGCCCGAGCCTGACCAGCTCATCGCGATAGAGCTTGCCTTTGCTGTCCGGCTGGCCCTTGTTGACCTGACCGACTTTCGAGGCATCGTAGTGGAACACCATCTGGACATCATAGCTATAGCCGAAGAAATAGCCGTCCGGATCGTATTTCATCGCATTGACCGTGGCGTAGGCCTGCTTCTGGGCATCTTCCAGCGTCATTTCGCCGGCAGTCACTTTCGCCTGGTAGATTTTGAGAACAGAGACGGCAGACTGCACCTCCGCCCGCAGCATGTCGTAGCGTTCGTTGTAAATCGCATTGACGGAGGAGCGGATCTGCAGGGAGGTGGCGATTGCAAACGCCACCATCAGGCCGACGACCAGCAATATGAGCTGCTTCGATATCTTCAAATTTTTCATGACGCCTCGCAACGGGAATGGATAGCTGCATTCCGGTGCGGTTTTCTACCGCCTGTGCGAGCGCGCCGAAAAAGAGGACGCGTCTACCGCTGCTAAAATAAACATGCTGCGACCGGGTAAAGTGACAATTGATGCTCACCCTATAAAAAAGCTTTAACTTTATTGAACGCGATGTGAACTTCCCTGAAAATCAGGGGGTAGAGTTAGGCACACCGACGGATTTTCATCCGCAGGCCTAATATCATTTCTTTTCGAATTCTCAGCTTGCCCGGTGCATCAAAACAGGAATGCACCCCCGCTGCTCATCGAGGGTGCATTCGGCCCACCTGTGGTGGACCCCCAAACGATCGAAACCTTGATCAGGCGGGGCAGGGAACTTGTTGTTTAGGCAATTCCCGGCAAAACCGCTTCGCGCTTTGCCTGGGAAAACCGCTTGGCAGTTTTCCTGGAAGTTGCTCCTAGAAACGCAGCTTGAATTCGGAAGCGTTAAGCGCTGCCGGTTGTTCCGCCATACCTGCCACAACGGGCTTGGCGTCGCCGCCAATGACCGCCGCGGTGGTTGCATTCATGTCGATGCCGTCTACCGGCGCCGCCGGCGCGGTCGCAATCATGGATTCAGGCGTCGCCTTGCTGACGAAGACGACGGGCGAGCCGCCCATCCAGCCTTCGGTGCGATAGATCTTCTTTTCACCGCCGACATCACGGATTTCACTCGCCTGGAGGACGCCGGGCTTCAGCTCCGGCACCGTATAGTCCTTGTTGGTCAGCTCGGCCTGGAGCGGCGGGCAATGGGCGCAGGTTTCGGTAACGATGCTGCCATCATCGCGCGGCGCAGTCTTGCCGATCACCTCTATCGAGGACGCCATCGCAGAACCTGCCATCAGCAGGATTGCCGCACCGAGGGAAATCTGACGCATCAATGCCACTCCGTCTCATCTTGGGAGCAAATTAGCGCAGCTTTGTTTCCATCCCGTCAGGGGAAAGGGTAAAAATTTAAAGAACGGGCCGGTTTATACTCATGCCGAGCCGGTTTCGCGCTCGATCGCCCGCCAGCCGATGTCACGCCGGCAGAAACCGTTTTCCCATCTCACCCTGTCGAGCAGCGCGTAGGCGCGGTCCTTGGCCTCGGCGACCGTGCCGCCCGACGCGGTAACGTTCAGCACGCGGCCGCCGGTCGCAACCAGCGCACCGTCTTTCAGAGCCGTGCCGGCATGAAACACCTTCTCGCCTTCGCCTGCATCCGGCAGGGAAAGGATCGGCGTATTCTTCTCGTAGGCGCCAGGGTAACCCTTGGACGCCATGACCACGGTCAGGGCCGGATCGTCGTTCCATTCGGCGTTGACCTGATCGAGCGTGCCGTTGGCGGTGGCAAGCAGCAGCGGCAGCAGATCGCTCTTCAACCGCATCATCATCACCTGGCATTCAGGATCGCCGAAGCGGACATTGTATTCGATGAGCTCAGGCCCCTTCTGGGTGATCATCAGCCCGGCGAAAAAGACGCCGGAGAAAGGATGACCGCTCTCGGCCATGCCGCGCATCGTCGGTTCGATGATCTCTTTCATGGTGCGTTCGACGATCTCGGCGGTCATCACAGGCGCCGGCGAATAGGCGCCCATGCCGCCGGTATTGACGCCGGTATCGCCCTCGCCCACCCGCTTGTGATCCTGGGCGGTTGCGAGCGGCAGCGCATGTTTGCCATCGCAGAGGCAGAAGAAGCTCGCCTCCTCGCCATCGAGATAGGCTTCGACGACGACTTCGGCGCCGGCAGCGCCAAAGGCGCCTTCGAAGCAGTCATCGACAGCTGCCAGCGCCTCGTCCAGCGTCATCGCAACCGTCACGCCCTTGCCGGCGGCAAGGCCATCGGCCTTGACGACGATCGGCACACCCTCGGCGCGGATGTAGGCTTTAGCCGTCGGTCCATTGTTGAAGCGCTGGTAGGCACCTGTCGGAATATCGTAGCGGGCGCAAATATCCTTGGTGAAGCCTTTGGAACCCTCGAGCTGGGCTGCGGCAGCGGAAGGACCGAAGACCGCCAGGCCATCGGCACGCAGCCGGTCGGCGAGGCCGGCAACCAGCGGCGCCTCCGGTCCGACGACGACGAAATCGATCGCCTTGTCCTTGCAGAAGTTCGCGACAGCTTGGTGATCCTCGATGTCAACCGGCACCAGCACGGCGTGTTCGGCAATGCCGGGATTGCCGGGTGCGGCGTAGAATTCCGTCATCAACGGCGATTGCGCCAGCTTCCAGGCGAGCGCATGCTCGCGTCCGCCCGATCCGATCAACAGAACCTTCATGCGCGACCCTTTCCTGTTTCGTCTGGCGGTTAAGGGCGAAGGACCGAAAGGTCAAGCGGGAAAGCTACCAGCCCCCGCCTCCGCCGCCTCCGCCGCCCCCGCCGGACGAGCCGCCGCCGGAAAAACCGGAGGATGAACTGGACGGCGGCGGCGAAGGAATCGTCGAAGCGATGGTCGAGGCCATCGACGAGGAAAAGCCGCCGATGCGATCAGAGAAACTGCCGCTGTTGAAATTGCCGGAGTACCAGGCGGGCGCATAGGCGGCAGCCGCGCCGGCGGCAGCTGCCGCAAGCCAGGTCTCGAAAGTGCGCGACCAGGGCTTTTCGACGCCGAGCGCCACCGCATAGGGCAGTAGCGTCTCGAAATGCTGCGGCGACATAGAGGGCGCGCCGGCCGTGTTCATCCGGTCCTTCTCGGCAAGCGTCAGATACTGGCGCAGGCCGTCTATGCCATCCATCATCTTGGCGCCGAGCGGGGTCGGGGCGCCCATGATGAAGAAATAGAGGATGTTCAAAAGCACGATGCCGCCGATGGCAAAGAGCATCGGCGTTTCATGCAGCTCCATCAGCGACGAGGTGAGCACCATTACCATGATCGCCAGGATGCTGACGCCGACGAAAACGCCGATCGCCGTGGAGATGATGGCGATGATCTTGCCGAACAGCGACTTGCCGCGATGCACCGATCTGACGAGGCCGGCGGCAAACACCGCAACGAAGACCGAGATGGCGATTGGAATCAGCATCAGCGCGATCGTGTCGGGCTCCAGCGAACCGAAGACGAACAGTATCACCAGGGCGGCGGCGCTGAGCACGATGCCGCCTGCGGTATAACCGAGGTTGGAATTGTAATATTTGCCGCGGTGCTCCTTCTCGATCGCCGAGCGAAAGGCCTGGCCGACCGACTTCACCCGTTCGCCATTGGCCTTGTCGATCGTCAGCGTCGAGCCGGCGCCGCCGGCAACCTTCAGCAATTCGGTCTCGCCGGCCTGGAATTTCTCCTTGCCGAGCGGCTTGCCGGTGCCGCTGATGACGATCGAATTCTTCAGGTCCTCGAGCTTGACGTAGCCGCGAACGGCGAGATTGAGTGCGGTGGCGGACAGCGCCGTCCAGCCTCCGCCGGAGAAGCCCTTATTATCGATGTAGTTGACCAGTGCCGGCGAGATGCCGTCTGGCGCATCCCAGCGCGGCACGACGACGCCGCGGGCGGGATCGCGGCCGACCTTCAGCCAGGAGCGCGTGTAGTATGCGAAGACGAGGATGAGACCGCCGAAGCCGATGAAATAATTGCGGTTGTCCTTCAGCCACCAGCTGCTTTCCATATCGGCGCTCGGCGCATCGATGGCGCCCTTCGCCATCTTGATCGAAAATGTCAGGCCTTCACGGGCCTCAAGCGGCTCGGTCGTCGAAAAGACCAGGCCGGCGCCGGTTTCGCTGACGCGGGCATTCTTGCCGGTCGCGCCCTCCGGGCCGGTGAAGAAGATCGTATCAGTGGCGCCGACACCGGGCGGCAGGTGCACCGTCGCCGTTGCCGAGCGGATCGGGAAGATCCAGCCATTGCCGGTGACGTTCCAGTAGAGTTCGTCATGATCGTCGAAATAGCGGATCTGGCGGTTGGTTTTGTAGGTGAAGACATATTGATGACGGCCCGGCGTCACCGTCACATCGGGAGAACCGGCATAGATGCGGATGCCGCCTGATATCGACTCGGTGTGCCAGGGCTCGTTATCGCCATCACGCTGGACCGAGACCATATCGAAATCGACGCTGCGGCGACGGCCTGTGGCATCGGTGAAATAGAGCGGGAAGTCACGGAAGATGCCGTGGTTGATCTGGTTGTTCTCTGCGTTAACGGTGATCGTTTCCGTCACCGTCATCGCGCCGCTCTTTTCGAGCACGATATCGGAAGCGAAACCGTCGATCACCTCGGCGGCAAACACCGCCGGAGCGGCGAGCATCAACAACAGCGCAAAACAAAATCCGAAAACCCGACGCCCCATCCCTGTCTCCCCGCCGGCAGCCTCGGCTGCGTTTCGTCAATCGTTGTTCTGATAGGTCACGCCGAGTGCCGCCAGCGTCCGCCAGTAGGCGGGGAAGGTCTTGCCGACGCAATCCGGATCGAGAATGGTAATGCCGTCGATCTTGAGCCCGGCGAGCGCGAAGCTCATGGCAATGCGGTGATCGGCGAAACTGTCGATCTCCGCCGATAGACGCTTTCCTGCAAGTGCGGGATCGGACTGCACGATCAGATCGTCGCCCTCTTCGCGGGCAAGGCCTGAAAAAATGCGGTTGAGGCCGGTCGAGAGCGCCCGGATGCGATCGCATTCCTTGACGCGCAGATTGGCGATGCCGACGAAGCGAACCGGCGTCTCGTTGAATGCGGCAAGCACGGCAAGGGTCGGGACGGCATCCTGCATCTGCGAGCCGTCGATCTCTGCCGGGAGATGCGGGAATTTGGCGATGATGTCATAGGCGCGCGCATCGGGCTGCGAGAAGGCGCCGGAGGGAACACCGAGATCGATCGCGCCGCCGGTCAGCACTTCGGTGGCCCAGAGATAGGTCGCAGCCGAGGCATCCGGCTCGACGATGAAATCGGCGGCGCGGTAGCCGGTCGGCGCGACACGCCATGTGACGGGGCTGGTCTTCTCGACCTTTGCGCCGAAAGCCTTCATCGCCGCCGTGGTCAGGTCGATATAGCCGAGTGCGCCGATATCCTCGCCGACGAGTTCGATATCGACCGGCCGGTCGCCGCCGGCCGCCATCATCAGCAGTGCCGAAACATATTGGCTGGACAGGCCGCCATCGATGCGGATGCGGTCAGCCTGGAAGCGGCCGGTGCCCTTGACGGTGACCGGCGGGCAGCCGGTCTCGGCGGCCACGTCGATGCCGAGCGTGCGCATCGCCTCGACCAACGGGCCGATCGGGCGCTTGCGCATATGTTCGTCGCCATCGACGATAACGGTGCCGTCGACCAAAGCCGCAGCCGCCGCCAGGAAGCGTGTCGCCGTGCCGGCATTGCCGAGGAACAGCGGCGCCTTCGGCGGCAGCAGCCTGCCGCTGGCGGTAATGACGAAGCTGGTGTCGTCAGGCTCGTCGATCGCGACACCCATGGCACGCAGCGCGTCGGCCATATAGCGCGTATCGTCGCTCTTCAGCGCCCCGGTCAGCCGGCTGGTGCCCTTCGCAAGGCCGGCAAGCAGCAGCGCGCGATTGGTGATCGACTTGGAGCCCGGCGGCATGGCGCGGCCTGAAAGCGGCCGGCCCGGCGGAATGATCGTGAGTTTGGCTGTGCGTGTCATGCTATTCTTCCGTCCATGGGGCGACCCTGAAGCGCGTCGCGATCTTTCAGATTCGCTTGGCCCACCCTTCAGGTCCTTGGTTTTGCGCGACATGCTCAAGCCGGCCGCAATCTGCCCTTGCTCTTAATCGCTTTCTTGCAAAGGCAAAATGCCGGATCGTCAGAATTTCACGGTGGGGACGGCGCGGTCGGCCTCGTTGGTGATTTCGAAATATTCCCGCTTGGCAAAACCGAACTGGCCGGCGACGAGATTGGACGGGAAGCTTTCGACCTTGACGTTGAGATCGCGGGCGGCGCCGTTGTAGTAACGCCGCGCCATCTGCAGCTCGCCTTCCATGGTTTCCAACGAAGCCTGGAGCTCGGCAAAATTCTGGTTGGCCTTGAGATCGGGATAGGCTTCGGCGAGCGCCATGACGCGGCCGAGCGCCTGGCCGAGCAGACCTTCCGCCTGCGCCCTGCCGGCGACATCGCCTGATGGCACGGCTTGCGCCTTGTTGCGGAGCTCAACCACCTCTTCGAGCGTCGACTTTTCATGGGCGGCATAGCCCTTGACCGTCTCGATCAGGTTCGGGATCAGATCGGCGCGGCGCTTGAGCTGGACATCGATGCCCGACCAGGCTTCCTCAGCCATCTGCCGCGCGCGAACCAGGCCATTGTAGATGAAGACGAGATAGAGCGCGACCAGAACGATGACGCCAAGTGCAATATACATCGCGAATCCCCCGCAGCGAAGTAATGTCCGGGCGGACACTAAGCGGTTTTGCCGGCTGCCGTCAAACGCCGATATCTCCGAGGATTCGGGCCGTCGTCTGCTCCGGCAAAAGGCCTGTCGTGTCGATTTCGACGGTGCGTTCAGCCAGCCCGCGCAGCAGCCTATGGTTTGCCCGCAGCCGTTGCAGTACCGCAATATCCGTCAGCTTGAGCGCCCCGGACCGGCCGGGAGAAACAAGGCGCCTGGCGTTCTCTTCCGGGGCGCAATCGAGCAGGATCGCCACCAGATCGGCGCCTCTTGCGGCAGCCAGATCGCGATACCAGGTGAAGGTCGCAGTGTCTTGTGCATCGTCCGACAAAGCATCGGTGAAGACGAAGCTTTCAGCCGGGTCGGCGCGCACGGCATGGCCGAAAACCGCCTGGCGGATCTGCCCCCGCAGCGATGCGTGCAGCGGATCGCTGCGCGAGAACAGGGCCTCAGCCGGATTGAGCAGCATGTGATTATCAACGAGCCGCGCGCCGAGCCTCTTCGCCAGCAGGCGGCCGACAGTCAGCTTTCCAGTGCCCGGCCAGCCGTTGATATGGATGATGCGACTGGCGGGCTGTTGTGTCACGCCGCCTCTTTGGCCAGATTGACGCCGCCGGCGTCGGTCAGCAGGAAGGCTTCGCCGCAGGCCTTGGCGAGGGTGCGCACGCGTAGGATATAGCTCTGGCGCTCGGTGACCGAGATGACGCCGCGGGCATCGAGCAGGTTGAAGACATGGCTTGCCTTGATGCACTGGTCATAGGCCGGGAAGACGCATTTGTGCAGGCGCTGGTTGGCGTTGTCGCCGGGGGCGCCGGCATCGAGCAGCGCGCGGCACTCCTTCTCGGCATCGACGAAGTGGCGATGCAGCATCTCGGTATTGGCGAATTCGAAATTATGGCGCGAATATTCCTGCTCGGCCTGCAGGAAGACGTCGCCATAGCTGATCTTCTCGTCGCCGTCGCGGCCGTTGAAGTTCAGGTCATAGACATTGTCGACGCCCTGGACATACATGGCGAGGCGTTCGAGACCATAGGTCAGTTCGCCCGATACCGGTGAGCATTCGATACCGCAGACCTGCTGGAAATAGGTGAACTGCGAGACTTCCATGCCATCGCACCAGCATTCCCAGCCGAGGCCCCAGGCGCCAAGCGTCGGGCTTTCCCAGTCGTCCTCGACGAAACGGATATCATGCAGCAGCGGATCGAGGCCGATCGCCGACAGCGAGCCGAGATAGAGCTCCTGCAGGTTGGGCGGGTTGGGCTTCAGGATGACCTGGTATTGGTAATAATGCTGCAACCGGTTCGGGTTCTCGCCGTAGCGGCCGTCGGACGGACGGCGAGACGGCTGGACGTAAGCGGCCTTCCACGGTTTGGGGCCGAGGGCGCGCAGCGTGGTGGCCGGGTGGAAGGTGCCGGCGCCGACTTCCATGTCGTAGGGCTGCAGCACCGCGCAACCCTTGTCCGCCCAGTAGTTATGCAGGGTCAGGATCAGCGCCTGAAAGGAGCGCTTCGGGTTCATATGGTCTGGGATAGCTGACATCGAACGGCACCGATTGCGTGGGATTTATCGGCGCGACAGGTGCCATGGAGGGCGCCGGGGGTCAAGACTTTTGCGGCGGCGGAGAAGCGTCGAATGCCGATAGGAAAGAGGAATTCTTTCTTGTGCTGCGGGGTACCCCCCTCTGCCCTGCCGGGCATCTCCCCCACAAGGGGGGAGATCGGCTGGGGGGAATGTCCCGGCCTTCATAACGCCTCCGCGCAGGCGTTCCGTTGTTTGGAGAAGCCTTGGCCACTTGCCGATCTCCCCACCTGTGGGGGAGATGCCCGGCGGGGCAGAGGGGGCTTCCCACCTACAGAGCGCCCGGATTGGCAGGCGGATCAGAGGCAAATGAGTGGCGAAGCCTGTTATTCTCCCTCGCGCTTCAGCCGGTATTCTCCGGTCGCCGGATCCTTGACCAGCGTGCCGATCGCACCGGTCTGGCGTTCCTTTTCAGCACGGCGCGACTTTTCGGCGAGCTTGCGGGCATCAGAGACGAAGCGGCGGTAGAGCCACCAGGCTGAGAAGACCAGGATCAGAATGGTAATTAATTGCGGCATGCCCCTCTTTTGCTCCCTTCAAAGCCCGAAACGGCTCCACAATGCTCTCTCTTCCGCCGCTTCGACAAGCCCTGTTGCGAGACCGGAGGCAGCGCCCTCGAGCGAAACCGGCGACACGCCTGGAATTCGGCGGCCGAACAGGCCGCGGCCGGCGGTGACGAGCTCCAGCTTGGTCTTCTGGCCGTAGCGCCTTTTCAGTTCCTGGCGCATGTCGCCGAGGCCATCGATGAGGCCGAGCTCCAGGCCGCGCGTGCCGCTCCAGAACAGGCCGGAAAACACCGCCGTATCGTCCCTCAGCTTGCCGGCGCGACGTTCGCGCACCATGGAGATGAAGACCTGATGGATTTCGAGCTGCAGGCTCTTCAGATACTCGATGTCCTTTTCCTTTTCCGGCTGGAAAGGATCGAGGATCACCTTGTTTTCGCCGGCCGTATAGACGCGGCGCTCGACGCCGATCTTCTTCAAGAGTTCGGGAAAACCGAAACCGCCGGAGACGACGCCGATCGAGCCGACGATGGAGGTGGCGTCGGCGATGATCTCGTCGCCGGCAAGCGCGATCATGTAACCGCCAGAGGCGGCGACATCCTCGACGAAGACCAGAACCTTCTTCTGTTTCTCGCGGGCAAGCTCGCGAATGCGGGTGAAGATCAGGCGCGACTGCACGGGCGAGCCGCCCGGTGAATTGATGGAGATGGCAACCGCCGGCGCGTCCTTCATGGCGAAGGCCTTTTCGAGAACCGGAGAGACATTAGCGAGGTTGAGGGTCGGCCGGAACTGGCCGCCGCCGCTGATGATCGCCCCCTGCAGCCGGACGACCGGGATGGTGATGCCGTCCTTGCGGAACCGTTTCGGTAGCAGTTTTCTCAAGAATCCGGCCATTTCCCATCCTTCGCTTCGGGTCGCACGATCGCAGTTTGCGATCGGCATCCATGTATGCGCTGGAACAGCAAACGCAATGGCCGCGTTCTTGAAAACATTGGGCCTGAAAACATCAGGTTTGATTTTGTTGTTGCGAATGACTTGCATTATCATTCTAATTCGTCATAGTGCGCTGACGATAAAACAGGTGGAAATCGCATGGACGTCCTTAATCCGAATGCAAAGAGCGGCTGGCGGCACGAACGCGGAGAGGGATCGCTGTCCGATGTCTACCGCACCGTCGGAACGGGGCGTCACAGCTCGACATGGCGAAGGGCGGCAGCTTTCGCCGGGCCGGGCTACATGGTCGCCGTCGGTTACATGGACCCCGGCAACTGGGCGACATCGCTCGCCGGCGGCTCGAAATTTGGATACGCGCTGCTCACCGTCGCGCTGCTTTCCAACCTGATGGCGATCGTGCTGCAAGCGCTCTGTGCGCGTCTGGCGATCGCTTCCGGGCGCGATCTTGCGCAGGCCTGCCGCGACGCTTTTCCGAGATATGTCTCGGTGCCGCTCTGGGCCTTTGCGGAAATCGCCATCATCGCCACCGATATCGCCGAGGTGATCGGCACGGCGATCGGCCTCAACCTGTTGATGGGTATCCCGCTCGAACTCGGCGTGCTGATCACCGCGCTCGACGTCTTCGTGATCCTCTTCCTGCAAAAGCTCGGCTTCCGCTGGGTGGAGGCCTTCATCATCGCGCTGCTCGGCGTCATCGCGGTCTGCTTCGGCGTGCAGATCCTGCTTGCCGACCCACAATGGGGCGCCGTCCTCACCGGCTTCTTCCCGACCACCGAGATTGTCACAAATCCCGAGATGCTCTATCTGGCGCTCGGCATTCTCGGCGCGACCGTCATGCCGCACAATCTCTACCTCCACTCCGGCATCGTGCAGACGCGGGCCTACGGCCATACCGTTCCCGAGAAGAGGGAGGCGCTGACCTTTGCGACGATCGATTCCACGGTCGCGCTGTGTTTCGCGCTGCTGATCAACGCCTCGATCCTGATCCTGGCGGCCGCCGCCTTCAATGCCAACGGCAAGACCGACGTCGTCGAACTCGGCGAGGCCCATTCATTGCTATCGCCGCTGCTCGGCCTCGCCATCGCGCCAACGCTGTTCGGCATCGCACTTCTCTGCTGCGGCCTCAACTCGACGGTGACGGCAACGCTTGCCGGCCAGATCGTCATGGAAGGCTTCCTCAAGATCCGGCTGAAGCCGTGGGTACGCCGGCTGATCACCCGCGCCATCGCCATCGTGCCTGCGGCGATCGTCACCATCTGGTACGGCGATCAGGGCACGGCACAGCTGCTGATCCTGACACAGGTGGTCCTCAGCCTGCAGCTTTCCTTCGCCGTCTTCCCGCTGGTGATGTTCACCGCCAGCAAGGCCAAGATGGGCGAACTGGTGGCGCCCCGCTGGCTGAGCGGCATCGCCTATCTGATCGCGGTCGTCATCGCCGGGCTGAACGTCAAGCTGCTTTTCGACTTCGTCACCGGCTGAAGCAATTCGGAGAAAATGGGAAGCGGTTTTCCCAGAATTGCGCAGGAACTAAACCGGTCTAAAGCCTGGCATAAGCCGCCCGGCCATTGTTGAAATCGTCGACGAGGGGGGAGAACTTGTGGCTCCCCTCTTCGTGCATGATAAGCGCCGCGCGCAGCGACAGCCGCGCCCGCGATCCCTTGATACCAGTCACCAGGATACGCACGGCATTTTCACCCGGACGCGGGTGGATAGCGGTGATCTCGATGCCGCCGAAACGCCGGCCGCAGGCGGCAACGATCTCGGCGATCGACTGAGGCCTGGCGATCAGCGACATTTGCCCGCCTGGGATCATGATGGCGCCGGCCGTGCGTATCCAGCTTTCGAACAGGCCGTCGGTCATCGCATGGGCTTCGGCCTTCAGCGCATCCGGCGTGCGCCGGTCGCCGGCGTCGTTGAAGGGCGGGTTCATGATGACGTGGTGGAAGCTCTCATCGGTGAGCCCCGCATCGTTGCGCGCCTTGGCGGTCAGCGTCACATCGGCCTCGACGACGCTGACGCGGCCCGCGACATGGGCATTGTCGGGCAAGAGGATGCTGCGGCGGGCATAATCGGCCATCTCGGCCGAGCGCTCGAAGAGCACCACTTGCGTATTGGCAAGCCGCGAGGCGACGGCAAGACCGGCGGCACCAGCGCCGGCGCCGAGATCAGCAACCCTGACCGGACGGTCGTCGACGACCAGAGCCGCAAGCAGCATCGCATCCATGCCGGAGCGATGGCCCCTGCCCTTCGGCTGCATCACGTGAAAGGCGCCGCGATGAAAGGCATCGATGGTGTCAGTGGTTTTTCCGGTCATCGGAGTTCACTTCCGCTCGCGCAACTCGCCACCGAGACCGGCATCGATGAGGATGCGGCGCGCCTGATCGGCCATCTCCTCATCCACCAGCAGGCGGCGCGACAGCATGCCGAGCGAGCCCTCCAGCACGCTCATGCCCTGATCGGCGATGAAGCAGTGAATTCCCGCATCTTTCATCAAACTCTCGGCATAGGAGAGAAGAACGGGGTCGTTGGCGCGGATAAGCTCATGCATTTGCCGTCGTTTTCCTTCCAATTTCGCTCAGCGCGACAATTCACCCCTTGCCGCGTCCATCGCCCCTTTCTATTGTCAGATGCAAAGAATGAACAGGAGTCCGGGTCGTTGGGCGTGGTCATACCGCTTGAAGAAAGCAAAAACAAACTGGCATCCATCAAGCCATTGGTCGATCTCACCAGGGCGGACATGGAGCGAGTGAACCAGCTCATTCTGTCCAAGGCCGGCTCCGACGTGCAGATGATCCCCGAAGTGGCGAACCATCTGATCTCATCGGGCGGCAAGCGGCTGCGGCCGATGCTGACGCTGGCTTCCGCCTCGCTGTTCGACTACAGGGGCGAAAACCACGTCAAGCTCGCCACGTCAGTCGAGTTCATGCACACGGCGACGCTGCTGCATGACGACGTCGTCGACGAGAGCGATCTTCGCCGCGGCAAATCGACGGCGCGGATGATCTGGGGCAACCAGGCAAGCGTACTGGTCGGCGACTTCCTGCTCGGCCAGGCCTTCCGCATGATGGTCGACGTCGGCTCGCTCGATGCGCTCGACGTCTTGTCTTCCGCCGCCTGCGTGATCGCCGAAGGCGAAGTGCTGCAGCTTTCCGTCGCCAAGAACATGGAGACGACGGAGGACGATTATCTCTCCGTCATTCGCGCCAAGACGGCGGCCCTGTTTGCCGCTGCCGCCGAAGTCGGGCCGATCGTCGCCGAGGTCGGCCGGTCGGGCCGCAATGCGTTGAAATCCTACGGTATGAATCTGGGGCTCGCCTTCCAACTCGTCGACGACGCGCTTGATTACGGCGGCAAGGCGGCCGATCTCGGCAAGAATGTCGGCGACGATTTCCGCGAAGGCAAGATCACCCTGCCCGTCATTCTGGCCTATCGCC
The DNA here is from genome assembly GCF_019798305.1 of Rhizobium leguminosarum. Taxonomy (GTDB): domain Bacteria; phylum Pseudomonadota; class Alphaproteobacteria; order Rhizobiales; family Rhizobiaceae; genus Rhizobium; species Rhizobium leguminosarum_U. The sequence continues at coordinate 110,823 of NZ_JAAXDD010000019.1, forward strand.
GCGGCACCGAGGACGAGCGCGCCTTCTGGCGCGATGCGATCGAAGCCGGCAACAGCACCGACGCCAACCTCGAAAAAGCGCTGGGGCTGATCACCAAATATGGCACGCTCAGCGACACGATCGGCCGGGCGATCCATTACGGAACGATCGCACGGGACGCGCTTGCGCCCCTTCCCGATACGGTCTGGAAATCCGCCCTGATGGAGGTGATCGACTTCTGCATCGAGCGCGTCAATTGATCAAACGTCCTTGATCGCAGGCTGATTTTCTTGCAGCGCCGCTTCAAAAAAGCCATCCTGTTGTGAATCAGTGATCGCAACTGGTATTGCGACCGACACCATTTGTCGGGACGCTGTCGAAGAAAGGTTTCCTAATGCGGCAGAGACTTGCCATCCGTCTTCTTACGAGCGCAGCGCTTGCAGCTGTCCTTTCGCTGGGCAGTGTCGGCGGCGTGAACGCCGAGGATGCGGCCAAGGCAGACGATGCCGGCACGGCCGCTCACTTTGATGCAGACAGCGTGACCACTTTCTCGGGCGCCTTCCTCGCAGCGCGCACCGCCGATGTCGATCATGACTACGAGACGGCGATCGAACTCTACAAGAAGGCGCTGCAGATCGAGCCTGGCAATCCCGAGATTCGCCAACGGCTGATGATCTCGCTGCTGCTCAATGGCGACATCAAGGACGGCGTCAAATATGCCAACGACCTGAAGGGCGACCCTTCCGTCGAGCGCATCACCACGATTGTGCGCGGCATGGATGCCGTACGCCGCGACGATTACAAGACCGCCGAGTCCATCCTGAAATATAAGGGGCCGAACGATCTCGACCGGATGATGAACGACCTGCTGCTCGCCTGGGCCCGCGTCGGCGCTGGCCGCGGCAAGGAAGCACTCACCGTGGTCGAGAAGATGAAGGGGCCGGACTGGTTCCGCATCTTCCAGAATTACAATGCCGGGGCGATCGCCATCGTCTCCGGCGACGTGAAAGCCGCCCGTCAGCATCTGAACGATGCCGTGCTCGACAAGGAAGGCGGCGCGACGGCGCCGGATACCTTCATGCGCGCGGTGATGGCGCTTGCCCGCCTCGAAGCAACACAAGGCAACAAGCAGAAGGCGCTCGACGCCGTTTCCGTCGGCGACAACCTGTTGCCGAACTATGCGCCGCTGAACGCGCTGCGCGACAGCATTGAAAAGAACGAGAAGCAGGAACAACAGGTCAAGACGGCCGAAGAAGGGGCTGCCGGCGTGCTCTTCTCCGTCGGCGGCGCGCTAAACCGCGACGGCGCCGAGGACATCGTCTCGCTGTACCTGCAGACGGCCAATGCGCTCGATCCGAACAGCGCCGATACGCTGGTGCTGCTCGGCGGCATCGCCGAGAAACAGAACCAGATGGACCGTGCCATTGCGCTCTACAAGAAGGTGCCGGAGAATTCGCCGATGCGGCGCATCTCCGAGCTGCAGCTCGGCCTTGCCCTTGCCCAGGGCGGCAAGGTGGACGAGGCGCGCAAGCACCTGCAGGCGCTGATCGCCTCCGACCCGAAGGACATCCGCAGTTACCTCGCCTATGGCAGCGTGCTCTCCGACGCCAAGGACTACGAGGCGATGGCCACCAATTACGACAAGGCCGTCGAAGTAATCGGCCCCATTCCCGGCCGCGCCAACTGGAGCGTCTTCTTCCAGCGCGGCATTGCCTATGAGCGGCTGAAGAAGTGGGACCAGGCGGAGCCCAACTTCCGCAAGGCGCTGGAGCTCAATCCCGACCAGCCGCAGGTGCTGAACTATCTCGGCTATTCCTGGATCGACATGAACCGAAACCTCGACGAAGGTCTCGGCATGATCAAGAAGGCTGTCGACCTTCGCCCTGACGACGGCTACATCATCGATTCGCTCGGCTGGGCCTATTTCCGCCTCAACCGCTTCAATGATGCCGTCGAGGAGTTGGAGCGCGCCGCACAGATCAAGGCCGGCGACGCGACGATCAACGACCATCTCGGCGACGCCTACTGGCGCGTCGGCCGCAAGCTCGAGGCCGTCTACCAGTGGAACCGGGCGCTCAGCTCCGAGCCCGAAGCTGCCGAGATCCCGAAGATCAAGGACAAGGTCGCCAATGGCCTGCCTCCCGCCAGCGACGATGCCAAGGCGGCCGACAAGAAGCAGCCGGATCCGGCACCTGTCATCCCGCCGCCGGTCGACAAGAAATCCTGACGAGCGGAAGGCATGCCTGAAAAGGGCTTGGCCGGATACAGGTCAAAGAAATAGAGCATGATGTCGTCCGAAAATCGCTCACACTTTTCGGCATCATGCTCTAGCGTTTCCGAGGAAGCTCGCGCGAAAATCAACCTGGCCCTGCATGTGACGGGCCAGCGGCCGGATGGCTATCATCTGCTCGATATGCTGGTGACCTTCGCAGATCACGGCGACCGGCTGGACTTCATACGGTCGCCGGCCGACGAATTCACCCTGTCTGGCCGTTTCGGCGAAGTACTTGCCGGCGACGGCGGCACCAACCTGGTGCTGAAGGCCCGCGATCTCCTGCGCGAGGCGATCGGTCCCCTCGCCTTTCCGGTCCGCATCCATCTCGAAAAGAACCTGCCGATCGCCTCCGGCATCGGCGGCGGCTCGGCCGATGCAGCTGCGACGCTGCGCGGGCTGATGCGGCTCTGGGGCACGACATTATCGGCGGAGACGCTTGCCGCGCTGGCGCTGAAGCTCGGCGCCGACGTGCCGATGTGCCTTGAGAGCCGGCCGCTGATTGCCCGCGGCATCGGCGAAGAGCTCGAACCTGTGCCGGAGCTGCCGGCCTTTGCCATGGTGCTCGCCAATCCGCTGAAGGGCGTCTCGACGCTCGATGTTTTCCGCCGGCTGGCGACAAAGAACAATCCGGCCCTGAGCCCGGCACCGAGCCGGCCTCAGACTGCCGACTGGCTCGCGGCGATTGCTGCTGCCCGCAACGACCTGGAGCCGCCGGCGCGCGAACTCGTGCCCGAGATTTCGGAGATCTCGACGATACTGCAAGCTCACGGCGCCCTTCTGACCCGCATGTCCGGTTCCGGCGCCACCTGCTTCGGCATCTTTGCGAGCATGACTGCTGCCGAAGATGCGGCGGCAGCTCTTCACGACAAGCGCCCTGGCTGGTATTTCCAGGCGACGGAAACGGTTTCGGGAGGCGCATGATGGCAGGTCTGGACGAAAAGCGGCCCTTCATCGCGGTCGGCATTGCGGTTCTGACTGTCTCGGATACCCGCACGCCGGAGACGGACAAGTCAGGCGATACGCTGGCGGCGCGGATCACGGAGGCGGGGCATAGGCTGGTCGACCGGGGGATCGTGCCCGATGATCGCGAAAAGATTGCCGCGCAGGTGAAAGCCTGGACCGAGAACGAAGACATAGACGTCGTCATCACCACAGGCGGCACCGGCTTTACCGGCCGCGATGTGACGCCAGAGGCGCTGGAGCCTTTGTTCGAAAAGCGGATGGACGGCTTTTCCGCCATCTTCCACCGGATCTCCTACGAGAAGATCGGCACGGCGACGATCCAGTCGCGCGCCACGGCAGGTGTTGCCAACGCCACCTTCATCTTCGTGCTGCCGGGTTCGCCCGGCGCCTGCCGGGATGCCTGGGACGGCATTCTGAAAGGACAGCTCGACTATCGCAGCGTGCCGTGCAATTTCGTCGAGATCATGCCGCGGCTGGACGAGCACCTGAAACGCGGCGCGACGAAGTAGGGCTGCCCCTGGCGCACCAGGGGCATTCACTATGTGGCCAGGCCCGGCAGGACGGGCATCGTGTCCCAGCTGTCACCCGAGAGCAGGACGCAGCTTATGCCGTGAACATCCGTGACGATGAGTGTCCAGGTGCCGCTTTCGGCGGCATAGACCTCAAGAATGGCGTTCTGGTTGATCAGTCCGACTGCCGTGAGCTTTTCGGCGAAGTTCTTGTCCAGGAAATTGACGATTTCGGGTCGGCCTGCGCAACTGCGCATCATCTGCGATGCTGCCGAATGCGGATGCGCGATCACCAATGTCGGCAATATGACGGCTATGAGGCCGTAGATCATACTGCGTACGCCGTAGACCCTACCGCGTGCCATGACGCACCTCCTTTCGCCGGGAACCCGGCAGAAGAGGAGATTTTCGCTGACCTGTTCTGCCGTTCACCGGCATTCCATGGCCATTCCGTTGCGAAGCGAGGCGCTTCGACGGCACCATACCTGAATTATAGCGCGAAATCCTATTGGGCGCCATCTTTTGCGCGATGACGGGAGCTGTATGATACCCCTCCAAGGTTCGGCGACCTGCCCCTCATCCGGCTGCCGCCACCTTCTCCCCGCTTGCGGGGCGAAGGGGATATGCCGCAACCTCTCCGTCCCTCTCTCGCGTCTCGTATGGCACGTCCCCTCGCCCCGTTTTTACGGGGGTCCGAAGGACGGGGCGAGACGGGTGGCACGACCCCGGTAGGGTTAGGGTGAGGGGGCAGGCATCGGCGCGAAGGCAGGATGACGAAGAGTGGAATTGCTTAGCGGGCAGCGCGAGCGACCCAAGAGGGAATGAGTTCGCTCGCCAGCCGGCGCGGCTTCTGGCCCTTGACGAATTCGGTGAGCCGCATGCCGCTTTTGGCGGTCGCGAGCGCCAGCTTTTTCGGCATCAGCAAACCAAGCTCCAGCGGCGGCACGGCTCGGCCGACACGTTGGAAGAACGGGCGCCGGTAGCCGCGCGACGCAGTGAAACGCGCCGGCAGCTTGTTCAGCGCGACATATTCGGCGATCTCATCAATCCAGCCGGCCTGGAGTCTTGCGCCCGGCTCGACGAAGAGCAGCCATTCGCCGCGCGCCGAGCGGACGATGTCCTTGATATCCCATTGCGAATGGAAGCGGCAGCCGGCAGCGTCGGCGACCCGCGAGGTGCCGTCGCGTGAGCCGTGATCGAGCACGACCACATCACTCACCAGCCCCTCCACCGCGCCTGCCACCAGTACCGATAAAGTCTGTGCCAGCTCAGATTCCTGATCCTGACATTCGAGAACAACCGTCAACATTGACTATTTATAATGCGCCGCACAAATTTTTGCCAGCGCCGTTTTCCTCATTTTGTTCTTGCATTGTTCTTGTCTTGCGGATAGGAATTTAATCAGCAAAACGGGCGGGAGCGATGGCTTTCCGCTGCGGGAGAATCCGATGAGAGAGCAGTCCCTGGCAGGGCAGGCCGCATTCGCGCCTGCCAATACGGCAGATGTTGCCGATGCGATGATCGTTTCCTCCGGTCTGAGAGTCGAGGTCGATCGGCGGCGCGGGCGTGGGGCGGGACTGAACCCGACAGGGCGGTTCGAGGCGCTGCAGCGTGAGACTTTCGACGATGGCTGGCAGACGTGGGAAGAACTGCCGCCGTTCAAGACGGAAGTGCAGGTCGAGAAACCGCGCACGGCAATCACCCGCAACGAATCGCCAGACATTTCCTTCGACCGCTCGATCAATCCTTATCGCGGCTGCGAACACGGCTGCATCTATTGTTTCGCCCGGCCGACGCACGCCTATATGGGGCTTTCTGCGGGGCTCGATTTCGAGACGAAGCTGTTTGCCAAACCCGATGCGGCAAAACTACTGGAGCGGGAACTCGCCAAGCCCGGCTACAAGGTGCGGGTGATCGCGATCGGCACCAATACCGATCCCTATCAGCCGATCGAGAAGGAATGGCGCATCATGCGCGGCATTCTCGAGGTGTTGAACAAGGCGAACCATCCGGTATCGATCGTCACCAAGTCGGCGATGATCCTGCGTGATCTCGACATTCTGCGGGAGATGGCAGGCAAGAACCTGGTGCGCGTCGGCATCTCGGTGACCACACTGGATCGCAAGCTTGCCCGGACGATGGAGCCGCGTGCCGCCACGCCGCCGCGGCGGCTGGAGACGATCCACACGCTTGCCGAAGCAGGCATCCAGACGGCTGTGCTGGCCGCCCCGCTCATCCCGGCACTGAACGATCATGAGCTGGAGCGTATTCTCGAATCGGCGAAGGCGGCCGGTGCTGCCGAGGCGAGCTATGTCATCCTCAGGCTGCCGCTCGAGGTCAGCCCGCTGTTTCGCGATTGGCTGCTGCAGCATTATCCCGATCGTTACCGGCATGTGATGTCGCTGGTGCGCTCGATGCGCGGCGGCAAGGATTATGACGCCGAATTCGGCAAGCGCATGAAAGGCGCCGGTCCCTATGCCTGGCAGATCGCCCGGCGCTTTGAAATGGCAGCCCGACGTTTCGAGTTGACGCGACGCAGCGTGCCGCTGCGCGATGATCTGTTCGTGCCGCCAGACGGCAGCGGCGTACAACTATCGCTGCTCTAACCTTTTGTTTCCACGCAATTCCGGCAAAACCGCTTCGCGCTTTTCCTGGAATTGCTTCTAGCTTGCGCATCGGCTCTCGAGAAAACCGCCCTGTTTTCGAGCCCGAGCGCAATTCCCGCGGATGGCCCTGACCGCCACCATCCGCCGGAGCGTCCCCGGCCGCCGCCCTGATCCGGGGACTTGCGGGCAATCGGGTTGGCGTGCGAGGTTCAGCCGCATGAAACCTCGCACGTCACCCGATTCTCCCCAGCTTTTCGACACGGTTCCGCTCGTGCCGGATTTTCGACTGGAGCTCAAAGCCCGCAAGGCCGGCCACTGGCCGGTCGCCGGTGCCGACGAGGCAGGCCGCGGGCCGCTGGCGGGACCCGTCGTGGCTGCTGCCGTTATTCTCGATCCGAAGCGCATTCCTGAGGGTCTGAACGATTCCAAGCAGCTGTCGGCGCAACGGCGGGAGGAACTGTTCGTGCAGATTCTGGCGACTGCGACCGTCTCCATCGCCTCCTCCAGTTCGACGCGCATCGACGAGACGGATATCCGCAAGGCAAGCCTCGACGCCATGCGCCGCGCCATCTGCAGCCTCGCCATTCCGGCCAGCTACGTGCTGACCGACGGGCTCGACGTGCCGCCCGGCCTCGACTGCCCCGGACAGGCCGTGGTCAAGGGCGATGCCCGCTCGGTCTCGATCGCCGCCGCCTCGATCGTCGCCAAGGTGACGCGCGACCGGATGATGGCGCGGGCGCATAGCGTGTTTCCGGATTACGGCTTTGCCGCGCATGTGGGCTATGGCACGGCGCAGCACCGCGCCGGCATCGAGAGACACGGCCCCTGCTCGCTGCACCGGATGAGCTTCAGACCGTTGCGCAAGACCGAGGACGGGCCCGAGACGGACGAGCTGCTTTCCGAATAGAGCGCCCATAGAAGACCTGGCAAATGAAAAGCCCGCGATATGCCAGCTGTCAGACTGCTGACAAAGTCGGCCAATTCCTCTTTCGTCATGCTCTGCCGCTTTCTGGTTTACGCCGATGGCTGCCCCTCACCCTAACCCTCTCCCCGTAAACGGGGCGAGGGGACGTGCCCTGCGAGAGGGTGGTGGGACCGGAAAGGGTGCGGCAGATCACCTTCTCCCCGCAGGCGGGGAGCAACCATGTTTCAATTTTGCCGGTACTGTGGCGTCCATTCGGTCTTTCGGATGAGGATGGCGTTGGCGAGAATGATGAGTTTTCGGGCGACGGCTATGACGGCGCACAGGTGTTGCTTCCCGTTGCTGCGCAAGCGCGCATAGAAGGAGGCCAGATCCGGATTGTGCCGGGTTGCCGTGAAGGCGCACATGAACAGGCTCT
>NZ_JAAXDD010000002.1:0-514327 GCF_019798305.1 Rhizobium leguminosarum
CTTCGCCAACGTTGACCTGGAAACGGATGTAGCCTTCGATCTTGAGGCAGGTTTCGGTGCCCGGGATGTAGAAGTAGCCGGTGCCGTAAGCGTCGCAGACGCGAACATATTCAACCGGTTCCGGCTCAGCAGCAACAATAGCGTCAGCTGCAAGAACCGGCGTCGATGCAGCAAATGCTGCTGCTGATGCAAGCAAAACCATTCTGATGTTCATTTACCAATCCATTCCTTTGTCGATCGGGGCTGGCTTCAGATCGGGTAGTCGATTTGAAGCCGGCCCAGTTTGAACAGCCATCTCGGCGTGCGGATCGATCGAACCGCCAAACCGTCATCACATACAAGGCTCTATCAAGCAATTGCCGATATACGCCAGATGGGTTCTCACGGGCTACTTTCCCCGGCAACGTGATTTTTATACAACAATTTCAATTATTTATACGAAAAACATGCAAAACGGCTCCGCGACGGAGAACCTCCATCGCAAGCCGCACACGCTACACCCATTGTCAAATTCTCCACCGTCCGACCCCGTCGAACATACTGGTGAAGCGCATAAACTCTACCGCCGGCTAACAAGCACAAACAAGGTGGCGGTTTAGAACATAGTGTTCCGAATTCGATACCAATGAGACAAAATTATGACATATCGCCCACTGGTTTTATCGACCATAACCCCAGAATCCTTACCAGGCTATTCATTTTTCCAGGAATTTGGTTCGATTTGAGCGTTTTTTCGCTATTTTTGAGGCTTTTTCTTAGTCGGGGGACCGCACATCCCCAAACTCGGCCTTGCTAACTGGCATTCCACGTGCGGCCAGGATGTCACAAGTCGCCTCCAACGGGCATATCCGAGGTCGCAGACTCACGCCTGGCATGAGGCCGCGCTGGACTTTGCAGTGTCGCGTGCGGTCACGGCCGCAGGCTTGACCTCAATCCTCGTTGGATTTGGCATTATCGAGAATCATGTAGTCGAGCGGCAGCTGCGTCGAATACTTGATCTGCTCCATCGCAAAGGCGGAGGAAACGTCGCGAATCTCGATCTTGGCGATCATCCGCTTATAAAAGGCGTCATAGGCGGCAATATCGGGCACGACGACTCGCAAGAGATAATCGACATCACCGCTCATCCGGTAGAATTCCACCACTTCGGGGAATTCGGCGACCACCTCGGAAAAGCGGCGCAGCCATTCGATCGAATGGGTGGCAGTGCGAATCGACACGAAGACGGTGACCTTGGTGTTGACCTTCTCCGGATCGAGGATGGCGACTCGGCGCTTGATGACGCCGTCTTCTTCCATCTTCTGGATGCGCCGCCAGCATGGCGTCGTCGAGAGACCCACTTTCTTGGCGAGATCGGCAACGGCAAGTGTCGAATCTTCTTGCAGAAGACGCAGTATTTTTCGGTCGAGGCGGTCCATGCGCACAACAGTCCTTTCGAATTATTTTCTTTGTATAACTCGATTCCGCGCAACCAAAAGAATTTTGTTTCAGGAAAGCAGCGTTTTCGCCCGTTCCTGCAAGACCGGGAGTAATTCCTTCTCGAACCAGGGATTGCGCTTCAGCCAGCCGCTGTTGCGCCAGCTCGGATGCGGCAGCGGCAGCACGGCCGGCGATCGGTCGGACAGAAGGCAGTCACGCCATGCCCGCACCGTCTCGGTCATATTGTCCCGCTTTTCACCGGCCATATGCCAGGCCTGCGCATATTGGCCGATGACCAGCACCAGTTCGATTTGCGGCATGGCTGAGATCACCCTTTGCCGCCAGAACGGCGCACATTCGCGCCGCGGCGGCAGATCGGCGCCCTTGTCGTCATAGCCAGGAAAGCAGAAGCCCATGGGCACGATGGCGAATCGGCCGCGGTCGTAGAAGCTTGCCCTGTCAACGCCGAGCCATGACCGCAACCGGTCGCCCGAGGCATCGTCGAATGGCAGGCCGCTCTCATGCACCCGAAGCCCCGGCGCCTGCCCGGCGATCAGGATGCGCGCGCTCGACGAGATCACCGCCACCGGCCGCGGCTCGTGCGGCAGCCGGTGTTCAGGGCCTTTCGCCGGCGTGTCACAACAGATCCGACAGGAGGCGATCTCCCGCCGGAGCGTCTCTAGCATGGCTTCGTCGGTCATGACTTTACTCCCATCCGACGATCTGCGCGATGGAACGCAGGGCGCCGTCGAAACCCGACCTCTGATGCGCATGATTGCGCACGTCGCGCGGCCGCTCGAAAGTTCCGGCCCAGAGGCCTATCTTCTGAGCCCTCGCCTCGGCCTCCTCTTTGCCATAATCGCCATAGGAAATGGCCATGCCCCGCCGCACCATGGTGGCATTGATGTCATCGCCTGCCCCGCTCCGGCAGATGACGAGCAGCCTGTCGTAGCGGTCACGCCGGCTGCCCCGACAGAGTGTTCCCGATGCCAGCACCATGTCCTGCAGCGCCTCGCGCGCCGCGCGCCCGCAGGCCCAGGCTTTCCCCGCCCGCTCGCAGCTCTGGTTGAGCTCCGGCGCATCGATGCCTTCGAGGCGCAAACGTTCGTCTCCCGATGTCAAACTGTCACCGTCGGCAGCATGAAAGGCGCCGGCGTGCTCGATTTTTGCTGCATCGTTGAGCTTGGCGGCGATCAGCGCCACGAGCGCCAGCAGGGCAAAAGCGGTCACGCCGTCGCGAATCAGGCGCAGGCACCGTGTCACGCTTTCGCCTCCTTAAAAAACAAATCCTTGGCAAAGATGGCAAACATCTTCTTAAGAATTGTCGGTTAAGCTCTTATCCACCCTGGGATGAAGTTTCAACGTGCACATGAGTACCGGCGTAAGCACATCGACCGACAAAATCATCGTCGACAGGTCGCGCAGCCACCGCAACAAGGCCGTTTCCAAGGCCGTGCGGCAGACGCGCGAACGTCTTCAGTCCGGTCACGCGTCCAATTCCTCCTTCGATCTTGACGTGCTCAAGATGTATGTGGCGTCGGTGCTGCAGAGCGCGACGATCATGCCCCTCTTCGTCGTCATCATCACCGCGCTTGGCGTCTATTTCACCCAGAACACGCAATTGCTCTTCTGGGCGCTGCTGACGCTCACCTGTCACGCCGGCAATATCCTGCTCGCAAGGCGCGCGCGCCGGCAGGAGATTACCTCCGAGAGCGCCCGCAAATGGCGCCGGCTGCTGCTGCTCGGCCAGTTCCTCCTCGGCTGCTGCTGGGCCGTCTTTGCGCTGCAGGGCTGCGATACCTGCGAGCCGTCGAGCTTCATCCTCTATAAGGGCGCGACGCTGCTGATTGCGCTCTCCGTCACGGCGATGTCGAACTTCATGCTGACGCCGGCCGTGCTCGCCGCCTTTTCACCTGCGGTCCTGGCACTCGTCGCCAAGAGCGGCCTGTCACGTGACCTCCTCGAAATCAGCCTGACGGGGGCCTTCACCACCACCCTCGTCTTCTTCAATTATATCAGCGACCGGCTCTTCAAGTCGAACCTCAGGATTCTCTCCTACCAGTCGGAGAAGGACGACCTGATCGCCGAGCTGGAAGTGGCGAAATCGATGTCGGACGAGGCTCGCCGCCGCGCCGAAGAGGCAAACCTCGCCAAGTCGCGCTTCCTTGCCTCGATGTCGCACGAGCTCAGGACGCCGCTCAACGCCATCCTCGGCTTTTCCGAGGTGATGTCGGCCGAAGTCATGGGACCGCTCGCCAATCCGACCTACAAGGAATATGCCGGCGATATCCACCGCTCCGGCCAGCATTTGCTCGATCTCATCAACGAGATCCTCGACCTGTCGCGCATCGAGGCTGGCAAATACGAACTGAGCGAAGAGGCGATTTCGCTGCTCGATATCACCGAAGATTGCATCGGCATGGTCCAGCTGCGCGCCCGCGCCAAGAACATTGCCATTTCGGACCAGTTCGAGCGGCAGCTGCCGGCCATCTGGGCGGATGAGAAGTCGATGCGCCAGGTGGTGCTCAACCTTCTATCCAATGCCGTCAAGTTCACGCCGCAGGGCGGCGAGATCCACGTCAAGGTCGGCTGGACAGCTGGCGGCGGACAGTACATCTCGATCAAGGACAACGGCCCCGGTATTCCGGAAGAAGAGATTCCCGTCGTCCTGTCGGCCTTTGGCCAAGGCTCGATCGCCATCAAGAGCGCCGAACAGGGTACAGGCCTCGGCCTGCCGATCGTCCAGGCGATCCTTGCCAAGCATGACGGACAGTTCCTGCTGAAATCGAAGCTACGCGAAGGCACCGAAGTTATCGCCATCCTGCCCGGCAAACGCGTGCTCCAGAGCCTGCCGGCCGTCGAGGAGGCCCAGGCCGTCGCGCGCAAGCGCAAGAGTTTTGCCTGATTCAGCTGAAGCATGATGCCGAAAAGTGTGAGCAGTTTTCGGGCAACATCATGCTCCAATTTTTAGACTTGGATCCGCATGACTACGGGCGGATCCAGCGTGAAATCATCCAGATCCAAAGAACAGGTGCTTGCCGAGGACGAAGCCGAGATAAAGGCAGCAGGCGGCGATCATGCAGGACACCGCGAAGGAGCCGAGATCCTTGGCATGTTTGCCGACGATTGAAATTTCCGGCGAAATCCGGTCAATCACCTCTTCAACGGCGGTATTCATCGCCTCCATCGAAAAGAGCCCGAGAAACAGAAGTACCGCGACGACGATCTCGCCCGCAGTGGCTCCCACCAGCGCCAGCGCCGCGATCGAAACGATGAAGAAGCCAAGTTCCTGGCGGAAGGCCGCCTCTTTCAGCACCCGCAGGAAGCCCGCCCAGGAATAGCTGGCGGCGGCGATGAAATGCCGAAGTCCGGTCTCTTTCGTCACCGCAGGCTTCGTCAAGATGCCCTCTCCTCTTCCCGTTGCATCACCGACCGGGAGAGGCTTTGCCGTCTCCTCTTTGATGAGCGAATACGCAAATACCGAATCCACTTGAGGCGCGCAAGCGAAGGCGTACGGATCGACGGCGCCCACCGCGACCTTAATGCTTATTCGACACACCGGCCTGAGCGAAGGTCGCCATGCCGGAATGACAGGCCGCAGCCGCCTTGACGATACCGGCGGCAAGCGCCGCACCGGTGCCTTCGCCGAGCCGCATGCCGAGCGCCAGAAGCGGCGTCTTGCCGAGCATCTCGATCGAACGCAAATGTCCGGGCTCGCCGGAGACATGGCCGATCAGGCAATGATCGAGCGCCGATGGATTGGCGGCTTTCAGGATCGCCGCCGCCGCGGTCGCGACATAACCGTCGATCAGTACCGGGATGCGCTCCATGCGGGCGGCAAGAATGGCGCCGGCCATCGCCGCGATCTCACGGCCGCCGAGCCGGCGCATGATCTCAAGCGGATCATCGAGATGGTCACCATGCAGTGCCACCGCCTTTTCCACCGCCGCGATCTTGCGCTCCAGCATCTCGCCTTCCGAACCGGTGCCGGGTCCCACCCAGTCGCGCGCCGAACCGCCGTACAGCGCATAGTTGATCGCCGCCGCAATCGTCGTATTGCCGATGCCCATCTCGCCGATGCAAAGCAGGTCGGTGCCGCCGGCAATCGCCTCCATGCCGAAGGCCATGGTGGCGGCGCAATCGCGCTCGGAAAGCGCTGCCTCTTCGGTAATGTCGCCGGTGGGATAATCGAGCGCCAGGTCGAAGACTTTCAGCCCGAGATCATAGGCAACACAGATCTGGTTGATCGCAGCACCGCCGGCCGCGAAGTTCTCGACCATCTGTTGCGTCACCGTGGGCGGAAAGGGCGTGATGCCCTGTTTGGTGACACCGTGATTGCCGGCAAATATCGCTACCAGCGGCCGATTGACGGCGGGTGTGCGGCCCGTCCAGGCGGCAAGCCAGAAGGCAATCTCCTCGAGCCGTCCGAGCGCGCCCGGCGGCTTGGTCAGCTGCGCGTCGCGTTCGCGGGCAGCCACCAGCGCGCGGGCATCCGGCCCCGGCAGGTCGCGGAGCAGGGTACGGAAATCGTCGAACGGCAGGCCTGAAACGCTCATTTGTGCGGTTTTCCTATGAATCCGGGTATTCTTGTCTTTTCCACGCAAATCAGCTTCCTTGCGGGTGGCAACTCTCTTAAAGCGGGCGGACGAGGCGAACAACTCCAAAAGCGCCGCCGCGACCATAAGCCGAGGCCTCCGGCCGGAACGAAGTAGAATGAAGATCAAGGATCATGCGGTCGATACCGCCCGCGCCGTCGCCTTCCTGAGCCGCATTCCCCTGCCGCAATCGCTGTTCAAAGGCTATGACGGCAGGCTTGGCCGGCTGGTGCGCGCCTTTCCCCTCGCAGGCATCGTCATCGGTTTCGTCCCCGCGCTCGCCCTCCTCCTGCTTTTGGGGCTGCGCGCCGATCCGCTGATGGCGGCCCTGATCGCGCTTTCCGTTCAGGTCATCGTCACCGGGGCGCTGCACGAGGACGGCCTGGCCGATGCGGCCGATGGCATTGGCGGCGGCAAGAGCCGCGAGCAGAGCCTCCTCATCATGAAGGATAGCCGGATCGGCACCTATGGCGCGATAGCGCTGATCCTCTCCTTCGCGATCCGTGCAGCCGCGCTTGCCGCTATCGCCGGCCATTCCTCGCCGCTCGCTGCCGCCCTTGCCATTCCCGCCGTCGCGGCCCTCAGTCGCGGCGCCATCGCCTGGCACTGGCAACGGCTGCCGCCGGCAAAGGCCGATGGCGTAGCCGCCTCGACCGGCCAGCCGGACGAAGCGGCGATGCAGTTTGCGCTCGCCTCGGCCGGCCTCGTCGCAGCGCTTCTGATCTGGCCGGCTTTCGGCCTGCGGCCGCTTATCGCAAGCCTGCTCGCCACCGGTATCGCAGGTCTTGCCTTCACCGCTTTCATCCGCCGCAAGCTTGCCGGCCACACCGGCGATACGCTGGGCGCGACACAGCAGATTTGCGAGATCGCCACTCTTTGCGCCCTTGCCACGGCTCTTTGAAATTCCGATATATCCTTCATGCAAACACCCTGCATTCACCTCTGCTCCCTCGTTTCCGCCACCGGATTTTGCGCCGGATGCGGCCGGACTCTTCAGGAAATCGGCAGCTGGATGAGCTACTCCGACACCGAGCGAAGACGGATCATGGCACTGCTGCCGGCAAGGCTTGCAGGTCCCGCCACGGTGTCGAACCATATGAAATCAAGCCTCGTCGCCGGGCCGGAGCGGCCTTTATGATTCGTTTGACTGTCTTCCTCGTCGTAATCGGCATCGGCCTTGCCGTGCTGATCGTCAACAATGACAGCAGCCGCATCCTCGGCCTGCAGACTGATGACTTCGGCCGTGTCGTCTACCTGCTGCCGATCGCGCTGATGCTATCGGCCGGCATCTGGGCGAGCCGGCGCAGCGTCGGCGAAACGATGCGATATATGATGATCTGGCTGGTCATCATCCTGGCACTCGTGACCGTCTATCTCTATCGCCAGGAAGCGCTCGGCGTCGGCAACAGGCTGCTCGCCGGCCTCGTTCCCGGCCGTGCCGTTGTCGTCACGACAAGCGAGGGCGGCCAGGAAATCATTCTGCACAAGCTGCTGAACGGCCATTTCGAAGCCGATGTCGCTGTCAACGGCCAGACGATCGAGATGCTCGTCGATACCGGCGCCAGCATGGTGGCGCTGTCGCGCGAAGATGCCGAACGGATCGGCATCGATCTCTCCCGCCTCACCTATTCCATGACCGTCATGACCGCCAACGGCCGCGGCCGCGCAGCACCCGTCACCCTCGACCAGGTGGCGATCGGCCCGATCGTCCGCAACAATGTCGCAGCCAGCGTCGCCGAGGACGGCCGGCTCGACCAGAGCCTGCTCGGCATGAGCTTCCTGGAAACGCTGGGCTCGCTGCAGATACAGACCGACGAACTCCGCATGCGCGACTAATTGCGGCTCCGCCGATTTACGACAGCAGGCGGATCTGTCACCTTCAAGCGCAACAACAAGACCACAAAGAGCAAAAAGAAACTCCTGCCGCATAATTCCTTAAATCGGAATCGATTTAAAGAATTATGCAACAATTCAAAGTGCTGCAGCGTCCTTTGCGCGTCTGAAGAGACGCGCGGCGCTGTAGTCTGGTGGCACCGCATGTTCGGCCGGCCTTTGCCCGAGCCGAGGCCTTGACCCATGGGTGCGACAGGAGCTTCTCAATGAATTCACTCTGGCCGATTGTTATCGGCGGCGTTCTGCCCGGGCATCACCGCCATCTTCTAGAAGCAGAGCGCCACGTCAGCCACCGGCTCCGCCGTCTATCTGATCGCCTTCGGCGCCGCCTGCGCTCTCGCCGGCCTGATCGCCGCCCTGATCTGGCGCCCAGCCTCCTGGACCGCCGAGGGCTTTGGCTTTGCCGCCACATCAGGCGCCTGTTTTGCCGTCGGCACCGGCCTCATCAGCTTTACGCTTTTCACTTATGGTGTCCCCGTCTCGAAACTCGCCCCAATCTGGAGCTGCAACGTGCTGGTGACACTGGCGATCGGCGCCGTCTTTCTCGGCGAAGCCTCCGAGCTCGACATGGTGAAGCTCGTCGCCGGCACGCTGCTCATCATATCGGGCGCGTTGCTCGTCAGCAGCGCCTGAGCGGAATCAGTAAGAGATGAGGACTTCACCGATCCTCGGGCGTCGCCTCACAACCAGCAGAGTCGTGATACCAGAGTCAGCCTCACCGGACAAAATATCGACAGTCGCTCGCCGACCGGAGAAATCGATTCGCGATCGCGAGTTCTGAAAGGAGCAAGGATTGGGCGAGCAATAGATGCCCAATTCACCATGCGCTCCTGATCCCGAATACAACGTGATCGTGAGTTCGATGCTGGGATCGGTTTGGTCGGCGAGGTGGCAGGGGCTATCTGGAAGGCATGACACCTCGGCAGAAAAAGGCCCCTTTCGCTCGACCACCACAGCAAAGGTAACCTTGATGGGGTGGGCGGCCTCCTTCGACAGACTTTGCTGCGGGGCTAGGCAATGGACGGAGGCGATTGCGAGACATCCAAGCACATTGCTGTTGACCATTGATTGCCCCTTGACCGATGACGTCTTGCTGAGCAATCTTTCATGTTGAAATTGCGGCGTTCTTCAGGGCCGGCTCAGTTCCGCAGCCGGTAGCCGGTCTTGAATATCCAGCCGAGTGTTCCCAAGCATATCATCAGGAACACCGTGATCATCGCCAGGCTGATCGCCGGGTTGACGTCGGCGATCCCGTAAAAACTCCAGCGGAAGCCGCTGACGAGATAAAGCACCGGGTTGAGGTGGCTGACCGCCTGCCAGAACGGCGGCAGCATGCTGACGGAATAGAAGCTCCCGCCGAGGAAGGTCAGCGGCGGCACGACCAGCATGGGAATGAGGTTCAGCTGCTCGAAATTACCGGCCCAGATGCCGATCATGAAGCCGAACAGGCTGAAGGTGATCGCCGTCAACAAGAAAAATAGGATCATCATGAAGGGATGCTCGATCCTGACGTCGACGAAGAGATTGGCAGTCAGGAGGATGATGAAGCCGATGATCATGCCCTTGGTCGCCGCAGCCCCGACATAACCGAGCAGGATCTCAGTCATCGCCACCGGCGCCGAAAGCACCTCGTAGATGGTGCCGGTGAATTTAGGGAAATAGATGCCGAAGGAGCCGTTGCTGATGCACTGGCCAAGCAGCGTCAGCATGATCAGGCCGGGCGTGATGAAGGCGCCGTAGGACACGCCCTCCACCTCCTGGATGCGTGATCCCACAGCGGCACCGAAGACGATGAAATAGAGCGAGGTTGAGATCACGGGCGAGATGACGCTCTGCAGCAGCGTGCGGCGCGTGCGCGCCATCTCGAAGAAATAGATGGATTTGACGGCCTCGATGTTCATTTGCTCGCTCCCACCAGCGCCACGAAGATGTCCTCGAGCGAGCTTTGCCGCGTCGAGAGATCCTTGAAATGGATATTGTTCTCGCCGAGCCGGGTCAGCAGAGCTGCAATGCTTTCCTGCTCGTCGTCAGTGTCGAAATCATAGGTCAGCCGGTTGCCGTCTGCTTCCAGCGTCAGTCCATTGCCGGCAAAACAATCCGGCAGCCGGTTGAGCGGTTCGGTGAGATCGAGGATGAGCTGCTTGCGGCCGAGCTTGGCCATCAGCGCCGCCTTGTCCTCAACGAGCAGCAATTCGCCGCCATTGATGACGCCGACGCGGTCAGCGATTTCCTCGGCCTCTTCGATATAATGGGTGGTCAGGATGATGGTGACGCCGGAGGCCCGAAGCTCTTCGACGACATGCCACATGTCCTTGCGCAGCGTCACGTCTACGCCGGCGGTCGGCTCGTCGAGGAAAAGAATATCCGGCTCATGGGATAGCGCCTTAGCGATCAGCACCCGCCGCTTCATGCCGCCTGAGAGCTGGCGCAGCATATTGTCCTTCTTGTCCCACAGCGAGAGCGCGCGCAGCACCTTCTCGATATGGGCAGGATTGGCTTTCTTGCCGTGCAGACCGCGCGAAAAGCTCACCGTATTGAACACCGTTTCGAACTGATCGGTGGTCAGCTCCTGCGGCACCAGCCCGATCATCCCGCGGGTGGCGCGGAAATCCTTCACGACGTCGTGGCCGGCGACCAGCACCCGGCCGCCGCTCGGATTGGCGATGCCGCAGATGATCGAGATCAGCGTCGTCTTGCCGGCACCGTTCGGCCCGAGCAGCGCCAGAATCTCACCCTTTTCGACGTCGAGATTGATGCCCTTCAGGGCCTCGAACCCATTGGAGTAGGTCTTGGTGAGGTTCTGAACGGAAATGATGGGGGCCATGCGGGACTCTTGCGGATTCTCGGAAGTTACTTCGGCCCGCTATATAGTCCCTTTGTAACGCTTTAACATCCTTAAGCGCATGAACACTGCATTCGCGTGCTGCTAACACAGTTGGCCCGCCGAAGCGGTCGGCGAAAGAAAAGCAGCGACCGGCTTCAGATGTCATCATCCGTCCGATAAGAGAGCCGAGGTCAGCACCGGCATCCGCCCCGCCGCCCACCCCTTTGCGGAGCCGTCTCGGGTGTTCTCGTTGCGCCCCTTTTTTGCTGCCTCGGCTTATAGTGAAAGTTATTGTTCAGTCACGAAGTGCTTCGAACCGGCCAGTATCCCCTGTTCAGCCGCGTTCGTCTTAGCCGGCCCTGTGCCGGCTTCTTTTTTTCGTATCTTCCGCACCTCGCTCTTTCCGTAGCTCGCTGCGGATGAAAGTGACCAAGGGTATGCCTCACAGCTCGTCGTAATTGAACCAGTCGAAATCCGCAGCCTTCGCCCGACCTGACGTATCGAAGGCAAACACGCCGGCGAAGGCGCCGGTGAAGGAGCCGTGTTCGCCGCGTCCGCCCTCGTCTGAGATCACGCCGGCATCGAGGACCGGGCCGATCGGTTGCCAGGCGCCCCTGCCTTCGGTCTGCCAGAAGAATTGCAGGTCGTTCTCCCGGATTTCCATGGCGAGCTGGACACGGCCCTCAGCGGCAATCGCCACGCCGCTGTCGGCGGGAAAGCTCAGGCGTCCGTTCGGGTAGTCGCCGTTGCAGGAGAGGATCGTCACACAGCGACCGAGTGTCTCGTGCAGCGTCACGGCGACGGCGTGGAATTTGTGGCGGTTGTAGTAATGCGTCAGCCCCGCCACCTGCTGGTAGGTGTCGGGCGAGAATTCGACCACGGTCTCGGCACGGAAACTGTGATGCTCCTGGCGGCGGGCAACCAGCGACTGTTCGAACCAGGAGCCGATGCTTTCGCGCGCAATCAGGCGCAGATGGCCGGGACGATCCGTCAGGTTGAAGATGCGCGCGGACTCTGGCGTGCGCAGCCACTGGAAATCGGCGGGCAGCGTGCCGCCATCGAAGCCGTAGTCGCTGCGCATCGGCTTTTCCACCGGCACCGCGCCAAAGAGACCCGGCACATCAACATCGGGCACTGAGGTGCCGTTTTCAAGATAGAGCCAGTCATCGTCGCGCCAGAGGCACTTCTGTAAGGACGTCTCGCGCCCCAGCGTACAGCGCCGTTTGGGTGGCAGCGGCCGGCCGCAAAGATGGGTGTGATAGGCCTCCCCCTCCGGCGTCTCAACATATTGGCCATGCCCTGCCCGCTGCAGCACTGCGCCCGGATGATCCTTGGAGGTGATGAGATGCAGGTTCGGATGCATCTCATAGGGTCCGTCGATATCACGCGACCGCGCCATGGTGACGGCATGGTCGTAGCCGGTGCCGCCCTCGGCGGTGGTCAGATAGTACCAGCCGTTGCGCTTGAAGAGATGCGGGCCTTCGACGAGGCCGAGCGGGCTGCCGGCGAAGATGTTCTTGATCGGACCCTTCAGCGCCTTTGTCGCCGGATCCCATTCCTGCAGCAGGATGCCGTCGAAGGCCGGCGATTTCGGCGAGCCGCCATAGCTTTCGGTGCGGTGGTTCCACTGCATGTTGATGAACCATTTCCGGCCGTCATCGTCGTGGAAGAGCGAAGGGTCGAAGCCGGAGGAATTGACATAGACCGGCTCGGACCATTCGGCCTCGATCGTGGGCGCCGTGACGATATAGTTCGGCGCATCCTTGAAATTGCCGTCGTAGCGCTTGACGTCGGTATAGACCAGCCAGAACTGCCCGTCGGCATGGGACAGGCACGGCGCCCAGATTCCGCAGCTATCCGGATTGCCGCGCATGTCGAGCTGCGATCTGCGCTCCAGCGGCCGGCGCACCAGTGTCCAGTTCACCAGGTCGCGCGAATGGTGGATTTGTACACCCGGAAACCATTCGAAGGTGGAGGTGGCAATGTAATAATCAGCGCCGACGCGGCAGATCGACGGATCGGGGTTGAACCCGGGCAGGATGGGATTGCGGATCATGACAGGGTCTCCTCCGAGCGGCGGTGCTTCTTTGCTGTACGTACATCAGATTATAGCAGAAAAAGGCCCGGAAGACCTTGCCACCGGGCCGACGTGACTATTCGCGTTCGGCGGACTTGGCCCAGAGGTTGATGTCTGCCTCGCGGGCATAGACGTCGATCTCGGCAAGCTCCTCGACGCTGAAGTCGAGATTGTCGAGCGCCTTGACGCAATCGACGATCTGCGATGAGCGGCTGGCGCCGATCAGCGCCGAAGTCACACGGCCGCCGCGCAGTACCCAGGCGATCGCCATCTGCGCCAGAGTCTGGCCGCGCCTTTCGGCGATCTCGTTGAGCTTGCGGATATTGTCGATGATCGAGGGGCGGATGTAGTCGCGCTTGAGAAAGTGGTTCTGCGCCGCGCGGCTGTCTTCGGGAATGCCGCTGAGATATTTCGTCGTCAGCATGCCCTGGGCAAGCGGCGAGAAGACGATGGAGCCCATGCCGACATCATCCAGCGTATCGAGCAGCCTGTCGTCCTCGACCCACCGGTTGAGCATCGAATAGCTCGGCTGGTGGATCAGGCACGGCGTACCGAGCTCCTTGAGGATTGCGGCGGCTTCGCGCGAGCGCTGCGAATTATAGGAGGAGATGCCGACATAGAGTGCCCGGCCGGAACGGACGATATGGTCGAGAGCGCCGCAGGTCTCTTCCAGCGGTGTTTCCGGGTCGAAGCGGTGCGAATAGAAGATGTCGACATAGTCGAGGCCCATCCGCTTCAGGCTCTGGTCGCAGGAGGCGATCAGATACTTGCGGCTGCCCCATTCGCCGTAAGGGCCCGGCCACATGTCGTAGCCGGCCTTGGATGAGATGATCAACTCGTCGCGAAGCCCGACGAATTCGGTGCGCATGATTTCGCCGAAAGCGGTCTCGGCACTGCCGGGAGGCGGGCCGTAATTGTTGGCGAGGTCGAAATGGGTGATGCCGAGGTCGAAGGCCGTGCGGCACATATCAATCTTGCGGTCATGCGGCGTGTCGCCGCCGAAATTGTGCCAAAGGCCGAGGGAGACGGCCGGCAGCTTCAGGCCGGAACGGCCCGTGCGGTTATATTTCATTTTCGAATAGCGGTCTGCGGCCGGTTGCCAGCTCATCTGAATGTCTCCTCAACTTATAAAAATTGCTTCTCTTTCGTATCCGCCTAGAGCGGCGGTCGAAAGCTAAAAACGTCACCGCCCTCATGTCAGGCCGAGCGCGTCGGCACTATTGGATCAAGCGCATCCGTACGGCAAGCATATGGCGCATGTTCTCGACAACTTCGCGTACTGACATTGCCTGGTGGCAGGCCCTGCCCTCAAACACCGTCATCCCCGGGCTTGTCCCGAGGATCTGCCGCGCCATCAGTAGATCCTCGGGACAAGCCCGAGGATGACGACATTGGCGTGGTGCCCTGATGATGATCCGGGACCGGCTTTAGCCAAGCCCCAAACCAAGCCTCACCTTACTTCAAAAGCGCCTGCGCTTCTTCGATGCCGAGGGCGGCCGGTTGCGTGCAGGTCGTGATCAGTTCGATGAAACGGCCCTCTTCGCCCGATTTCAGGATCGAGGTCATGACGTCGACGCCGTGCAGCGTGCGGTCGAGCGAGCAGCGCGCATCGCGGCCCTCGATCAGCGACATCGCCATATCGGCAAGGCCGGCGGTGCGGTAATTGGCGCGCGATCCGTTCGGGCTTTCCTGATTGATCTTGCCGAATGGATGCTCCCAGGCATCGAGCGGCTTGATGTCCTTGTCGCGGCCGCTTGCCTCGACGGTGCCGCCGAAGAAGTTCGGATCCGGCACGTAGAGCGAACCGTCGGTGCCATAGAGTTCCATATTGGCATGGCGGTGCGACCACACGTCCCAGCTCGCCGTCAGCGTCACTGTGGCGCCGTTGACGAATTCGAGCAGCGCCTGGATCGTCGTCGGCGTCTTGACCGGGATGATCTCGCCGTTGCGCGGCTGGCTGGTGATGGTGCGGGTCGGCGACGCCATCGAGGTCATGCCGCCGACACGTTTGACCGGGCCGATCAAGTTGATCAGGTTGGCGATGTAATAGGGGCCGAGATCGAGGATCGGGCCGCCGCCCTGCAGGAAGAAGAAATCCGGGTTCGGATGCCACATCTCCATGCCGGGGCTCATCACGTAGCAGGCGCCCGAAGTCACCCGGCCGATGCCGCCGTCATCGAGGAACTTGCGGGCAAGCTGATGGGCGCCGCCGAGGAAAGTGTCGGGCGCGCAGCCGACGGCAAGGTTCTTTTCCTTGGCGATGCGGCGAAGCTCCTCGCCCTCTTCGAGCGAAAGCACCAGCGGCTTTTCGGAATAGACGTGTTTTCCGGCCTCGAGGATCGCCTTCGATACCCGGAAATGCGCATCCGGGATCGTCAGGTTGACGACGACGTCGATCTCGTCATTGACGAGAAGCTCGTCGATCGTCTGCGCTTTGACGCCATATTCCTTGGCGCGCGCCTCGGCCGCCTGCACATTGATATCGGCGCAAGCCAGCACCTTCAGCCCCTTGAAGAGCGGTGCCAGCGAAAAGTAAGTGGTGGAGATGTTCCCGCATCCGATGATGCCGACGCCAAGTTCCCTGGTCATGATGAAGCCTCAGTAGGTCTGGAAGGATGCGATCGAGCGGCTGATATTGCGGTCGATGTCATTCGGGTTGTCATGTTCGACGACGTAGTGCTTGGCCTTGGTGGCGCGCAATGCCGTCATCAGCCTGGCCCACTCGACCTTGCCGTGACCGACATCGGCCCAGCCGTCCTCGTCCTTCGCTTCGCCGGCCGGCGCGATGTCCTTGACGTGCACGGCGGTGATGCGGGACCCAAGCTTCTCGATCCAGGCGAAGGGATCGGCGCCGCCGCGGATAACCCAGGCGATGTCGGCTTCCCAGGAAATATCGGACGCGCCTTCGAAGATACGCTCGATCGGCCGCGAGCCGTCCTGCAGCTTGAAGAATTCGAAATCATGATTGTGCCAGCCGAATTCGTAGCCGGCAGCCTTGTAGGGCTTGGCTATCTCCTGCAGACGCTTGCCGAAGGCGACCCAGCCGGCGGCGTCGGAGGGCCGCTGGTCAGCGGCTAAATGCGGCGCATAGATCGAATCCATGCCGAGAATCTTGGCAATGTTCAGCGACTTCTCGACTTCCTTCTCCAGAAAATCGGGGCTGAAATGGCCGGTCGCCATGACCAGGCCATTCTTGTCGAGGTCGGCGCGAAGGCTCTTCAGCCCGGCATCGTCGAGATCGGCATAGATGCCGCCGAAGCCCTCGACTTCGGCATAGCCAGCCTTGCCGAGCTTTTCGAAGATCGCCGAATAGGGCTGGAAGTTGCGGGCGCTATAGAGCTGGTAGCTGAGTTTCGTCATCATGTTCTCCTTGGGCCTCGTGCCCATTCTTGCAAGATCAATCCGCCGACTGGCAGGAATACAAATCGTAGAACCGGAACTCCGGCAGCGCGCCGCGATCAAGCGGCCGCGCCGGGCTAAAGGTGATGCGGCGGCTCTCGCCGGCCGCAAGATCGAAGGCGTTGTCGGAATATTTGCCGTCGGTCTCGGTTTCGATCATCATGAAAAGCGCAAGTCCCCTAGCGGTGACGTTGATGTCGACGGAGCCATTCTCCTCGACATATTCGTGGGTGACAGCAAGCCCCGCAGGTTCCAGCTCCAGCGCCTTGTAGGTACCGTTGACATGGTGCCCCTCGCCGCCCGTGCCGTTCGATGCGGTGAAACGCCAGGCAAGCAACGTTCCCTCGGGAATATCGGAAACGTCGATGCTCGTGGCAGTGACGGCCGCATCCGGCGAACATATGGCCTGTACGTCTCTCAGGTGCCGGCGCTCGCCCTTCGTCGTCAGCAGCGATATCGAAAGGTCGACGCTGACATCGGCAAGTGTGTCGTTGACCAGCGAGAAGCGGATCGTCTTTCCGTCGTCGGAAGGAATGGCCGCGACCGCGACCGGCTGGAAGAAGCGCTTCACGAGATAGTGCATCGCCTTCCAGCGGCCGCCATAATCGAGGCTCGACCAGGAGGCGACCGGCCAGGTGTCGTTGAGCTGCCAGTAGATCGTGCCCATGCAATGCGGTTTGAGCGACCGCCAGTATTCCACCGCCGTCTTGATCGCCAGCCCCTGCTGGATCTGAGAGAGATAGACGAAGTTCGGAAAATCCTTGGGAAATCGGAAATAACGGAACATTGTGCCGGCGATACGCTCGTTGCCGCCGGCATTCTTCTGGTGCAGCTCCATGACCGGGGAAGCGACGTTCATGTCTTTCGCCTCGGCATAGGTCTTGATCACAGGCAGCGACGTATAGGATTGGAAGCCGAATTCCGAGCAAAAGCGCGGACGCACCGAGCGGTAATTGTCGAACGACTTGTTCTCGTGCCAGACCGACCAGTAATGCATGTCGCCGGACCCATCCGCATGCCAGGCATCGCCGAAATCGAGATAGCCGGACGCCGGGCTCGACGGCCACCACAGCGCGCCGGGAAGCGCCTTCTTCACTGCCTGCTCGATCGTGCGGTTGAGGCGATCATAGGAAACGAGATAGCGGTCGCGGTCCTTCCTCGATTCCTCGAACCAGGTGAGCGCTCCGACCAGCTCGTTGTCCCCGCACCAGAGCGCGATCGAGGGATGCGAGGAGAGCCGGCGCACCTGGTAGTCGACCTCGATCGTCACATTGTCGAGAAAGTCCTCGGTCGAGGGATAGAGGTTGCAGGCGAACATGAAGTCCTGCCAGACCATCAGGCCCAGCCGGTCGCAGAGATCGTAGAAATGATCCTGCTCGTAGAAGCCGCCGCCCCAGACACGGATCATGTTCATGTTGGCGGCTTTGGCCGATTGCAGCAGGTCTTCGGTCTTCTCAGGCGAAGACAGCGAAAACAGCGCGTCGGCCGGGATCCAGTTGGCGCCGCGGCAGAAGATCTCGCGGCCGTTGACCTTGAAGGCGAAGCGGCTGCCGGCCGCATCCGGCGTGGTGATCAGCTCGACGGTGCGAAGACCGATCTGCTTGATCACCTCATCCGTCGGCAATTCGACGGAAAGCCTGTAGAGCGCCTGCTCGCCGCTGCCGGAGGGCCACCAGAGGCGTGGATTGTCGATATGGAAGAGGTGGTTGACATGGGTCTCGCCGTTGACGCCGACATCCAGGCGCACGCGTTCGCCATCGAGGTCGAAATAGACCTGGGCAATATCTGGCCCCTTGGAAAACAGCGTCGCCGTCACTTTGAGATCGACCGAACCGTCATTATTGTGGGTCTGGCGGGTGACGACGTGTTCGATCCGCGCCGTTTCGAGCTTTTTCAGCGCGATCGTCCCGTAAAGGCCGAGCGGGGCAATGGCAATGTTCCAGTCCCAGCCGAAATGGCATTGCGGCTTGCGCAGCATGTTGCCGTCGGGGATCGGCGAATTGCCCGTGCTGTAGGGAATGTAGAAGGGCTGCTGCTTCTGTCGCGCAGCGCCGACAGCGATGTTGGAGGCAAAGACGATGCGGATGCTGTTATCGCCTGATTTCAGCATGCTGGAGACATCGGGCCGGTAGCGGCGGAAGCTGTTGTCGGCTTCGAGCGCCAGAAAGCCGTTGACGTGGACGCTGGCGACCGTGTCGAGATAGTCGATATCGAGATACCAGTCGCCCTCGACCTCCTGAAGCGTGAAGCTGCGCTCGACTGCCCATTCACGCTCGGCGACCCACTGCACCTTTTCCTCGTTGCGGCCGAAATAGGGATCGGGGATCAGTCCTGCCCGGTGCAGCGCCGTGTGCACGTCGCCCGGCAGCATGATCGCGGTGCGGATCTCGCCGTCGACGGAGGCGAGCTGCCACGAACCGGAAAGGTCGATGTTGGGAGTAGTTGATCGATGCGTCACGATATCGTTTCCGATTTATGATTTTGAAAGAGACGGCGTTTGGTCGCTGTCCGGTCGTTGTCGTTCGTCAGAGAGGCACCTTCCTCCCGCCCCATCCTCCGTCATCCTCGGGCTTGACCCGAGGATCTACACCGCATCCGCCAGCAGCAGCGGGCATGGATCCTCGGGTCAAGCCCGAGGATGACGGAGAGCGGGGTTGGCCTTTTCGCCAAACTCGCCCTGGCCTAATGGCCCCGCCCTAGAACCTTTCTAGAGACGCAGCTCGCTTTCGGCGTCGAAGACCGAGGCGACCGTCATGTCGAAGCTGAGCTTCACCTTGGCTCCGACATTGAAGCGGCGCGCGCCGTTGACACGTACCGACATCGTGTGACCAGCGTGTTTCAGCCACAGCAGATTGTCCGCGCCCATCGGCTCCTCGATATCGACGGTGGCGTCATGTTCTTCGCCGCCGGTATTCTCGTTGACCTTGATGTGTTCTGGACGAACGCCGAGCACCACCTTGCGGCCGGGTTGCAGCATCTCGCTAGCGTCGTAGGCAGCGAGCGAGAAAATGACGGCGTTGGCCGAAAAGGCAATGCCGTCGCCTGATTTGACCAGCTCGCCGTGCAGGAAATTCATCGACGGCGAGCCGATGAAGCCGGCGACGAACAGATTGCGCGGCCTATTGTAGATCGTCGTCGGATCGTCGAGCTGCTGGATGATGCCGCTCTTCATGATGGCGATGCGGTCGGCAAGGGTCAGCGCCTCGATCTGGTCGTGGGTGACGTAGATCATCGTGTTCTTCAGCGACTGGTGCAGGCGCTTGATCTCGACGCGCAGCTCCGAGCGGAGTTTGGCGTCGAGATTGGACAGCGGCTCGTCGAACAGGAAGACGTCGACATCGCGCACCAGTGCCCGTCCGATCGCCACGCGCTGTCGCTGGCCGCCGGAAAGCTCGGCCGGCTTGCGCTTCAGGAGCGGCTGAATCTGCAGGATTTCGGAGGCACGCGCCACGCGCTTGTCGATCTCTGCCTGCGGCACCTTAGCGACGCGAAGACCGAAGGACAGGTTCTTCTCGACGGTCATCTGCGGATAGAGCGCATAGGACTGGAACACCATGCCGATGCCGCGGTCCTTAGGCTCTTCCCAGGTAACGTTCTTGCCCTTGATGAAGATCTGCCCTTCCGAGGCATCGAGCAGGCCGGCGATGCAATTCAGCAAGGTCGACTTGCCGCAGCCGGACGAGCCGAGCAGCACCAGGAATTCGCCGTCATTGATGTCGAGGTTGAGATCCTTCAGCACGCTGACCGAGCCGAAGTTCAGGGACAGATCCTTGATGGAGACGCTTGCATTCATATTCATGAGATCAACCCTTCACTGCGCCGGCGGCGATGCCGCGGACGAAAAGCCGTCCCGACACGAAGTAGACGATGAGCGGCACGAGACCCGTCAGGATCGTTGCCGCCATGTTGACGTTGTATTCCTTCACGCCCTGGACGGAATTGACGATGTTGTTGAGCTGCACGGTCATCGGATAGGTATCCGGCCGGGTGAAGACCACGCCGAACAGGAAGTCGTTCCAGATGCCGGTCACCTGCAGGATCATCGCGACCACGAAGATCGGCAGCGACATCGGCAGCATGATCCGCAGGAAGATCTGCCAGAAGCCCGCCCCGTCGACACGCGCCGCCTTGAACAGTTCCTCCGGCAGCGACACGAAATAATTGCGGAAGAGCAGCGTCAGGATCGGCATGCCGAAGATCGAATGCACGATGACGAGGCCGGTCAGCGTGCCGTAGATGCCGATTTCGCGCAGGATGATGACTATCGGATAGATCATTACCTGATAGGGAATAAATGCCCCGATGATGAGGATCGAGAAGAAAAGCTCAGAGCCTCTGAAGCGCCAGTTTGCCAGCGCGTAGCCGTTCACCGAGGCGATCGCGATCGAGATGATGACCGACGGCACCGTGATGCGTACCGAATTCCAGAAACCGCGCGACAGGCCATCGCAGTTGAGCCCGGTACAGGCCTGCGCCCAGGCTTTCACCCAGGGTTCGAAGGTGACCTCCACCGGCGGCGAAAAGATGTTGCCGAGCCGGATTTCCGGCATGCCCTTCAGCGAAGTCACCACCATCACATAGAGCGGCAGCAGGTAGTAAAGCGCTGCGACGATCAGCGTGCCGTAGAGCATGATGTTGCGCCCCGACAGTGCCGGGCGTGGCCGGGGGCCGCTGGGGCCTTCGCCGAGTTTAGCCCCGACGGCGTCGATGGCGGCAGCGGTGGTGTTGAGAGTTCCTACTTCAGCCACGCTTGCGCCCTCCGCCGA
This sequence comes from Rhizobium leguminosarum, assembly GCF_019798305.1. GTDB lineage: Bacteria > Pseudomonadota > Alphaproteobacteria > Rhizobiales > Rhizobiaceae > Rhizobium > Rhizobium leguminosarum_U. The sequence continues at coordinate 20,974 of NZ_JAAXDD010000002.1, forward strand.
ATTCCAGATAGGCCCACGGAACGATGATGATCGCGACTGTGACGAGCATCATGGTCGAGGCAGCAAAGCCCTGCCCCAGGTTCTGCGCCTGGAACATGTAGTCGTAGACATATTTCGCCGGCACTTCCGAAGAAATGCCCGGTCCGCCCGATGTCTGCGCCACCACGAGGTCGTAGACCTTGACGATGCCGGAGGCGATGATCACGATCGTGGTGATAAAGACCGGCCGCATCATCGGGATCACGATGAAGAGATAGGTCCTCCACATCGGAATGCCGTCCACGCGCGCCGCTTTCCAGATGTCCTCGTCGATCCCACGCAGGCCGGCAAGCATTAGGCACATGACGAGACCCGTTCCCTGCCACAGCGCCGCGATCAGAATGCCGTAGATGACGATTTCAGGCGTATAGAGCGGATTGAAGGTGAAACTCGTCCACCCGATCGAGCGCACCACCGCCTGAATGCCGAAATCGGGGTTCAGAACCCATTGCCAGACGAGGCCCGTCACGATGAAGGACAGTGCGAAGGGATAGAGAAAGATGGTGCGGAAGGTGTTTTCGAAGCGGATTTTCTGGTCCATCAGCGCGGCGAGCATGAAACCGATGACCAGGCTGAAGATCAGCGAGAGGATGCCGTAGACAGCCAGATTCTCGATCGCCGTCACCCAGCGGGGTGCCGCCCAGAGGCGCTGGTACTGATCGAAGCCGACAAAGCTCAACCGCGGAAGGAGCTTGGAATTGGTGAAAGAATAAAAGACCGTCCAAAACGTGCCGCCGACAAAGATCACCAGCGCTGTCAGGATCATCGGGATAGACGCAATCTTGGCATTCAGATTGCGCAGTAACTTGTTTGGCCGGCCTGCTCGCGCTTGACCCGTCATAAACACTTCTCCTCAATCGCACTGCGACAACTAACAGAACGGCAAGGCGCCGCCTGTCGTCTCCACCTCTGAAACCTGCTGAAGATACCAGAGAGACGCCGCCGCCCGCCGGACCATCACCGACCGTTCGGAACGATCCGGCCCCGATGGGAGCCGGACCGCGAGGGCAACGAATCTGCTGATCAGTCAGCAGAAGCGATGATCCCGGCGAAACGCTTCTGAGCGTCTTCCGGCGTCATCGATGGATTGGCGAAGAATTCGGAGAAAAGGTCTTCCTTCTGCTTCTGGCTGTCGGCCGAAAGCAGCTGGTCGGTGCCTTGGATCACGTTGCCCTTGGCCAGGATGTCGAGACCCTTCTTCATGCAGTCGTTGGCGGCGGCGAGATCGACGTCGCTGCGAACAGGCAGCGAACCCTTCTTCAGGTTAAAGGCAACCTGGGTCTTGGGATCGAGCAGGGTCTTGGCAAGCACCGCCTGCGCCTTGGACTTTTCTTCGTCCTTCAGCAGCGGGAAGTAGAAGGCATCGCCGCCGGTCGAGATGATCTCGTTCACGCCGAGGCCCGGCAGGCAAGTATAGTCGGTACCGGCCTTCTGACCGGCGAGCGCGAACTCACCCTGTGCCCAGTCGCCCATGATCTGGCCGCCGGCCTTGCCTGTGATGACAAGGTTGGTGGCCTGGTTCCAATCCTGGACGTTGCTGCCTTTGGCCATGCGCCGAGCGTCGTCGGCCGCCTTGAACACCTTGGCGATTTCAGGACCGGCGGCAACTTCTGCATCCTTGTCCTTGAAGACTTTGTTGAAGGTATCCTTGCCGGCGACCGCAACCATCAGCACGTCGAAAGCGCCTGTCGCCTGCCACGGCTGACCGCCGACGGCCAGCGGAATGATGCCGGCCTTTTCGAGAGCCGGAGCCGCAGCGACAAACTCATCCCAGTTCTTCGGAACTTCGACGCCGGCCTTCTTGAAGGCGGCGTTCGAAAGCCACAACCACTGCCAGGAGTGGATGTTGACGGGAGCGCAGTAGATCTTGCCGTCGATGGTGCAGGAATCGAGCAGGCTCGACGGACGAATGATATCCTTCCAGTGCTCGGCAGTCGCCACATCGGTCAGGTCGCGCATCAGGCCGGCCTGAACGAGTTCCTCGGCCTGGCGGCCATGGTTGAACTGAGTGGCGCCCATCGGATCGCCGCCGGTGATGCGGCTGATCATGATCGGACGGGCAGTGCCGCCGGAACCGGCGATAGCACCGTCGACCCAGTGGTTGCCGGTGGCGTCGAATGCCTTTGCCAGCTCGGCGACGGCAGCGGATTCACCGCCCGAAGTCCACCAGTGCGTGACTTCGAGATCGGTGGCGTTGGCGGCGCCGAACGGAAGCGCGACCGAGGCGGCAAGCACGGCCGCCAATATACGGATTTTCATGAGTTCTCCTCCCTCACTGAAACGTTGCCGGAAAAACTTAGATCAATCGATTTCTCCACGCAACTACCTGCAGGCAAATTTTTCCGCGATGACGGGAATTGCTACTTCTGCCTGTTTCCATCAGAGGCGTCGGATCCCCTGAAGCGATATTCAGTCGGCCGTTCTCGCAAATGCGTTTTCAATTTATCTGTTTGAATTTACATCATAATTTTACATGAAAAATTCAGCCGAGCGATTTGGCCTCTTCGCAATTGCAAAAAAACAGAGCACGAATTGCCGATTCAACCTATGCGTATGATGCTGCAATGCACACAACAAAAACCGCTCGACATTTCTACTGTATCGTTACAGATTGCATTCTTCAGGGAGGTGCGATTTTGGCATGCGGCGGGCTTACGACGCTGGAAAAAGCCTCTATAAGCGACACCAATTCGCGCAGGACGGCCTAAAGGGATGGAAAACAAGGGAAATTTCGGGAACGCGGCATCGACGCCGGCAGCGCGCGAGCGCCCGACGTTGAAGACGATCGCCTTCATGACCGGCCTTGGCGTGACGACGGTGTCGCGCGCGCTGAAGGATGCGCCGGATATTGGGGCGGAAACCAAGGAGCGCGTGCGCATGGTCGCCCGCCAACTCGGCTACCAGCCGAACAGGGCAGGTGTGCGCCTGCGCACCGGCAAGACCAACGTCATCGCCCTCGTTCTCAGCATCGACGAGGAGATCATGGGCTTCTCGAGCCAGATGGTCTTCGGCATTTCCGAGGTGCTATCCGGCACGCCCTATCATATCGTCATCACGCCGCATTCCCACAGCAAGGACCCGATGCTGCCGGTGCGCTATATCCTCGATACCGGTTCGGCCGACGGCGTCATCATCTCCCGCATCGAGCCGGACGATCCGCGCGTGCGGCTGCTGAGCGAGCGCGGCATGCCCTTTGCCACGCATGGGCGCACCGATGCGGGTCTCACGCACCCCTTCCACGATTTCGACAACGAGGCCTTTGCCCACCAGGCCGTGGAAAAGCTGGTCAAGCGCGGCCGGCGCCGCATCGCCCTGCTGCAACCGCCAAGCAAGCTCACCTACTACGCCCATATCCGCATCGGCTTCCAGACCGGCCTGCATGATTACGGCGCCGAGGAAGTGCCGTTGCGCGTCAACACCGACGCACCGCTCGCCGACATCCGCGACATCGTCGAGGTGATGATGCGCTCGGCCAACGCCCCCGACGGCATCGTCTGTTCGGCCGGCAGTGCTGCAATCGCCGTCAATGCCGGCATCGAAGCCGCCGGCAAGGCGCTCGGCCGCGATCTCGACATGGTCTCCAAGCAATCGGTTCCGATCCTGAACTGGATCCGCCCCGAGATCATCACTGCCCAGGAAGACGTGCGCCAAGCCGGCCGCGAAATGGCCAAAGCCGTCATCGCCCGCATCGACGGCGTCGAACCGGAACTGCTGCAGAGCGTAAGCCAGCCGACCTGGCCGGAGAGCGGCAGGTAGGCAGTCGGTTGGGGGAACGGATCGTCGGGCCCAAATCCCGGCGATCGGCTTTGGATCATCACAGGTCGTCGACGACGAAATTCACCAGTCGCCCCGGGACCAGAACTTCCTTGACCACCGTTTTGCCGTCGAGCAAGGCCATGACGGAAGGTTCGGATCGCGCCGCTGCAAGCAGCGCCTCGCCGAGATCGGCGGCGGCTTCGAAGCGGTGGCGAACCTTGCCGTTGATCTGCACGACATATTCGCGGGTCTCCATCTCGATCATTGCAGGATCGAAGGTGGGCCAGGAAACCCATGTCAGTGTTTCCCCGTGACCAACCTTGCTCCATAACTCCTCCGCGATGTGAGGCGCAAAGGGTGCGAGCAACAGCACGAATGTCTCCACCACTTCGCGCGGACGCACTGCTTCCGCCGTCAGTGCGTTGGCCAGTTCCATCAGCCGGGAAACCGCGGTATTGAACCGAATTGCTTCGATATCCGCCGTCACGGTCTTCACCGTCTGGTGGCGCAAGCGCAGAAGCTGCGGGCTGGGGGCCGCCTCCAGCACCAGTGGAGAGAGGCCGTCGCTCTCGTCGCAGACAATACGCCAGGCACGCTCCAGAAACCGACGCACGCCGATCACGCCAGCGGTCTGCCAGGGTTTTGCCGCGTCCAGAGGTCCCATGAACATCTCGTACAGGCGCAAGGCGTCGGCCCCGAACTGATGGACGACATCGTCGGGGTTAACAACGTTCAGCCGGGACTTCGACATCTTCTCGACGGCACGCTGCACTTCGACCGTCTCAGCGAACCATCTGCCCTCCTCTTCGACGACGGAAGACGGCGCGCAATACCTGCCCGCCGCATCGCGGTAGGAATGAGCAAGGATCATGCCTTGGTTGAACAACCGCTGGAACGGCTCTTCCGTCGAAACGACGCCGATGTCGTAGAGCACCTTATGCCAGAAGCGGGCATAGAGCAGATGCAGTACCGCGTGCTCGGCGCCGCCGACATAGAGATCGACCGGCATCCAATAGCGCTCGGCCTCGCGCCCGACGGGTTCGCTGGTGTTCTCCGGATCGAGGAACCTGAGATAATACCAGCAGGAGCCCGCCCATTGCGGCATCGTGTTGGTCTCCCGCCGTGCCGGAATGTCGGTGCCCGGCACGATCGTTTCGACCCAGGCCTGCGCACGGGCAAGCGGCGGTTCGCCATCCGGCGTCGGAGCGTAGTCGTCCAGTTCAGGCGGCAGCAGCGGCAGGCATTCCTCGGGCAGCGGCATCACCGAGCCATCTGCCAGATGCAGCACCGGGATCGGCTCACCCCAGTAGCGCTGGCGGGAAAACAGCCAGTCGCGCAGGCGATACGTGACCTTCGGCCAGCCCGCGCCGTTCGCCTGCAGCCAGGTGATGATGGCGGATCTCGCCTCCGGCGAGCCCAGGCCACTCAGGAAGCCGGAGTTGACCATCGCCCCCTCACCCTCAAACGCCGCCTTTTCAATATCATCCTCGCTGTCGATCACGCGAATGATCGGCAGCTCATGCGCATGGGCAAAAGCGTGGTCGCGCGCGTCATGAGCCGGCACCGCCATCAGGGCGCCGGTGCCGTAGCCAGCCAGCACGTAATCGGCCACCCAAACCGGCAGCCGGGCTCCGTTGGCAGGGTTGATCGCATAGGCGCCGGTGAAGACGCCCGTCTTCTCGCGCCCGGCATCGGCCCGCGCCGTCTCTTCCAATCCTTCAGCCTCGGCAATATAGGCGGCCACCGCCTCGCGCATTTCCGGCTCGACGATGGCGGCAACTGCAGGATGCTCCGGCGCGAGCACGATATAGCTTCCTCCGAAAAGGGTCTCGGGGCGCGTCGTGAAAACGGTAGTGACCTCTTTGCCGTGCTCGAGCGGAAACCGGATTTCGGCGCCTTCGGAGCGTCCGATCCAGTTGCGCTGCATGGCTTTCAGGCTTTCGGGCCAGTCGAGGCCGTCCAGTCCCTGCAGCAGCCGATCGGCATAGGCCGTGATGCGCAGCATCCACTGGCGCATCCTGCGCCGAATGACGGGATCACCGGTCTCGACATAACGCCCGTCCTTGACCTCCTCGTCGGCAAGCACTGCGTTCTGTACCGGGCACCAGTTGACCGCGACCTCGGCCTGATAGGCGAGGCCCGTCTCGAACAGCTTCAGGAATATCCACTGCGTCCAGCGCACATAGGCGGGGTCGGTCGTGGCAAACTCGCGGCTCCAGTCATAGGAGAAACCCAGCCTCTGCACCTGCCCGCGAAACGTCTCGATATTACGCTTCGTCATGATATCGGGATGCACACCAGTCCGCATCGCGTGGCGCTCCGCCGGCAGGCCGAAACTGTCCCATCCCATCGGATGCAAGACATTGAAGCCGCGCATGCGTTTGTAGCGGCACATGATATCAGTGGCCGTATAGCCGAGAGGATGGCCTACATGCAGGCCCGCACCGGACGGATATGGGAACATGTCGAGTGCGTAGAATTTCGGTCTGGCCGGATCGATTTCCGCTCGGAAGATATAGTGGTCGGCCCAATGGGCCTGCCACTTCGGTTCGATCTTTGTGGGATCATATGGCATCAATTACTCCTCGCGCCGACCGGCTTTTGCGGCGGCGTGTCCTGAAAAATGGAGGCGTTCTTTGGTTCAGGAGCAGCTACGGCTGCCGGTGCTCCGGTGACGTCTGGCAGCCGCGGCTAAGTCGAAATCCGCGCGGAGTTGCGGCACGGAATCTCAGTACCGCCTGCAGGACGGAAAAGGCACAATATGGCTTGGGAAACGATCTGATGTCCATGGATGGTAACTCAGGCAAATAAACGGAAAGCAAACGACAGCGTCGACCCGGCTCCGATCAGGAGGCCGTGGTGATAAGTCGTGCACCGCTTCCGCGGGCAATTGGTGCTTGAGTTGCCATGGTCATAGGCCAAGAGTGCCCGATATGATCGCTTATGCCAAGAGAGTATTCGCACGAAAAGCTCCGATCAGATCCCCCAGCGCGTTCCTTACCAGCTGATCGACACCGCCGAGATCTTCGGGTGGCGGCCCTCGCCGTGCCATGTCACGGCATGGATACCGCGATAGGCGGTCGCCAGCGGCTTAACGACCAGGGCGTGCCGCATCGGTTCGAAAAAAGCCAAGATTGCCCGCCATCTCAGAAACGAGCCACGGGGGATTCGACAGGATGCAGCAGAGCGGCGTGCCCTATTTCAGCCAATGGGAAACACCCGGTATGACACTGCCGGTGCTTGCCGAGGGATCGCAGGCGCTGCTTGGCGATCCGCTCTGGCGCCATTCGGGAGCCGCGACGATCGAGGAATATGCGCGCTGGGCGGTCAATGTCTGCGGCATGGCCTGCCTGAAGATGATCCTTGCCGCCCGCGGCGAGATCCATCCGACTCTCGAGCTTGCCCGCGCCTGCACTGCCTATGGCGGTTATGTCGTCAACGAGATCGACGCCTCGATCAAGGGGCTGATTTACGCGCCCTTCGTCCGCTTCGCCGCCGAGCGCTTCGGACTTAGCGCGGAGACGATCACCTGCGTCAAGACGCCAGCCATTCCCGAGCTTCTGTTGAAGCGCCGGTTCTTCATCGCCTCGGTGAACTCGGGCATCCGCTGGCCGGAGCGCGAGCCGCCGTCGAAGGGCGGACACTTGGTGCTGGTGACGGCAGCCAGCGACGAGACAATCCGCTTTCACAACCCGTCCGGTCATGACGAAGCGAGCCAGGCCGATGTGACGCTGCCGCTTGCCATCTTCGACCGTTTCTTCGCCAATCGCGGCATATCGGTCGACGCCTGACCCTTTTCAACACCAGATCGTTTCGGAGGCTTTCATGACCCCATCCCCAAACAGGCTGCGCATTGCCGTGCTCTTCGGCGGCCGCTCGGCCGAGCACGAAGTTTCCGTGCTCTCGGCAACCAATGTCATGGGCGCGCTCAAGCCCGAAAAATACGACGCCATCCCTGTTTTCACCAACCGAAAGGGGCAATGGCTGCTGAGCAGTTTCGAGGACGGCGTGCTGGCGACGCCTTCATCAGGCATGGAAATCTGCCTGGTGCCAGGTGGGCGCGGCCGGGTGCTGGCGATCCCAACTCATGGCACGCCCTATGAGTTGGCGCAGATCGACATCCTGTTTCCCATGCTGCACGGCCAGCATGGCGAGGACGGATCGGTACAGGGCGCGGCGGAGGTGGCCCGCGTTCCACTCGCCGGTTGCGGCATCCTCGGCTCCGCCGCAGCGCTCGACAAGGACATCGCCAAACGCTTGCTAAGGGCGGCGGGCCTGCCGGTGGCGCGCGCGGTGACGATCCATGAGGGTGCCGCCCCTTCACTGGCAGCCTTGGAAGGCGAGCTCGGCCTGCCGCTCTTCATCAAGCCTGCGCGCCAGGGATCGTCGGTCGGCGTTGCCAAGGTCCATGCCAGCCAGGAATTAGCGCCCGCCCTTGCTGAGGCCTTCCGCCACGATCGCACGCTGCTCGCCGAGGAATTCGTGCGCGGCCGTGAGATCGAATTCAGCGTCTTGGAAGATGCCGCAGGAGAACTCTTCGTCTCCCGGCCGGGCGAGATCGTGCCGACCGAAAGCCACGGCTTTTATAGTTACGATGCCAAATATATTGACGAGAAAGGTGCGGCGCTGAAGGTGCCGGCAGAACTGCCGCAGGAGGTCGAGACCGCCATGCGCGACGTAGCCGCAAGAGCCTTCAGGGCGGTCGGCTGCGATGGCATGGCCCGCATTGACTTCTTCCTGACCGACGACATGCAGTTCCTCGTCAATGAAATCAATACCATCCCCGGCTTCACCGATATCAGCATGTATTCCAAAGCGATGGCGGCAAGTGGCGTCACCTACGCCGAAATCATCGACCGCCTGGTGGACCACGGCCTGGCGCGCGCCCGACGGTCCGCCTGAGACCGGAGCTTGATCATGAACAGATCGGTCTTGATTTCCGGATGTTCCGGCGGCGGAAAATCGACGCTGCTTCAGGAGCTTGCCGCCCGCGGTCATGCTGTCGTCGAAGAGCCCGGCCGACGGATCGTCAAGCAGGAACTCGAGGGCGACGGCGCAGCCCTACCCTGGGTCGACATGGTGGCCTTCGCTCGTCGCGCAATTGAGATGGCGATCGCCGATCACGCGGCGGCGCCTGAGCAGTCCAGTTGGACGTTTTTCGATCGCGGGCTGATCGATGCGGCGGCAACGCTGCAGCACCTGACCGGAGAACCGGTCCTGGAAAAATTGAGCGCCGCCCACCGCTATCACCCGAGGATTTTTCTCACGCCGCCATGGCCCGAAATTTACACGACCGACCCCGAGCGGCGCCATGGCTTCGACGAGGCGGTCGCCGAATATGATCGACTTGCCGCCGTCTATCCCATGCTCGGCTACGACGTCGTGATGCTGCCGAAAATCGCGGTCGCCGACCGGGCGGATTTCATCCTCGACTGCCTCTCTCGGGAACCGAGGCAGCAGTAGACGAGATCGTTAGCGCCTGCGAAAGACGCACCACTGGAACGACTGCCGGCCGCCGCCGGGTGTCGTGTGTTCCTCCCGCCAGTCACGCTGAAGCACGAAGGTGGACGAGAATTCGGTCGCAAGCGCCACCGCGTCGTAACGCTGGACCGGCAAGCCGCTGCACCGTTCCGGCCCGTCCGGCGCGAAGGTCGCGATGATCACGACGCTGCCCGGCGCCGTGCCGGTTTCGAGTGCGCGGCGATAGGCCAGCCGCTGCTCTGGTTCGGTGAGGAAGTGAAAGACAGCGCGGTCGTGCCACACATCGTAATGGCGGTCGGGCTGCCACGACGTGACGTCGGCAACCACCCAGGCGATGCGGACGGCTTCATCCCGCAGCCGCGCCTTGGCGACCTCGAGCGCCGCCGCGGCGATGTCAAGGACGGTGAGGTCGGACCACCCGCGCTCAACAAGACGGTCGGCCAGGTTTGATGCGCCGCCACCCACATCGATCAGCGAGGCCGTGACCGGCAGTTGCAGCTCGTCAAGCGCCCATAAGGAAGGCTTAGGTGTCGGCTGATACCAGCTGACACTGTCGGCAGATTTCGTGCGGTAGACCTCGTCCCAGTGTTCCTGTTTCCCGCCTGTCATCCGATATCCCCATCTCTTGCCGAGCCCGATATCCTACAGCGCCAAGCGTCGTTTCAGACGCGCAAAGGACGCTGTAGCGCTTTCAAGTATGCAGTAGCTGATCAACATGTAAGAACTGAGACGTCTGCAACCAATCGCAGTGCGCCCAAGACCATGTTCCGCGTTTCAGGACGCGAGGTGACGGTAAACGAGATCGGCAGGCTCTGTTCGGGGTGCTGCGGGATCGAGACGCGCGCCCAGCCGCTCCGCAACGCCAACGGATGCGGCATTGCCGGGAGCGATATAGCTGACGAGCGACGGCAATTTGAGCGTCGCGAAGGCCCAGTTGCGTAGCGCGAACGCCGCTTCGGTCGCATAACCTCTACCCTCGTATCCCTCGTAGACGAACCAGCCCAGTTCCTTTTCGGGAAAGAGCGGTCCGTGATTGATCCCCACCTGGCCGACGCATTCGCCGGTTTCGCCAAGCTCTATCATCAGCGCTCCGTGCCCGAAAAGCTGCCAGAGCGCGACGTCGTGACAGAACATCCCCCACGCCGCGTGCAGATCGAACGGGCCACCCATTCCGACAGATCGCGGCGACGCCATGATCTCAGCATAGGCGGCGAAATCGCCGATATCAGGCATGCGGAGCTTGAGACGCTCGGTTCGAATGGTCATCGCGCCCGCTTCGGACATGTCGTCGCCTTCCCGGTTAGGTTGGTTTTGAAGTTTCGGCCGTTGAACGGAATATTCTAGCTTTCAAATGCCGGAGCGAATTGCAACGTCCCGCTTGGCGAAGGTCCGCGAAAGACAATCCGCTGCACGAGCGACGTATCGAGGTCGAGATACTTCAGTTGTCCATCGCTGCTGAAACCGACACGGTGGTAGATCTCGGGATTACCGATCAGGGCGCATCCGCTGGCGCCCATCCCCTTCAGCAGTTCGAGACCCCTTGTGATCAGCACCTTGCCGATCCCCTGCCGCTGTCTCTCCGGCTTGACCGAGATTGGACCCAATCCGAACCAGCCTTCATGCATGCCGTTGATCGTCACCGGCGAAAACGCGACATGCCCGAGAATCTCGCCATCCTGCTCGGCGACCAGCGATATCTTGAGATCGCCCGCCGCGCGAAGCCTTCGGACAATCTCCGCTTCCGTACCGTCGCTGTAGGGCATCAGCCTGAAGGCGGTCGAGGTCAGATCATGGATCGCATCGATATCATCAGGCGTTTCGTCTCGGATAAGCATCTCAGTCAATTCCTCAAGCGCGATAGCTCACAGGTGCTATGCAGGGAAAGTCGAAGACCAGCAAGCCGGGCTCCTCCAGCGGCAGCTGCGCCACGACCTGCCCCTCTGGGCTCAGCACGGCGGGCGGTCCCCAGGCGATACGCCCGTCGCGTTCACCGGTTACGTCGGACGATATCAGCCACAGGCCTGTCTCGCGGCATCTTTCACCTCGAACGGCATTATGCAGCTGCTTGAATATTTCCGCCTTTTCCCGTGGCATCATGTTGTTAGACAGGCATAGGATCAGCGACGCGCCAGATGCGGCGACCTTTGCCGCTGCTTCCGGAAAATTGGTCGTAGCAGATGTTGATCCCGAAGCGCAGGGCACCGATCGCAAAGAGCGGACTGTCCTTTCCTGCCTCGAAAGCCCCTTCGCCGCGCAGCAGGTGGGTTTTCCGGTAGCGGCCGAGGAGAACGCCGCGCTCGACGACAACGGCGGTGTTGAACAATCGCCCGCCATCGATCTCGATCAGCCCTACGACCAGCACCGGTCCCGACTTCGGCAATCGATCGAGGACCGCCGCGAACTCGGCCGATGCCAGATCGAGGGCAACGCGCCGCGCTGATGGTTCATCGGTCAAGTAGCCCTGGAGAAAACCTTCGGGAAAGACCAGCAGGGCAACACCCTCAGCTTCGGCACGAGCGGCGATCCCGCAGGCATAATCCAGTGCCGCCTCGACATTCTCCCGAAACTCCGGCGCCTGGGCGGCGGCTATCCGAATGCTATTCACCGTGATCTCCGGGTTCTCGGCCGCGGCATCTCAGCAAAAGGCCCGGCACTGTGGCCGGGCCTCTCCTTGAAAATCGGTAAACCTCAGAAGGTCGACGCACCGCTGCCCCAGGGGCCGTGGTGGAAATCCTTGCCGTCCAGCCGGTCGAAGCCGTGGGCGCCGAAGAAGTCGCGCTGTGCCTGGATGAGGTTTGCCGTTCCCCTGCCCTGGCGATAGGCGTCGAAATAGGTCAGCGCCGAGGTCAGCGCCGGAACCGGCAGGCCAGCGGCAATCGCGGCGCCGGCGACGCGGCGCAGCGCCGGGATCGATTCCTTGACCATGTCGGAGAAGGCAGGCGTGACGATCAGGTTGGCAGCGTCAGGCGCCTTGGTGAAGGCCGAGGTGATCTCGTCGAGGAACTGCGAGCGGATGATGCAGCCGGCGCGCCAGATCCGGGCGATGGTCGGCATCGGAAGCGACCAGTTGAACTCGCGCGAAGCTTCCGCCATCACCGCGAAGCCCTGCGCATAGGCACCGATCTTGGCGGCAAACAACGCCAGTTCCAGATCCTTGTTCAGCGCGGGGCCGTAAGCGATCGGGAAGGACACAGCCTGCGTGCCGAAGATCTTTTCGGCGGCTTCGCGCTGCGACTTCATCGAGGAGAGGCTGCGGGCGGCGACCGCGGCTTCGATCGCCGTTGCCGGAATACCCATGTTCTGCGCCTCGATCGCCGACCACTTGCCGGTACCCTTCTGGCCGGCCTTGTCGAGGATCATGTCGACCATCGGTCCGCCGGAGACCGGATCGGTGGCCGCAAGCACCTTCTCGGAGATTTCGATCAGGTAGGAGTTCAGCCGGCCCTTGTTCCATTCGCCGAAGATGCCGGAGATTTCGGAGGCGCTCTTGCCGAGGCCGTCGCGCAGGATGCCGTAGATTTCGGCGATCATCTGCATGTCTGCATATTCGATGCCGTTGTGGATGGTCTTGACGAAATGGCCGGCGCCGTCATTGCCAAGCCAGGCGACGCAGGGCTCGTCATTGTAGCGGGCGGCAATCGAGGTCAGCACCTTCTCGACGCGCCTCCAGGACTCTTCGGTGCCGCCGACCATGATTGACGGGCCATGGCGCGCACCTTCTTCGCCGCCGGAAACACCCATGCCGATGAAGGTCAGATCGGTATTCTTCAGCCGGTCGAAGCGGGCGACGGTGTCGCGGAAATTGGCGTTGCCGGCATCGATCATGATGTCGCCCTTGGAGAGATGCGGGCGCAGCAGCTCCATCTGCTGGTCGACGGGCTCGCCCGCCTTGATCATGATGATGATCGGACGCGGTGGCCGGATCGCATCGACGAACTCTTCGATGGTTTTGCAGGGAATAATCTGCTTCTTCAGATCGCCGGCGCTTTCGTAGAATTCGTCGGTTTTCTCCGGCGTGCGGTTGAACACCGCGATTTTATTGCCTTTCTCCGCGATGTTGAGCGCCAGGTTGGAGCCCATGACCGCAAGGCCGATCAGTCCGATTTCTGCCTTTTCCACGACAAACCTCCGATGTGTCATTTGGACCGGTGTTGTGGCACTGTCTCGGTCAAACGGCAAGTCTCGCAAGGGTCTAATCGGTTCGCAAAAGCCAATGAAATGAGGCTTGCAATATCCCCGCTTGTCCGACAACCCACCAGCTGCCGCTTAATGCGAAGCCGCAAGTTTTTCGCGCGTCCCGCCCGCAATGCCCTATCTCATGGTATCATCAGTGCCTCGGGAGATATCGCATTGGCATTGGGAAAACGAAAAGAGACGGCTCTCCTGGCGGCCCGCGCCGGCTGCTATCGTGAGTCTATGCCGCCGCCGACGCTGCGACGCCATTTCAGCCGCCTCTGGTCGCATGCGCTCCATGACGGACCGCCGGCAATGGTGGCGATCGTGCCGGACGGTTATTGCGATCTCCTCTGGATCGACGGCCGGCTCGTTGTCGCCGGTCCCGACAGGACGGCGGCCTTTCCCGTCATTCGGCCGGGCGCGACTGTCATAGGCGCACGTTTTGCGCCCGGCGCCGCAGCATCCTGGCTGAAGACGCCGCTCTCTGCGCTGGTCGGCTGCTCGGTACGCCTCGATGACATCGGCCGGAAGGACACTGCCGAATTCGAGGCGCGGCTTGCGGATTGTCCCGACCCCTCAGCCGCCACGGCGCTGTTTGGCCGCTTGCTCGAAGAGGCCGCGCGCCATGAGGAAGAGCCCGCCCGAGAGGCTGCCGTGATCTTCGCCGCCGCCAACAGCGGTCGCCCGGCATCCGGCCTGCTCGACAGGCTCGGCACGAGCGAAAGGCAGCTGCGCCGCCGCTGCCACCACCATTTCGGCTATGGCGCAAAGACGCTGGAACGGATCCGCCGGTTCCAGGGTTTCCTCGACATCTGCCGCAGGTCGGACACGATGCCGCTTGCCCGCCTTGCGCTCGAAGCGGGCTTTGCCGACCAGCCCCACATGACGCGCGAGGTCGGCGAACTCTCGACGCTGACGCCCGCGGTCATTCTCGACCAGCTCAGCATGCGGCGGCAAAGAGCCGACTGACCGTTTTGTTCAAGACGCTGCCGGCAGGTCTGTTATTCTGACGAAACCAAATGACAGGGACCTGCAGCCGATGACGACAATGCCCGCGAAAATCATCCACCTGTCGATCGAGCGCGACTGGCGCGACGTCTATGATTTCGCCGGCAAACCGGAGAACATGCCGCTCTGGGCTTCCGGCCTTGCGACCGGCCTCGAACCGCACGGCGCCGACTGGATTGCCCACGGCACTCTTGGCAGCGTCAAGGTGAGCTTCGTGCCTGCCAATGAATTCGGCGTGATCGACCATACGGTAACGATCGAATCCGGCCTCAGGGTTTATAATGCCTTGCGCATCGTGCCGAACGGCGATGGCTGCGAGGTCATGTTCACGCTGCTGCGTCTGCCCGGCATGACCGACGCGCAGTTTTCCGCCGATGCCGCCCATGTCGAGAAGGATCTCGCCATGCTGAAAGCCCTGATGGAGAGATAGATGGCCGAGAAGACAGAAAACCACGATCGCCGTATCGACTATGTCGAATTCAACGTCGCCGACATCGCTGCCGCCAAAGCCTTTTACGGCTCGGCCTTCGGCTGGCGTTTCACCGATTACGGCCCGAACTATTGCGAATTCGACGATGGCCGGCTGAAGGGAGGCTTTACCGATTTCGGACCGGTGCGAACGGGGGGCGGCCCGCTGGTCGTCGTCTATGCCAATGATCTGGAAGAAGTGCTGACCTCAGTCGAAAGAGCCGGCGGCACGATCTGCAGGCCGATCACCGATTTCCCCGGCGGCCGTCGCTTCCACTTCCTCGACCGCGACGGTTACGAGCTCGCCGTCTGGGCGGCTGCCTAACCAGACTGTCTAAGGCAGCCGAGTTGGTCAGGCTGCCTTAGGCCGCCGACCGGGATCAGGCAGCCTGCGACAGCCGATCGAGATCTTCCATGACGAGCACGGCGCCGATCACCGTGCCGCCCGCATCGCGCAGCGGCGACATGCGACAGCGCACCTGCCGCGACCCGCCGCTGCCGTTTGGGCGCTCATAGGTATAGTCGATCTGGTCACCGGCAAAACAGGCGTCGAGCTTGTGCTTGGCGCATTCGGCAAACCGCTCCTCGCCGATGAACTCGGAAAGGTGGCGGCCGATGAGCTCCATCGGCTTCCTGTTGAGATGGGCGCTGTTGGCCGGATTGGAATAGAGGTAGCGATAGTCCCTGGTCAGCACCGCCACGCGATCCGGCAGGCTTTCGAGGATTACCGCGTTGAGGAACTGGCCATTGTCGGTATCAGGCACATAGGCGGGCGGCGGCTCGATGCGCACATCCTGCGGCGAAGGCACGCGCCAGTCCGGCCCATGCGCCCCGAAATAGCGGTCGAGCAGATAGGAAAGCACCGACGTGTGCTCCGTAACGCTGGCGCTGTCGTCGGCATCCTGGCTAATCAGGTGGCTCACAAACTGCAGTTGCATGTAGACTTCGAGCAGATTGACTGCCCTGCAGGCGAGGATTGCCTCGACCAGCGGCTCGACATGGCGGTCGAGCGCCGTGACGCGCTGGTCGTCGCCCAAGCGTATGGCTACCTCGATTTGCACGCAACGCAAGGAAAAAGCTCGAAAAAGCTCCAGCAAGACGCCACCACTCCCATTGTCCCAAGAGACGAGTCCGAAACCTCACATGGCTGCATTTCCCAAAAATGCGCCTTCCGGTAGACATTATTCGCGTCTTGGTGGTGACGGGTAACATGAAGTGCCCTCAGTTTCAACCCGAGAGCACCTGCCGCTTTTCACCGCTGATAAATGAGGGTGGACGTTTTTGCAGCATGATGCCGAAAGTGTGAGCGGTTTTCGCGCGACATCACGCTCCAACTATTATTTTAGATCATCCTATTCTAAGGCGCGAGCGTCTGTTTGATCTGCCAGCGGTCGTGATACCAGAGCCACTGTTCCGGATATTCCCGCACCCAGCTTTCCACCTTGTCGTTGAGCAGCTGGGCCGCGGCCGGCAGGTCGAGATTGCCTTTAGCGTCGCGCGGCATGTCCAGCCGCGGCTCGATTTCCAGCCGGTAGCGATTTCCGGGCAGACGGATGCAGCGCGCCGGATAGACCTCGCAGTCGAACTGGCGCACCAACTTCGGCAGCAGAGGATTGGTCTTGACCTCGCGTCCGAAGAAGGTGCCCTTCAGCCCTTTCCGGAATTTCTGGTCGACCAGCACGCCCACGCCCTGTCCTGCTTCGAGCTGACGGGCAAGCGCGAAGGAGGAGCCGGCATGCGACGGCACCAGCCTGCCCATGCGGGCGCTTCTGAAGTCGAACACCTTCCTGGCGACATAAGGATTGTTCGGCGGCCGAAAGAGCACGGTCACGGTGAGCCCGAAGGCGGCACCCGCCACCGGAAGCAGCTCGAAATTGGCGGTATGGCCGGTAAAGACGATGAAGGGGCGCGGATTGTCGCGCAGGTCGAGGAAGATCGGGACGCCCGAAACCTCCACCCTGCCCGGCTCCGACTTTTCGGGATCATAGTCGAACAGCTGGTCGAGGAAGACGTATTCGGCCGCAAGCCGGCCCATATTGCCCCAGCTGGCGAGCGCGATCTCCCCGATCTCGGCCTCGCTCTTCTCAGGGAAGGCATTGCGCAGATTGGTCAGCATCAGTCTGTGGCGGCTGGTCAGCCGGCCGAGGCGGCGCATCATCCTGTCGGCGAAGCGGATCGCGCCATCGGCCGGAAACAGCTTCAGGAAATTCAGGAAGCCGAACATCACCTGAGCCACCAGCCATTGCTGGAAATTCCTGAGCGCCAGAACGATCCGGGTGATGAACAGCTTCACGCGGTCAATCCATCTTCAGGATGATCTTGCCGAAGATCTGGCGCGATTCCATCCGCTCCAGCGCCCGATCGATATCGCTGAAGCTGACCTCGGTATCGATGACGGGATGGACGAGCCCGCGGCCCATCTTCTGCATCGCATCCGCCATGTTCTCCATGCGGCAGCCGAAGGAGCCGAAGAGCTTCAGCTGCTGCTGGAACAGCATCATCAGGTTCATCTCTGTGGAAACACCCGAGGTCGAGCCGCAGGTGACGAGGCGTCCGCCGCGCTTCATGCAGAGCATCGAGCCTGCCCAGGTGTCCTTGCCGACATGTTCGAAGACGACGTCGACGCCCTTCTTCTTGGTGAGTTTGCGCACCACGCCTTCGAAACGCTCGGTGCGGTAGTTGATGACGTGATCGGCGCCGAGCGCCTTTGCCTTTTCGATCTTGTCGTCCGAACCGACCGTGGTGATGACGGTGCACCCGATCTTCTTGGCAAGCTGGATCGCAGCCGTGCCGATGCCGGAGCCGCCGGCATGGACGAGGATCGTTTCACCCGGCTCAAGCTTGGCGTTGTCGAACAGCATGTGCTCGACCGTGCCGAAAGTGACCGGAGCAAGCGCCGCGCCGATCGCATCGACACCGGGAGGGGCAGGCACCAATAGGCGCGCCGGCAGGTTGACCTTCTCCTGCGCAAAGCCGTCGAGATGGAAGCCGTGCACGCCGGAGACATGTTCGCAGAGATTGTCGCGGCCTTCGCGGCAGGGGCGGCAGAGGCCACAGGTGCGCGCGCCATAGATCGCCACCAGCTGGCCGGGCAGCACGTTCGCCACGCCGGGTCCGATCGCTTCGACAACGCCGGAAGCTTCCGCACCGATAACCAGCGGCATCTTGCGCTTGGCAAACGCCATGCCGCGCCAGCCCCAGACGTCGATATGGTTGAGCGCCACCGCCTTGACGCGCAGTGTCACCTCGCCGGCACCAGGAGCGTCCGGTTCCGGCAGATCGGTGATCTCAAGCTTGCGGTCGTCGATCAGTTGCAAAGCGCGCATGGCAATATCCTTCGCCTTGAAAGGCGTTCTTCTTGTCATAAAAATTGTCGGGAACCGCTTAAGCCGGTTCGAGCGCCATGACAAGGCTGGCATTCTGCCCGCCGAAGCCGAAGGAGTTGGAAAGCACCGCTGAAACCTGAGCTTCCCGCTTCTTGTTCGGCACGACATCGAGAACGATCGACGGATCGGGGTTGTTGTAGTTGATGGTTGGCGGCAGCGTTCCGGTCAACATCGTCTGCAGCGAGAACACCGCCTCGACGGCGCCCGCCGCCGTCAGAGTGTGGCCGATCATCGACTTGTTCGACGAAACCGGAATGCCGACGATCCGTTCGCCGAAGACGGCCGACATCGCCCCATATTCCATTTTGTCGTTCTCCGGCGTCGAGGTGCCGTGCGCATTGATGTAGCCGATGCCGCTCTCGTCGATGCCGGCATCGGCAAGCGCCGCGCGGATCGTTGCGATCGCCGGGCCACCATCGGGCGAGGACCGGGTGCGGTGGAAGCTGTCGGCTTTGTCGCCGGCGCCCTTCATGATGCCGAGTACCTTGGCGCCGCGGGCGACTGCTGATTCCAGCGATTCCAGCACCAGGGTCGCCGCACCTTCGGCGATGACGAAGCCGTCACGATCCTTGCTGAATGGCTTGGAAGCCTTGGTCGGCGGATCGTTCTGCGTCGAAAGGGCTGAGAGCAGCGAGAAGCGGATCAGCGCTTCGGCACTAAGCGACCCGTCGGTCGCGACCGTCAGCGCGCGATCCGTGCGGCCCTGGCGGATTGCCTCGATGCCGAGCTGGATCGCCGTGACGCCGGAGGCGCAGGCGGTCGACAGCGTGACGGGCAGGCCGCGGGTGCCGAACCGGTCGGCAAGGCGCTCGGAAATCGCGCCGAACAGGGCTGCTTCATGGAAGGCCGGGTCCGGACGCTGGCGCAGCGCCGTCAGGAAGCGCTCGTAGGCGTCACCCGGATGGTCGGAGGCCGGCGAACGATCGGCAAGTTCGAAGCGCGCGCTCCACTCTGGCTCGATCGGCGGAGCGGCGAGGAATAGCGGGCCATTGAAATCGCCGGAAAGGCCGGCATCGGCGAGCGCCTCGATCGTCGTTTCGCGGGCAAAGGCATAGGAGCGCTCGACGGCGTTCGGCACCGGAATTCCGATGAAATCGACGGTGCCGGCGATCCGCGTAGACAGGCCCTCGGTCGGGAAGCGGTTGATCTCGTGGATGCCGGACGTGCCTGACGAAAGCGCTGCCCAGTTGTCGCTGAGGCCCTGGCCGAGCGAGGTGATGATGCCCATGCCGGTAACAGCCACGATCGGCCGGCCGAGGTGATCTCTATAAACGGAAGCTGTCATATCTCTCACTCCTCACGCATCTGCGGAAAGAACGGCAACGCCCTCGCCGCGCTGGTGTCCGACCGTGGTCACGACGGCGGCGGTGGCGCCTGCCCGCATCGGCGCCTCATGGGCGGCATCGAAAGGTGGAACCTTGGCCTTGCCATCGACGGCTAGGGCTGCGAGCGCCAGACCCAGCGTGAACTGCGTCTCGATCGTGTGGCCGGTAACGCCGCCGAAGCCACGGATCGCAACGTCCGGCAATTGATGTTCGAGCACCGCCCGCTCGCGGGCGGCCAGATCGTGCATGCCGGTCGATCCGGAAAAGATCGCCGTGCTCTCAGTGGCAAGCCCGGCAGCCGGTGCCAAAAGCCGCTCCAGCCGGACTTCGAGATTGCCGGAATTGCGGTTGCCGCGATCACCCTCGACCGCGTCTATGACGGCATAGATATGGGCGCCGCGGGCGCTAGCATGTTTGCGCGATTCGAGCACCAGGAAGGCGCCTGCCGAACCGGTGATCATGCCGCCGCCGTCGCTCGACTTGCGCGACCAGAGCGGCACCCAGTCGCCGCGCGCATGGGCGCCGATCGCCTCGGTGAGCAGGATCATGTCCGGCCGTTCGGCCGCGAAGGCGCCTCCAACAAGCGCATGCGAGGATTCGCCTGACTTGATACGGTAAAAGGCGGTCTCGACGGCGGATATGCCGGCTGCTTCCTCGCCCATGAAGGTGCGCGACGAGCCGGTAACCTTGTGCACGATCGAGATATTGCCGGCGAGCAGGTTGGAAAGCTGGGCGAGGAACAACGTCGGCCTCAGCTCGGTCGTCAGCTTCTCGTTGAGCAGCAATTCGCGGTCATTGCGCTTCAGCGCCTCATCGACGATCAGTGTGTCGACATTGATATCGCGCTCGCCGCCGCCGGCTGCCACGATCATGTCCATCGTGCCGCAGGCCTCGATATCGTCCTTGAAGCCGGCATCGTCGAGCGCTAGGCCGGCGGCGAAAACGCCGATGCGCTGCCAGTTCTCCATCTGGCGCTGGTCGCCGCGTTTGGCAATCTGCTGCGACCAGTCGATCTCGGGTAGCGAATGCACCGGATAGGGCTTGAACTTTTCGGTCTCGACGATCGCTTTCGGCGCACTGGCAGCCGAAAGCAGCGCGATATGCGCATCCTTGCCGACGCCCTGACAGGTGACGATGCCGATGCCCGAGATGACGACGTCGTTTGCAGCCTTGCTCATCCAATCACTCCCTGCGCCGCGATCGCTTCGAGAAGCCCGATCTCGCCGGCACGTTTCTTCACGATGTCGCCGAGCGGCACCTCGGAAAACGGCATGGTGCGCAGTTTCAGCTGCGCATCGCAGACCTTCTTGCCGCCGCTGGTGATCTTAGCCTTGGTGACTGCGAAACCAGAACCGTCATGCTCGAGCACCGCCTCGATGTCGAGCACGGCTTCCGGTTCGACGAATGTGCGCATCTTGGCGCCGTCGACTGTCATCAGGAAGGGCATGGCGGCAAAATTGGTGACGGCAAGCACCAGCATGCCGGAGGCCTGCGCCATGGTCTCGATCAGCAGCACGCCGGGAACGAGCGGCAGGCCGGGAAAATGACCCTCGAAGACGGGGCTCTTGGCCGGCACGACGGATCGCGCCTTAAGCGTGCCCTTCTTCAGGTCCACCGCTTCGACGCGGTCAATCATCTGGAAATATTCCAGCAGCATTCGGATCCTCCGGCCCGACAGGCCAGATCCGCCCGCCGGTGACGCCTAAAGCGCGTCTGGTTCGCACTTTAGGTCTTTGTTTTTATGCATGCCGTTGTCCCAAAACCGCTGCGCACTTTTGGGCGGCATGCACTAGTTAGGAACGAAACCGCCCGGCCGCCATATTCAGGGCGGCAGGGCGTTCAAAAAAGACGGTAATGTCGCTCAGGCCTTGGCTGCTTTGAGCTCGTCGATCTTGGCGCAGAGATTCTTCAGCACGAAGTATTCTTCGGTGGAAACCTTGCCTTCGTTGACTTCCTGCGTCCACTTTTCGAGCGGGATCTTGATGCCGAATTCCTTGTCGATCGCAAAGACGATGTCGAGGAAATCAAGGCTGTCGATACCGAGGTCGTCGATCGTATGGCTCTCCGGCGTGATCGTCGCGCGGTCGATCTCGCTGGTTTCTGCAATAATGTCGGCAACTTTATCGAATGTAGCGGTCACGCGCTGTACCTCATGAAATGACGATTTAAACCCCCTCATAGGCAAATCCATTTCAAAAGCCAATGCTTTCGTCCCGGCGTTGCGGCAATTTGCCGGCTGGTGTTGCCTAAACAGCAATGGAATGCCGGCATTTGCCATCACCAGGGCGCGAGGCGATGCCGCTTTAGAAAGCCCGCCCCGCCGACGGGGCGAAGAAGCCGTCCGAATCATAGCCGCGGACGGTCTGGGGTCGACGCAGGCGCTTCAACAACAGCAATGGCACGGAAACTTTGATCTGGATCAAATCGCGATCCCGGCGAAATTGATAATGATCAAGCCGCGCTGGAAGAAATCGGGATAGCCGAACCCGCAATCGCGGCGTAATCGTCTAGGGTATACCCAACATGCCGGCATGCGCAGCTACGCCCGGCATGCGCGGATTTCGAAGGAATCACGATATGGACGTTGCACGCAGTGAGGTTCTTGACGCCGGCACTCTCGTCGCCTGTCGTTCCTGCCAGGCGCGGCACGGCGTCGTCTGCGGCGCCTTGTCCAGCAGCCAGCTCCGGGAGCTCGGCCGCCACTCGCTGCGCCGCACGGTCGACGCCGGCAGCGAGATCATCGCTCAAGGGGCGGAAAGCTCTTTTTATTCGAACATCATGCGCGGGGTGGTGAAGCTCTGCAAGGTGATGCCGGACGGGCGCCAGCAAATCGTCGGCCTGCAATTCGCCCCCGATTTCGTCGGCAGGCCATTCGTGCGCGAAAGCACGCTGTCGGCCGAGGCTGCGACCGATGCTGAAATCTGCGTCTTCCCGCGCAACCTGCTCGACCGGATGATATCGGAGGCGCCGGAACTGCAGCGCAGACTGCACGATCAGGCGCTAAAGGAGCTGGACGCCGCGCGCGAATGGATGCTGACCCTCGGCCGGCGCACCGCAGGCGAGAAAGTCGCAAGCCTGCTTTACCTGATCGCCACACACGCCGAACCGCAGACCGCCACGAGCACCGATTTCGAACTGCCGCTGTCCCGCGCCGAGATCGCCGATTTTCTCGGGATGACGATCGAAACCGTCAGCCGCCAGATGACCAGGCTGCGCAAGAGCGGCGTCATTCGCATCGAGAACTTCCGACATATCATCGTGCCCGACATGGATGAGCTGGAGCGAATGATCAGCGCATAGAGCGGAATCAACTGCGAATATCGGGGTCAGGCGCTGATCCGGGATCAGCGCGTGATCACGACGCGGGTATTGGCGAGGCCAGCCTGTCGCGCCAGCGAGAAGAACTGGGCGGCATTATCGGGATGCAGGCGAACGCAGCCATGCGAGGCTGGCCTGCCCAGACGCTTCAAATCGAAGGTGGCGTGAACAGCGTAACCGCCGTTGAAGAAAACCGCAAACGGCATCGGCGCATTGTCGTATTTGCGCGAGCGATGATCGCGCGACAGCCACTTGGCGCTCCACGAACCGGTCGGCGTGACATAGCCGTTGCGCGCGGTTGAGACCTTCCAGCGATACTTGACAAAGCCGTTCTCGGAAACGGTCATCATCTGCTTGCCGATGCTAATATTGGCGACCAGCGTTGCTGCCTGAGCGGCAACGGGAGAAAACTGCAGCAATAAATTTGCGGCCGCAGCCGCCAAAATCGTCTTCATCATAACCCCTCTTCGAACTCGCGCAGCTTAATTGCGCTCTCACGAAAGAGAGACTACGGCAATACTTATTATATTGCTTTAATCCGAATGGTAATCACAATTTTAACGAGCCAAAGCGGGAGCTGGCGCCGGAAGATAGCGGCACCTGCCTCACTGGAGTTTGCGCGCCGCCGAAGGTTTCTTGAGCCCTTGGTAGGCCTTGTTCATCTTCTCGCGGATCGAGGCCATCGTGCCGAGATTATGCCCGCAGGCCGCACAGGTGATGATGTCGGTCTCCCGGATCTCGGGCCGCTCGAACTTCATCTTGGTGCTCTTGCACTTCGGGCACGGTAATTCAACCTGAACTGTCATCGCTCTGCTTCCGGTCTGATGGAGATATGAGGCGGTCGGAATAAACGTTTGAGTGGGAGCTGTCTACCGGGCAGCTTGGGTGTGCCGTGTCGCCCCCTCTGCCCTGCCGGGCATCTCCCCCACAGGTGGGGAGACTGGCTGGGCGCAACGGTTTCCCCAAACAACGACGGCATTGCCATTCTCTGCCGGCAGAAAGTGACCGACGATCCAACCTCCTGCCGATCTCCCTCCTTGTGGGGGAGATGCCCGGCAGGGCAGAGGGGGGGTGCCGCGGCACAACCCTACATCCCGCCCCATGGATCAAACTACAGAAAACACAAAAACAGCCCGAAGGTGACCCCGGCGAGTACCATGCAACCGGCGTAGAATACCGATACGCCGTCCTCGATGTCGCCCGACGTCGCCATGTCGCGGCCGGTGTCGTTGATCATCGGTTCGCGCACGATGACGCCGCCATAGATGCGCGGCCCGGCGAGTTGGACGTTCAGCGCCCCCGCCATGGCCGCCTCCGGCCGGCCGGAATTCGGCGAGCGGTGCAGGGCCCCGTCGCGCATCGCCACGCGTATCGCCTCACGGCCGGCGCTTGTTCCCCGCCGGATCCAGGCGCCGGCGGCAATCAGCAGGATGGAGAGGCGCGCGGCCGGCCAGTTGGCGACATCGTCGAGTCGGGCGGCAGCCCAGCCGAAGTCGATGTATTTTTCCGACTTATGGCCGATCATCGAATCCGCCGTGTTCAGCATCTTGTAGGCGAAGAGCCCCGGCAGGCCGAAGACGGCATACCAGAGCGCCGGCGCGACGACGCCGTCGGAGAAATTCTCGGCGAGGCTTTCAATCGCCGCGCGGCAGACGGCTGGCTCGTCCAGCGTCTCGGGATCGCGTCCGACGATGCGGGAGACGGCGGCCTGCCCACCGGCAAGCCCCTCGTCGCGTAGCGCGACGACGACGGCCGCGACGTGATCGGCAAGGCTTTTCTGCGCCAGGAAGATCGCCACCAGCCCGGTCTCCAGCAAGATGCCGACAAGGCCAAACAGCGCGAAGAACCGGTTGAACGCGAAGCCTGCGGCCAGCGTCAAAAGAAGCAGCCCCACGATGGCGGCGATACCGTTCATTCGGCGTTGCGAGCCCGAGAGGCTTGCTGGGTTGAGCTGCCGGTCGGCATAGGAGATTGCCGCGCCGAAGACGACGACGGGATGCGGCATCCGCGACCACAGCCATTGCGGATCGCCGGCGATCCGGTCGAGCAGCAGCGCCAGAAGCAGTACGAGAAGGTTTTCGTCGATCGTCATCGCTCAAATCTCTGAAGGGCTTCGCCAAGCCGCCTGTCTGCCGCCGGATCGGGCGTCAGCCCGAAACGCAGCCAATTCGGCGCATAGTCGAACTTGCGGACGAGAATATGATGGCGGCAGAGATGCGTGTAAATGTCGCCGGCTCTCGCATCGGCGACAAGGGTGAAGAGTGCCGTTCCTCCAGCCATCCGCAACCCCGCGCCGTTCAGCATTGCATGCAGGCCGGTGCAACGTTCATTGATGCGGCTGCGGATAGCAGAAACGTCCGATCGCAGCAGCGAACCTGCAATCGAAAGGGCCGGTCCGGAGACCGCCCAAGGTCCGAGCCAGTCTTCGAAACGCGCGAGAATATCGCCGCGCGCAATCGCAAAACCGAGCCGGAGGCCGGCAAGTCCAAAGAACTTGCCAAAGGAGCGGAATATGATGAGGTTCGAAAGCTGCGGCGCACGGGATGCAAGGCTGAGCGCTGGATCGGTATCACCGAAGGCTTCATCGACGACAAGAAACCCGCCTGCTGCCTTCATCCTGCCATGCAGGGCAATCAGCATTTCGGCCCGCCATGCCAGCCCATCAGGATTGTTCGGATTGACGATGACAGCCAGCCTATGCCCGGCTCCGATCGCAGCAATATCGTCGACCGCATCGACGGCAAAACCGGCCGAGGCGAAGGCGCGCGCATACTCGCCATAGGTCGGCGATATCACGGCAACCTTGTTGTCCGTCACGGCGATGCTATCGTCCGTCACGGCGATCCTGTTGTCCGTCATATCGACTCGCTCGCCCGTGACGCCAACCAGCCTGCCCGCCTCGACCAGACGTGGCAGAAGCTGGATCACCGATTGTGTGCCGGGCACTGGTAGTGGCAGAATCTCGCCGCTGCCGTAGTGGTCGCGCGCCGCGCGCCTTGCCTCATCGACGAGGTGCCTGTCCGGCAGGCGGTGCCAGGCTCGCGCCGGAATGTCAGGCAGCGGGACGGGGCACGGATTGATGCCTGTGGAAAGATCGAGCCAGTCTTCCGGGCTGCCGCCGAACGCGGCGGCGGCCACGGCGATGCCACCGCCATGGGTGATCGGTGTGCTCATGCGGAGGCTCCGGCCAGATCGATCAGATGCATGTAGGAGCCCGCCACCTGCTCGCGCCGCAGCCCGGCCATGCCGAGATCGGTTCCGAGCGCATCCTGCACTTGAAAAAGCCGCTTGCCCTCGCCCTCTGAGACGACGCTGGAATAGTGGAATTCATGGGCCGTCATCATCCGCGCGAAGAAGGCGCCGTCGAGCGGCACAACACGGCGATAGCCGAGATGGCGCTTTCGCTCCGCATAACTGGTGACGACGGGCAGCAGGCCGAGCATTTCGTGGCGCTGCCCCTCCGCATCGATCAGCCCGTCGCCAAGCACCATGTAGCCGCCGCACTCGCCATAGATCCGGATGTTGCGCGCTGCCGCATCGAGCATGCCGGCGCGGAAATTCTGCGCCTCTGCAAGTCGTCCGGCATGCAGCTCTGGATAACCGCCGGGCAGATAGATCGCATCAGCATCCAAAGCCGGCGCCTCGTCGGCGAGCGGCGAGAAAAAGGAGATCGCAGCACCCCGGCGGCGCCAGCCGAGCAGCATATGCTCGTAGGAAAAGGCAAAGGCGACATCGCGGGCCACGGCGATGCGTGCGCCCAGCGGCGGCAACCGGTCGATATTGGCGGCCGACGGCCGGTTGAGCCCCTGCTTTGCGATGCGCAGCAGGAACTCAAAATTGCATTCCTCGGAGACCGCATCCGCCGCATGGTCGATGAATGCGTCGAGCCTGGCATGTTCGCCGGCCTGGACCAGCCCGAGATGGCGCTCCGGCAGGGAAAGCCGTTTGTCGTTGCCGATGACGGCGATGACGGGCATGCGGATAGCCTCCAGCGCCTGCCGCAGCATCGCCTCGTGGCGGTCGCTGCCGACCTTGTTGAGGATGACGCCGGCAACGCGGACATCGGCACGGAAACCGGCAAAACCGGAAACCAGCGGCGCCACCGATTGCGACATGCGCGAGGCGTCGACGACGAGCACCACGGAAAGGCCGAGCTGGGCGGCAAGATCGGCTGCCGTGCCCCGCCCGTCGGCTGCTCCGTCGAAAAGCCCCATCATCGCCTCGATGACGAGAATGCGGTCGCCGGAGCGGTGAAGGGCGGCATTGGCCGAGATCAATTCCCCACGCATCGCCCAGGGATCGAAATTCAGGCAGAGCGTGCCACTCGCCGCCGCATGGAAGGCGGGATCGATATAGTCGGGGCCGGCTTTGCCGGGCGCGACCGCAATGCCGCGCCGGCGAAGCGCTCGGAGCAACCCGAGCGTTACCGTCGTCTTGCCGGCACCGGAGGAAGGGGCTGCGATCAGGAGGCCGCTCATGCTCGCACCCTGCCGGACCGGCGAAACGGATCGGGTTGCAGCCGCCGTCCAGCGAGTGCGCCGAGCCAGTCGAGCGAGGCCCTCAGCCGCACCACCTCGCCGACGACGACCACCGCCGGCGGCTCCAGCCCGGAGACAGCAACGGCCTCGGTCGCCTCTCCAAGCGTCGTTTCCAGCACCTGCTGCCGGCCGGTGGCGGCATTGCAGACGAAGGCAACGGGTTCTGACGGCAGCCGGCCGGCGGCCATCAGGCGGGCGCTGATCTCGGCGATATGTTTCATCGCCATGTACATGACGATGACGGGCGAACCGCGGCCGATCGCCTCCCAGTTGATTCTGTCGGGCACGATGCCGGAGGAATCATGACCGGTGAGGAAGGTCACGGCATGGTTGATGTCGCGATGCGTCACCGGAATGCCGGCATAGGCGAGCCCACCGATACCGGCGGTGATGCCGGGCACGATGCGGAAGGGGATATTGTGTTCGACCAGCGTCAGCGCCTCCTCACCGCCGCGGCCGAAGACGAAGGGATCGCCGCCCTTCAGCCGCAGCACCCGCTTGCCGGCGCGCGCCAGTTCCACCAGCCGCAACGAAATGTCGCGCTGTTTCGCCGAAGGCTTGCCGCCGCGCTTGCCGGCATATTCCACCAGCGTTTCCGGCCGCGTCAGCCCCAGGCATTCCTCGTTGACCAGCGCATCGTGGACGATGACGTCGGCCTCGGAAAGCCCCTTGGCGGCAAGCAGCGTCAAAAGGCCGGGATCGCCGGGACCGGCGCCGACGAGCCAGACGTTACCCGGCTCAAGCACCGGAAGATGGGAGAATGCGGCATTGATCATCCCGCTGATCTAGGCCCCGTAAGGGGTAAGGTCAACGCCGTCAGCACCGCCTCACTCGAAGTTGCTGAGATGACCATGACTCACTTTGCGAGGAAGCGGAGTCAAATCCTCGGGAATTTCGAATAACACTATGAATTATTGTGGTATTGTCGCAGAGCCGGCTGCGCCGCAGCCGGCTCCCAAGCGGTCAGGCAGCAAGCAGCGTGTCGCGGATGAGGTCGATGACCTTCTCTGACTCGATGCCGGTGCAGACGATCTGGCTCGGCAAGCCGTCCCAGTCGCCCGGCGGAAAACGCCGGCCGTCCGGCCTGACGATCGTCTGACCGTCGGCGATGCCGCCGCAGACGACGCGCACCGCACCCGATATCGATGAGAACAGCTCCGGCACCACGACATAGACGCAGGCGCAGCTATCATGCACCATCATGCCGTCTTCAACCGCGTGTTTGTAGAAATCGATGTAGGACTGCGAGAGTGCGTCGAGCTGCTTGACTGCCTTGTCACCCCTGGCCGCCATCTCGCCGAGATAGCTGCGGCTCATCGTGGTGATCGCGGTGACGTCGAGGCCAATGACGGCGACCTTCCAGGGCGCGGTCATGACGATGTCGGCAGCCTCAGGATCACCGTGGATATTGGCCTCGGCGACCGGCGAGACATTGCCCGGCACATAGAAATTGCCGCCCATGATGACGACGTCCTTGGCCAGCGTCGCAATCTCGGGATCTTCCTTCAGCGCCAGCGCCAGGTTGGTCATTCGGCCAACGGCGACGAGTCGCACTTCACCCGGATGGGCGCGGACCGTGTCAATGATAAAGCGATGCGCCGGGCGCGGATCGAGCGGCAGGTCGATCATCTCGGGCACGTCGATATCACCGAGGCCGTTGTCGCCATGCACCATGGCCGGCCACGGCCGCTCCGCGCGCGAGGAATCAATGGTGACGCTGGCGCCTTTGGAAACGGGTGCGGGAATATTCCATTCGCGCTTGAGGAAGAGCGCATTGCGCGTCGTCGTCTCGACCGAGGCGTTGCCGAAAACCGTGGTGATGCCGAGAAGGTCGATTTCGGGATGACGATGCAGGAAGAGAAGCGCCATGGCGTCGTCGACGCCAGGGTCAGTGTCATAGATGACCTTGTGCATGAGATATCCTCTAGATGTGAATCGTGAAGCAGCCGGGCGGCGCCGCGAACTGCGCAACCATAACGCCAGAGAATGATGCTGAAAAGTGTGAGCGGTTTTCAGACGACATCATGCTCTATTTTATTGATTTGATACGAATTCCGCGACCCGCTGTGCCAATGCCGCCGTCGCATGCGCAGATTTGATCTTGGCAACCGCAAGCTCGGCCGAGGCGCCCGCTGCCGCTAACGCTGCCGCCTCCGCAACGCCATGGCAGCCGACGCGGGCAAAGACGATCTCCGACGGGTTCTTCAGCCGCGGCGTCTCCCCTTCCAGCCGTGCGGCGCTAAAGAATACCGCCGGCACCGAGAAATGCGCCGCCACCGCAAGCACCGCCGGCTCGCTCCTACGGCTATCGATCGAGGCAACGGCCGCCAGCGCCTCCCCACTGACCCCGGCCCTACGAAGCGCCTGCTCGGCTAGCGCCAGCATCTCCTCTGCCGGCGTGCCACGCTCGCAGCCGAGCCCGAGCACGAGGCGCCGAGCGGTGTCGAATCGGATTTCATCCATGCCGAATAGCCAACCAAAATTCCAACGGACACTCTCTCACGTGAATGTTTAGAGGAGAGCGCGAGGCCCACAACGCTGCTGGCGCGCTTTGCCGACAGGAGCCGATCCTGATGTTCAGAACTCTACACCCGGCTGGCCCTTGATGCCGGAGCGGAAGGGGTGTTTGACGAGTTCCATCTCGGTCACCAGGTCGGCGATCTCGATCAGTTCCTCCTTGGCGTTGCGCCCGGTCAGCACGACATGCGTCATATGGGGCTTCTCGCTCTTCAGGAAAGCGACGACATCGTTGACGTCGAGATAGTCATAGCGTAGCGCGATGTTGATCTCGTCGAGCAGCACCATGGAATTGCGCTCGTCGCGGATCAGCTCCTTGGCCTTTTCCCAGGCGGCCGACGCTGCCGCGACATCGCGAGCGCGGTCCTGGGTTTCCCAGGTGAAGCCCTCGCCCATCGTGTGGAACTGGCAGAGATCGGAGAAATGCTTCTCGATCAGGTCACGCTCGCCAGTCCACATTGCGCCCTTGATGAACTGCACGACGGCCGACGGCTTGCCGTGGGCGATGTGACGGAAGATCATACCGAAGGCGGCGGACGACTTGCCCTTGCCCTTGCCGGTATGGACGATGATCAGCCCCTTGCCGTCCGTTTTGGTCGCCATGATCTTGTCGCGCGCGTTCTTCTTCTTCGCCATCTTCTCGGCATGGCGCGCATCGTCCTTGCCAACTCCGCCTCCTGCGATCTCGCTATCAGGGGTCTCGTCGCTCATTGGGTCACCTCATTCTGTTGTGTAGCAGCCAGGTCGAACCGGGCCGAATTGCTGCGCGGCGTCCAGAGGCTACGGTCGATCGCTTCGAGCAGCCGCTCCTTCATCTCGTCGAACGCCGCCGGGTTCTTCTCGATCATGAAATCGCGCACGCCGGGATCGCCAACGAAAGCCTGGTAAACCGCCTCGAAATGATGTTCGCCGACCGCACCTGTCGTTGCTGCGAAGGCGAAGAGATAATCGACGGTGGCAGCGATCTCGGCGGCACCCTTGTAGCCGTGGCGCATGACGCCCGATATCCACTTCGGATTGACGACGCGGCCGCGCACGACGCGCCCGATCTCCTCTTCCAACGAACGGATCACCGGCTTTTCCGGCCTGGAATGGTCGTTATGATAGATCGAAGGGCGCGCGCCGGCGAGCTGCTCGGCGGCGGCGGCCATGCCGCCCTCGAACTGGTAATAGTCGTCGCTGTCGAGCAGGTCGTGCTCGCGATTGTCCTGGTTCTGGATCACGGCCTGCACCGAGCGCAGCCGCTCCTCGAACAGGCCGCGTTCGGCCCTGCCCTCCTCGCCGGCGCCGTAGGCATAGCTGCCCCAGACGAGATAGGCCTCGGCGAGATCGGCGCGCCGCTCCCAGCCCTTTTCATCGATCAGCGCCTGCAGCCCGGCGCCATAGGCGCCGGGCCTCGAACCGAAAACGCGGTAGCCCGCCCGGCGCTTTGCCGAGACTTCGTCCAGGCCGGCGGCACCAAGCCTTGCCGCCTCGCCGCGCATGCGCTCGGCAATGGGATTGCCGGCAGCATCCTCCTCTAGCGCGCCGACAGCGCGGATCGCCTTGTCGAACAGTGCGATCTGCTCGGGAAAGGCATCCCGGAAGAAGCCGGAAATGCGGAGCGTCACATCAACGCGCGGCCGCCCGAGCATCGCCGGCGGAATGATCTCGTAGCCGGTGACACGGCGCGAGCTCATGTCCCAGAGCGGCTTGACGCCGATCAGCGCCAGGGCTTGGGCGATATCATCGCCGCCGGTGCGCATATTCGACGTGCCCCAGGCCGTCAGCCCGAAGGAAACAGGCCACTCACCGTGATCCTGCACGTAGCGGCGCACCAGCAGCTCCGCGGATTTCTTGCCGAGTTCATAGGCGGCCGGCGTCGGCACCGCACGGCTGTCGACGGAGTAGAAATTCCGTCCGGTCGGCAGTACGTCAGGACGCCCGCGCGTCGGCGCACCGGAGGGTCCGGGCGCGACAAAGCGGCCGTCGAGGCCCTTGAGCAGAGCTTCGATTTCGGCGGGGCCGCAGGCGAGGATGGAAGGCTTGAGGCGGGTTTCGATCTCGGACAGCACCAACCCGGTTTGGGACCAGAAGGCCGGGCACTCTATCTCTCCGGAGACGAACTTTGAGGCGAGCAGTTCGATGCGCTCGACCGTGTCGCCGTTCGTTCGCCATGGGGCATCGAGGATATCGGCGAGAATCTCAGGACGCGGACCGGCCCAAGGAGCGGCCATGTTGCAGTCGAGAGGGTCGAAGATGGAGGCACCCCCCTCTGTCCTGCCGGACATCTCCCCCACAAGGGGGGAGATCCGCAAGTCGCCTGGGTTTCCCGCAAAAAGAACGTTGGAGGATGCCGCAACTTCGGCCGTGGATATGGAGCGAGACCCTTCATCCCCGATCTCCCCCCTTGTGGGGGAGATGTCCGGCAGGACTGAGGGGGGTGACCCCCGCACGCCGCCGCCCACTCCCGCATCCGCCGCAATCGCCCGCTGCAGACTCGCATCCCCACCCTCACCCAGCCCACGCGGTACCCGCGCCAGCGCCACGGTCAGGTCCGTCAAGAGCCGCCCCTCGGGCGACACGCCGAACACATGCAGCCCATCGCGGATCTGCATTTCCTTGAGGTCGCAGAGATAGGCGTCGAGCTTCTTCAGCGCCTCGCCCTCGCTTTCGCCCTTGGCGATACCGGCATCCCGGTCGAGACCGATATCGGTCACGAGATCGAGGATCTGGCGGCTGAGCAGCCGGATGCGGCGGGGATCGCCGCCAGACGCCTCGTAATATTCGTCGACCAGCGCCTCCATATCCTTCAGCGGCCCATAGCTCTCGGCCCGGGTCAAAGGCGGGGTCAGATGATCGATGATCACAGCAGCACTTCGGCGCTTGGCCTGCGTGCCCTCGCCGGGATCGTTGACGATGAAGGGATAAAGGTGCGGCAGCGGCCCGAGAATAGCCTCGGGATAACAGCTTTCCGACAGCGCCAACGCCTTGCCCGGCAGCCATTCGAGGTTGCCGTGCTTGCCCATATGGATGACGGCATGGGCGCCGAATTCGCGGCGCAGGAAAGCGTAGAAGGCGAGATAACCGTGCGGCGGCACGAGATCCGGCGAATGATAGCTCTCTTTCGGATCGATATTATAGCCGCGTGCCGGCTGGATGCCGACGAGTACCTCGCCGAAACGCGCGAAAGGCAGGGCGAAGACGCCCTCGCGAAAATATGGATCGTCTTGCGGATTGCCCCAGCGGGCTCTCACCTCATCCTGAATCTTATTGGGAAGAGATTCCAGGAAGCTGTTGTACAGACTCAGGGAAAGCGTTTCGCGGATGATCTTTCCGTCGGAACCGGAATTGGTCGGCCCTTCCATCAGGTGGCGGATCAGCGCATCGCCGTCGGCGGGAATCTCGGCGACCGGATAACCTGCCGATCGTATGGCGCGAAGCACCTCGATGGTGCCGGCCGGCGTATCCAAGCCGACGCCGTTGCCGAGCCGACCGTCCCGGTTCGGATAATTCGCCATGATGAGCGCGATGCGCCGGTCGCGCGCTGACCTCTTCCGCAGCCGCGCCCAATTGGCGGCAAGCTCCGCAGTATAATGCACCCGGCCAGCATCCGGTTCGCTGGCGACAATATTCGTCTCGACCAGCGCATCGTAGCGCGCCGCCGTCTTGAAGGAGATCGCCCGCGCCAGCACCCGGCCATCGACTTCAGGCAGTGCCACGTTCATGCCGAGATCGCGCGCCGACAAGCCTTGCGAGGAAGAGAGCCATGCCTCCCTCGACGTGGCCGACAGGATCGCCTGCAGCACGACCGCCTCATTCGCCTCCAGCACCGTCGGCTGCCGGTCCGCCCCCGGTGCCGAGACGGCAAAGCCCGTCGTGTTGATGACGACATCAGGTTTCAGCGCCGAAAATACGCTTTCGAGAATGCCTGTGGAAACCGGATCCTTGAGGCTATAGGCAAAGACCGGCAGCGGGCGCAGGCCGAGTGTCGTCAACTCTTCGATCAGAGCTTCGATCGGCCCGGTCTCGCCGCTTTGGACGAGCGCGCGGTAGAAGCTGATGGCGACGATGGGGGAAGACGGTTCGAACGCCACCTCTTCCGCCGAACTTGAGATACCCCCCTCTGTCCTGCCGGACATCTCCCCCACAGTGGGGGAGATCAAGGATGAGAGGCCTCGCTCCATCTCATGCGCCGAAGGTGTTGAGGCATTTTCAAACGGTTCTTGTGCAGGAAGCCCAAGCGACTTGCCGATCTCCCCCCTTGTGGGGGAGATGTCCGGCAGGACAGAGGGGGGTGCCACACCCAAAGACATCTGTGAAGGTGTCGCAGCAACCCGCCGCCACTCCTCAACCCCAATCAACCCCCGCCCCGGCCACCAGATGCCGGCCTTCATCAGCGGCACCGCCGGCGCAGGCTTTTCGCCATCCGCCAGCATCGCCTCGGCATAGTCGAGAAAGGCCTGCGTATTGGCATCGCCGCCCTCGATCAGATAGGCCCAGAGCGCGTTGAGATCGTCCAGATCAACATTGGAGAACGGTACCAGCCCCGCATCCGGCCTGGCATCGCCCGGCAGCACGGCGATCAGCGCACCGGCGCGGGCGGCAGTCGCATGCAGCGCTTCCAGCGCATAGTGGAAATAGCTGGCGCCGCCGAGTGCGCGGACGATGATCAGCTTGGCATGCCGCGCCGTGCGCTCGACATAGGTATCGACCGACATCGGATGCTTGAGGCTCATCAGGCTGGCGAGCCTCAGCGAAGATACTGTCCGGCGATCGCGATGGGCGTCGGCGATCGCGGCAAGCTCGCTGTCGGCCGCCGACAGGAACAGGATGTCGCCCGGCGTCTGCCCGAGGTCGATTGCCTCCTCGCCGTCGCCGATCGTTCCCTGTTGAGCCAGAAGCAGATGCATCGGGTTACGCCAGCGCTTCGATCGCCGCCCTCACCACGCCCTGATCCATTTCGTGCAGGCCGATGACGACGAGGCGCGTGCCGCGCTTTTCACCGGGCGCCCAGGCGCGGTCGAAATAATGGTCGATGCGGCTGCCGACGGCCTGGAGCTGCAGGCGCATCGGCTTGCCTGACACATCGACGAAACCCTTGAGCCGCAGCACGTCATGGGCAGCAATGATACCCTTCAGCGCTTCGACGAAGCCAGCGGGATCGGCAATGGCTCCGAGCTCGACAACGAAGCTGTCGAATTCGTCATGGTCGTGCGGCGCACCGTCCTCGTGCTCCAGCTCGTGATGCGACTTGCGATTGGCGACATCGTCCTCCGTGCCGATGCCGAGGCCGAGCAGAATGCCGGCCGACACCTCGCCGTTCCGTGCCTCGATCATGACCGGCTTGCGGACGGTGCGGGAGGCGACCTCGTCACGCACCCTGATGAGGCCCGCCGCGTCGATCAGGTCGGTCTTGTTGAGCACGATGAGGTCGGCGCAGGTGAGTTGGTCCTCGAACAGCTCCTCGATCGGGCTTTCGTGATCGAGCGATTCATCCTCGGCGCGGCGCGCATCGACGGCATCAGGATCGTCGGCGAAGCGGCCGGCGGCAACGGCAGCACTATCGACCACCGTGATGACGCCATCGACGGTCACCTGGGTGCGAATGTCCGGCCAGTTGAAAGCAGCGACTAGCGGCTGCGGCAAAGCAAGGCCCGAGGTCTCGATGACGATATGGTCGGGCCGATGTTCGCGCTCGAGCAGCTTGGTCATCGTCGGAATGAAATCATCGGCGACGGTGCAGCAGATGCAGCCATTGGTCAGTTCGATGATGTCGTCCTCGGTGCAATTCTCCGCACCGCAGCCCTTCAGCACGTCGCCGTCGACACCGAGATCGCCGAATTCGTTGATGATCAGCGCAATCTTCTTGCCGCCGGCATTGGTGAGCAGATTGCGGATCATCGTCGTCTTGCCGGCGCCGAGGAAGCCGGTGATGACGGTTGCGGGAATCTTCTGCTGGTTCATGGACTTAACCCTTCATTTTCAGCGACAGGCCTGCCGCGATGAAATAAACTTCGGCGGCCTTCGCCGCGATCGATTGGTGCAAGCGGCCGGCATGATCGCGAAAATCCCGCGCCATGCGATTGTCGGGCACGATGCCGAGACCGACCTCATTGGAAACGAAAACGAGGCGCGCCATCGCGGCGGGCAGGAAATCGGCAAGGGCGCCAAACTCCGCCGCCATCTCACGCTCCTCCAGCATCAGATTGGTGACCCAGAGCGTCAGGCAATCAATCAGCACGATGCGGCCTTCGCCGTCGATGGCGGCGAGTTTGCCGACAAGATCGAGCGGCTCTTCATGCGTCGTCCAGGACGGGCCGCGGTCGAATTTGTGTTGGGCGATGCGCGCCTGCATCTCCTCGTCCCAAGCGCGGCCAGTCGCAAGGTAATGGCGGTCGAGTTCGGTAGCCGTCACGAGGTCTTCGGCAAAGCGCGACTTGCCGGAGCGCGCGCCGCCCAGGATGAAGGTGGCGGTCATATTCAAACGCCCCTCAGGGAGAGTGCGTAGCCGTGGCTTTCTCCGAGTGCATCTGTGTCGGTTACTGAGGGTGTGACACCCCCCTCTGTCCTGCCGGACATCTCCCCCACAAAGGGGGAGATTGAATCGCCGAGAGCTTTTCTCCAAACAATTGATGTAGGCCGACGGTCGTGCTGCTTGCCGATCTCCCTCCTTGTGGGGGAGATGTCCGGCAGGACAGAGGGGGGTACCCAGCATTCGACATAAGCGGCCGAAAGCGCTCCTCTTGCAGCGCTGCTTGGAGGCATCGCGCGGCGCCACCCACCACCCTCATTCCTGTGCTTGTCACGGGAATCCAGCCACGGCGCGTCCGCGCCGTGAATGTTTCCGTGCCGCCGAGAAATGATTCTCCTGTGCCCAAGGACTTGGGCACACTGGATTCCTGTGACAAGCACAGGAATGAGGGAGGAGAGGAAAGCGTCCCTCCATCGCGCCGCGCCAGGCCGCGCCGAATTCAATCGTTCAGCCAAGACAACCTCCGTGCTGGCAACGGGCATAGTGCCCAGGTGTGGGCTTCTCGCCCGGCACGCATGGCAGGTCTCCTGGCTCGCGGTTATCGGCCGCGATCGGGGCAGACCGGAAACCGGTCGCCCTGATCGTGCCAGCAGATCATCCTCGCCTTCCCGGCTGCATCAGTGAAAAGGTGGACGATTCGTAGACTTGAGAGGCGTCCGACCCCGGTTGATCACCATGCATATCCAGTGGCTTTTCCGGCATGTCGTCCATCCCGCCCGCTTGCATTATTGCAAGCCGCCGGCCGGAAGGGCTTAGTGCCGGATGGAAGACCCTGACCGCTCTACAGTCGCGGGGTCGGCTGTGATGAAGGCGCCCGGCTTGGGTCCGCCCCGTCACATTCCCTTTTCATCCGGAAGGGCGTAACACCGATCCGGAACCATCCGTTATGTCAGGATGGTCAGTCGACCATCCGTTATCGGGATGGTTAGGCAAGCGCAGGGGTGAAGTCAACCTGCCTTGGCGGTCGACCAGTTGACGGCCAGCCGGTATGCCCGCTCCAACACGACTTACTCTACCTAAAACATCGTCATTTATCAGAGACTTACGTCACAAATATTTATCCAAGCCGCCGGGTTTTCGCCGCAATTGCGTCGCAAGCGGACTGCGCCTTCGCCCTTGACCGGGCCTCTCCCTGCCTAGTTGTCTTGCCATGCTTATGAAATTGGATCGGCGCCGTTTCCGCGCGCTGCGTGTTTTCTTCGATCCGGGACGCCTGCGGGCGCTGACCCGCCGTAGCGAGGTCGGCCTGTCGCTGGCGGGCGCCGTCGTCGGCATCATCTCGGGTCTTGCCGTCACCGGCATGAGCTACGTCTCCAACGAGCTGCATCAGCTGGTCTTCGGCATCGCCGACAGCGAACGGCTGAGCGCGTCCGAGATCGAGAACAAGATGCTGCTGCTCACCGCCCCCGTCATCGGCGGCGCCCTGCTCGGCCTGTTGCTTTTCGTGCTGGCGAAACGGCGCAAGAAGCCGATGGTCGACCCGATCGAAGCCAATGCGCTGCATGGCGGCCGACTGTCCCTGACGGATAGCATCATCGTTGCCGTGCAGAACCTGATCTCCAACGGTTTCGGCGCCTCGGTCGGCCTGGAGGCCGGCTATACCCAGCTTGCCGCCGGCCTCGCCTCGAAATTCGGCCTGAAGCTGCAGCTTCGCCGCTCGGACCTGCGCACCCTCGTTGGCTGCGGCGCGGCGGGCGCTATCGCCGCCGCCTTTAACGCGCCGCTGACCGGTGCTTTCTATGCTTTCGAGCTGATCATCGGCACCTATACGATCGTCTCGCTGACGCCAGTCGTCGTCTCCGCCCTTGTCTCCACCCTGATCGCAAGGCTGCTTGCCGGCAGCGATTTCACCATCGATATCGGCAGCTTCGGCTCGGTCGTGCCGGCAGATTATATCCCGGCGCTGCTGCTCGGCGCTTTCTGCGCCGGTGTCGGCATCCTGATCATGCAGGGCGTCGCCTTTGTCGAGGAGCTGGCGCGCAAGAGTTCGATCGCCCCGCCCTTCCGCCCGGCACTCGGCGGCATCATCGTCGGGCTCTTGGCGATGATCTCGCCGCAGGTACTCTCGGCCGGCCACGGCGCGCTGCATCTCAACCTTTCCCGTGAGGTGGCAATCCCGACGCTGATCGGCCTCTTCCTCTTGAAATCCTTCGCCTCGGCGATCTCGATCGGCTCCGGCTTCAGGGGCGGGCTGTTCTTCGCCTCGCTGTTCATGGGCGCTCTGCTCGGCAAACTCTTCGCCTATTGTGGCCCCTATTTCGCCGATGCGACGCTGACGCCGGTCATCTATGCCGTGGTCGGCATGAGTTCGCTTGCCGTCGCCGTCATCGGCGGGCCGCTAACGATGACGTTCCTGGCCCTCGAAATCACCGGAGATTTTCCGATCACGGCACTGGTGCTCGCTGCCGTTATCACCTCCTCGCTCGTCGTGCGCTCGACCTTCGGCTACTCCTTCGCTACATGGCGCTTTCATCTTCGCGGCGAAAGCATCCGCAGCGCCCATGATGTCGGCTGGATCCGCAATCTGACGGTCGACAAGCTGATGCGCGCCGACGTCAAGACGGCAAGGACGGGCATCTCTCTGGAGGAATTCAAGCAGGCCTTCCCGATCGGTTCGACTCAGCGCGTCATCCTCGTCGAGGAGAGCGACAAATATGCGGGCCTCGTGCTGGTGCCGGAGATCTACGCCAACCCGACCGACGTGCAGGACGAGGGCAAGACGCTTGCCGATTTCATCCACTACCGAAACGATTTCCTGCAGCCGCAGATGAATGCCAGGCAGGCAGCGGCGATCTTCGACAAGAGCGAAAGCGAAGCACTCGCCGTCGTCAACAACCTGATCGAACGCAAGGTGATCGGCCAGCTCAG
The DNA here is from genome assembly GCF_019798305.1 of Rhizobium leguminosarum. Classification (GTDB taxonomy): domain Bacteria; phylum Pseudomonadota; class Alphaproteobacteria; order Rhizobiales; family Rhizobiaceae; genus Rhizobium; species Rhizobium leguminosarum_U. Next base: position 60,368 of record NZ_JAAXDD010000002.1, read on the forward strand.
TGAAAGCTATACGCTGCGCCGCTACAGCGAAGAACTCGACCGTCGCCGCCGTGAGGTGTCAGGCGAGATCTGAGCCGCTATGATCCGGGGCCGGCGAGCTTGAACACCTCTGCTCGCTTCGAAACGCCGCGCAATTCAAACGAACCCAGATACTCGCAGGCCACAGCGCAGGTGGTCGCGAAGCTCTCCGACATCAGCAGGTCTTGCTCAAGCATGCCGCAGAGCTTTTCAAGCCGCGAGGCCTCGTTGACGGCGCTGCCGATGACCGTGAAATCAAGCCTGCCGCGCGCGCCAATATTTCCATAGAAGACCTCACCGAGATGCAGCACGGCATCGATGCCGATGTCAGGACCTCCATCATTCCTCCGCTGACCGTTCAGCACCTTGTTGGCTTCCAGGATATCCCTCGCGGAAGCCAGTGCGGCCATGCACGCCTTTTGCTGGTCTTCGGCATCGGTCGGAAAGATCGCCAACACGCTGTCGCCCATGAACTTGAGGATCTCACCGGAATTCTCCTCGACATGCCGACCGATCAGCTCGAAATGCTCATCCAGAAACCCGGCGATTTCGCCTGGCTGATAGACTTCGGTCAACGCCGTAAAGTTTCGCAGATCCGCAAGCAGGATCGCAGCATTGATGGAGCCACCCTTTCCTCTCTGGATCTCGCCTGCGAGGATGCGCGCGCTCGTCTTGGCGCCCGTATAGACGGCGAGGATATCCGCAGCGGTTTTCGAGGCCGCGATGCGGTAGCAAGCCAACCCCAGCGCCGGGAAGAGCTTCGCCATGATCGCCAGTTGATCGTCAGAAAATCCGCCCGGCCTGTCACTTGTGAGAGACAGACTGACCCCGCGCAGCGCGGCCTCCTTCGGGAACTCGAGCAGGCTGACCAGGTGATCCGTGCCGCCGCCATGCGCGAATTCCGCAAGCTGCGGGTAGTCATCGACACCCTCACCCTTGGCGATGTTCCAGCGACCTGACGTTTCGCCACGGCCCAAAAGAAAATAGATCGGGGTCTTCTCGAAATTCAGCACTCCGGCAGTGCCATATTCGGCATTCTCGATCGTGGTCGCACCGCCTCGCACGAAATTCGCCGAGACGCCGCCATACGTCGGATGAATAGACGGCATCGAAATGCTTCCCCGCCAAATCGGAAAGCCATCCGCGATCAGACGATCGCACAATCCCGCTATCAGCTCGCCAATATGCTCGGCTGTGATTCCTTTTTCTATAAGCCACTGAATATGAACGTTAATTTGAGAGCCTCCACACAGAATCGAGAGCCGCAGATAAGCGCCAAGAGAGCAACATCGCGCATCCCATTCATTAGACTGCTTCGCATCGTTATACCACTCCTGGGCGAGTGGAAGCGATGCGGAATCTATAGATGACAACGGGGAGCGCCAGTGCTTTTCCTCCACCGTTCGGCCTCACTTCGATATCTGAAGGGCTGCTCGGTTAGCGGAATCTGTTCCAGTCTCCGTCTCGCGAGGCGACGAACGGGATCTCGCCTCTCGACACCGCAATGTCCTTCAGCATGTGGTCCGACAACGCGCCAAGCCGATTTTCCACCGATCGCCGTCGTCGCCACAGCATGAGGCTAGGAGCCGGAGAAAACAGCCGCAGCACCGGTTTGCGCAGTCGCAGTTCGAACCCGCCTGACAAGAGCTTCTCGTTCATGATCGTCCCCGTGAAGTCGTGCGCCGATCACAAAGATCGGTGCGCCCTGTGAGCCGGTCGGCGCCTCGTCCGCCGGCCGGCTCCCGCGCCCCAAGCGCAGACCTCGAAATCGAGATCGGTTTGGTGAAAGGGCTATGCGCGGATTGAAAAGCGACAGAGCGTGGTTGGCACGCCCTATCGAACGCGACCTTAACGCGCGGCCGAATGAGGGCCGATGAGCGTGGTGATCTCTGTCACGCGGTCCGCCGGAAAGCCACCCTTTTCAGCGCGCCGATAGACCGCTTCGGCGCTCTCAGCCTCATGAACGCAGTACATCTTGTCCCCGGTCACATAGCTGGTGATCCAGGTATAGGGTTCGCCGAGGGCGGCCACGACGGCGTTGGATTTCGCGGAGATCTCGCGCAGGGTTTCCTTGTCCATGTCCCCAAGACCTGGAATGTTTCGTTCGACAACGAATTGCGGCATTGTTTTATCCTTTTGTCAGGCTCGTACATCACGGCCTCCGGCTTGGAGAGATCAACGGCCTCATTCTTGATGAGGTCGGCATTGACATAGTGGATGCCCATCGCGCCGCCATCGATGCCGCTGGTGCATGGGATCGGCGAATAGCCTTCCTTGACGGCCTGGTTGACGTCACGGAATCGCGCATTGGCCTCCCGGACCTGTTCCGGCAGGCCGGCGCCGAGCGCTGCAGCCGGAAGAACTGCCATAATGAGAGGCGCCGCGATTGGCGCTTTTGTCGCTTTCATAAACATTGCCTCCAATTTCTGGTTGTCCGAGCCGATTGGATTTCGGCTGACAGTGCGTTGTAAAAAATCTGCACGATCAAACATCTCCCGCGTGGGGGATGAAATCACTCGCAAATCCCGGAAATGAAGGCGCCACGGCCGGCAACAATTGACCGCGCAGGCCGGGCTGATGCAGGATTGTGATCATGGAACAGCAGCTGTCGGAAATTATCGGCGCTATTTATGATTGCGTGGCCCGGGAGGATGCCTGACCAAACGCTCTTCGTCTGATCAATGGTCAGGTGAATGGTTTTCTAACCACGCTTGCCGTCTTCGACACCACCACGCGGTCTGCACGGCTGGCCCAGATCGCCTGCGACGACGCAGAGGCCATCCGCACCCTCGTCGCGCATGCGAAGGACGTGCCGTTCTTCCACCTTCTCCACCGAATGGAAATCGATCAGCCGGATACGCTGGAGCGGATGTTTTCCCTCTATGGACCCGATGGCGAAGCCGTCTGGAAGAGCGGTGCGCTATACCGGAACTTTCATGCCAGATATGGGGTTCTAAACTCGATCGACATGGCCGTGCTGAAGCGCCCGACCCGTGTCGGGACGATCAACATTTCAGGGCAATACGAACCGAGCGAACGACGCGTCTTCGACATCGTCGGGCTGCTCGGTCCGCATATCCGCCGTGCCGTAACGATCCACGACATGTTCGAGATGGAGCGCGCCGAAGCCGCCGTCCTCAGGGAGGTCATCGGCGCCCTCGATCATGCGGTCTTCATCGTCGCCGAAGACATGACAATCCTCTTTGCCAATGAAGCCGCCGAAGCACGGCTGCGCGAGCAGCAGGTTGTCCACTCGCTTTCGGGCCGGCTGGCCGCTCGCTACGGATATGCAGGCGCCGCCCTTTCCAATGCCGTGGCGCTTGGCGCGCGCGACGAAATCAGTCTCGCAGCCGCCGGGATCGATGTTCCACTTGCCTCGGCGGAACGCCCCGCCGTCGCTCATGTTCTGCCGTTGCAGCGGCGCACAGAAAGGGGACGCTTTGAAAGCCGGACGGCTGCGGCGATCTTCCTCGCCGCGGCGGGAACGGTGATCCAGTCGGCCGTCGAGGCCGTTGCGGCCCTTTTTGCTCTCACGCCTGCCGAACGGCGCGTGGTCGGCTACGTGTCCGAAGGCATGACGCGATCCGAGATCGCAAATGCACAGGGCGTTGCCGACGGCACCGTGAAATCGCAACTGGCCGCCATCTACGACAAGACGGGAGCGGAAGACCAGCGCAGCCTGCAGCAGCTCGTACGCGAACTCAGCCCGCCTGTCAGGCGTGCGGAAGACGTCGACATTAAACCTCAGCCGATCGGCGGAAGACGCGAAAAGGCGCTGGCGCCGCCGAACCTTCGGGAATCGCCGCTTACATCCTGACCGTCATGCCGCCGCCGACCGTCAGCACATGGCCGTTGACGAAGGAGGCGGCGGCGCTTGCAAGAAACAGCGCCGCGCCGGCGATCTCATCCGGCCGTCCCCAGCGCTGGACCGGGATGCGCTGGCGCATGAAGGGCATCAATTCCTCGTCCGCAGCCATCGCCGCATTCGTCTCGGTGGCAAACCAGCCGGGCGCAATTGCGTTGCTGGTGATGCCGTACGGGCCGAACTCGACCGCCATGCCGCGCATCAGTCCGGTCAGTCCCTGCTTGGCTGCCGGATAGACGCAATCGCCGGGCATGACGACATGGCCGCTGATCGAGGTCACCGCGATCGCGGCCGTGATTGCGTCGCTTCATCAACACGGCAGCGTCGCGCGAAAGCGTCATGGCCGCCGCCAGGTCGGTGCGCAGCAGCTCGATAACAGCATCATCGTCGAATTCGGCCAGCGGCCGCCTGTCGCGGGCGCCGACATTGTTGATAAGAATATCCAGACGACCATGGATCTTGTCGATATCGGCCATCACAGCACGCTGAGCCTCGCGGTCGGCAATGTCGAATGCGGCGGCCTCCGCCGTGCCGGCCGCGGCACGGATGGTCTCTACGGCGCCTTCCAACGTCGCCGCCGTGCGTCCGTTGACGATGACATGCGCACCGGCCTCTGCAAGGGCGCGCGCCATCTCGAAGCCCAGACCACGCCCGCCGCCGGTCACGAGCGCCACCTGCCCTGCCAGTGAAAATCTATCCAATACGCTCATAGTTTTCGTCGCTCTCAGCCGGGTCCGTCGCGACAATTAATGTCAACTAATTTGGCAATAGCCGAACGACGGCGGTTCGAGGTGCGGCCTAACCGAGCAGCCCGGCCAGCCAGTGCGGATCGAGATGACATTCCAATTCCTCGGCGACGTCGTCGAGCGCCTGCTCGACGCTCTCGCGGTAATTCCTCGGCTCGCCTGATAGGCCGAAGCTTTGAAGCAGTCGGGCGCGATAGGCGTCGCTGCCGAAGAGCCCGTGCAGATAGCTGCCCATGATCCTGCCGTCGGCCGAAATCGCCCCGTCGGGCGCGCCGTCGATGATCGCCGAAGGCCGATAGCAATCCGGGCCGCGGGTGATGCCGAGATGGATCTGGTAGCCGGCAAGCGGCGTGTCGTATTCGGTCGAGCGGGCCTGGCTGTTGCGCACGGTTTTCTCCGATGCCATCTCGGTCTCGATGTCGAGCAGCCCAAGCCCCGGCATCTCGAGCGTCCCGCCCTCGATGCCGAGCGGGTCGCGCACCATGCGGCCGAGCATCTGATAGCCGCCGCAGATGCCGATCACCCGGCCGCCGCGCCTGACATGCGCCTGGAGATCTCGATCCCAGCCGTGGGCACGGAAGTCGGCGAGATCCGATATCGTCGATTTCGAGCCGGGAAGCACAACGAGGCTCGCATCGGCAGGTATCCGCTCGCCTGATCGCACGAAGACCAGCTCGACGTCCGGCTCGGTCTTCAGCGGATCGAGATCGTCGAAATTGGCGATACGCGGCAGCACCGGCACGGCGATCTTCAGCGCGCCCGTCCCGCCCCTCGCCAGCCGTTCGAGCACGGCCGAATCTTCGGCCGGCAGGCGCGCAGCCCCCCTCAGCCAGGGCACGACGCCGAAACACCGCCAACCGGTAAAACCTTCGATGGCGCGGATACCGTCGTCAAACAACGAGACGTCGCCGCGGAACTTGTTGATGATATAGCCCGAGATCATCGCCCGGTCGGTACTGTCGAGGATCGCATGCGTGCCGACCAGCGAAGCGATGACGCCGCCGCGGTCGATATCGCCGACAAGCACGACCGGCACGCCGGCGCGCGTCGCAAAGCCCATATTGGCGATATCGCCGGACCTGAGATTGATCTCAGCCGGCGATCCGGCGCCCTCGACGATGACGAGATCGGCGCCATCGGCCACTCTTTCGAAGCTTTCGAGCACAGCGCCGAGCAACTGAGGCTTCAGCCGCTGGTAATCGCGTCCTTTCGCCTGCCCAAATACCCTGCCCTGCACGATGATCTGGCTGCCATTTTCCGATTGCGGCTTGAGCAGCACAGGGTTCATGTGCACTGAGGATGGCGCGCGGGCGGCCAACGACTGCAGCCACTGCGCGCGACCGATCTCGCCGCCATCATCGGCGACCGCCGCATTGTTCGACATGTTCTGTGGCTTGAACGGCCGGACGGTCAGCCCGCGATTGGCCGCCAACCGGCAAAGGCCCGCAACCAGAACCGTCTTGCCGACATCCGAGCCGGTTCCCTGCAGCATGATCGCTCTTGCCATGATGGCCCGCATTCGCCTCTCGTTCAGGCGAGGCCTACAATGGGCGGCAACCTCGGGTCAAGCTTGACCCGGGTCAAGACCTGGCCCGGCGCTAGACTTGGCCCGGCGCTAGACTTAACTCGGTGCAAGTTCCCACACAAACGCGAAAACCGCGCATGGCCTTGGCTCTGCGCGGTTTGCCGAAAACTCAGGCGTCTTCGCCCTTACACGGCGAAGCTCGCTTTCTCCAGTACGCACTACCTGAACCGGAGAAGCGGCGGTCATTGCTGCCACGCCCCAACTGATAACGGCACATTCTTACCGGAGAGTTATTGAAGGCTTACGCAAATGTTAATTTTGATCTTTTTTGACATTCTTGCCAAAATTTCTGTCGAAGATCCGCCGCCGGTCGCGAAAAGCGTGCATTTCGCCGGAGGGCGCCATTTTCGGGATGCCGACATAAATTCTTCGAATTCAATAATTTAGTCACGCAACCATGAGCAGAAGATGGTTGATTTCTGCGAGCGAACGCGTAGGCTTCATCAAAATGCGCCATTGTTGAACAATGGCCTGCCCATGAACCGGAAAGTCTTGCCGTATCGCCCGGCAGGCACTGTCCCTTCGGGTGCCGGAGAGATTTGTCGGTGGATTTCAGAGCCTGCGCGTCCGCCTAAGAAGAATTCGGGGAATGACGATGAAGACGTTTCTGATTCCGGCCGTCTTTGCTGCGGCTCTTTCTACCGTCGCGCCGGCTGAAGCTGCCGAATGCGGCAGCGTTTCGATCGCCGAAATGAAATGGGCCTCGGCAGGCATTGCGGCGAGCTTCGACAAGATCATCCTGGAAAAGGGATACGGCTGTTCGGTCGCCATTGTCGATGGCGACACTCTGCCGACCTTCGCCTCGATGAATGAGAAAGGCACCCCCGACATCGCCTCGGAATACTGGATCAATTCCGTCAGGTCCCTGCTCGATCAGGCCGTCAACAGCGGCCGGTTGGTGCAGGGGGCCGAAATCCTGGCTGACGGCGCCGTCGAGGGTTGGTGGATACCGAAATTCATCGCCGACGCCCACCCCGACATCCGCTCGGTCGAAGGCGCGCTGAAACATCCCGAACTCTTCCCCGCCGAGGACGACCCGTCTAAGGGCGCAGTTTACAACTGTCCCGCCGACTGGAGCTGCCAGATATCAACCACCAACCTGTTCAAGGCGCTTGCCGCCGACAAGAAGAGCTTCGAGCTTGTCGAGACCGGCAGTCCCGAACGGCTCGATGCGTCGATTGCCCGCGCCTTCGACAACAAGATCGGCTGGCTTGGTTATTACTGGGCGCCGACTGCCATCCTCGGCAAATACGACATGACGCGCCTGAGCTTCGGCGTCGGCCACAACAAGAGCGAATGGGACCGCTGTACCGCGGTTGCCGGCTGCGCCAGGCCCGAGCTCAACTCCTACCCGGTCTCGCGCGCCTTCACACTGATGACCAGGTCCTTCGCCAGCCGCGCCGGGCCTGTCACGACCTATCTCAAGACCCGCAAATGGGACAATGCGACGATCAATCAGGTGCTCGCCTGGCAGGACGAAAACCGCGAAAGCAATGAGGATGCCGCGATCTATTTCCTTCGCAATTACGAGAGTCTGTGGACGAAATGGGTGCCAGTCGAGGTAGCCGAGAAGGTCAAGGCGAGCCTATAACGGCAAAAACACGATCAAGCATGGACGATTTGATGATTCCCTTTCCCGACCGCGATACCGTTGCGGAAAAGCTCGCCGCGCTATCGGAGACCGACAAGTCGTATCTGGCGCTACTCATGGAAAACGCTGCCCAGGACGACAACCTGCTCAACGGCCTGCGCCGCCATCTCGATCTTGCCGCCGGATCGCGTTTCCTGAACTCGCTGAAGCTCGAAAATTTGGGATTCTGGCTCGGAACCCAGGCGCCGGACCGGTTGCAGATCCGGCTGACGGAAACTGCCCGCTCCAGCCAGCATCCCGCCCACCAGGCCTTCCGGATCGGTCTCGACCGATCCGGCGGGCTGGAAAAGGCTTATCCCCCGGTCACCCCTTAGGATGATCCGAACTCGGTTATTTGATCCGGCTCCGGCCGATAGCTGATCCCGCGGTCAGTATCTGATCCGGCAATCCTCGGAAGAAAGCTGAACCGTTGTCACTTCTTCGCGGCGCGGTCGACCGAGCGGCCGGCATCCTGCGTGGCGTTCACGGTATTTGCCGTATCCTTTCCTATGCCGCGGATCGTGTTGCCGCAGGAAGAAAGGGCAAGCAGAACCATCAAGGCTGCGGCAATTTTGGCCGTTGTCGTCATCTCGGATATCCTTGTTTGAAATCAACCCCGAACGGCGACAATTGCCGTCCGCGCCGATAACGCGCGACAATCCAAAAGGTTCACTGGCCAAGTCGGCGCCTCAGGCGGCGACGGCCTTCGCTCTCTCGGCAAAGGCGCCGCGAATGCTGTCGGCCACCGTCTCGATCGGGCCTGACACCTGCGAGGCGGTCAGCAGGCGGATATCGAAGGCGCCGAGCTCCGGCAGCCCTTCCTGAGGTCCGAGGATCGCCATGTCCTCGTTGACATAGGACAGCGGCAGCGGCGCGATGGCGAGATCGGAAAGTACGGCCGCGCGCTGCGCCATCGTGTGACCGCTGAGATAGGCGACGCGATAATGCCGCTTGTTGCGTTCGAGCTGCGAGAGCGCTTCCTGGCGCCAGATGCAGCCATCCTCCCAGATCGAGATCGGCAGTGGATCGCGGCGATGCGCCGAGCCGCACTTGGCCCCGGCCCAGACCAGTCGCTCGCGGAACACGACCTCTCCGCCAGTCGGGAACGGCCGTGTCGCACAGTTGATCAACGCCAGGTCGAGCCGTTGCTCCTCCATGCGCTTCTTCAGCCCCATGCTCATGTCGATCGTCACGTCGACCATGATGCCGGGATAGCTCTCGGCGAAACTCTTCAGAATGCTCGGCAGCAGCCGTTCGCCGATATCCTCCGGCGCGCCGAGCCGCACGACGCCGCTGAGCTCCGGCATGATAAACCGCGACACCGCTTCGTTCGACAGCGCCAGGATGTTACGGGCATAAGACAGCAACATCTCGCCGTGGCGCGTCAGCGATACCGAGCGTGCATCGCGCAGAAACAGCGTCGCGCCGAGTTGTTCCTCGAGCTTCTTGATCTGCATCGACACCGCCGACGGTGTGCGGAAGACCGCCTCGGCGGCGGTCGAAAAATTGCCCGTCTCGGCGATAGCGACAAAGGTCCGCAATACATCGTTGTCAAGCAGCGGAATGGGACGGCGAAAGGGAATGCTCATCGTCGCATCTTTCAATTTTTCTGATTTATAACCCCATATCATTTTGTTTGATTGAATGTCAATTGAACCCGATATTTCGCGTGTCGGCAGCTAAATGCAGCCAAGGAGGCCCGACATGTCTCAAACAAGCATCTGGAATATCGTACAGGCCCTTTCCGCATTCAAGGCACAGAGGCGCAGGGATGCCAACCATGAGCATGCGCTTCGGGAGTTGAGGCGCTTCCCGCCACATCTGCTGGCAGATTGCCAGCGCGAGATGGAGTTGACCATCCCGGAGCGCCCCTGCGCCGCAGCGACCGACTGACAGCCGAACTGCGATCACATCCCGCCCAGCAATTTGAACGCGATGACCCACATCGTGAAGGCGACGAGCGTTTCCAGCAAACGCCAGGATGAGGGCTTCGAGAAGATCGGCCGCAGCCGTGTAGCGGCATATCCGAGCGAAAAGAAGAACAGGAAGGAGCCCGTCACCGCGCCTGCTGCAAAAGAAGCCTGCTGTCCCGGATATCGTGTCGATATCGTGCCGAGCAACACCACCGTGTCGAGATAGACGTGCGGGTTGAGCCAGGTGAGAGCGAGGCAGGTCGCGATCGTCTGCCGAAAGCTCGACGTTGTGGCTTCCCCGGCCGTGAGAGCGGCGGACGACCGCAAGGCGGAATAGAGGCTTCTTGCCCCATACCAGACCAGAAATACGGCCCCGCCGTAGCGCATGACAGGATCGAGCCAGGGCATGAACCTGGCGATTTGCTGGAGGCCGGTCACGCCAAGCACGATCAGCGCGGCATCCGATACCGCGCATGCGAGGCAGACGGCGAAGACATGTTCGTTGCGCAAGCCCTGGCGGAGGATGAAGGCGTTCTGCGCGCCGATTGCGACAATCAGGCTGAGGCCCATCATCAGGCCGGTTCCATAAATCGAAAAATTCATCGCTTCGGCCAACGCCCCTCATTTCGGTGAGGTTGCGCTATCGCGATTAGGAGAATTAGGCTAATTAATCCATCTTACTCCAATTAAGCAAAACTAATCCATGATCGACTATCCCGCTCTTCGCGCAGTTGCAACCATTGTCCAGACAGGTAGCTTCGAAAGAGCCGCGACCGTGCTGAACGTGACGCCTTCGGCCATTTCCCAGCGCGTGAAGCAGCTCGAGGAACGTCTCGGCGTCGTCCTCATCGTCAGGGGCGCGCCGTGCACGGCGACGGAAAAGGGAGAATGGCTCTGCCGCCATATGGAGAATGTCGGCATGCTCGAAGCAGAACTCTTCGGGCAACTGCCGGCCCTCGTCGATCCCGACGAACCACGTCAAAGGGTCACGCTTCAAATCGCGACGAATGCCGATAGTCTCGGGACGTGGTTCGTGGAGGCCATGTCGAATTTCGCCCGGGGCTCTTCCTATCTGCTGAACATCGCCGTCGACGATCAGGACCACACAGCCGAATGGCTGCAGCGCGGGCGGGTGATCGCAGCCGTCACCAGCGTGGAAAAGCCGGTCCGCGGATGCCGGCGTTTTGCACTCGGCGTTCTCAGATACCATGCGACGGCAACCCCCGACTTCGTCGCACGTCACTTTCCGCATGGCGTGACATCAGAGGCAATCCGCAGCGCCCCGGCGCTGACCTTCAATCAGAAGGACAGGCTGCAAAGCAGCTGGGTACGGCGGATGTTCGGACACGATCTCGACTACCCAACCCACTGGCTGCCGTCGCCGCAAAGTTTCGTCGAAGCCAGCCTCTCGGGCATGGGCTGGGGAATGAACCCGACCCAGCTGACCCGCGAGCATCTGTTATCGGGACGGCTGGTGGAGCTGGTTCCCGATACGCCGTTGGACGTCCCGCTCTATTGGCAGATAAACCGCCTTGCCGCCGATCGCTTGGCGGAGCTGACGCGTGAGGTCATCAAGATCGCGAAACGCAATCTCTGACGCTTCACTCATCTCGGGGACCGAGTGCGCTTTTGTCAGACGTAAGCCGTGCAGCTGCCGAACTTGCTGGTCTCTACGCGAATGCTCCTATGCGATGGCGATGATCTCCAGTTCCTGGCCCCCTGTCTCGACCATATCCCCAACAGCCTTGCCCATCAGGAGCCGCGCCACCGGGGAGACATAGGAAATGGACCCGGCCTTCGGATCGGCCTCGTCCTCTCCGACAATGCGATAGGTCTGCACACGCCCATCGTCACGACGGAAAGTCACCGTGCTGCCGAAGGCGACGGTATCGATTGACGTGGGGGCAGGCATGAGCTGGGCAGTGCGAAGTCTTGCGGCTAAGTAACGAAGATCACGCAAGGGATTGGCCGTCTGCCGCCGCCGTTCGTTCACGTCTTCGATGGGGCTTGCGGCATCATAGGCTTCGCGAGCCTGCTGGACCTGCAATTCCAGAGCCCTCAATCCCGCTTCCGTGACCAGGTTCGGATGCGGCGAAATCGGACGATCGGGCAGCAGGGTTTCCGAAGCGGTTTCGAAACTCTCTTCCTTGGTGAAAGCGACGGCCAATCTCGGACTCCGATTTAGTGCGATGAGGTCTTGTAGCTGATGGGCATTTGCCCCAGGCCTTTGTCGGAATCATACACCGGCTGCAGAAGAACCGCCAATCTGGCCCCATCGACAGCCGCTTTTACGGTTACCCCCATAGGCTGCGAGCGTTCGGAACGTCCTGCGCCGCGCGGCGTTTATACCACGGTGCGCCGTGGTGCATCCGGGTGCATCCTGGTGCAACGTGGCTGGAGCAGAAGCGAATGCCCGGTGAGAAGCGAGAGAGTCACCACATGATCGGGAAGGGAACATGTCTTCGTTCCTGACGGATGCCATGCCGCTGACACCAAGCTGGTGGGATATCGGCACGCGGATCATTCTGACATTGGTTGCCGGCGGCCTCATCGGCCTCGATCGCGAACGCGGCGGTCATGCGGCAGGCTTCAGGACCACGATCCTGGTGGCGCTTGCCGCCTGCCTGGCGATGATCCAGGCAAACCTTCTTCTGTCAGTATACGGAAAGACGCCCGGCTCGTTCACGCAGATGGATGTGCTGCGCTTTCCGCTCGGTGTCCTGACGGGCGTGGGCTTCATCGGCGGCGGAGCGATCCTCAAACGCGGCGACATGCTGACCGGGGTCACGACGGCGGCGACCTTGTGGTTCATGACGGTGGTCGGCCTCTGCTTCGGCGGCGGCCAGATCCTGACCGGCATCGCGGCGACCGCGGTTGGCTTTATCGTCCTGTCGCCGTTGAAGCGGCTGGACACATGGCTGCGCTGCGAACAGAAGGCAACGCTTGTCGTCCGCGCCTCGAACGGCAATATCCCCGACCTATCGCGAGTACTGAATCCGCTCAGATGCCATGCAGGCTTCCTGTCACGCCACCGAACCGCCGATAGCGGCGCCGAGGTGACGTTCGAGCTGCGATGGCTCGCCAGGGACCCCGACGCGTCGGCACGCGCGATCCTGAACGCGCTTTCCAACACGCATGAGGTCGCGGATTTCTCCATGAAGTCGATGACGACATGAGCTTGGCGGTAACACGCCAGCGGCGGTTCCACATCTCTCATTTCGAAACGTGCTGAGGTTTGCCCTTCCTCTTGGTTGAGGCAAATTCCTCGAGCTGTTTCTCGCTCATGGATTCGACCATCTGTTTCGAGGCGCCTTTGAGTTCGCTCTTGGGCGTCTCGCCACGCTTGGCCGAAAGTGCGGCGCCTGCCGCCTTCTGCTGGGCCTTGGACTTGGCTGGCATATCGATCTCCTTTTTGCTCGAACAACGGCCGCCGGCGTCAAAGCTTCCTGAGCTCGCCAGGTTTGTGGACGGCACGCTTTCCAGACGTGTCGCCCTCGACGATATGTTTCGGCTCGGCCTTCGATGCTTTCACGCTATGGCCTTTGATCTTCGTCGGACTGCTCTGCTTTTTGACCACCCTGCCCTCGGTCCTTCCCTGGCTGGTATTCCAGCTGACCTCATCGCCCCTCTTCAATTGCTTCGACATGGCAGGCTCCTGTCAGAGCATGATGCCGAAAAGTGTGAGCGGTTTTCGCACGACATCATGCTCCAATCATCCTCTTCTAACGAGGCTGCGACACGCAAGCCGCAGCCTCCCCGCTGTCAGTTGATGGTGGCCCACTGGCTTCGGACATCCCTGGCGTTCTTCGATAGGTGGACGTGGGCGTCCACGTGGTCGACCCAATCAAGCGGAATCAAGTGGTGCTTGCCATCCCCCGAGTCGGTCTTCGTCAGCTTGATGCGCGTGGGGCCGTCGAGATGATCGACTGTGCCGACATGGGGGCCGTCGGCAGCCCGAACTTCCATATGTTCACGGATCTGATCTGCGGAAATCATCGTTTCCTCCTTTGCATCATTGTCAGATACGAAGCGGCAACGATGTGGAGCGGACTTGGTTCCAAACACGAGCGACCGTGTTCAATCAGCAGTCACGTCCCAATTGTCGCCCGGGTTGAAGGTCCTGATGCCAGCAGCTATCTTTTCGGTCTCTCTGCCAAGATCGGCTTGGTAGACCGTGCCGTTCGCGTTCACTGCGAAGGTGTGCACGCCGGTTTCGCCATATCGGATCGGCCAGGCGATCAGTGCGAATCCTGCGATCATGTTGCCGTTGATTACATAATCGAACTTTCCGCCCGCGATATTCGACCCCTGGCCGTCCATGATCCTATAGCGATAGCCGTAATAGCCTTCGCCGGCCTTGGCCTTATCAAGGGCCGCATTGTCTTCGAGAGCGTTGCCCGCCGGGCTATCCCCCTCCCCAAGATCAGGCGACCAATAGAGACCATCGGTTTTGCCGTCGCTGCTGATCAGTTTCTGGGCATATTCAAGAACGCCGTCACCGTCGTGGTCAGCGGAAGAATATTCCTTTTGAGCGTCGACATAGGCCCGCATCGTGTCGATGGTCTGCAATTCGTTCTCGCCGACGCGACGATTGATGATCTCCTCAAACCCGGCATAGGTGTCGAAGCCCCATTTGCCATCGTCGCCCTTCGCGATCGGAAATGGCAGAGGCCATAATTTGTCGCCGATCTCGATGATCTTGCGGGCATCGACGTCCTTCACGACGATCTTCTTCTTCGTGCCGTCCCGGATCTGTGCGTAGGTGTCCATCACGCCTTCGTCTGCCTTCGCTTTCGCCGCATCAATTCCCAGCAGCGCCGTAAACTTGTCGAAATCATCAGCCGACAAGGCCGCCTTGAAGGCCTCGACGGCTTGTTCCGGCGTCTCGAATACCGGGGGATCGCTCTGCGAAGCGAAGCCCGAGATGACGGTCGCATCGGATGGCTCTGCCGCAGATGTCGGAACCGGATTGGTGGCGAGAGCCGCAAGAGCGAACACAGAACCCAGAAGCATGTTTCTGACTGACTTGGTCATCACTTTCCTCCTTCTTTCGGTCACCGACGACCGCCGCCGCGGCCACCACCTCCACCACCGCGGCCACCACCACCGCCACCGCGGCCGCCGCCACCGCCGTACATTGCTCTACCGCCGCCGCGATTGCTCCCGGCCATGGCCTGTCTGCCGCGGTTGGACTGCATCTGCGCGCGCCTGCCGCTGTCGACCTGACCGAGGGCTGATGGCTTTCTGGGCCGGTTGTCGACCCGGGCCGCTGGCTTCGGCTTTGCGACCGGACGTTTGGCGTTGGCCCCGGACCTTGCCTTTTCGCCAGCTCTGTTCGTCGTCCTCGCGTCGGGCCTGCGGTTCTGCGCGGCCTGCGCTGCCTTCCCGCCTCCAGGAGCCGCTCCCGTGTTGCCTGCCTTGTTGCGGGCAGCACTGATCCTTTCCGCATCGATCTTGCTCTTGCGGACATCGTTGACACTGATTTTGCCCGGCTGGTCGCGGATCGTGCTCTCACGGTCGTTGCCTCTAGCTCCGACCCTGTTGCCGGGATTCGCCTCGATACTGCTCCGGAAGGAACTGCGGTCCATCTTGTTGAACTGAGCGCCGTCGAACCCGATCTTGCTGCGATCGACATTCTTCCAGTCGACGTCGTTGATATTCACTTTGCCATTGATGTTGTTGAGGCAATTGTTGCAGTCGATGTCGACGTTGCCGTTCCAGCGCCCGCCCCATACGCCCCAGCGGTTCCAGTCGACGGCGGCGGCCCAAACCGCTCCCGTCACCACGCCCGCAAAAAAGGTGGCGGTCGGATAGTAGTAGTTCGGATACGGCTCTGAATAGTAGCCGATAGGCTCAGCCGCATAGCTTGATTCATACAGCATCTCCGGCGCATACTTCGGAACGTAGATCTTGTCAGGACTGGCGGAGACGATCACGACGTTGTCGTTCTCCTGGCTGACCTTGATCTTGTCGTCAGTCTTGATGATGCCGTCGGCGACCGCTTTGTCGCGCAGTTGCTGTATGGCGATCAGAACGTCCTTCTGCTGGACGGAGAGCGCCTCTCCGAGCGACTGCGTCCAGTCCAGATCATCACTCATCATCGTGACGATCTGG
The DNA here is from genome assembly GCF_019798305.1 of Rhizobium leguminosarum. Taxonomy (GTDB): domain Bacteria; phylum Pseudomonadota; class Alphaproteobacteria; order Rhizobiales; family Rhizobiaceae; genus Rhizobium; species Rhizobium leguminosarum_U. Next base: position 76,239 of record NZ_JAAXDD010000002.1, read on the forward strand.
GGATAGTTCAGCAGCGATACGATGCTGCCGTCCCACGTCGTCTTCGGCTTGAGCCCGGGCTGCTTCTTCAAGGTTTCGAGAAACCGGGCTGCTTCCACGACCTGCAGCGGATAGAGCGACGCCGACGTGACGAGCGCGACCAGTTCGTCCGGATAAAGTGCAATGCGCGCCACCAGGATTTCGAGTTCGTCCTCGCTCAACGGCGCCGGCGCGTCGTCTTCCGCCGGGACGGGACTGGAAGCAGTCGGCTCCTGCGCGGCGGCGATCGGCGTCGGATGTGGCGAAAACGGGAAACCTGCAAAAGGCAGGAACAGGCCCGTGGCGAGTAACAATGCGTGAGGTCTAGCCATCTCAAATCCTCCTTGCGGTCAGACATGGTGTGTAGGCTGTCGACTATTGTATCTTCGCTCGTGCCGCATACTCCTCCTAGTGGAGGAGGATTGATAGCTAAACATCGGCCAAGCCGTCTTTTGCTCCAAATTTAAAGCAAAGACAGCTCCAGGCGTAGTCGCGGGACTGATTTAGGGCGTATGTTACAGTAACACACTTGCAAAAGCGGAGTTCAGCGCGCAAACTAAAATCGACCGCGGGCCGCTTGATCACGAAGTCATTGGCATGCCGAAAAACGCATCCGCGCCAACAGCATCGCCCCAGGCGCCATTCGCACGCCGACCAAGACCAGCGCGTGGCGAACCTCGGAAACTATGCCGACCTGATGAAGCTCATTCCGTACAAGCGCATCGGCGCGACGGAGGAGATCGGCCGGACGGCGGTGCGGCTTGCGCCTGATTTCACCGACTACATCGTCGCAGCGACGATCTATATCGACGGCGGAATAACGCTCTACCCCGGTTTCGAAACCGGTGCCTAACGTTCCATCTCGGCGCGGTGCCCTGCCGCCCCCGTTTGGCACGTCAATGAGAGATGGAGCCGACACGCTCCTGCTTCATGCATTTCGCTCATGCCGCATACTCATCCCAGTAGGAGGGTGTTGACGGCTAAAATATCGGCAGGCTGTAGGTAACCAGAACCTACAGTATCATATGGTCTAGTTTGACTTATCGATGCTGTAATATTTGGTCTTGGCCTTGGACCACTGGGAGGGAACGTCATGGCTGAAAGTGAAAAATCAAATCCTCAGATGCTTAGCGCGGAAGAATTGAGACAGAAAGCTCTGGAACTGCAGCTGGTAGAAATGCAGCGTGATGACAAAGTCAAAGCGCGTGAAGCAAAAAAACACGCGGAGTTCGTCGACGACTTCTTCCGCAAACACGTCGGCGACAAGGAACGTGACATTATCAGGCGCGTCGTCATGAAGGCAGCCGCCGACGGCAAATCCGAGGCCATGGTCTATAGCTTTCCGTCGAGCTTCTGCACGGATAGCGGCCGTGCAATCAACAGTGCCCGGCCGGAGTGGCCGACGACGCTTCAAGGAAAAGCCAAGGAAATATTTGATCTTTTCGTCGAGGTCGCCCGGCCTCACGGCTACAAGCTGAAAGCGATGGTCATCAGTTTTCCGGGCGGCATGCCGGGCGACATCGGCTTCTTCCTGAATTGGGAGGCACCAGTCGGCTAGGCCGCTGCGCAACTATGCGGTTCGTCAGCCATAGGTTCGGCCGGCGCATCAGCGCCCGCGGTCAACCCTTCGGCTGATGCTGCTGGCAAGACCACCTTCGTCAAAGCCCAAGCTGCGCCCAGTCTGGAGCGATCAGAGGCTACCCCACTGGTAGCCAGCCTGAGTTCGCTTCAGCAGATGAATGAATTCCGGGGGGAGTGGCATGCTTCAAAGTTTTCATATGCCGATATTCAGGGGATTGGAGGGATTTCGCGCGGACTGGCTGCGAAGCGATATTCCTGCGGGGCTGTCGATTGCAGCTGTCGGCCTGCCGAGTGCGATCGCTTATCCCGCCATCGCCGGCCTCCCCCCGGAAACCGGGATATATGCGAGTATCGTCGCGCCCGTTGCCTACGCTCTGTTCGGGCCGTCGCGGCTATTGGTGGTCGGGCCGGACGCCGGGACCATGGCGGTTCTCGCGGCGGTCATAGGAACTGTCATCGCCGCGCAGCCTGCCGGCACATCAGCCGATCCGGTTGCGATCGCGTCTGCCCTGGCGCTCGGCGTCGGAGCCTTCTATTTTGCAGCACGGCTGCTGCGGCTGGGTGTCCTCGCAAGCTTTCTATCCCGCCCGATTCTGGTCGGCTTCTTTGCCGGCGTATCCATCTCCATCCTTGTCGGGCAGATCGGCCGCTTTACCGGGGTGCGTATCGAGTCCGACGGACTCCTGCCGCCGATTGCCGAGATCATTCGCAAGAGTGCCTTGATCCATTGGCCGACATTGCTGTTCGGCCTCGCCATGTTCGCATTGTTGTGGATCGTGAAAGCCACACGGCTGCCTGTACCGGGACCCGTCGTCGTCGTCGTCGTTTCCGTCATTCTCTCCGCCATCTTCAACTTTGAAGCCGCAGGCATCCGCGTCGTTGGCGATCTCCCCACCGGGCTGCCGTCATTTTCCCTCCATGCATTCTCTCAAATGCCCATGGACAGCATCGTCCTTGGGTCGGCAGCCGTCTTTCTGATCAGTTTTGGCTCGAGTATCGTCGCCGCACGAAGCTTTGGGGCGCGCTCCGGCGAGGAGGTCGACGCCAACCAGGAACTGATCGGGCTGGGCGCGGCGAACATCGCCCCCGGTCTGTTTGGTTCATTTCCCATCGCCGTGTCCGACTCGCGTACAGCGATCAATCTTGCAGTCGGCGGCAGATCGCAGGCAGCCGGTCTCGTTTCCGCCGTGACCCTGATGGCGGCGTTGCTGTTCTTGAATGGCGCCCTGCGCATCCTGCCGATCCCTGCCCTGGCGGCGATCCTGGCGGCAGCCGCAATCAGCCTGATCGACGTCAGCGAGTTGAGAAAGATATGGCACATCAGCCGCGCTGAGTTCGTCTTCGCCCTCATCGCCATGTTCGGAGCCATCAGCTTCGGAGTCCTGAACGGCGTCATCGTCGCGATCGCCGCAACCCTGATCTATCTCCTGCGCAAGACGATGTTTCCGAAAGACACGCTTCTCGGCCGCATTGCCGGACGCGATGGCTTCTACGACATGCAGCGCTTTCCGGAGGCCCGGGGCATTCCGGGCATCGCCATATGTCTCGTCCAGGGCAATCTGCTGTTTTACAACGCCGATTATGTCCGGATCCGGTTGCGCACCGTCGCTGACGGCCTGCCAGCCGAAACACGCTGGTTCATCCTCGACGCCAGCGCCATTGCGCATATCGACAGCACCGGGGCCGCAGCACTTGATGCCGTGCAGGCTAACCTCTCCGGGCGGGGCATCGTCTTCGGCGTGGCTCACCTGAACGCCGAGGTCACGGAGCTGCTGGGCCGCGCCGGTGTAGTCGATGGCATCGGAGCCGGAAAGTTCTTTGGCGACACGGAGGACGCGCTGCGTGCCGCGCGCCTGGGGGAAGGAAGCGACCGGCCTTTGGCCGGAGGTCATCAGTAAAGGGTCATGGAGGAAGCGATGAACAAACGGCAGGACGACGACACAGAAGTGGACGACAAGAAAGGCAAGAAGTCCTGGAACTACGACAAGGAAATCGTAAAACTTCAGGTCGAGCTCGCGCATCTGCAGTCCTGGGTGAAGAAATCGGGCGCTCGTATCGTGATCATCTTCGAGGGCCGGGATGCTGCCGGCAAAGGCGGGATGATCAAGCGCATTACCGAGCGCGTCAGTCCACGGGTCTTTCGCGTGGTCGCGCTGCCGGCCCCGACCGATCGCGAAAAGACGCAAATGTACATGCAGCGCTACTTCGCACATATGCCCGCCGCGGGTGAAATCGTCATATTCGATCGCAGCTGGTACAATCGCCCCGGCGTCGACCGGGTGATGGGATTCTGCTCCGAGAAAAAGGCCCGGCGTTTTCTCGAGCTGGCTCCCGGTTTTGAAGCCTCGATCGTCGAAAGCGGCATCACCCTGCTGAAGTACTTCCTGACAGTCGGCGAGAAGGAACAGGATCGGCGCTTCAGGCGGCGGATCGAGGATCCGCTGCGGCAGTGGAAGCTCAGCCCGATGGATGTCGAGTCGTACCAACGGTGGTGGGATTATACGGTTGCTTACGACGAGATGATCCGGGCGACGGACCGCCAGCACGCCCCATGGTGGATCGTGCCCTCGGACGACAAGAAGCGCGCGCGCATCAACTGCATCTCGCACATCCTGAAGTCGATTCCGTACGAAACGATGAAGTTCAACGCACCGGACCTTGGAAAACGTCAAAAGCCGCCCGCTGACTACGTCGAAGACAAAAGCATCCGGCATGTTGTGCCGGATGTGGTCGCCGAGCAGATGCAATAATCGAAGCCGCGCGGGAACGACACCGCAATTTCAGGAGGAAGGCCCGCCCGGAACAGCACCGGCTGTCCGGCGCGGTGATGTCATCAATCAACAGGAGTGTGGGATGATCCATCCATCGATCCGTGTGCTGTCTGTCGCCATTACCTGCATTCTTCCCTTGGCCGGCATATCCGTTTCGCGAGCGCAGGCGGCCGAGCCGTTCGAACAATTTCCGATGGTCATAACCTGCGAATATAAAGGCCTGCACCAAGCCTTCTATTTCACGAGATTGGATGCAGATGGTATGGCCACCTACATCAACCCGAGCAAGCTTGCCGGAACGATATCGGTCGGCGGGACAGCCAAAGCGTTGGGTGAACCAATCGGCGGAAGTTGTTTGGGTAAAACACTTAAGGAGCTCAGGGCGTCGGGACAAGCTCGCGACCTAAAGCCATAGCAATCTTCCCTTCCGGATGTCCTGGATCCGCATGCCGCAATCGACGGCCCGATCCGGCAGGAGGGAGGCTGCACCTGCATACTCAATTCTAAAGATCGGACAGCGGGGCCTGGTCGGGAAGTCCGTCAAGCACCGTCATTGAGGTTCGTTGTGGTACGGAACGACAAAGGAGGGCAAGATGACCGCAGAGATTGAGCGAAAATATCTGGTCGTAAACGATAGCTGGCGGGACCACGCTTCCAAAGGCGCAGCATTCTGCCAGGGCTATCTGCTGGCGAGGAAAAACCGCTTCGTGCGGGTCAGGATCATCGATAAGGCACACGCCGTCCTGACCGTTAAACTCCGGACCGCGCGCCTGCGGCGCGAGGAGTTCGAATATGAGATTCCCTATGCCGATGCCCTCGAAATGATCGCCTTTGCAACGAGCGTGGTGGATAAGACCCGCTATGAGGTGAACCATCGTGGCTGCCTTTGGGAGGTAGACGTCTACAGTGGCGTCCACGACGGATTGGTTGTCGCAGAAATCGAGCTTGCCGACGAAAGCGATCAACCTCCCTGCCCGCCGTGGCTCGGCCCGGAAGTGACCGGAAATGCCGCATTTTCCAATCGTACGCTCGCAATGCTCGTGCAACGCAACGACTACCGCAGCCGGAATGTATCAAGGCTGCAACCTGATAGGCAGCCTTCGCAAAGGAGGGAACAATGAGTGTCTTGGTAACGGGCGGCAGTTCCTCCGTGCCCGGTTGCAAGCAAAGACCTGATGCTAACGCATCGGCAGTCAGCGCTGCAGGTCGTAGCACTGCGCCCTGCGGCTCCCGGTCTGGCAGGTCGGCGAGAAATGGAGGCGATAGCGCCTTTCTTTCATGCATTCGCTGAAGCCATTGGGGTCGGGCGGATCCTTCCACAGATGGGCGAGTTCGCAGTGCTTGCGGACATTGATGAAGTCTTCTGTTCTCTGGGTGGCGTCAGCTGAAGCCGCCGAAGCGGCTAACGCCAAGAACATCGAGGAACTCAAGGCAGCCGACGTCTTCAAGATAAGGTGCTCTCAGAGAACGCCTGAGTCATGCCGATATCCTCTTCGTTTCCCCCGTCCGCGGCCACAGGATGACGGCAAACAGCAGCGCGTAGATCAAGGCTGCTGCGACATAGACGATGCGGGTGGCGAAGGATTCTGCGGCGCTGCCGGGCAGAGGCGAGACCCCGAGGCCGAACAGAATCAGGAAGGTCGTCAGAGCGCCGGCAAATATCGGTGCGTCCTTCGAGCGGGCGGCCGCGCGCCCTCCGATGAGGAGGACCACGATGAGAACGATGAGGAAGATCGAGAAAAGATTGGGGCGCAGCGATAGCGCGGCATACGCAACGGAGGCGAGCACGCCGCCGAAGAGGTTGACGAGCACGAGCCCGATCGCCGCCCGCGCGCTCGCGGCAACGTCGAGCTGCCCGAGCAGCGACGCTACGGTTATCGGAATGACCGCCGCAGCGGTCAGGTTGTCGCTCGTCAGGCAAATCACGACGGAGCCCAGAAGGATGACCGTGTTGGCCAGTGCCCGACCCAAGGCCGGCGGCCGCTCTTCGATCGGCGCGGCCTCGATCTGTGGGGAGAACGGCTCGGGAAAGACCGCATGGGCAAACCACATCAGAACCGTGCCCGACAACACCCCGGCGACCAGGATGGACAGGATGGAGTTGGCGAGTTCCTTGTTGAGGATGCCGAGCAGAGGCACGATAATCGCGACGACGAGCACGAGAAAGACGGCCGGCCCTCCCTTTCCCGTCGACTGCGCGGCAAAACACACAAAATAGGTCAACCCCAGGACCAGAAGGAAGGGTGCGGGACGCTCGCCGAGGACGTCGGTCAGAACCATCATCGCCATCCCGGCGATCAGCATGACCATCGCCGCGCCAACCGTCTTCGCAAGCGGCATGGGCCGCGAACTACCGAGCAGAAACTGGGCGGCAAAGAGCGGACCGAGGAAGGGCACGATAGCTCCCGCATAGACTGCCAGCGTGAAGCCGATGGAGACTGCGAACGCGACCCGCAGCCCCTTGCGTTTCTGTTCCTCGATCGCAGGGCTCCTGTCAGTTGACATAGGTCAATACCGACATGATGCGGATCCAGAGTGATCCCCAGGCATTGGTGACCGGGTTGTCGCCGGTGTAGATGACGACCGTCACCTGCGAGCCGTAGCGCACGCCGCCGCCCTTGGGCCTCTGCGCCTCGTCGATGATGAGGCGCACTGGAAACCGCTGTGCCTCCTGAACCCAGCCGGTATCGCTTCTGATCGTCGGCAATCCCGTGTTCGGGTCCGTGCTGCCTTGCGATACGCCAAAGCCCACACTCTCGACTGTCGCTGGAAACAGTCGACCGGGAAGCGCGTCGAAAAGGATCTCCGCTCTGTTGCCGACGGCGACCTTCTCCAGGCTGTTCTCCTTGAATGCCGCGCTGATCCAGATGGTGCCGGCGTCGATGAAGGTCATCGCCGGCTGGCCGGCTGAGACCACCTTGCCGATGGTCAGCTGAAGGTTGGTGACGACGCCGGCCGAAGGCGCGCGGACGATCGTTCGCACCAGATCGAGCCGGGCCTTCTCCAATCCGGCAAGAGCTGCACGCAGTTCCGGATTATCGTTTCCCGCTGGGCCGAGCTGCTCTTTCGCCTTAGCAAGGTCGGCCTGCGCCCCTGAGACGGAAGCTTCCGCCTGCTCATAGGCGGACTTGGCGGTATCGAACCGGGCTCTGGAGAAGACGCCGCGCTTCACGAGTTCGGTGGCCCGCGCATACTGGTCGCGCAGATTGTCTCTGTCCGCCTGCATCTGGACGAGCTTGGCCTGTGCGGCATCGACTGATGCAGTCGATGCCCCGATCGACTGGCCGACGCTTGCAAGCGCAGCTTCCGCCTCGTCGACGGCGAGTTGATAGCGCTCGGAATCGATACGAAAGAGAACCTGGTCGGCCTCGACCCGCGAATTGTCGGCAACGCCCACTTCCACCACCCGGCCGGTGACTTCGGGCGCGATGCCGACGATATAGGCCTGGACCTGAGCCTGCGAGGTCGATGGCGTGCGCCGTTCCATGAAGATGGAGAGGACGAACAGGACGAGCGCCAGCAGGACGACGATGAGCGCTATCCTGCGGAGTGGATTCCGAGGCGTTGTGGAAATGGCAGGCTCGTCCAAGTTTTCGGAAACCACGGCAATATCCTTCGGAGGCGTTTCGTTTCGTGGAAGCGCAAAGTTTCAGCGCCGGACATCTGTCGCGATGGTCGTTACCCGGCGATGGAACGCAAGTAGGTAACCGTAACATACGCCTCTCGATGGCCTGCCACCGGCCTCGTCGCGTGCATCAGCGAGCCGGAGGCGGTACCGAGGCGTCGTTGAGTGCGCCCTCTATCTCCTTGGAAAGCTCTGCGATCAGCTCCCGGTATTCGGCGACACGCTCGTCGCGCTTCAGATCGGTTGAGAGGTTCCACTTCTCCAGCGCCGATTGGGCGTCGGCAAAGTCCCTGCAGATTTCCCGAAAGTCCTCATTGCGGGCAGAGAGGTCGTCGATCGCCTTGATCCTGGCTGGAAACTGCCGACGGACTGCGGTCACGCCTTCGTCCATGGTTCACTCCTTACCTGCATTCGAGACTTCGCTACTGCAACGTGTGCCAGATCCCGATCTTCATGGACGACGATCGGTTCGTGGAGTATGTTACCGTAACATACGGTCTGGCAGTGATATGACTCCATGGGGGATTGGGGACAGACATGCTGACGTCCATACCAGCAGAGGGGTCTGCGGCACCCATTTCCTCAAGGCCGGCGCCTCACGCCGACGACATCCGGGAACAACTGGAACGTGTCGTCTCCAGCCCTGAATTTCCAGGCGTCGGTCGCGCCGCCACGTTTCTCCGCTATGTCGTCTCGGAAACCCTCGAGGGCCGGGGCAGTCGGATCAAAGCCTATTCGATCGCCATCGAGGTGTTCGGCCGGGATCCCGGCTTCACCCAGGACGATCCGGTGGTCAGGATCGAGGCCGGACGGCTGCGGCGGTCGCTTGAGCGCTATTATCTCGTCGCCGGGCAGCATGACCGCGTCAGGATCGACATTCCCAAAGGCGGGTATGTTCCAACCTTCGCCTGGTTCTGTCCGGCATCGGTCGACATTGGAGGCGAAGACACTGGCGAAACATCGGCCTCTGAGGTCCGTTCCGGACGCTGGTGGCGCGCAACGCGGGTCTTGTGGCCGAGTGCTGCTGCGCTCGCTGCAGTGGCTATTTCGCTATACTGGATCGGGGCGCGATCTCCCGCTCCGTCGCTCGAACGCGCCGCAAGCCTATTGCCCAATCGCCCGGCCCTCGTGGTCGCCCCCTTTGCCAATCTCGGCGAAGGGCCGGAGGCGCAGCTCTACACTGCCGGCCTCACCGAGGAACTGATGACCATCCTGCCACGGTTCAAGGAGATCAAGGTCTTCGGTCGCGAAACGTCCAAGTCACTCCCGGCGGATGTGGGCGCATCGAAGATCCGGGCCGAATTCGGCGCACGCTATCTCCTTGCCGGCGGTGTCCGCACGTCGGGAAAGCGCCTTCGTGTGACGGCCAGATTGCTTGATACGTCGGACGGCGAGATCCTCTGGTCGGAGTATTATGACAACGATCTCGCATCGGGGGACCTGTTTGCGATCCAGACGGATGTCGCCAGAAAGGTCGCGACTACCATCGCCCAACCCTACGGAGTCATGGCACAGATCGACTCCGCCAGTCCGCCGCCTGATGATATCGGTGCGTATGAGTGCACTCTGCGCTTCTATGCCTATCGCTCGGAGCTGAGCGCCGAAGCGCATGCGCGCGTCCGGGATTGCCTCGAGGCTGCACTGGCGCGGTTTCCGAAATACGCGACCGCCTGGGCGATGCTGTCGATCGTCTATCTCGATGAGGACCGGTACAAGTTCAATCCGACAGCAGGCCAGGATACAGCCATACAGCGTGCACTCGATGCCGCCAGGCGCGCAACGCAAATCGATCCGAACAATACGCGCGGACTTCAAGCGCTGATGACGGCGCTGTTCTTCGACAGGCAGCTTGCTGAATCACTTCGCGTTGGCGAGCAGGCGCTCGCCACCAACCCCAACGACACCGAACTGATGGGCGAGTTCGGAACCCGGCTTGCGATCGCTGGCCAGTGGCAGCGCGGAGCAGACCTTCTGGACCAGACCATTGCTCTGAACCCAGGAAGTGGCGGCTTCCACCATGGAACGCGAGCCTTGGCCGCCTACATGCTCCGCGACAACCACACCGCCGTGCTGGAGATCAGACAGGCGAACATGCAGAAGTTCCCTCTCTTCCATGTTGTCGCCGCCATCATCTATGCGGAGGCAGGCATGATGGACGAAGCCCGGCGGGAAGGACAGGTGTTCGTCAGCATGCGTCCTGACTTCCTGCCGAACGTTGTAACGGAACTCGCAATGCGCAACATGCAGCCTGAAGATCGCGACCGTCTGATCGAAGGACTTCGCAAGGCGGGAATGACCGTGCCCGATCCGAATGCAATGGCGTCGACCGCCGACACCTCGGATCTGCAACCCCGCTGATGCTGCCTCCCCGACCGTAACATACCCGATCATACGGGTAAGGCATCTCATCTTCGCATAGTCTCGCCTTAGTGCCGACTTCGACAGCCATAGCGCGCGGCGTCGAGGCCTGCTCAAACTTGACGTGGCTACGAGGAACAGCAGTGAGCACAAGTTGTCGCGATGGCCGATCTCACCAAGGTCAAGGCGGGCGACAGGCTGAACCACGGAAAATTCGCGGAACCGCCTGAGGTCGTGCAGCTCATCGGGGCGCGGTCCTGTGGGTACGCCGCCGAAGGCATCCGAGTGCTCCGCCGCAGGCCGATCGAAGGAGTCGTGCAGGCAATAACGGTTCAGGAACCGGCAAATTGACATTCATAGAGATCAGGATAAACAATGCCCCTACTTTCCAAGATCCGCATGTTTAAACCACTTCTCACGGCGGTTGCCCTGGCTTCCGTTCTCCTTTGTGCGTCGATTGCTGTGGCGCAGAACGTGACGCCTGCGAGCCCACAGCCAGAAAGTGTCCAGCGCTTTATCGGCATGTTCTCGGATCCTGACGTCCAACGCTTCCTGCAGCAGCAGTCGGAAGCAGCCAAGACCGCGGCGGAACCGCCCTTGGAAACCCGGAACGCAGACCCTTCATTCTCGGAATTCACGATGCGATTCCGTGCCCATGCCTCAAGTCTTCTCGGCGCCATCCAGTCTTTTCCCCTGGAGACGATGCGTGGTGCGGCCATACTCGACCAGGACATCCAGGCGAACGGCGGGACGCGGCCGATCTTCCTGGTCGCTGCCTTCGTCGCCGTCGGGCTGGCCGCGCAATGGCTGTTCTGGTGGATCAGCGCCGGCTGGCGCTCATGGATGGCGCGGGCACCCTTTGCCACGGTTCGCGAGAGGATGATCGCACTGGCCGCGAGGCTTCTGTGGGCGGCATGTTACGTCCTTTCCTTCGGCCTCGGCAGCATCGGCTTCTTCCTGATGTTCCAATGGCCGCCTGTTATCAGGGAAATGGTCGTGGGATACCTCTTTGCGATCGTGATCTTCCGTCTGGCGAGCGCTCTTTTCGAGGTGTTTTTGGCACCAAAGGCCGAGGAAGAAAACCGGTTTCGTGTCGTGCCGATCACGAGGGACGCCGCCGGCCATTGGGCAAAACGCCTCGGTTACCTGGTCGGCTGGTATGCCTTTGGCTGGGTGACGATCCGACTGCTCGGCACGCTCGGCTTTTCCGACCCGGCCCGGCAACTCGTGGCCTATTGCCTCGGGCTCGTGCTCCTCGTCATCGGCATCGAAGCCGTCTGGAGACGTCCGTCCCAATTGTCTGCCGGCCAGACCAGCTGGATCGGACTGCGGGCGCGGAACTGGCTCTGGACGGTCTACTTCGCCGGCGTCTGGCTGCTGTGGGTTGTGGGAGCCATGAAGCTGTTTTGGATCGCGGTGGTTTGCGCCGCACTGCCCGGCGCCATCGCCCTCACCAAAGCGTCGGTCGACAATATCCTGCGCTCTTCCACGGACGAAGAGGGCGGCCATAAGAAAGGCACTGTGGTCTCGGTGATCGTGGAGCGCGGCATCAGAGCGGCGCTGATCGTCGGCGCCATCATCCTGCTTGCCGATGCGCTCGATATCAGGCTGACGCAAATGACGATGCAAGATTCGCCGCTTCTACGCCTCGTGCGTGGCCTTCTCAGCGCCGGGATCATTCTGCTTGTCGTCGATCTCGCCTGGAACGTCGTGAAAGTCCTCATCGACCGCAAGCTCGGCGACACCGAAGCCGTCCTCGAAATCGGCAGCGAGCGGGAGCGGCGGCGCACACGTCTCAGAACCCTGCTGCCGATCCTTCGCAATTTCCTCATGATCCTCTTCAGTGCCATCGCGATCATGATGGCACTGTCATCGCTGGGGGTCGAAATCGGTCCGCTGATCGCGGGCGCTGGCGTGGTCGGCGTCGCGATCGGCTTCGGGGCGCAGACTGTCGTCAAGGACGTGATCAGCGGGATGTTCTACCTGCTCGACGACGCCTTCAGAGTGGGCGAATATATCCAAAGCGGCAGCTACAAGGGCACCGTCGAGTCGTTCAGCTTAAGATCCATCAAACTCCGGCACCAGCGCGGCGCGGTCTACATCGTGCCCTTCAGCGAGCTTGGAGCAGTCCAGAATATGAGCCGTGACTGGGCGATCGAGAAGATGACGATCACCATCACCTACGATTCCGACATCGAGAAGGCCCGAAAGATCATCAAGAAGATCGGCCTGGAGCTGTTCGAGGATCCGGAGTTCAAACCGACGACGCTCGAGCCGCTGAAGATGCAGGGGATCGACAGCCTGGGGGACTCTGGCCTGCTCCTGCGCATGAAGGTCATGACCCTTCCCGGCCAGCAGTTCACGCTGAAGCGTCGAGCTCTGCGGATGATCCATGAGGCGTTCAACGAAAACGGCATCAAGCTCGCCGTGCCCACAGTTCAGGTCTCGGGCGGCAAGGACGACGCTGTCGCAGCCGCTGCCCAGCAGACGCTCGCAGCACACAACGCAGCTGCAGCCGCAGACCCGGCCTGAGGGCGGAATCTTCGAGGAAATGAACACACACGAGAGCAATTGGAGGAAATGAAATGAAGATCCTGGTTATCCCTACGCACATGCTGGCGACACTTGCCGTCATCATGACGGTCTGCGCACCCGTCCTCGTTCCTACCACCGCCGAAGCCCGTCGCGGCGTAGCGGCATGCGGCCCGAGAGGCTGCGGTGCTGCGGCCTGCGGACCGCGCGGATGCGCTGCAGTCGGAAGCACCCGTCCCGCCGTCCGGCCGCCCGTCCGGCGCGGCGTCGTGGTCGTCGCCCCTCGCCGCTACTGGCGCCCGGGTACGGCAATCGCCGCAGGTGCTGCCATCGGCTTCGTCGCCGGAGCTGCCGCCGTTTCACTGGCAGGCACGCCGCCGCAGTCCGGTCAATGCTGGTACTACACCTCGCCCGTCAAGACGACGGGCTTCTGGGACGTTTGCCCGCGCTGAGCGATCCGGCAGAAAAACTGCCAGCTCGTTAGGTTCGTCGCCCGCCCTCCCCGAGTGGGGAGGACCTCGATTTCCAGGTCACAAAATTCAGAGGGTACGTTCCATGGATTTCACAGTCATCGATGCCGCACTCGTCGGAAAACTTCTCCTGCTGCTTCTGGTCGGCCTGGGGCCGAAGATCGCCCTGGTGCCTTTTCTGGAGAAGACCCATGCCTTCGATACCGAAACCAAGGCGCGCATCGGCCGCCAGATGGTTTTAGTCGCAGTGGTCACAGCCTTGATCCTTTTTGCCACCGGCGCTCTGCTGATGCGGCTTCTCCATATCACGGGTGGCGCAGTCGCCGTCGCCGGCGGAATCATCCTCGCGCTGATCGCGATCAAAATGGCATCAGGACCAACAGAGAAGCCGCATGACGATATTGCGGCGCCCGTCGATCCCGAAAAGATCGCCGTCTTTCCGCTTGCGGTCCCTTACCTGCTCAATCCTGTCGGCATCACCGTCGTCATCATCGCCTCCGGCGAAGTCGTCTCGATTGCCAGCGCGGCACTCGTCATCGGCCTGATCCTGATCGTCGCTGCGTTGGATTATGTGGTGTTTACCAATATCGACGCGCTCGCCAAGCGCATGAAGCCTGCCAGTCTGATCGTCTCGGAGGTCGTCTTCGGCATTCTGCTGACCGCAGTCGCAGTCCAACTGGTCGTCAGCGGGCTTGGCAATCTTGGCATCATCACCCCGACCGCCGCGCATTAGATGCGGATTTGGGGCCGGCCGGCCCAAAAATCTGAACCCGCATTTAAATCAAAAAATAGCGCCGAAAGCCGCTCGGTTTTCGGCATCGTGCTCAGCGGTGGATTTACTGTCCCCCTGCATGAAAAGCCCGGGGATTAAGGTCGGGAACAGACGACAATGGTGTCGCCACCGACCGCCGGGCGCACCGCGATCATTCAATATCTCTGATGTTATCCATAAGTTCTATTCGTTGGAATGATGAGTTTTCAAAGCCCATATTAGGATCATGGACATGGACGAACCTCCCAATGACGACCATGTCCCTGGCCCAAGAAAGGAACCGGAAAATGACCACGCTCACCTATCGCGGTGGTGGTAAGTCCCTCACCTCCAGCGCAAGCCGCTTCGACCTGGCACATTATGCCCGTAAGCTCGCGCTCGCCTGGACGCGCTGGCAGACGGCCCGCGAAATCGAAGCCATGCCCTTCGACATTCGCAAGGACATCGGCTGGCCGAGCACGGACGACAGCAAACACCGGACCATGTAATGAATGCGACATTCCGCCCAAGATAAGGGGTGGCGTCTGCTATGTGCAACGCCGCCTTTTTCGTCTCTTGCCCCGTGTTTTAGATCTGTTTTCAGCGTTGAATTTCAGCCGTCTATCAGCCCGTCATCTGCCCTATCCGCGGCCATTCCGGTAGTCTGACCGGCCAAATCGCGGGCTATGTCGCATATTTGCTCTTTCCGGCCGCATTTTTCCATGCCAGTGTCGCTTTCAGGACATCGGCGCGACGCATTCCACGCGACGAATGTGTCATCGTCCCTCGAGCATGGATTTCGCTATGAACAGGATGCAGATCAAGAAGCGTTCGGTAGTCTTCTTTATGGTACCGCAATTCACCATGCTGCCCTTTTCGGCGGCCGTGGACACCTTGCGCATCGCCAATCGCATGCTCGGCTATCAGGCCTATACCTGGCGGCTGACCTCCGTCGATGGAGAAAAGGTCTATTCTTCCTGCGGCATCGGCGTCGAGGCCAATTCCTCGCTTGCCGAGGAGCGCCGTCATCTCGGCGGCGAAAACCGGCCGGGCATGGTGCTTGTCTGTTCTGGCATCGATGTCGAGCAGTTCAACAACAAGTCGGTCAATGCCTGGTTGCGTGAATGCTACAATCGCGGCGTCGCCGTCGGCAGCCTCTGTACGGGCGCGCATGTGCTTGCCCAGGCCGGTCTCCTGAACGGCAAGCGCTGCGCCATCCACTGGGAAAACCTGCCGGGCTTTTCGGAAGCCTTTCCGCAGGCGGAGGTCTATGCCGATCTCTACGAGATAGACGGCAATCTCTACACCTGCGCCGGCGGCACCGCCTCGCTCGACATGATGCTCAACCTCGTCGGCGAGGATTTCGGCGAAAGCCTCGTCAACCGCATCTGCGAGCAGCACCTGACCGACCGCGTGCGCAACCCGCACGACCGCCAGCGTCTGCCGCTGCGCGCCCGCCTCGGCGTGCAGAACGCCAAGGTGCTGTCGATCATCGAGCTGATGGAAGGCAATCTCGCCGAGCCGCTGTCACTGATCGAGATCGCTGACGGCGCCGGCCTCTCGCGCCGCCAGATCGAGCGGCTGTTCCGTCAGGAGATGGGCCGCTCGCCGGCCCGCTACTATCTGGAAATCCGCCTCGACCGTGCGCGCCACCTCCTGGTGCAGTCCTCGATGCCCGTCGTCGAGGTTGCCGTCGCCTGCGGCTTCGTCTCAGCCTCGCATTTCTCCAAGTGTTATCGCGAACTCTACCACCGCTCACCGCAGCAGGAGCGCGCCGAGCGCAAGATGACCATGGCGACGGCAAGGCAGGCGGTCGCCGCGTGAGACATTAAGAAAGGTCGTCGCCGCCGGCCACTTGGACCAAGCAACGGTCTAAAGGCAGCAAAAACGTCACTTCGGTTGTTGCTGCCCGGGTAGATCGTCGGGCCGAATGACCGGTGTCTTGCCTTCCTCAGGCGCGGGCTTGCTGAAATCGCTGTCCCCGGTCGGGGGCGGCTTCAGTACACCATTGCAATCGTCCATCTTTTGCGAAAGCGAACTGTCCTTGGCCGCCTTCCCGGCGTCCCCCGTTGCCGACTGATTGTTTTGATCTGCAGGCGATGCAGTGCAACGTTCCGAGTCGGCCGACGGTTGTTCTTTTGTCTGTCCAATAACGTTTGAACTCGAAAATGCGACCATCGCAAAGATCAATGCAGCTTGGATTCGCATTGGCTTTTCCCGTGCCGCTTCAGCCTCTCGCGCCACCGGTCTGGGAATGTGCGCCGCCCGGCCTGGAGATGTGGGAAAGTGCCGATGCTGCGGCACCATCACTGGATGTCACCGCGATGTCTCCAAGCGACAGGATGCCGACGAGCCGCTTGTCGCGATTGACAACCGGCAGGCGACGAATTTGTTGATCGCCGAGGTTCTCAAGCACGTCATTAACATCATCGTCTTCGAAGCAGTATTTCACATCGGCAGTCATCACATCCGCAATCTTGGCATCCGGCCCTTTGCCGCGGGCAACGGCGCGGACGGCAATGTCTCTATCCGTGATCATTCCCACCAGCCGGTCCCGATCGCCAACCGGAACCACACCCGCGTCAATGTCTGCCATCATTTGTGCGGCATCCTGGATTGACTGGTCGGGGCGAGCGACCAGAACGTCGCGCGTCATGGCTTCCCTGACTTGCATGATGAATCCTCCGTTTTTCGGTTGAATCCACTAAACTTGCGGCTCGAGCATTTTGTTCCACGTCGCCATCGTCAACAGGTTTTTGGAAACGAAGCCCAACGCGACGCCACCGGCACCGCCGACGCATTTCAGCTCGCGTTTCGGATAAGCGAGCTGAGAGATGAGGCGCGCGCTATTGCGCCGCCTCCTCCGTCATCTTGGCGTCGGAATAGACCTGGTTGCGGCCCCTATGCTTGGCCATGTAGAGGAACTGGTCGGCGGCGTTGAGGTAATTCTCAAAGGTCTCGTAACCGGCGATCTCGGCGATGCCGATCGAAATTGTGACGCCAAGTTCCTCGTCGTCGGCCGTGACCTTCAGCCGCGAAATGTCCGACCGGATCTCGTCGCAGAGCTTGGTGGCGGCAGCGGAATCCATCTGCGGAAAGAGGATGGCGAATTCCTCGCCCCCGAGCCGCGACAGAAGATTGTCGCTGCCCTCGAAGATCGTAAACAGCCTGTTTGCGACAGCCTTCAGCACCTTGTCGCCGATCTCGTGGCCATAGGTGTCGTTCAGCCTTTTGAAATGGTCGATATCGAGAATGGCGACGGAACTCGGCACCTTCAGCCGCAGGCACTCATTCACCAGCTTCGGGCCGTTGTCGTAGAAATAGCGGCGGTTATAGAGACCAGTCAGGTAATCGCAGGCCGCCGCCGCCCTCAGCTGCCGCATCTGCGCCAGCGTTTCGGCGTTGTTGGCGATGCGGCATTGCAGCTCCTCGGCAACGAAGGGCCGATAGACGAAATCGCTGGCGCCGGCCTTGAGGAAACTCGCCGAAAGCATGCGGTCGTTGGACGAGGAAACGCCGATGACACGCAGCCTGTCCGAACCGAAGCGATGGCGGATGCGCCGCGTCAGCTCATAGCCGCTCATATCGGGCATATGGTGGTCGGTTACGACGAGTTCGATATCGCTGTAGGCCTCGAGCGCCGCCAGCGCCTCGAGCCCGGAATTCGCCTCGACGACGAGATATTGCTGTGCCTTCAGCAGGTCGACGAGCACCTGGCGCGCCGAGACGACGTCGTCGACGACCAGCACCCGCGTCTTGCGGTTGGAGATCGCCCGCCGGACGGTGGCGACCAGATTGTCGAGCGCGAATTCATTGTCCTTCAGCACGTAATCGATGACGTTGCGCTCCATAATCTTGTTGCGCGTGTTGAGATCGAATGTCGCGGTGAAGACGATCGCCGGGATGTCGTGCTCGATCGTGCAGTCGAGCGCTTCACCATAGGGCGAATCCGGCAGGTTGAGGTCGACGACGGCCATGGTGTAGCCGTGACCGTCGTCGGCAAGTTCCTTGCGAAGAGCTTTCAGGGACGGGCAGGATTTGACGGCAAGGCCGAGTTCTGTCTGGAACCGATGACAGAGCACGGCGGAAAACATCCGGGAATCTTCAACCAGAAGTATCTTGAGCCCGCCGGAGCGCAGCCCGATGCCATCTCGCTGGAAATCCGCTTGAAAAGCCACAGCCGCTACTCCCCGATGCGTCCGATGGGCTCGACTCGGCCCGTTCCCCGGCGGGGACGATAACCGAGAGGCGTGTGCGCGTGAAGGGGACAAATAACGGCAACATTACCTGTAATTGCAGAAATCCTGCGACTGTCCCCGATCGTGATATCCGGCCCCCTGGCGATACCGATACTGGAAGAGCCGTCAGGCAACCGCCCGCTCCTTGCGCATCGATTGAATCTGCAGCAGTGTATCGAGGTTCTGGTTGACGCGGCAGTAGAACTCCTCGTCGATGAAGGGACGCAGCATGAAATCATTGCCGCCGGCCTTCAGGAATCGTGCCGAAAGCAGCCGGTTCGAAGAGGAGGAAACGCCGATGATGCGCAGCTCGTGCGAGCCGATATTGGCGCGGATACGCCGCGTCAGCTCGAAGCCGTCGATGTCGGGCATATTGTAGTCGGTGATGACAAGGCCGATATCACGGTTGGCCTTCAGGATTTCCAGCGCCTTGCCGCCGCTCTCGGCGACGCTGACACGGAAATTGTAGCGCTTCAGCCGGCTCGACAGCAGCGCGCGCGCAGTCGCACTATCGTCGACGATCAGCACGTGGTGGCGATGATTGGTGAGGAAGCGGCAGATCGATTCCGCCAGCAGGTCGACGGCGAAGATATTGTCCTTGAGGATATAGTCGACGATATCCTTGGCCATCAGCTTATCGCGCATCTTTTCATGGAAGGTGCCGGTGAAGACGATTGTGGGTATGGAGAGATCGACCAGATATTCGAGCGCTTCGCCATTTTCAGCGCCGGGCAGGTTGATGTTCGAGATCGCCAGCGTGATCGGATCGGCAGACTTGTCGTAGGAAACCTGCAGATCCTCGAAGCTGCGGCAAATCTCGACATCGATGTCGAACAGCTCCTTGAGGCGTTTGCTGATCATCGAGGTGAATACGTTGGAATCTTCCGCGACAAGAATACGCGCACCGGCAAACATTTCCCCGGAATATTGCATCCCCGAAATACCTAGAAACGCCATAGCAAACCTTTGATGTAAAATCTGACCCCGGATCAAGCTGATACATCAATTGATTTGAACAATTATTAATCGTCGCGCCCTGATATAAATGAAGAGCCGGCCCGATGGGGTCGCCTCCAACTTCTTTGCGGATATGATTAAGAAATCAGGCGCGAAGCGCCGCATTCTCGGCATCAACGGGCTCTCGCCGACCGTCGCATTGTGGGTCGACCCGAAGGATTTTGATCTTCAGCTTCGTGCCTTCCCCGGCTAGCGGCCGAACATGGCAAGCGCCAGCGCTTGCCGCGACCGCGTCGGATTTAGACGATTTCTCGCGCACCCCTTCGGCTGGCACCGCTTGGCCGAAGCGATTATAACAAACCATCCACCCCCACCCACCGACAGGTTCGCACCATGATCCAATCCGACTCGGTGATCGAATGGCTTCTCGACTCCGACCCATCGATCCGATGGCAGGTGATGCGCGACCTGCTCGATACCCCGGAGCGGGAGTGGATGGCCGAGCGGGCCAAAGTCGAGACCGAGGGTTGGGGCGCCAGGCTGCTCTCCTGCCAGGACGAAGACGGGCAATGGGCAGGCGGCGCCTTCCTGCCCGCCGGTTTCGACCCGCGCGAGTGGAAGGAGCGTGGCCAGCCGTGGACGGCCACGACCTTCTCGCTGTCGCAATTGCGCGAGTTCGGTCTTGATCCCGCCTGCGGCCGCGCCAGGCGCACCGTCGAACTGGTCGGCGCCAACGCCCGTTGGGAAGAAGGCGGCCAGCCCTATTGGGAAGGCGAAGTCGAGGAGTGCATCAACGGCCGCACCGTTGCCGACGGCGCCTATTTCGGGATCGACGTCTCGCCGATCGTCGACAGGCTGGCCGGCGAGCGTCTCGACGACGGCGGCTGGAACTGCGAGCGGGCTCGCGGCTCTGTCCGCTCGTCTTTCGCCAGCACCATCAACGTGCTGGAAGGTTTGCTGGAATACGAAAGATCGACCGGCGGCACGCATCGGTCTCGAGAGGCGCGCAGGACGGGCGAGGAATTTTTGCTGGCCCGCAACCTCTTCCGCCGCCTCGGCACCGGCGAGCAGGCCGACGTGCGCTTCCTGCGCCTCCTACATCCGAACCGCTGGCGCTACGACATTTTGCGCGCGCTCGATTATTTCCGCTCCAGCGCAATCCTGACCGGAACCGACCCCGATCCGCGCCTCGGCGAGGCAATCGACCACCTTCGTTCCAGACGCTTGCAGGGCGGTAGTTGGCCGCTCGACAACAGGCCTGCGGGTCGGGTGTGGTTCGAGGTCGATGACGGGCAAGGCAAGCCCTCGCGGTGGGTGACGCTCCGGGCGATGCGGGTGCTCAGATGGTGGGATGCCCAGCGCTCAGTCCGTCTCGATGACTGCAACACATCTCCGTGAGCCCGCTTCCAATTCCGGAACCTGCATGCCAGTATCCAGCCCATGATTTTCCGGCGGACCATCCATCGTCTGTTCCTTGCCATCGTTATGCTCGCGATCGTTATCGGTCCGATGAGCATCGGGTTGGCGAGCAGTGCAATGGCGTCTTCTGATCCGGCGATGACCGATGGCATGAGCGGCGCGATGGCCGGCATGCAGATGGCAGAGCAGATGCCGTGCTGCCCCGAACAGCAGCCCGTCAAGCCGGACTGCGCCAAGGGTTGCCCGCTATCCCTGGTCTGCACGACCTCGATCTTCGCCCACGCGCCCGACGTCCACAGCTGGTCATTTGCGATCTCCTGGCTGTCCCATCGCTATGACCTCGTTCTGGCGTCGCAACTGACGCCCGCCCATGTCGAGCCTCCGGCTCGACCTCCGAAAGCCTGATCTCAAGTCATTCCTGAAACACGTCTACGGTTCACGGCGGATGCTTAGCGCATCTTTCAGGGACCTACGAATTTATGACTGAGGATGCGCCCTGAGCGCCTATCCCAATGAGATCAGGTATCATGAACAAGACCGCCTTTTCCGCGGGAGCGATGCTCCTCGCCGGCGTGCTGATTGTCGGTTCCGCCACAGCGTCCTTCGCCGCATCACAAGACTACGAATTCCAGCCGGTTTCGGCCGACGTCAAGCAGGGTCAGGGATCGCCGGTCTCCGTCCGCCTGATCGACAAGCGGACGGGCAAGCCGGTTCCCGACGCCGTCATCTTCACCACCCGCATGGACATGGCTCCCGAGGGCATGGAGATGATGACGACCCCGGTCGAAGCGGCCAGCTCTACGGAACCCGGCGTCTACGCCTTCAAGTCCGACTTCACCATGGCGGGCGGCTGGCGGTTCAAGCTCGCCGCCAAGGTCCAAGGCGAGCTGGACACGGTCGAGGGCGAAGTCGTCCTCAAGGCAGCGCCTTGAACACGCCATTGCGGGTGACAGCCACGCTCTCCCTCGCCGTGTTGGTCGGCGGGGGAGGCTATTGGGCTGGCACGAACAACTTGGCGTCCGTCCTCGGACTCGACCTGGCCGAGAAGGCGCTCGCAACGCCCGCCCCACGCGGCCCCTCCCCGACCGGCGCGGTCATCTACTACCGCCATCCGGACGGCCTCCCGCAGTTCTCGGCGGCACCGAGGAATGCCGCCGACGGACGACCGTTCGTCGCCGTGCATGCGAGCGAGGACGTCAGCTTTGACGGCAATGCGAAGGCATCCGCAGTCGCTGAAGCCCCGCAGCCGGAAACCGAGGCCGCTCCTGCGAAGGGGAATATCCTCTACTACCGCAATCCGATGGGCCTGCCGGACACCTCGAAGGTGCCGAAGAAGGATTCAATGGGCATGGACTACGTTCCTGTCTACGAGGGCGAGCAGTCGGACGCCTCGACCGTCAAGGTCTCGCTCGGCAAGCTGCAGCGCACGGGCGTGAAGACCGCCTCCGCGGAGATGGCCAGCATAAGCCGCAAGATCCAGGTGCCTGGGACCGTCGCCCTGGACGAACGTCTCGTCAGCATCATCTCGATGCGCACGGATTCCTTCGTCGACGACGTCGCCGACGTCACGACGGGCGCCCGCATCGGAAAGGGAGAGAAGCTGTTCCGCTTCTATTCCAAGGAGATCGCCACGGCGGCGTCGTAATACGCCGCCGGCAGGAGCGAAGCGCGCGTCAACGGCGACGCCGGCCCGGCGCTGCGACTGAAGAACCTCGGCGTGCCGCAGGAGGTCGTCGACGATATCGCCCGGACCCGCGAGGTGCCGGCGAGCATGACCTACACCGCCCCGCGCGACGGCGTCGTGCTCGAGCGCTCGGCGACGACCGGGATGATGGCCAAGTCAGGCGACGTGCTGTTCCGCATCGCCGACATCTCCAATGTCTGGGTGATCGCCGACGTCCCCGAATACGATCTGACCTCCGTCCGGATCGGCGCATCGGCCGACGTCGTCGTCCGGAGCCTGCCCGGCAGAACATTCAAGGGCGTGATCGACCTGATCTATCCCGAAGTCGAGACGCAGACGCGGACGACGAAAGTCCGCATCGAGCTTCCCAATCCGGACAGCGTCCTCCTCCCCAACATGTACGCCGAGGTCCGGATCGAGGCCGGTGCGCCAAATCCGGTGGTGGCCGTGCCGAACAGCGCCGTCATCGACACGGGCGACCGCCAGGTCGTGTTCGTCGACAAGGGCGAAGGTCGGTTCGAGCCGAAGGACGTCACGCTCGGCGTCCGCGGCGAAGACAGGACCGAGATCACCAAGGGGATCGCCGCCGGTGACAAGGTGGTCGTGGCCGCCAACTTCCTGCTCGACGCCGAAAGCAATCTCAACTCGGCGCTGAGCGCCATGACTGAGGAGGCCAAGCCATGATCTCGCGTGTCATCGCTTGGTCCGCCCACAACCTCGTGCTAATCTTCGTCGGCGCAGCACTTTCCGTCGCGGGCGGTATCTATGCGTTGCGGTCCCTCCCCCTCGATGCCATCCCCGACCTCTCCGATGTCCAGGTTATCGTCTACACGGAGTTTCCCGGCCAAGCCCCGCAGGTGGTCGAAGACCAGGTCACCTATCCGCTAACTACGTCGATGCTGACCGTTCCAAAGTCAAAGGTCGTGCGCGGCTTCTCCTTCTTCGGGGTCTCATTCGTCTACGTGATCTTCGACGACGGCACCGATCCCTACTGGGCGCGTAGCCGCGCGCTGGAATACCTCAATGCTGCGCAGAGCCGTCTGCCGCAGGGTGTCACGCCGACGCTCGGCCCCGACGCAACGGGCGTTGGCTGGGTCTACCAGTACGCCGTCGTCGCCAAGGAGCTGTCGCTCGCTGAACTTCGGTCGCTGCAGGACTGGGTGGTGCGCTTCGCTGTCTCGAAGTCCGAAGGGGTGTCTGAAGTCGCTAGTGTCGGCGGCTTCGTGAAACAGTATTCTGTCGTCGTCGACCCCGCCCGGCTCAGGGCGCAGGGCATATCACTGAACGGTGTCGCCAACGCCGTCCGCGCTAGTAACACAGATGTCGGCGGCCGTACGGTCGAACTTTCCGAGTTCGAGTTCATGGTGCGTGGTCGCGGCTATCTCAAAGGCATCCCCGACATCGAGAACATCGTCCTGAAGAGTCGGAACGGCGTTCCGCTCAAGATCAGCGACGTTGCCAAGGTGGAGCTGGTTCCGGATGAACGGCGTGGCATCACCGAGCTCAACGGCGAAGGCGAAGTCGCCAGCGGCATCGTCCTGCAGAGGTTCGGGGCAAATGCTCTGACGGTCATCGACAACGCCAAGAAGAGTCTCGATACCATCAAGAGCAGTCTTCCGGCGGGCACGGAGATCGTCCCTGTCTACGACCGCTCGACGCTGATCGAGGCGGCGATCGAGACTCTGAAGGGTACGCTGGTCGAGGAATCCATCGTCGTCGCCCTTGTGACCATCGCCTTCCTTCTGCACGTCCGCAGCGCGCTCGTCGCCATCATCATGCTGCCCGTCGGCATCCTTATGGCCTTCATCGCCATGAAGCTGCTGGGCGTCGGCGCGAACATCATGAGCCTCGGCGGCATCGCCATCGCGATCGGCGCGATGATCGACGCGGCGATCGTCATGATCGAGAACGCCCACAAGCATCTCGAGCGGGCGCCGCCGGACAAGCCTCGGGTGGACATCCTCGTCGAGGCGGCAAGCGAAGTCGGCCCGGCGCTGTTCTTCAGCCTGCTGATCATCACCGTGTCGTTCCTGCCGATCTTCACGCTGGAATCGCAGGAAGGCCGCCTGTTCGGTCCGCTCGCCTTCACCAAGACCTTTGCGATGGCGGCGGCTGCGCTGCTGTCGGTCACGTTAGTGCCGGCGCTGATGATCCTGTTCGTCCGTGGCCGTATCGTCCCCGAGCACAAGAACCCGTTGAACAGGTTCCTGATCTGGATCTACCGCCCCGTCATCTCGGGCGTATTGCGGGTGAAGACGCTGACGATCTTTGCGGCCCTTGCGGTCCTCGTGGTCACCGTCTGGCCCGTGCAGCACATCGGCAGCGAGTTCATGCCCAATCTCGACGAGGGCACGCTGATGTACATGCCGACGACCCTGCCCGGCATCTCCGTCACCAAGGCGGCGGAGCTGATGCAGACGCAGGACCGCATCATCAAGTCCTTTCCCGAGGTCCAGAGCGTCTTCGGCAAGGCCGGCCGTGCTCTCACCGCGACGGATCCTGCTCCGACGGAGATGTTCGAGACGATCATCACCCTGAAGCCGAAATCCGAGTGGCGGCCGGGGGTGACCACCGACAGCCTTAAGCAGGAGATGGACGCCGCTATGCAGTTTCCGCGCGTCGCCAATGCCTGGACGATGCCGATCCGCGCCCGCATCGACATGCTGTCTACCGGGATCAGGACGCCGGTCGGGGTCAAGGTCTATGGCACCGATCTCGGGGAGATGGAGAAAATCGCCCGCCAGATCGAAGGCGTGCTGAAGACGATCCCTGGAACGTCGAGCGCCTATGCGGAACGGGTGATCGGTGGATACTACTTGGACATCGTTCCGGATCGCGTCGCGCTCGGGCGCTATGGGCTGACCATCAACGACATCCAGGACGTCGTCGGCATGGCGCTCGGCTCCGAGGTTGTCACCTCGACCGTCGAAGGCCGCGAACGTTACGGCGTGGCGATCCGCTATCCGCGGGCGTCACGAAGTGATCCGCAATCCATCGCCAGGGATGTGCAGATATCCCTGCCGGGCGGCGGCACCGTTCCTCTCGGCGAAGTCGCGGATGTCAAGCTGACCCGCGGTGCGACCACGATCCGCACGGAAAACGGCCAACTCGCCGTCTACATCTTCGTCGACATCGCCAACCGCGATCTCGGCGGCTATGTGGCGGAAGCCCAGCAGGCCGTCGCCAGGAGCGTGACGATGCCGCCCGGCTATTCCGTCGCCTGGAGCGGCCAGTTCGAATATCTCGAGCGGGCCGAGGCGCGGCTCGCCGTCGTCGTTCCGCTGACGCTGGCGCTGATCTTCCTGCTGCTCTACCTGAACTTCAAGAGGCTGACTGAAACCCTGATCGTCATGCTGTCATTGCCGTTCGCGCTAGTCGGCGGTATCTGGCTGATGTGGTGGATGGGCTTCAACGCATCGGTCGCGGTCGCCGTCGGCTTCATCGCGCTGGCTGGCGTCGCGGCCGAGACGGGGGTGATCATGCTTATCTATCTCGACCACGCGATGAAGGAGCAGCGCGAAGCCTGCGAAAAGGAAGGTCGAGCCTTCTCGAAGCTGGACCTAAACAGGGCGATCATGGTCGGCGCGGTCGAGCGCGTCCGGCCGAAGATGATGACGGTCGTCGCTATCATGGCCGGCCTTGTGCCGATCCTCTGGAGGACCGGGACGGGATCGGAGATCATGCAACGCATCGCCGTGCCGATGATCGGCGGCATGGTGTCGTCGACGCTGCTGACGCTGGTGGTCATCCCGGCGGTCTACGGCATGGTCAAAGGATGGCGGCTGCCGTCGGCATCCCTGTCCGATGCGTCCGTGGAGGAGAGCGACGACAAGCTCGAGGCGGCGGAATGAAAGGAGGATGCAATGATGAACGACATGATGGGCGGCGGCATGATGTGGGGCATGGGGCTGGCGGGTCTTCTCGGACTCATCCTGGTCGTCCTCGTGATCGCCGCGCTGATCAAGTATCTGTTCTACCGCTGAAACTTGCGCCCGCTTCGCGGACAGTCGTTCCACGACATAGGCGTCACGACGCGGCAGACGCCGTCACGGCTTGTGTTCGACGTATTTTAGCGTCATCTTCTCTACTGCCATGAAACGTTGGTCGGCTCGCAAGCTTGTCGCCTTGTTCCTCGCGGTTTTCGTCGCGGTAGGGATGAGCCTGTCCGTCGCTCAGACCGCCGGCATGTCGATGAAGATGGCGGCGGCCTCCGAGATGACCGGTTCGATGCATGACGGCTGCCCGGACTGCCCGGACGGCGGTGACGATGGCATGAAGGCGATGGTGTGCAGCGTCGTTTGCACGACGCCCGTCCTTGCCGTGCTTCCCGAGGGAGCATCCGTTCCGGTCGTCGAACAGCTCGCCTCGTTCCCCATAAGTAACTCGCTCGTCCGTGGCACGAGTGCGCCACCCGATCTCCATCCTCCGCGAACCACCGACATCGGCTGACGTTCCGGCGGTCGCCTGACGCGACCGAGCCGGGCAAGCGAACGCGTATGCGCCGTGTGTGGCACGTGTGTATTCACAACCACGAAGGCAGCGCGTTCCGCCATCAACGGTGATCGGAAGGATCGACTGTGAATACCGAATTCTATGGCCGCCTGTCGCGTCGGGGTTTTCTCCAGGCCGGCGTGGGCATCTTACTGGCCGCCGGGCCGCCGTCATCGCTGGTGCGTGCGGCAGACCCGAACGAGTACCGGATCGTCGCCGCGCAGGCCCGCGCACGTCTCGTAGGCCCGGATCGTCAGGAGACCGGCGTCTGGGCCTACGACGGAACCATACCGGGACCGCACGTGCGCCTGCGGCAAGGCGAACCCGCTCGGCTTGTCGTCGAAAACCGGCTCGACGAGGACACCACCGTGCATTGGCACGGCGTCCGCCTGCCGAACGTGATGGACGGCGTGCCGGGCCTGACGCAGCCTGCGATCAAGCCCGGCGAAAGCTTCGTCTACGCGTTCACGCCGCCGGACGCCGGGACGTTCTGGTACCACCCGCACGCCAACAGTCTCGAGCAGCTCGGCCGCGGCCTCGCCGGAGCCGTGATCGTCGAGGGACGCGACCCGGTCGCCGTCGATCGCGATCTCACGTGGTTCCTCGCCGACTGGCGGCTTAAGGACACGGGCGAGATCGCCTCCGGCTTCGGCAACCGGATGGAGGCTGCGATGTCTGGCCGCGTCGGCAGGACCGTCACCCTGAACGGCCAAGCCTCGGAGGGCGAACCGGTTCGCGCCGGCGAACGCGTCCGCCTCCGCCTTATCAACGGTTCGCTCGCGCGGATCATGGCGCTGCGCTTCGAAGGCCACAGGCCGATGATCGTCGCGATCGACGGCCAGCCCTGCGATCCGCATGAGGCCGGCCGCATTCTGCTCGGTCCGGCCATGCGCGTCGACGTCGTCGTCGACATGCAGGGGAAACCGGCACGGCGCTACGAAGTCGTCGACGACTTCTACGATGGCCTGTCCTATCGACTGACGCAACTCGCCTATGACCAACAGGCGCCCCTTCTCGGGCGTCCTCTCGACACCTCGCTTGACCTTCCGCGCACCCCCCTGCCGGAACCCGACCTCGGTACGGCCGAGCGTCATGACCTGACGCTCCAGGGCGGCATGATGGGCGGAGGAAAGTTGGCGGGAATGGGGGGAAGATGGGTGGTGGAATGATGCAGGGGATGATGGGCACGGACGGCGGCCCGGCCTGGGCGATCAACGGCATGTCGATGACCGGGGACGGCCATGCCGGCATGGAGCCTGCCCTCACGTTCCAGCGCGGACGCAGCGTGGTACTGATCCTGCGCAACCAGACCGCCTGGTGGCATCCGATGCACCTGCACGGCCACAGCATGCGGGTACTAAGCCGCAATGGTGCGCCGGTCCCGCACCGCCAATGGCAGGATACCGTGCTGATGGCGCCGAAGGACGTCGTCGAAGTTGCCTTGGTCGCCGGCAATCCCGGCGACTGGATGCTGCACTGCCACGTCATGGACCACCAGATGACCGGCATGATGACCGTGCTCCGCGTCACCTGAACTCAAACCTGATGAAAGGAAACTCTGATGCAAAGACGAACTTTTCTCCTCGCAGGCACCGCCGTCCTGCTCCTGCCGCTTCCCGCGACCGCGGCCAGCCCTGGTCGCGCAATGCTCTACAAGAACCCTCAATGCAGTTGCTGCGAAGGCTACGCCGCCTATCTGCGTGAGAACGGCTTCGAAGTCGACGTCAAGGCGACCAACGATCTCGCCGAGATCAGCCGCAAGGCCGGCGTGCCCGAAGATCTGGAGGGCTGCCACACCATGTTCATCGACGGCTATGTGATCGACGGGCATGTGCCGGTAAACGTCGTCCGCAAGCTCCTGTCCGAAAAGCCCGCCATTGCCGGCATCACATTGCCGGGAATGCCGATGGGCTCGCCCGGCATGGTCGGCACGAAGACAGGGACGTTCACAATCTACTCCGTCACGAAGGACGGCAAACCTCCGGCCGTCTACGCGACGGAGTGATCGAGGACATCGGAACATGTCCACGAACGATCCCATCGTTACTGGAGAAGCGTCATGAGACGGTTCCTCCTGACAGCGATCTTCATAGCCGCCCTGGCGTCCCCGGCCGCCGCCGGACCGCCGAAGAACTTCGTGTTCCGCGACGCGCCAGAGCCGGTGCCTGCGCTTCAATTCACCGACGACGCCGGCACGCCGCAGACGTTGGACATGTTCCGCGGCAAGGTCGTCCTCCTCAATATATGGGCGACATGGTGCCTGCCCTGTCGGCAGGAGATGCCAACGCTCGACCGAGTTCAGGCCATGCTCGGCGGCAAGGATTTCGAGGTAGTGGCGCTCGCGATCGATCGTGGCGGACCGGAGGCGGTGAAGAAATTCTATGCCGAATCCGGCATCCAGCATCTCGCCATCCACGTGGATGCGACGAGCCAGGCCGGGTTTGCACTTGCTTCCTTCGGCCTGCCGACGACGCTGCTCGTCGACCCGCAGGGGCGGGAGCTTGGAAGGCTCGTCGGACCGGCCGAATGGGACGCGCCGGACATGACTGCGTTCCTCCGATCGGTCATCGCCCTCAGAGAGGACGGACTCGTCCTCAAGCCGCAGAAGGATTAGCTCATGACCACTTCGACTTGGACTGCCGTTTCATTTTCCTCTTCTGCAGGAGCTGCGCAACGGGGCGGCATGACCTTCCTACGCTCCGTCTTGCTGGCAATTGCGCTGATGACAACGCTGATTACTCCCGTGCTCGCGCACTCGCTGGACGACGTCGACCAGAACTTGCGCGACAACGAGAAGTATTTCCAGCCGGCCGACAGCCCGGCGCCCGCCTTCGCGCTGGAGGATTCGGACGGCCGGGCCGTAGGTCTCGCCGATCTCCGCGGCAAGGTCGTGGTGCTCAACTTCATCTATACGAGCTGTCCGGACGTCTGCCCGCTGCACACGGAGCGCATCGGCCAGATCCAGGCCATGGTGAACCTGACGCCGATGAAAACGATGGTCACGTTCGTCACCATCACGACGGATCCGAAGCGCGACACTCCGCAGGTTCTCCGCGACTATGGCTCGGCCCATGGCATTGACCCGGTCAACTGGATCCTCCTCACCACCAAGTCCGACCAGCCGGAGGACGGCACCCGGACGATCGCCGAGGCATACGGTCTGAAGTTCGTTGCGGAGGACGGCGGCATGCAGATGCATGGCATCGTCACCTACGTGATCGACCAGGACGGCCAGTTGAGGGCACGGTTCCATGGCCTGAAGTTCGAACCGGTCAATCTCGTGACGTTCGTCAACGCGCTCACCAACAGATCGCAGAAACCCCATCCACATGGAGAGCCGAGCTTCTGGGACAAGGTCGAGGGATTGTTCAGATGATCGGCGGCGCAGCTTCCTTCGACTGGGAGAGGTCAAGGCAACGAGGAGCAGCATCCCGTTCCGACGTCGGCAGAGATCGGTCTGCTTTTTGAACGCCTCTCGAACCAGCGGCCGTCCCCTAGATTTAGAATTGAGCTGTTCAAAGTCGGGCGCGCCGCTATTTCTACGAAGTTCAAATGGAGAATCGCATGTTCCGCCTGGTAAGCCTCGTCGCCCTCTCCTTCATGCCACCTGGCAACGTCGGCGCTACGGATGACGGAGGCGTCCACACGCCCGGCGTCGTCACCCTGGAACAGGTGGACGTCGAGCGGACGGAAGATCAGAGGGCGGACGCCGCGTACCTCACCATCTGGAATGGCACCGATCAGGACGTTGTGGTGACCAACGTCTCCATGACCGGATACGAAGGCGTCGACATCGTAAGCACCGTGGGCGACGAAGTGCTCGACCAGCCTGCAAATGAGAGCCTGGTGACCATACCCGCCCGCACCGAAATTTCGATGAGCGACGACACCCTGTTCCTGCGCGCGGCACGAGGCAGGAGAAGCGGCGACCAGACGGCGGCGACCGTGTCGCTGTCCGATGGCCGCAAGGTCACCGCTCTGGCAGTCGTACGGGAGCTCCGACCCAATTGACGAGGCTCGCCGTCACGACTGAGACTGACGTGGGCCGGAGAAGTACTCCCCAACGTTTCACCCCCTACTAGACGTTGGCTCATACGGTCGGGTTCAAAATCTCGTGTTCGATCCCGTCGACGGTTACGACCGCATGAAATCGGGGTTTTTGTAAAGCGTTCGGGTTCTCGCGAAATTCCTGCTGACTCTTCTTGTCGTCGTGGTGCTGCTGCTGCAGGTGAAGGGAATGGTCTAGGTGGGAGTTGCGTCGCTTGGGACGACCATGTCGAACACCGACCTTTCGATCTCCGGCGCTCGCTCGTCCTCCATGCCGCTGGTGGCCTCGTCGTACTTGCCCGTGACGACGGCGCTGTCGGTATACAAGCCGCGCGGAGTGACGCGATACGGATGGCGCAGATATTATCGGCCACGACCGGGCGGCTAGTGAGCCGCCATTCCCCCTACTCGGTTCGACGTCCTGGCTGTCTTAGAACCCCAGCGGCGGCGCGTAGAAGCAACGCACCGTGTCTTCGTTGGGGAACAGGCAGAGGTGATAGGAGTCGTCTGGCGACTCCCTGGTTTCCGCTTGCGGAATTAGGAAGACGTGCCTGCGCGTCGCCAGCTTGTGGTCGCCGGGCAGAAGCGTCACTTCGTACCCTTTCTCGCGGAGGTGGACGGTCTTCGACGAAATGCTTTGGCAGTCGCCGCTGTCCCCGTCTCCATTGCAGCAATAGGGCTCGTAGGTGAAGCCCGACGGCGCATGATGGGCGTGGGCCGCAGTGGCGAACGCCATCCCGATCGCCGCTAGTATCATTCGCATGGGGTCCTCGCTTTCATGTCCAGAACGTGGGCAGCGTCCACGATCCGAGACAGGATTCGTCACTTGCTTCCGTCGAACGGATCGGCCAACGCTGCCACCGGGCGGCTGATCGGATACTTGATGACGGAGACCTTCTCCGCGAGCTTGACGTCGCCGTTTTCTTCAAGGAGCGCGCGGAAGCTCGGATGCATGCCTCCGTCCTGGTATGCGAGCGGCGTGTAGCTTTTGGCGGCCAGCTCCAGGTATTTCTGTTGGTCGGCGGACGCCTTCGCGACGACTGCCGGGTCGGATCGATCGAAGCGCTCCGGACACGCTGCGAGCGGATCGGCAGGGTCGCCGTCCTTGAATTCGGCGTCGAAGACGTACTTGCTCCCGCAGACGGCGACCCTCGGCTCGCGACGGCGAACATCGAAGATGTCGTAGCCCTCCTTGAGGTTCTTCCAGAAGGCGACATTCGGATCGTCGCGATGTGCCGCCAGATTCTGCGGCGTCATGCGGAACGGATAGGCCTGAACCTGGAACGCCTGCTGCCCGCCTTTCAAAGCCTTCTCGACGACGGCGTAGATTTCACCTACGCCCTGGTCGGTCAGTGCAAAACAGCCCGAGGACGAGCAGGCGCCATGTACCATGAGGGCTTCGCCGGAATAGCCCAGGGCCGCTTCCAGGCGATTGGGATAGCCGAGGTTGAACGAGAGATAGAACTGTGATTTTGGATTGAGGCCAGCCATGGAAACGCGGTAGAATCCTTCGGGCGCCTGTCGGTCGCCGGTCTTGGTCTTCGGACCGAGCTTGCCGGACCAGCGGCACATCGGATAGATCTTGAGCAGCGCATACCTTCCGCTGCCGTCGACCTTCCAGATCTCGAGCTCGCTTTCCATCTTGAAGATGCGGACGAGGACCGGACTCTCCGGCTTAATGCCCTTGGCCCGCATGCTCGCCAGCAGCTTCGGCGGTATGTCGTGAGAAGCCTCGCCGAGATCGCCGAGCGACTGCACGCAGCCGCTCAGGACCACGGCGACAAGGGCAAGCGCCACCCGGCGAAAGCGACGCCGCGCCCACTCAATTCGATTCAAACGATACAGCAACGAAAATAAACCGCCGACGTGGCTTGCAAACATAGACATGCGCAAGGTCATGCCCTTCCTTTTGGCCTGGATTCGAGCGAGCGGATTCAGACGGAAGCGATGGGAGGACGCTGCTCGACAGGGTCGATAACGCTCGCAAAGGCGACGGACGAGAAGACGCCAAACGCGACGACATCGGACTTCGAAGAACGGACTTCTGGAGCTTGTGCGACGATGCCGTCCTGCTGGCAGTGCGATCCCGAAACAAACCGGCCATCGCCGCGATGATGTCCGTCGGCGGTCGCAGGAACGCTGATGACGGCCGGGCCGGGGTGGCCGTGATCTGCAGGCGCGGCGATGCAGGGCGCGTCAAGCGAACCCAGCAGCATCATGGTCGCGACAAAGACGTTGATCAGTAGGCGCATCGATTCGTTCCTGCGCAGAGTCTTCTCTGTTTCGGCGGCGTCATAATGGTGAACTTCGCCTTTTCGGTCAACGCGAAGGCACTACTTTCCCATCGCGAGCTCTCTTGACCTTCCAACGGTGGCAGGCCTCAACCTGGCCTGATCGTCGTCATAGACGTCGCGGGCGGGCAGACCGGCTGACCGGCTGACCGATATCGCGATCCCCTCGCTTCCCGCCGCTTGCCAACGCGCGCACGGTCTTCCAATGTCTGTCCGCTGGGGCAGCCATGGGAGGATAAGATTTTGACCACAGGTACAGTGAAATGGTTCAATCCGGACAAGGGATTCGGCTTCATCCAGCCGGACGACGGATCGACCGACGCGTTCGTCCACATATCGGCTATTCAGCGTTCGGGTCTCTCCGGACTTCAGGAGGGCCAGAAGGTCAGCTACGAGATCGTTCAGGATCAGCGGTCGGGAAAGTCTTCCGCTGAAAACCTCAAGGTCCTTTAGGCGGGCGGACGTCGGCCGCTGAACGGCCGACGTCTTCCGCTGGGAGGCGGCCGTGTCCGGGAAGAAGAAGCGCGCCCGGGGTGCGCTCGCGTGTGTTGGAATAGGCCAACCGCCAGGTCGCGGTCATCGCGGGGGCCGTCGTCATCGCCTTCATCGCAGCCATCGTGCTTCACGCGCTCTTGCGTGGGTAGAAGCGGCGTCGCGGCGGGGGCGCCTGATGGTCTATTTCGAATAGCCGCGGTGCTTGCCATAGCCGGCGATCTGGCTGGCGTCGAGAAGCCGGGTCACCTCGAGATGCGCCGCAAGGTGAATGAACCTCAGCCGTGACCGGCTCGCCTCTGCAGCGGCGACCAGATCGCGAAGTTCGGATTCGGTAATGGCCCTGCTTCTGAACGCCGCGTCGAGCTCCCGCTCGGCCTCGACGAAGACCTGGCCCTCTTCAGACGCCCGAGCCTGCATGAGGTCGAAAGCCCTCTGCACTTTCAGGAGCTGATCGTCCGTCAGGCCTAGTCGGTCCTTCATCTGAAGCACATGCGAGGGACCGGGATAGCCGTTGAGCTCCGCCGGCTTCGCAAAGCCCCACCCGCCCCCTCTGGTCAGTTCGTCGACGTCCGTTTCCGACAAGGATTTGATATCCCGCGCCGCCTCCTGCGCATATGGGGATGTCACGTGATGCGCTCCCTCAGCCGAGGCCTGCGTCGAGAGAATTGAGAATGTAAAGGCCACGAGCAGGGATTTCATCGATCGGGTTCCAATTGAGGATGTGACCGCCACTATTGCTTGTCGTCCCCGTGTCGGACATGATCGAAATCATGTCCGACACCTTCATGGATTACATTCGCAGCCTGTCGACCAGAAGAAAGCCCTTCGGCTCCGGCCAGGACCTCTTCAACCAAGGCGACGACGTGGAAAGCCTGTATCTCGTGGAGGCGGGCGTCGTTCATCTCGTCCGGCATCAGGCCGACGGCAACGTCGCGGTGCTGCAGCGGGCGTCGCCGGGAGTGATCCTCGCGGAAGCCTCGGTCTTCTCCAGCGTCTACCATTGCGACGCCGTCGCGGTGACCGACGTGAACGCGACGTCGGTACCGGTCCAAGCGATCAGGCGCGCCCTGCGCAGCAATTCAGACTTCGCCGAAGGCTGGGCGTCCTACCTTTCCAGCCAGCTACAGCAGACGAGGAAGCGCGCGGAGATCGCCAGCCTGAAGACCGTCGCCGCTCGTCTCGAATCCTGGCTCGCATGGAACGACGGCGGACTGCCGTCGAAAGGCGACTGGAAGGCGCTGGCGGATGATATTGGGGTATCGCCGGAAGCGCTGTATCGGGAGCTGTCCAAACGGCGAAGGTCTTTCGTGCGGGATCGGCCTTGACCTTCCCATGGTTGGAAGCCCCATATCCGGGCGGTCTAACGATTGGAGACCACGATGTACGAATTCGAAATTCAGAACATGACCTGCGGCCATTGCGCAAGCACCGTGGAGAAGGCGATCAAAGCCGCCGATCCGGAAGCCTCCGCCAGCATCGATCTTGCGGTCAGGACTGCCAAGGTTGAAACCAGGCACGATCCCGCCGCGATCAAAACCGCCATTGAGAAGGCCGGCTATCCGTCCAGTTTCAAACAAGTTTGACCTCGGAGCGGAGCGCCAGCTTTGGCAAGCGTTCCGCGCCCCGCGGTTTCAAACCGTCAGCGCGGAACCTCATACGTCTGAGGCGACCGTCGATCCGCTTCTTCACACCGTGGCGAGCAAAACCACGGCCCGTCGAGGGCTCCCGCCTGTAGGATGAGTACGGCGCTGCATCTTGCACACCGGATCGATCCAGGTTGGTTCAGCAGACGGAGCAAGCTCGATCTCATAGAGAGGGACTTCCCCTGCTACCGATCTAAGCGCCACCATTCCGAGGTCCCGCACCAGGATGCCTCTGGCAATGACCGCCTCGGCAACGGGCCGGGTGGCGAGCAATTGGCCGGGTGATGCGAGCGCGGCGATTCGTGCCGCAACGTTGACCGTCGATCCAAAGAGATCGCCTGCCCTGCGGACGACCGGCCCGTGGTGTAGCGCCGTCCGAGTGAGCGGCAGTCGCGGCTGCTCACGGCAGGCCTGCAGCAGCGGTCCAAGTACCTCGATCGCCGTATCCGGTTCAGGAAATGATAGCATTGCCTCGTCGCCGATCCATTTGATCGGCGATCATAGCCGCTGAGGGCGTCGCGGACCATGCTCTCGAATACCTCAAGCACGTCGAGCGCGGCCTCGTCTCCATAAACGTCCGCAATCGCGCTGAATCCCGCGATGAACGCAACGGTAGCCGGTGCGGTAGCTAGATTCTCTCGCTGCCTCACATCGCTCTCCATCGCTCTCCATGGCTCTCCATGGCTCTCCATGGCTCTCCATGGCTCTCCATGGCTCTCCATGGCTCGAAGAGCTTCCGGCCGTCTACGGATTGGTCAAGGGGTGGCGACTGCCAGCCGCTTCGGAAAGCGCTGCTGCCAGCAGTCAATTGCGAGAACTGCAGGCGGCCGAATGAGATTGGAGGCAGCACCTGGCCGCTCGACGACAGCCCTGCAGGTCGGGTGTGGTTCGAGGTCGATGACGGGCAAGGCAAGCCCTCGCGGTGGGTGACCTCCGGGCTATGCGGGTGCTCAGATGGTGGGATGCCCAGCCCTCAATCAATGCCTGATGGCAGACCCAGCGCGCGCAGGAAATGCACCCATGACTGACTGGTGGTCAGTCAATATGATCCGATCTCACTGCTACCTGCCCTGCGCCGCGATCTTATGTGTCCTTACGCGCAGCAGCCGCTCGTTGCCGCTTGCGGCCCACAGCAGGCGGCCGCCTTGCTGTTTTCCTCCGCCAGCCACCGGTCGCGCGGCTTGCAGCTTGCCGGCCGTTGCGAAAGCGAAACAAGGACGGCACCGGCGCGAAGAATCGGCATCGCCGCGCAATAGAGCTCCATCGGCCGCACGCCGTCGCTGACTTCGAAGGTCAGCTTCGCCGAACCATCCAGTTGCACATGATCGGAAACCTTGCGGATGATGGAATGGAACTTGCCGGCCAGCATATGCGTGCGGTCGCCCTCCTCGATATCCCAGAGCTGGATGAAGATTTCCGCCCACGCTTCGGGATTGGCGCCGCAATCCAGGCCTGAGAATTGGCCGACCTTGACCTCGGTGACATGATAGCCAGGCTTCACCGCCTTGCCGTCATAATAGAAAATCAGCGGAGAATCCTTGGCGCCGGTAAGCACACTGAGCAGCAGGCCGAGATCGATGTCGTTCGCTTGAATTTTGCTGTTGTCGATGACGTTCATTTGCGCTAATCCTCGTTTCAATGATTCAAGGATTATTGAAATATGGATCAACGTCAAGCTCTCATCGCATTCGGCGCGCTCTCGCAGGAAACCCGCCTTCAGATCGTCCGCATGCTCGTGATTTCGGGTCCCGACGGCATGGCGGCAGGCGCGATCGCTGAGAAGGCGGAGGTCTCGCCCTCTAATATCTCCTTCCACCTGAAGGAGCTCGAACGGTCGGGCCTGATCGCGCAACAGCGTGAATCCCGGTCGATCATTTACACCGCGAACTACGAGGCGCTTGGCGGCTTGGTTCGCTTCCTGATGGAGGATTGCTGCGGTGGAAACCCTGAGATCTGCGCACCGGCTGCTGCCGTTGCCGCATGCTGTGCACCTGCAACCAAGGAGGAACTGCGATGACCACAGACCGCGTTTACAACGTGCTTTTTCTCTGCACTGCCAATTCATCCCGCTCGATCCTGGCGGAATCCATCCTGGAAACCGAAGGCAAGGGCCGGTTCAAGGCCTATTCGGCCGGCAGCCAGCCGAAGGGTGAGGTCAATCCCTATGCGCTGAAGGAGCTTGCGGCGCAGGGCTATCCCACGACCGGTTTCCGTCGAAGAGTTGGGACGAGTTCGCCGAACCGGGCGCTCCAGAGATGGACTTCATCTTCACAGTCTGCGACAGCGCCGCCGGAGAGGCCTGCCCGGTCTGGATCGGTCATCCGATGACCGCCCATTGGGGTGTCGAGGATCCCGCTGCCGTCGAGGGCAGCGAAGTCGACAAGGGCCGTGCTTTTGCGCAGGCCGCCCGCTTCCTCAAAAACCGGATCAGCGCCTTTTTGAGCCTGCCTCTTTCCTCGATCGACAAGCTCGCCCTGGAAACGCACCTGCGCCAGATCGGCGCCATGGAAGGCATGTCCACAAACCGGCGACGGCCGACTGATGGGGCCGTTCGATTTGCCGCGCCGTCTGGTCGCTGAGGCCCTCGGCACCGCCATGCTGGTCGCGACCGTCGTCGGGTCCGGCATTATGGCAACATCGCTGACTGAGGATGTGGGACTTGCCCTGCTCGGCAATACGCTGGCGACCGGCGCCATGCTGGTGGTGCTGATCACCGTTTTTGGGCCGATCTCCGGCGCCCACTTCAATCCGGCAGTCTCGCTGATCTTTGCGATGTCGCGCGTACTGCCGAAGCGCAACCTCGGCGGATATATCCTAGCGCAGATTGCCGGCGGCGTGATTGGGACGATCACCGCCCATCTGATGTTCGACCTGCCGCTGATCGAGCTGTCGAGCAAGGTTCGCACCGGTGGCGCGCAATGGTTTTCCGAAGGCGTTGCGACCTTCGGCCTGGTGGCGGTCATTCTTGCCGGCATCAAGTTCGAGCAGAAGGCGGTGCCGTGGCTGGTCGGGCTCTACATCACCGCCGCCTATTGGTTCACCGCCTCGACCTCGTTCGCCAATCCTGCCGTCGCCTTGGCCCGCTCGCTGACCGACACCTTCTCCGGCATTCGCCCGGTCGATCTTCCAGGCTTCTGGATCGCCGAAATCACAGGCGCGGTCACAGCCCTTTTCCTGTTCACCTGGCTGCTGCAGCCGGGCGCGTCTTCAACCCTGTCGTCAGAGGCAAAACTATGAACGTCACCATCTACCACAACCCGGCATGCGGCACCTCCCGCAACACCCTTGCGATGATCCGCAACGCCGGTATCGAACCTGATATTATCGACTATCTGGAAACCCCGCCGTCACGTGAGGAGCTGGTCAGGATGATCTCCGATGCCGGCCTCACCGTGCGCGATGCCGTTCGCCAGAAGGATACACCCTACGCCGAACTCGGCCTCGACAATCCCGATCTGAGCGACGATCAGCTTCTCGACGCGATGCTGAAAAACCCGATCCTGATCAACCGGCCCTTCGTCATCACGCCGCTCGGCACGCGTCTGTCGCGGCCGTCGGAACTTGTTCTCGAAATCCTGCCGGAAACGCATCAGGGCGCCTTCACCAAGGAAGACGGCGAGAAGGTGCTCGATGCCGGAGGCAAGCGCATTGTCTGATTTGCCTGCCATATCACCGATGCATCTGCGTCAACCGGATATGGACGCGCTCAGGCCGGCGTTCTCGACGCACAAGCCGCGCATCCTGATCCTTTATGGCTCGTTGCGAGCAGTGTCCTACAGCCGCTTCCTCGCACAGGAGGCCGCGCGGCTGCTCGAATATTTCGGCTGCGAAGTGCGCATCTTCAATCCGGAAGGTCTGCCGCTGCCTGATGCGGCGCCGGCGAGCCACCCGAAAGTTCAGGAGTTGCGCGAATGGTCGGCATGGTCTGAAGGCCAGGTGTGGGTCAGCCCCGAACGTCATGGCGCGATGACCGGCATCATGAAAGCGCAGATCGACTGGATTCCATTGTCGGTCGGCTCGGTTCGGCCGACGCAAGGCAAGACGCTGGCGGTGATGCAGGTCTCTGGCGGCTCCCAGTCCTTCAATGCGGTAAGCCAGCTCCGCATCCTTGGACGATGGATGCGGATGATCGCAATTCCCAATCAGTCCTCGGTTGCCAAAGCTTTCCAGGAATTCGACGCGGACGGCCGTATGAAACCCTCGTCCTATTACGACCGCGTCGTCGACGTATGCGAGGAATTGGTGAAGTTCACGCTGCTGACCCGTGACGCCTCGAACTATCTGACCGACCGCTACAGCGAGCGGAAGGAAGAAGTCGAAAAGCTCGAACAGCGCGTGAGCCTCAGATCCCTATGACCATCGCCAGCACCGAACGACCGCCGGTAGCGGCCATCGCCGCACTCGGGCTGACGCGGATCATCGGTTATGGATCGCTCTATTACAGCTTCAGCATCCTCGCCCCCGACATGGCCCGTGATTTGGGCTGGTCATCGGAATGGATCTTCGGCGCGCTCTCTGTGGCCCTTCTGATCGGCGGTCTGGCCGCACCTCTCATGGGCACGTGGATCGATGCCTTCGGCGCAGGCAGGATCATGACATCAGGCTCGGCGATTGCCGCCGCCGCCCTCGTCGCCTGCGCCTTCGCGCCGGGAAAGATCGCTTTCGTCGCGGCATTGATCGGTATCGAGATCGCCTCGAACCTGGTGCAATATGGCGCAGCCTTCGCCCTGCTCGTGCAGATCAGGCCGCAGGTCGCCCAGCGTAGCATCACTTATCTGACCCTGATCGCCGGCTTCGCCTCAACCATTTTCTGGCCGATCACCACGGCGCTGCATGCGCATCTCTCATGGCAGAACGTCTATCTGATCTTCGCCGCGCTCAATCTCCTGGTCTGCCTTCCCATTCATGCCTGGCTCTCCCGTGGCATCAGCCAAACCAGGAGACGGACCGGAGAGGAGGCTCCAAAACGCATCGAGCCGAGCCTTCCGCCGTCTGTGCGTAGGCCGGCCTTTATCCTGATGGTGACCGGCTTTGCTTTGGAAAGCTTTGTGAACTCAGCACTTCTGGTTCACATGGTGCCTGTGATGTCGGCCCTCGGCCTCGGCTCCATGGCAGTGGTGGTCGGAACGCTCTTCGGCCCGTCACAGGTGCTGAGCCGCCTCATCAACATGATCTTTGGCGAGAGGTTGTCGCAAGTGATACTGGCGATCATCTGCGCCATCCTGCTGCCGACAGCCCTTGTCATCCTCATTGCCACCGCACCCTCGGTGCCCGGCGCGCTGGTCTTCGCCGTCGTCTTCGGCCTCGGCTCGGGCCTTAATAGCATCGTCTACGGAACCTTGCCGCTCGCGCTCTTCGGAAGCGATGGCTACGGCCGGCGGCAAGGACAAATCATGTCGGTGCGTCTCGTCGTCTCCTCGATGGCGCCGTTCGCGCTCGCCTTCCTGATGGGCAATCTCGGCGTATCGTGGTCACTGTCGATCGCTGCATTGCTCAGCACCGTCGCCGTTGCCACATTCTTCGCCATCATGCGGCTGACGCGCCCGGTTGTTGCCCGGCCGGAAACTGTTCCCAATCCCGGAGAAGCTTGAGCGCATTAATCAGGACAGGCGCTACTTGACGACGGCCGAGCCCTTGACGATGTCGATCGTCTCGCCGCCGTCGAGCCCGATGCGGTCGCCGTCGGGCGTCGTCATAAAGCAGCCGGAACCACAGAGGTTTTCCGAAGCGCCGGCATCGACCACAACCTCGACGCGCTGGCCGCTCTCGGTGATGACGAGCACGACGGCGGCTGGATCGGTGTTGGTGATGGATGCCGCTTCAGCCGCGGGTGCGGCAAGCAGCGGGATAAGCAGAACGGCGGCAAATCTTGCCATCATGCGCGGCGGCGCTGGCGCGCCCTCCCCTCGAACGATCGGTGCTGCCCCCGGCAGCGATCCCGATAGTGGAGATCATGCACATATAGCTGTGAATGATGGCTGAATGACCCGTTCAGCCTTTCCGATTGCCGTCTGCCGTCTTGCTGCGCAATTGCCGCACCGGCTGCTCTTCCTGCTCCATGGGCGTGTCCGCCGCGTTTTCCTGCTCGTTGGGTTGATCCCTGCCCGCATCGGCAAGCGCGGGACGAGCCTCTCGATGGATGGTAAGATCGGTCTGTGGCAGCGGGATCTCGATGCCCTCGGCCTTGAAGCGCTTAAGGATCTCGATCCTGAGATTGTTGCGCACCGCCATGCCGTCACCCATGTCGGCGAGGAAGAAACGCAGCTCGAAATCCAGAGAATAGGGCCCAAAGCGCAGGAATTCGACATGCGGCTCCGGATTGCGCATGACGAGCGGTATCTTGGCCGTCAGTTCCAGCAGGATGTCCATCACCTGCTGCGGATCGGCGTTGTAGGCGACGGAAACCGGAATTTCCGAGCGGCCGATCTTGTTGCGGTGTGTCCAGTTGCCGACGAGGCCGTTGATCAACTCCGAATTCGGCACGATAATCGACTGCTTGCGGAAGGTCTCGATCTCCGTGGCGCGCACCGAAATGCGCTTGACGATGCCTTCGGCCGTGCCGGAAACGACATGGTCGCCGACCTTGAACGGCCGTTCGACGAGCAGGATCAGGCCGGAGACGAAGTTGGAGACGATGTTCTGCAGGCCGAAACCGATACCGACTGAAAGTGCCGAGGCGACGAGCGCGAAGCTCGACAGATCGATGCCGGCCGCCGAAACGCCGATGATCGCGGCGATGCCGACGCCGAGATAGCCGATGCCGGTCTTGACCGAATTGCGCACGCCGAGATCGACATGGCTTCTCGCCATCACATTGCCGTCGAGCCAGCGTTGCAGCCAGCGCGTCAGCAGGTAGACGCCGGCAAACAAGAGAATGCCGGTGCAGATGCCGAGCAGCGAGATGCTGATACCGCCGAGCCTGACCTCGGTGAATAGCCTATAGGCAAGAATCTGCAGGTCCTGCACATGGAAGCCCCACATCAGCAGGATCAGCGGGATGCCGACCAGAAGCGCCACCGCATAGATAGCAAGACCGACAAGCAGGCCGGCCTGGTCGATCGCCACTGGCCCCAGCTTGAAACGGCGCGTCAGGAAGCTTGCGAAGAAGGTGTCGCCGAAGCTTTCCTGCCTGGATATCGCCTTGCCGGAGAGTAGGCCGACATACATGGTGACGACGACGGCACCGGTGATGATGAGCTGCGTGGCGACGAAGCGCGCGAGCCCGACATAACCGGTGAGCGCGGTGAGGATGAGGCCGGCGCCGACGACCCGCAGGATGATCGCCATGCCGCGCGGCCAATGCCTTCCCGGCGCATCGGGATCGCCGTTCTTCGCCAGCATCGGTTTTCCGAACGAGACCGCGATCAGGATCAGGCCGATGATCAGCGCGGCAATCAGGCTTCTGACCACGGTCAGCACCAGCGGCGAGCCCATCGCCTCGCCGATCGTGCCGAACAGATAATCGAGCGCATTGACGATCGCCATCGCCAGCAGGCAGTAGCCGATCGAGCGCGCGCCGAGATTAGAAAGCCGAACGAGGCGCCAGCGCGGTTCGTGCGGCGCGAAGATGGCATTGACGAAGCGGCCGACGAAATAGACGAGGCCGATCGCCCCGAACAGCGCACCGATGACAGGTGCGATATCGGGCCTCAGCACATTGAACCCGTTAAGGAAAAAGAACGAGGTAACGAGTAGCACCGAGAGCGCCAGCGTGCGGATCAGTGTCGACCAGAAAGCGATCGACAACCGGCCGATATAGGACGGGTTCTCCACCGCTTCGTCGCGGCGCAGATACGAGCCGAACAACCTGTAACTGCCAGAGAGCAGGATCAGCGCCGAGGCGAGCGACAGGAAGATTGCGGCAAACATCGGGAAACGCTTGAATTTCCAGACGAAGGTGGCCCAACTGGATAAGGCCTGCGAGAATTCGCTGGCCTCGTGCACGAAGGCGCTGCCGGCATCGTCGAGCACCGAGACCGAAATCTCGGTACGCCTGAGCAGC
Source organism: Rhizobium leguminosarum (assembly GCF_019798305.1). Taxonomy (GTDB): domain Bacteria; phylum Pseudomonadota; class Alphaproteobacteria; order Rhizobiales; family Rhizobiaceae; genus Rhizobium; species Rhizobium leguminosarum_U. The sequence goes on from NZ_JAAXDD010000002.1 coordinate 119,612, forward strand.
GTATCGGCAAACAGCCGCCGCCGCATCTCGGTGATCTCGTTGACGAGCTTCGTCACTGTGATCGACAGGCTTTCGGCGTCGCCCGTCAGCGCGTTGATCTGGGCGCGTTCGGCGGCGAGCGCGTTACGCTCCTGGGTGACGATCTCGGCCTCCGGCGGCTGCCCGTCCTTCGGCGGATCGCCGATCTCGGCAAGCCGGTTCTTGATCTGGTCGAAACGCGGCCTGAGATTGACCGATATGGTGATGACGGCGCGGCTGAGCTCATCGGCCTTGGTCGCAAGCCCGACCAGAGCATCGTCATTGTCGGCATTCTGCTTGACGCCGTCCTGAAGCGCCGTCAGTTGGATCTTCGCCTTATCGATCTCCTTTGTCGCCTGGTCGAGCGGCGTATCGGCAAGCGGCGCCTGCGCGGACGCCGGTACCTGCGGCTCCTGTGCCAAGGCCGCAGCACCCTTGAAATGCGCGCCAGCAACCGCCAGCGTCAGCAGAAGAATGGTGCGAAGCAGGATCGGTCTCAGCCGCAAAGGTGCCTCCGGGAAAGGTTGTCATCGGAATAGAATGCCAGCTTGTCTTAGTAAAGAAAGGCGACAGAAAGGCGGAAGCTCCCTGGAAAGACTTAGAAACCAGCGCCGGGCTTGGAGAGATAGTCGCGTTCCCTCGCCGTCGACTCCCGCCCGAGCATGGCATTGCGGTGCGGAAAGCGGCCAAAGGCAGCGATCACGTCGCGGTGGCGGATCGCATAATCGAGATATTCTTCATCGCCAAGCGCGGTGAACAACGCTACCGATCGGTCCTGTTCGCCAAGGTCTTCGGCATGTTCGAAAGGCATGTAGAAAAAGGTGCGGCACGCGGCTTCTACCAACAGATCGGCGCCGGATGCCAGTGCGAGTTTGGCTTCGCGAAGCGCCAACCCGTCGGTCGCAACGGCAAGCGCCGTGCCGCGATAGATATTGCGGGGAAACTGGTCGAGCACGATCACAGCCGCCAGCCGGCTCTCCGCGTCCGCCCGCCATTCGGCGCCAACATCCGCGGCAAGGGCCAGATGGGTATCGCGAAACACTGTGCTGATCTCCGCGTCGAGGTCAGGCGTCGGGTGGAACCACAGCTCCCGGCCGCATCTGACGAACCAGAAATCATAGACTTCGCGTGGCGTACGGATAGTCGTCATGCTTTCTCCCCCCTAGCGTTAGGCTTGATGATGCAGTTTCGGTAAATTATTGTAGAAAAAGGGACAACACCGTACCGGTAGCCTCCTCATCCGGCTGCCGCCACCTTCTCCCCGCTGGGGAGAAGAGATTCGCGGCGACGTCTCCTTGCACCTTCTCTCCTTGGGGAGAAGGTGCCCGTAGGGCAGATGAGGGGGCCACACGACACACCCTAGGCTAAACTTTCTACTTCCCCTCATCCAACGAAAACACCAGCGTCGCCTTGGTTCCGTTGTGGCCTGGGTCATAGGCGAAATCCGATTTCAGGCTGGCGGCCATTGCCGTCAGAATGCGTGTGCCGAGGCCGGTTCCCCTGGCCGGGCTCGACGGGTCGAAACCGGCGCCGTCATCCTCGACGATGACGCGTAATGCGCCATCTGTCTGGTCGACAACGACCCGGATCTCGCCCGGCACGCTGTCCGGATAAGCATATTTGAAGGCATTGGTGACGAGCTCGCTGACGATCAGCCCGAGCGTAATCACCTTGTCGGTCGCCAGATTGACCGGCTGCGCGGTAAGCACGATGCGGTGCGGCCGCTTGTCGTCGCGCATCGAGGTCTCGAGTTCGGTGAGCAGGCTGTTCAGATATTCGTCGACCTGCACCGAGCCGACCTGCCGGTTGGTATAGAGCCGTCGGTGCACGCTGGCGATCGCGTTGATCCGCATCTGCGTTTCGTGCAGCGCGTCGATTGCAACCTGATCCGTGGTCATTGAGGATTGCATGCGGATCAGCGCGCCGACGAGGCCGAGGCTGTTGGCGATACGATGATTGACTTCGGCGAGCAGCATTTCGGCAAGGTCGCGCTGCTGGCGGATCACCTCCTGCGCCTGCACCATCTCGCGGCGAAAACGCGTCCGCTCCAAAGCCTGTTCGAGGGCGGCGGCGAGCAAGTCGAAATAATCGGCTGAGATCCCCTTCAGCATGTAATCATCGGCGCCGGCCTTCAGCGCCGCGACCGCGATGCTGATATCGTCCGAACCCGTCGCATAGATGACCGGCGGGTGATCCGGCATCGCCGCGATGCTGGGCAAAATATCGAGGCCGGTCTCGCCAGCCAGGACATGATCGAGCACGACGGCGTCGATACCGCCCTCGCCCAGTCTCGCAAGGCCTGCAGCGCCGCTCTCCGCACACTCGACCGAAAAGCCCCGCCGACGCAGGTTTTTCTGCATCAGTAGGGCAAGCCCCTCGTCGTCGTCGATATAGAGGATGTGGATCAGGGCATCCGCATCGCCGCTAGAATTGTTCATTCCGTCTCCCGGCGTTCTCTCGCAGCGACGACCGCCCGCAAGCGTCCGAGTCGTCCGCATAGCAATGTCGTATTGCATTGGCCGCCTGGGGTAAACAGCGGTTGTCCCTCGCTTTTGTCTTAGGCGGCGCGGAAGGAGGATGTCGGGAATCCGGCATTTTCAGAACATGACCTGGGCTGGCGAGCATCCCTATGGAAGCCGTTGAAGGAGATGGGAAAACGAAAACCTGAAATGAGATGCATTAACGCCAAGCGACCCGTTTGGTTCCGTGGATAAGCTAATTTTTCTGGAATTTCCGATGGCCCGATACTTCGGCTCCCGCCTCCGCCGGCAATTGCAGGAAGCGCAGCGACGAGACGACGCCGATTACGCCGACTACGATGAAAGCCCAGCGGAAATCGGCAAGGACGGGATTGCCGGCGCCCCTGAGAGCAGAGGCGATGTTGAGCACGGCCGCCGCCACTGCCACGCCGAGCAGCATCGATACCTGCTGCAGCATGCTCGACAGCGTCGAGGCCGAGCTTCGCTGCGCGGGGCCGATATCGGCGAAGGCGAGTGTGTTCAGAGCGGTGAATTCCATCGACCGCGAGAGACCGGCGAGAAAAAGCAGCGCATGGATGAAAAACGGCGGCGTCGCCGGCGACAGGAAACCGCAGGAGACGATCGAAAGCGCGGCGATCAGCCCGTTAACCCCAAGCACGGTGCGAAAGCCGAAGAAGCGCAGCAGCGGCGTCGTCACCGCCTTCATGCTGAAATTGCCGAGGAAATAGACGAGCAGATAGGTGCCGGCGGCAATCGAGCTCAGGCCGAAGCCGAGCTGGAAGAGCAGAGGCAGCAGGAACGGCGTCGCATTGATCGCCATCCGGCAGGCCGTGCCCGCCGACAGCGTCGACATCGAGAAGGTCTGGATGCGGAAGGCTGAAAGATCGAGCAGCGGATTGTCGACGGCGAGGAAATGCCGCGTCGCCATGACCGACAGCACGATGCCCGCCGCCAGCATTGATATGACGGGCAAAAGCCCGCCGTCCCATTTGACCGAGAGTTCGAGGGCGGCGAGCAGGAAGGTCAGCCCCGCGGCGCTCAGCACAAAGCCCACGAGATCCAGCCGCCCGGGATTGGTCTCGCGCTGCTCCGGCACGAAGCGCAGCACCAAGGCCATGCCGACAATGCCGATCGGGATGTTGATCAGGAAGTTCCAGTGCCAGCTGGCATAGGTGGTGATGAAGCCGCCGAGCACCGGGCCGAGCACCGGCGCCGTCAGCGCCGGCCAGGTGATCAGCGCGATCGCCTGGACGAGTTCCGACTTGCGGGCGTTCTTGAGCACGATGATACGCCCGACCGGCGTCATCAGTGCACTGCCCGCGCCCTGGACGGCGCGCCACAGCACGAATTCCGCAAGGCTGCCGGACAGCCCGCAAAACAGCGAGGCGCCGGTGAAGACGGCGATCGACATCAGGAAGATGCGGCGCGCGCCGAACCGATCGCCGAGCCAGCCGGACAGTGGAATGAAGGCGGCCATCGTCAGCATGTAGACGGTGATGCCGATGCTCATCGACACCGGCTGCACGTTAAAGCTTGCCGCCATTTGCGGCAGCGAGGTGGTGACGATCGTGCCGTCGAGGATCTGCATGAAGAAGGAAACGGCAACGACCAGTGCCACGATCTTCGCCTGGCGGCCGCCTGCGGCCTCTTGCACATTCTCGCTCGTCTCTGCCGTGGTCATCGATCTGCCAATAAAAATTCCGGATGACGCGGCAGGGAAACGGGAAGGAAGCCGATCGGAGATCTGCCGCGCGGGCGAGCGCGGACATGGAAAGCCGCGCACTGGCTGAATACGCCCGTTGCATCCGGCCGGAAAGGCTAAATCTCGCACTACGCAGGAATATTCCCGATTCGGCTGGATAGCTGACCGCTATCGACCCAAGAAAGGATTCAAGAAAAAGGCCCCACTGAAGCGAGGCCAAGCTTGAACCGCTCCGGGGAAAAACAGGGGCGGCGTGCAGTCCATACCGTGCGTTCGATGTCGCAGCGAGGCCAGATGTCGCTGCATCGGTACGCTCGCAAAAGAATTTTTCGAGATCTGCCGAAAAAAGATCGGCCCCCAAAACTATCCGCCCATGTAGTGCGACACTGTCGCAATGCAGCAACGATTGGCGCTTGCAATGTTTACAAAAATAGATATCACTAAACATATTGCTAAACATGATGATTGAGGAGTTCATGTGAGCATTCTCTGAAGTGGGTGAACATGCGACGCCGGCGGGGAGCCGGCCCTTGGTTCTGGGAGGAACTTATGCAGAAAACATCGAAAGCCCTTTTCGGGCTGGCCACGGCATTCGTCATGTCGTCGGCATTGCCCAATCTCGCCAAAGCCGATGAACTGACGCTGTGCTGGGCCGCATGGGACCCCGCCAATGCGCTCGTCGAGCTGTCGAAGGATTTCACCGCCAAGACCGGCACGCAGATGAAGTTCGAATTCGTTCCCTGGACGAGTTACGCCGACCGCTTCCTCAACGAGCTGAATTCACACGGCAAGCTCTGTGACCTCATCATCGGCGACAGCCAGTGGATCGGCGGCTCGGCCGAGAATGGCCACTACGTCAAGCTTAACGACTTCTTCGACAAGGAAGGCATCAAGATGGATGACTTCGTGCCGGCGACCGTCGTCGGCTACTCGGAATGGCCGAAGAACACCCCGAACTACTGGGCGCTGCCCGCCATGGGCGACGTCGTCGGCTGGACCTACCGCAAGGACTGGTTCGAAAAGCCGGAACTGCAGAAGGAATTCAAGGAGAAATACGGCCAAGATCTCGCAGCGCCGAAGACCTACGACGAGCTGAAGCAGATCGCCGAGTTCTTCCAGAAACGTCAGATCGACGGCAAGACCGTCTATGGCGCCTCGATCTATACCGAGCGCGGCTCCGAAGGCATTACCATGGGCGTGACCAACGTCCTCTACGACTGGGGCTTCCAGTACGAGAACCCGAAGAAGCCCTATGACATGGAAGGCTTCGTCAACTCGGACGACGCGGTGAAAGGCCTCGAATTCTACAAGTCGCTCTATGATTGCTGCACCCCACCCGGCAGCTCCAACGTCTACATGGTCGAATCCGCCGACGCCTTCAAATCCGGCCAGGTCGCCATGCAGATGAACTTCGCCTTCACCTGGCCCGGCCTTTACAAGGACGAGAAGGTCGGCGGCGACAGGATCGGCTTCTTCCCCAATCCGGCTGGAAAGGCGCACTTCGCTCAGCTCGGCGGTCAGGGCATCTCGGTGGTTTCCTATTCCAACAAGCGCGATGCCGCCCTGCAATACATCAAGTGGTTCGCCCAGCCCGACGTGCAGGCCAAGTGGTGGGAACTTGGCGGTTTTTCATGCCTGAATTCCGTCGTCAACGCGCCGGGCTTCGCCAAGAGCCAGCCCTATGCCCAGGCCTTCCTGGACTCGATGGCGATCGTCAAGGATTTCTGGGCCGAGCCGAGCTACGCCTCGCTGCTGCAGGCCATGCAAAAGCGCGTCCATAACTACGTGGTCGCCGGCAATGGCACCGCCAAGGAAGCGCTCGACGGTCTGGTGAAAGACTGGAGCGACGTCTTCAAGGACGACGGCAAGATCTGACGCGTGGCATCCCTGATGCGCGCCATCCTCGACAGGATGGCGGCCCGGATCGGCAGACGAGCCGGGCCGCCAGATCTCTCATACCCCAAAAGACCCCGTGCCCCAAAAATACCAGGTGAAGACTTGACCATTTCCCATTCCTCCATCGTCGAGAAGGCAGCCGATGCGACTGCAAGGGCAACGCCCTCCACGGTCGCCCGGCGCGTCCGCGGCCTCTCCGATAGGGCGATCGCCTGGCTGTTCATTGCACCTGCCATCACCCTGTTGTTAGCGATCAACATCTTCCCGCTGCTTTGGGCGGTCTATCTCTCCTTCACCAATTACCGCGCCAACCGGCCGAATGCGCCGGTCCTGGGTGTCGGCCTTGGAAATTATCAGCGCGTTCTCAACGATCCCGATATTTGGCAGGCAATGCAGACCACCGCGCATTTCGTCTTCTGGACGATCGTGCTGCAGACGGTGATCGGCTTTACGCTCGCCTATCTGATCGACCGCAAGTTTCGCGGCCATGCCTTCTGGACGACGATCATCCTGATCCCGATGATGCTCTCGCCCGCCGTCGTCGGCAATTTCTGGCGCTTCCTCTACGAGCCGCAGATCGGCCTCTTCGCCTATGCCGTCTCGCTGGTCACAGGCATTCCGACTTCGGATATCCAGATGCTCGGCAATGTTTCGCTGGCGCCCTGGGCGATCATCATCGTCGATACCTGGATGTGGACGCCCTATGTGATGCTGATCTGCCTTGCCGGCCTGCGATCGATCCCCGACTATATCTACGAGGCCGCTGAGGTCGACCGTGCCTCCTCCTGGCGGCAGTTCTGGTCGATCACCGTGCCGATGGCCCTGCCCTTCATCATGCTTGCGGTGCTCTTCCGCGGCATCGAGAATTTCAAGATGTTCGACATGGTGACGCTGCTCACCGGCGGCGGACCGGGCTCGGTCACAGAGGTCGCCTCGATCACGCTGAAACGCGCCGCCTTCGAAAGCTGGGCGACCGGCCGGGCCTCGGCCTTCGCCATCATCCTCTTCGTCGCGGTCTTCGGCCTCGCCAACATCTACGTCAAGGCACTGAACAAGGTGAAGCAACGATGAGCGCCGCCAACTCCGCCCATTCGGTCGTCGAACCGAGCCTGTCCAGCAAGCGCATCGCCGGCACCATCGTCGTCCTCTATGCGCTGATCACCCTGATCCCGCTCGTCTGGATCTTCCTGACCAGCATCAAGTCGCCGCCGGATTCGATCAGCTACCCCCCGAAGATCGTCTTTTCGCCGTCGCTCGAAGGCTATTGCAACCTGTTCACCACGCGCACGCGGCAGACACCTGATTATATCGCCTCGCTGCCGGCGCCGGTCGGCACCTGTGATGAGGTGACCCGCAAGCGCAACATGGTGATCGCCGGCCCGTCGAATTTTCTGCCGCGCTTCGTCAATTCGCTGGTGATTGCCTTCGGCTCCACTTTCCTCGCGGTCTTCCTCGGAACGCTCGCCGCCTATGGTTTTTCCCGCTTCAAGATACCGCTCGCCGACGACCTGATGTTCTTCATCCTGTCGACGCGCATGATGCCGCCGATCGCCGTCGCCATCCCGATCTATCTGATGTATCGCGAGCTAGGCCTGTCGGACACGGCGCTCGGCATGATCCTGCTCTACACAGCCGTCAACGTCTCGCTCGCCGTCTGGCTGCTCAAGGGTTTCATCGACGAAATCCCGCGCGAATACGAGGAAGCGGCGATGATCGACGGCTATACGAGACTGCAGGCCTTCCGCAAGGTCGTGCTGCCGCAGGCAACGACCGGCATTGCCGCGACCGCGATCTTCTGCCTGATCTTTGCCTGGAACGAATATGCCTTCGCCGCGCTTCTGACTTCGGGCGAGGCCCAGACCGCGCCGCCCTTCATCCCGACGATCATCGGCGAAGGCGGGCAGGACTGGCCGGCCGTCGCCGCCGGCACGACGATCTTCCTGATCCCGATCCTCGTCTTCACCATTCTCTTGCGCAAGCAGCTGCTGCGCGGCATCACCTTCGGAGCCGTCCGCAAATGAGCCATCTGATCGAAACATCAACCCCTGCCCGTCCGAAGCGGCCGTTCTTCCTGCGCCGCGGCCCGATGGAAACCATCGCCACCGTGCTGATCGGGCTCGGCTTCCTGATGCTGTTCCAGCCCTTCCTGCTGGTGCTCTACACCTATTCGCTGGTGACCCTGCTCATAGGCACCGTCATGTTCATCATCGTCTCGAAATTCCCGGAGTGAACCATGGCGGACATCCGGATCGAAAATCTGCGCAAGGAGTTCGGCAGCTTCGTCGCCGTCGAGGATTCGAGCTTCACCGTCCATGACGGCGAGTTCCTGGCGCTGCTCGGGCCTTCCGGCTGCGGCAAGACGACGACGCTTCGCATGATCGCTGGCCTCGAGTTGCCGAGCAGCGGCAAGATCTATCTCGACGGCGAGGACGTCACCTTCAACCGCGCCAGCGCCCGCGACATCGCCTTCGTCTTCCAACTCTTCGCGCTCTACCCGCATATGAACGTTCGTAGGAATATCGGTTTCCCGCTGCTGTCGCAGGGCATGCCCAAGGCCGAAATCCGTCAGCGCGTCGAAGAGACCGCGCGCCTGCTGCAGATCGACCATATTCTCAACCGATCGGTCTCCGGCCTTGCCGGCGGCGACCGGCAACGCGTGGCGCTCGGCCGCGCCATTGTCCGGCGTCCGAAATGCTTCCTGATGGACGAGCCGCTCGGCACGCTCGACGCCGAGTTCCGCGAGATCATGGTCCACGAGCTGCGCGAACTGCACAACCGCATCCACGCCACCACCGTCTACGTCACCCACGACCAGCACGAGGCGATGGCGATGGCCGACAAGATCGCCGTCATGAACCATGGCGTCATCGAGCAGTTCGGCACGCCGCAGGAGATCTACGCCAAGCCGGCGACCATGTATGTCGCCGATTTCATCGGCTCGCCGCCGATGAACTTCATGCGCTTCACCTCCGGCCTGAAAAGCGGCGATCGCTCCATCCTGCTCGACGGCGTCGATATCGCCGTTCCCGAGATCCACCAGGACATGGCCGAAAGCGAACTGGCGCTCGGCGTGCGGCCGGAGCATATCCGCTTCAGCGACGCCTCGGCCCTTCGTGGCGCCGTCTATGGCAGTGAATATCTCGGCACCAACCAGGTCGTGGCTGTGGAAACCCAGGGTGGGCTGATCAAGGCCCGGGTTCCCGCCAATCGCAGCTTCCAGATCGGCGAGAGGGTCGGCCTCGAATTCAACCCGGCGAAACTCGCGCTCTTCGACTGCACCTCGGGCCGCGCGGTGCCATCCCATCTCTATCAGGAGAACCGGCATGGCTGATGTCGTCCTCAGGAACCTCGCCAAACGCTTCGGCGACACCCAGGCTTTGGCCGACCTCGATCTTTCGATCCGCGACGGCGAGTTCGTCGTGCTGCTCGGCCCGACTGGCGCCGGCAAGACCACGACGCTGCGGCTAATCGCCGGCCTCGAAAAGCCCGATAGCGGCGGCATCGAGATCGGCGGCCGCAATGTCGCCACTGAGGCACCCGCCGAGCGCGACGTCGCCTTCGTGTTCCAGCAATATTCGCTCTATCCGCACATGACGGTTTACGAAAACCTCGCCTTCCCGCTGAAGGCACCGATCCGCAAGCTGAGTGCGGCGGAGATCGACCGGCGCGTGCGCGAAGTCGCGCGCATGGTGCGGATCGACCACAAGCTGGAGAACCGCTCGACCAGACTTTCCGGCGGCGAGATGCAGCGTGTCGCGATCGGCCGGGCGCTGGTGCGCCGGCCGGCGATCTATCTGATGGACGAGCCGCTGTCCTCGCTCGACGCCAAGCTGCGCGCCGAACTGCGCCTGGAACTGAAGCGCATCCAGAAGGAACTCGGCTCGACGATGCTCTATGTCACTCACGACCAGGTGGAAGCCATGACCATGGCCGACCGCATCGGCATCGTTGCCGAGGGACGGCTGATGCAAGTGGGAACGCCGCGCGAGATCTACGGCAATCCAGCCAACCTGCATGTCGCCGCCCGTCTCGGCCAGCCGCACATCAATCTTCTGCCGGCGGACCTGCTGCCGGGCGGCCAGCCGCCGGCCGGCACGAAGACCGTCGGCGCCCGCACCGAACATCTCGACATCATTGTCGGCAAGGATGCCAATGCCGAGATCGACTGGATCGAGCATCTGGGCGACCAGAACCATCTGCACATCAAGGCTGGCAATCACAAGCTCGTCACACTTGCAGATCCATATCTGGCGATCGCGCCGGGCGACCGGATCAGTCTGACGCTACGTGATCCGCTTTATTTCGATGCGGCTGGACAGCGCCTGTCCTGACCGGCAAACAGACTTGATGACGGCATGAAAAACAAACAGACGGGTCTCAATCGATGAAACATTTCTTCAACCGCAGGGAAAACATCGTCACCGAAGCCTTGGACGGTCTGCTTCTGACGAGCAGCAAGGGTCGTCTTGCCCGCCTCGACAGCTTTCCCGACATCAAGGTGATCCTGCGCGCGGACTGGGACAAGTCGAAGGTGGCGATCATCTCAGGCGGCGGCGCCGGCCATGAGCCCTCCCATGCCGGCTTCGTCGGTAAGGGCATGCTGACGGCTGCCGTATCCGGCGAAATCTTCGCCTCGCCGAGCGTCGATGCCGTGCTGACGGCGATCCGCGCCGTGACCGGCCCGAAGGGCGCCCTGCTGATCGTCAAGAACTACACCGGCGACCGGCTGAATTTCGGCCTCGCCGCCGAAAAGGCGCGCGCCGAGGGCTTCGACGTCGAGATGGTCATCGTTGCCGACGACATCGCCATTCCCGGCATCAACCAGCCGCGCGGCGTCGCCGGCACGCTATTCGTCCACAAGATCGCTGGTTATCATGCTGAAAGGGACGAGGACCTGAAGACCGTCGCAGCCCATGCCGCGGCAGCCGCCGGCGACATCATCTCGCTCGGCATGTCGCTCTCCACCTGCAGCGTGCCCGGCCAGGCGCATGAGGACCGTCTCGGCGCGGACGAAGGCGAACTCGGCCTCGGCATCCATGGCGAGCCCGGCGTCGAGCGCATCACGCTGCAACCGGTCGCCGATATCGTCTCCACCATGGTGGCGCGCCTGTTGCCTGCGCTGCGCGAAGGGGCAAGCCATTGCCTCCTCATCAACAATCTCGGCGCCGTGCCGCCGCTCGAAATGACCGTCATCGCCAAAACAGTGCTGTCTTCGCCGCTTGGCCGCCGCGTCCGGCTGATCATCGGCCCGGCGCCGATGATGACGGCGCTCAACATGAACGGCTTCTCTTTGTCGCTGATCCGGCTGGACGCCCTGCGCGAGGCAGCGCTGACGGCAGCGGTCGAGCCGCATGCCTGGACGCCGGCCGTCGAACGCCACGAGATCGAGGTCATCGCCGCACCGAGAACATCAGGCGGACTGAACGGCGCCAATAGCACGGCCGGAGAAAATGACCGCAACCGGCGCCTGATCACGGCGCTCTGCGAGCATCTGATCTCACAGGAAAGCGAACTCAACCGGCTGGACGGCCGCGTCGGCGATGGCGATACCGGCTCGACGGTAGCCTCAGGCGCCCGCAGCGTGCTGGCCCGCCTCGACACGCTGCCACTCGACCGGCCGGCGGCAACGCTTGCCTCGCTCGGCGATATCCTCGGCACCAGCATGGGCGGATCGAGCGGCGTGCTGCTGTCGATCTTCTTCACCGCCGCAGCAAAGGCGATGGCTGACAAGGCCGATATATCAGCCGCTCTTCTTGCCGGGCTCGACAGGATGACGTTCTATGGCGGAGCCGCGGTCGGCGACCGGACGATGGTCGATGCGTTGTCACCTGCCCTGCAGGCGCTTGCATCCGGCGATGTTGTCGCAGCGGCAAAGGCAGCGGCAGCGGGTGCCGAGTCGACGAAGACGATGATGAAGGCGAGAGCCGGACGCGCCTCCTATGTCGGCGAAAGGGATCTGGCGGGCGTTGCCGATCCCGGCGCCGTGGCGGTTGCCGGCGCGTTTGGCGTGGCGGCAAGCCTCGCCTGACCGGCGTGAAATTCTAGAGCCCGCAGGAGGCGCGGCGACAGGGAGGGATGGCAGTGCAGGCGGAACCGGTGCTTGTGGCAGGATTGATCGAGGTGTGCCGCGCGACGATCGCTGCAAACACCGATCACCTCTGCGCGCTCGATCGCGCGATCGGGGATGGCGATCACGGAACCAATATGCGGCGCGGCTGCGAGGCGGTGAGCGCCGAAGGCGAGAGCCTGTCCAGCCTGCCCTTCCCCGACGCCATGGAAAAGATCGGCCTGACGCTGGTGATGAATGTCGGCGGTGCGGCCGGGCCGCTCTACGGCACGCTGCTGATGGAGATCGGCCGCGAGCTTCGCAAAAGCGACGAGAAGGCCGATTTTTCGCAGGTGCTGAAACAGGCGATCGATGCCGTCGCAAGACGCGGTCGGGCGCATGCCGGCGACAAAACCCTGCTCGACGTGCTCTATCCCGTGCATGCGGCACTCGCCAGCCGCTCGCCGCTCGGCGCAATCGCCCGCAGGGCCGAGCGTTCCGCCAGTCGCACCGCTGACATGAAGGCGATGCGCGGGCGCGCCGCCTATCTCGGCGACCGCTCCATCGGTCATGTCGATCCCGGCGCGTCGAGCTGTGCGCTGCTGACCACGGCGATCTGCCGCTATCTCGGGGAGCACCGTCCGCAATGAATGGAAAGACCACAAATGTGGGCATCGTGATCGTCTCCCACTCGCCGCTGGTGGCAAGGGGGATCGCCGACATGGTGCGGCAGATGGTCGGCGACTGTGTGCCGCTCGCCTGGTCGGGCGGCAATGCCCATGGCGAGCTCGGTACCGATGCCGGCGGCATTCTGAGGGCGATCGAAGCCGCCTGGTCCGATGCCGGCGTCGCCGTCTTCGTCGATCTCGGCGGCGCCGAGACCAACAGCGAAATGGCGATCGAAATGCTGGGCCTTCCCCGCGCGGCTCTCGTCTCCATCTGCAATGCGCCGCTGGTCGAAGGCGCCGTCATCGCCGCCGCCGAGGCGTCGGGGGGTGCGTCGCTGGCCAAGGTCGTCGCCACAGCCGAGGAACTGTCCCCCTGATGACGAGCGGATTGCGTAGTGAAAAACAGGAGCCTCATCCATTGCACGTGAATTGCCAGACGGAGGTAGAAGTCAAGCACGGCGTCGGGCTGCATGCCCGCCCCTCCGTTACCTTCACGCGGCTTGCCAAGTCCTTCCCCTGTTCGATCGAGATCGCTGTCAACGGCAGCGACGTCTGGCTGAACGGCAAGAGCATCATCAAGATCATGGGCGCGAAAATCCGAAAAGGATCGATCCTCCGTATCCGCGCCGACGGCATTCTCGCCGAGGAGGCGATCCGCGCCCTGAAGGAACTCATCGAGCGCAACTTCGATGAGGAAAAGAAACATGGCCGCACCGCTTAGGTTGACAGCAAAGAGCGCATCCCCGGGCATCGCATCTGGCCCGGCCTTTGTGGCCGAGCGGCCGGACGCCCCCGCGCCCAGCACGGCCGGCGGATACGACGCGCTCGAGAAGGCGATCGACATCTCGATCGGCGAACTCGAGCGCCTTGCCGATGGAGCCGATGCCGAAAGCCGGGATATCATCGATTTCCAGATCGAGGTGCTGCGCGATCCGACCATCGCGGAAGCGACCGGCGCGCGCATGGAAGCCGACGAGAATGTCGTGTTTGCCTGGGTCGCCACCCTCGACGCCTATATCGGCGAACTCGAAGCGGCCGATGAAGAGCAGATGCGGGCACGCGCCGTCGATATTCTCGACATCAAGAACCGTGTGCTTGGGGCGCTCGCCGGCACCCCGATCGCCGATTTTCCGCCCGGTTCGATCTTCGTCGGCAAGGATATGGAGCCGAGCCGCTTTCTCGCCCATGACTGGTCGAAAGGCGGCGGCATCGCGCTGTTTTCAGGCAGCGCCGCCGGCCATGTCGCTCTGCTCGCCCGGGCGAAATCGGTACCGATGGTGGTCGGCGCCGGCCGCTTTTCGGCCGCAGACGGAGATCCTGTCAGCGTGGATGGCGACGCCGGTGCGGTCGTACTCAAGGCAGGCGGCATGCTGATCCCGCCACTCGCGCCTGCACAGGCGCCTACCGCCGACACGCAGAACGAAAGCGGCGAACTGCGCACGGCGGACGGCGTGCCGATCCTGCTCTCGATCAACATCAACGACCCCGCCGAGATCGACGCGCTCGATCCGGCAACGGCAGGCGTCGGCCTGATGCGCTCAGAATTTTCAGTCGCCTCGATCGCCGAGGCGGCCAATGAGGAACGGCAGCTGGCGATCTATCGCCGCGTGCTGGAACAGGCGGGCGACAGGCCGGTGATCATAAGAATGCTGGATATCGGGGGCGACAAGCCGCTCGCCGGCCTCGAAGACCTGCCGGCTCTCTCGGCCTCTGGCCTGCGCGGCATCCGACTGCTGCTTGCCCGGCCGGAAATCGCCCGCGTGCAGGCCCGCGCCCTGCTGCGTGCCGCCGTCTTCGGCAGGCTTTCGGTGATGCTGCCGATGGTGACCTTTCCCGACGAGATCGACAGGATGCGCGAATTGTTCCGCGAGGAAGCCGAAAAGCTCGGCCGCCGATCCCTGCTCCACCGGATGCCACCGATCGGCATGATGGTGGAGGTGCCGGCCGCAGCGTTGATGCTCGATACTTTCGGGTCAGCGGCATTCTTTTCGTTTGGCACCAATGATCTTACCCAGTATCTCGCCGCCTCCTCTCGCGACGATATCGACGCGGATGCCGGCAATGCGGCGCCTGCCGTGCTCCGGCTGCTTGCCCAGGCGGTGAAGCTGACCGCCGGCAAGCCAGTCAGCATCTGCGGCGACATGGCCGGCAATCCGCACTATCTGCCCGGGCTGCTCGCCGCCGGCCTCCGGCATTTTTCCGTGGCGCCGGCCCGGCGTCCCGCGATAAGATCGGCGATCATCGGCCTCAACGCCGATGGCACAAGGGCAGCCGGAGAGTAGAATGGCGCGCGAAGACACCGAAGACGCCATTATCGCCTACAAGTCCATTCTGGCGCAGATAATCGACAACAGGCCATCCGGCACGCGCCAGCGCCTGGCGACGGCGCTTGGAAAACATCGCAGTTTCGTCACCCAGATTACTAGCCCGACCTATGCAACGCCGCTGCCGGCGCGCCATCTCGCAACAATCGTCCGCGTCTGCCATTTTAGCGCCGCCGAACAGGAGCGCTTTCTCGAAGCCTATCAGGCCGCCCATCCCGGCAAGCTGCCGGACCTCGGCCATTCCGAGAAATTGCGGCACGTTTCGCTGATGGTGCCCGACTTCGGCGACGACAGGAAAAACCGCCTATTGGAAGAGGCGATCTCCGATCTGGTGCAGAAGATCGTCGCGATATCGGGTGCGGAATGACGAGTGCGCTGGTTGACGTAACGTAATGCTTTTGGCCCTGGGAGGGGCTTGATGAAGAAGTTCATGAACACTGCGGAAACCATGGTCGCCGAAAGCGTCGAAGGCTTCGTGCGCGCTCATGAGGCCTTGGTGGTGTTCGGGCCTGAGCGCAGATGTATCCGCCGCCGCCATCTCACCGCTGGCAAGGTGGCGCTTATATCAGGCGGCGGCGCCGGCCATGAGCCGATGCATATCGGCTTCGTCGGCCACGGCATGCTGGATGCCGCCTGCGTCGGCCATATCTTCACATCTCCGACACCGAGCCAGATCATCGCGGCGATTGAAGAGGCCGATACCGGCGCCGGCTGCATGCTCGTGGTCAAGAATTACGACGGCGATCTGATGAATTTCGAAATGGCGATCGAGATGGCCGGCGACCGCCACAACATCGACATGGTCGTCGTCAGCGACGATATCGAGACATCAAGGTCCGGCGAAGGCAATGGCCGGCGCGGTGTTGCCGGTACGCTAATCGTCGAAAAGCTCCTGGGTGCTGCGGCCGAACGCGGCATGTCGCTTGCCGAATTGAAGCTGCTTGGCCAGGGATTGAACACCCGCATCCGCTCGATGGGTGTCGCGCTGAACGGCGTGACGGTGCCGCAGACCGAACGCACGACATTTTCGCTCGGACCCGGCGAGATGGAAATGGGCGTCGGCATCCATGGCGAGCCCGGCCATGCCAGGCAGCCCTTCGCCGCCTCCGACGCCATCATCGGCCATCTCTGCGAAACCATCGCCGGCGATATCGCGGTGGCGCCGGGTACCCGCGCACTGCTCTTCGTCAACGGCCTCGGCGGCACGCCGCCCGCTGAACTCTACCTCGCCTATAATGGCGCCCGCCGCTTCATCGAGGAAAGAGGCATCCCGATCGCACGCTCGCTTGTGGGAACCTATGTCACCTCACTCGACATGCAGGGGCTGTCGGTCACCCTTGCCTTGCTGAGCGACGAGGAGATCGCGCTCTGGGACGCGCCTGTGGCGACGGCGGCTTTGCGTTGGCCGTGACGGCATCCCGAGGGTGTCAGTTGTAAAGCTTGCCATCTTCCGCCAGGCGCCGGCGCGGTGGGCGCGTCCATCCCAGACATGCAACTGATGGCCGACATTCTTGTCCGCGAGCAGCCGCCTGAGATAGCGGTTGTTGTCGAGGAAAGGGTCGGCGCGCCAATGGTGAGAACGATGTCGCGCTCACGCAGCCTGTCGAGCCGCCAGTCGCAGGCGAGCCCTGGAAGAAAATGCGCCGGCGTGTGGAAATAGACGCTGTCATCGTAATAGCCGTCGAACAGGTCGCCGAAGGATTCCACCTTCATCGTCAGGTCGTAGCGGCCGGAAAAGGCGACGAGCTTGCGGAAGAGATGCGGATGACGAGAGAACAGGTTCGCCGTCTGGAAGGCGCCGAGGCTGCAGCCGTGCACGATGGTGCAGTCACGCGAGTTCTTTGCCACCATCAACGGCAACACTTCGTGCAGGATATAATCCTCGAAGGCGCCATGCCGGCGGATGCGCTCGGCGGGGTGATGGTGGAAGGCATAGAAGGTCTCGGCTGCCAGGCCCTCGATGCAATAGAGCTGAAGTTGGCCAGCCTCGAGCTTGTCGGCAAGGCTTCCGACTAGGCCGAGCTGCTCATATTCGAAGAAGCGCCCGTCCCGCGTCGGAAAGACCAGCACCTTGGCGCCGGCATGGCCGAATACTACAGCGCCGCGCGTCTTCAGACGCGCAAAGGACGCTGTAGCACTTTGAATGGCTGAATAATTTTGTCCTTAAATCGATTCCGACTGAAGGAATTATGCAGCGACATCTCGATGTCTCGATACAGCCGCTGACTGTACCAGCGCCGATATTCGCGGTTCATGGCACCCTGAAAAACTGACCGATCTTGTCGCGGAGAACCGCCTCTTGCTCAGCGCTGCCAGGATAGTCGAAATGCCCCGCGTCCAGGATGAAGATTTCATTAGATTTTGGTAGCGCATTTGCGACAGCGAACTGGCAAGGTGGCGCGACGGAAGGATCGAAAAGGGCGACGGCCGTCAGCATCGGCACCTTGATCCGGCTGGCGGCGGTCGCCGCATCGTAGAAGCGCAGCGTTTCCAGCACGTTTCCATGTTCAGCCTGATATTCCTGCACCGATTCCGCACTGCCGACGCTCGGCAGCATCAGCCGCGGCGGCTGATGCCCGAAACTCGGCAACGCCAGATGGCCGCGATCGATGCGATCGTCGTAGGCGATCGCCATCGCCCCGACACCGCCGCCGAAGCTGATTCCGCTATAGCCGATATGCCCTGAAAGCCAGGGATAAAGTGCCGTAAGCGTCGAAACGGCGAGCCAGGTATCCTCGACGCAGCCGCCGATGATATAGGCCTCCGGCTTATCGATATCGTGCAGCACATGCCAGGACGGGTTCTCGGAGATCGGCGGATGCGCGCTGAGCGACAGCCCCGCGGCAGCAGGGAAAGATGAGCGCCGTTTCCTCGACCGGCAGCTCGAAATCAGGACGATCGCGTCCGCCGTAACCGTGTCGGACGACGAGGCCGCGCCGCACCTCTCCCTGACGCGGCAGGATGAGCCAGCCACCGATCCTGAATGAACCGGTCGAGATATAGACGAGATCAAGCACATGCCAGTCGAGATGGGCGATCTTGCTCCGCCGCAGCACCGGCTGCGGATCGACCGCCAGCGCCTTGAGATAACGCGCCTTCCAGAAATCATCGAAGCCAGCGGGCGCCTCGGGCGGCTTGACCGCGAGAAGCTCCTCGATCTGCATGCCGTAGGTTGGATCGAAGTCGAAGGGATGTGTAGTCGGAATAGTCATCCAAGGCTTTTCTCGTGAAAAAGCCAACGGCGCAAGGCTTCGCCTGCGCCAACCGATAAACCTTGCTTGTATGCCGGACACCTTCACGCCGCATCCGCCGCCTTGGATCGCCCGGATGCCTTGAAGAGTCTGCGGCCGATGGTACGCGCCGCCTCGAGATGGGCGGTCGCTTGGTCCGGTCCGGCTTCGAGCATCAGCTCGGATGTCACAACGCGGGCGCCGCAATAATCGAAGATCCCATGATCGATCTGCGTCTTTATCGCGGCGAAATATTCGTGCCGCGCATAGGTCCCGGCGTCGGCGCCGCCGAGGCCGACCAGATGCACCGGCAGACGGCCAAGTAGCTTCACCACCCCGGCATCCGCACGATCGTCATAAGCCCAGCCATTGGTGAACACCCGATCGATCCATCCCTTGAGCAGCCCCGGCATCGACCACCAGTAGACGGGATAGACAAGCACCAGCGCATCGGCGCGGTCGATCCTTGCCTGCTCGGCGGCAACGTCGGCGGGCAGCACCCCTTCCCTCAGATGCAGGGCGATATCGGCCGCAGTGAACCGGGGATCGAAGCCCTCGGCCGCGAGATCGGCGATCTCGACGGAATGGCCGGCGTCGGAGAGCGTGATACCATCGGCAAGATGCACGGCGACGCCATGGGTGAGCGACCGGGGATCGGGATGCGCGACGACGATGAGCGCGTGCATGGCAAAAACTCCTGCTGAATGATTGCGGACGGAAGACGCAGCCTGTACCTTTGGTAAGCTACTTTCAGTAAGTTACTTTTGGTATATAGTGATGTCAAGCGCCGAAACAACACATCAGCCGACCGATCCGCAGCGGCGCCGCCGCCTGTCGCGACAGGACCGGCTTCGCCAGCTTCTCGACGTCGCCTGGCAGATCGTCCGCGATGAGGGAACGGAAGCGCTGACCCTTGGCCGGCTTTCCGAGCAGGCGGGCGTGACGAAACCCGTGGTCTACGATCATTTTGAAACCCGCCCCGGCCTGCTCGCAGCGCTCTACCGCGAATTCGACGCCCGCCAGACGACAGTGATGGACGCAGCCCTTGCGGCAAGCCAGCCATCTCTCGCCGACCGGGCCGCGGTCATCGCCGCCTCCTATGTCGACTGCGTGCTTCTCCAGGGCCGCGAAATCCCCGGCGTCATTGGCGCGCTCGCTGGCTCGCCGGAACTCGAAAGGATCAAGCGCGAATACGAGGCGGTCTTCATCGAGAAATGCCGCATTGCGCTTTCGCCCTTCGCCGGCGCCGGCACGATCGCCGCAGCCGGCCTCTGGGCCATGCTCGGCGCTGCCGAAGCCCTCTCCTATGCCGCTGCGTCAGGCGATATCACCGCCGTCGAGGCAAAGGACGAACTCTTCGAAACCATCGTCGCGATGGTGACGAGAAGTGCGTGTGGCGGTGCTGGCGGTAATGTTGAAGCGGGTTGATTGCGCGGCTACCGCGCGGCCTTGAACCTCCTGCCTCGCTCCTTGCGTTGGCGGGTTGCTGGCCAATAGCTGCACCGAATCCACCGACCGCTTCGCCATGGAACTCGGCTATCGCGTGACCCTGGTGAGCTACGCGACCGCCGCCTTCTCTCTTACGGATTCCAGCCGCCGCTGCCATAGGGACGCGTGATGATTTCGAGCAGATGGCCGTTCGGATCTTCGAAATAGACGCCGCGCCCACCGTCGTGGTCATTGGTCTCATCAGGCATCCGCTGACCGGGGTCGGCCCAGTAGCTCAGGTTCCGCTCGCGAATTCGATTGAATATCGCCTCGAATTCAGCGTCACCGACCAGGAAGGCGTAGTGTTGGCGGCCGATCTGACCTTCCGTTTCCATATAGTCGAGATTGGCGTCGTTGTCGGTCGTGACCATGTGGAACGGCCCCCAGCGCCGCGGCGCCGGCAACCCTAACATATCGGCCAGGAAATCTGCCGAGGCCTTGCTGTCGTGAGCCGACAGGATGGTATGATTGAAGTAGATGGCTATGGTGGTTTCTCGCAAACGAGGAGCCGCAAACTCGATGCAGGCTCGCCGGGTTAACACCCGCGGCCGCCTCTTGTTCCGAACTTCGACCGCGCCTCTCCGCCTTCAAATCTCTCTCGAAACGAGGTAGACTCCACCGGTGGAGGGGCCGCGACAAATGGTACGAAACACGCTCCCCATGCGCTGGAATTCCAGGGGCTAGGAGACCGGAGGGGGGTAGCATGAACGACGCGAACGGCAATTTGCGCGACAGTTCAGGCGCGGCGGTGCGGCCGCCGATCGCCTGGGCGCTGACCGTCGCCGCCGGGCTTGCGCTCGACTGGCTCTATGCGCTGCCGTTCCTGCCTGCGGCCATGCCTGCCGGCGGGCTGGGCGGCATCGTGTTCCTCGCCGGCCTGGCGCTGCTGATCTGGGCGGCAACAACCTTCCGCCGGGCGGGGACGCAGGTCCACCTCAGCCGTCCGACGACTGCGATCGTCGACGAAGGCCCCTATCGCTTCACGCGCAATCCGATCTATATCGGCATGTTCCTCGGCCTCATCGGCCTCGCCGTCGCTTTCGACAGCCTATGGCTCATCATCCTGTTGGTGCCGTTCTACCTCGTCATCCGCTACGGTGTGGTCGCTCGCGAGGAGGCCTATCTCGAGCGGAAATTCGGTGACGTCTATCTCGCCTACAAGGCCCGCATCAGGCGGTGGCTGTAGCGAGACGAAGAAGCGTCGACCTGCTGAAACCCGAATGACGGAAACGGGTCGAGACACGACCCTCGCGACAGCATGGCATCGCCAAAGCAAGCCGGCGAACGGCATCGCCGCTTTGCCGGCCGCTGGGATCAGTCCGCACTCTGCCCCGCCGCATCGAGGATCAACCGGGCGATCTCGTCGGGGTGGGAGATCAGCGAGAGGTGGCTGGCCTTCACCTCTATCGTCTTCGCCCCCATGCGCTTGGCCATGAAGCGTTCGAGATCGGGATTTATCGTCCGATCCTCGGTTGAAACGGCATACCAACTCGGCTTCGAACGCCAGGCCGCCTGCGTCGTCTTGCCTGTCAGCAGTGCCTTCTGGAACGGTTCCTG
This sequence comes from Rhizobium leguminosarum, assembly GCF_019798305.1. Lineage (GTDB taxonomy): Bacteria > Pseudomonadota > Alphaproteobacteria > Rhizobiales > Rhizobiaceae > Rhizobium > Rhizobium leguminosarum_U. The sequence continues at coordinate 141,021 of NZ_JAAXDD010000002.1, forward strand.
CACGGCATAGAGAACTTTCGCCTTTGCCTCCGGCAGGTCGCCGGCGAAATCGTGCAGGAAGGCTTCCTCGCTCAGCCGACCTTCGTCGCCGTCGAAGACGATGCCGGCGGACGCCGGCGGCGTCGGGAAGGTCTTGGCGAGAGCGGTATAATCCTCGCCCGCATCCGGCGCCCGCGCCGCGACATAGACGAGCGCCGAAACGTCGGGGTGCACGCCGGCCTCGGTGACCATCATGCCGGAAAACGAATGTCCGACCAGAACCGTCGGACCATCCTGTCGGTCGAGCACCCGCTTCACGGCAGCGACGGCCTCGGGCAGCGTCGTCAGCGGGTTCTGCACCGCGGTGGCATCGAGCCCGGCCGCCTGCAGGCGCGCGATCACCTCGGTCCAGCACGAGCCGTCGGCAAACAGCCCGTGCGCCAGCACGACGTTGCGCGCTTTAACGGCAGCGGATGTCGCGGCCATACCGCGGGTAGCAAGCAGAGAAGCGGCGGCGCCGGCAACAAGGGCAGCCGAGAAAGTCCGTCTGTTCATCATCATGATCTGGTTCCTTGTGCGTCCAGGAATTGAAGGATCGAAAGCATGCTGGTTCGGGACCGAAGAACCGAAGCCAAGTCAAAATCGGTTGGTCTGTGATGCCAATGTCGGCACGGTTCGCTTTGCCCAGCGCGAGGCACTGGCCTTCGTCGCGTTGCGAGCTCCGGTCGTATTCATATTCGGTATTTGAAGCGGCTTCCTGTATGCAGAAGCCTGCTTGCTGGAGATTTATGTATTCCCATCCGATATAAAGTCAATTATTGAATACGTAACACCTTCGTGATGTCATCAGTGTATACGCGAGGCGGTACGTCAATCGCATTTGCATACACAATCGATCGAGCCGTCGGTGTTGAAACAGATCGGAGATAACGGAATGGCGAGTGGTTTCGAAACCGAGGATGACGGCGATGATCGCGGATTGCTCTCCGATCGCATTCGCAACGCCCTGACGGACGAGATCGCCACCGGCACGCTGGCGGCGGGTGCTGCGCTAGACGAACAGCAGCTCGCCGACCGCTTCGGCGCCTCCCGCACGCCGGTTCGCGAAGCATTGCGTCAGCTGGCGGCGGGCGGCCTCGTCGAGCTTCGCGCCCGGCGCGGCGGCGTCGTCGCCCGTATGACGCCGGAGCGCATCATGGAGATGTTCGAAACGGTGGCCGAGATCGAGGCGGTATGCGTCAGGCTCGCCACCTACCGCATGACACCGCTGGAGCGGAGCCATCTGATCGAACTGCACGATCTCTCCCAGCCGATCGTCGAAGCCGGAGACTTCGATGCCTATGACAGCTTCAACCGCCAATTCCATGAAGCCATCTATCACGCGACCCACAATGGCTTCCTTGCCGAACAGGCGATCGCCGTGCGCAACCGCCTGAACGCCTTCCGGCGCACGCAATTGCGCCAGGGCGAACGGCTGCGCCGATCCCGGGACGAACACGAGGCGATCATGCAGGCGATCGCCGAAGGCGACGGCGAAATGGCATCGCGGCGTATGCGCGCCCACATGCTGAATGCCGCCACCTCGCTACGCCGTTTCATCGAAGCCAACAAGCCGACATAAGTTTGAGGTTCTAACCGCTGATCGGCCGATCATTGCCCAACCGGAACGGCGCCGGAAAGTTAAACTTTGGCAATCATCGCCCTTGTTGGTTCCCTTGCGGTTGCACATGCCGCCGTCGTCGGCTACATCATGCCGTCAATGGCCGGGTCACCCGGCCACGTAAGCGTTAACGTCACTCAACGCGTATGATCGAACGGCTCTGCGGCTGCGATCTGCGCGACTGTGTCCTGCGGATCGAGCTTTGAAGCCCCGGAAGGACACATGGACAACAATCAATTCAAAGATCAGATTTCACCGGCCCCCGGCATCGAACGGGTCCGCCATGACACGCGACGGCGCACCCTGGCGGTCGAAAGCGTCGTCGACATCACCCCCGGCATGCGCCGCATCACATTGTCCGGCGACGTTCTTGCCGATTTCATCAGCCTTGCGCCCGACGACCACATCAAGATTTTCGTACCGGCCGCCGATGGCGGCGAAGAACGCCGTGACTACACGCCGCGACGCTACGACAATGCCGAACAAAAACTGACCATCGACTTCGCCTTGCATGAGGCAGGCCCGGTCACCCAATGGACGATCAATGCGCGCGCCGGCGACAGGCTAGAGATCGGCGGACCAAGGGGCTCCGCCGTAGTGTCGAAGACCGTAAAACGGTGGCTGCTGATCGGCGACGAAACGGCACTGCCGGCGATCGGCCGCCGGATCGAGGAGAGCGGCGCCGGAACCGTCATCACCACAATCGCAGCCGTCACCGGCCCGTTGGAAGAACAACTCTTCGAGACATCAGCCGAGCTGCACCTCCACTGGGCGCACCGGCCTCTTTCTCAAGCAACCGATGCCGCAGCGCTGCTGAAACTGTTGAGTACAGTCGATATCCAACCGGAAACCTTCGTCTGGGTCGCGGCGGAAGCCTCGGTAACACGCGATATCCGCGCCTACCTGCTGGAGCGGGGTTGCCCGCTCGGCTGGATCAAGGCATCCGGCTACTGGGTGTTCGGCAAGGCCGATACAACGGAGAAGTTCGGCTAGGCGGCAAGGCGCCGACACTGACCGCCACTCCGGAAACTGGGGGCGACGGGCCGGATAGGCTGTCCAAAAACAGATGTCGATTCAGTTGCGATTTAATCGTATACGATATATACAAGTCCTAGCATTCAGAGCCTACTAGGATGAACCCATGCCCGCATCTAAAATCGCAAGACAGACTGGCAGCCCCGCGCCCGCCTCCCCGCCAGTGGGCAAGGAAGGCAGGAAACTTTCGAATTTCCTGTGCTTCGCGGTCTATTCGGCAAATCTCGCCTTCGGCCGCGCCTATAAGCCGATCCTGGACGAGCTTGGCCTGACCTATACCCAATATATCACCATGGTGGCTCTCTCCGAAGAGGATGAACAGACCGTCGGCGCATTGGGGGAAAAGATGTTCCTCGAATCCAACACGCTGACGCCCATCCTCAAGAAGCTGGAGTTGAATGGTTATATCACCCGTCACCGCGATCCCGCCGACGAACGGCAGGTGCGGGTCAGCCTGACGCCGGCAGGGCGCCAACTCGTTGAAACCGATCCCGGCGACGCGCTGCTTGGCGCCATCGGCCTTGGCGACGACTTTCCCGTCGTGCAGAAATCGGTGACGACGCTGCGCGACAACCTGCTGCGGTCAACGCAGGGAGAAGCGGAGAAACCGTGATCGCGGCATCAGTCGCCTGAGGCCGCCTGGGTCTACTGCCGCAGCGGCCGGAACGCCGTCCTGAGCTCGGCAGTGAAAGCCATCGGCTGTTCCCAGGCGGCGAAGTGACCGCCCTTCGGCAGCCTGGCGTAGTGGATGAGCTTCGGATAGGCCTTCTCCGCCCAGCTCTGCGGCGCCTGGTAGATCTCATCCGGAAAAGCACTGACGGCAACCGGGATCTTGATGCCCCTGGGGTCGAAGAACCCGCCCGACGGATGGTGCGCGTTGTCCCAATAGAGGCGTGCCGAGGAGATTGCGGTGTTTGTCAGCCAATAGAGCGTGACGTTGTCGAGGATATCGTCCTTCGTCAGCCCCTCGGGCTCTCCGTCGAAAACACGGGCGATCATCCGGTAACTGCGGATGTCGTGATCGAGCATCCACGATGCAAGCCCGACCGGCGAGTCGACAATCCCGTAGAGCGTCTGCGGCCGATTGTTCATCTCGATCGCATAGCCCAGTCCGTTCTTGTAGAAATCGTCGAGCTGATCGAAGGCGCGCCTTTCGTCCGGCGAAAGGTCGGCCGGCGGCATGCCGCCGGCGGCAAGAGCCTTGGCGATGTCAGCCGGAACCGTGGCCGCCATGTTCGTATGGATGCCGAGCAATCCCGGCGGCTCCTGCACCGCCATCAATTCGGTCACCGCATTGCCCCAGTCGCCACCCTGCGCCACGAACTTCGTGTAGCCGAGACGTTCCATCAGCGTCACCCAGGCGTGCGCGATGCGTGGCGGGTTCCAATTCCCCGACCCCGTCGGTTTCCCGGAAAAGCCGTAGCCAGGCAAAGACGGGATCACCACGTCAAATGCGTCCTCTTCGCTCCCGCCATGCGCTGTCGGATCGGTGAGCGGTTCGATGATCTTCAACTGCTCGATGATGGAGCCAGGCCACCCATGTGTGACGATCAGCGGCAGTGCATTTTTATGCTGGGAGCGCACGTGAATGAAGTGGATATCCAGCCCGTCGATCTCGGTGATGAACTGCGGCAGCGCATTGAGCCGCGCCTCCATCTTGCGCCAGTCGTAATCCGTCGCCCAATGCTTCGCGAGTTTCTGGATCGTTGCGAGCTGCACGCCCTGCGTATCATCCGCGACGGTCTCCTCGTCAGGCCAACGGGTGGCCGCGACGCGCCGGCGCAGATCGTCAAGCTGATCCTCGGGGAAATTGACGCTGAAAGGGCTAAGCCCGTCGCCGTTTGCCTGAGCGCTACGCGTCCCGGCAAACATGCTCATGGCTCCGGCGGCGGCCGTGGCCGCAAGCAGTTCGCGCCGCGTGGGCGTTGACAGGGATGTGGGTGGCATGACGCTCTCCTCTCCGTTTGATCTGTTCGGAAACGGACGAAGATCGACTGACCGACCTCGTTCGCATCAGCAGGTCATTCGCGTCTGTCCGGGGACTATGCTCCCGGGCAACGTCGGGGGTCAACCTACACGGTCAGGCTATGCCTCGACTGTCTCGATGGACGACTGGTCATTGCAAAAAGCCGTGGCTGCGGGCAGCATCGGCGCGAGATCGAGGAGGCAGAGGAGAATGCATGCCCGACATCGCGATGGGCGTCTTGAGCCGGAACGGAACCGTTCTTCTGGCCAGGCGCAGTTCCAAGCGCAAGGTGCACCCGGATCGCTGGAGCCTCCCGGGCGGCCATGTCGAAGAGGGCGAAGACGCCGAGACGGCAATGTGCCGGGAACTGATCGAAGAAATAGGCGTGACGCCGGAGTTCTGGCAGTTTGCAGGACGGTTCACCTCGGAAGACCCGCCCGAAGCATCCGCGACATTCCATGTCTATCACGTCATTAAATGGCACGGCTGTCCGCGACTGATCGGTGACGAACACACCGAGCTCAGATGGTTCACCGCCACCGCGATAGAAAAAGAAGCCGAATTGGCGCCGCCTCAGCTCACTGAAATTCTCGCAAACCTCGCCATGCGGGAAACAGGCACGCCCACTTAGGTCCCTTGGCGGTCAAGGCGGTCTCGCCGCCTGAACGGGTCCTCAGAGAACATGATGCTGGACGTCGCCAAGCGCACCAGCCTCCATCATCTCGGCGGCCCTTGCATAACCGCCGCCCATTCCGCCGAGGAAATGCAGGTGCGAATCCGGGCTGCCTGATGGCACGAGGCAGGTCATCAGCGCATGCGATTGGCGGTGCAGTCCGAAGTTGATCTCACCGCGCGCCCTTGCCAGAAGAAGCATGGTTTCGACCCTATCGATCTGTTCGCGCGTGCAGTCCAGCGTCAGGCGCAAACCGTCATCGAATTTGCGGAAATCCGAATGGGAAGCGACCTCCAACCAGCCTTTCGCATCGACCTGCGTCCCGCTGTCCCTGGGGATAGCCATATCGCCTGCAACCGGATGAGACCGATGCGATGGTGCATCAAAAACGCCAAGCACGCGCTTTGCCAGTGCTGCAAAAACCTCCGGGCTCGTATCGTCATTCGGCTCCACCAGCAGCGACAGGATCTCGCCCCGCTGGCTCGGGAACGGCGTCCAGTCGCAGCTCAGTCCGGTCAGATCCGGCTTCGTCGCGTAGCGTCCCGGCTTGACCAGATACCGGCCGCTCTTGATCTGCTGCTCTGCCCACTTGAGCCCTCCCCCTGCAAACATCGCATAGGTCGCGTTTTCCGAAGCCGCATAGAGCGCAACTCTTACGTCGCACCCACTGTTGCGGATTTCGCGCACAGTGAGCAGCCCGATACGAAGGGTGAGATCGAGATCGCTTCTTGCAAAGCTCGCGACCTGCCGCAACGCCGAGGTCGCGGCCATGATGCCGCGCGGCGGCAAGGCGAATGCCGCACCGTCTCCACGAAACACGAAGGGGAAATCGAACGAACCCCAGGCATTGCCGAGAGCGGCGATAACAGATGCGCCTGCGAAGTTGACATCTTCATAGCGCCCCGACTTGATTGCCGGCGTCGAGCTGACGACATCGGTGATGCCGATCAGCCAGTCATCGGGCAACGGCTCATAAACGGCGGGGTCGAGCACGAGCGAAAACTCGTCATAGGCCTGGTGTGGCTGGGCGTGGCTATTGATCACGGCATGTTCTCCAGATCGGCAAGGTTCCGGTGCCTGCTACCTCAGGAAGGGGTCGGCCGGCCGATCGGCAGTCCCTCCGCATCAAATCCTCTGGCGGTGAGGTCCGCCCTTCCCCGCTCAGGCAAGTGTGGCCTCGACGTCGATATTGCCGTGTGTCGCCTTGGAATAAGGGCAGATGCCATGGGCTGCCTCGATCAATTGCTGCGCAACCTCGCGATCGATGCCGGTCAGGCTGACATTGAGGCGCGCCCTGAGGAAGAAGGAGCCGTTGTCGGCGTTGAGAGTGATCTCCGCATCGACCTCGGGGCTGGCGGGCAGCGTGATCTTCCGCTGCGAAGCAGCAAGTTCGATGGCGCCGATATAGCAGGCCGACCAGGCGATGCCGAACAGGTTTTCGGCAGCCGGATGCGGTTGCGGCAGCTTGATCTCGATCATGCCGTCGCTGCTGCGTGCCGAGCCGTTGCGGCCGCCGGAGATGTGGGTTTTGCCGGTAAAGAGAAGCTTCTCGGTCATGGTGATGTCCTTTCGGTTTAATTATCACATGTCCGATTAAATCGGATGCGCTTTAATATGTCACCACAAAACCAATGTCAACAATATTACGATTTAATCGGATGCGATTGGTTTCTTCGGCCAAACCCATCACATCAAGATAATCCTCAACGGAAGCTGTGCGAGCAGGCCGACCCGCTGCGCAAAGTCACGTCTTGCCAGGGAACAGAGCCCTCTATAGGCTCTGCCGGGAAGCGCGAGGTGGCGCCGATGAAAAAGCCCGGAGAGATGCCATGTCCTCCATAACGGCAGACAATGCGGGACAGTATGGCGACAGCCGGAAGCTCGCCGCGCGGGCTCGACTGCATAGCCAACACACCATCGCCGAGACGGCCTGGTTTCCATGGGTTGCAACGCAGTTGTCCCTGAAGCCGGGCGATCGTGTCCTCGACGTCGGCTGCGGACCGGCCTGGTTCTGGGCAGCAACGGCAGGTCTGCTGCCGGAGAATCTTGACCTGGCGCTCGCCGACCTTTCGCAAGGCATGGTCAACGAGGCGGTGGCGCGCTGCAGCACCCTGCCGTTCGGCTCCATCCGGGGTTGCCAGGCCGACGCCGCCGCGCTCCCCTTCAAAGATGACGCCTTCGATGCCGTGGTCGCGATGCATATGCTCTATCACCTGCCCGACCCGGCCGCGGGCATCGCTGACATGTTGAGAGTGCTGAGGCCGGGTGGCTTACTCGCGGTCACAACCAACGGCGCCGGCAATATGCGCGAGATCTACGCGCTGACGACCGTATTCGGCAGTGCCCCATCCGATCCGGCCGCCGAAGCCTTCGGATATGACGCTGCCGAACGATTGATGCGGTCGCAGTTTGGAAACGTGACCATGTCGCAGCATCCGGCAAGCCTGCGGATCTCTGAGCCCGAGGATGTATTCCTGGCGCTCACCTCCTATCCGCCCGGCGATGGCGCCTGCGAAACTCAACTCACCAGGTTCCGTCAAGCCATTGCCGATGCGTTCAGGCAATGCAACGGCGTGCTTGAGGTCCGCAGGGAGACCGCGCTGTTCCTCAGCAGAAAGGCGGCCTGATCCGCATCGCGGTGTCTGCTGCGCCCTTACGACCGCGGCCGGCCGTCGTCGAACAGCGTGGCAAGCCATTGGTAGTATCGTGGCTGCTTCTCCCGCATTTGGTTGCGCGAATAAGGTGGCCGATCGATGTCGCCGAACAGGTAGACGCTGGCCGTGACCGCGAAGTATTCGTGACTATTGCTCATCATGTAGGAATCGCCCGGCCAACCCCGCCTGCCGATATCGAAGAATTGCTCGACATCGGTATTGCCGAATCCGCCCGGAAGCATCCGGTCGTGATAGGCATGCAGAAGTTCGTGCAGGATGATCGGCTTGTCGGGCGCAAGACTTTTGACACGCAGGTCGATCCCGGTCTTGCTGCTGTAGTGGCCGGGCCCCGCTTTAGCGGCGGCGGGGTTGGCCCAGATCCTGATCGTGCGCATGAAGGTGAGGACATCGGGTTTCAGATTGACATGCTCGACGATATCGAGCTGCCGCTTGACGGCCGCGGCCATCTCCCGACCGGGCTCCGCGCCCTTGGCGTTGGTGAGATCGACCTGCCATCCATGATAGTTGAAAACCAGCGGATCGGCCGCCGCCGTTTCCGTGGCCGCGATCATGAAGATAATGGCGGCGCAGAGCGCCAGGATTTTCGAAATCGGTCTCACGGCCCCTTCTCAACATGTCCCAGGCGGACTGTTGCACAGGCAAACTGAAGGCACAATCACATCACGTCGGCGTTGATGTCGTGCGCATAAAGTCGGAAAATGCTGATGTCGCCGGGGGAGCGTTCAGACCTTCTCTTTCTTCCTGATTTTTTCCTTCGGTTCCACCGGCGCATCGGGCGTCGGGGCCAGAAGCTTGCGCAGCGATCCGATCTTGTCCTTCACCAGTGGCCGGAAACGCGTCGCGCGATAGGGCATGTCGGCCGCCCCATAACCTTCCGGCCCGTCGTCATTGCCGCGATGAATTTCAGCGAGCTTCACCCCGATGAACGTGCCGTCGATATAATGGGTATATTCGCCCACCCAGCGGATCGTATAGATCTCGCCTTTGCGGATGAGCTGGTCGATGCTGACATGCTTGAAGGTATCGTTGATGCAGACGACCTTCTGGCCGACATGGAAATCATAACTCATGGATCAAACTCTCGAAACGGCAATCCGCTTGGCCGATCTATAGCGTGCCCTGCGGCGGGGATGAACCGTTTTCTCGCAGCCAGGCCCCGATTGCTGCGGCACCAGCCGCACCCATGCCGCACGCTTTAAGGTGGCATGCATCAGTCGCAATAGGCCTTGCCGCTCTTGCGGGAGCGAAGATCGAAGTGGAAGTGGTTCCAGTGTTCCGGGTTGCTGCCCGGCCCGAGTACGGTGTTGAAATAGCGGCAGCTGTCGCTGCGCACCGCCTTTAGCAGCCGCCCCTCGCGCAGCGAGAACAGGCCCTTCTTGCGCACGTCGATCTCGTGGCCGTTCTTCAGCACGAACTTGCCGACGTCGATGGCGTTGCCGCGAGCGTGTTCCGACATCGGATTGTATTTCTGCCGGCTGTTGTTCATGCGCCGGCAGGAATAGCCGCCGAGCGGCTGGATCGTCTTGATGCCGGACCAGTAGCGATAGCGGGCGGACGGTGCCAGCTCGTTCTTCACCCATTTGGCGAAAGCGAGCGTCACCTGGCAGTTCAACGTCACGGCCGGACGGACGCCGATATTGCCGGAAAGCCCCTTCAGCGACACCGGATAAGGCACCTGGCAGGCCGGCCCGTTCGAAATCGGCGGCTTGTCGTCGAAGAGGACGCCCATGCGTTTCAGCTCGCGCCGGCAGGCAAGCTCGGAGGACGGCATGACGCTGGGATCGACGGGCGCCGCCGGTTCGCTCATCATCGGATTGTTCGGCCGCAGCATCGCGACCTCTTCGCTCTCGTCCTCTTCGGGAACACGGGTCGGCGCCACCACAGGGCTGCCGTCGTTCCAGGCGGGCGCCCGGCTCATCTGTGCCTCGGCCGCCGGCTGCGGCATTGGCTGCTGCGGGGGCTGGCGCATGGGCTGGTTGAGCTGCGTCGGATTATCGGTGCCGATGCCGTCGACAACCGGTTCGGTGGCATTGCCCTCGGCGATCTGTTGCTGTTGTTCCTGCGCCAGCCCGACAACCGGCTCGGCCCCGAGATCGTCATCCATGTTGACGCCGCCGGACGGGATCGCAAGCGCTTGCGTGCCGCCCCAGTTCTGGTTCTGCTGCGCTAACGCCTCGTCGCTGTCGATCATCGGCAGTTTGCCCCGCCGCGCCTGTGGCGCGGCTCGGGCGGCATGGCCGGTGCCGGCAAGGTTTGGCGTGTCGAGATAATCGACGGAGCCCTGGCTATTGCCGACGGGCGCGCTGGAAGCCGGATAGGAGGCCTGGCTCTCCACCGGCACCATGCGCACGGCGGGCGCCATGCGCGCGGCCCCCCGCGACGGCGAGATCGAGCTGACCCTGGTGCCGTTGTCGACATTGGCCGGCGGCACCAGTCCGTCGCTGATCGAACAGGTCGTAAGCGCCGCCGAGAGGATAACGGGCAAAAGGGTTCGCCGAGGAAAGGAAACAAACGCCATACTCTTATCGCTTCCGCAGGCTGGCTGGGCAGTGACCGAAAAAACTCACTCCAAATTTAATAAAAAACGGTGAACGAAAGCTTACCCGCGCAATCTGAAGGCGATGAACGCGAAAAAGGCCGCTTTCGCGGCCTTTTCAAGGTTGAGTCACGAGGCCCAGCGCAGTTTCGCGCTGCGCGAGATCGGCTACCCGTTCGTGAAGTTGATCAGATCGGCCATGGTGAAATGACCCGCCACAGCGCTCGGCAATGTCGGCCGCCACTTCGGCCATTGCGCCAGGAACGAGTGGCGATCCTCGCGGATGAGGCCGGCGATGACCTCGGCAATGATCGTGCCGCCGACCGGTCCGAGATGCTGGCTGTTCCCTGCTATCTCCGCCTCACGCAGGATGTAGAACCAGAGCGGCGCGTTGCCGTTGAAGATGCCGGGATGATCGATCAGCAATTTGCCACGCGCCTCTTTCCTGTCGGCATCCTCGCTGCCGAACAGCTGTTCGTCCGACAGCGCCTCCATTTCCATGTGGCGGGCGACCGCCTGGCCAGAAGGCAGTCCGAGGCGCCAGCCGCGCAAAAGGTTCAAGGCGGCGAGCGCCCTGCGGATCCTGATCGGCTCCCTCTGATGATCCGGCAGGCTGGTCAACGGATCGACCAGCAGCGTATCGAGCTTGTAGGAGGGTTGCGGCAGAATGGCGCCGGCGGGCGGCGCTCCATCCGGAGCGACCCCGTCGAAGAAGAAGGCCCAATCGATCGACCAGAAGTCGGGAAGCTCGCGGAACCCGTTCAAATTCGCCAGCGGCTCCTGCGCCACGCCGGTCAAGGAGAATATCGGAATGCGGTTGAACTTTGCCATTTTTCCATTGAATGGCTGCTCGTCGGGCCTGGCCTTCATCACGATCCTGTTGAGGGAATAGCTCGGCCTCACCATCGTATGGCCATATCGGTAAGCCGCGACCGAGAATTCGACCGGGATAAAGGCATACCGGCCCTGCGGATTATAGAAACGAATGACAGGCTTTTCGCCTCGTCCGACGATGACGCGCTCATAAGTCTCCTGACCGATTATCCTGGGCAGGAAATCATGCAGGACGATCCACTGGTAGTGCCAGCGCACCGTCTGCTGACAGAGCTCGAAATCGTGGGTACCCAGTGTATCCACCACCTTGTTGTGGAATCTGAGGAAGGTGGCGTGGAGCTGCGAGACGATCAGGTTTTCATCATTGCGCTTATCGCCAAGCAGTGCGCGCCGGATCGAGGCATTGTTCCTCGGCAGATCGGGACGGTTGTTTCGCGCCTTGTCGAAATCCTTGTCCGTCCCGAGAAGCATGTGAAGCTCGTCGTCGTCATAGAGGAAAGGCTGGTCGGCCGGGCCGGAGCCATAGACCGAATCCAGGTCGAGACGTGGCGTGCGGAAATCCTGCAGGGCATTGGGATCATTGAATCGATCAAGCGACGAGGCTGGATCGAAGGTGATGTCATGATCGAGAAACTGTCCGAAATAGGTGAAGCCGGCAGGAATCGCCGGGTTTTCGTCTTCAGGCTCCCTCTCGTTGAGCGCAACATCGACGGGCTCGTGATCCTTGATCTTCTCCGCGAACTCCCCCTGGAACATCGTTTTCGCGAGATCGACGAGCGCCGATTCGGTAAATGCGGCGGACGGCAGGTTGCGGAACATCCTCCCGAACCTCTGATCGCGAACACTCGAATGCGCGACGTTATCCATACCTCTCACAGGCGAACCATGCTTGCTCTGAGCCATTTCGGGCCTCCCTCGGTTGCAAAGCTGGAATGCGGTGACGGAAACCCCTTGAGATTTCCGGCAGCGGAGTGATTGAGGGCAGCGGCATTCGATGTGGGCGACTGCAGGCGGCAAAATATCGGTTTCATCGATCCCCCAATGCAGGGGAACGGGCAGCGGCCATGCCAAAGCCGCCGGGACTGTGGTCTCGGATATTCAGAGAAATTGGAGAATTGTGTTGGCTTCCGTTACGGTAGCTATCGCTAGCTTCGAAATGCCCCGTCCCTCAAGTACAACCTGAATGAAGCATATTAGCAGACCAATTGCAATTACATTCGCTTACTGATTGAATCCACTGCTCTTTACCAAGAACTGCCGTAACGTATAGTCCTCTGAAAAGCTTGAGATTGCTGCCAAGCTCGATCGTCTATAGTCGGGAGCGAGTATAGAGGAGAGCTGCAACGACTATGACTGCTGACAAAGTCCGCCTACCCTTCGTCCGTCATCCTCGGCCTTTGTGCCGAGCATCTGCTGCACCCGCTGCAGATGCTCGGGACAAGCCCGAGCATGACGAAAGAGGAGTGGCCGGCTCAACAAAAAAGAGCCGTCGCGACGGCTCTTTTCCTATGCGGTTTAATTTTGAAGTGCGGACCGTTCGACACCGCCGACAGGCCGTCTGTACGTCTCACGCAGCCCGCGTGTAACGCTGGGCCTGAGGTTCGCCGCCGCGCAGGCGGAAATTCGCGAGTAGCGTTTTCAGCTGGGTGCTTTCGTCGGCAAGCGTGCGGCTTGCCGCCGTCGTTTCCTCGACCATGGCGGCGTTCTGCTGTGTCATCTGGTCCATATGGTTGACGGAGCTATTAATCTCGTTCAGCCCGGTCGACTGCTCGCGCGCCGCCGTGGCGATCGACACGACGTGATCGTTGACGCGGTTGACCAGGGCCTCGATCTCCAACAGAGCGTCACCGGTCGAGCGCACCAGCGCCACGCCGCCCTCGACTTCGGCCGCCGAGCGGCTGATCAGCGCCTTGATCTCCTTGGCCGCATTGGCGGAACGCTGCGCGAGTTCGCGCACCTCCTGGGCGACGACGGCAAAGCCTCGACCCGCCTCGCCGGCACGGGCGGCCTCGACACCGGCATTCAGCGCCAGCAGGTTGGTCTGGAAGGCGATTTCGTCGATGACGGAGATGATCTGGCTGATGCGGTTGGAGGATTCTTCGATCCGGCCCATCGCGGTGACCGCATTGCGAACGATCTCGCCGGATTTTCCGGCGCTCGCCTTCGTCTCAGTCACCATCTCGCGGGCCTCGTTTGCGCGCTCGGATGCGGTCTTGACGGTCGCGGTGATCTCGTCGAGCGCTGCCGCGGTCTCTTCGAGTGCGGCCGCCTGCTGTTCCGTACGCTTCGACAGGTTGCCGGTCGCCTCGCTGATGTCGGAAGCACTTTCGTTGACGACATGGCTCGATTCGGCGATCGCATGGATCACGCCGTTCAGCGCGTCGACGGCGGCGTTGAAATCGCCCCTCAGCTTGGCGTAATCCTCGCCGATATCGCCGATCGCAACCGTCAGGTCGCCGCTCGCAAGCTTCTCCAGGCCGACGCCGAGCACCTGCATCGCTCGGGTTTGCCGCTCGGACGCGGAACGCAGGCTTGCCTCGTTGCCGCGACGCTCTTCCTCGATCTGCTGCTGCCTTTCATCTTCCCGCCCGCGCAGCGCGCTACGCTCGTCGACGGAATCACGCAGCACCAGCAGCGCCTTGGCCATCTGGCCGATCTCGTCGCGACGGTCGCTGCCCGCGATCTCCACCGATGCTTCTTCGGCCGCAATCGCGTTCATCGCCGCCTTCAGCCGGGCGATCGGTGACGTGACACTGCGCACGATGGCATAGGCGATGGCAATCGTGGCGGCGGCGCCAAGCAGGCAGAGCAGTGCGGCCCACATCGCGTTCTGGCGATAGAGCGAGGCAAGGTCATCCGCATAGACACCGGTGCCGACGATCCAGCCCCAGGGCTCGAAACCGGCGACATAGGAATATTTCAGCACTGGCTCATCGGCACCCGGCTTCGGCCAAAGATAATCGACGAAACCCTTGCCGTCCTTCTTCACCTTGTTGACGAACTCGACGAACAGGAACTTGCCCGTCGGATCCTTCATCTGGGAGATATCGGTACCATCAAGCTGTGGCTTGATCGGGTGCATCACCATGGTGGGATGCATATCGTTGATCCAGAAATAACCGTCGACGCCGTAGCGCATTGCGCCGATCACATCCTTGGCAGCCGCCTGCGCCTGTTCGCGGGTCATCGTGCCCGCTTGTTCCATCTTGTAATATTTGTCGAAGATGCCGAGCGCCGTCGCCTCCATCTTCTCCAGTCCCGCCTTCCGCTCCGCTTGCAGCTCGGAATAGGAATAGTTCAGAAAAAAGACCATCGTTGCCGCAAGCACGGCAAGCGTGAATCCGACGAGGCAGTAAAGGCGGGTGGAAATCTTGACGTTGCGCATGAGGTTCCCGGCGATTCTTGTATTTGAGATCGATCGCATTCTGAATTGCCGGAATTACTGGAGCGTAAAGCTTATTTAGAAGATTATTAAATAACGTTAGGTAAGGCCTAAACGGCAGAAATCAACTATTTGAAATAAAACGAAATTTCAATCCACAACGGCTGCAACATTTTTCCCGTCGGCTGCCTTCAGCGCCCAGCCTTGCCGTCTTTTACAGCTCAAAGCCTTTGCACTAGGGTGCTCCCCAGTGAATCGCCGGTCCACGGCCCACACCAGATGGAGAAGACTTGATGACCGATGCCGCCAAGCCGAGAGGCGAACTGACGCTCAGGACGCTTGCCATGCCGGGCGATGCCAATCCGGCTGGCGATATCTTCGGTGGCTGGGTCATGGCGCAGATGGACCTTGCCTCAGGCATCCGCGCCGCCGAGCGCGCCAAGGGCCGCGTCGTCACCGCCGCCGTCAAGGAGATGGCCTTCGAGCTGCCGGTCAAGATCGGTGATACGCTTTCCGTTTATACCGATATCGACCGCGTCGGCCGCACCTCGATCACGCTCTGCGTCGAAGCCTGGGCGCACCGCGCGCGTTACGCCAAGATGGAAAAGGTCACGGCCGGCACCTTCATCATGGTAGCGCTCGACGAAGAGGGCAAACCGAAGCAAGTCCCCGAGGAGTGACAGGCCAAGGATCGAAAGCATGGAAACGGTCAGCTCGCCGGAGGTCTTCCTTCATATCAAGGTGGTGATGGGCATGGTCATCAGCCTTTCGCTCGCCAGGGTGCTCACCGGCCTTGCCGGCATCGTCCAGCATCCTGGGAAGGCCAAGGTCTATCCCATCCATCTCGGCTGGGCACTGTCGATGTTCCTGTTCATCATCCATATCTGGTGGTGGGAATATCGCCTGCAGTCCGTGCCGGCCATCGGCTTCGGCATCTATCTCTTCCTCGTCTGCTTCTGCAGTCTGTTCTTCCTGCTCTGCGCCCTGCTCTTTCCTGCCTCGCTCGACGAATATGGCGGCTACGAGGAATATTTCATCTCCCGACGCAAATGGTTCTTCGGCATCCTCGGCCTCACCTACGCCGTCGATATTCTCGACACGGCGATCAAGGGCCATGAGCGCATCCTCTCGCTCGGCTGGGAATACCCAGCCCGCAACATCATCTACCTCGTCCTCTGCGCCATCGCCGCCTGGACTCCCAACCGACGCTTCCACGCGACCTTCGTCATCGCCAACCTGATCTACCAGACAAGCTTCATCTTCAGGCTCTATGATGTGCTGGGGTGAGTTGCGGTCGGGCGCAGCCCGAGCAATCGATCCAGTGAATCGATTGCAGCAACGAACGCCCTGAGCCATGCGAAGGGCCGGGAAGCGGCAAGCTCCCTGGTCAGACAGGAGAGGACCTTATTCTTGCCCTTCGCTTACGCTCCGTGCCTTCGCGGCCCCACCCCTCACGCCTTCAAAAACTGCGATCCCTTGTCGAACCCCAGCCCCGGAAAAATCTTCCCCGTCAAATCATCCGCAGACACATCGAACTGCCGGTAAAGCATCGCCGCGGCGAGCTCGCGCACGTCGGCGGTCGGCATCAGGTCGCGGCCGTCGAGCAGCTGGCCGTCGCCAATGCCCGGCCAACGGCCGAGGATGCGGCCGCCGTTGATCGCGCCCCCTGCAAGCAGCGCGCAGCCGCCGGTGCCGTGGTCGGTGCCGGCTGAGCCGTTCTGGCGGACGGTGCGGCCGAACTCGGTCATAGCAAGCACCACCGTTTTTGCCCAGATCTCGGGCCCGAGCGTGGTCTTCAACATATTGATCGCCTGCGAAAGGTCCTGCACCGGCCGCTTGAACTGGCCGGCCTGGCCGATATGCGTATCCCAGCCTGATATCGAGAAGCTGGCGATGCGATAATCGCCTTTCAGCATGTTGCCGGCGAGCGCCGCCACGTCGGCGATCTTTGCGCCGTGCTCGCCCTCCGGCTCGACCATCATCGAGGCGGTGTCGGCCCGCGTCGCCTCGGCAAGCGCCTCGGCGAACGGCGGATCGCCGGCATAGAGCCGTGCCAGGAACTGCATCTCGTCGCGCGCCGGCGTCAGATTGGAATCCGACGCCCAGACGTCGACATTGTTCGGCCCGGAGAGGATCAGTTCCGTCGAGGTGTTGATGTCGATCGCCTTGCGCCCGTCCGAGCGCGGGATGACGGCGAGCGCCCGGTTCAGCCAGCCGGTCTTTTCCTCGGCGACATGCTCGCCGCCCGATTCCAGCATGTCCTGCCCGTCGAAATGGCTGCGCTGGTCGCGATAGGGCGTCGACACAGCATGCACGAAGGCGAGCTCCCGGTTCTTCCAGAGCGGCATCAGCTCGACCGCCGCTGGATTGAGGCCGAAATGCCCGTCGAGATCGAGAAGCCCGTTATCGGGCGTAAGCGCCAGTATCGGCCTGAGCGCCGCAAAACCGGCATCGCCATAGGGCTGCACCAGATCCAGCCCGTCCATCGCGCCGCGCAGCACGATGGTGACGAAACGGTTGTCACTCGGCATCGCCGCGAAGGTGACGGGCGTGAACACGGGCGCGGCGGCAAGACAGCAGGCCGACGTCAGAAAGCCGCGGCGGGAAAGCGAAATCCGGTTCATGGGCGGGGCCTCCTAAGCAGGTCCTGGAAAAGTGTCCAACGGTTTTCCGGCCAGAACCTGCGATAAAACAAAGGAGCTAAGCAGACGAAGCGATGGCTTGCCAACGAAAGTCTGCTTAGCGGCGGTTGAATTCGGGCGATGCCAGCACCAGCGTCAGCCCGCTGATCTTGTTCGGCGCCTGCGACACCACGCGGATCGTCTCGTCGCGCGCCGCATCGGCAAGCGTCGATTTCAGGAATTCGCGCGGATCTTCGTCCCGGCCGAATTGTGCTGCGGCCCGCCTCGCCCAGGCCAACCGCTCGGCAAGCTGGCTGCCGGTGATCCAGGCGGAGAAGCCTTCCTCGAAACCGGCCGGGCTCGGCGGCAGCCAGGTCGGCTGGCCCATGCGCCTGAGTGCGCCCTGCCCCAGCGCCCGCGCCGTCCGGAAGGCTTTGAGGCGCTTCTCCCTCGCCTCGCCGGCGGGATCCGTCGGCACCGGGGATCCTGCCATGCCAGGCGTGTTCGCCGCCATGTCGCCCTCGTCCGTACCCTGCTGGTTGGCCGCCAGGAAACTGCCGACAACGCCGTTGACGGGTCCCGCATTCAGCGCCCTCAGGCCGGCGACGACATAGTCGAAAGGCTGGCGCGCCTTGGCGCCCTCGTCGCGCCAGGCGGCGGGATGGTCGAGCATCGCGGTGTAGACGGCGGTCAGGTCGCCATCCGTCTTCTTCCAGGCTTCGGCCATATCGGACACCATCCCCTCGTCGGGCTGGTCGGAGATGAAATGCACCGCGAGCTTCCGGCTGATATGCGCCGCCGTCTTCGGATGCAGCGCGAGATCGTCGAGCATGTCGAGATAATCGTCGCGCGAGCGCCTGCGCCCGCCATAGCCGACGCCCAGCACCTCATGCACGCCGGGCTCCGAAATATTCGGCCGGAAGGCGATGTCCATCTCCTTGCGGTCGATGGTGAGGCCTGTCAGCACCATGGCTGCCGCGGTCACATCCGCCTGGGTATAGCCGCTGCCGGAGCCGAGCGTGTGCAGTTCAAGCAGTTCCCGGCCGAGATTTTCGTTCAGTCCCTTGTTGCGCTTGATGCCGCCGGTCGAATCCGGACCGAGCGAATCCGCCTGGTCGAGATAGATCAACATGGCCGGATGGGCGGTGGCACTGCGCAGGAGATCCCCGAACTTGCCTGATATGAAAGGCCGGATCGCCTCCGCCTCGTAGAGCGGCACGATGAGGCGCATCGGCAGGCTCTTGTTGGCGCTGGTGGAGAAATGATCGGTCCAGAAGGTCGCCAGCCGCTCGTAGAAGCCGTACGGCGACAGCACCGCCTGCATCAGCCGCAGGTTCGCATCATGTTGAAACTGCTGCTGCGCCTGGCGCTGGACCCCTTTGCGCATCTCGCGCTGCGTTGCATCGTCGGTTACCGTCTTGGCGTCCTGCCGGATCTGCTGCAACTGCGCCTGCAGGCTGAGAATCGCCTGGTGGCGGGTGTCGGGGCCGCCAAGGGGAAAGTCCGGCGTTGCCGCCACCCCCTTGCGCAGCTGGCCGATGAGCTCGTCCTTGCTGTCCGGCGGCGCCTCACCCGGCCGGAAGCCATAGCCGAACCGGATCGCCACCATCGTCGGGAAAGACAGGCTCATGGCAGATCACCTCCTGATCACTGCTAAGCAATTCCAGCAAAAGTGCGTCGCGGTTTTGCGTCCGGAATTGCGCAAACAAAAAGTCAGAGCATTTCAGTGACTCGGAGAAAACAGAAATGCGTGAGGTGACAGGCTGCCAGCCGATTGCGACGCCAATCTGTAGGAAATGTGGCGATATGTAGACATGGACAATTTGTAATCTATTGAAAAGGCTAAGTTTATGCACGAAAGATGAGGGATGCCCCGATCGCGATCAGGGCGAAGCCGATCGCATGGTTCCAGGTCAGGTTCTCGCCGAGCCAGAAAATCAAGAAGCCGGAAAAGACGATCAGCGTGATCACCTCCTGCATCGTCTTCAGCTGCGCCGTCGTATAAACCGCCGACCCGATCCGCCTGGCCGGCACCGCCAGACAATATTCGAAAAAGGCGATACCCCAGCTGACGATGACGGCGATGAAGATGGCGCTGCTCTTATGCTTGAGATGCCCGTACTAGGCAAAGGTCATGAAAATGCTGGAGGCAAACAGCATGACGACGGGCCAGACGGCGGCGGGAGAAAATAGCATGGGTAACTCGGGGCTGTGGAAGGAACGGTTTATCCGGCAGCAGGGGATCATGCCAGCAGCCCTTACCTAGCATGACGGCGTTCGGCGATAAGTCCCGCGATGCCAGAGAACAGTCGGCATATCGTCACGCCACCGAGGCGAAGCGGATGGCCGGCAGGTTGCGCCGCGGTCGCCGTCCGGCGCAGAAATTGCACTGGGGCTGGACCGGACTCGCAAGATGCTGAAACGAATCGTGCTGGAACATAGAGGGCGACATGGACACCACACTGCAGATGCCGCAAAACGTCACTTTGCCGTCCCACTTCTGGCGACGCTTCGCGGCCTATGCCGCCGACATCATCATCTTTCAGGCTGCCATCCTCATAGCCGTCTACTACTTTTCAACGATTTCCCCCTTGGACTTCCTATTAAACGGCCGGACGTCCATGCAATGCATCGAGGCGGTGCCCGATCAGCTTGCACAGCGAATTGACGCAGGATGGCCGTTGCGACCCACAGAAACTCGCACCAGTGAGATTTGCGAAGTAAGTCGAATTGGCTCGGGAAAGCAGAGATACTTGCAAATAGATGTTGCCAGCGAGCCATGGGATTACGTGACGCCAGCGCAGGTGCTGACCATCCCCGTGGATGCAGACAGCAATCCCGTGACCAAAACCATACCTGGATACACTAGCTTGATGTCAAGCATAGCCAACACCGCGCTCATCGCGCTGGCTTTCGCCGGCTTTTCCGCGAATGACCGCCGCACCTTCGGAAAGGCGGTTTTCTTCCTGAGAGTCCGGTCCGTCGACGGTAAAGATCCCAACTTCGGCACCGCGTTTAAACGCGAGATCCTGAAATTCAGCCCGAATCTCCTTCTCAGCCTTGTCGTTTTCGCAATCTCTCTGTTTCCGGTCTATCCGACGGAAGACTTCGATGCGTTGCTTGGAATGTTCCGGAACGGATACACTCCTGAGGACAATGGCACCGCTATATCGTACTTCATCTGGACGATAGCCGTCATGGCTTGGTGGGGCTGGCCCTTCATCGTCTGGAAGGGGCAGACATTTTACGATCGCATCTGCACCTGCAAGGTAGTGAGTGCCTGAAAGGCATCTCCGATCGGGTGGCAGAACGCAAGGAAAGGCCGGCGACGTCAGCCGCTAGCCTTCATAACCGCGGGCAGCGCTAGATTCGCATCGCGCCATGCGCTTCCCTAGCCTCCTCCGTGCCGAAGCGGACATCCTTCTTCTCGTAGCCGAAGCCGGCAAGGGCCGCGACGATGAGCGCCACCACGGCCGCGACGATCAAGAGCGCATAGGCATAGTCTCCGTCCCAGCGGGCAGCGAGCCCCGCCTGCAGCGTCGCATTGCCTGACGCCAGCAGGTTGCCGAGCTGGTAGGCAAAGCCGGGGAAGGTGCCGCGCACTTCATCCGGCGACAACTCATTCAGATGCACCGGCACGATGCCCCAGGCGCCCTGGACGAAGAACTGCATCAGGAAGGCGCCGATGGCGAGCAGCACCGGCCCGGGCGCATAGGCCCAGAGCGGCGCGACGGGCACGGCGATCAGCGCGGCAATGACGATTGCCTTTTTCCGGCCGATCCGCTGCGACAGCGCCCCGAAGAACAGCCCGCCGCAGATCGCCCCGATATTGTAGACGATAGCGATGGCGCCGACCGTGTAGCTCGAATAGTTGCGCTGCGTCTCAAGGAAGGTCGGGTAGATATCCTGCGTGCCGTGGCTGAAGAAGTTGAACGCCGTCATCAAAAGCACCGCCCAGATGAACAGCGGAATATTCTCGCGCAGCACCGTGAGGAAAGGCCGGCGCCCCGTAGCTTGTCGCTTCAGGAAGGCCGGGCTCTCCTCGACATTGCGCCTGATGTAGAGCACCAGCAGCGCCGGCAGCGCGCCGACGAAAAACATGCCGCGCCAGCCGATCACAGGGAAGAGCAGGAAGAACACGACCGAGGCGATCAGATAGCCGGAGGGATAACCCGCCTGCAGTATGCCCGAGACGATGCCGCGGCTCTGCTCCGGCACCGTCTCCATCACAAGCGAAGCGCCGACGCCCCATTCGCCGCCCATAGCGATGCCGTAGAGCGCGCGGAGGACCAGGAACATGGTGAGCCCGGTGGAGAAGCCGGTCAGAAATTCGAATATCGAATAAAGCAGCACGTCGGCCATCAGCGTGATGCGCCGTCCGTAACGGTCGGCCGCAAGCCCAAAGATCAGCGCGCCGAGCGCCCGCATGGCGAGCGTCAGGAAGATCGCCACCGAGACGGCGGGAACGTCGGTGTGGAATTCCTCGGCAATATATTTGAGAACGAAGACGAGAATGAAGAAATCGAAGGCGTCGAGCGTCCAGCCGAGATAGCTGGCGATGACGGTATTGCACTGCTGCGGCGTCAGCCGGCGCAGGCTTTCCAAAGCGGACATCTGATATTCCTCCGTCCGAAAGCGGCGGCGAGGCGGGCAATTCCGGATGCCGTCGGAAGGGGTGCCCGAACCGGGCGGTGATGCTGTTGCGGCTGCGTTTGCAGTCGGAGACAGCGGGCAATAACGTCAGCAATGCTGCCCGTGTTCCATCACGATTGCCGTGATCGGGTGGCACCTCCAGCGCCACCATTGCGGGCATGGCACTTTCCCCGGCACCGTATCTTGGGCGCGGCATCCTCCAACATCCCTCATCCTGAGGCGCCGAGCCCGTAGGGCGAAGCCTCGAAGGACACGCCGCAATGCCGCTCCTTGCGTCCATTTGACGCCGGCGCGCCCGCCTCCTCCTTCGAGGCCCCTACGGGGCGCCTCAGGATGAGGCTCTCTTGGGCGTGGCGCAAACTCGCTGTCCATCAATAGCAGCCGGCAACACACTGCTATCCGCCGTCCGGCACCCTGCCCCGGCACGCCCACGCCACCGATGCGAACGATCGCGGGCCATTCGGCTCGCCAGCCTCGTAAGCGGCCCTGACGGCGGCATCGACGGCATTTCGCCTCGCAGGGTCCAGACCGGCAACATATTTGCCGAGCGGTCCCTCGCCGGCGGCGATCGGATCCCAATAATCCTCGAAGGAAAGATATTCCATCCGGATCAGCAGCGAGGTCTCCTCGACGTCGGCTAGGCCCTGCGCGATGAAGCTCTCCTTCATTTCCCCCGGCCGCATCATCGGCTGGAAACAATATCTGCGGCGCATTGCCAGCGCGTTCTCGTCGAGCATCGCCACCGTATCCCACATCATCCGCATGCCGGACATGCCGCCATAATGGTCCCAGACGGCGGCCGCGACCACGCCACCCGGGCGCACCACACGACGCATCTCGGATACCGCCTTTCCCGCCTCCGGCACGAAATGCAGCACGAGCAGCGACATCGCCCGGTCGAAGCGGTTATCCTCGAAGGGAAGCACACAGGCATCGGCCTGCCGGATCGTTACGCGCGGATCGGTGTTGCGTCGCGTTGCGGCCTCGACGAAAACCGGCGAATAGTCGACGGCGGCGATCTCCTGCAGGCCCGGCGTTTCCGCCAGCGTAAACGCCAGGCTGCCGGTGCCGCAGCCGACATCAAGCACGCGCTCGCCATCCGCGAGACCAGCGAAATCGACCAGCATCGGCGCCAGCTTCCGGCTCCAGCGCCCCATCAGCCGTTCGTAACCATCTGCACTTTCGACATTGAAACTCGACGGCATTGAAGTCTCCCCTCAAGGACACAGGTCTTCGATCAAACAATAGCGTTCGCCGGCGACTGTGCAAGCGGGATACCATGGGGTGGATCCTCGGCTCGAGGCCAATGATCCCGGGAAGTTGGCTATTGCTGCCTCTTTTCCAACGCGGCTATGAGGCGAGCGCCGGCCGATCCGCCTCCATCAAAAATCACCGGTCGGCGACACGATCACGTCGCCGACGCCAGCACCCCGACCGGCGGCCTGCATGTCGTCTATCCCAGCTGTCGGCACCTGCCGCCCTTGGTCAAGGGCGTTCATCGAACTGGCCGTCAGACGGCTGAACGCGATAACCGGCAACAGCGACGATTACGTGATCGTATCGCGGTAGCTCTCGCGCCGTCACACCTCCTTCAGCACCACCTTGCCGTCGAGGCTTCCGATCAAGGTCGCGCTCGCCTGGTTGAGGCCCGCGACCTCCACGGCGATGCCGTGCGCCCCGAACCGCTGCACGACCTTGTCAAGCGCGGCTACGGCGGTGATGTCCCAGAAATGCGCCTCGGACACGTCGATCAATACGGCCTTGCCGAGTGCATCCCGAACGTCGAAGGCTTCGACGAAGACGTCGGCGGAGGCAAAGAACACCTGGCCGGACACGCGATAGCTCAGCCGTCCGGCGGCTTGGTCGGGCGCCACGTCGACACGCAGCAGGCTGGCGACCTTGAAGGTGAAGAACACGCCGCTGAGCAGCACGCCGACCGTTACCCCGAGCGCCAGGTTGGCAGTGAAGACGGTGACGAGGACGGTTGCCACCATGACGGCGCTCGACATCCGGGGATGGACGATAACCGCTCTCAGCGACGACCAGTCGAACGTATCGATCGACACCATGACCATGATCGCCACCAGCGCAGCGACGGGAACCTCGGAGACCCACGGCTTCAACAGCACCATCAGGATCAGCAAAAAAGCGCCGGCAAACAGGGTGGAGAGCCGGCCGCGCCCGCCATATTTCACGTTGCTCACCGTCTGGCCGATCATGCCGCAGCCGGCGATGCCGCCGAACAGGCTGGCGGCCGCGTTGGCGAGGCCGAGACCGGTGCATTCGCGGTTCTTCGAGCTCGGCGTATCCGTGAGATCGTCGACGACGCTCGCCGTCATCATCGATTCCAGCAGTCCGACCATCGCAATGGCAAGCGCAGGTCCGGCAATGATCCGAAGCGTTTCCAGCGTCAGCGGCACGGCCGGCCAGGCGAAGACGGGCAGCGAATCCGGCAGTTTGCCGAGGTCGGCAACGGTGAGAACGGGGAGCCCGAACGCTATCGAGGCGACGGTCAGGATCAGGATGCAGATCAGCGGCGACGGAATCGCGGTGGTGATCCGCGGCGTCAGGTAAATGATGACGAGCCCGGCTATCAGCATGGCGTATTCCATCCAGCCGGCACCGATAATATGTGGCATCTGCGCGGCAAAGATCAGGATGGCGAGTGCATTGACGAAGCCGGTGCGGACGGATTTCGACACGAAGCGCATCAGCACGCCAAGCCGCAGCAGGCCGAACACGATCTGCAGCAGCCCCGCCAGCAGCCCGGCCGCGAAGAGATAGGGCAAGCCGTGAGCATGCACCAGCGGTGCCGCCACCAGCGCCACCGATCCGGCAGCGGCCGAGATCATCGCCGGGCGTCCGCCGGTAAACGCAATGACGATGCTGATGACGAAAGAGGCGAACAGGCCGACCTCGGGGTCAACCCCCGCCGCAAAAGAAAAGGCAATCACCTCGGGGATGAGGGCGAAGGTCGCCACCGCTCCGGCAAGCATTTCGCGCATGGGATTGGCGGACCAATCACGACGGATGGAGGAAAGCAGCATAGGAAGGATACTCGCAAAGCATGGCCGGACCCACTCTGTCGAGCGGTCGCGTGATGGCATGCGGGTTTTGCGTTGTCTGGCGGATCGGCGGCCAGAAGAGCCACCCGGGATCTCACCGGGTCCGTGGTGAATGCCTGCGGTATAGACGGGATCTTTACTGCAGCGCAACATTCAATTGCGAAGGGACGAAAAAGCGCAAGCAGATACGCAACGCCTTGAGATAATCGGAGCGCACGCACCTTGCGCCCAGGCGGATTGCGGAGCCCCTCACTGCCAGAGGAAGTCCGGCCCCGTGCTCTGGGATGTGAGCTTGAGCGTCCCGTCCGGCTGGACGACATAGGTCTCGAACACACGGTAACCGAAATCGCCAAGGAAGGTATTCTTGACCACCGTTCCCGGACGATAGGGCGAACGCAGGACCTTTCCGCCATAGGTGAGGCTGCCGGGAAGAGGCTGCGGATCCCCTGCGCTGGCGCAGCCCGATAGAGCGAAGAGAGCGAAGAGAACGGCAATGAGCCCGTGTTTCATCCGGACTATCTCCTCGGGTTGGGCACCGGCAGCCTGAATGACGTCGATCTCCTTCTTATCACAACGGCAGCTTGCTGCGGTTCACAAAGCAGCCTTGCTGCTGTCGAAATTTTTACGTCGCTCCTCCGCCCGCGAGAGAGCGCTGGCGATCCTCTCGTCGGTAAAAGGCTTGGAAATCACATCGAGCGCCCCTTCGATACCGTGACCGACGTTCTCGGGACTGCCGGTCACGAAGATGACGTCAACCCCATGGCGGTCGATCAGCCGGCGCGCGAGCAGGGCGCCGCTCAGCCCATCGGAGAGGCTGAGATCGACGAGCGCGACATCGCTTCTTTTTGCGTAGGCGAGAGCCTGCTCCACCGTCGAAACCGGCCCGATGGTCTGGTGTCCTGCCTCTTGCGCAATGCGCTCGAGTTCCAGAGCGATAAAATTTTCATCTTCGACGATCATGACTTTCATGAATAAGCCTCCTCATAGACGGGCGGTCAGACGCACTACCGGTAGTGGGTACAACGCAACCGCCACCGGAATGTTTCCACCTTGAGAAGAATATGTTGGCAACCGGCGAGATATTAATTTGACTTTGGGACGTCAGGCCGCGGCGCTTCGGCCATGCGGCAGCCACTTGAGGTTCAAGGGCCGTCGTGATCGGCAACATTACTCCGCCCGCGAAAACAACGCCCGGTCGCGGGCGCGGATGGGGTCGGTCCAGTCGCGTTCGAACCAGGGTGTGCCGCCGGGCTGGGGCGGGCGTTTGAGCTCCAGCGGGCGGGCGACGCCGTCATTTTCTTCGGAGGCGACGCGGAAGATGTAGTGATCGTACATCCGCAGCGCCTCGATCATGTAGCTGGTCGCCACCGTCCGGTCGCGGACGACGACGAGGTTCTCGCCGTTCTCGTCATCGGCGGGCTCGGAGAAATTGTAGGAGCCGAGATAGACGCGCGCCGTCGGCTTGTCGAAGTCGAGCACGACGAACTTGTGGTGCATGCGCGTGCCGCGCTGGTTGCCGTCGACACCGGCAAGGCCCGAAGGCTCGGTCAGAAATGGCGGCGGCACGTTGCCCGTCAGCGCTGCCGCTCGTACCACCCGCCGGCGATTGTTCGGGGTCAGCACGTTCAGGCCGAGATTGCCGGCGCGCACCTCGGCATCGGCGATGCCCATGACATGCACCTCGGGGCGTTCGAGCGCGCGGCCGAGCGCCGGGCCGATCGCCCCCTTCGTCATCTGGCCGAGGAAGGCGAGCGAGAAGAGCACGCTGGACTTTGCGGCATCGATATCGGCGCCGATCTCGTCCAGCCGGCCATTGATATCGCTGTGCGGGGAGAAAGCGACCTTGGCATCGACGCCGTCGAGGCCGAGGTCGATCCAGCCGGCGGAACTTGGCGAGGTGCGGAAATCGTCGGCGCGTTTGGCTTTGAAATAGCTCTCGAAGGCGGCGAAATAATCGTCGATCGCCTTGTCGCTGTGGACGGCGAGGCTATTGTTCGACTGCACATAGAGGCCGCGCCAGCTGAGATTGGTCGAGCCGTAAAGCACGGTCGAGATGCCGCCGCCGCGGACCGCGATCGATTTCTGGTGCTGCAGGTTGGCCATGTGCTGGCGCTTGACGTTGGTGCCCCCCGCCGAGGCGATCAGCCGCTCCGCCGCCCTCGTCTCCGGCGAATTCGGGCGGCCGTGGCCCTTGGTGTGGTCGCTGTCGTCGATGATGATCTTGAGCTTCGGCCCCAGCGCCTCCAGCCGGGTGACCACCTCGGGCAGGTTGAGGTCATAGGCGATGGCACGCACCTCGGCGCCTGCTGCACGCGCCCTGTCGAGCAGATCGAGCGTTTCGGCCCGCGCCTCGAATCCCATCCAGGCCAGCGCCCGCTCGGCATCGGCATGGGTCGGCACGAAGTCCAGCCCCTGGTCACCATCCGGTGGCGCCAGGGTGCTGATCGTCGGCTCGTCGGGGGCAAAATTGCGCACGAAGGCCTGCGACGAGACGAAGCCGCGGGTGAAGGCGATGTTTAGCTTGCCGGGGATGGTTTCGCGCATCAGCGCCAGCTCCGCCTCCTGCGCCTCGCCCGAGGTCAGCGCGCTAGTTGCGTCCATGAACTTTGGCGTGACGCGATAGGTGAACTTGCCGGGCAGATCGGCGTTGAAGGGAAAATGCACCCAGCGGAACCTCTGGATCGGCGCCTCGGTGGTGCGGATGCCATCTTCCGGAACCGGCTGGCCGGCAAAGCCGATGCGGTTATGCACCGTCTTGAAGAAATCCGTGCCCGGCTCGCGATACTGGATGGCGAAGCCGACGAAATCGACCGGCGGCCGGCCGTCCTTCCAGTCCATGCCGAGCAGCACCATGCCATCGCCGCGATGGATGGTCAGCGCAAAGAGCGCAGCCACATTCCCGCCGGTCACACGAAAATCCGTATCCATGCCCGCCCCCCCTCAAAATCGGAGGAAATCTAGCATGCTTCCATGACAGTAAGGAGATATATCGGTGAAATTTTGCGCGCAGAAGGTGCAGGAGGCGACGGCACGGAGCAAGCGCCAGCGGCGCCACGACCTGCTCAGCTGATGCGTCGTCATGAATGGGGATTTGCGGTTCGCCAGACTTTCAAACGGACCGCCGTACCCTCCTGCCCGGCGGGACGGAGGATACGGCCGGACCAACCCTACGGCTTCTCGTTTGCGCTCTCGGCCCTGAACGCCGCCTCGCCGGCATCGGAGACCTCGACCCATTTCTTGTCGGGCTCGGCGTCCGGCACGTAACTGTCGTGCCAGTTCCACCACTTGTAGGTCGGGGTCTGCGGATAGCCCTCGGGCGAATCCTCCCAGACTTCCTGGCGGCCGAGCGGCGTGATGTCGAGGTAGTTCCAGGTGCCGCCCATCTGCTCGTCGCCGCGGTTGTTGATGAAATAGGTGCGGAAGATGCGCTCGCCGTCGCGGTAGAAGACATTGGTGCCGTGCCACTCGTCGACGCCGAAGCCCTTGTCGAAGCTGTCGGTAATCGTCACCCACGGCATCGTCCAGCCCATCCGGGCCTTCAGCCGTGCAATGTCCGCCTGCGGCGCGCGGGAGGCGAAGACCAGCGTCGTGTCGCGGGCGTTGAGATGGGCGACATGGGCAACCTGATCGGCCACCATCGAGCAACCGCGGCAGGCATGTTCGGGCCAGCCGAACACGCCGGGCTCGTAGAAGGCGCGGTAGAGGATGAGCTGGTGTCTGCCTTCGAACAGGTCGAGCAGGCTGACCTTGCCCCGAGGCCCTTCGAACGCATAGGCCTTCTCCACCGCCATCCACGGCATGCGCCGGCGCTCGGCGGCCAGCGCGTCGCGGGCGCGGGTCTCAGCCTTTTCCTTCACGAGCAGTTGCGCGCGGGCCGCCTCCCAGGCCTGCGGCGACACGACCGGTGGCTTGTGCATGGCTTGTCCGCTTTTTCCATTCTCGGCTGAAGCAGTCATGGTTTTCAATCTCCTCATTGAGGCGATTTCCCAGGCTTGGACGCCCGGTTCATCGCGCATTGGTCTGAGATAGTTTCGCATCGGAAATCGAACAGGGGGAGTAACAAGTGTGACCGTATTCCTTGGAACCGTCGGTCGCAGACTTAGCGCGCGAGTGGTGTTGGCCCGGAGCGCGTCCATTAGCGTAATCTTGTTTACGCATTGCACACGTGCTACAACGCCACAAAACGGCGCATACGAACCCTGATCAAACCGAGATCGTGCCCGTGAATATTTTTATCGCGACTGTTGCTGCGCTTGTCATTGGCGTCCTGCCGGCATCGGCAGGTCCTTTGCATCAGGCGGCCAAGGACGGCGATATTGCCCGTGTCACACAGTTGCTGGACCAGGGCACAGATCTGTCGGAACTCGATGAGGCGGGCGAGCCGGCGCTGATTATCGCGTCATTGGCCGGCCATGCCGATGTCGTCGCTCTTTTTTTGGATCGCGGCGCCGACATCGAAATTCGCAACAAGGGCGGGCTGACGGCACTGCATGCGGCAGCCTATGCAGGAAATCTGGAGGTGGTGAAACGGCTTGTCGCCGAGGGAGCTGATGTCAACGACAGGAAGAATTTCTATCAGATGTCGCCGCTGCACGGCGCCGCCGAAGAGGGCCATACCGAGGTAGTGGCTTTTCTGCTGGCTGCGAATGCGGATGTCGAAGCGACGGAAAGAAATGGGTACACGCCTCTCACTCAAGCCGGGTGGCGGGCGCATTGGGATACGGCCACATTACTCATGGAAGCCGGTGCTGTTTGCCAGAAAGCCGAGCTTGTGGGCGAACCGCTCTACAAGGAATGTACCAAACGGCAATAGCATTTCGCTGGAGTAACGGACCGCGTCCGAGAACGGAGCTTGTTATGTCTTATCGTGTACAAACATGCGGAAGCCGGCTGGGCGTGGCTGTGGGCGCAGCGGTCATGCTGCTCTCCTTCCTTCAGCCTGCGGGAGCCGAGGAATTCGTCAATACCGGCTATTTCGGCGATGTCGCGATCAAGGGTTATGACCCGGTCGCCTACTTCACAGAAAACCAGGCCGTCGAAGGATCCGAGACATATTCCCACCATTGGCTTGGCGCGACCTGGTATTTCGCCAGCGCCGAAAATCGCGATCTCTTCAAGGGCGATCCATCCAAATATGCACCGCAATATGGCGGCTATTGTGCCGATGGCGTGTCTTTCGGGACAGTGACCACCAATATCGATCCCAAAGCCTGGCGGATCATCGATGGCAAACTGTATCTGAGCTATGACCCCGGCGCGGCCGAAGGCATGGAGAAGAATCCGACCAAGGTGACCGACTCGAAGAAACATTGGTCCGAAGTTCAGCAGACCCTGATTTCGGAAAAGATGCACACCGTCTGGCAGCAACCGGCTACGAAATGAGGCCGCAACGCCTGGCCCCTCAGGGTGCGGGTGCAAAGAACGTCAAGGCGCGCGGCGTGACGTGTATGTATGGCCGGTCACGCTGCTCGTCGGATGTATTGCGGTAAACATATCCGCACACCATCCGGTCCAGGAAATAGCCGTCGAATTTTTCGCAGATTCTGTCGCCCCGCACCTCGACGACGCCGGTGATGTTGGTATTTGCGCTGCGATAGGCGGTGTTTCCAGCCTTGTCGAAATACTGGATGAAATCCGTGCCGTTCTTGTGCTTGCCGGTCCACGTCTTGCCGTCGACGAGATTGCGCAGCTCAGCCTCGCCGAGCCGGTCGGTTTGCTTGCCTGTAAAACCGAAGGGCCATTCGGGGATGCCGGCCTTTCGCAATCCGGCCAGATGACGCTGCAGATCGCTGTCCCGCCAGTAATCATAGAGATAGCCGTAATAGGTGAGATTGCTTTCCGGGAACAGCTCCAGCAGCTTTGCCGTCTCCGCTGCAGCCTTGGTTTCATTGCCCCGGTCGGCATAGGCCGCCGCCAGATATTCGCTCGCCGGCTCGACCTTCGGCAGGCTGTCGAGAGTCGGCTCTATCAGGGAAATCGCCCGCCGATCGTCGCCTGCAGTATAGAAGACGATCCCCGCCAGCAGCTGAAAGCTGGACGCCGGTGATGGGTCGAGCCGCAAAGCCCTTTCCATCTCGGCGACGGCCTGCCCGCTGCTTCCGGTGTGGACCAGGATGAGAGCGAGGTTGGCGGCAGCCTCCGCATCGTTCGGCTGCATCGCAACCGCCATGTTGGCGGAGTTTCTGGCCTCCGTCTCGCGCCCATCCACCCATTGCAGTAGCGCAAGGACGGTGTTTGCCCTGGCATTGTTGGGATCGAGCTTGAGCGCCTGCCCGGCGGCGTCATAGGCGATCTTGCGGGCGACGGCGGCCGACCAGAGGTAGTTATAGTCGTTGCGCCAGACATCGACGGCCACGCGGGCGATTCCCGCATGGGCGTTGGCAAAGCCCGGATCGAGGTCGATCGCCTTCTGGTAGAAGGACAGGGTCCGGCGATAGGTATCGACATCCCTGAAGATGAAGCCCTCCTGCTCGGCCCTCATGTAATAATCGTAGGCTTCGAGATTTTCGGTCGGGATCCGGGCAAGCTGGTCGCGCTCGCGCGCGCTGAGCTTGACAGACAGGGCCGAGATGATCTTGCCGATCACATCGTCCTGAACGGCGAAGAGGTCGGCATATTGGCGGTCGTAGCGCTCGGCCCAGAGCGACAGGCCGGTGCCCGCGTCGATCAGTTTGACATTGATCCGCAGCCGCGGACCGGCGCGCTGCAGGGTCCCTTCGAGCACATACTGAACGCCGAGTTCGGCGGCCACATCCTGGATCTTGCCGACGGTGTCCTGGATGGCGAAGACCGAATGGCGGGCAATGACGAAGAGACCCGATACTTTGGACAGCTCGGTGATCAGGTCGTCTGTCAGACCCTCTGCGAGATGGTCGTGCTCGGTGTCGCCGCTGACATTGATGAAGGGCAGAACCGCGACCGAGGGCTTGTCCGGCAGCGGATAGGCGAAACGTTCACTGGGACCCGGCGGTTTTGCCGGCATCCACGGCTGCCACCAGAGTGCTGCGCCGGCAAAAGCAAGGATAACGGCCGCTGCTATGCCGGCAACGAGGCGGCGTCTCGGCAGACGCCTGCGGGTCTTGACGGTTTTGCCGGCGGCAGTCGGGTCAAGCAGGACACGATAGACCCGGATCGGTTCGGCGATGCTCTTCAACCGCTGTTCGCCGAGCGAAGCAAAACCGACCGGGACTTTCGATTTCACCTGGTCGTATGTTGTGCCCGATATAGCGATACCCCCCGGCTCCGCCAGCGCCTGCATTCGATCGGCGATATTGACGCCGTCACCCTGGATGTCTTCGCCCTCGACGATGATATCGCCGAGATTGATGCCGATCCGGAACTCGAGCCGATGCTCCGGCAGCGCCGCGGCACTCTGCGTGGCCTTCAATTGCTGAATCTCCACCGCGCAGCGCAAGGCATCGACGACACTGTGAAATTCGACCAGCAGACCATCGCCCATGGTTTTGACCAGCCGGCCGTGATGACGCTCGATCGCCGGCTCGAAGACGTCATTCTGGTCTGTCTGAAAACGCGCGCGGATGCCCTCTTCGTCGATCTGGCTCAATCGACTGTAACCGACGACATCAGCGATTAGGATTGCTGCAAGACGGCGCTCCATCCCCGGTCTTTCCTGGAGAGCGAATGTATTGTTAACAATATCCTACAGTATGTCCCAGCGCGATGCTATCGTCGGGCGAGGTGATATTCAATTTGGCGGCGATCTGATAAGGATGGCGCCCGACGAAAAATACTTCAACCCATCGTCACACCAGATCATCAGCAGAGTTGCCAAAAGCAGGCAAGTGTCGGAAGCTCATTTTTTGCTATCAGGCGATGGATTGCGAGATATGACGACAGCCTCATCCATAGAGCCGGCCAGGCACGGCAGCGCCAGGATCTGCCGCGGCTGCTGGGACCAGATGCATATGCCGATCCCGATCGGCGGTCCGTTTGCCCTGCCCTTCCGTGCCTTCGGCATCACCCGCAGCAAGATGAACCCCGATATCTGCACGATCTGCGAACGCTCCTTCCAATATGTCAAGAAGCAGCGCCAGATCACCGTCGACGCCACCATCCTGTTTGCCGATATCAGGGGCTTCACGGATCTGTCGGAGCGCATCGAGGCGGTGCAGCTGAGCGAGATCGTCAGCCTGTTCCAGGATCGCTGCGCGCAGGCGATCTGGGCACATGATGGCATCGTCAACAAGCAGATGGGCGACGGCCTGATGGCGATCTTCAATTTCCCGATCGTCAGAAAGGACCACGCCGGCGCTGCGATCCTGGCCGCACGGGAGATCCAGCAAAACTGCGCCGCCGCCCTGAACGGCCTGGCGCTCGAGGCATTGCCCGGCCGCACCCTCGGCGTCGGCGTCGGCATTCATTCCGGCGAGGTCCAGATCGGCGAATTCTCGAGCTTTCGCAGCGATTTCACCGCCATCGGCGGCGTCGTCAACCAAGCCGCAAGGTTGGAATCCCACGCCGCCGCCGGCGAGATCCTGATCTCGGCCGAAACGGCGGCGAAGGCCGTCGACCTCACCGCAGGCGCCGAAGCCCGCATGCTTGTGCTCAAGGGCATCGAGCAGCCGGTGCAGGCACGGGTGCTGGCCAAGCGCTGAGCGATTGCGCCAAGGGCCTTCTTCGAAGCATCATCCCGCCTCAACATGGAAGCTACCGTTTCTCACGCTGCGATTGCCGAACACATCGAATTGCAAGCCGGTTAATCCTCTAGAAACGACCATAGCTTATCTCTATGCCATTCAAATCGTTGGGGTATCTCATGGGTAGTTTTTCTCTCATCCACTGGCTGGTCGTCTTGATAATCCCGGCGGCGTTGATCTTCATCCTCCGAAAACCGCCCGCCGGGCCGAACCGCTTCGGCGGCCCGCCTGACGCAATGGGTTTCGGCCAGGCGATCAGCAGCTATTTCAGGAAATATGTGGATTTCACCGGCAGAGCCAGCCGATCGGAGTTCTGGTTTTCGACGCTCTTCGTCGTTCTCGTTAGCATCGCCTTATACCTTGTTGATCGAACCGCAACATTGAACGGGATCTGGTCGCTGGCAACGTTTGTTCCCTCGATCGCCATGGCCGCCCGGCGTCTCCACGACATCAACCGAAGCGGATGGCACCAGCTTCTTGGGCTGTTATTTCCCATTGGAACGATTGCCGTCCTTGTATGGTATTGCAAAGCGCCGTCCGTGGATGACTCCAGGGCGTCCGTTTTCTGAGTATGGTGCGCCGGCGAGCGTGGGGATGGTTCTCACGGTTTGAGCAGGACGGCGGCCGGAAGGTGATCGCGAGGCTGCCAAGCGCCTCGCCTCTCTCTCAGTATTTCATGTTACGCAATTCCGGAAAATCATAGTAACGCAGCCGTTCGTCGTGGCAGCGATAGTCGTTCTTTTTCAGGTACAGTATCATGTTGTGTTGCAAGCCCAGGCCGATATAGGACCAGTTTGGGTAGGCACGTTCGGTCGTGCGCGTGCAATAAGCATATATCTGCTTTTCCGGATTAAGCAGAACCACGCTGGAAATCTCGGCCTTCACGAAGTTCCCCGCTTTAATGGTTGCCCTCAGAGCGTCGACGTACTCGCGTCGAACCGCGCTGGAAGGCGGCCGCTGGGAATCTAGAACGGACTGCGGCGCCGGAGTCTGGCAGCCAGCCAGTGCCAGCGGGACAGCGCAAACAAGGAATTTGATTTTCATTCAGATGAATCTCCAAAGAATCAGAGCGCCGTAACGTGGCGTATTTCCTACAAACATAGCGGGAATAATATTTGCAATACATGAAAGGAACATGTTGACGCCGCGTGACGCGTGGATATAGCCGGCGTCGCTCCAGCTATACCGCAGGGTTCAAGGCGGAGGCTTCTGCGCCGTCTTCATCATCATTGATCGTAACGCCGGCTTCCAGCGCGGCCAGGATGAAGGCCTGCCGCACCGTCTCGGCCGGCATGCGCCCGGCAAGCCAGGCGCGGCAGAAATCGATCGCCCTCTGCTGATGGACGCCGCCATTGACTGGCCAGTCCGAGACGAGTGCATAAAGCGCATCCTGCGGTGAGCGGAGAACCAGGCGTTCGCCGGTATCAAGGTCGATCGAGATCGTTTTTTTCCAGAAGGCGGAATGGTCGCTAATGGCAGTTGCACCTGAACCTGAAGTTACAGGAAACTAACTGCGGAAGACCAATTTCGGTTCCGATACGAGGGTTCGGACGATCGCGCGCGGCATTTCACGAAGGCCGTCGAGCTTTTGGCGAAGAAACAACGGGTGGTGGCGAATGGATATTGAAAGCGGGATCGCCGGCCAACGCCCCACTTTTGGCCGGGCCGATTTTGATGGTTGCCGCCCCGGCCGTCAGCCGGGCAGCTTGCAGCCCTTGCTCATTCCAGCGGATTGCATGGCCGAAACCTTACCTTTGGACGCGGCAATTTCGCCTTCCTTGTCTCCCCCGGCGACGCTGCCGATCGGGACGCCGACCAGGAAGACACCGAAAGCATCACCGTTCGCTGCGCTGATCTGCTGCTTGGACAGGTCGTCGAGCTTGGCCTTCTCTTTCTTGTGTTCCACTGCGAGCGCCTCGCAACTGAGGTTCGCATAGGCCGCCATCGGAATATCGACCTGGACGATGGCGTCAGGACGCTTGGCGCAGCCGGCCACCGCCGCGGCGGCCGCGAATGCAATGATTATCTTGTTCATGAATGGTCCCCAATTCCCGCAGCAGCTGTAACATCGGCGCCCGCAATGCGGGAGCCGGCAGAGCCTTCAACCACAGACTTTTTTTATCGGGACACTTCCGGTTTCGGATTGGCATTGCTGACATGCCCCCATTGATATCCGGAGTTTGCATGATAGCCGCACGCCGACCGCCGTTAGTTTCCGCGCTTGATCTCCGCGCACGGCCTCTACCTAAAAGTCCGAATGCTATGCAAAGGAGGCTCCGGTGTCGGTACCCATTGAGGACTACGCGCTCATCGGCGATTGCGAAACCGCCGCACTCGTCTCGAAGAACGGCTCGATCGACTGGCTCTGTTTTCCGCGCTTCGATTCCCCCGCCTGTTTTGCCGCCCTGCTCGGCGGCGAGGATAACGGCTTCTGGTCGCTGTCACCGTCAGGTGAAAATGTCCGTGTCACGCGCCGCTACCGCAACGATACGCTCATTCTCGAAACCGAGTTTCAGACCGA
Source organism: Rhizobium leguminosarum (assembly GCF_019798305.1). Taxonomy (GTDB): domain Bacteria; phylum Pseudomonadota; class Alphaproteobacteria; order Rhizobiales; family Rhizobiaceae; genus Rhizobium; species Rhizobium leguminosarum_U. Next base: position 177,278 of record NZ_JAAXDD010000002.1, read on the forward strand.
GACCGGCACCGCCGTTCTCATCGACTTCATGCCGCTTCGCGATAGCACGAGCGATCTGATGCGCATCGTCGAGGGCAAGAGCGGCACTGTCGCCTTCGATATGGAACTCAACCTTCGCTTCGATTACGGCCGAACCGTTCCCTGGGTCACGCACGGTGAGGATGGTGGCATCACCGCCATTGCCGGCCCGGACAGGCTAACCCTGAATTGCGCCGTCCCGCTCGAAGGCCGCGGCCTGAGCACGGTCGGCTCCTTCCAGGTTGCCGCTGGCGAGAGCCAGATCTTCACCCTGACCTGGTCCCCCTCGCATATTCCGCAGCCGGTTCAGCGGCAGGTGGAATATGCGCTGCCGGACACGGAGGAATTCTGGCAATCCTTTGCCGCTGCCTGCCCGAAAGTGGGCCGGTGGACGGAACAGGTCAAACGCTCGCTGATCACGCTCAAGGCACTGACCTACATGCCGACGGGCGGCATCGTCGCCGCGGCGACGACCTCCCTGCCGGAAAAGATCGGCGGGCCGCGCAACTGGGACTACCGCTATTGCTGGCTGCGCGACGCGACGCTGACCCTGCTCGCCCTGATGAAAATCGGCTATTACGAGGAAGCCAGTGCCTGGCGCAACTGGCTGCTGCGCGCGGTCGCCGGCGTCCCGGCGCAGATGCAGATCATGTATGGCGTCGCCGGCGAGCGTAATCTGCTGGAATGGCAGGTTCCCTGGCTGAGTGGCTACGAGGGCTCGACACCTGTACGCATCGGCAATGCCGCTGCCGAACAGGTGCAGCTCGATGTCTATGGCGAGGTGGCCGACGCCATGCTGCAGGCCCGCAAGGGCGGGCTTCCGCCGCATCACCGCGAACGCGAACTGGCGGCGGCCATTCTGCCCTTTCTCGAAAAAATCTGGGCGGAACCCGATGAAGGCATCTGGGAGGTGCGCGGCCAGCGCCAGCATTTCACCTATTCGAAGGTCATGGCCTGGGTGGCCTTCGACCGCGCCGTCCAGATTGCCGAGGCGGACGGCGAGCCCGAGGCCGCCGCACGTTGGCGCACGCTCGCAGATCACATCCATGCCGAGGTTTGCGAGAAGGCTTTTGATCCCGAACTCGGCTGTTTCGTGCAGGCCTACGGCTCCAAGGCGCTTGATGCCAGCCTGCTTCATCTGGGCATGGTCGGCTTCATCGCGCCTGATGATCCGCGCTATGTCGCGACAGTCGAGGCGATAGAGCGCAAGCTGCTGCGCGATGGCCTGCTGCTGCGCTACGAGACGCAGGAGGTGGACGACGGCCTGCCGCCAGGCGAAGGCGCGTTCCTCGCCTGCAGCTTCTGGCTCGTCGACGCCCTCGGCATGATCGGCCGCCGCGACGATGCGCTGCGCCTGTTCGAGCGGCTGCTTCATATCTGCAACGATGTCGGGCTTCTGGCGGAAGAATATGATCCCGCCACCCGTCGCATGCTCGGCAACTTCCCGCAGGCCTTCAGCCATGTCGGGTTGATCAACAGTGCGTTGAACCTCGCGCCCCTGGAGGGGCCGGCGGACCAGCGTTCGGCTTGTTGAGTGTAGAACCGCAGAAGAAAGCCCCCTCCCCAACCCCTCCCCACAGGTGGGAGGGGCTAATCCGGCGGCACCGCCTTGCCTCTTCCGAAACGTTGAGGATTTGGAAAGCCGGCGCGGCAGGTAACGCCCCTCCCACTTGTGGGTTTGGGCGGGGTCTTTTAGTATCACGCGACCGGCAGACTATTCAAAAATCCGAACGATTCATTCGTTTCCCTTTTGTACTCTTCCCTCTTCACTTTCGCGCTGACTCTCTCCATATTCGCCGCATGGCCAAATCTCCGAAGAAATCCCCCGCCCCGAATGGCTTCGAGGAAGCTCCCCAATCGTCTTTTGAGGGAACCCCCCTCTCAGGCTCGGTTGCCGATTGGGTGAAGCAGCTGGAGGCCGATGCCGAAGCTTCGGGCGTCGAGACCCAACGCCAGATCGCCTCCAAGGCCGGCAAGCACCGCAAGAAGGTGGAAATCGCCGCCAGGGCGAAAACCAGCGACGGCGGCGTTAGCGCCTCGAAATCGGCGCGCGGCACTTCCATGGGCGGCTCGACCGACCCGAAGACGCGCGCGGCGGCCGGCCTCAATCCGGTCTCGGGCATGGATACGACGCTGGAGGAGGCCTCGTCGCTGCAGGCCGGCACCGCCGTCACCGCCACGGTCGAGGCTCTGTCGGCGCTGATCGAGAGCGGCAATCCGCTGCACAAGAACGGCAAGATCTGGACGCCGCACCGCCCTGCCCGCCCCGACAAATCCGAAGGCGGCATCGCCATCCGCATGCAGTCGGATTATGAGCCGGCCGGCGACCAGCCCACAGCCATCCGCGATCTCGTCGAGGGGCTGGAGAATGGCGACCGCAGCCAGGTGCTGCTCGGCGTCACCGGTTCCGGCAAGACCTTCACCATGGCCAAGGTGATCGAAGCAACGCAGCGCCCGGCCGTCATCCTGGCGCCGAACAAGACGCTGGCCGCCCAGCTCTATTCCGAATTCAAGAATTTCTTCCCCGACAATGCGGTGGAATATTTCGTTTCCTACTACGATTATTACCAGCCGGAAGCCTATGTGCCGCGCTCCGACACCTATATCGAGAAGGAATCCTCGATCAACGAGCAGATCGACCGCATGCGCCACTCGGCGACACGCTCGCTGCTCGAACGTGACGACTGCATCATCGTCGCCTCGGTCTCCTGCATCTACGGTATCGGCTCGGTCGAGACCTATACGGCGATGACCTTCCAGATGTCGGTCGGCGACCGGCTTGATCAGCGTCAGCTGCTGGCCGACCTCGTCGCCCAGCAATACAAGCGCCGCGACATGGATTTCACCCGCGGATCCTTCCGCGTGCGCGGCGACACGATTGAGCTCTTCCCCGCCCACTTGGAAGATGCCGCCTGGCGCATCTCGATGTTCGGCGACGAGATCGACGCCATCACAGAATTCGACCCGCTCACCGGCCAGAAGGTCGGCGACCTGAAATCCGTGAAAATCTACGCCAATTCGCACTATGTCACCCCGCGCCCGACGCTGAACGGCGCCATCAAATCGATCAAGGAGGAGCTCAGGCTTCGCCTCGCCGAGCTGGAAAAGGCCGGCCGCCTGCTGGAGGCTCAGCGCCTGGAGCAGCGCACCCGCTACGATATCGAAATGCTCGAAGCCACCGGCTCCTGCCAGGGCATCGAGAACTATTCGCGTTATCTCACCGGCCGCGACCCCGGCGATCCGCCGCCGACGCTGTTCGAATATATCCCCGACAACGCCCTCGTCTTCATCGACGAAAGCCATGTCACCGTGCCGCAGATCGGCGGCATGTACCGGGGCGACTTCAGGCGCAAGGCGACGCTGGCCGAATACGGCTTCCGCCTGCCCTCCTGCATGGACAACCGGCCGCTGCGCTTCGAAGAATGGGACGCCATGCGCCCCGACACCATCGCCGTCTCGGCCACCCCCGGCGGCTGGGAAATGGAGCAGTCCGGCGGCGTCTTCGCCGAACAGGTGATCCGCCCGACCGGCCTGATCGACCCGCCGGTCGAGGTCCGCTCGGCCCGCGCCCAGGTCGACGACGTGCTCGGCGAGATCCGCGAGACATCGGCCAAGGGTTACCGCACGCTCTGCACCGTGCTCACCAAACGCATGGCCGAGGACCTGACCGAATATCTGCATGAGCAGGGCGTGCGCGTCCGCTACATGCACTCCGACATCGACACGCTGGAGCGCATCGAGATCCTCCGCGATCTTCGCCTCGGCGCCTTCGACGTTCTCGTTGGCATCAACCTTCTGCGCGAAGGCCTCGACATTCCCGAATGCGGCTTCGTCGCCATTCTCGACGCCGACAAGGAAGGTTTCCTGCGCTCGGAGACCTCGCTGATCCAGACGATCGGCCGCGCCGCGCGCAACGTCGACGGCAAGGTCATCCTCTATGCCGACCAGGTCACCGGCTCGATGAAGCGGGCAATGGAGGAAACCAGCCGCCGCCGCGAAAAGCAGATGATCTATAACCAGGAACACGGCATCACCCCGGAATCGGTCAAGGCCAGGATCTCCGACATCCTCGACTCCGTCTATGAACGCGACCACGTCCGCGCCGATATATCCGGCGTCTCGGGCAAGGGCTTTGCCGATGGCGGCAACCTCGTCGGCAATAACCTGCAGACCCATCTCAACGCCCTCGAAAAGAGCATGCGCGACGCCGCCGCCGATCTCGACTTCGAAAAAGCCGCCCGCCTCCGCGACGAAATCAAACGCCTCAAGGCCGCCGAACTGGCGGTTATGGATGACCCGATGGCACGCGAGGAGTCGAAGGCGATGGAAGGCGTCAGACGGAACGCCAAAGCGACCCGCGAGTCCCTTCTCCCAGCCGGCGAGAAGGTGCCCGGCAGGGCAGATGAGGGGGCCACCGCCTCCTACTTCTCAAGGCCCAGCCTCGACGACATGGGCCCAGGCACCGACACCACCACTCCTCTCTTCCGCAAACCCGCCTTGGATGAGATGGGCCGCGACATCGCCGACCCCGCCAAGAAGACCCTCTTCCGCAAAAACGACCTCGACGAAATGACGGTCGGCCGAACCGAAAAGCCGGTCATCGGCGCGCTGCCGGAAAAGCCGGAGGCCGCCAAAAGCACGAAGCGGTTTTCACCGCTGCTCGAAGGCCAGCCGGAGCGGGACGACGTGCGGCCGGTCGTGCGCGGGAAGACGGGTGTGGGGAGCTATGAGGACCCGGGCGAGCAGAAGCGCAAGAGCAGGACGAAGGGGAAGACTGGGCGGCCGGGGCGGTAACGACAAACCGCCCAACCAGGCGGGCTGGCTTAAAGTGATTTGTGTGTCACTGGGTCAGCGGCTGCTTCCCAATCGGCGCGGTTGGCGAATCTCGGATGCTAACACCATGGGCGCGTGTCTAGGCAATCGCTTTCGAGACACTATGGGCGATTTTTGGATCAGCCTCTCTGGCTTGCTGCGCCTCACAGAATGGAATTCCAATGCCAGAAATTCGCATTGACCCCTTCCCCTCCGCCACCGAACTGAACGCCCTTTTTTCCGCCGCCTGGGGCAGCCCCCACAGCCGCGATTTCACCGCCATTCTGCCCCGTAGCCTCGCCCATATCGGCGCCTATCAGGACGACCGGCTCGTCGGCTTCGTCAATGTCGCCTGGGATGGCGGCATCCATGCCTTCATCCTCGATATATCGGTCCATCCCGAGATGCAGAGGCAGGGAATCGCGACGCGGCTGGTCGGGGAAGCGACGCGGGTTGCGCGGGAGCGCGGCGCCGAGTGGCTGCATGTCGATTTCGAGCCGCACCTGACCCGCTTCTACCACGCCTGCGGTTTCAGACCGACCAAGGCAGGGATCATCAAGCTCGTGTGAGGCCTCCCGCACGGGAAGCCGGGAACAAGTCGAAGCCACCACCAACCTACGATAGTGGCGAATGGTTGCGCGGCGCAGCATTATCGAAGAACGCGCTGAAAACACAATTTTGGCGAGAGCGTCCCACTATTTACGAAACCAAAGTATGGCTTTGAGTTCTCAAATAAAAATTCGTTTCCTAGTATTTCATCCTTAGTTTTTCATTAAAAAGCAATGAAAAGACACAATTTTGCATTGAAAACTTAATCGAGGATTGGCATAGATCCCCGAGGGGTTGTCGTCCGCTGAGCAATAAAACAGTTCGCGGATGTCTCATATTGCCGAGTACAACGCATCTTTTGGGGAAAGATATATATGGCCTTGAATATTCTGGACACGAACGGCGCCACAGTTACCAAAACCGGCGCTGAGTTCGAAGCCTACGATGTTATCCGCGACTCTGAAACCAGCCCTTCCGCACCTGTCTCTCTCACTGTCTCCGATTCCTCGGCGGCAGATCTGGCCGACGAGTTGGGCTTGGTATCGGCGAACGTGACGGTATCGAGCGGCGGCAGCACGGTCACGACGGGCGCCGGCAACGATGTGATTTCGGGCGGCGACGGCGCAGACACGCTGAGCGGCGGCGGCGGCGACGATACGATCTACGGTAATGCCGGCAACGACAAACTGATCGGCGGTGACGGCAACGACAGGATCACTGATGGTGGTTTTGGCTTTGTGTCCGGACCTGATGGCAGCCTCCAGCCAGAAATCGTCGACATTGACGGCGGCGACGGCGACGATTTGATAGCCATTGAGAGATTCGCTCCACGAATATCGGGAACGATCGATGGCGGTGCCGGGATCGATACGTTGCGTGTCTCGGCGCTCCGGGGCCTGACGATCAAGAACGTCGAAGTGCTTGAATTGGCAGATTTCCAGGTGAGCGGTTCGAGTTCACAGTTCGAAAGCTTCGACAAGATCGCCAGATCAACCGATCCGGTCTTCAGTTTTGATCCCTCGCTGGTAGTGACGGATAGCGCCCACCTCGATCTTTTCGACGAACTGGGAGATCTCGGGACCCTTGTCCGCGGCTTTTCCGGCATTGACGTCAAAACCGGCGACGGCGACGACGAGTTTGCGGGCAGCGACGTCAACGACATTTTCGACGGCAGCGGCGGCAGCGACCTCATCAATGGCAACGACGGCGATGATAAACTGACCGGCGGCGCCGGCAACGACACCATCAATGGCGGCGCGGGCATCGACACGGCTGCATTCACAGGCAATTTTGCCGAATTTTCCTTCGAGATCGACAATGGCAGCCGTGTCGTGACGAGCGCGCTCGAAGGCACCGATAGGCTGGCAGACGTCGAATTCGCGCGCTTTGCCGATGGCGTTTACGACTTCGCGACGGAAACCTTCACGCCCAACAGCACCGAGCCGGGTACTCCGCTGAATATCCTGGACACGAACGGTGCCACGATTACCAAGACCGGCGCTGAGTTCGAAGCTTACGACGTCATCCGCGACTCCGAGGTCAATCCTCTCGTCGCGGTCAACCTGGTCATCTCGGATTCCAGCCCGGTAGACCTTTCCGACGAACTGGGCTCGGGCTCCGCAAATGTGACGGGCTCAAGCGGCGATAATGCGATCACGACAGGCGCAGGCAACGACACCATTGCAGGCGGTGACGGCGCAGACACGCTGAACGGTGGCTCCGGAAACGATGCGATCCAGGGCGGAAATGGCAATGACACGCTGAATGGCGGCGATGGCAACGACCTGCTCTCGGGCGATGTCGGAAACGACGTCATCAGAGGCGGCGCGGGTAACGATACGATCTCCGATGGTCAGCTTTTTGGCCTTGCCTCTGAAGTGGTTGATATCGACGCGGGCGACGGAAACGATGCCGTAACTCTTGAGACATTCGCTCAAATGAATTCCGGAACGATCGATGGCGGCGCCGGGATCGATACGCTGCAGATAAGCTCGCTCCAGGGCCTGACGATCAAGAACGTCGAGATTCTTGAAACGGCCGGATGGTCGGTTGCCGGTTCAAGCGCGCAGCTCGAAAGCTTCGACAAGATCGTCTGGTCGACCGATCCGTTCGGCGATTTTCGCGCCTCAGTGACACTGACGGACAGCGCCCATCTCGATCTCTCCGACGAGCTGGGAGATCTCGGATCTTTCATCGCCGGCAATGCCTTTGGCATCGACGTCAAGACCGGCAACGGCGACGACGAGTTCACAGGCACCGACGGCAACGACATTTTCGACGGCAGCGGTGGCAACGACATCCTCAATGGCAATGCCGGCAATGACAAATTGACCGGTGGCGCCGGCGACGACACCATCAATGGCGGCGACGGCATCGATACGGCAATCTTCTCCGGCAATTTCGCCAATTATTTCTTCGCGCTGAATAATGGCGATCACATCCTGACGAGCGCTGGGGAAGGTACGGATACGCTGACAGACGTCGAATTGGCGCGCTTTGCCGACGGCGTCTACGATTTCGCCACGGAAACTTTTACGCCGAAGGGTAATGCCGCGCCGACCAATATCCAGCTTTCGAAGACCGCCCTCTCCGAGGATACGCCGATCTGGACCACGGTTGGCCTGCTCAGCGCCAAGGACGCCGATGGCGACGCCCTCACCTATACGCTGCTCGACGGGGCGGACGATCACTTCCGGCTCAATGGCAATCGCATCGTCACCTCGAAGTCGCTGGATTACGAGACGGACAAGTCGCACACGATCAAGGTGGCTGTTTCGGACGGCAAGGTCACGGTCGAAAAGGACATCACGATCAATGTCCTCGACGTCAACGAGACGCCGGTCAACAAGGCGCCGACCAATCTCGCCTTCTCGCGCGGCTCGGTCTCCGAGAATATCGCGATCGGCAGCTCGGTCGGGCTCCTGTCGGCGGTCGATCCGGAAGGCGGCACGGTAAAATGGCGGCTGACGGACGATGCCGACGGCATCTTCAAGCTCGTCGGCAACAAGATCCAGACGAAGGCTGCGATCGATTTCGAAAGCACCCATAGCCTGACCTTCACCGCCGAAGCCTATGACGCGGCCGGAAACGTCACCAGCCACGATTTCACGCTCGCCGTGAAGGACGTCTTCGAGCCGACGGTTTCGAGCCTGCTGCACGATGCGCTCATCTAGCAACGACCTGTCGCGGGACGCAGGAATGCGTCCCGCGACAGGGGCAGGATGCGCCGCGTGCCCGCTTAAACAAGCACCCGGCGCTGCCATTGCCCCGAGTTCCAATCTGCGGTTGCCGCTTTCCGAATAAGGTGGCTGCCGCCTCCGACACGAACCTTCTCCACCCGGAACGGCAGAAAAGACACAATCCATTCTTGCAGAATCCACCTTCTGGAAAGTTTAAACATGGCCTTGAATATTCTGAACACGAACGGCACCACGCTTACCAGGACCGGCGCTGAATTCGAAGCATACGACGTTATCCGCCATTCCGATGCCACTCCCCTCGCCGCCGTCACTCTGGTCGTCTCCGATTCCGGCGTGGCAGATTTGGCCGATGAATTGGGCTCGGTGTCGGCGAACGTGACGGGCTCGAGCGGCGACAGTGTGATCGCAACAGGCGCAGGCAACGACACCATTTCAGGTGGCGACGGCGCAGACACTCTGAGCGGCGGCGCTGGCGACGACACGATCTATGGCGGAGCTGGCAATGACACGCTGAATGGCGGCGACGGCAATGACAGGCTCTTCGGCGACGCTGGCAATGACGTCATCAAGAGCGGTGCAGGTAACGATGTGATTGTCGACGAAGGTTATACCAACGACGTCTTCAATATTGATGCAGGTGAGGGCACGGACCTCGTATCGTTGTCACAGGGTTTTAGCAGTACGCCATCCGGAAAAGTCGATGGCGGTCCTGGAGTCGACACGCTGCAAGCCAACAATTTGAGCGGCTTGACGATCAAAAGCTTCGAAATCCTCGACACGCATGGATTCGATGTTGTCGGATCGGCCGCGCAATTCGAGAGCTTCGAGAAAATTATTCCCGGCACTGTAGGTCCGTCCCCCACCACCACCTTGCGGTTGACGGACGGCGTCCATGTCGACCTCTCACAGGAGCTGGGTCCCGGCCTGATCTACATCTCTCCTGACAATTACGCCACCGGTATCGACGTCACGACCGGCGGCACTAGAGATTACCTGACCGGGTTGGGCGGGAATGACATTCTCGACGGCGGCGCCGGTGACGACCACATCTGGGGCAACGAGGGAGATGACCGGCTGACCGGTGGAGCCGGCAACGACACCATCGAAGGCGGCGCCGGAAACGACGTCATCAGGGGCGGCATCGGCAACGACAAGATCGTCGATGGCGAAATGATTGCCGTTAACCCCGAAACCTTCGACATTGATGCCGGCGACGGCAATGACTTCGTGATCTTGCAGAACGACGACACCACGCTTTCCGGAATAGTCGATGGTGGTGCTGGCACTGACAAGCTGCAAGCCAGCCATCTGAGTGGCCTGACGATCAAGAACTTCGAAACCCTTGACACAGCGGGATTAGCGGGTGTCGGCTCGGCTGCGCAATTCGAAAGTTTCGATACGATCATCAACTCGAATACGACCAATGCCGTCGTCCTGAGATTGACGGACGGCGCCCATCTCGATCTCTCCGACGAGTTGGCTGGCCGTCAGGCACAGATATACGGCAACGTCTCTGGTATCGACGTGACGACGGGCGGCGGCAACGACCAGTTGGAGGGTACCGACGGCAACGACACCTTCGATGGCGGCGCAGGCAACGACACCATCAACGGCTATGCCGGCAATGACAAGTTGACCGGCGGAGACGGCAACGACCAGATCTTCGGCGGCGTTGGAAATGACGTTGTCAGGGGCGGCGCGGGCGACGACAAGATCACCGATGGGGATAATGTTTCCACCGCTCCTGAGACCTTCGATATTGACGCCGGCGATGGCAATGATGCCATCAACCTGCAGACACATTCTTCCGCGATTTCCGGGGTGATCGACGGTGGCGCAGGCACCGACACACTGCAAGTTATTAAGCCCACGTTGGGCCCTGGCATGGAATTCATCGGGCTTGCCGGCCTGACAATCAAGAACGTCGAAATTCTTGCAACGGCGGGAGCCGAGGTTCTCGCTTCGGCTGCCCAGTTCGAAAGCTTCGACAAGATCGTCATTTACGACAAGCCAGGCTACGAGAACAATGTCCTCGCACTGACATTGACGGACAGCGCCCATGCCGATCTCTCCGACGAGCTGGCCAACCGCCACGTCGACATTTTCGGCACCGCCTTCGGCATCGACGTCAAGACCGGCGGCGGCGACGACTATTTCTTCGGAACCGGCGGCAATGACAGATTCGAAGGCGGCGCCGGCAATGACGTGCTTTTGGGCGGTGCGGGCATTGATACGGCGATCTTCTCAGGCAATTTCGCCAACTACTCCTTCGCGTTGAACAATGGCAGGCATATCCTGACGAGCGTCCTGGAGGGCAAGGATACGCTGACCGATATTGAATTCGCCCGTTTTGCCGACGGCGTCTACGATTTCGCCAAGGCAAAATTCACGCCCGACGGCAGCAACAGCGCGCCCACCAACATCCAGCTTTCGAAAACCTCCCTGTTGGAGAGCACGCCGATCTGGACCACGGTCGGCCTGCTCAGCGCCAAAGACGCCGACGGCGATACGCTCACCTATACGCTGATCAACGGGGCGGACGATCACTTCCGGCTCAATGGCAATCGCATCGTCACCTCGAAGTCGCTGGATTACGAGACGGACAAGTCGCACACGATCAAGATCGCTGTTTCGGACGGCAAGGTCACGGTCGAAAAGGACATCACGATCAACGTCCTCGACGTCAACGAGACGCCGGTCAACAAGGCGCCGACCAATCTCGCCTTCTCGCGCAGCTCAATCTCCGAGAATATCGCGATCGGCACCTCGGTCGGCCTTCTCACGGCCGTCGATCCTGAAGGCGACACGGTGAAATGGCGGCTGACGGACGATGCCGACGGCATCTTCAAGCTCGTCGGCAACAAGATCCAGACGAAGGCGGCGATCGACTACGAAAGCACCCACAGCCTGACCTTCACCGCCGAAGCCTATGACGCGGCCGGAAACGTCACCAGCCACGATTTTACGCTGGCCGTGAAGGACGTCTTCGAGCCGTCATTTGCGCTGTCGCATGAGGCGTTGATCTAGCCGCGACAGAATTGCCGGGCACCGAGGTGGGACTTGCAGTCGTGCAAGCCCCACCGATGGGTGGCCGCGCGAAATCAGGCATGCATCAGTCAAACCGCTCGTCGATATGCTCCACCTGAGCGGAAATCACATTGTCGATAACGACATGCGACAGCAGCGTCGGGCCGGCGGCCCATAACTCACGCATGTGGTCCGTATCCTCGTGCCGGCGATGCGCTTCCTCGCTGGTGAAGGCCTCGGCCAGCAGGATCTTGTCGGGATGCTCGGGCATCGGTACCAGCTCGATATAGAGACAATCCGGGTCGAGCCGGCTCTGATCGAGATGGTTCTGCGCCGCGGCCAGATAGGCATGGCGCTTTCCAGGCTTGGTCATGAAGAATCCGACGATGCATTTCATCTCACCCTCCCCAGCTTGATTTGGAAGTCTCGCCCGGGCGCCTGTCACAAGCAAGCGTGGGGCGTGGTCATTGGAACGGGGCAGATGACCACGGCAGATCCTGACAACCAGCCCCTAAAATGCCGCTCCACCTCCGCGCCCGATTCCGCTATGATTCACCGCTCATCCGAGGAGAGCCCGCATGCGCCTGCCCACATTCATCCTCGCCCTCACCGTGTCGGCGGTCGCAGCCTTGCCCGCGTTGGCGCAGACCTACAAGACGCCGAAGGCGCTGCTCAAGGCGCTCTATAGCTACGACACCGACAACAGCGACGCCGAGGCGCCCTCGCCCTATTCGACCTTCTTCTCCGACCACCTGAACAAGCTCCTCCAGACCGATCTCGACAACACGCCGGAAGGCAATGTCGGCGCGATCGACTTCGATCCCGTCATCGCAGGTCAGGACGGCGCGGCCAGCGACGTCAGGATCGGCCAACCGATCCTGCTGGATGACAAGGCCGAGGTGGAGGTGGAGTTCGAAAACGGCGAAGAGGTGACGCTCTTCTATACCTTGGTACGCGAACACGGCGGCTGGAAGGTCGACGACATCGCCAACCAGAAGGGAGATAATCCGTGGAGCCTCGGCGCTTTGCTGGGAGATGCGCAGTAAGTTGCAGGTGCTACCTTTCCTGCCTCATTCCTTTGCCCGTCATAGGAAACCAGCCACGGCACGTCCGGAAGTCTCCCCTCGCGCGCCGAGGCTCACGAGGCAATATAGACGAGACCAATCGTTTCCTTGAGGCGAGGCCATCACGAGGCAGTCTGGGCCGAGACATGAGGTGCCGATGAACCTTCCACTTCAACTGTATCCCAGCTCCTAAACCCCAGAGCTGTTATCGTCAAAACGATGATGCCGATGGAGCCTGGGCTGACCGGAAGCTGAATGAATGCACTTGCGAGGGCGCCGGAGACAAGCAGCAGGATCTGGATGAAGGCGATAATGCTTGCAGTCGCGGCCAGACGAATATTCGCCCCATTCTTGACCTCAAGTCGCCTGACATAGGCGAAAACGATCAGCGGGATCAGGATCGATGCCATTGCGAGAGCGATGATTTGCAAAGGCAACCCTTGAGCCGCAGCAATGACATTTGGAGCAATGAAGGCGAAAGAGGCCAGCACATAACCTGCAACGGTGATGGCCAGCACCGGCGGCCAGATGAGAATTGCCCCTGGCTCGACCGTCTTTTCTGCGATGACGCAGGCCTCGTGACATGCCGACCTCCACAGGAAAGCCGTGACGACCACCGCGGCGACCGACAAGACGAGATAAACCGCGACAATCAGCCATTGCGTCGAAGGCACGGCTCCGGTTCTCGTCATTTCGACTGAAGCGATCACATTGTTTGGCAGGCTCAATAGGATCGGGATCGAGTATAATGGCCAGAGGCCGTCGCGCAGGCCTGCGATCCCTATGCGATCGGAGAGGAAGATCGTGAGCGCCGTCGCGCCCACGCAGGATGCGATCGTGAGCATGGTGAAGTTAGTCATATTATCATCGACGAGGCGCGCCGCACCCAAGCCGCCTGACATGGCGTAAGCCTGCACTGCAGCAATAGCCAGCGCGATCACAACGACGATAGCACCCCCCGGCAAGGCGCTTCGATCTTGCTCATCCTTCTGCTTGAGCCAAGGGAAAGCAATCAATCGTGCAATTTCCGCAAGTCCCAGCGCGGCGAAAAGAGGCGTCGGTCCAAGGAGTAGGATCGATATACGAGAGAGCATATCGGAATTGGCAGTGTATGCCAGGCTAGCAAAAGCATCCAAATCGATCCCGGGAAGCGGGATGTGCAAAGCCAGTGTATAAACGATGCCGATCAGCGCGAAGGTGATGATCATTTGCCGCGAATCCATTCGATTTTCCCCGGGTCACCGATCTTGATGGATCGCATCTCGCTAGTGCGGACCGCAGCGTTTAATCTCAAGTTGAATCGTGCGAAGTCAAGAGCTGTCGGATAGGGCTCATAGGTATCTTGCCGGTGCCGCCCCAAACCGCTTCCTCTACAAAATCCCTGATCCGGCTATCGAATCCGCCAGTCATCCCGTTTCGGCACGGAATCCCGATATGGCACACAGGCGGCAAGAAACCGTTAACCCATAGTCAAGTATCTGAATCTTCGGCATTTCCCGACATCGATGCGGGCATGCCACAATAATCCCGCTTGCTTTTTGCCCGAAATGCTGGCACGAATTGACTTACTCGGGCATTTGCATGCCGGTGACTGGACTGATGTGGTAATCCCTTCCGTTTGGAAGGCGGCGCGGGACTACCCGCCTACGTAGACGTTCTTTCCCCGTACGTGACTTCTCCGACTGACCCTTCGTTCCCAATCGATCGGGGCGAAAGCTAAAGCCGTCCGCTTCCTCTCGGGGGCGCGGATACTACACAGACTAAGGGAAAAGGACGATCCCAATGGCCACCAAGGGCACCGTAAAATTCTTCAACCAGGACAAGGGTTTTGGTTTCATCACGCCGGACGGCGGCGCAAAGGACGTTTTCGTCCATATCTCTGCGCTGCAGGCTTCTGGCATCCAGTCGCTGCGCGAAGGCCAGCAGGTTACTTTCGACACCGAGCCAGATCGCATGGGCAAGGGCCCGAAGGCTGTCAACATCTCGGCTTCGTAAGTCAGACTTCCGCTCACGCGGCATGAACGGCGCTCCGCAAGGGGCGCCGTTTCTGTTTGCGGCGCTGCCATCATTTGTCGATCGCACCGGCAAGTGTTATATGCGCGGTAATGGATGATCCCGCCCATTGCGGCGGTGACGGCCCCGCATTGCGGCGCCTGGGAATAAGGAACAATGGAACGTCGATGACGCAGAAGAGGCCGATTTTTGCGGTCGCCCCGATGATCGACTGGACGGATCGGCATTGCCGCTATTTCCACCGACAGATCAGCCGCGAGGCGCTGCTCTATACCGAGATGGTGGTGGCCGATGCGATCATCCACGGCCCGCGCGACCGGCTGCTCGGCCATGACGCCGCCGAGCATCCGCTGGCGCTGCAGCTCGGCGGATCGGACCCGGCAAAGCTTGCCGAGGCGGTGAAGATCGCCCAGCCCTATGGCTATGACGAGATCAACCTCAATGTCGGCTGCCCTTCCGACCGCGTGCAGTCGGGCACTTTCGGCGCCTGCCTGATGCTGACGCCGGAGACGGTGGCCGCATGCGTCGCTGCTATGAAGGCCGTCGCGACCGCGCCGGTGACGGTGAAATGCCGGATCGGCGTCGACGAGCAGGAGCCGGAACAGGCGCTGCCCGAGCTGATCAGCCGCGTTCTCGATGCCGGCGCCGACGCGATCTGGATCCATGCGCGCAAGGCCTGGCTGAAGGGCCTGAGCCCCAAAGAAAACCGCGAGATCCCGCCGCTCGACTACGAGATCGTCTATCGGATGAAGCAGCGCTGGCCCGACGTCTTCATCGGCATCAACGGCGGCATCCGCACGCTCGACGAGGCCGCAGCCCACCTTGCCCATGTCGACGGCGTTATGCTTGGCCGCGCCGCCTATCAGAATGCCGCGATCCTTGCCGACATCGACCAGCGCTTCTTCGGCGCGCCGGCGAGCGCGCCGGATTGGGAGGCGCTGCGTGACCGGATGATGGCCTATGCCGAACGCCACATCATGAGCGGCGGCCGGCTGCAGCACGTGGCCCGCCACATGGTCGGCCTCTTCACCGGCCTGCCCGGCGCAAGGCGCTACCGCCAGATCCTCTCCACCGATGCCGCGAAAAACGGCGCCGGGCCGGAGGTACTGGCGGCAGCTTTTGCGGCGGTGGATTTTTCGGGGACGGAGCAGGAGGCGGTCAGCGCCTGACGTAAGGTGATGTCTTTGTCATGGCGCCGAAGTGTGGCGTCAGGACCGGGCCATCGGCAGCAAGATCTTCTTCTCGATCCGGCCGGCCACCGAAAAGACCAGGATTTCCGTATCCCTGCCGATCCTGCTGCCATCCATCAATCGGACGATATCATCGACGCCGCCAACCGGGCTGCCGTCGATGGCGAGGATATAATCGCCCTCCTGCAGCCCTCCCTTCGCCGCTGGCCCCTCCGGCTCGACGCGGCGGATGCGCACGGAGGTCGTCTGCACCGTGCCTGCCGCCAGGGCCACCCGGCGCGGCAGCACGATCGTATCGCCTGCTATGCCGATGAAGGCGCGCCTGACCTGACCATAGCGGAGAATCTCCGAAACCACGAAATTGGCCGTGTTCGCCGCCACGGCAAAGGCGATGCTCTGCGCGCCCTGGATGACGGCAGTGTTGACGCCGATGACCTCCCCGCCCGAAGACACCAGCGGCCCGCCCGAGTTGCCGGGATTGAGCGCCGCATCGGTCTGGATCACATCCTCCATCAGCCGGCCGCTGGCCGCCCGCATCGACCGGCCGAGCGCCGAGACGATGCCGGCGGTAACAGTCCACTCGAAGCCGAGCGGGTTTCCGATCGCGATCGCGATATGGCCCCTGCGCAGGCGCTGGGAATCTCCGAGCCTCGCCCAGGCGCCGGTGCTTGTATTGGCGCGAATGAGGGCGATGTCGGTATCCACATCCCGGCCGAGCACGCGGCCCTCGGTAACGACGCCGTCGGGCGTGGTGATGCGAACGACCTTGGCGTCATCGACGACATGGTTGTTGGTGATGATCAGGCCGTCAGGCGAGACGGCGAAACCCGACCCGTGCCCCTGCCGGCCGCCCACCCTCTCGATCCGGCTGACCGCCGGCCCGACGATGTCGATTGCTGCTGCGATCGATTGCGAATAGGCATCGATCAGCGCCCCGTCATTCTGAGGCGCGATATTTTTATCCATGTAACCCATTATTTGATCCTCAGGCGGCAATAACGGCCGTCCCGCCGCCGGCAAAGCCGTCGCGGCTGCGACGGTCCGCCATGGCGCTGTTGTATGAGGATTAGATGGTTGGGCGATGAACCGCGTTCAAGTGAGCGCCGGCAGCTGCCTGCACGGCAGAACGGGAGCCCACCTACCCCGGACAGATATATTGAACTAGCCGGACGGATATATTGAACGAATATCAAAAAAATGGCTCATTACAGACGTTCGCCGTTAAATCAGTCCCTTCGCTACGCCCCTGACGAACTAGCCTGAGACGGCCAACAGCCAAGATACTGTGGATCAAAAGAATGTTTGCAGCGCAAAGCAGCCATGCGAAATGGGCGGGTTCACACCCATCCTCGTGGAAACATACAAACGTTTGTCATATCAATAGAATAGAAAGAGGCATTCGATAAGCACATCAACATATTCGGGTTGATCAGACGCGACCTTCTCGCCCCTAGCCCCCGGCCCAGCGGCGCTCGTGGTTTTGTCAATTCTGCAGGCAACAGCGCAAACTTCTGAACGCATTAATCCAACCAACCCCACCAACGGAGCCAAAAGATGAGCACGGTTACCACCAAGGACGGCGTCGAGATCTTCTACAAAGATTGGGGGCCGAAGACTGCCCAGCCGATCATGTTCCATCACGGCTGGCCGCTATGCTCCGACGACTGGGACGCCCAGATGCTGTTCTTCCTTGAGAAGGGCTACCGGGTCGTCGCCCATGACCGGCGCGGCCACGGCCGCTCGACCCAGGTGGGCGACGGTCATGATATGGACCATTACGCCGCCGATGCCGCAGCCGTCGTCGAGCATCTCGATCTCAGGAACACCGTTCATGTCGGCCACTCCACCGGCGGTGGCGAAGCGACCCACTACGTCGCCCGCCACGGCCAGCCTCAGGGCCGCGTCGCCAAGCTCGTCATCATCGGCGCCGTGCCGCCCATCATGGTCAAATCGGATGCCAATCCCGGCGGCCTGCCGATCGAGGTCTTCGATGGCCTGCGCAAGCAGCTCGCCGACAATCGCGCACAGTTCTATCACGACCTGCCGGCCGGTCCGTTCTACAGCTTCAATCGGCCGGGCGCGAAGGTCCTGGAACCGGTCATCAACAATTGGTGGCGCCAAGGCATGATCGGCGGCGCCAAGGCGCATTACGACGGCATCAAGGCCTTTTCGGAGACCGACTTCACAGAAGACCTGAAGATCATCACCGTGCCGACCTTCGTCATGCACGGCGATGACGACCAGATCGTGCCGATCGCCGACTCCGCCCTGCTCTCGTCCAAGCTCCTGCAGAATGCCACGCTGAAGGTTTACGAGAAATTCCCGCACGGCATGTGCACCACCCATGCCGACATCATAAATCCCGACATCCTCGCCTTCATAAAAGGCTGATCCGCAATGTTGCCGGGCGCCGACGAGGCGCCCGGTTGCTATTATGGCTGTGACTCCAGACGTAGGCACGCCGGCCATGTCGATCGATTGACAGCCAGTGACGCATTTTCCCATGAAACCGTTTTCGCCGATTTGCGTTTAGCGGCCATGAAAAGAGAACGTGAACCCTCATCAAAGGCTTACCGGCAGGATCGTTTCGAAAACACCGAGCGAGCCGCCAAGGAAACCATCGAGGCCGAGCAGCAGGCCCGTCGCGAAAAAACCAAGCGGCTGAAAGAGCTGCGCCTGGCGCAACAAAGCGGCCAGGGTCCCGCAACCAAGTAGATCTCACGCTCGCACCATGCGTTCGGCCGATGACTTGATCGGTCTCATCTCGTGCCGCCGACCGCGCCCGTATCTTCCCGCGCGGTCAAAATTGTTTTTGAATTTCCGACCTTCGCCCATCTTGCAGAGCAAAGATCGCGAAATTATCTTTTTTCCACGAAAGCGATTCACGGCATCCAAAAAGGGCAGATTGCGATGTCAGACAAGCTGTTTAGCACACGTGACGAACCGCTCGCCTCCGAAGATCTGCACGTCTGCAGACGTGTCCACGAAGCCCTCTGTAGTAGGCTAAAGATCGACAGATCAGGCAAGGAGGCCGACCGTCTTGGCGCCCTCATAATCGAGCTTTACCGCCAGGGTGTGCATGACGAAAGCCAGCTCCGACTGCTGGCCGGCGGAAGGTGAGCCTGATAACGCGCCTTCATGTTCAAAAGACCTTTCACCAATCCCGTCCGCTCGCCAATGCCTTAGCCACGGACCTGGCCGGCACCTGCGCCGTCCGGTGAGGGCCAGCAGGCTGTCGTAGCGGCGAGTTCGAGCGGGCCGACATACATACGCAACGCCCGGCAACGAAGCCGGGGTCTGAAGCCCGCGGGCAGTTGCACGGCGGCAGTGGTGACACAGTGTATGTCGCCAACGACAAGCAGCATTGCCCCGTCGTCGGAGGGGCAATGAATTCGGCAAATCCCGAAGGTTCCTCAAGGAGGATTACGGGCTCGTTGTCGTCTTGGTGCTTGTGGCAGAGGTCTCGGTTTCGTCAACACTTTGGGCGGCTTCAGTGGTGTCCGCTGTGCCTTCCATTCCAGGCTCAGAGGTTTCCTCAGCCGCGACCGGGTCTGTCGTCGCGCTCCCGTCGGCCGTCTCGCCGATCGCTGTCTCGGTCTCTGCTGCCGGGATTTCCGGTGTCGGGGCGGCCGCCGCCAAGGCGTCTCTCATCTGGTCGATCGTCCCGACAGCTGTTCCGACACCGAGCGTCTCCTGTGCCCAGCCCAAAGCCTCCGGCGTGACCGTGCCTGTTTTGGTTGCGGCGGCCAGCGCCGCAGTCAGGGCGGCATCGCCCAATAGCGGATCGTCGGCCGGTGGCGCTACTCCGTTTGTGAGTTCATATTGAGCGTACGCCGTGCTGAACGCGGCAATCGCGGCCATCCGAGGATCGGCCGTTTTCATGAGAGCATGGAAGTTGCGCTTCAGCGAATTGAGACCGGCGAGCTCTGCTGCTGGCTTCTTTGCTGGTTTTATCGCAGGCGCTTTGGCGATGGTCGTCTTTTTGGACGTGCCCTTCGTACTGACAGTCTGCTTGGCCGATTTCGTCTTGGCGGCCTTGCCCGTGCTTCCGGTCCGGCCATTTTCTGTCTTCCCCCTCGAGCTGGCGCCGCCCTTTCCGCCGCCGCTATTGCTGCTGCCGCCTCCATGACCTCCGCCGCTGTTTCCGCCGCCGTGGCCACCACCACCGCCACCACCAGCGCCACCGCCACCGCCACCGTTGCCACCACCATTGCCGCCGCCGTTGCCGCCCTTGGCGAAAGCAGGCGACAAATCGGTGAAGATGATGTTGAAAGGTGCAATCGCCAAGCTCATCGAGAGACAGAGAACACCGAAAATTCTGGAGAGCCGCATGCTAATCCTTCCGACATGCACAGGAGTGCTGCTACATCTCGGTCATTGATGCAGCCCATCCATAAAGATCTAATTGACCATCTACTTTCAATTTGAACTTGTTGCTGAATTTCTCAAAATGAACCATTCCCCTTCCCCTGCGTTATGCCCTTGATACATTCGTTTACCCAAGGTGAGTGAAATGAACAGAATCGCCATCATTGCCCTGTCGATAGCGACGGCCTTCTCCGGAACGCCGGCCTCGGCAGGCCCGGCCTTCATGCCGAGCCCGGTGCAATCGGCGCAGCTGGCGCCTCAAAGCACCGATGCCCGCGTCATGACCGTTGGCTGCAATAACTTCACCAACTGCCCGGGTCAGTTCGGCAATAATCGCATTTGGTATCGCAACCGCCACCACTATCGCAACCGAGACTACTACCGCGACCGGGACTACTACCGCGACCGGGACTACTACCGCGACGACCGCTATGGCTGGGATCGGCGCTATGATCGCCGGTATCGCCGTTATGACAACACCGGCGCCATCATCGGCGGCCTGGCGGCCGGCGCCATTATCGGCGGCATCATCGCTTCGCAGCCGCGCGCACGTGCCTATGGTTCGCACGCCGACTATTGCTACAGCCGCTACCGGTCATACCGCGCCTATGACAATACCTACCAGCCGAATTACGGCCCGCGCCGCCAGTGCCAGTAATTCGGCTCGTCCATCGGAGCAAGCCTCGCATGAAGATGCGGGGCTTTTTTTTGATGGCAGAAATCCCGTTGCACGGCTTCCAATCGCCGGTCGGGCGTGCTTGTCTGCACGGCCAAGATTGGTCGGCTAGGCGACACGAAACTGGGTGCGAAATGACATCTGGAGATCCAGCAAAGCCCGGCACCCGCATCGTCCTGCTTCCCCCTGATCTGGAAAACCTGTCGGGTTTTGAAGCGGCGCTCGCCGCCGGCTGGTCTCCCGATCCGCGCCGCGCGGGCGATGAAGCCTATGTTCACGGTGAGCTTCAGCGGCTGCGCCAGGACAGATCAAGGTTTCTCGGCGATCTCATTCCTGATGGCAGGCGGCGCGCCGGATCCGGACCGCCGCCTCTCACCACCCGTCTGTTCTGGATCTGGGACGGCGAATTCTGCGGCAGCATCAGCCTGCGCTTTCAAGCGGGCAGCGAGGAGCTGCCGCCCGAGCTGCCGGGCCATGTAGGCTACTCCGTCGTGCCGTGGAAACAACCCGATGGCCGCGCGACGGCCGCCCTGAGCCTTTTGCTAACCGTTGCGGCGAAGGAAGGCCTCGACCGCCTCGTCACCCTCTGCAACGAGGACAACGATGCCTCGCGGCAGGTGATCGAACGCAATGGCGGCGAATTGTTCATGCGCGGCCCGCATCCCTCCGACAGACCTGATCAGATCAAATTGTATTTCTGGCTGACGCCCGGAACCGCCGGCTGACGTGAAGCGCGACGGATTTCAAGACGGACGGAGCAAAGCCTTGCCTGCCTTTGCTCCGTCCGTCCCGTCAGCCTGGGGCGAGGCTGAGTGCTGGTCGCGCGGCAGCTGTCGGCGTCGCCGCGCATCACCTCCTAATAGGTCGCCGCTGGTTTTGGCTTCTTCTCGGTCCACTGCGGCGGCGCGCCGTATTTGGCGGCCACGGCCCCCATCAGTCCGGGCGGCCGGCCGAAGGCGTCGCAGGCGGCGTATTTCGGTTTGCCGCCGAGCCAGGATTTCATCCGCTGCCCTGAGGGCAGCGAGATATCCAATCCCTTCGGCTCCTTGCCTTTGATCAGCATGCGGGAAAACTCGCTGCTGAATTTAGAAGCCAGGCTATAGGCATCGCCGACTTCGGAAACGCGGGGGTTATTCTGCAGCGAGTTTGCCCCGCGCGACCAGACGATTGCAGCCCGCTGCACGCCACCGCTGTCGACGGCCTCCGCCTCGACCGCCAGTCCGCCAAGGCCGGCCGGCAGCCGCGGCACGCTGACGGGCAGTACGAAACCGGTGCCGACGGTCACGACGGTCGAAACACCCGCCATCGCCTTGTTGGTCGGCACGATGTCGGTGACGACCGAGCGGATTGTCAGGTCCGCCGGCTGACCGGCAGAGACCAGCTGATATTTGTCGCTGAGCGAAATGCAGAGCGCCCGGTCCAGCGCGTTCGCCACCATCACACGGTCGGCGTCGGATCTGACGCGGGTCGCGGCGCTGAAGGCGAAGGTCGTCGGCACGATGCTCACCGTCTTTGCCGGGCTAAGGCGCGGCCCGTCGACATAGACGCGCGATTTCGACAGCTTGCCCTTCGGCGCGCCGAGATTGCCGTAGGAGGAAAGCGTGCCGGCCTCCTTTAGCGGCACCGAGCTGCACCCGGCCGCGGCCATGGCGAGCGCCACCGGCAGAGCAAGGGACAAGCCTCTCGACGCCACAGGGAAGGAAAATAGGAATGGATTGCTGCGCACGCTGTCTGGCCTCCGTCGCCGATGAACTCGGGCGAAAGTGGCGGTCGACAATTGCCGCAACATTACAGATCCAGAGCCTTTCCTGATCAGAACCAGGAAAGGCTCGGGGGCGGATACTGCTCAAGCAGGCCCGACCTTTATGCGAGTTCGATCGTCACCCGCGTCCCTGCAGCACTGCTCTCGATGCTAACCTCGCCGCCATGATTTGCGACGATCTGCTTGACGAGGCTGAGGCCGAGACCGGCGCCCTTGCTCTTCGGGGTGACGCGATAGAAGGGCTCGAAAACCAGTTCCCGGTGTTCAGTCGGAATGCCCGGCCCTTCGTCGGTGACCGTGATCCGCTCGCCGCCGGAAGGTGAACCCGACACAGAAACCGCGATCATGCCGCTGTTGCCTCCGTGGTCGATGGCATTGCGCACGAGGTTGCTCACCGCCCTCGGTAGCGCCGACGGGCTGCCTTTGCGTTCGAGCCTCTCGACCTCGCTTTGAAACGAAATTTGGTAGCCGGCGACAATCGCCAGCGGCGCGAGATCGGCAACCGTCATTCGGGCGATCTCGACGAGATCGACCGGTTCGTCGAGGTCAGCCGCCTGATCGTTGCGCTCGAAATCGAGCAGTTGCTCGGCCGCCTGCCCAAGCCGCGCCACGTCATCGAGCAGCCGCTGCCGCTCGCGCCCGTCGGGCATGCCGTCGATCCGCGTCTGCATGATGGCGATCGGGGTCCGGAGCTCATGCGCCGCGTCGAGCAGGAAGCGCTGACGTTTCTTAAACTCGTTCTCAAGCCGCTCAAGCGTTCCGTTAAAAGCAATCACCAATGGTGCGATTTCCGCGGGAATACCATCCACCGGCAATCGGGCTCCTTGCCGGCGGGGTTCGATTTCCGATGCCTTGCTCGCAATATCCTTCACGCCGGCCAAAGCGCGCGCCACGACGCGGGGGATCGTTAGAAAAACCCCGGGCAAAGCGATGGCCAAAAGTGGTGTGTAAATGAGGTAGGTTTTGCCGAGTATTGCCAGAAATGCGGAGCTTCTGCTGGCGTTTCCGCCGTACATCACTCTGTACTCGCCTTCTGCCGTGTCGACACGGTCGATGGAGGCGACCTCGGTCGTACCAGACGCCCCTCGTATGTCGGCGTCTTTGATGAGGTAGACGTACCGGGCTAGGTCCGCATAGGGCGCCGGTATTACGCCGTAGGAGGCCGTTTCACCACTTGGTGTTGCGACGAAAAACCAGAGCCTGTTGTTCTCCGCCTTCAAAGACCTGAGACGCGGGCCATCAGCTATGGCGATCCTGCCCTGCGAGTCACGCATAAGAGCTTCTTCGAGGGCCGCAGTCAGCTGAGCCTGCATTCCTTCATTGGGCGAGAGGATGCTGGTGGCGTAAATGCAAAGCCCGATGATCACAGTCGCAACAACAGCCACGAAAACGATACTGAGCTGCCAGCTGAGCGTCCACCAGAGTGAAAGGTTCGACTTGGTCGCCGCGCGCATCACTCCTCCTTCATGAGATAGCCGACGCCACGGATATTATGGATCGCGACGCCGGCGCCTGCATCGATCAGCCGCTTGCGCAGCCGCGAAATATGCGCGTCGAGCGCATTCGACTGGATTTCCTCCTCGTAGTTATAAACCGCCGCCTCCAGCGTCGAGCGCAGCACGGTCTTCTCTATGCGCCTGGCAAGGGCTGCCAGCACCAGAAGTTCGCGCCGGGGCAGATCGAGCGGCACAGCATCGACGGTGACGCTCAGATGCAGCGGGTCGATCACCATCCGCCCGGCCGTGATCTTGAGTTCGGCCAGTTCAGGCGATCGCCGCAGCACGGCCCTGAGCCGCGCCATCAGCTCCTCGACCAGGAACGGCTTGCCGAGATAATCGTCCGCCCCGAGGTCGAGGCCCTCGATCCGCTCCTTCGGTTCGTTCAGCGCCGTCATCACGATGATCGGCGTATCCTTCCCCGTTAGCCTGAGCTCGGGAATGAAGCTCAGCCCCTCTCCGTCGGGCAGGCGCCGGTCGAGCAGGATCGCGTCGTAGAGGTTCTGCCGCGTCAGCTCGACGGCGTCGGCCAGAATCACCGTGTGGTCGGTGACGATCCCATGTTTGCCGAGAGCGGCCGACAGCGCCTCGGCCAGCTCCCTCTCATCCTCTATCAGCAGTATCCGCATCGCTTGTCCATTGTCTCGCACTCCCCTCTGTCCGCCACAAGGGTTGCGGCAGCATTGCGGAGCTTGCAAGGCAGCCGGTCATGCTGCCGCAATTGTTGAGGTCCAGCACAAAGAATATTCGCGGCAGCTGGAGATCAAGATGATCCGACCTATCCTCCGTCTTCTGACGAGACACTTCCTCTCCGCCTTCATCCTCGCCGCGCTGCTCGCAGCCCCGCTCGTCATTCTGCACACGCTTCACGAAAAGACGACGTTCGAGAACGGCCTCCTGATAGATGTGCGATGATGCTGCGAGCGGACCTCAGGCGATTTTGCTGTCTGCCATGCAATAGGCCGAGAATGCCTGGAGATAGGCCTGGACCCTGGAACGGTTCTCCGCTGCCTCGACCGCCTTGAACACCTCGGCCGGCTCCAGTTTCATGAGAGGAAGCCTGAGGAAAATATCGCCCGCGAACCGGTCGGTGATGGTCGCAAGGATAGTGCGAAGGCCCGCCAGCATATCATCACCTCGATGCGATGCGTGCAGAAGGGCGATCGGCTTATGGACGATCTCATCTCCCGATACGAGCCAGTCGATCGCATTCTTGAGGCCGCCGGGGATGGATCGGACATATTCCGGGCTGGTAATGATCATCCCGTCGCTCTGAGCGATCACATCGATGAAATCCCGCACCGACTCCGGTAGCCATTCTCCCTCGAGATCCGGCGAGAATACCGGCAACCGCCCGACGCCGTCGAAGATCGAAACCTCGATATCGCTAGGCGCTATGGCACGGATCGCCCGCAGCATAGCCGTGTTGGTGGAATTGAGCCGAGCGCTGCCGGATATTGCGAGAATCTTCATGACCCTAACAAATCGATTGATCATGGCTGTCAACGCAAAAGGCTAGGCTCGGTGCGATTGAGTTGTGCCAAAAAAGCGACTTTTGCTTGAACTGGCCAAGCCCCGCGTTAGCCTGGATGCTGCTGCCGAATCGGCTGGAATTACCCTCGAGGAATACACATGACGGCTTTGATCGAGGCGCGGGGCGTCAGCAAACGCTTCCGGCAGCACAAGCGATTTCCGGGCATCCTGGGCGCGCTGAAGACGTTGGTGACCAACGAATATACGGAAGTTCTGGCCGTTTCCGACATTGGTTTCGACATCGCGGCGGGCGAAGCCGTGGGCTATCTCGGCCCCAACGGCGCCGGCAAATCGACGATGATCAAGATGATGACCGGCATCCTGGTGCCGAGCGCCGGCACGCTCTCGGTGCTCGGCCGGACACCGCATCTGAAGCGAATGGACAATGCGCGCGAGATCGGCGTCGTTTTCGGCCAGCGCAGCCAGCTGTGGTGGGACCTGCCGCTGGTCGACAGTTTTACCTTGCACCAGCGCATCTATGATATCTCCGTTGCCCGCTATGCGGATAATCTCCGGCGCTTCAGCGAGTTGCTTGATTTGACGCCCTTTCTCGACCGCGCGGTGCGCCAGCTCAGCCTGGGTCAGCGCATGCGCGCCGAGATCGTGATGTCGCTGCTGCACGATCCCAAGATCCTCTTTCTGGACGAACCGACCATCGGGCTTGATGTGGTCGCCAAGGATGCCGTGCGGCGTTTTCTCGCCGAGATCAACCGCGAGCGCGGCGTCACCATCATCCTCACCACCCATGACCTGCAGGACATCGAGACCATCTGCCCGCGGCTGATCATGGTCGATCATAGCAGGCTCATCTTCGACGGTGAGTTGAAAAGCCTGCGCGCGGCATTGGGCTCGGCTCGGCGGCTGACACTCGAATTTGCCAACGACCCTGGACCGCTGCCATTGCGCACCGCGGCTCTCGTCAGCGACGAGGGCCTGCGCAAGAACTATCTCATCGAGCGTGAAGACGTATCACTGGTCGCAATCCTGTCGGAGGTCGGCAGCGGGCGCGGCCTCAAGGATGTGGCGCTGCACGAGCCCGACATCGAAGAGGTCATCCGCACCTTCTACCAGCGGCGCAATGCCAAGGCTCTGGCATCATGAGCGCCTATTTCGCCTTCGCGCGCAGTTCCTTCCATTCGCAGCTCGCCTACCGCAACGAAGTATGGGCCAATATCTTCGGCAAACTCGTGCAGGTCTTTGCGCGCGTCGCCATCTGGCAGGCGGCCTATGCCGGCATCGGCGGCATCGTGGTCGACGGCGTCTCCCTGCAGCAGATGGTGACCTATGCGCTGCTCGGCGGCGCGGTGATGGGTGCAACCCGCCCTGAAAGGATCATCGGCGAGATCGGCCGGTCGCTCAAGACAGGCGATATCGCGGTCTGGCTGCTCAAGCCCTTGTCCTATCCGCTCTATCTCTTCGCCAACGAATGCGGCAGCTTCGGTTATCGCCTGATGACCCAGGTCATTCCGACCATCGCCTTTACCGCGTTGTTTTACGGCATGCTGCCGCCGGCAAGCCTGTTCGATGGCCTGATGTTCATCGCCTTCTGGGCGCTGTCCTTTACGCTGCTGTTCCTGATGTCGGCGCTCTTCGGCCTCGTCGCCTTCTGGCTGATGACGAGCTTCTCGCTGGACTGGATCCTGGGCGCCCTGTTGCAATTGTTCTCCGGCCTGCTGGTGCCCTTCTGGTTCTTCCCCGAACCTCTCGCCACGATTGCCCGTCACCTGCCCTTTGCCTGGGTGGTCTATTACCCCAATGCCGTCTATCTCGGCAGGCTTTCCACCGCCGAAGTCTGGCTCCATCTCGGCCTGGGCCTTGCCTGGGCCGCGTTATTCCTTACTGGCGTCCTTTGGCTGTGGCGCTGCGCCTCCGGCCGCATCACCGTGCAGGGAGGTTGATCATGCTCATGCGTCACCTGCGCGTCCTGCAGCTGCTGGTCCGGATGCATGTCCGCTCCCAGATGGAATATCGCGGCGCTTTCTGGCTCGATCGTCTTGCGCAGATCCTTTCCTATGGCAGCGTCTTCGCCACCATCGGCATCCTGGTCGCCCGCTTCGATACGCTTGGCGGCTGGACCTGGCCGGAGCTTGCGCTGCTGTTCAGCTTCCAGCTGCTGGCTTATTCGCTCGGCGCTGCGATGAGCTTCGTGCAGTTGCGCGAACTCGAAGAACTGGTGCGGCTTGGCACTTACGACACGCTGTTGGTCAAGCCTTTCAGCCCCTGGGCCTATCTGGTCTTTTCCGGCCTTAATATCGGCTATGCCGGCCACATCATCCTCGCAGTGGCGCTGATGGCTTGGGCCGTTCTGTCCGTCGAGTTCGCCTGGTCGGCCTGCTCCGCGTCATTCTTCATTGCTGCGCTTATTAGCGCAACGCTGCTGACGGGTGCGCTCATCACCATGATCGGCGCCACGGCATTGATCTGGGTGCGGTCCAACCATCTGTTCTCGATCTTCTTCGGCTTTTGGGAATTGACGCGCTACCCGCTCAATATTTTTCCGGGCGGCATCCAGACCATCCTCATCACCGCGGTCCCGTTGGCCCTCACCAGCTCGGTCCCCGTCGGCGCTCTGCTTGGCAAACCCATCCCGATCCTCGGGGATTGGGCCGGGCCCGTGGCTCTCCTTGCCGGCCCGATCTGGATGTTGATAGCAATCGCCCACTGGCGGTATGCCACCGGCAAGTACCAGGGCGCCGGCGGCTGATCGGGCGGGCCGACCTCCCTCGTTATCAGGATGCCTGCGACAGCGATCTCGCGCGGACATCGAGGAACGCCGCCGTCAGCTTGGCCAGTACCGGCGAAGTGCATGTACCATTGGCGCCGCCGATTGGATCGATGATGTGGATCTGCCGGAGATCCTCCATGAATTCCTCCCACAGCGGCGGCCCGCCTTCTTCGAGAAGCTGCGCGCGAATGCTCAGCTCCTCGCTCACAGGCATATGTCGCCGCCCCCACGCACCGATCATGGCGAAGACGGGCACCAGCTGGATCGCCGGCTCCGCCAGGCTGTAGATCGCTTTCTGACTGTGGCTCGGGTCGTCCCGCTTGCTGATGAATCCGAGCGAGAGCAGACGCTTCAGCCTGGCGGCCAGAATGTTGGAGGCAATCCCCTCCTCCGAATGGGTCAGAAGATCGCGGAAATGGCGGCGGTTGCCGAACATGATGTCCCTGATGATGATGAGGCTCCACCGATCGCCCAGCACTTCCATCGTCAGGTTGATCGGGCAACCCGACCGCAGTTCAATATCCACGAATTCTCTCCTTAAAACTGGTTGCAATATAGGATCACTTATGCGTCAACGCAACTAGTTTCGGTCCGCAATCAGATGGAGGAGAGCAACATGCCTGCCAGGGGCTGTAAGTTTTGGGAGTTACCTCGCCCGCGTGCGCTCGCCTGCAGCCGGCTACCTCTCAATGCCATTCGAAGAGGATATCGAGCTGTCGATGCGGACCTGATGACGCCAAGCCGTTGCCCGGCCGCGCGCGTGCCGATCGGGCAACGGCGCGTTCTATTGTCGGAGCGTTACCGCTGTACAGCGCCGTAGCGTAGCCCGTCGACCAGCAAGGAAACCATACGCCGGGCTTGTTCGGGCCCTTGGGCGTAGGCATGCATGCTGAGGCTTGCGGCCGCATTCAAAAGATCCTCGGCGGCGATATCGGTGCGGACCTCGCCGGCGGCAGCGGCGGCGTCGAGAAGCGAGCGAAGGGCCGGCTGCAGCCGTTGCTGGAAGTAGGCGGGCAAGGCATCGAAGGCTGGGTTGCCGGAGTGCAGGGCCGCCGCAAGCCCGCGCTTGGCCGCGATGAAATCCACGAAACGCTGCATCCATCTGGCCAGCGCTTCGCCCGGCGCATGTTCGGCGGCAAGGATCGGCGCGGCGTCGGCGCAGGCATCGATTTCGCGGCGGAAGACGGCGACGACGAGGTCGGAACGCTCGGGAAAATGCCGGTAAACGGTGCCGATGCCGACACCGGCCTTCTCCGCGATCTCACGCACCGGGGCGTCGACGCCGGAGGTCGCAAACACCGTCAATGCCGCCTGAAGCAGCCCGTCGAGATTGCGCTTGGCGTCGGCGCGCACGCGCCTGTCCGCCCTTTCCCCGGGCTTCAAGCCGTCTTCCTGCGCTTTTCTCGCGTCGCTCATTATTCACTCACTTGCAAAACGGAACATTGTTCCGTATATAAACGGAATAAGGTTCCGTTTATGCAAGTTAACATAGCGCGACGGTGTTGGCCACATCGATGCGCACGAAGTCCGCCTCCACAATAAAAGGAACAGACCATGCAATATCGCACGTTTGGAAGAACCGGAATCAAGGTCAGCCCCTATTGCCTCGGCGCGATGATGTTTGGCGCTGCCGGCAATCCCGACCACGAGGATTCGATCCGAATCATCCACAAGGCTCTCGATGCCGGCATCAACTTCATCGACACCGCCGATATCTACAGCCGCGGCGAATCCGAGGAGATCGTCGGCAAGGCGCTCAAGGGCCGGCGCGACGACGTCGTGCTTGCCACCAAGGCACATCTGCCGATGGGCGACGACCCGAACCGGCAGGGCAATTCGCGCCGCTGGTTGACGCGGGCGGTCGAGGATTCGCTCCGCCGCCTGCAGACCGACCATATCGATCTCTACCTGATCCACCGGCCGGCACCCGATACCGACATCGAGGAGACACTATCGGCCCTCACCGACCTGATACAGGCAGGCAAGGTGCGTGCCGTGGGATCGTCGACCTTCCCCATCTCGGAAATTATCGAGGCGCAATGGGTTTCCGAGCGCCGCGGCCTGGCACGTTTCCGCGCCGAGCAGCCGCCCTATTCGATCCTCAACCGCAGTATCGAACGCGAGGTTCTGCCCGCCTGCGAGCGTTACGGAATGGGCGCGATGGTATGGAGCCCGCTGGCGATGGGCATGCTCACCGGCAAATACCGCAAGGGCGCGCCGCAGCCCGACAGCGCCCGCGCCAAACGCTTCCCCAGGCAGATGAACGACGAGCGCCGGCTGGACGCAGTCGAACGGCTCATCCCACTTGCCCAGCAGGCAGGGCTTTCGCTGGCCCACATGGCGATGGCCTTCGCCATCGCCCATCCCGCCGTCACCTCGGCAATCATCGGCCCGCGCACGATGGAGCACTTCGACGATCTGCTTGCCGGCGCGGGGGTGAGTTTGACGGACGAAATCCTCGACCGGATCGACGCGATCGTCCCGCCGGGCACCGACACCGGCCCGTTGGAGGCGGCCTATAACCCGCCTGCGGTAACGCAGCCGAACTTGCGCCGCCGCCCGATAGCGGAGCGCTTTGCCGCCTGATTCTCAGGGGTGAGGCCCGGTCCTGCGAAGCAGGAGTGATCGATCCAGTGTATCGATCGCAGGGCCGAACGCCCGGAGCCTGCGAAGGGCCGGGCAGCGGCGGCGCCTCGCCCTCCCTCATTCCTGTGCCTGTCACAGGAATCCAGCCACGGCGCGTCGGCGCCGTGAATGACTCTCATCCTAGCAACAAACTCTCTCGCGTCCAAGGACTTGGGCGCACTGGATTCCTGTGACGTCCCTCGGGCAAAGCCCGAGGAAGGGAATGACGGAGAAGAGGTGGGCACCTCAAAGCGACCTTCACTTAGAGGCGTTTTTCAAAGAACGTGTCCGGGTATGGGTCGTCATTGAAACGCTCGATCTCACTCCAGCCGGTTCCGCGATAAAGCTGTGTTGCCTCGGACAGCGCGCTATTCGTGTCCAGACGCAGGAGCTTGATGGATAACTCGCGGGCGATGTTCTCGGCGGCCGTCATAAGGCGCGTTGCGAGCCCAAGGCAACGCGCAGACGGGGCGACCCAGAGCCTTTTGATCTCCGCGACCTCGCCGCCATTGCCCTTCAGCCCGACACAGCCGATCGGCAGGCCATCCGACATGGCCACCAGGAACGCACCGCGCGGGCGGATCATATCCTTGGCATCGGGATCGCGAGAAAGCGATACATCGAAACCCTTCTCGAAGCGGCGTGCAAGTTCGCCATAGTATTCGCGCAGACAATAGCTGGCGTCCTCGTGCCGCGGGTCTTTCTCCTCGAGCACGATCTGCTCACGCCTCAGCGAAGAAGCGACGATATCCATGGCGCGCAACAGTTCGTCCGGGCGGCGATGGCGCGCCAGAAACGATTTCGCCTGCGCGTTGGAAAGCGCTTCATAGGCCTGAAACTCGCAATGGCCGGCTTCCGCCAATCGCGCAACGCGGCGGCGCGCGTCCTGAGGGTTCGGCACCGTCTCGATGAGACCTTCCTCTTCCAGACTGCGCAGCAGACGGCTCATCAAGCCGGAGTCGAGACCGAGATAATCGCGGATCACCGCAACATCCGATTGCCCCCGGCCGATCGAATTGAGGACACGGGCAGCGCCCAGCGGACGGCCGCGTCCGAGGAAAGACGTATCGAGAGCGCCGACTTCGGAGGTGACGGCACGGTTGAAGCGTCGGACACGAGAGA
The DNA here is from genome assembly GCF_019798305.1 of Rhizobium leguminosarum. Taxonomy (GTDB): domain Bacteria; phylum Pseudomonadota; class Alphaproteobacteria; order Rhizobiales; family Rhizobiaceae; genus Rhizobium; species Rhizobium leguminosarum_U. The sequence goes on from NZ_JAAXDD010000002.1 coordinate 209,458, forward strand.
CAGGATCGTAGGTCATATTGTCTGACTTTAGTCAGATGATTTGATCCTGTCAATTCAAAGCACTCCAGGGGACGCGCAAATGAGCCGCGCATCCCGCCATCCGCCTTGCGCGCCACCATCGCCTCGCCTATGGGAATGGCAGCACTTCCAAGGCCTTCCCGTGTTCCGTTTTACCCTTCACCTCCTGATCGCCCTCATCCTGACGCTGCTGACGCAGATCGGCGGCATCGCCTATCTTGTGGCGCTGGCCGCCTCCCACGCCTGGGGCTTGCGGCAGTTTCTGGCAAAGCTTGCGATCTTCCTGCTTTGTTATACCAGCGCCACCTTTGCCGCGAGCCTTGCGGCGCCGATCTTCGGACGAGTTCCCCTCTCCTGCGTCGCCGGCGTGACAGACCGGCTCGTAGTCCGCTCCCCGATCTACTGCCTGCTGAACCGCAACTACGTCGCACCAGAGCTGCGCGATCTGGCAAAGGCGCTTGCCGCCCACATGGAGAGGGAATTCCCCGGAACCGTCACCGTCGCGCTGGATGCGAATTTCCCCTTCGTGAACGGCTTCCCGCTGCTGCCTCATCTGTCGCATGCCGATGGGAAGAAGCTCGACTTCGCCTATTATTACAAGGATGCGGACGGCACCTTCCTGAATGGCGCCACCCGCTCCCCCATCGGCTATTTCGCCTTTGAGCAACCCGCCCTCGGCGATGAACTGCCATGCGAAGGGCGCAACGACTGGCTCACCACCCGCTGGAACTTCGATGCGCTGCAGCCTCTCTTTCCGGCCTATCGGATCGAGGAGCAGCGCACATCGGCCGCAATCGGCTGGTTGACGAGTGAAGGCGTGACGCGCTTCGGCCTGCAGAAGATCTTCATCGAGCCGCATCTGAAGAACGCGCTCGGCATCACCGACAGCCATATCCGCTTTCAAGGCTGCCGCGCTGCCCGCCACGACGACCATATTCATATCCAGGTCGACTAATGGTCTGCCTCTAAGGAGCGTCGCCGTGCGATATAGATCGCCGTCGTCATGTTGCGTTCAACGCGTCCGCCAAATCGGGATGCGGCAATGGCTTCCAGAGCATCGAGCAGCGCGCTGCGCTCGGCCGGCGGCAGTGTGGTCACGTTGGAATAGGTTGCGTAGAGCCTGCGGACGGCTGCCGGATCGAGCGTCAGCGTCCACCAAAGAAATTGCGGCTCGTCGGCAATGAAGCCGGTGGCGGCCAGTTCCGCGACACGGGCGCCAGTGTCCAGCCCGTGAGGCAATCGCTCCGCATCGCCGCTCGACAGGCTCGACGGATGACTCGCGAACAGATGCACCGTTTCGTCGTGGAAGGCATCCGGCCGGCCTGCATCGCCGAAGACGTTCCACCACAGGGCGACGGCTCCGCCCGGCCGAAGCAGACCATGGATCTTCTTCAGCGAAGCTTTCGGATCAAGCCAGTGAAACATCGTCGCGGCAGCGACCAGATCGAAGGAGGCCGGCTTGAGATCGGCGGTCTCGAAAGGAGCCTCCACGATATCGAGACAGGGATCGTCGATCGAGGTGCGAAGGTAATCCGCAAGCCGGCCATCGGGCTCGACGGCAACGAGGCTGCGCGGCCGGTGACCGAGCAGCGCCATCGTCGCCAGCCCCGAACCGGCGCCGATCTCCAATATATCGATGCCGGCCCTGAGACCGGCGCGCTCGCGCAGGGCCGCCCAGGTCGCTTGCGGATAAGCCGGTCGCGCGCGGTGATAATTGGCAGGATCATCGCCAAACGCTTCGCGGCCAAACAGCTGGTCAAGCTTTATCCTTTTCATCGCGGACTCCATTCGGCCGAGGCGCTGTGGCACCCTAGATCTCAAGAATGACTGATTTCGGCAAGGAGCCAATCACGAAATGCCTTCACCTTGCGTTGGTGGATCGCGCGCGGCGGATACACCACGAAGTACTGCGACGCGGATGTGAGCGCCTGTCTGAAAGGCCTGACCAGTCGGCCCGCGGCAAGGTCGGCGGCGACGAGCATCGTGCGCCCCAAAACCACGCCTTCTCCCTGTACTGCGGATTCGACGGCGAAGGTAGCAGAGTCGAAGGTCAGGCCGCTCTTCGGATCGACATCCCTGACAGCCTATGCCGGCTAATGCATGTCGCCCAAAGTGTGCGGCGGTTTTGGGATGGCGATATGCATCACAGAGAGACTAAAGCGCGGCGCGCTTTAGTCCCATTGAACTCTTGGCCGGCATTGGCAATTGCACCACCCACAAGCATACTGCTACCCGGGATGCCCCCTTGAAATTGAGGGTGATCGATGGAGACTGCGGTCAGGAACCTGTTCGCGCGATATCAGCGGTTCTTCAATCGCGCGCTGAATGGTGATGTGGACTTGGATGCGAGCGCGTCGTTCTACGCTTCCGCGTTCATCGCAGCCTCGCCCGCCGGGGTCATGGCCGGAAAAAACGACGATCAACTCGGACGGCTCATGGAGCAGGGCTATGAGCAGTACCGAGCGACAGGAACGAAAGAAATGCGGATACGCGATCTCCGGCTCTCCCCGATCGATGAGTGTCATTGCGTGGCTCACATTGCCTGGACGGGGATCTACTCTCGACGGGATGAGCCGGATATCTCGATAGATTTCGATGTCCATTATCTCGTTCAGAAGCTGAATGGAGAGCCGAAGATATTTGGTTGGGTTTCCGGCGATGAGCAGGCGCTCTTGAAAGAATACGGAATCGTCTGACACAGCGCGTCGGCAATTGCGCAAAAACAAAAAGTTAGACCACCTCCGTGCAACGGAGAACCAGGAATGATCTAGCCTCCGCGACGACGATACGATCCCTCGCCCGTCAGTGCCCGCCTTCGGTCTTGGCAAGCAGCCTGGCCAGTTCTTCGAGCTCTCCGGCCGAAAGGTGCCGGAGTTCCACCGGCGGGCGATAGTGCTCCGCCAAAAGCTCATCCTTGGTGGCTGCGCCCTTCCCGGTCAGTTGTACCAGCTTGACGCGGCGGTCGTATTCCGGCGTCACGCGTTCGGCAAGGCCCACTCGCTCCAGCCGATCGACGAGCCACGTCGCAGTCGAGGCGTCGCATCCCCATTGACGGGCGAGCGCGCTGATCGGCTCTCCCTCGCCGTGCAAGGTGAACAGAGCCCTGGAATCGTTTGGCGTCAGCCCCCTCGCCTGAAGGCTTTCCAGCCGCTCCGGCGCCGATTTCATCAAGAGATCGAACATCATCCGCCACGCCGAGGCGGCGGCTTTGGCATGGCGGTCGGAGGCAGAAGGCATCAAATATCCCCGCAACACACTTGAAAAATAGTTTTATTACTCAAATTATCGTATCGATCAAACCTTATTGGCGATTTCCCCCGGAAGGCCCATTGGGCGTCCACCTTGCCAAGGAGCCATGCCATGCGTTCAGCCGTCGCGATCCTCTTCCTGATCGAAACCTGTCTTTATGCCATTGCCTCGCTCACCCATGCCGGGTTCGTCCTCGAAGGCCACGAACACCGGCAGGCGATGATTGCCGAAGCGGTGATATCAGCTGTCCTCCTTCTCGGCCTGATCTCGCTCGGCCTTGACCGATCGTGGAGCCGAACGGCTGCGATCTTTGCCCAGTCCTTCGCCCTCCTCGGCACTCTCATCGGCGCCTTCACCATCGCCGTCGGCGTCGGCCCGCAAACCACGCTCGATTACATCACCCATGCCGTGATGATCCTGCTCCTGGTCACTGGCCTCGTCTGGCTGGCAAGGAGCCGGAGCGCCTCTTCTCTCGGATAGGGATCATGCCCCGCTGCGCCGAGCTGATCTACAACGGCTTCTGGTTCGCTCCCGAGCGGGAAATGCTGCAAGCGCTGATCGACCACAGCCAGGCTTTCGTCAGCGGCGAAGTGACGCTCAGGCTCTACAAGGGAAGCGCCTCGGTCATCTCCCGCGCCTCCCCCTGCTCACTCTACTCCGCTGACCTCGTCACCTTTGAAGAAAGCGCCATCGCCTTCGATCATCACGACGCGGAAGGCTTCATCAGGCTCAACGGATTACGGCTCAGGAGCTGGGCGGCCCGCAACGGCAGATGACCGCCGATCTTACGTCAGCCAGCGTACTTAACGCTCATGGCGCTCCAAAACGCCTTCCCCGGCAACTTCGACCGACGGAAACCGGACGAAACGAGCCCGTTCGGATCTTAACGGATAGGTCAATGCCCACGTTGACGGCATCTCCCCTCGCGGCTGGCCGAAGCAGTCAAGGCATCCATGCAGAAGCCCCGAATCCAATTTCAAACGGTTTTTAAATACCCCCTCCGAAAGCTAATCGATTTTAATTTTATCGTTAAAATTTTCTTGTTGCAGCGCAAAAGAATTTAGACATTAATTTGTGCGGATGCTCAGTTTATTCGTTGGAGAACTCGCATGACTGTGACATTTCCGCTGACCGAAAAGCGTGACGCCGAGACATTGCTGAAACACTTGACGTCGCACAATCTCAGCGTTCCGGGAAACTGCGTCGTGTCGCTTAAGGCGCACGTCGCCCAGGTCTCATCCTCTCATACGACCGCGCTCGGCACCGCCCGTACCGCCTGGTAGGGATTGAATGTCCCGGCATCGCCGTCCACAATAGGATCGATGCGATCCTGGGTGGATCGCCTATGCGGGATGGATAAAGCCGGCGCGTGTTATCTCGCGGCAGGCAGCCCCATGCCCACGAGCTTCAGGATATCCTCGACCTTCGCGTCGGGGTCGGCACCGGGTTCGACCTGACCGTCGATCATCAGCAAGGCAAGGCCATGCGTCAGCGACCAGAGAAAGAGCGCGGCGTTCGGCACGTCTCCGGGTGTCAGTCGCTTTTCCAGGTCGTCCTTCATCTCCGATAGACCTGCATCCGCAGGGCGCGTATCGCCTCGTTTCCTTTGGAATAGGCTTGAAAGCCCTCCCCGAACATCAGCCGGTAGAGACCTGGATTCGCGCGGGCAAAGGCGACATAGGCGATGCCGCCGGCCAGCAGATGACGCCGAGGACCGGCTAGCGCTGCATCGATGCCTTCGCTGAGTTCGGCAAATCCTTGTTCGGCGAGTGCCGCCGCGATGGCGTCGAGGCTGTTGAAATAATGGTATGCCGCCGGAGCCGAGACGCCGGCGCGGCGGCCGATCTCCCGCATGCTCAGCGCCGCCGGGCCCCTTCCTCCAACAGCGCCCTCGCCACGGACAGCAGTGTGGGGCGCAAATTGCCGTGATGATAGCGGGGCGATCCGTCGTGTGTGGCCATGTCTCAATCTAATCTTTACAGCGTTAAAATCATGCTCTAGTCTTCCGGCGATGACAAGGTATCCGCTGCGGTTCGTGCACTGCGCAATCCCCACACCGGCCTGAAGGTCTTCGAAGTCGATCACCCGGCGACGCAGAACTGGAAGCAGATGCGGCTTGACGAGACCGGACTGACGCAAAGCCTGCCGATATTCGTTCCTGTCGATTTCGAACATCAGGATTTGAAAACGCGTCTCGTCGATTCCGGCTTCGAGCCCGAGGCGCCCTCCTTCTTCATCTGGCTTGGCGTCGTGTCATATCTCACGGAGGCGTCGGTCTTTACGCTGTTGCGCTTCGTCGCCGGCCTGCCGAGCGCATCCATCGTCTTCGACTACAGCGAACCCCTCGAAAACTATTCGCCCGAACGCCGTGCCCGCGCCGCGGAAATGGGCGCGCGCACGGCCGCGGCCGGCGAGCCATGGCTGACGCACTTCGATCCCGAGGATCTTGCGAACCGATTGCTGAGCCTGGGCTTCACATCCCTGGAGGATATCGGCCCGACCGAAATGGCAAGACGCTTCTTCGGCCTGCCCAGGGATGCGCCGGATCGCGGCGCCGGTCCCCACGTCATATTCGCCGAGAAATAGGGAAATCCCCGCGACGTCGAGTTGCGGCAATCGAGTTGGCGTCAGCTATCGCAGACGACAGCAATCTTGTTTCCGGCGGGGTCACGCACGTAAGCGGAATACCAGTTCGGCCCGTAGTGCGGACGTAAACCAGGTGCGCCTTCGTCCGTTCCGCCGTTGGTCATGGCAGCATCGTAAAAAGCATCCACCTCGGCGCGGGACTTGGCCATGAAAGCGACCATCGAGACATTTTCGGCGCTCGCCGGTTCGCCGTTGAACGGTTCGCAAACCCACAGAACGAAACCTTCACCCTTCCCGCCTTCGGAATAAGCGCTCCATCCAGGAAGTTCCCTATGTTTGCTCCAACCGATCGTTGCCAGGGTCGCATCATAAAAACCATTCGATTTGACGGAATCGACTGCACCGACGGTTGCGTAGACGCTCATGATCTTCCCTTTTGCTGCTCCAAGATCGGAAGAATTCATACCGCAAACATGCGAACACAACTGGCCGCATTTTCCGCAGAAGGTCAGCGACCAATCGCATCGGACGGTTATTGCCGTGTCTGCAAAAATTCCTATTCTGGGCAGCGCCGCTGGCGACAAAAACCTGAGGCTTCATGGCTATTTGCGACAGGAAATTTGGATCACATCATGACGACTCTGAGCCGCCCCGATCTCAGCGACATCCACCGTGGCGACTGGGTGGATCGCCGGCTGCCCATCGCATGGCGGCCATATGCGCGGTTGGCGCGGCTGGATCGCCCGGTCGGAATTTGGCTGACGCTCTTCCCGTGCTGGGCCGCCCTTATCCAGGCATCGCACGGTCACCCGGATCTCAGGCAATTGGCGATCTTCTCTCTCGGCGCTCTTCTGATGAGAAGTGCCGGTTCGACGGTCAACGACATCGCCGATCGGAAATTTGATGGCCATGTCGAGCGGACCCGCTTTCGACCTCTGGCAAGTGGAGAGATCGTCACGCGACAGGCCTTTATCTTCCTGACCGTTGAATTCGCACTGGCGGCTTCGCTTCTGTTTTTCCTGACGCCCCACACGCGCCTCATCGCGATATGTGTCCTGCCGCTTGTCTTCGTCTATCCACTCTGCAAGCGTTTCACCCACTGGCCCCAGGCCGTCCTGGGCGCGGCGTTCAACTGGGGGATCCTGATGGCATGGGCCGAGGCTGCAGGACATATCCCGGTGGGCGCCCTGCTGATGTGGGCCGGGGCCATCGCCTGGCAGATCGGCTATGATACGATCTATGCCTATGTCGATCTGAAGGACGACGCCCGCCTTGGCCTGAAATCGACGGCAATCCTGTTCGGCCGGCACGGCCAGTCCTTGATCGGCCTGTTTTATGCCCTGGCGGTCGGCGCGTGGTCGCTCGGAGGCTGGCTGTTGGAAATGTCGCCGCCTTATGCGATCGGAATGCTGGTGATCGCCATCCATTTTGCCTGGCAGACCCGGCGGATCGATCTTGCCCGCCCGGAGCTGAATTATCGCCTGTTCCTGGCGAATATCCTGACCGGGGTGCTGCTCGCCTGCACGGCTTTGTCAGGCACATGGTAAGCAGCTCGAGGACGTGACACTATGATCCATCTCAAACACGGCATATTCGCCGCGGCCATCATGCTGGCAGCAACGATGACATCCCTGCATCAGGCGCATGCGCAACCATGCGAGCAGGAAGGCTTCGAAGAAGCGAAATACGTCGTCTGCACGCTGGAACCAGGCAAAGCCGATCTGCGATTGTTCTGGAAAAACGCCGAAGGCGCGCCGTACCGCACTTTTTCAAGCCTGGCCGAAGCCGTTCGCGCCAAGGGGCGAACGCTGGCCCTGGCCGTCAACGCCGGGATGTACCGGGCCGATTTTTCGCCGATGGGACTCTATGTCGAGAACGCCAGGGAATTGCAGCCCGCCAATACGACGGAGGTCGAAAGCTCCGCCGGTCAGGTGCCGAATTTCTATAAGAAGCCGAACGGCGTGTTCTTTCTGGGTGAGGCAGGTGCCGGGATACTCCCGACCGATGAATTTCTGAAGCGTCGGCCCAAGGTGCAGTTCGCCACGCAATCCGGCCCGATGCTTGTCATCGCCAACAAGCTGAACCCGATCTTCATCGTCGGCTCGACGGACCGAACCCGCCGCAACGGTGTCGGCGTCTGCGAGCATGGCACGGTTCGTTTCGCGATCAGCGAAGACGGCGTGAATTTCCATGATTTCGCACGGCTCTTCCGCGACCATCTGAAATGCCCCGATGCCTTGTTTCTCGATGGCGGACGCGGTGTCGGACTTTACAATCCGGCAATGGGCCGCAACGACCGATCCTGGCACGGCGGCTACGGCCCCATCTTCGGGCTTATCGAGTAGCGCACCTGGGCAGGTGCCCACGATTTCGTCAGCCGGCCTTTGCATTTGGCCGGACGTCGAGATCGACCATGACCCCGTAGTGATCGCTTGGCCATATTCCATCCACCGGCCGATCGAGGACGCATTCGACCGACTGGATCTCTGCCCGACCCTTGGGATGCGCATCCCACGATCCGACCAGCACGTAGTCAAATCGTCGATGATAGTTTCTCTGTCCGATGATCCGTTCGGCGCCAGCCAGGGCGTTCGGGTTGACGCCGGTCCAGGTTTTTCCGGTCCCGATACCGGCTATTTCCCAGGCGTCGTAATAACAGACGCTTCTTCCCTCGAGTGATTGCCGCCCGGTCAGGAACCGTATAGATGCGGCATCCGGTTCTGCATTGAGGTCGCCGGCAATCAAGGTCGGCAGGTCTTGCCGATGCCTAGCGTCGAGATCGCTGATCGCAACTGCATGACGCTCGCGCGCGACCTCGGCAGCCGGGCGCCAGGCCGCAGTCGTCGCAATGAAGAGCAGGCTGCCAACATCCCCAAGATTCACGACAGCGGCAAGGGTCGCCCAGGGCACATCAGGCGCCTGTGGCATCCTTGGATCGAGCACCTCGACAACCCTGTGCGGCCAGCGGGTCGCGATCGCCGTGCCGCCATATCTGTCGGAATAAGCCGGCTGGAAAGCCTGCACGTCCTGTTGGTGCGTGATGTGCATGTCGAGCCCGTCGACGATGGTATCGAGGCTCGCCTTCTCGCGCGTTTGAATGACCTCCTGCAATGCCAGAAGATCGGGCTTCAGACGGCGAAGCTCCTTATTGATAATCTGATGCCGCCGGCTGTCGCCCTCGACATTCCAGACATTGAACGTGATCACCCGCACGTGCATGGCTTTGGACCTGCTCACTTGGAATGCGAGTCAAAGCAGCGGAGGGCGGATATGTTCCCTCCACTGCATAATTCTTGAAATCGGAATCGATTGAAGGATAAAATTATGCAGCAATTCAAAGCGCTACTTCCAAGGGCTGCCCCCGACAGCGGCAAGCCGTCGTCTTCACAGCAAGACTAGCCCCTCCCCGCACGCGCCATTTCGGCGCGCATCCAGCTCGAGTCTCCCCAGGTCGAGAGCCAGATCATCAGGTCGGTCAGGGCGCCGACGACGGGCAGCAGCAGGGCGTGGCTGAGCCCCTGCCCTTTCTGGCTGCTTTCGGCCGTCCTGAGATGCGCCAGTTCCTGTTCCTGGATCGACGCGATGAGGGCGTGAAGCTCGGGATCGCGCTTTGCAAGGAAAGCCAACTGGTCTTCGAGATGGCGATGAACCGTGCTTTCGATTGCCTCGGTGCAAATCCAGATCATGTTGCGCCCGGCAAGCGCCGTCAGGAAGCCGAGCACAGAACCGCCGAGGCTCCAGAATTCCATGACACGACAGGGCTTCGCGCACCTTGCAGGCATCGCCTCGCGAAACAGGCGGCAATGGTCGATCTCGTCCCGACGCATCTCTTCAAGTGCCGGCACGATGTCGGGAAACAGCCGCCGAGCCACCAGAATCTGGGCGCCATAGATCCTGATAGCGCCGAACTCGCCCGCATGGTTGACCTTCAGAATGCGACGGATGGTGACATCGGGGTCGCGCCTGCCCGATAGATTGATCATGACCACCCTGCCCTCGGTTCCCTTGCGCGCAATAGGCAGGACAGCCGCCGCGAACGTCACGGGGTGCGGCGACGGAGAAGGTCCGGTCCCCTACGCTTTGGGCGCCGGTCTGCTCAGTCTGCCGCGGCAAAATGAGCGATCTGGTCGGCATGCGCCTTTGCGAAAGATGGGCGGGCCGTGGCGCGCGCGACATAATCACGGCAGGCGGGATATTCCGCCAATCCGTCGAACCGGTTGATGAGGCGCAGCACATCGGCCATGAGGATATCGGCGACGGAGAAGGTGCCCGCCAGCCATTCGCGCCCTGCCAGGACCGGCTCCATGTGCTTCAGCCGGTGGTCCTTGAGAAACGAGTCCATAAGCCCATATGCCGGCGCATCACCCGTGATGCCGGAGAAGATCAATATCGACCAGGGCAGGCTTGCAGCCTCGACGGAATTCAGCGCTGCAAACAGCCATTCCAAAACTTCGGCGCGACCGCGCGGATCGGCGGGCATCAGCGCGTCGCTGCGATTGCCGAGATGGAGCAGGATGGCGCCGCTCTCGAAAATCGAGATGTCGCCATCGGTCAACCACGGCACCTGGCCGAAGGGCTGGTGCACGAAATGCTCGGGCTTGCGACCGCGAAACGGTACGCTCTCGACACGATAGGGCAAGCCGCTCTCTTCCAGCGCCCAACGCACACGCAGGTCACGCACATAACCCCTGGGAGGCTCGGGGACCCAGTCGAAGGTGGTGAGGGTAAGGTTGCCCATCCGGCATCTCCACTTTGTTTCACGGACAAAGGACGGGTGAACGACCCGCGTTCCGACATCACCGACAAATTCTTTCAGTCAGATGGTCAGGTCGCCGGCGAGGCCGGCAAGGGCTCATCGATGTCTTCGGGAATGAAGCCGCCGGTCTGGCGTTTCCACAGGCGCGCGAACAAACCGTCGCGTTCGACCAGCTCATCCGGCCTGCCCTCTTCCACGATGCGCCCGCGATCGAGTACGACGATCCGGTCCATCCTGGCGATGGTCGACAGGCGATGTGCAATGGCGATCACCGTCTTTCCCTCCATGACGAGGTTCAGCCTTTCCTGGATGGCGGCTTCGGATTCGCTGTCGAGGGCGGAGGTCGCTTCGTCCAACACGAGGATCGGCGCGTCCTTCAGGAGAACGCGGGCGATAGCCACGCGCTGACGCTGGCCGCCGGAGAGTTTGATGCCGCGGTCGCCGACGAAGGCATCATAGCCGCTGCGGCCTTCGCCGTCGGAAAGATCGGCGATGAAGACATCGGCGCTTGCCATCTTCGCCACCGCTTCGATCTCGCCCCTCGTCGCCTCCGGCCGGCCGTAACGGATATTGTCGCCGACCGAACGGTGCAGTAGCGCGACGTCCTGCGCGATGACCCCAATGGCGCGGCGAAGGCTTGCCTGCGTGATCTCGCGGATGTCCTGCCCATCGATCAGGACCGCACCATCCTCTATGTCGTAAAAACGCAGCAGCAAGCTCACCAGCGTCGTCTTGCCGGCACCGGAGAGGCCGACGAGCCCTACCTTTTCGCCGGGCCGAACCGTCAGCGACAGGTCATCGATGACAGGCTTGCCCGACTTGTAGGCGAAGCGGACGTTCTCGAAACGGATCTCCCCGCGGCTGACCGTCAGTTCAGTCGCATCCGGCCGGTCTGTGATGGTAGGCGGTGTTGTCATGACCGGCATCGCATCCTTGATCGTGCCGAGCGCGCGGAAGACCTGCTGTCCCATTTGCAGGAATGTGAAGGACCCTGCCGAGAGGCGTTGAAGGATGTAAACCGTTGCGGCGAAATCGCCCACGGTCAGGAATCGGTCAAACAGCCCCCAGAAGCTAATGCCGAGCATGACGAGCCAGAGCACCATGTTGAGGCTGATGACGACGAGTTCGGTTGTCCGGTAGATCCGCTGCTCGTGGTGAAGCGTATCGACCCCGGCGGACATGATCTTTCTCAGCGCACCCGCCTCGCTATCTTCTGCTGCGAACTGCTTGACCATCTGGATATTGCCGTAGATGTCCGTCAAAGCGCCGGAGATGAGGCTGTTCTGCTTTGCCGAGCGGCGGGCGCGTTCCGTGAAATCAGGAACGACCTTGATCGTAAAGAGCACGTTGAAGGCAACCCAGACGATGACTGGCAGCGCAAGCTGCCAGGAGAGCGCGAGCAGAAGAACAACGGAGCCGATGATCTGAAGCAGGAAGCGGGGTGCCGTCTGGAACGCGATCAGGATCTGTTGCTGAACGGCACTGGCGACCTGACCGAGTCGGGATGCGACCTGGCCGGCGAAGAGATCATGGAAGAAGGCGAGGTCCTGCCGCTCGACCGCCTTGTGCCCCTGCCATTGAATCGCAACGGGCAGGCTGATGCCGATCGTGTGCGAGTTGAGGATATTGGTGATGTAGAAAAGAACGGGCATCACGGGAAAAAGCAGAAAGGCGAGGACTGCCAGCAGCCGGAATTTACTGTCGACGAAGAGCTCCACGCCTTGTGTCGTCACTCCGTCGACAATCACCGAAAGACCCCAGATGATCGTAAGGTTGATGGCTTCGATGGCCATCGAGGTCAGCGCCATGGTAATGATGACGCCCCGAAACATCACGATGAAGTGCAAAAGAACCGCGACAGGTCCCTTGGTGGGCATCGGCCGGTAGGGGATGTCGAGCGGCCGGATCAAGGTTTCGAAGGGACGGTAAATCGCATCTGAAATCGACATGGGCCACTCGGATCAAAATCGGGAGGAGGCGTGGACTCAGCTACGCTGGGTCGCAGAAAATCATCTTCGTGCTGCAATCTCAAATAGAAATTTCAGAAAGTCCTAAGAAGCCTGACGTATCGCGAACGCCGGTTAGAAAGCCAGAGAAGCAAGCGGAGACGGAAAGCGCCAATTGCGGTCATCGCGCGAGTGGGGCAGGATGTCGAACTTGAACGGGGAACAGGATTGAACCGACGCTCATGCTGACGGGCTCATGTCATTGCGGCAAGGCAAGCTGGACACTCGAAGGTGATCCGGGCTCGATCACCGCCTGCAACTGCACGCTTTGCCGGCGCTACGGCACGCTGTGGGCCTATGACTACGAAGGAGAGCGCATCGCTCTCGCCGGTGAGACTGCCTCCTACACCCGCGCCGACAGGGACGAGCCGTCTCTCGAAATCTTGTTCTGCCCATCCTGCGCCTGTGTCTTGAGCTGGCGCAGCCTGCGGCTTGGAAAGGATGGCCGCCGGCGCATCGCCGTCAACATGCGGCTTGCGCCGCCGGATCTCGTTCAGCATCTGCCTATCGATCATTTCGACGGCCTGGACACGTTTGAAGACCTTCCATCCAAGGGGCGCTGCGTGCACGATCTCTGGTTCTGAGTCGATTGCGGGGATCGAAACGCGGCCGGACCCCTCCAGATGCGAGACCCGGCAAAAGATCGTTCTGCGCAAGGCCACCTCAGCCGCGCCGGGCCGCCTCGATCGCCGCAATGTCGATCTTCCTCATCGTCATCATCGCGTCAAAAGCACGCTTTGCCTGGCCACCGCCTGCCGAAAGGGCTTCGGAGAGGGCGCGCGGCGTAATCTGCCAGGACACGCCCCACTTGTCCTTGCACCAGCCGCACTCACTTTCCTGACCACCATTGCCGACGATCGCGTTCCAATAGCGATCGGTTTCTTCCTGAGTGTCCGTTGCGATCTGAAAGGAGAAGGCTTCGTTGTGTTTGATCGCGGGACCGCCGTTCAGGCCGATGCAGGGAATACCCGCAACGGTGAATTCAACAACCAGGACGTCTCCCTGCTTGCCGTCAGGATAATCTCCCGGTGCACGAATGACAGCACGCACGGCGCTGTCGGGAAAAGTCGCGGAATAGAAGCGGGCGGCGGCCTCAGCGTCTTTGTCGTACCATACGCAGATCGTGTTCTTTGCCATTGCGCGGTCCTTTCGCACTTCGTTTCGCATTCCCCGGTGAAATAAGAAGCAAACCGTCTTTCTCCAGCCCATGGAAGCGATTTCACGCGGACGATTGCCGAGCGCTGCTAAATGGTTGAGGCCATTGGGATGACCGCTGACACCATTCGGGTTCAATGCGAGGACTTCCGGACAAGCAGCTATGAGACGATTGCGGAACCGCTGGTACGGTTCCGCAAGTGCTTATAGCATCGGCTACATTCAATTTGCCGGAGTGCCGCCGACACGACGCGGCTCTAAAACATATCCCGTCCGTCGCTGCGCGGGTCGCCGTCAACCCGATGCGGCTCGTAGAGGCCGCTCCGCGCCTTGCGCCGCCACCGCCGAGAAAGATCGCCGGGATTATCGTCGATATCGGCAATCGATATCGCAGCCGTTCCATCCGCAGGGCATTGCGCTGCCCATCGGCCGCCGGGCGCGACGATCCCGGAAGAGGCCGGATCAGCCTGACCGGGATGGGCAAGGATCGAGAAGCTGACCCAGTAGCTGTTGCTTGCCGCATGCCCTTGTGCCTCGGCAGCAAAGGACGGCTCGTTGGCCGGCGAGCCGCCTGTCGTCGAGAACAGCACACAGTGGACGTCGAGCCGCTCATATTCGCTGAAAATCTCCGGATAGTGGCATTCCATACCAAGCGCACAGCCGAAACGGATGCCGTCGACCTCGAAGGTCACGGGAATCGAACCCGGCGTGTACATGAAGGAGATCTTGGTGTTCGACAGCAGGCGCTCATCGTAACGCGTCACCAGTTCGCCGCGGTCGGAGACGACATAGAGGCTGTTGTGCGGCCGATGCGGCGCCGTCAGCGGATGCACTGAGCCGATGACCGTCCAGAGCCCCAACTCGCGCGCCAGCTTGCGCGTTGTATCCAGTTCCTCACGCAACACGGCCCATTCGAACCGCCGCCAATCGGACGGCCCGATCTCTCTCGGCCCGATTTCCGACATGATGCGCTTGTTCGGCGATGATGTCGTTCCTTCGGGAAAGTGGATGAGCCGCGCGCCTGCCTCTCGCGCTCGCCGCATCAGCAGGCGTATTTCCTGTCCACTCTGGCGAAGCTTGTCGGCATCGCGGGGATCGTCTGCATGGGTGGTCTGGGCCACGGCCAGACGCAAGCGTCTTGCCGCAGGCAGTGCATCGTTCGCCGACCTGGGAAGAACATGCATGCGGGCGGCGGTGTAGGATTCACCCGTCTTGGCGGCGCGCGCACGCACCCGCCGCTTGAAATTTCCATTCTCAGTCATATCAGGGCCTCTCACGTTCCGGACATCGTTCCCCAGCAACAGGCCCGAAACATCAGGACCAAGGTTCACGACCTGAGACGAAAGTCCCTTTGCCTCCAGTTGAAGACCTAGCTGGGGAAGGTCCTGGGAGGTTCGGCGTTAGGCCACGCCGAGCCAAAGATGCCGAGGCGGCCGCGATTCGTCAATTCGGGGAATGGCCGGGATCGGCTGCCGAGCACCTACCTCAAGCAGGCTTAGCTTGATCCACCCGCCACGGCGGATCGAGGCGGTTCGAACCGGCGAAATAAAGGATGATGCGGTTGCCGCCGGGGTCGAACAGCTCCGCCTCGCGCCAGAGCCAACTCTTGTCCTCCGGTCCGGTGACGAAACGAACACCAGCCTCGCTGAGACTGCCGACCGTCTCGTCCAGCTTCTCGCACTCGAAATACACCGTGGTGCCGCCACCGCCGCCTTCGCCCTGATGCAGGGAGAAGGTGCTGTCCCCGTCCGGGCAGACGAAGCGCGCATAGCGAGGACGAGCGTCGACGACCGGAGTGAGACCGAGAGCGCAGTAGAAGTTCCAGCCCGCATCGAGGTCAGGCATCGTGACAGTTACTTGATTCAGGCGCATGAACTACCTCCTCGGCTGAGTTCGCCCAAAACTATCCGGCGGCCTGGCACCGCGACATTCATAAAAACAAAGGCCTGAAGCCATCGTATGAATCAAATCCTAAGCGAGCAGTTAGTGTCATCGACACAAAACTCGTGTCAGACTGTACAAGCCGCGCGCATGCTGGCGCGCCGATCGAAAGGCCGAAGCCATGCACAAATTCACCGTATCAATCACCCGAGAGATCGAGGCCGATACCGCCGAGGAGGCCGCCTTGCTCATGTACCAAGAACTATCAACGGGACCGATCCCTGACCGCTACTCGGTCGTCAACGAGACGAGCGCTGCCACGGAGGTGAAGCTGGACCGGGAAAAGGCCGACGAATTCGCCACCATCGATCACACCGCCGACCCCGGCAACTGGTAAGCGCCAGACGACCAGAGGGACCACAGGAAATACGGTTTTGCGCCGGGAGCGGAATGAGGTAGTTGCAGCTCGCCTTCTCCGGCGCGAATGCTGGATGCAAATAACCATTCAGCCGGAAACATCGCCAGCGAAGGAAACTCCGTGACCTCACCAATCAAAATAGCCATCGCCGGCGCGAATGGCCGCATGGGTCGCGCCATCCTGCCGCTGCTGGCGGGCGATTCGGGTTTTGCCTTTGTCGGCGGCATCGGCCGTGAGGGCTCCGCAGGCGCCGGGCTGATCGACCGTTCGGCTGCAATCGGAGCAGCCGACGTGATCCTGGATTTCACGACGGGACGTGCAGCCGCCGAACTTGCCGGCCTGTGCGCTTCGGCCGGCGGACCTGCCCTGGTGATCGGGGCGACGGGTTTCGAGCCGGATGAACTCGAACGGATCACAGAGGCCGCCCGCACGATTCCGATCCTGCGCTCCGGCAATTTCTCCATCGGCGTCAACATCCTGGTCGGCCTCGTCGCCCAGGCGGCGCGCGCCCTTCCCGCGCGTGGCTGGGATATCGAAATCCTCGAAGCCCATCACAACAGGAAGATCGACGCGCCGTCCGGCACGGCGCTGATGCTTGGCGAAGCCGCCGCCAAGGGCCGTGGAGTTTCCCTTGCATCCGTCGAGCGGCGCGGGCGTGACGGCATCACCGGTGAGCGCCCAACGGGCGAAATCGGCTTCGCCGTGTTGCGCGCCGGCGGGCTGGTCGGAGAACACAGCGTCCTGTTTGCCGCCGCCGAGGAGGTCGTGACGCTCTCCCATTCGGCTCTCGATCGCGGCATGTTCGCCCGCGGCGCGCTTGCCGCCGCCCGCTGGATCGCAGGGCGCGCGCCCGGCGAATACGCCATGGGGGATGTGCTGGGTCTGGCGTGAATAAAGGGAAACAGGATCACAGCATATCGAGGATTGCCGAGGCGACGACGACTTCGGTTCCAGCCAGGCCGACGGAGCAAAACAAGGTCGTATCGCCAGGCGATCCTCGCCCCGCCGCTTTCCCGGCCATGATATCGGCAAGGTCGGCCATGCGGTGCTCATTGCCGGAGCCGGCCAGGAAAAAGGGCGAAGCATAGGCGCGCGTCTGTTCGGGAGAGTCCGTTGCGATCACGGCTGCGACATCGGCGACATCCAGGCCGAGTTCGTATCCCTCACGCGTTTTCGGGCCGACGGTGCTGACGTGCACGCCGGGCTTCAAATCCCGCGCATGAATGACGGGCGTTCGGCTCGTCGTCGCGCAGATGACGATGTCGGCGTCATCGACGGCTTCAGAGGCGCTGCCGGCAGGCTCCACTTCAATACCCAAGGTGTGCTGCATCTCAGTTGCAAAGGCGGCGCGATTCCTCTCGTCTCGGCTATAGACGCGGGCGCG
The DNA here is from genome assembly GCF_019798305.1 of Rhizobium leguminosarum. Lineage (GTDB taxonomy): Bacteria > Pseudomonadota > Alphaproteobacteria > Rhizobiales > Rhizobiaceae > Rhizobium > Rhizobium leguminosarum_U. The sequence continues at coordinate 226,911 of NZ_JAAXDD010000002.1, forward strand.
GTTCAGTTTTCGAACGGCGGCCGCTGCGGCAAGCTGAATTCGTGCTTGCGCTCCGCTTCCGAGGATCCCGACGATGCTGGCGTCAGGCGCGCTGAGATGCCGGATTGCGAGACCGCCGATCGCACCGGTTCTGAGGTTGCCAAGACGCTCTCCAACAACGATGCCTTTAAGCTTGGCGTCGTCCGCCGACCATACCGCGACAATCTGCGAATGCTCCGCCCCGTCGAATGTTTCATAGACCCGGAAGCCCGCGAGCGGTTTGTCGCCGAGGATGCCGCCGACGGTGAAGACGAGATCACCTCGATCGGGAAACGAGACATGGTGCCGGGGCGGAGAGATCAGTCGATCGCCGGCTCTCGCGAGAAAAGCGGTCTCGAGCGCATCGATCGCGACCGCCATCAGCGTGCTGCCGACCAGATCCTCGTCTTTCAGAATTTTTGTCACGGCCAAACCTCCAGCCCATGCCGGCATGCTGCAACCCCAACCCCGCTTGAGGTCAATAGGTCAGACGAACGGATATGGGTTGATATTCGGTGGGAGTTAGCCGACCAGACGGCGAGCCATCATGACGTCGTCGATCTCCCTGCCCTCTTCCAGAACCCCGCCGGGAATCCGGCCGATCTCTGAGAAGCCTTGCCGCTGATAGAAGCGTATTGCCGCCGGGTTCTCCGCGCTGACGAAAAGTTCGAGCTGCAGGATGCCGATACCGCGCGCATGGTCGGCCACCGCGCTGAGCAGCTTGCCCGCAACGCCCGTTCCGCGCAGGCTCCTTCTGACGTAAACCATGATGATCGTCGCGCGATGGGCCATCTTGCTCGACCGCTGCCGAAGCAGGCCCGTTATGCCAACGGGTTCGCCATCCTGAAAGGCGATGAAAACCGGCTCGTTCAGGCGATTGCGCCACTCCTCGAGAGAAAGAGCCGCCCAGTCTTCGTAGCGGCTTGCAAAGAGGGAAGGTTCGGTGCGAAGCGCTTCCAGGCGGATGCGTCGGAAAGCCTCCACTTCGTCTGCCTGGATATGTCTGATCGTCGCGCCGCTTCCATCCATCGGGACCTCCTGCAAAATGACAGGTACTCTCAATACAGATGGCCCCAGCCGTCAACCGGTGTCAGCAAGCCTCGTACTTCGGCCTATGCTTAGAGTTATGAGATCGAATAGAAATCCATCATCTCAAGCGCCGATTACTGCGCCGGACTACCCAGCCGGCCGCCCTTCCGGACGACCGGTTCATCGCTCGGGCCGACCACCGATTGATCGGTCGGCCTCGCAGCCGGTTCGCCGGTTGGCCCGACCATCGGTTCACGGGCTGGCCCGTCGACCGGTTGGCCAGTGGATCGGACGACCAAGGGATCGACTGGTTGGACGGCGGATTGATCGGCTGTTGGCCCGGGCACCGGCTCGCCGGTTGCCCCCGGCACCGGCTTGCCGGTTGCTGCGTTCAACGGCTCACCGGTTGGTCCGGCCGCTGATTGCTCGGTTTGCCCGGCAACTGGCTCATCAGTTGGTCCGGCCACCGATTGATCGGTCGGCTTGTCGATCTTGAACCGCACAACTTCGCCGATGGTGAAGACAAGAACTATCCCGACCAACGTGCATGTCAGCGCGTAGAGAAGGAAATATTTCAGTGCATATCCCTCGCTGATTGGCAGCACCAACTTGACAATGGTGCAAATGATATTTCCTCATTATTGAACGATACTTGCGACGAAGGCAATCATTTTCAACAAGAGCCCCGGATTTTGAAAAATGGACAGCACCGAATAAGGTAATTATTGTATATAGTTAGGAAGCCTCTCCCCGATGCTCAAATTGTCTTGAGGGTCTCGGCAAGGACGAGGTAGAGCCGCCGGACCCGGCCCGGATCTCCCGGGGAAAGACAGCGTCACCGATATGGGCTAGATTGCATGCCGCCAGCAGCCTGCTTTTTGAGGGCGGCCCTTCAGGATCGGCGGCGGCAGGGGGATTCGCATGTCGGCAATCGCATCTCTGTTTCAGGAGGCCGCCCGCCTTGCCGCCGCGTTCCGGCAGGCAGCACCCGCCCGCCATATGCCCACCCACGACTACGCAGCCTCGCTTGCCTGTTTCGACGAGCCGCTGCCGGCGGCCGGTTCCGATATGCTTGATGTCATCAGGCGCCTCTCGGATGGCGCAGAACCCGGGCTACATGCAACCACAGGGCCGCGCTTTTTCGGTTGGGTCATCGGCGGCTCCCATCCGGTCGGTGTCGCCGCCGATTTCCTCACCAGCGCCTGGGGCCAGAATGCCGGAAACCATGTCGTCGCACCGGCCGCGTCCGCCGTCGAGACCGTCGCGGCGAGATGGCTCCTCGATCTCCTGAAGCTGCCCGCCGAAAGCTCGGTCGGCTTCGTCACCGGTGCGACGGTGGCCAACTTCACCTGCCTTGCCGCCGCACGCGGCGAGGTGCTGCGCCAGGCGAGCTGGGATGCCGATGCAAAGGGCCTGTTCGGTGCGCCCGAGATTACCGTGCTGATCGGCGACGACGCCCACACCACCGTCTTCTCCGCGCTTCAGTTCCTTGGCCTCGGGCATGATCGCGTGCTGCGCCTGCCCACCGACGCAATGGGACGGATAGACCCGGCCACGCTGGTCGGCACGCTCGATACTGTCTCTGGACCGGTCATCGCTGTTCTCCAGGCGGGGCAGATCAATACCGGCGCCTTCGACGATTTTGCCGCCATCATCCCGCTGTTGAAGGCGAAAGGCGCCTGGGTGCATATCGATGGCGCCTTTGGCCTCTGGGCGCAGGCGTCAGCGAAGACCAGCCACCTCAGCCGCGGCATCGAAGCGGCCGACAGCTGGGCGACTGACGGCCACAAGTGGCTGCAGACGCCCTATGATTGCGGCTATGCGATCGTCCGCGACGAGCTCGCCCATCGCCGCGCCATGACGATCGCCGCGAGCTATCTGCCGCTCGCCGGCCAAGGCGAACGCGATCCCTCCCACTACGTGCCCGAGCTTTCGAGAAGGTCGCGCGGCTTTGCCACTTGGGCGATGCTGAAACATCTCGGCCGCGACGGCATCGCCACCCTCATCGACCAGTGCTGCACCTCAGCGCGGCTGATGGCCGATCTCCTGTCGCGGCAACCGGGCATCGCCATACTGAACGAAGTGGCGCTGAACCAACTCGTCATCCGCTTCGGAGCGGACCTCGCCTCCGACGAAGGCGACGCGTTGACCCGAAAGACGATCGGAAAGATCCAGGCGGACGGCATCATCTTCGCCGGCGGTGCCAAATGGCGCGGCCGCGACGTCCTGCGCCTCTCCGTCACCAATTTCCAAACGACGTCAGATGAGGCACAACTCGCTGCCCAGAGCATCATCACCGCGTTCAAGAGTGTCAGCCGAGGGTGACGCATAAACTCCCTTGGTTCGCTCGGACACGAAATTGTGCTATCGCCGGCCTCACTCGCTCCAAGAGAGATCGAAACGTGAAAAACGTCCTGTTCGTCTGCAGTCAGAACAAGCTTCGCAGCCCGACGGCCGAACAGGTCTTCGCGAACTGGCCTGATATCGAGGTCTCCTCGGCAGGCACGAACAAGGATGCCGAAAACTCGCTGTCGACAGAACTGTTCGAATGGGCCGATATCGTCTTCGTCATGGAGAAGGCACACCGTGCGAAAATCTAGGGCCTACTTTTTCGATCAGCGACCGATATCGTTCGATCTGGTAAGTCCACCCGATCCGAACAAAGAACCAAAGTCTGGCGTCATCTGGTCCTTCAGATCGGACGTTGACCACTCAATCGCCCAGGGGCGCCGGCGTCGGCAGGGGGCTCCAGTGAGGGGATTTCTCGCACCGCCGCCACGACGGGCGAATATGCCGTGAGAAGGGCAATGGCAAACATCGTGCCCCTATATAACATAAGCGCTGCCTGCGAACGTGGTGCCAACTGCCTCCATCAAACAGCCCGCCCCTTTATCATCCATTTCTCATGCCTCGCGATTAGAGAGAACGTGGCTTCTGATCATGTGAATCGAGATATTCAGCAATTTCACCCCGACGCGCCCCCGACCTTTGCCCTGACCAAATACACTTGCAAGTAAATGATCATAGGCTTCCAGTAGAGAGAGCCACAATTCGTCACCACCTACCTCTTGCTTCAGCTCTGCACCTTTCTGAAGTGCCTCCCAATACTCCATGACAAGATGAACGATCTTAGGATCACGCTCTGCCAGTTCAACCAATTGCCGTAACATCGCGGCAGTTCCCTGTTCAAAGCGCGTTTCACCGGACGCTTTGTCGCGATACGGGAGATCGACCACAAGTTCGTCGTCGGGCGCAACCTCATAATGGGCCAATTTTTCTGGCGCGCATTCGGGCGGCACATATATTGCCAAGCCGTTGTCTTGATTGCCGTTGAGCTTGAGAAACGTGTCGCGCATAAAACTTGGCAGTTTCTCCACTTCTTCGGGCGCGATTTCTTGCAGCCGGGCGAACCAGACTCGGAAGTCTCGACTGTGCCATAACGCTTTCAACTCGCTCTGTTGTTCATCTGAAAGAGCAGTCACAATCTTTCCCTCCATTTCTCCACGTGGCTCAAACTTGCATTACACCGTGCCTGGGAAAAGAGCTATGTCGAGGCGCATATCGCGACGCGCTGAACACGCCGGCCTTTCTTGAGATGCTGCCGCCGGTGGCAGGCCTTGCCGGGCTTGATCTCGGCTGCGGCGAAGGTTCCAACACCCGCGCCGTCGCCCGCCTCGGCGCCCGCATGAGGGGGCTCGACATCGCCCCGACCTTCATTCGCTATGCCCGCGAGACCGAGACGCAAGCGCCGCTCGGCATCAATTACGTGCTCGGCGACGGCCAGAGCATCGATTTCCCGGAAGCGAGCTTCGACTTCGTCACCGCCTTCATGTCGATGATGGACATGGCCGACCAGCGCCAGGTGCTGAAGGGCATCCACCGCGTCCTGAAGCCGGGCGGCTTCCTGCAGTTTTCGATGCTGCATCCCTGTTTCGTGCCGCCGACGCGCCGCAATATTCGCAGTGAGGCCGGCGAGCCTGTCGCGGTTGAGATCGCCGATTATTTAGACGAGCGCGACGGCCGGATTGATCGCTGGATTTTCTCCTCCATACCGCCAGCGGAACGGGCGACGCTGACGCCGTTCGCCATTCCGCGTTTTCACCGGACGCCATCGACCTGGGTGTCGATGATCGTCGAAGCGGGACTGACGATCGAAGCTTTCGGCGAGCCCATGGCGTCAGTCGAGGTGGCGCTCGCCGAGCCAGTGGTTGCCGATACCCGCATCGCGCCGATCTTCCTCCACGTCAGGGCCTGCAGGACCTGAAAGCCCACTTGCCGGCAGCAGCCGTCGAGGTTGGAACGATTTTCAAGAAGCCAAACTTTTTCTGGGAAAGCCCGAAACATCAGCGGCAAAAATTGCATGCCTGTTTACAGAAAATAACCTCCTTAAAAACCTCTCTGTTAACAACAAAACATTGAATTCAATGGTCTTCTTCAGCCAAGAGGTTTTCAAGGAGTGATACTTCGCCTTTTTCGGAAGCGATGCCTGTCCTTAGGCCGGCATCATCGTCGCACCGCGACGACCGAACTGGCGCGGTATCTGGACAGCTGGACCCGGTTGGATTGGTTGCCACCGAAAAGGTAGACGTACTGCCGGCCCGGGTCGATGTGGTCGAACAGGCTCACATGAAAGCGCCTGCCGGTGCGGATCACCACGACATCCCCTCGCCTGGCGGAGCGGACGCCGACCGGTTGGCCGAAACTCCTCCAGGACGCCGCCATGTTGGGGTTGGGCGGCGGCTGTCGCGAAGATCGCTTGGCGACAAAGGCTAGAAATGCGCCGCACCACGATACCCGGCGCGGATTGATGCCGAGGAAGGAGATGGAGCGTTCATGCATGCTTTTGTATCGGGACGCCGTGCCGAGCATGTCCGCCTCACAGGGCACGGCAAGCGCCGTGAGGACGATGACGAGAATAACCTTCATAGTTACCCACCATTGTTTGTATAATGTTGAAGATCCGAAATGTGGCGAAGAATAAAACAGGCGGGGCAACGTAGATGCGAATTATGGCGTGATTTAGAAACAACTAATACTGGCATTTTGGCGGCAGAAATTTGTCCGAAGCGAGGCGCGGAACTCCGTAGGCGAGCTTCACTTTGCGGCAGAAGGCGACGATCGAAAAACCCGCAAACATATGTTTTACAAGCACGAAAGGTGGAATTTCACCATCCGAACCAGTTTCATTCTGCGGAGATCGACGCGCCCGCAAGTGCTTGAACGACAAGACCATTCGTCCAGAGTTGACGGCTGCGCGTGAGCTTGGCTCGTCACCTATACGAGCTATATTTCCGGAGGTCGTTTGTAATACTTCGACCCGACGGGCAATACCTTGCGCTCGCTCCATTCCCCAGCGAGGGCCGGTGGTCGCGCCTGCCGGTTTCGAACATGCACGACCTTGGGATCCCGACGGGCGGCGCAGCGTCTCAACCCTACGGTTGCACTCGACACGAGGACGATGAATCTATGCAGTTCGATGGAGACTGCAGCCTGCCGCATGCCGGCGGCAACAAGGGCGGTGATGCAGAAGCCGAGGCTCCACATGCCGTGAGCCCGGCTCATGATGCGGTACCCAAGCAGCGCCTCATGGCGATCGGTTTCGATATTGGCGTTGATCTCGAATGCTCCGGTAAAAACGCCGGCAATGAAGAACAATGGCACCGCCAGAAGAGCTGATTGCATCCAGGGGATCAGCGCGAAAAACAGCGACGCACCGAAAACGGTGACGAAGGCGGTGGTGCGCGCACCGAGCCTCTCGATGAACCTCACCGAGAAAGTCAACCCGCAGAGAACCCCGGAGGACAGGACGGCGAGCAGAAGGCCAAGCTCCCCTTCGGTCAGGCTGAACTTGAGCTGAAGGTCGGGCAGCCGCGAAACAAACGCCCCCAGGGAAAGGGCCACGGCAAACTGAATGAAGAAAATGCGATGGTGCGGCTTCATCTCGGGGACTCTGCTCCCATTGGGGCGGGATTGAAGCCCAGACATCCGACGGTATAGCTGGACAGTCCGACGAAATGGCGACTGGCGCGGACACCCGCGATCTCAGGATTATCGACCACCGTTGCTGACAGCCTCTGTTAGCATTCGTGCAGCCGCCGGTAATTTCACCGTGGTTGGCAGCCGCTCACAATTGATGTCCGCTTATTGGCGCCATCAGCGATCATCATTCGGCGCTGCCGAGCAGCAATTCTCGCTCCCAGAACAAGATCGCTGATCACATCTGCGGAATGGGAACGAAGCGCTTGCTTTGGCGGGCCACGCACTCAGTTCATTGAGTGGAAGGTCTCAAAAATCAGCGCCCTCAGCCAGCGATGCACGGGATCTGCGTCCATGCGGGGGTGCCACGCCTGCACGATGTTGAAACCCGACACGGGAACGGGCAGGTCAAAGGTTTCGATATGGCTTATCGCGGCGGACTTGCAATATGACTTCGGAATCGAGCCGATCAAATCGGATGCCGCAGCAACTGCTATCACCGCCGGAAAGCTTGGCACGATCAGTCTGACATCACGGACATGGCCCAATTCGGCGAGCGCCCTGTCGATCGGACCGGCAAAATCCGCTTGTGTCGAGAAGAGCACATGGCCCCAGGCAGCATAACGCTCCGCCGTTATCCGATCTGCATCGAAGATCGGGTGCCCTAGCCTTGCGAGACCGACATACCGATCCTCGAAAAGGGTTTGGCAACGCAGTTCCCCGCTGTCTCGCGGGAGGACACCGATGTCCAAATCTATGGCTGCGTCCCTCAAAGCCTGAACATCCTTGTCCGATCTTGGGGCAAAGCGAAGCCTTATCCCCGGCGCAGCGTTCGTCACAGCGGCGCTCAGACCCGCGGCGTAGAGAAGCACGAATGCCTCATTGGCACGGATGGTGAAATGGCGGCGCACCTCCCGGATCTCCACGGTCGACGGCGGACTAAGCACGGCTTGCACAGCTTCTTTCAACAAATGTACCTCGGCGCCAATCGCCAGGGCATGGGGCGTCGCAACCATGCCGCGCCCGGCCGGCACAAGGATCGGATCACCTAGCGCAGTCCTCAACCGTGACAGCGTCCGGCTCATGGCGGACGTGCTGAGACCAAGCCGACGAGCGGCGGCCGATACGCTCTGCTCGCGCAGCAACGCATCCAGTGCCACCAAGAGGTTGAGATCGAGATCAGACATGGCTGAATTCTATTTCAGGTATGGCGCAATACGCAACGGTCAATTGATTTCGTTGCGTCTGGCGCGGGCAATCAGCAAAGCCTAAGTAGTCGACCATCCACCAACCACGAGGAGTTCTCATGTCCCTCACCTACGCCACACCAGTTTCTCAAGATGGCCTGACGTCGCCTCGACGGTACCTGGCCATTGCCATGCTGCTTCTTACGCTTGTTCTTGTCGTTTTAGACGGAGCCATTGCCAATGTCGCTCTACCTTCGATCGCGGTCTCGCTGCACGCGGAGGCGGGTGGCACCGTATGGGTCGTCTCGGCCTATCAGCTGGCCGTGCTCGTCGCGATTCTTCCATGTGGTGCGCTGGGTGAAATCTACGGCGCGCGGCGGGTCTTCCTGATCGGCGTCGCGCTGTTCACCGCGGCTTCCGCGGCCTGCGCCTTTGCGGGCGACCTTCCCTTACTGATCCTTGCTCGTTTCGCGCAGGGCTTGGGAGGTGGCGCGATCATGGCGCTTGCCATGATGAACCTGCGCTCGGCCGTGCCGCAGCACATGCTCGGTCCGATCATCGGCATCAATGCCATGGTCATCGCCATTTCTTCCGCTGCCGGCCCCGGCATTGCCGGCGCCATTCTTTCTGTCACCACCTGGCCCTGGCTGTTTGCAGTCAATATACCACTCGGCGCCATCGTTCTGCTCGGCGGCGGTCAGCTCGGGCAAATTCAGGCCGCGAAGCGAAAGCTGAACGCGAAGGCGATGCTGGCCAACACGCTGATGTTCATCCTATTCTTCTGCGGCGCCGACCGGATAGCGATCGCGCCGATAAGCGGTGCCGTCCTCATTACCGCCTCGCTAGCCTGCCTTTTCGTCCTGCTGCGCCTTGAACGGGACAGTGACGCACCAATCGTTCCCACGGACCTGCTGGCGGAACCGGCATTCCGCGTGGCGGTCATCGCCTCGGTATCCTGCTTCTGCGGCCAGATGCTGAGCTACATCGCGCTGCCCTTTTACCTTCAACACACGCTGCACATGACGCCTGTTCTGGCCGGTCTATACATGATGCCCTGGCCTGCGGCGACCGCGATCATCGCGCCCATTTCCGGACGTTTGGCAAACCGCGTCAAGACGGCATGGCTTTGCGCGATCGGCGGCGCGCTGCTCGCCTTGGGCCTCCTGATGGTCGGAATCACCCCGCCCGACCCGAGAGGTATCGCGTTTCTCGTCGGCACTGTGATCGCCGGCGTCGGTTTCGGACTGTTCCAAACGCCGAACAACCGAATTCTCCTTCTGTCGGCGCCGAAAGCCAGAAGCGGCGCCGCCGGCGCCATGCAAGGCACCGCGCGGCTTCTCGGCCAAACCCTGGGTGGGATCTGCATGTCGATCATCTTCGCAACATTGCCGTTGTCGAGCGCGCTCGAATTTGCGATCGTCGCTGCAGGCGGCTGCGCGGCAATAGCGAGCCTGGTCAGCCTGAGCCGGGCTCGCTACGAAGTGGCAAGACAGCCTGGGGCGACTTGAACAGGCGCTTCGTGGTCGTCCGGTGAAAGAGGGCGCTGCCGCACCCTCTGCCACACCAAACTTGTATCAATGGGGAGCGCGGCAGGTGTTCGAATTCCCCAATGAACAGACCACGCTAAACCGGCTGAAGGAGGACGTGTCGCTTCTTGCCGACCGAGAGCCGGATCACTCCGTCCTGGACGTCGGTGTCGCCAAGCCGCATTGTCTCGTCGTTCACGTTGCCGCCGTTCACCCGCACACCGCCGCCGACGATCAATCGACGTGCTTCGCTTTTCGACTTGGCGAGCCCGGCAACGACCATAGCGTCGACCAACGGAAAATCACCGCCAAGGCTATCCGGGAGATTGATCGTCGGAAGACCCGTCGGCACCTCGCCTGCTTCGAAAGTGCGCCGGGAAGTTTCGGAAGCTTGCGCTGCCGCATCTGCCCCATGACACAGGCTCGTGATTTGGTCGGCAAGGATCTTTTTCGCTTCGTTGATCTCGGAATCCCGGAGCACTTCGAGGCGTGCAATTTCACTTAAGGGCAATTCGGTGAACAGCCTAAGAAAACGACCCACGTCGGCATCCCCCGCATTTCTCCAGAATTGCCAGAACTCATAAGGCGACAAGCGATCGGCGTTCAGCCAAACCGCGCCCGAAACGCTCTTGCCCATCTTCGCACCCGACGACGTCGTCAGCAGCGGGGCAGTCAATCCAAACAGCGCTCGCCCGCCAATCCGCCGTCCAAATTCGACGCCGCTGACGATATTGCCCCACTGGTCGGAGCCACCCAGTTGAAGCAGGCAGCCGCGGCTCTCTGCGAGAACATGGAAGTCGTAAGCCTGCATGACCATGTAGTTGAATTCCAGCAATGACAGCGATTGGTCTCGTTCCAACCGTTGGCGCACGCTCTCCGCTGTGAGCATCCGGTTGACTGAAAAATGCGGCCCGGTATCGCGCAGGAAATCGAGATAATTGAGCCCGCCCAACCAGTCGGCATTATTGACCATGACAGCATCGGTCGGGCCGTCCCCGAAAGCGAGGAAGCGCTCGAAGACCTTCCGGATGCCGATCAAGTTTTTCATGATCTCCTCTTGGCTGAGAAAAGGACGCGACGTGTCGCGGAAACTCGGATCGCCCAAGCGGCTTGTCGCACCGCCGAGCAAAGCGATGGGTTTGTTACCGGTCTTCTGGAACCACCGCAGCATCATGATCGGAATGAGATGGCCGACATGCAAGCTGTCGGCGGTGAGATCAAAGCCGTTATAGGCCGTGCCGGCTCCTGAACAAAGCCAGCTGTCGAGCGCTTCCAAGTCGGTGCATTGATGCAGGAAGCCGCGCTCGCTCAGAATACGAAGAAAGTCGGATCTGGGTCCGGTGGGCTGAGAGGACAGTGTCACGAGGGTCTCCATTTGAGCCGATGAGGCCGGAGACCTTCTGTTGACACACGTGCCGCCGACCGTACGGCGTCTCGAGTGTCAGGAATATGACCTTGCGCCGCTCTATGGGAGCAGCGTGTAATAGAAGCTCGAAAGGTTCAGGACGCAGGTCATGCATCCTTATTACCATGCAACAGCGCGATCACAAGGGGATGTGAATTGACGACGTTGAACGGATCACAAGGCCACCCTCCCCATCCCGCATCCGCCTCCGCTCCACATAAAAAATTCGCACCCGCATCAATTTGCTTGCCGTTCTGCAATGCGGCATATGTTTGTGCTCATAGGCAAATGGCATGAGCGGGGAAGCATGACGTCGACGCATATGGATAAGACGGGAGATGGCGCCGGCCGGAAGGGCTTTGTCGGATTGGTCATCGGCGCGGTCGGCGTCGTCTATGGCGATATCGGCACCAGCCCGCTCTATGCCTTCCGCGAGGCGCTGAGGCCCTTTGCCGCCGATGGCATACACGAAACCGAGGTCATCGGTCTCATTTCGCTGATGGTCTGGACGCTGACCATCATCGTGACCTTCAAATATGTGCTCTTCCTTCTCAGGGCGGACAATGACGGCGAAGGCGGCGCGCTGTCGCTCCTCGCCCTCCTGATGAAGAAGATGGGGCGAAACGTGCCGGTGCTCTTCTTCGCCGGCCTGATCGGCGCCGCCCTCTTCATCGGCGATGCGATGATCACGCCTGCCTTGTCGGTCATGTCGGCGCTCGAAGGCCTGAAATTGATCACGCCCGCCTTTGCCGAATACGTCCCGCTTGCGTCGGCGGCGATCATGATCGTTCTCTTTGCCGTCCAGTCGAGGGGAACGGCCGCCGTTTCCAAGCTTTTCGGGCCGATCACGGTGTTGTGGTTTCTGGCCATGGCGGCGGGCGGCCTGATCCATATCGGCGACGATTGGGGGATCCTGGCGGCACTCAATCCGGCCAACGCATTCCTGTTCCTCACCCATGCCGGCAGCGTCGGCCTCATCGTGCTTGGCGCCGTTTTTCTGACGGTGACGGGTGCCGAGGCGCTCTACGCCGATCTCGGGCATTTCGGACGCCGCCCAATCCAGATGGCGTGGTTCGTGCTCGTCTTTCCCGCATTGTTGCTGAACTACCTCGGGCAAGGCGCGCTGGTTCTCGCCCATCCCGAAACGGCCGGCAACCCGTTCTTTCTGATGTATCCCGACTGGGCCTTGCCGCCGATGGTCCTCCTGGCGACGATGGCAACGATCATCGCCAGCCAGGCGGTGATAACAGGCGCATTTTCGCTGTCCCGCTCGGCGGTTCACCTCGGCTTCCTGCCGAGGCTCAGGATCAAGTTCACGTCGGAGACCAACACCGGCCAGATCTACGTGCCGGCCGTCAATCTTCTCTTGCTGGTCGGCGTGCTGATGCTGATCTTTTCCTTCGGCGACTCCGAGTCGCTGGCGACGGCCTATGGCATTTCCGTGACGGGAACCATGGTCATCTCGACGATGCTGGTCTTCCAGTTCCTTCGGGTCGTCTGGGGCTACTCCCTCGTGCACGCCGCCGCCTGGCTGCTGCCGCTCTTCACCATCGAAGTCATGTTCCTGGCGGCCAATCTCTTGAAGATCTACGATGGCGGCTGGGTTCCGGTCGCCCTTGCGCTGGCGATCATGATCCTGATGTGGACATGGACCCGAGGCCAGGCCTATCTGAAGAGACTGCGGGCCAACAACGAGATCCCGCTCGATTCCTTCATCAGGTCGATCGAGCGAAAGTCGGACCATTCCCCCGTCACCGTTCCTGGAACGGCAGTCTTCCTGACCAGCGTTCCGGACCGGACGCCGAACGTGCTGCTCCACAATCTCAAGCACAACCACGTGCTCCACGAACAGAATGTTATCCTGACCGTCTGGACCGAGGACGAACCCTATGTTTCCGACAGCCGCCGCATCAAGATCAGCCAGCTCTCACCGCGCTTCGTGCGCCTCGACATCACCTTTGGCTTCATGGACGACCCCGATGTCACCAGGGCATTGGCTCTCTGCCGCGAGGGCGGCTTCAAGTTCGAGATCATGAGGACCTCCTTCTATCTCGGCCGCCGGAACCTCGTCAGGACGCCGAACACCGGGCTGCCCGGCTGGCAAGAGCGCATATTCATGGCGCTGGAAGGCTTGGCGATCGATCCCTCCGACTATTTCAACCTGCCGTCCAACCGCGTCGTCGAACTCGGCGAACAGATCGCAATATAGCGCAGGACCTTCAGGCCGTGGCTTACATCAGCCTCGATATCGCAATGCGTTGAAGATGATGTCAAAGGCGCGAGGCGCTGAACCTCATGCCTTGGCCGAGATCGCGCTCAGCTCCTCGAGATCGAGATCCCGTTCCAGCTCCAGCAGTGTCTCGTCGTCGATCTCGCCGGCGCGATGGAGGCGTATGAGTTCCCGACGCCCGATGGCAACCGCTTCGAGAATGACGTCGAAATGCGCATGGAGCACCGGTATGTATTGCTCGGTTTTCTCGGCGTAGTCGATGATCGACGTGGCGCGGCGCTGGTAGCGCTCCAGCAATTGCGGGTGGATGAGTTTTCCTTCCACGTCATAGGCCAGGCTCTGGACGATGCCGAACTGCGCCTGCGCCATGGCGGCTTCGGCCTGGCTCATCGTCAGGCGCGCATGTTCCGACTCCGGCTCCACCAGCCGCGCCCAGGCAATCACCCGCCCCAATGTCGTGCCCTGAATGAGCACCGTCCCGAGAATGACCGCGAAGGAGGTAGCGAGGATGAAGTCGCGGCCCGGGAACCCCTCGGGCAAGCTCAGCGCCAAAGCGAGCGTCACCACGCCGCGCACGCCCGCCCAACTGAGCACGGCAGCGCCACCGACGCCGAGCGGTTGGGCCTGTGCGAAGCCCTGGGAAGCACAGACCCTGACGACGAAATCCCAGGCAAAGACCCAGGCAAAACGCGCCAGAACGAGTGCGACGAGGATCGCCAGCATCGGTAGCCCCATCGTCGCGATTACGGTGGTAAAGCCGCCGCCGCGTTCGACGACATCGCGGAGCGACAGCCCGATCAGGATGAAAACCGCCGCTTCCATCAGGAAGATCATCACCGTCCAGAAAGAAGTGCCGCGCACGCGCATTGCGGCTGACAGCACGGTGTGCTGGTGCCAGCTCATGATAAGACCCGCGGTCACGGTGGCGATGACGCCGGAAACATGCAACTGCTCTCCGGCGAGATAGGCAATCCAGCAAAGCAGCACCGAGGCCGCGATGACGAGATATTCGTCGTCGAGGCGCCGGACGAGCTTGAACCACGCCGTTCCCACCACGATGCCGATGACGGCGCCGCCGAGCGCCAGCACGAGGAAACTGCCGCCCGCCTCCGCCGCGCTGAAGGCGCCCGTTACGGCAGCGGCAACGGCAAAACGGAAGAGCACCAGGCCGCTCGCATCGTTGAGCAGGCTCTCGCCTTCCAGCAGAATCTGAAGCCGCCGCGGCAGCCTGACGCGCTGCAGCACGGCACGCGCTGCAACCGCATCCGGCGGCGCAATGATCGCGCCGAGTGCGGCGCAAGCTGCCCAGGGAATCGATGGAAAGATGAGATGGGCGACGACGGCGACGACCGCGCAGGTGAAGAACACCGCGCCGACGGCAAGCGAGGCGATGCCGATCACGTGCCGGCGCAACCGCGCCACCGCAATGGACCAGGCGCCGTCCATCAACAGCGGCGGCAGGAAGATGACGAGCACCAGTTCCGGATCGACTGATATCGCCGGCAACCCCGGTACAAAGGCCAGCAAGGCGCCCCCGGTCAGCAGCGCGACGGACGGCGGCAGTCCGAGCCGGTGGGCGGCATAGTGCAGCGCAATGATCGCCAGAAACATCGCGATGACGAGCTCGAATAAGTGGGTTGGTTCCATGTGCCTCTGCCCCGGATCAGCAACGAATTTCGGATACCTTCTGCATAATTCAAATCTGGAGTCGTTTCAAAGAATGTACAACAATTCAAAGCGTTACCCTGCATTTTTGCGACGAACCCCAGTGGATAGCTTAGAGCAACCCATCCGTGTGCTAGCATCGGCAGAATACGCTTTCTCGTCAATGCGCGGGACAGAATCGCCGCCTCTGGACAGCAGCCTACTGTCTCGGCAGACATCTGACGCCGATGATCGCGTTGCCATCGATCATTGCCTGGATTTAATTGGAGTTTCCCGCGCATCCTCCTTAAATCCTGCCTCTTCAGGAAAGGAAAATAGGTGAAAAGGCGAACCCTTGTGCTTGGAGGTACGGCTATTGTCGCATCATTCGTGGCTGCGGCGGCAATCTGGCCACGGCGGCCTATCACTGTTGCCGCCAGGACATTCGACTGGAGGGGAACCGATTTCGTAAGCGGCGGCACAAAGTCGATCGCCCTGGAAAAGCTGCCCGAGCCGCTCTTCCGCAGCCGTCCGAACTGCATCGTCACCGTCGCCCAGACCCTTGGCCCTTGCCATGTCAACAATATTCCCACCCGTCAGGACGTCTCGGAAGGAAAGACCGGGCTGCCTTTGCGGCTCGCGGTTCGTATTGTCCATGCCGCCGATTGCCGGCCGATCGAAAATGCCGATATCGAAATCTGGCATACCGATCACCGCGGCATCTATTCCGGCCGCGAGGCTGCGGAGATGTGTACGCTTGGCGATGCCGAGGCGATTAGCGGGCTCGCCTTTCGCGGCCGCCAGCTGACGGATGGAAACGGGCAGGCAAGCTTCCTGACGGCCTATCCCGGATGGTACCAGGGCCGTACGCCGCACGTTCATTGCCGCATCCCTGTCGACGGCAAGGAGCTTCTCGTAAGCCAGATCTATTTCGACGATGCGCTGAGCGACATCATTTATGGCGAGCATCCTGACTATCTCGGGCGCCCTGCCCGCGATACGCGCAATGACGAGGACGGCATCATGCCCGAAGACGCCGCCGATCACATCTTCGATTTCGAAAAGCTCGATGGCGGCGTGCTGTCCGCCAGCATCACGATCGGTCTCTCTGCCTGAGCGCAGGTAACGTGGGGAATGCATGGCCGGAGCTGTAGATCGCCATCCGCGAAGGCCCGTATTGCAACTTCGCTAAGACAAGATACAAAATCTTCGAGTCAATCGGGGTGTCGATGCTTCCCGGTTCAGACCAGGGTATTGAGCGATGGAGGATGAGGATGCGAGGCTTTGGGATTGTTGCGCTCTTCAATCTCGGAGCCATGCTGGCAGCCGGGCCGACCAGTGCCTGTATTGATATTGCCCCCATGGACCTACACGATGTTTCATATGCAGACGTCGTGGTCGTTGGTCGCGTGACGAAATACACGTTGGTTCTCGACCCCGAGGCGAGGAAACGACATCAGGAATTCCTCGCCCACAGTAGTGGCAAAGTCCGGGAACTTCTCGGGAAGGCGAACAGTTTTATGACTGACTATGCGCGCTTGGAGATCGTGGTCGAGGAAGTTCTGCGTGGCACGGCGCCTCATACCCTCACCGTGACTTGGGATAACACCGCATTCAGCGAGGCTATGCCGCCTACCTCCTACCTTATAGCCTTGCGCAGTTCAGGCTCACCGCTACCGCCACTTCGAGGTCCCACCGCCACTATTCTTCCGGACCCCGATCCGGCTTCCCTGTCTGTCCTGCGGGCGCCGTGTTCCGCTGCGTTCTTTTTCGAAAGCACCAGCGGCGAGGCAGATATTGTTCGGCAAATATTGAACTCAGGGTCCAAATGAATCTTTTGAGGCGATGACGACCTTGCTGGAACCCGGGATCGCCCTAGGTGGCGCCAACGTCAACGCCGCCGTCGTGCGCCGGCTGCCGCCCGCCTGCACCTCGGCGGCCATTTCGAGCACTGGCGGTGCGAGGCAGACGCTTTCGCTCTCGACCTGATAGAACTGGGACGGGCACTATGACCGCCGCCTATATGCCCGCATACCATTCATAACCGCGATCCTCCCAGAAGCCGCCATTGCCGCCGTAGAGCTGGCCGAGATCGGCGACGGCTTCGATGCCGGCCAGGTATTTTGCCTGCTTGTAGCCGAGCTGGCGCTCGACCCGTAGCCTGAGCGGCGCGCCGTGGGCGACTTCGAGATCGCGGCCGTTCATGGTGTGGGCAAGGATCGTCTGAGGGTGGAACGCATCGACAAGATCGATGCTTTCGTAATACCAGCCGCTGCCGTCGAGCGTCTTTTCGTATTCGTCGGCGCAGTGGAAGACGATGTAGCGGGCTTCGGGTTTGAGACCCGCCGCTTGCAGCAGCGCACTGAGCGGCACGCCGGTCCACTTGCCGATCGCGCTCCAGCCCTCGACGCAGTCATGCCTGGTAATCTGCGTGCGGGCCGGCAGGGCTTTCAGATCCGCCAGCGACAGCTGCATCGGCCTGTCGACCAGCCCGCCGACCTCGAGCTTCCAGCTCGAAAACCGCTGGTTCATCCAGTCGATATAGCGTGCATTGTCGGGCATGCTCGTGCCGTTGGCGCGGAAGGTCGGCGAGATATCGGCTTCGGTGAACTCCCGGGCGAGCGCGTCGTCGCCGAGCAGGAAGCGCTGCGTCTTCATGCTGAAGCCTTCGGCGATCTTCAGCACCGATTTCGTCCGATCGCTTTCAACGAGCGCGTCGCAGCCGGCAAGCCCCAGCGCCGATGCTGTCATGGTCGCGCCGATCAGGAAGCGACGCCTGGTAATGATACGGCTCATGACTTTCCTCCCTGCCCGATGTCGTAATAACCGGTGACCATTGAGCGCAGATTGTTGAACACGCCCGAGACCAGTACCATCGCCACATGCACGGCGACGAAGGCGACCAGCGAGAAGGCGGTCAGGAAATGCAGCGTGCGGGCCGATTGTCGGCCGCCGAACAGATCGAGCAGCCATGGGGCGACCGCATTGAAGCCCGGCGACATGGTAAGTCCCGTCCCGATCATCAGCGGCAGCAGCAGGAAGATCACGGCGACATAGGCGAGTTTCTGCAGCGTATTGTAGTGGCGGGCCTCGGCCCCCTTGGGAAAGCGCAGCCGGGCGTGACTGACGATCTCGTGACCGAGATGCGACGGCTTCAGCTCTTCGGCCGCCGGCAGCAGATCGCGGCGGAAATGCCGGCTGACGAAACCATAGATGAGATAAATGAAGCCGTTGATGACGAACAGCCAGGCAAAGAAGAAATGCAAGCGCCGGCCCGATGCCAGATCCTGATAGCTCGGCAAGGTCAGCCAGTTCGGAAAACCCCGCACTGCAGCCTCGCCGTCGACATTCGAAACCCCGAGAACGCCCGTCGTGTCGAAACTCAATCCGCCGATGCGCGTCACGCCCTTCAGCGCATCACCTTCCTGTTCCGCCTCCATCGAAATGAAGGACGGATCGTCGTTGGCGCCATACTGGCCCCAATAGAGCGCCGGATGTGCGTTGAATATCTGCAGGCCGCTGTACAACAGCACCGTCATGCACAGCACGTTTACCCAGTGCGACAGACGCACCAGTAAGCCATGGCGGTAGAAGAGCGTTCGCCCACTCGCCATGCCGGCATCGGTCGTGGCCATCGTAGTTCCTCCGGATCGACATGAAAGGTCTTCGCGAGAAAAGACGCGGCCGCCGACGATAAAGTTTCAGCGGCCGCGGCTAAACTTACTTCATCGCGTCGCAGGCCTTCATCATCGTGTCCTTCTTCATCGTGTCCTTCTCCATGCCGGCATTGTGCATGCAGTCGGCCTTGGTGCTGCCGGTCGCCATTGCGTCCTTCGACATTGCGTCCTTCGACATTGCATCCTTGGACATGGCGTCCTTCGACATCGCGTCGGTCTTCATGCTGTCGTTCTTCATGGCATCGCTGCTCTGGGCGCTGGCGGCGCCGGCAAGCGACAGACTGATGACGAAGCTGCAGGCGGCAAGGCTGGAAAGGATCTTGGTCATGAGGGTCTCCTCGGATCGATTGATATGCCCGCCGGCACCCGCCGACGGCTCACAGACCTGAATTCGATCTCCTTGCGAAGACGGTTACAGCCTCACGCTTATGTGATAGCGCTACAGCGCCGCGCGTCTTTTGGAGACGCGCAAAGGACGCTGTACACTTTGAATTGCCGCCGGAACATTTTTGAACCGCGTGTAACCAAAGCTTCATCCACCCGAATGATATTGCAGACGACATGACGAGCACCCATTCGGAACAAGCACTGAAGATGCTGATGCTTCTTTCTCTCGATGGGGACGAGGCAGCCTATCGACGTCTGCTCGTGACGTTGCGGACGCTGCTCGTCGGTTATTACGGCGGGCGGATCGGCACGACCGCGAAATCCGACACGGAGGATCTCGTGCAGGAGACGTTGCTGGCGCTGCATTCGCGCCGGGCGACATATGACAGGGAGCGGCCGTTCACCGCGTGGTTCTTCTCGATTGCCCGCTACAAGCTGATCGACCACCACCGAAAGCATGGCGGCCGGTACAAGGCGGAAATGGAGCTGGACGAGGAGATCGAAGACGACTTCAGGGAGGATGCGATTGCAGCGCGCATGGATGTCGAACGGCTGTTGAACGGCCTGCCGCAGCACCAGCAGGAGCTGATCCGGCAGATCAAGCTCGAGGGGCAGTCGGTGGCCGATACGGCAAGCCGCACCGGACAGTCGGAATCGGCGGTCAAGGTCGGCGTTCACAGGGGCATCAAGGCGCTGGCGGCAAGATTGCGAGGTGGAATGTGAGAGAGACTGAGGATGTGATCGACAGCCTTGTCCGGGATCTGAAGCCGGTGCCGAGACATGCGCTCGAACGGCGCTTCGCGCTCGCCATCCTGCCGGCCTTAGCAGTCTCGCTGCTGCTGATGCTTATGGTCGTCGGCCTTCGCACCGATATGGCGCAGGCTCTGATGCTGCCGGTCTTCTGGATCAAGTCCGCTTACAATGCCCTGCTCGCAATTGCCGCCTTCGCAGCCGTTTACCGCCTGTCCCGGCCGGATGGCTCGGAAGGCCGCTTTTTCGGAATTGCCACGGCCATCATACTCACTCTCGCCGTCATGGCGGTCATCCAGCTCGCTTTATCCCCGGCCGCAAGTTACCCCGTGCTGGTGCTCGGCTCCTCCGCCCTGCATTGCCCGCTGCTGATCTTTGCCTTTGCCATGCCGGTCCTAATTGCAAATACCTGGGTTCTCCGTGGCGGGGCGCCGAGCAACCTCGGCATCACAGGCTTCATCGCCGGCATTGCCGCCGGCGCATCCGGCGCCTGGGTCTATTCCTGGTTCTGCACGGAAAACGGCCTGCCCTTCGTCACCCTCTGGTATTCGCTCGGCATCCTCTGGACCGGTGCAATCGGCGCCCTCCTCGGGCCTCGCCTCCTGCGCTGGTAGCACCGGCTGTCGGATTGCTGTGCCGATTGTCCCGCGATGCCGAGCTCGGTCGAAGACGCGCAGCACTGAGACGCTAATCCTTCATCCGGCATGAAACCAGATGCAACATTCCTGCGTACTACTCAGGGGATGGGTGTTGCGTACCCCCTGAATGGGAAAACACAGGCAGCGAGGAATGACGGTATGGTCAGGAAAGAAGGCGTAGCCCATATCACCCGACAAGCCGCGGAACAGGGGCTGGCCAGGCTGATGATGAGGCTGCCTGCGACGCGGGCAACGATCAGAACAGCCGCGGCGAGCCAGCCCCATTTTTACGAATTATGCGGCGCCTACGGCGAAGCCTGCGCCGTCCTCGATCGCATGCGCCGGGATAGATCGGCCGATCCCGCAATTATCACCGAATACGAGATCATCTGCGCGGAAATCGAAGTCGACGTCATCAGGATCCTGCTCGGCGATCAATGAGACTTCGCAAGTGCCGGGCGGACTGCCGCGGCGATGATGCAACGCCATTTGCTGCCGGCATCCCTATCAGCTCGGCAAGTCATTCACATGGATGGAGACGCTCAAAGTATCCGTGTCAAAATGCAGCGAAGTCCCATCGGAGATCTTGTAGTGGAAGGTGTCGCTCACGTCTCCGCTGAGCCCGGCGAGTTTCGCCGCATCGGCCGTATAGGTGTAATCGCCGTCACTGTCGATATGGATGGTGCCGTATCGGCCGGTCAGCGTCACGCCGTCCTTGTCGACGAATTCGCCCTCGAAGCGGCGAAGCAGTAGGGTGCCATTGGCAGAGCTGTCGTTTTCGAGGAGATTGCCGTAATGGGCGGCGTCCAGATCGGAGGCGATTTTCAGACTGTCATGGTTTGCGACAAGCGCAGGCGCCGTGTCCGTGTGCGTCACATCGCCGACCGCGAGACTATCGCTGCTCGCAAGCATCGTCGCCTGGGCCTCGTCGAGCGTCGTATTGTTGCTGACGGGAAAGGTGTTCGCGGCGATGATGGTGGGGGAGATGCTGTAGGGCGTGACATCGCTGGCGATGACATTGTCGTGGAACGAGCCAGATGCCGGCCTGTCGACCTTCAGCGCCGCTGAGGACAGGTCATCGAAAACGTTGCCGTAGATATTGATATCTTCGCGAACGTAACTGGTCGTGCCGGCGGCACTGATCGCCACGCCCCATACGCCGTCATGGATGTAATTGCCCGAGATATCGTAGTCCCGCGTGTCGCCCTGGTCCCCGAGACCGATGGCATAGGACCAGCTGTAGCCGCCATAACCTGAAATATCGTTGTCGTGGATAGCGACGTTGGTTCCGGCTTGTGCGCCGATCCCGAAGCCGCCACCGATAATCGCGTTGTCCTCGACCAGGACATTGACAGGCCGAACGAGCGCGATGACGCCTTTCGGCGTCGCTGCACCCGTCTGGTCGAGGTAATTGCCGCTGATCACGATGTTGCTGCTATCGTTCATCTGCACGGCATCTGCGGCGGTGCCGTGGGCGTTGGTGACGGTGTTGTTGAGAAAATTGACGCCGTTGATCTTCTCGATCCAGACGCCGTCGCCGTTCACGTCGTTGATCGTGCTGTTTTCGATGGTGATGTTCGAACCGGTCCTGAACGTGACGGAACCTGACTTGCCCGCCAAACCGGTATGATCGACCTCGACGTTGCGCACGGTCCAGTTCGAAACATAGCCGCCATAGATGGCCGCGCCGCCGGTATCCGAGATCTTGATGTTCTCGATGACGATATTCGATGCATAAAGGCTGTGAATACCATCGCCGGGGCTATGAATGACCGGTGCATCGCCGACCCCGTAGCTGCCGATGGTGATCGGGGCACTCACTGTGCCGGAATATTTCAGATCGAGCTGGTCGTTGAACACGCTTCCGGCGGCGAGCAGCACGCTGTCGCCTGGCTGCAGCTTCAAGTTTTCCACCGCCCAGAACGACGAAAACGGCGTATCCTCGCTCATTCCGCTGTTGCCGTTGGAGCCTATCGCCGGATTCACATAATAGATTGTCATATCGCCTTATTCTCGAATTGCCGCGCAGCCGTCTGGATCGGCTGCGACGCGTGGATCGGATGCGGTCGGGGCTAAAGGCCGTGGCCTTCGAATTGCCTTCACGACGGTCGGCAGACCCTGTCGGCCTGCCTTGGTCCCGAGAACGCCTGGCGGAGGCGGTATCCTGAAAATGACAACTTATACGAAAATAATCTACTAAATAACGACCAAAAGGTGAATGAATGGTAATCGGCCGCCTCGGCGACCTATGGTCGCAGGAGGTGAGACGTCCTGTTTCAGGTCAGTCGCAAGCCGGAAAGGTTGGGGCCTTATTGCAGCCCCTTACCCTCGCCCGGCGGCAGCCGGATGAGGAACGCTGCGGAGCCACGTGGAGGCGAGAGCAACGCTTCCCCGGGGGAGCCACGCCTCCCCGGAAGGAACGCCTCCCGGCGTAGCGCCGCTCCCGGCACCCTCACCTCAGCTTAGCAAGCCATCCAAATGGATGAAGACGGTCAGCGTATCCCCGTCGCTATGATGCGAGCTTCCATCGTTGATCCCGTAGCTGAAGGACTCGCTCACATGTCCGCTATGGTCAGGGAGCTTCGTTTCATCGAGCGTGTAGGCATAGTTGCCTTCCCGGTCCACGTGGATGTCGCCGTATTCCCCGGTCAGCGTCAGGCCGTGCTTGCCGACGGCTTCGTCCCCGAAGCGGCGAAGCGCCAGGGTGTCATTGTCCGAGCTGTCGTTTTCGAGGAGATTGCCATGATGGGCAGCGCCCGTATCGGTCAGGATCTTCAAATTGTCATGAACAGCGTCAACTGCCGGATCGACGGCCGCCTCCGTCGCCGCGGCAGTCTTGGCAACCGGGCTCGCCAGCGCCGTCTCGACATTGGTGACCGTATGGTTGTTGCTGACGGAGAAGGTGTGCGCGTCGACGATATCAGGCGATATGCTGGTGGCCTTGATGCCGCTCTCGATGGTATTGTTGGAAAAGGAGCCGGTTGCCGGCCTGTCGACCTTCAACGCCGCCTGTGAGAGGTCGTCGAAGACATTGTCGTGGACCTTGATATTCGTGCGGTCATAGCTCGGGCTGCCGGCAGCGGAGATGACCACGCCCCAGGCGCCGTCATGGATGTGGTTGCCCGCAATATCGTAGTCTCTCGTATCGCCCGTGTCGCCGAGACCCACGGCAAAGGACCAGCTGTAGCCGTGAAAACCCGATATGTCGTTGTCGCGGATGGCAACATTCTTACCGGCCTGCGCGCTGATGCCGAAGCCACCGCCGGTGAGCGTATTATCCTCGACCACGGCATTCACCGGCCTGACGAGAGCGATGACGCCCTTCGGGCTATCGGCATGCGTCTGGTCGACATGATTGCCCTTGATCAGAATGTTGCTGCTGTCGTTCATCTGCACGGCATCGGCCGTCGCCCCATGGGCATTGGTCACGGTATTGTTGAGAAGCTTGATGCCTGTCACCTTTTCGATCCAGAAGCCGTCGCCTCTGACGTCCGAAATCTTGCTGTCTTCGATCGTGACGTTCTTGCTGCTCCGGAAGGTGACGGCGCCTGCGTTTTCGGACAATCCCGTCTTGGCGATCTCGATGTCGCGGACCGTCCAGTTCGTGACACTGCCGCCATAGATGCCCGCACCTGCGGTATTCGATATCTTCAGGTTCTCGATGACGATGTTCGAGGCATAGAGACTGTGGATGCCGTCGCCGCTGCTGTGGATGACGGGCGCAGCGCCCGTCCCGTAACTGCCGATCTTGATCGGCGCACTCTCGCTGCCGGAATATTTGATATCGAACTGCTCGTTGAACACGCTCCCCTTGGCAAGAAGCACGCTGTCGCCGGGTTTCAGTTTCAAGGATTCCACTTTGGACAAAGTCGCAAAAGCCGAGTTCTGGCCCGTTCCACCGTTGCGGTCGGAGCCAGTCGCTGAGTTCACATAGTAGACTGTCATATCGCCATGTTGCCCTATTCGTCGGATCGCTAATGTCGCCGCCGGGATCGCCCAGGATCGGCCGATCGCAGGCGGCGGGGGCAACCGGCCACGGCAAAAAGGCGATAAGATGTTGTCAATGGGGCAATGCGCGCCTCGCGGACCTTATTCCACAGGCAATGGCCTGGTGTGACGAAAGTTACAACTTGGGCCGAGAAATCGGCGGCTTCAAGGTGAATAATCGCGGCGTGTTTGCGCGAGGCGCACGTCGCCTTCGGTCTGTACGCCATGTGATTCTTGCCTTCGCTTGCGCTCAAGACGTGAGGAGCGCCAGCGACGAACGCCTTGAGCGTAAGCGAAAGGCGCACTCCAAGGTGAACCTTACCCCCCTCGCCCTCAAAGCCGAGGTCAGCGGCAACCATGTCGCAGCGATGGGGAGACCTCAGGACCTACAGCGCCGCGCGTCTTTTCAGACGCGCAAAGGACGCTGTAGCACTTTGAATTGCTGCATAATTTTATCCTTAGATCGATCCCGATTTAAGGAATTATGCAGTAGCCGCTTCGGCCTTGATCTTCGGCTTCAGCAGGATGATGAGAAGCAAGCCGGCGATGATGAGTACCGCGCCTTCGAGGTGATAGCGTTGCAACTGCTCGCCAAGGATCGGATAGGCGAGCACGGCGATGAAGATGGTCTGAATGTAGAGGAGGACACCGGCCCGAGCCGCTCCCAGGGCCTCGATACTACGATTGAAGAGGTAGTACATGACCGCCCCGCCGGGGATCGCGACATAGGCGAGCGCGATGAGCCCGCTGCCGTTGAGCGTCGAGCGCTCGTCTGAGAATAGCTCGAACAGGTAGAAGGGCAGCGCCGTCAGCACCGCCGCGCCGAGCAGCAGCACCAGGAGCGCAAGGCGATTCATATCGAATTTCGCGCGGCGGAGCAGGACGGTATAGAGGCTGAAACAGAACGCGCCAGCGACGATCCACAGTTCACCCGGGTTGAAGTCGAGCCGCATCAGCGCGGCCGGACTGCCCTTGATGATGATGACCAAGATCCCGAGAAAGGCCAAGATCGATCCGATTACCTGCCAGCGTCCCATCGGCTCGGCTAGCATCAAACGGGCAAGGATCATGGTGATGATCGGGATCAGGGCGATGATGATGCCGGCAGTGGTGGCATCGGCATGTTCGAGACCGACAAAAATCATGCCCTGGCAGATCGCCAGTCCCACACCGCCAATCGCAAGCAGTTCGAGGGCGCGAGCCCGCACCAGCGCGACCATGTCGCCGAAATGCCGGCGCACGATCGGCATCAGGATCGCGAAGGCGATCAGCACGCGCCAGAAGCAGAGCGCCCAGGGCGGCATCTCAGTAGAAACCCATTTCGCCGCGATATAGACGCCGGCCGACAGCAGCCAGCAGAGAACGCCCACGGAATAGGCGGCGGCAAGCGAATTGCCTGCCGCCTGTTCCGTCCCGACCGTGTCGCGATGGACCGCCAAGACATTCATTGCCATGGCTCAGTTATGCCACAGTTTCCGTGGGCCGCACAGATGAGGCGGCGCGGATGTCTCCTTGGGGCCGATCAGGACGGTCGCCGTGATGATG
Source organism: Rhizobium leguminosarum (assembly GCF_019798305.1). GTDB lineage: Bacteria > Pseudomonadota > Alphaproteobacteria > Rhizobiales > Rhizobiaceae > Rhizobium > Rhizobium leguminosarum_U. Next base: position 252,910 of record NZ_JAAXDD010000002.1, read on the forward strand.
TGACCCGCCCGGAAGATTTAGACAGCCAGCCTCTACCCTCTCGCCCGCAAAGCCGAGGTCAGCGGCAGCCGTGTCGCCGCAAGTGCCGGCAACGCGCCACCGATTATGCCGATCGCAAGTCCCAGCAGGCCCGCGGTGAGCGCGACGTCGGTGGTGACGTCGAGCTGGAAGGCCATCTTGGTGTTGTTGACGCCCATAGTGCTGGCCTGCCAGCCGTTGAAGGCGAGCCATGAGGCGAGGATGCCGAGGGCGGCGCCTGATATCGAGAGAGCCACGGCCTCGACCCAGGTGGCAGTGAAGGCCGGCAGGCGGCCGAAGCCGAGCAGGCGGAGCGTGGCGATCTCTATCGCGCGGTCGGAGACCGAGCTCATCATCGTATTCAAAGCGCCGGCGGTTGCCCCGACCGCCATCAACAGCGCCAGCGGCCAGCCGAACAGGCGGACGAGGCTCGCGGTACGCTCAGATTGCGCGGCATAGAGATCGGCCTCGGAGAGGGCGGTGAGCGGCGCACCGGGAAATGCGGAGAGATGCTCCTGCAACGCAGGCAACCCGCCTGCTCCATCGAGACGCACGCGCAGGCTCTGCACCTGTCCCTGCCGGTCGAAGGCCGATTGCACCGCCTCCAGATCCGCCCAGATCTCGGATTCGAAGGCGCTGCCGCCGGAGGTGAAATGCCCGACGACTGTCCAGTCCACCGCACCGAGCCGCACCTTGTCGCCGACGGCGAAGCCGGAGAATTCATCGGCGATGCGGGCGCCGACGACGATATCGCGGGCGCCTGGTGAAAACAGCCGCCCTTGGGAGAGCACCGCGCGGTCGCGTAAAGCAGAGCCGGCCAGATCCATGCCCCGCAGCGACAGCGTCTGCTCTGCGCCGTCGCTGGCCCTCACGACATCGACGGGAACGACGATCTCGCGCGACAGCGCCAATCCGCCGGCGGGCGCCATGCCGCCCGCTGCATTCCGCGCCACGCCGATCCCGCCGGTTGCGGCGGTCAGGCTGCGGATCGCTTCGGCCGGCACATCCGAGCCGATCTCCTGGTTGGTGCCGCCGCCGAGGATGACGGCGATGCCAGGCGACCCCGTGTCTTGAAGGGCTGCCTCAAAGCCCCTGGCCATGGCGAGAAAACCCGCAAGCACCGCCACCACCAGGGCCACCGACAACACCATCGACAGCGAGATCCACACCCGCCGCGGCAGGCTGCCGAGATTGACTCTGATCATCAGAAAGATCTGCTTGAGCGCTGATGACATTGGACTATCTCGATCTGAAGGCGTTGACGATGGGCAGGCGCGTGGCATTGGCGGCAGGCAGCAATCCAGTCAGGAGGCCGAGACCGGCGATGATGGCGACGGATTTCAGCAGCACGGACGAAGTGAAGGCGAGGCCGAATTCCGGCCCGGCAAACAGCGTCGCGAGCTTGGCGAGAACGAGCCCGCCCGCCCCGCCGACGGCGAAGACGAACAGTGCCTCGCCGAGGATCAACGCAATGATCCGCCCCCTGGAAAAGCCGAGCACCTTCATGACGCCGATCTCGAAGCTGCGCTCCCTCACGGCAAAGAGCATGGTGTTGACCACGATTATCAGGATCGTCACGAAGGCGGCGCCAACGACGAGGCTGACGATCAGGCCGATATCGGCGAACTGCCGCAAGAAAGCCTCGAGGAACAGCTTTTCCGATTGAGTGCGCGTCGGTGCCGCCGAATTGGCAAACAGCGCGTCGATCCTTGTCGCCAGCACGCCGGATGAAACGCCCGGTCGCGGTCGCACCACGAAGCCACCGACTGTATCCTTGCCGCGGGCGCGCGCCGCATTGACGGCATCATAGCGGGCGATCATGAAATAGGTGTCGGTGCTGGCGTCGGCCCCTTCGAAGATGCCGGCGATCTCAAAACTCCAGTTGCGGCTGCCGTCTTCCCTTGTCAGGTGGCTGGTGACCCCGATGCGCTGGCCGACCGACCAGCCTTGCGCCTCCGCCAGCGCCCGGCCGACCAGCACCCGGTCACGACCCTCTTCCAGCGCTGATATCAGCTGCGACGTCAGCCCGAGCTCGTCGCCATTGGCCGCGGCGATCAATCGTGGATCGACCGCGCTCGTCATCACGACATTCTTCTCGACATCGACGAAGCCCCGCATGCGCGTCATGTAGGCGACGGCGGCGACATCGCTATCGGCGGCGATCCTGTTGAGATAGGCAAGCGGCAGCGGCTGCGCCCGCCCCGATCTATTGAAGACGCCGAGCAGCGTATCGCTCGCCCCGGCCGCCCCTTGCGAGCCGCTGAGGAAGCTCGCCGTCAGCCCATAGATCAGGAAGGCGACGCCGACCGAGAACATCAGAAGCGTGGCCCTGAGCGGCTTGCGCCAGGCATTGCGGCGCATCAGCTGGAAGAAGGTCATTGGGCCAACCTTTCCTGCTCGACGAATTCGCCCTTGTTGAGATGCAGCGTGCGCCGGGCGAAGGAAGCCGCCTCGGGATCATGCGTCACCATAATGATGGTCTTCCGCAGTTCTTGATTAAGAAAGCCGAGCATCTCGAGGATATCGTTTGCAGACTTCCGGTCGAGATCGCCGGTCGGTTCGTCGCAGAGCAAGAGGTCGGGATCGCCGACGATGGCGCGGGCGACGCCGACGCGCTGCTGCTGCCCGCCGGACATGCTGGATGGAAACTGCCGCTGCCGCCCGGAGAGTCCGACCAGATCCATGACTGTCTCGACTCGCGCCCGCCGCTCCTTCCGCTTGAGCGGCTTCAACAGCAGCGGCAGCTCGATATTCTCGCCCGCATTCAGCATCGGCAGCAAATTGTAGAACTGGAAGATAATGCCCATGCTGTGTGCCCGCCAGGCGGCTCTGGCGCCTTCGCCCATCTGCTCGAGATGGCTGCGGCCGATCCTGATCTCCCCTGCGTCGGGACTATCGATGCCGCCGAGCATGTTGAGCAGTGTCGATTTCCCAGAGCCAGACGGGCCCATGACGGCGACGAAATCGCCGCGTCCTATCGAAAGGTCGAGCGCGGAAAAGATCGGGATCGTCTCCGCGCCCATCCTGAATGCCTTCCTGACGCCACGAAGCGCGATATAGGGTTCCTGAGTGTCGGTCATCGCTCTGCTCCTTGCTGATTGTCTGTGGTATCCGCGGCCTTACCCACCACAAGGCGGATGCGCGCGGCCATGGCGGGGCGCATGTCTGGCGGCGGCGCGGAGAGTGACAGGCGAAGCGTCACCGTCCCCTTCTCGCGCGAAATCATCGGAGCGATCTTCGCTACTTCCACCGCAAAGGGCCGGTCGGGAAAGCCGTCGAGCACCGCCTCGCCACGCAAGCCTGGCCGCATCAACGCGATATTCGCCTCGGCCACATCGGCATCGATGACCATGTTTGCCATGTCGGCAATCGCAAGCAGGCTTTCATTCTCCCGCACGCTGTCCTCGCGCGACAGCACGGTGTCGCCGACATGCGCGGTAAGCCGCGTGACGGTGCCTGATATCGGCGCCCGGACGGTCAGCGCCTCCACCTGCTCGCGCGCCCTGTCGATATCGAGATCGGCCTTGGCCACGTCCTGCCGTGCCTGCAGGGCGGTATTTTCGGCAGTGTCGAACGCCGTCTTCGCCTCCTCCAGCGTCTGCGCCGACATCGCATCGCGCCCGGCAAGCCGCCCGATCCGCGTGAGCGAAGACCGCGCCTGCGCCAATTCAATAGTCTTCGCCGTCAGCGCCAGCTCCGCCGATTGCCCGGCGATCTCGGCGCCTTGAAGCGCAAAGCGGGCGCCGGCATCATCGAGCCGCACCAGCACTTGGCCCGCTACGACTCTGTCCCCCGCATCGACTTCGACGGCAATGATCCGGCCCTCATATTTGGAGAAGACGGTCGCTATTTCGGGTGCCACGACGTAGCCGGAGCCGGTGACTTCCCGGGGCGGCAATGCCCTGTCCGCTGGGTTATTGGAGGGCAGAGCCCGGATCGGACCGGCGGCGGGCACGTCGGTTCCATCGATGGATATTGCGGCCTCGTCCTTGCCTATGAAACCCGCAAGCACAGTCTCGATGCGCTCCAGCGTATCGGGCCAATAGAAAAGAACCACCGCCAGCGATGCGGTCGCGGCAAGGGCCAGCTTTGCTCCGGGGATCACACGCCGCCGGACACGGGGCTGCGGCGGTTCTGTCTTGAGGGGCGCAGGCTCGATCGAAAGTGATCTCAGCTTGGCGGCAAGGTCTCGATCATGTTCTGATATCGTGTTCATGCCGCCAGAATAACCAACGGCAGCAAAACCGCGACCTCGAACGCGTTTCTGACAGTCCTCGATCGCGATTGTGTACGTGGTGGCGGCAATTGTCGGAGGCTGAGGCTTGCTCGCTTCTTCTCCGGGAGTCCGTGGGACGGGTCGAGCCTCCCCGTCGGTGGAGGGTCGGATGAACGGGCCACACGGCACGCCCCTCATTGCCCTTCGCTTACGCTCCGAGCATTCGCAGTTCCACTGCTCACCCCTTCATTCGCCTGCCAGCGCCTCTCCCCGCTGGGAGAAGATATGTGTGGCAGCGACCTCCATCCATCCCCCGGCGCAGGGCCGGCTCGGCACGTCGTTCATAATTGCGGAATTGTACGGCAATGACCATCCACACGAATGGGATTTAGACATTCGATAACGTCAGTACCTACGAGCCAAAGATACAAATATGTATGGCGCTTATTCATCGATCGCGAATTTGGCACCCGCAATGTTCATGCTAGGAAATCCCGCATCAGGTCGCCGGCAGCGCGGCGACAATTTTCATGAAGGAACAGGACCGATGAACCAGGCAGCGAACATCATTTGGGCGTTATAGGCAAGCGAACCTGACGAGGACCAAAGCCCGTCGGGCCTGCTCCTCACCGCTCTGCCTTCTTCTCCCGCCAGGCAACCGGCGTCATATCCGTGACGCGACGGAATTCGCGGTTGAAGTTGGACTTGGTCTGGAAGCCGACCTCGAACATCACCTCGGTCACCGATTTCTGGGTCACGGCAAGCAGCCGGCAGGCCTCGCCGATCCTGTAGTCATTGACATATTGCGAGACGTTCTTGTCCATCGCCCGGTTGATCGCCGCCGAGATCTGGCGGGCGGGAATGCCCGCCTTGCGGGCCAGCCGGTCGAGATTGAGATTGGCGTCGCGATAGAGTTTCCTCGCGTCCATCAGTGCATCGACGGTGGCGATCGTCTCCTTATCCTCGGCCGTTTCGGACTTCAGCGCAGCCTCCGCCGTCTCGGCGGGCGCCTGGCTTCGGCTGGCGGCGGCTGCCGCGATGCCAAGGATGACGAGGACGGCGAGATTGCTGAGGCTGATCAGCGTCAGCGCATGCTCGCCATGTGCCCATGTGAAATCGAAAAAGACGAAGATATCGACCGAGGCCGACAGGCACAGCGCCGCCGCCGCGAAGATGATGGCCCGATAGGCCGGCACTGCTCCCTCGAAGGGCGCAAGCCGAAGCGCATCCGCGCCCGGCCGCATCAGAAGCAGGATCGCCAGGGCATAACCGACGAAAACAAGCACCAGCGCGAGATCGATCACATCCCGCCAGACCACCATCAACAAGAGGATGACGGCAGCGGGCACGGCATGCAGCGTAATCCGTGCCGGCAGCGGCCGCCGGCTCGTCCTCACCAGACTGGAAACCCCGGCATAGGCAAGCGGCGGCACCATCGCCGCGGTGACCGGCGCGATCACGCTCACCGCCTGCACCCCGTAGCCCCAGCGCAGGCCGGAGAGGACGGATTGCAGCACGGCAAGCAGGATCAGTGCCAGAAACGGCCGGTTGGGCTGCGCCTCCTCGTCGCGCCTGAGAACGGTGACGAAGAGGATGAGCAGCAGAAGAGCAACGACGAAGGGAAGCGGAATGAACAGCATGGCCTGATAGGATCGGAGTGGAAAACAGTTGGCCATCATTGCCGAGATCCTCACCCGGCGCGACCTCCATCATGTTTTAGGACGCTTAGGCAGGGATATTTTTGTGAACGGCATGCCGTGCCACCCTCACCGGCCCTCGGGTCGCCAGCCAAGTCTCAATCCGCCGATCAGGTCGGTATGATTGTTTTCCAGCCAATCCGACAGACTGTCGAGATCGGCAACATCGCAAGTCCGGATGATCAGCGCGGGCACGACCCTCTGCGCCGGATCTTTCGGAAAGTTGCTCTACGAGGACCTGCCTAGCCGAGAGCGCTTTGCGCAGCGCAAATCCGATCGACCAAAGCATCGAGATCGCCCCTTGGCGGGCGATTCTTGGCCAGGCGCTGCTTGAGATGCATGATCGGCTCCGCCAGAATTTCATCAAGGCTTTCGGCGCAGGTGAAGTCGCCTGCCAGGCTTTTGACCTTTGAATTGTCAAAGATCGCCGACCATGCCTTGTCACCGAGCAACGGACCAACCCATTCCGGATTGTACTTAATCAAGGTGTCTGTCGGTACGTGGACGATCCTGGCCTCGACGCCTAACAATCTGGCGATCGTCTTTTGAATATCATTCCAGATATGAGCGCGGTCGGAGGTGATGTGGAAGATCTCGTTCAACGCCGCCGGCTTACCGAAAAGCCCGACAAAGGGCACTGCGAGATCAACCGAGCGTGTCAGCGTCCAGGGCGTATGGCCATCGCCCGCCACGATGGTGGGCTCGCCATCCAGCATGCGTCTCGCCATGACATCGCTGTCGCCCATCATGATCGGCAGGCCGGTGCGAACGGTGTGACTGGGACGGACGATGGTCCAGGCGAGATTCTCGGAATTCTTGAGCAGCGTCTCGCAGGCAATCTTGTCCTGGCTATAGCGCCAGTAGGGGTTGATCGCCGGTGTCTGCTCGGTAATCACATAATGGCGCGGCGGCTTTTCATAAACCGAAGCCGAAGAGATGAAGATGTACTGGCCGCAGTGCCCAGAAAACACATCGATGTCACGCGCGACTTGATCGGGCGTAAAGGCGATGAACTGGCACACGACGTCATAATTGGTCTTGGCCAAGTCCGCATAGGTGGGCGCCGCGAGATCGCCGACGATCGAAGTAACCCCCGCAGGCAACGGGTCGCCTCTCAAACTGCGGTTATAGACGCTGACATCGTGGCCCTGAACCACGGCGCGCTCGACGCATGGATATGAAATCTGCCCGGTACCGCCAACGAAAAGGATTTTCAAAGCCATGTGAAGGACCTCGGTGTCGGATGTAGCGGGGATATGCGGTCAGTCTTCATAGCGCGAAAGAAATCGGTCGTCTCCTGCAAAACACGTGCACCGGCTCACGTCGTTTGGGTCGACCTGCCCCGTAAACCAACGTGGTGGCATTCCGGATAAACCGATCGGACGACCTGAGGTTCGGCCGCACCAGCCATTGCCGATACCGCAAAGATCTCTATCTCAAGCCAATAATGCCCCTTCTGTTTGAGATCAGCACAAGACGGAGGCTTTCTTGAAGGATTATCTGCCCTATGCAGCCGGGGTGCTGGCAGGATTATTGGTCGCCTTCCTCATGTCTGGCCTGTTGGCGCTGACGGAGACACCGCAGCTCATGCTTTTCGCATTGCTGCCAGCCATCGGTGGCACTCTCGTTGAACGCGTTTGCCGTCGCCGGCCCAACAATTCTTGAAGGGTTCCATGGCAAGGCTGAAAGAAATCGTCATTGATTGCGACATTCCCTCGCGCGTCGCCCGGTTCTGGGCGGAGGCGCTCGATGGCTACGACGTGATGTCATATGACGACGAAGAACTGGCCCGCCTTGCCGTTCTCGGATTGACACCCGAGACTGATCCGACAGTGATGGTCGAAGGTCCCGGAACCCGCCTTTGCTTCCAACTTCGCCAGGGGGAACGTCCCGCCCGCAACCGACTGCATCTCGATATTGCCACCCCCGATCGGGCCAGGGAGGTAGAACGACTTTTATCCCTCGGAGCGAGCTTCGTCCGGGAAGCGGATGGCTACACGGTCTTGAATGATCCCGAAGGCAACAATTTCTGCGTGGCGTCGGAATAGTCAGCTCCGCGCCGAAGCCGCGCTGCAGGGTGAACGGCATCTATCTCAGGACGGTTATACCAGCGCCAAACCGGATCTCCCGCGGAATGTCTGGATCAGACGCGATTCAGGAATTCGAGCACGCGGAGGGTGAGCAGCGCGGTCGCATCCGCGTCATAGGACGGCAGCGAGCTGTCGGCGAAGTAGTGCTGATCGCCTGGGTACAGGAAAAGCTCCGCGTCCTCGACCTTCTCCACGATCTCGCGGGCGGCGTCGATGTCGCCCTCGCCGACGAAAATCGGGTCGTTGTCCATGCCGTGAATCTGCACCGCGACACCGCCCGGCCAGGGTCCGAAGGCCCACTCGCCGCTGATCGGCAGGCAGGAATAGAAGAGCAGAGCCCCGCGCGCGCCGGGCCGTGTCTGCGCCAGGTTCTGCGCCGGCAGCACACCGAAGGAGAACCCGGCATAGACGAGCCCGGCAGGCAATTCGTCGGCGAGGCGCACGCCGCGCTCCCGCATGGCGTCGAATCCGATCTCGCCGATATAAGCGATCCCCGCTTCGATGCTTGGGAAGGTGCGCCCGTCAAACAGATCGGGCGTGTGCACGATGTGACCGGCTGCCCTGATATCGTCGGCAAACGAGCGCACGCCCGGAGTCAGCCCCTGTGCGTGATGGAACAACAGGATCTCAGCCATAAGGAGCCTCCGGGCGGGACGGTCGGGCGCATCGCCACTCTACAGCGTCGCCGCCTTGTCGGGAAGAGTGCGGATACGTTGCGAAGCAACGTCTGCAACCCCGCCGAAAACCGATAGCGGGAAACCTCCGTGACGCTCTACCGGACTGATAAGGCTGAAGAAGCTTTCCGAGCCCTGTACATCGATTGCTCCATTCATAGTTTCAGGCTTTGCCGAACCACCGCGATGCAGCCTGCGCGGCTTCCTCATTGTCAAGCACAGCCTCACCAGCCCACGCCACGAAGCCGTCGGGGCGCACGAGCAGCGCGCTCAGCCCTAGCCGATCCCCGGCGTCGACGGCGACATAGGTGATCCCATTCCAGCGGCTTGCCAGCGCTTGCAGCGGTGCACCGGCGTCAAAGTCCAAAAGCAGGCCTTTACCCTGCCTGAGGCGATCGCCGAGCTTCGTCCCGTCGGCCAGCTCGAAATCAGGAGCGCTGCGGCCGACCAGCGGGTGGCTGCTGCCAAGATCGTAGCGGAGAGAAACACCCCAGACGCGCTCGGCAAAATATGTCGCGCCGTCGCGCGTGTCGATCAGGTCGCGGATGATGGCTTCGAGCGCGCGCGAACTCCGGCTCGGCCGCATCAGTGCGACCTGGGCGCGCGACCAGTCGAGAATCTCAGCTCCCACCGGATGCCGTTCGCAGATATAGCTATCGAGCAGACCGTCCGGCGCATCGCCGCGGATCGTCGCCGCAAGCTTCCATCCAAGATTCATCGCGTCGCCAAGCCCGAGGTTCAGGCCCTGGCCGCCCAAGGGGGAATGGATGTGCGCGGCGTCACCCGCAAGCAGCACCCTGCCCTTGCGGTAAGCCGTCGCCTGATAGGCGCGATCGGTCCAGGTGGTGGCGAGCTCAAGTCCCGTCACGGTGACATCGGTGCCTGAAACATGCCGCAGCACCGACTGCATATGCCCGAGCGTTATCGGTTGCGTCCGGTGGAACGCGCCGCCGTCGAAATCGACCATCGCGATCGTGCCGGCCTTTTGGTAGGTATACATCCCCGTCGGCGTGTAGTGGCGGCCCGGGGCGAGCTTCTCCGGATCGGCCATCTCGAGTTGAACGGAATAGCCGGTGAATTCGGGATCGGTGCCTGCGAATTCAAAGCCGCCTGCCCTGCGCACCATGCTGCGCCCGCCGTCACAACCGACGAGCCACCGTCCGCGAAAGCTCTCGCCACCGGCGCGAACGGTCACCCCTTCATCCGACTGGTCGAAACCGTCGACGCGGAGCCCGCGCCGGATCTCCACACCCATCGCGCTTGCGCGCGCGGCCAGGATGGATTCAAGGTACTCCATCTCGACCACCATGCTGGTGCAGGCCGGACCTGGCAGACGATAGGGCCATTTCGAGGTGTCGATGGTGTCGTGGAAGAACTGAATGCCGGCGAAATGGCCGCCCGGGCGGCGTGACTGTTGCATCCAATGCGCTGAAGTCGATTGATCTTTTTCGCGTTGCGGCGCTGTGACGTCATCCAGCAACCCGCGACGGTAGAAGGCTTCGATGGTCGGCGCGGAAAGGCCGCGCATGCCGAACGGCAGCCGCTTCAACGGCGAATGCGGGTCCTCGGCCTGCTCCAGCACCAACACCGAGAGGCCGGCCAACCGCAGCTCGCAAGCCAGAAACAGACCGACCGGGCCTGCGCCAGCAATCACAACATCGTGAATCATAAGAAAATCGGGCATGAACTGCTCCTTTATGGTCGTTCGACCGGAGCAGTTCGTCGTTTCGAGAACCACACGGACGAACAGTGGGACGCTTGAGTAGCGTCCGTGTTCGTCGTGGAGAACTCATGCACGAGGCAAGGAACAGAGCTTTCGTTTCCGAAAGGACTTGGGCCAACCACACCAAGTCATGCCTTTTCCGACATCGGCAACATAGCCGCCGGGCGATCGATCGGCAACAGAAGATATGCCTTTCTGAGGAAGGTTGGGGTAGAGCGTCAGTGCACGCCCGCGCGGCACCTAAAAGCGGAGCTCTAAACGTTCGACAGGGTCTTTGGTGAAATCGGAATATCGTATCCAGCGAGGAACGACCTTAAACAACACAGCACCCTTCTCGACAAACTCTCTCTCGACCGGAACGCTTTCAAGATGGGCTTTCTGGTATTCCTGCACGTCGGAGGCGGAAACCTTCACGGCATCGCCCTCATATTGCACCGTGATGTTCTTGTCCCAGCCAACGACAAGTGCGACGCTTCCTCTATCCGACAGGTTTTCGAACTTGCGCGTCTGTTCGAAGGTATCGAACACAATTTCGAGGTTGTCACGCACCGAAAAGTCAATGACCGCAGCTTCAGGCTTGCCGTCCGCATGCGATGTCGCGATCACCGCCAGGGTGTGCCGGCGCAAGAATTCCAAGATCACTTTCTTGCCCTGAGCGTTATCCATGGCTGAAATCCCCGAGGTGACGTAGAGGGGTATCGAGAGCATGCGAACTCGAAGCATGCTCATATATCTGAAGCCTGACACAGCGCCGGAGCGAGTCAAGATGTGACATCGGCTTCCCCTTCAGCCTGGACGGTCGCGTATTCGCAGCCGCTCAGAGCGAACGAGAAGCCGGCATAGACTATGCCCGGCAGGCAGTTCGTCGCCGACAACATCCACCTCGCCCCGGAAACTGTCACCTTCTGCTTGCCGGACTCATTTCATCTCCTCTACATAAGCAGGAAAAGAGGAGGCCGAGCATGCATTCCATCAAACACCCCGGCAAGACGATCGGCGATTTCTGCCGGCCGGATCAAATGGCTCTCGTCGTCTATGACATGCAGATCGGCATCATGCGGCAAATGCCTGACGGCGCCGGCATTACCACCCTCGTCCTGTCGGTTCTAACCGCCGCGCGGGCATCGAACTTTCCCGTCATCTTCATGCGGCACATGTCGATGCCGCTCGCTCTAATGGGCGCCTTCCAGCGCCGTCAGGCCATGGCCTGGCAAAGGATCGACGATCCGGCCGCCATCAAGCCCTGGTTTCTCAGAGGAAGCGAAGGTTTCGAGATCGTGCCCGAACTTCAGCCGCGCTACGACGAGGCGGTGATCGACAAGATCACCTTTTCGGCTTTCGAAAGCACGCCTTTGTCGATCATTCTGCGTGATCTGGGTCTGACCAGCTTCGCCATTTGCGGCGTTGCCACCGAAATCGGCATCGAGCCGACGGTTCGCCACGGTGCCGACCTCGGGCTCGTGCCGCTCGTCATCAGCGACGCCTGCGGCGCCGGGCATGCCGAGGCCGCCGAGCGCTCATTCGCCAACATGGCCTTCATGGGAGATGCGCTGATCTGCCAGTCGGCCGATTTCATCGCGGCGGCCCGGCAGAGCTGATGCTCTCCCGACTTGCCGTGTGAAACATCGGCCCCTGTCGTGATGAAACAACAAGACCCCAGCCATACGGAGCCTCCGGGGTGGGACAGTCGGGCACACATTCTGCAGCTCTACAGCGCCCTCGCCTCACGGGAAGACGTCAGCCGCGGGCCAGGCCGTGGAGCATTGCAGCTAAATGTGGCAGCAGGAACCGTTTCCGGTGTTATCAGGCGACACCTGCAGGCGATTGTCGACGCTCTGGCTGTTTTCTTCCGGCGGCAGGTCCATGGCGATGTTGGAAGCGAAGAAGCCGTTCGGTTTCAGCGTGAAGCCGGCATATTCCACGGGCATGATCGGAAAATCCTCGGGCTTGCAGACATGGGTATGGCCGAAGGAATGCCAGAGCACGACATCGGCATTCTCGATTTCGCGGTTCTGCTTGACATAACCCGGCAGGCCGTCGCCGCCGGCATGCACGTTCGGATAATCGCCGCTCGCATATTTTTCCCTGGCATCGAAGGCCGTGACCCAGATGTGTTTCTTGGCGAAGCCGCCGCGCTGGGCAACGGTCGAATCCGGCTGGGCAAGCATAACCGGCGACGGCATGACGACAATCTTGTAGCCCGGCGCCTTGCCGACGCTGTTCTTTATGTTGGGGTTGGAGACTTTCCAGTAACGGCCGGTCTCGCCATTGGCGAGTGCCGGCGAATCAAGTTCGCGCTTCAGCACGCGGCTCCTGGTATCGAAGACATTGCCATAGGTATTATCTTCACCCCAGGGACGCGGCACGAACTCATGTTCGGTCACCGTATTGTCGCCGCCGTCGACATCCATGTGCAGGCGCGCATTGAAGAAATGCTGGTGGGTCGGACCGCCGAGATTGTCATCGACCATACCGCCCCATGGATAGATTTCGCCGCTGGCGACCGCCGCCGTCTGGATGATGCCGGTGAGCTTGGCTTCGAGCTGGATCGTGCCGTCCTGGTAGAGATACCAGTAAAAGCCGTAATCATAATTGCCGACGGTTGCGAAGAAGGAGATGACGAGGCGGCGCGAACGGCGCACTTCGAAAACACCGTTGCGGAATTCGTAATGCTTCCAGAGGATGCCGTAATCCTCCTCATGCATGCAGATGGCATTCTTCATGATGAAAGGCTGGCCGAAATCGTCCGCCGCCGGCACGTCGAAATAGTGAATATGGCCCAGGCAGTCACAGCCGAGTTCGAGGCAATTGGCCAGGCGTCCGAGACCATATTCGCCGGCATCGAAGGCGCTCTTCCAATAGTGGTTCGCTGTCGGATCGGCATAGGGCACGACCATTTCGGTGACACTGGCGCGAAAGACGACGGGCCGCAGCCTGCCCTGATCCCTGATGCCGAGTTCATGCAGAACGAGGCCCTCGCGCGGGGTGAAACCGACACGGAAACTCCAGTTCTGCCATTCGACTTTCCAGCCGTCGACAGTAAAGCTCGGTCCTTGCGGCTGAACGATATGCAACGGCGTGAGATCGGGCCGCGGTTCAGGGAAGGTTTCGCGGCCATAATTGCGCTTCTTCCTCGGAACCGGAATGACCTTCTCATCGTCGACGAGGTCGACCACCCGGTTGGTGATCAGATCAACCACCGCCACCACGCCCTCGATCGGATGCGCGTAGCCGTTGTCACGGATATCCTCGCGCCAATAGGATACGGCGCGGACGATGCGCTTTCCCTTCTCGAATTCGCGGCCAAAATAGCCCGAGGAAAAGGGATCGATCTGGATGAGCGGAATATCCTCGTCGGTAATGCCGCGCTTCTTGACGGCAGCGATCCAGCGCGGATCGGATTTGACGGTGCCTTCAACAGTTTCGAACTCGCACAGCATGACGGGCGGCTGGCCATAAGGCAATTCATCAAGAGGCAGCCGGATATAGGAGGACACCGTGCCGGTAGTCAGGTCTACGATGCCCTCGAAGGTTTCGCCATTGCTGATATCCATCGCCAGGATGAAGGCGAGGCGCGGCAGCCTGTCGCCCAAGCGATGGGCGGCAAGATCCACCTTGGTCGGCTCCTCCAGCCGGGTTATCGGAAAGCGGACGGTGGGTGCGAGTGTCTGCGTATCCTTGAGTATGGCAACGGCAGAAGCGATCTCGGCGAGGCTCAGAGGATCGAGCGGATGGGTGACTGTGACAACGGCGTCCATGGATATACCTCTTTGGTTTTGGGCCTCTTGGTTTCGGAAGAGACGACGCACCATGGCGCGTCGCAAGCTGCGGTGATCAGGATCGACCGGAGCAGATCTGCGTCTCGATCATCATCGTGCCTCGATGAATGCAGAACCCTGAGCAGAAGGCGTGCGCCTCAACGGCAACCAGCAACGTCGCGCCGGCAAGGATCGCGACCGCGAGAACGAGAAGGCGATCGACGGGTGCAAGTTCGACAACGGCACTCATTCGAAGACCTTTCCAAGGGAGGCGTAGAGAGCGGGCTTGGATCTCTTGACCTGGACCGCAAACAGCGCGCCAAGAATGCCCACCAGCACCATGGCATAGGGGAAAGCCTTGACGATCGGGCTTTCGCTGCCGGAAAGGAGTGAAAGATTGGAACTGACCAGCACCAGCGAACCAACGAGGCCAAGCAGCGCCAGCGCCGGAGCGATCATCGTGGTCGCGGCGCTATATCTGTTCGGCGTTTTGCGGAAGAACATGACAATCGCGACGGAGACCAGCACCTGCACCAGCAGGATACCGATACCTGCAAGCGCTGCCATCCACGAGAACACGACGGTGTAAGGATCGGCACCAAAAATCACGAACAGGCCAAGAATGACGGCCGCCATCAGACTTTGCAGCAGACCTGCAGCATAGGGTGAGCCATGCTTGGCGTGAACCTTGCCGAGCACCTGTGCGGCCAGGCCTTCACGGCCCAGGGCGAAGAAATAGCGGTTGAGCGTATTGTGGAAGGACAGGATGCAGGCAAACAGGCTGGTGATCAGCAACACGTTCATCACCTGGCTCGACCATGCGCCGAGCACGGAATTGGCGGCGGCGAAGTAGAAGCTGTCAAGACTGGCAGCAGCAGTGGCCTGCACCTTGCTTGGACCGTAGAATTGCACGATTGCCCAGGTGGAGAAGGCATAGAAGAGTGTGATGAGCAGCACCGCGACATAGGTAGCACGGGGAATGGTCTTTTCCGGATTTTCGGCTTCCTCGCCGAAAATGGCCGTCGCTTCGAAGCCGATGAACGAACCGATGACGAAGACCAGCGCCGCACCAAGGCCGGGCGCGAAGACCGACGATGGCATGAAGGAGGAGAAGCTGATGCCTTCCGGTCCGCCGCCTGAAAAGACGATGGCAAGATCCAGAACCAGCAATATGGCGATTTCAGCGATCAAGCAGACGCCGAGGATCGCGCCTGAGAAGGCGATGTTGCGCTGACCGCATATCAGCACGACGACGAGTGCTGCGAAGGCCCAGGCCCACCAGGGCAGGACCAGCCCAAGCGGCGCTATGGCATTGGCCATGAAGAAACCGAACAGGCCATAGATGGCGATCTGAACCGCGCTGTAGGTGACCAGCGCCATGAAGGCGCCACCCACGCCGGCCGGCTTGCCGATGCCATGGGTGATATAGGTGTAGAAAGCGCCTGCCCCGCCCACATGCCGGCTCATGGCGGTGAAGCCGACCGAGAAGAGCAGGTAGAGCAGGCCGGCAAGCACGAAAGCGCCGGGGACGCCTGCACCATTGCCAAAAGCAAAGGCGGCCGGCGAAGCGCCGACGACGGCCGTGAGCGGCGCGGCCGCGGCAACGACGAAGAACACGATGTGGGCGAGGCCGACCGAGTTCCTGGCCAGACGACGCTCCGGCGATAATGGTGCGGGCATGCTTGCTTCCAGTGTCATGGAGAACCCCTCTTTGCTCGTTTGTTGCCAAGAAGGTAAGCGCGGCGATCTGGCCCCGAAATTGCAGTTTATGCCAATGAATCGATAATTCGCGCCACGACGGTCACCGGAGACGCTGAAAATGCCAGTTGCATCGCATTTGATCAGCCGCATGCCCGCAGTTGCTTCAATTCGAGCCTCCGTCTTGATCCCGCTGGTGCAACAAATCGATAAAAGATCGGGGAAAACCGACCTTCTTCTCGCTTCGCACGGCATTCTGCGCTCGCAATTGCAAGATCCCTACGCTGTCCTGCCTATGGCGCGTTATGTCGCGCTGTTCGAGGAGGCCGCGACGATAACCTGCGAACCGGCACTGGGAGCTCGCATGGGCACCGGCTTCAAGCCCGCCGACATCGGCCCCATCGGCATGCTCTTTGCGCTCTCGCCGACCATTCGCAGTGCTTTCGAACGGCTGTCGAAATATGTGAACGCGGTCCAGGGCGCGACCAGTTCCGGCGTGTTCGAGGCAAATGGCGATTTTGTCTGGAGCTACCGGATCGTCGATCCAGCGATGTGGCCGCGCCGGCAGGACAGCGAATTCACGATCGCCGCCTCCTGTCAGCTCGTCCGCTCGTGTTTCCGTCGTGGCTGGCGGCCGACCGAAATCCAGCTCGAGCATCACGCCCCGCGCGACGCCAGCGTGCTGGAACGCATCTGTGGCGCGCCCATCCTGTTCGGCCAATCCGGCAACCGGATCGTCATGAACAGGGCGGAGGCTGATCGTGTGCACCGTGCGGAAGACAAAAGCCTGGTCGAGATCCTCGAGCGACATATCGGCGATCTGGTCAACGAGCCAGCGGCCGGCGATATCGTCACGGAAAAGGTCCGGGCTCTGATCAGCATCTATCTCGGCCGCAAGCCGATCACGGTCGCAACCCTTGCCGCCGAACTGAAGATGTCGCCGCGAAGCCTGCAGCGCCGGCTGTCGGAGGAAGGCGTATCGCTTCGCGATCTCGTTCGCCAGCACCGTCAGACACTCGCCGCCCACTATCTCGGCGACCGACATGCCGCACCGATGTCCGAAGTTGCGCGTGTCCTGGGTTATGCAGACAACACAGTGCTCTGGCGTGCGCTGCGATCCTGGGAAAAGAAGGGGAACGACCCGAGGCGTTGAAAATCAGACGATAACCGTGAGCCGATCACTGCTTATCAAGCAGGCTTTCAGCGGCGCTCGACGCCCTTTGCCGCCAGGATGTCGTCGATGGCGGTCGACGTCAGGAATTCCGACAGCTGCCTGGCGGCGTCTGCGTCGGTTGAATCGGCGCTGATGCCGATGGCGAAGTCGATGTAACTTTGGAGTTCTGCCGGAAATCGACCGACAAGCAGGACCTCGCGAGCAGCGGCGAGAATCGACGTCACCGGAACAACGCCCAGCTCGGCCTCGCCACGGCCGACGGCCGTCGCTGTCTGCCCTCCTGATATGGCCACCAGCTTGGGCTTGACCTCATCGGCAATTCCCAGGCGTTCCAGCAAACCGGAGAAGTAGCCGCCGCTGCTTCCTTCACTGGCGTAGGCGATTGATTTGGCGCTCTTCAACGCATGTTTGAATGCTTCCACCGACCCAATGTCGAGCGGTCGACTGCCTGCCTTGGCCGCCACCCCCATTGCGATCCGGCCGAACGCGACCTCGCTCCCCGCCTTGATTTTTCCCAAGGCGGTCAGATCCTCAACCAGGTTCGGATTGGTGATGACGAGGTCAAAGACTTCCCCAGCTTCAATCTGCTTCTTGACGACAGGGTTGAGCTCCCACTTGACCGCAACCGTGAATCCTGTGGCGGTTTCGAACCGGGATATGAGAGCAAGAACGGCAGGTCGGACCGCAACAGCGCCAAAAAGCCGGATTTCCCGAGTCATGACCGAAATCTGCCCCTGATCTATCGATCTTGTCCAACAGACCCTACGGCCCCGTCCCAAAGAACGCCACCCGCGTGAAAATCGTATAGTCCGCTTCCGATACCATCAGCGCCACGAAAACCAGCACCAGCAGCGGCGGCAGCAGGATGGCGTAGACGAGCGCCAGCCGTTCCCAGGCCATGTGCATGAAGACGGCGACGATCAGCCCGGCCTTCAGCATCATGAACAGCAGGATCAGCGTCCACCTCAAGTAGCTCTGGACGCCGAGATAATCGACCATGTAGGACGCCGCGCTGAGCACGAAGAGCAGGCCCCAGACGAGGAAATAGAGCCGGAGCGGATGCTGCTGTCCGGTGTGTGCCTGTACATGCGCCGTTTGGACTTGTGCATGCGCCGTTGTCTCGCTCATGACGACCTCACCACAGATAAAAAAAAGCGAAGATGAAGACCCAGACCAGGTCGACGAAGTGCCAGTAGAGGCCCATGATCTCGACGGCCTCGTAGCGGCCTTTCCGGCTGGTGAAGAAGCCGCGCCGTTCCACGTCGAAATCGCCCCGCCAGACCTTGCGGGCGACGATGATGAGGAAGATGACGCCGATCGTGACATGGGTGCCGTGAAAGCCGGTGATCATGAAAAAGGTCGATCCGAACTGTGCCGCCCCCCACGGGTTTTCCCAGGGGCGCACGCCTTCGGTGATCAGCTTCGTCCATTCGAAGGCCTGCATGCCGACGAAGCATGCGCCGAGAAGCGCCGTCAGCAGCATCAGGATCGCCGTCGTGCGGCGGTCGCGGCGATAGCCGAAATTGACCGCCATCGCCATGGTGCCGCTGCTCGAGATCAGCACGAAGGTCATGATCGCAATCAGGATCAGCGGCACGTCCTGCCCGCCGATATGCAGCGCGAAGACCTCGCTCGGATTGGGCCATGGGACGGGCGTCGACATGCGGGCGGTCATATAGGCGATCAGGAAACAGCCGAACACGAAAGTGTCGCTGAGCAGAAAGATCCACATCATCGCCTTGCCCCAGGAGGCGGTCTTGAAGGCGCGCTGATCCGAGCTGAAATCGGCGGCGACACCGCGCAGACCGGCCGGCCGGAGGCCTGGCTCGCCGTGTGTCTCGATAGTTTGTACCATCTGCGAAGCTCCTAATTCAGAAGGGTGCGGCAGAGATCGATGAAATCATTCGCCCAGCCGGCAAAGAGCGCGAACAGCAACAGCCAGACGGCGAGCATGAAATGCGAATAGATGGCGGAGAGATCGACGCTGAGGCGCAGCCTGTCCGGCGCGACATCCGTTGAAAATGCCCTGCCCGTCGTGTGCGCGAGCACGGCAAGCCCGCCGAGGATATGCAGGCCGTGCAGGCCGGTCAGCATATAGAAGAAGCTGTTGGCGGGGTTATCGGCCAGCACGTAGCCGGCCGCTGTCAACTCCCGCCATGCCTGGATCTGGCCGACGAGAAAGAAGACAGCAAGGGCCAGTCCTGCAACAAGCGCCGGCCGCAGGCTTTCCATGCGGCCATGCCCCGCTTCTCGTCTCGCCCATTGCAGCGCCGCACTGCTCAAGGCCAGTGCTGCGGTATTAACCCAGAGCAGCCGCGGAACTGGCATGCCCCACCAGTCGGCCGATGCCATGCGCATGAAATAGGCGCTGACGGCGAGGCTGAAGACGGCGCCGACGACACTGAGAAACACGAAGAGGCCGATCTTCACCGGCGGCAATTGTCGCTGCTCAGTGCCGTCATGCTCCGGCAGCTGTACAGAGCCGGTTTCGAGCCAGGGCTTCGAGGTCAACCGCTGCCCGGAAAGCCACCAGATGATGATGGCGGCGATGGCTGCCAGGAAGACCAGGATGACGTTCATGCCGGAACCTCCCGGGTGACGCCATCGCTTGCCGGCACATTCTGCGGAATGAAATCCTCAGCCGCCCCCGGTACGCTGTAGTCATAGGCCCAGCGGTAGACGACGGGCAGGTCCTTGCCCCAGTTGCCGTGCGCGGGCGGCGTCTGCGGCGTCTGCCATTCGAGCGTCGTTGCCCTCCATGGATTGCCGCCGGACTCCCTGCCCCGGAAAAGGCTCCAGACCAGATTGAACAGGAACACCATCTGCCCGGCCCCGACGACGAGCGCCATGACGGTGATGAAGATATTCAAAGTATGGGCCGAAGGCGGAACGAAGGCCGTCTCTCCCATCTCGAAGTAGCGGCGCGGCACCCCGAGCAGGCCGAGATAATGCATTGGGAAGAAGATTGCATAGGTGCCGAGGAAGGTGATCCAGAAGTGGATCTGGCCGAGCACCTCGTCCAGCATGCGTCCCGTCACCTTCGGATACCAGTGATAGATCGCCCCGAAGATGACGAGGATCGGCGCCACCCCCATGACCATGTGGAAATGCGCGACGACGAACATCGTATCCGACAGTGGCACGTCGACGACGACGTTGCCGAGGAAGAGGCCGGTCAGGCCGCCATTGACGAAGGTGACGATGAAGGCGAGCGCAAAGAGCATGGGCAGCGTCAGGTGGATGTCGCCGCGCCACAGCGTCAGCACCCAGTTATAGACCTTGATGGCCGTCGGTACCGCGATGATCAGCGTCGTGGTGGCGAAGAAGAAGCCGAAGGCCGGGTTCATGCCGCTGACATACATGTGGTGCGCCCAGACGACGAAGCTCAGCGCACCGATGATGACGATCGCCCAGACCATCATGCGGTAGCCGAAGATGTTCTTGCGCGCATGCGTGCTGATCAGGTCCGAAACGATGCCGAAGGCAGGAAGTGCTACAATATAGACCTCGGGATGGCCGAAGAACCAGAACAGGTGCTGGAAGAGGATCGGGCTGCCGCCGCCATGCTGCAGCTGCGTGCCCATCTCGACGATGGCGGGCATGAAGAAGCTGGTGCCGAGCACGCGGTCGAACAGCATCATGACGCAGGCGACAAAGAGTGCCGGAAAGGCAAGCAGCGCCATCACGGTGGCGGTGAAGATGCCCCAGACGGTGAGCGGCATGCGCATCAGCGTCATGCCGCGCGCCCGCCCCTGCAGCACCGTCACCACATAGTTCAGCCCGCCCATGGTGAAGCCGATGATGAAGACGATCAGCGAGGAGAGCATCAAGAGGATGCCCCAGTCCTTGCCGCCGGGCGTGCCTGACAGAACCGATTGCGGCGGATAAAGCGTCCAGCCGGCCCCTGTCGGGCCGCCGGGGGCGAAGAAGCCGGCAACGAGGATCAGCACCGCAAGCAGATAGATCCAGTAGCTCAGCATGTTGGCGTAGGGGAACACCATGTCGCGGGCGCCGACCATCAGCGGAATGAGGTAATTGCCGAAGCCGCCGAGGAAGAGCGCGGTCAGGAGATAGATCACCATGATCATGCCGTGCATGGTGATGAACTGGTAATAGTGATCGGCATCGATGAAGGAGAGAGCGCCGGGAAAGGCGAGCTGAATCCGCATCAGCCAGGAAAGCACCAGCGCCACCAAGCCGATCGAGATGGCGGTAATCGAATATTGCACGGCGATGATTTTCGCATCCTGGCTGAACACATATTTCGTCCACCAGCTATGTGGATGATAGAGCTCGACATCCTCGACTTCAGCGGATGGGATGCTGCCGGATGGAATCTCGACCATGATCTCTCTTCCCTTCCCGCCGGTTCCTTTAACCGGCACGCGGCCGTCCTGGCCGGTTCAGTTTGCCGGCGGCGGCTCTCCCGATGACGCCGTCAACTGGGTGAATGTCTGCTGCTGCCCGAGCCAGGTCTGGTAGTCCGCATCCTCGTCGACGACGACGGTGCCGCGCATTTGAGGATGGCCGACGCCGCAGAGTTCGGCGCAGAGAATCTCGAAGGTCCCTGTCCGCGTCGGCGTGAACCAGAAATAGGTGATCATGCCGGGGATCATGTCCATCTTGGCGCGGAACTCCGGCACGTAGAAATCATGGAGCACATCGACCGAACGCAGCAAGATGTGCACCGGCTTACCGATCGGCAGATGCAGCTCGCCGCCCTCGATGATGACGTCGTCAAGGCCGCTTGCATCATTCTTGTCGAGACCGAGCGGATTTTCGGGGGTGACGTCGCGCGTCTCGGCCCGGCCGAGCTTTCCGTTGGCTCCGGGCAGCCGGAAGCTCCACTGCCATTGTTGGCTGACGACCTCGACCGATGCGGCATCGGCAGGCACCGTGATGAACTGGTTCCACACGATCAGGCCGGGCGCCAGCATCGCCGCAACGCCGACCGCCGTTCCCCCTCCCAGCAGCAGTTCCAGCCTGCGGTTCTCGGGTTCATAATGCGCCCGGTTGCCTGGCTTGTGCCGGAAGCGGAAGACGCAATAGGCCATGAACGAAACCACCGCCACGAAGACGATGCCGGTGATCCAGAAGGTGATGACGAGGGTGCTGTCGATATAGGTCCAGTTGGACGCGATCGGCGTCCACCACCACGGGCTCAGCACATGGAACAGCACGGAGCCGACGACAATCAGGACGAGGATCAGCACGACAGCCATGTCCGCTCCTCCTCGAGCAGTGACCCGTGAAACCGCATTCCGTAAAAAGTTCGTCTTTATTATCGCACAGATAGAAAATATCGGCAATTACGGCAATTTAGGCACGCGCCACCGGCCGCGACCCGTCATTTGGAGTAAAGCCCCCAGTTGGAATATCGCCTGTCATTTTGAGTATTGCTTCAGATAGGCGATGAGATCGGTGATCTCCTGATCGTCCTTCAGGCCGACGAAGGCCATCTTGGTGCCCTTCACCTTCGCTTTAGGATTGTGCAGATACTCGCGTAGCGTCGCCTCGTCCCAGACGAGACCGCCGTCTCCGGCCGCCTTCATTGCGGCCGAATAAGCGAAGTTCGGATGCGTTCCGGCCTTCCGGCCGAACAGCCCGTTCAGCGACGGGCCAACCTTGTTCGTATCGGAATCAGCGATATGACAGGTCGCGCATTTCTTGAAAACGGCAGCACCCGCCGTCACGTCGCCCTCCTGTGCCCCGGCGCTACCAGGGAAAAGGGCAATAACGGATGCGGCGATCAGCAGAACAACACGGTAATCCACGGCAAACCTCATCCTCCCAAAGGTCGCCAGCCACTCGCACCCTTTACAATCATTCGCGTGCGGGTAGTGGTTCTATCCTTAAAGCTTAGTCCTTCGCGGGTGCAAGTCAATCCGTTCCGGTGGGCCACATGGACGCAATCTGATGTCGGCGGATCCGGCGCAGATGATGCAGGCCCCGCGCCACCTCAATTGCCGCGACTATGCCCTGATCGAAAGCGTCTCCTTTACCGCCAACTCGGCCATGGAAAGCGCGGCTTCGCGGGTTCTGGCGGCGGCAATGAAGCGGCCGTTGTGGCAGAAGCTCGCGCCCTCTATGCCGCAAACCGCCTCCAGTGCGCCATTGGTGAGCCCGGCCCAGGTCGCCGGAAGGTCGGCCCGGAGTTCGAAGCCCTCGTCGCCGCGGCGAATGCCGGTCACGCACCAGTCCTTTTCGCGCGGATGAACGACGAACAGCAGGTGATCGGCGCCCGCCTTGACGATGGCGGGACGGAAGGGCATCCCCCTCGGCAATTCCAGAACACGCCCCTCTCCCGCCGCCTCGATTGCCCGATGCACGATCGCCTCGGCCCGCAATTTTGCGGCACTCTGGGCGATCCTGGCCTCGACGAAACTGCGGGCAATGGCAAGGGCCGCGTGGAAGGCGCGATCGTCGGCCTCAGGGGCCGTCTCGTCGAAAACCGGTTTCAGGGTCTCCAGCAGCGCCGGCAGCGTCAGCGCGGCCAGCGGCCCCGACGGGCTAAACGCGCCATTGTCGGTCAGATCGATCGGCAGCACGAAGCTGGCGTCGAAAGAGCCATGCATCGCTTCCACATGTGCTTCGGGAAGGCTGGAGGCTGCCAGATAATCACGGCCATAATGCTTCCAGATCAGGCCGAACGAGCTGTAGGGCTGGCCATCGTCGCGTAGCGGCGCGGCGCGCTGGTGGTGATCGAATATCCCGGCAGCAGGATCATAGGTTCCGCCGACATCATAAATGATCCGGTCTTCGCCCGGCGTGATCCACTCCGGCGCCCGGCTGCGGACTATACGCGCCTGCGGGAAAAGGCGGGTCAAGATGACGCTCGACAGCAATTCGTCGGCATGAAAGCCACCGGAATGGGTGACGAGGAAATCGGGGATCATGAAAGCTATGCGCCTTGTCGTTCGCGGACGATCCGCTTGCAGGTCGGCTTGAGATAACCGTTGCCGGCTGCCATCTCAACCCATACCTTAAATCGGTGTCGATTTAAGAATAAAATGATACAGCAATCCAATGTGTTACAGCGTCCTTTCGCACATCGCCAAAATACCAGACTCTAGCTGAATTCATCGAAGCCCCTGAAGGGTGCTCAGGATAAGAGGCAGTCCGTGGAAATCCCTCAGCACTTTCACGTTGTCGAGACGGCAGGATGGCTTGTGAACCACCGCATGAACTCCGCCCTTCCCGGTTACCTCATGATCAGTTCCAAGACCGATACCAACGATCTGTCGGATTTGCCTGAAGATGCGTTGGCCGAATTCGGCCCATTACTCGCAAGGGCTCAGAGTACGCTGAAACGGCAATTGAATGCGCAGCGCGTCTATATCGGCCGGTATGGACATGCGCCCGGTTATCCGATCCATTTCCATGTGATCACGATATATGACTGGGTGGAGGAGTTGTTCTGGAAGGACGCGCGATATCGTCTGCTGGAGAATTTCGCAGAGGGACCGGAGGAAACCGCAACGGATGGCGCAGAACTGACGCTGTTTGTCTGGCGGGAGTTCTGTGAACGCGCAGAGCCGCCACCAGTCAGAGGACCATCGGTCTCAGAGGCTATTAAGTTGCTGCGCGAGGCAATGCGGTTTCCGGCACCTCAAGCCTAAGACAACACCGGTCCCGGCTGTCTTGCGACGAGCGCACGGCCGGCTGCCGCGCCGGCATGCAGCAGATGAGCCCAATCGCCGCGAGAGAATTGATCAATCAGCCACGACCGCTGCCGAAAACGCGCCCTTACCTGATGGAAGCACCGCCGTTGCGGCAAACAGCACGCCTTCATAGGCAACGAACCCGGCCATGAAGGCGCCGACCATCGTGACGGTAAGATCGGTCGAGAGACGAAGTACTAGGAGCGCTGCGGCCAGACATGCAAATGCCGCGATACCGATTGCCAGACCCCAGGCATAGCTAGCGAGGGTCATGACGGCGGCCATTTCCTCGCCGCCACGCCCCTCACAACGCATCCAGCGGTATCTTCAGATACCGCCTGCCATTCCCCTCCGGCTCCGGCAATCTCCCGCCTTGGATATTCACCTGCAGCGCGTGCAGCATCAGCTTCGGCTTGGGCAGCGTGCGGTCGCGCGCCTGGCGCAGCGTCACGAAGCCGGGCTCGTCAACACCCGCGATATGAAGATTGGCGCGCTTCTGCGCCGCCACCGTGCTTTCCCACCGCGGGTGCCGGCCGCCGGGCTGATAGTCGTGGCCGGAAAAGAGACGGGTCTCCTCGGGCAGCGACAGGATGGACTGGATCGAGTGCCAGAGGGCGGCAGCACTGCCGCCCGGGAAATCCGTGCGCGCCGTGCCGGAATCCGGCGTGAACACCGTGTCGTGCACGAAGGCGGCGTCACCGATCAGATAGGTGATTGAGGCGAGTGTGTGCCCGGGCGAAAACATCACGCGGGCTTTAAGCGCACCGATCTCGAACGTGTCGCCATCGGCAAACAGCCGGTCCCATTGCGAGCCGTCGGTTTCAAGCGCCGGCCAGTTGTAGATCTCCTTCCAGAGCTTCTGCACATCGGTGACATGTGCGCCGATCGCCGTCGGCGCGCCGGTCTTCTCATGCAGATAATGCGCTGCGGAGAAATGATCGGCATGCGGATGCGTGTCGAGGATCCACGCGACCGTCAGCCCTTCGCTTTCGATATGAGCAAGGATGGCGTCGGCATTCACCGTCCCCGTCGCTCCCGACATCTCGTCGAAATCGAGCACCGGGTCGATGATGGCACAGTGTTTCGTCGCCGGGTCGGAAACGACATATTGCACACTGCAGGTGCGGGGCTCGAAGAAAGCCTTCACATGAGCCGCCTGCCCTGACCGCTTTTCCAGCCAGCGGCGCGCGCCGGTAAGATCGAAGCCGAGGTTTTGACCGAAGGCCTCGATATCCCCGCGCCTCATCCGCCCGTCCAGCACCTCGCCCAGCGCATAGAGCGTCAGCGCCCGCGTGCCGCTCTTGCAATGGGCGACGACCGGTCCCTTCGCCTGCGTCACGGCCGCCTGGAAGGCGCGGATATCGGCCTCGGTGATCTCGGTCCCCTTCACCGGCACGAAGCTGTAGGCGAGGCCGGCGGCAGCGGCGGACACCTTTTCCGCCGTATTGCCCGGCTGCCCCGGCTCCTCGCCATCCGGTCGGGCATTGATGACGGCGGCAAAGCCATCAGCCGCGAAGGCGGCAAAACCTGCAGCGTCGGGCTGCCCCGCCACCGATATCAGCTCATTGACCCTCACGGATGTCATCGAAGCCCCCGCGCTGCCCGCATCAGGCATTATCGCATGTATATCGATACAATCTCACAAGTATCTTGCCGAGCGCAAGAATAGGCGCTTTGCGCTTCCCTCGCGCTTGTCGTCCGCCCGGAAAACTGACGATGCCGGCGAGAGACGCCGCCCAAACTCCCGCCCGGCTCAGCTCCCCGATCAGAACGACAGCGTTGCAGCACCTTCCTTGATCTCGGCATGCATGGCACCGACGATGACGACGCCGTCGAGCAAGTCTTCCTTCTTGTAACCGCGGGAGGTCACGCAGGGCGGGCAGGCCCAGATCGTGCCACCGCGCTGCTGAAAATTCTCGATCAGGCTCGACAGCGGATCGAGCGGCGGCACATGCGTCATGCGCTGGCCGCTCCTGTCAATCCGAGCGCCAGCGTGATGTCGTTGATGATCCCCAGTCGCGCTTCGATCACCGCGATTTTCTCAGGCGTATCGGCACCAAAAGCCTCGATATCGATGAACAATTGCTCGCAGCCGCCGGGCGTGACCGTGCCGAACATCTGGCCGGGTTCGTCGCCTATGTTTCGCCAGCTGTGTTGTACATGCGGCGGCAGAACGACGACGGTTCCCACAGGCGCGTCGAACGCTTCGTCGCCGCATTGGAATCGATAGAGACCGCGAACGACCCGAAAGACTTCCATCTCCCGGGTATGCGTGTGCGGGGCCGGACCATGACCCGGCGGCGTGAAGGTTTCCCACATCCCGAACGCGCCGCCGGTCTCGGCGGCCGTGGCATGGATGACGATCATCGCGCCAAAGGGCGTCCTCGCCACGCGCTCCTGGCCAGGCAAAGAGACAACGGCGTTCCTGAAGCTCGACATATCCCTCCCCTCGATTGCAATCTTTGGGCGGAGCCTGCGCCTCACCCCTGCGGCGCCGGCTCATTGAGCATCGCTTCGATATTGTATCCGTCGGGATCGAGAACGAAGCAGGCATAATAGTTCTCTTCATATTCCGGCCGCGGGCCGGGCGCGCCATTATCCCTCGCGCCGGCTTCGAGCGCGGCGCGATAAAACGCCTCGATCTCCGCCCTGCTTCGGACCCGGAAGGCAACGTGCACACGCGTCAGGGGCGGCTTGTCGTCGGTGTGCTGGATCTCGAACAGGCTGCCGCCAACATCGAAGGCCCAGAACACGTTATCCTTCCCGAAAGAGAGGCGATAACCCAGAGGCTCGAAAGCGCGTTCGTAGAACAATTTGCTCTTCTCAAGGTCACTCGCTGCAATGGTGATATGATCGATCATGCCGTGCCGTCCCTATCGTTCCAGCGTCCGGTCATAATTGATGTTCCTTCCGTATTTTTCCAGCGGCCAGACCGATCGGCGTTGCCGGACAGCAAAAAGCCCCGCCAATGATTGACGGGGCTGTGCTTGCTGAAAATCAGTCGGCATGACGTCCTCGGAGGCATCAATAGTCTGCCAATCGCGAACCTTGCGCCTTGGATCTCGCCTTGTCGACCAGCAGCGCCACGTCCGCACCGTCACTTTTTTGATCACCGCATCGACATCAACTCCGTCATCAGACCTGCTTTGATTTCGAGCACGGGTCGATTGTCCTGGGGGTGACCGATGTCATCCCGGGGATAACCGATGTCCCTCAACTGATCGGGCGTCAACTCTGTCAGTGCCTTCCGTCTAACCACGGCCCGCCGCCACGCCCGCAGGGCGGTGACGACGGTTGCCAGACTGTTCGGCCCGAACCCAAACACCTGTCTTTCCGGCGCGCTGATGCCGGCATGAGTTTCCGTGTGAGCCATTTTCAGTCTCCCATCTGTGAGATTTGCAAGTGGGAGCCTGCCACGCGGGTGTTTTCGCGCTGTTCGGCTCAGCGTGAACGGCCGGGAAAACGTCGACAAGCCGCCGCTAAATCGGTGTTAAAACTCTTTGCCGAAATGCTATTCTGCGGCGGCAGTCGAAATCTGGGGGACGATCTGTGCGCATCAGGTTGCTGGGTGGCCTCGAAGTGACTTCGCCGGAGCACCGGCAGGTTCGCTTCACCACGCGCAAGACGTCGCTTCTCTTTGCTGCTCTCGTGCTTGGAGGCCGCCGCGGCCATCGCAGGGAACTGCTTTCCGAAGCCTTTTGGCCGGGACGAAGCAGTGAGCAGGCCCGCAATAGTCTGCGCCAGGCACTGGTCGATATCCGGCGATCGTTTCCGGCCGGCGGCGATGCCACCGTCTACATTGACGGGGATCAGGAGACCGTCGCGCTGATAGCAGGTCCTGAAGAAACCGACATTTCGATCTTCGACCGTAAACTGGAGGCAGGCCGGACGGCCGATCTCGCCGTTGCCGCCGATCTCTACCGCGGCGAGGTGCTGTCAGGCGAGGCCATTCCGGACGAATTGGACGAGTGGTTCAGCCCCTATCGGAGCACATATCAACGCAAGGCGCTGCAACTGGTGGAGCGGCTGAGCCACGCGCTTTCCGAGCAGGGCACCGCGGAAGAATCGACCTGCGAAGGGTTGGCCGAACGGCTGCTCGCCATGGACCCGACCATGGAGGCCGCCCATCGGGCGCTGATGCGGATCCACGCTCTCAGGGGTCACGAGAACGCGGCCCTGCGTCAGTACGAAGCCTGTCGGGCGTTCTTGAGGAAGCACCTTCAGGCAGAACCCGAGGCAGAGACCTCCTCCTTGGCCGCTTCGCTGCAATCTCGGCAGGGGTCGGAACATCGGCGGACAGCGCGTGGCGTCGACGTCCCCTCACAGCCGCAGGTCTTCGCGGCCCCGACGAACATCACGATCGGCCATCGGTTGCGGTGTTGCCGTTCCAGAATTTGAGCGGCGACGCGGAGCAGGAATATTTTGCCGACGGCATCGTCGAGGACGTCACCATCGCGCTTGCTCAATTCCGCCACCTCTATGTCATCGCACGGAATTCGAGCTTCACCTACAAAGGTCAGGCGGTCGACATAAAGCAGGTCGGGCGCGAGCTTGATGTTCGCTATGTGGTCGAAGGAAGCGTGCGTCGCACGGGTGACCGCCTGCGCATTGCCGGCCAGCTCATCGACACGTCGACGGGTGCACACCTCTGGGCCGATCGTTTTGACGGAACGCTGGCGAATGTTTTCGACCTTCAGGATCAGGTCGCCTCGAGCATCGTCGGCGCCATAACGCCGAAAGTGGAGGAGGCCGAGATCGAGCGTGCCAAACGCAAGCCGACCGAGAGCCTCGACGCCTACGACTACTATCTCCGCGGCCTGGCGGCCTCCGACCGGACGGTCACCAACAGATCGACATCGATGAGGCCCTGCGGCTTTTCATGAAGGCGATCGAGCGTGACCCGGAGTTTGCCATAGCCTATGCACGGGCAGCGCGGTGCTACGCCACACGAAAGAGCAACGGCTGGATGCTCAATCCCGCAGACGAGACGTCCGAAGCGACCAGTCTGGCGAGGAGAGCCGTCGAACTCGGCTGGGACGATGCGGTTGCGCTCACCTACGGCGGATATGTCATCGGTTATGTCGGCGGTGACCTCGACGACAGTGCGGCCTGCATCGATCGCGCCCTCTTCCTCAACCCGAACCTGGCGGCTGCACTCGGCGTCAGCAGCTGGGTGAAGGCTTGCCTCGGCGAGCCCGATAAGGCCGTCGAACACGCAGCCCTTGCCATGCGCCTCAGCCCTTTGGATCCGCGCTTGTTTGCTTGGCAGTTCAACACCGGGCTCGCGCATTTTTGCGTCGGTCACTATGAAGACGCTGCCGCTTGGGCAGGAAAATCGCTACGGCACCAGCCGAACTACCCGAGCGCCATGCGCGTGATGGCAGCGAGCCTGGCCATGGCCGGGCGGCTTGCGCAAGCCCGGGAAACGATCGCTCGCCTGTGCCTGATGGATCCCGCCCTCCGGCTTTCCAATCTCGCAGACGTGCTGCCACCATTCCGGCGGCCAGACGATCGCAGCCGATATATCGAGGCTCTCAGGATGGCGGGGCTACCGGAGTAGCTGCCGCTTCAGCGGCTTCTTCTTCGGAACGAAGCGGGTCATGCCGGGCTATTGCCGACCCCCTATCGGCCAATTGCGAAACGATGCCGCTTCGTGCGAAATTGCCATGCTATGAACCACACGGGCGAAGTTCTCATTCTCACCGGGCCGCCGGGCTCGGGAAAAACCACGACGGCCGAGGCGCTCGCCAGCGAGCCCGGCTCGCCGAAGGTCCATCTTCATTCCGACGACTTCTGGCATTTCATCAAGAACGGCGTGATCCCGCCCTATCTGCCGGAAGCTCATGAACAGAATATCGTTGTCGTCGACGTGTTGACGAAGGCGGCGGCAGGCTATGCCGGCGGCGGCTACTTCGTCGTCGTGGATGGCATCGTCGGGCCGTGGTTCCTGGAACCGTTCCGGAAAACCGCGGCACCCCTCCACTACGTGGTTCTGCGTCCGCCGCTCGATGTCGCTATCCGGCGCTGCCGGGAGCGTGGCGGCAACACGCTGACCGACCTCGGCCCTATTGCAGAGCTCCATCGACAGTTTTCATCGCTGGGTGCGTTTGAGCGACATGTTCTGTCGACGGATGGGCAAGACAGGAAAGAGACGCTGGGCGCCGTTATCGAAGCCGTGCAAAGCGGAGCCTTCCGGCTGGCGTCATGACGCCAAGCCATCGGCCTCTAGCGCAAACGCGCCCTCGCCCGCCCTTTGCAGTTCGCTGCTTCCCAGTTCGCCGGGCGACATTCATGAATCCAACTCATAAGCCCATGCCGATATCACCGGCTAATCAATACCAGCCTTTGCCCTTAGGTTGCGATCAACCTGAGGAGGACATCAGATGATCAAGCGCAAGCTCGGCCAAAGAGGCCCTGACGTATCGGCGATCGGTTTCGGCTGCATGGGGCTGAACTACCACCGCGGGCCGGCGATGGAGCGTGGCGATGCCATTGCGCTCTTACGCGCGGCCCACGACCGCGGCGTAACCTTCTTCGATACGGCCGAGGCCTACGGGCCGTTCACCAACGAGGAACTCGTCGGCGAGGCGTTGGCGCCGATCCGTGATGAGGTGGTGATCGCGACGAAATTCGGCTTCAAAGATGGCCGGCCGGAAGTCGGCCTGGATAGCCGGCCAGAACGCATCCGTGTGGTCGTCGAAGAAGCCCTCCGGCGGCTTCGCACCGATCGCATCGATATCTTCTACCAACATCGGGTCGACCCTGCCGTGCCGATCGAAGAGGTGGCAGGCACGGTGAAGGATCTGATTGGCGCCGGAAAAGTGCTGCATTTCGGCCTCTCCGAAGCAGGCGCCGAAGCCATCCGCCGCGCCCATGCGGTCCAACCGGTCACCGTCCTGCAAAGCGAATATTCGCTCTGGTGGCGCAACCCGGAAAAGGAAATCCTGCCCGTCGTCGAAGAGCTCGGCATCGGCTTCGTGTCCTATAGCCCGCTCGGCCGCGGGTTTCTGGCCGGCAAGATGGACGAGAACACTAGTTTCGACGGCGGCAACGACCACCGCAAGACCAATCCGCGCCTCTCGGCCGAAAACCGCAAGGCAAACCAGCCGGTGGTCGATGCGATCGAGGCGATGGCCGCTCGCAGAAACGCGACCGCAGCCCAGATCGCCATCGCCTGGCTTATGGCGGGCAAGCCTTGGATTGTTCCCATTCCCGGCACCACCAAGCTGCACCGGCTGGAAGAGAATATCGCCGCCGCCGACATCACCTTCACATCGGAAGAACTGGCCGAGATCGACGCGGTCTTCTCAGGCATCGAGATCCACGGCGACCGCTACTCCACAACGTCGGCAGCCCGCGTCACGCGGTGAGCCAACGCCCCTCAGTCGCCGACCGTAAATCCTCATGACGAGGAATCGACCAATTCGGGTGGCTGCATCATTCCCTAAGGTTTACAGGGCGGCGTTTAACTTCGACGGCGGTGTCACGGCCCCGAGAAACGCGCAAAACCGCCCGCGAGAAAACGCGGGCGGTTGCATCATCGTGTTGCACCCGCCTCAAGCGCGGATGATCAGTCCTGCCCCTGCAGGCGGTCCATCACCTGGAGCAGCAGATCGGCGCAGGCCTTCATCGGTTCGTCCTCGGCGCACTTCAGATCGATCCGGGTGTTCCCATCCTCGATCCGGAAATGGGCTGCCTTGGACGGCGGCGGAGGCAGCGGGCGATGACCACGGAAGCCCCCGTCGCCACGGAACCCCATGTCGCCTCTCCGACCATGCCAGCGGTAATCGGGGCGATCTCCCGGTCTTGCATCCGGCTCGCCCATCATCCGCTCGTCGTCATCAGAGGAAGACGGAGACGGAGACGGAGACGGCGAAGGCGGCGGTGACGCCGGATCGCCCGCCACAGGCGGCTTCCCGGCGGATGGCGGAGCGGGCGGCTGTTGGGCAAAAGCGGTGCCGGCGATTGCGGCAAGGGCAAGGCCTGATAGCAGAAGTCGTTGCATGAAAAGCGTTCCTTTCGGAGTTATAGGGCGTGTCTGTAAACACCGCAGCGCGGCTTTGGTTCACGCCCGTCACGGCCTGTGATCGAATTCTGCAAATCGTCTGTGCGGGGGACCTTTCGGCGGACGCAGCGCTTCGGTTCGTCCATCCTAACGAACGAGGTAGCTCGCATGCACAAAGCCGTCGTCGAAGCGTCCCTGGGCGGTGACGACCGCGAGCACGATAACGCGCTGATGTCGCCGCAGCCCTCTTTTCCGTGCGAGTGGAAACGCCGCCGCCCGCTCCAACACGTGCATGACCGAGGCGACGCTCGACGATCCCGAATTGCCGCGCGAGCCCATCGCGGAAAGATCACCCTCGAAGACCGCAGCGCGCTTCGGTGAGCGGCGGTCACCGAAGCATTCCTGTCGAAAAGGCCGTCATGTGAAAAGGTGGCCGCCCTCGAGACGTCTTTCGCCTCGCCTCTGCCTTGTTGCTCGCGTATCCTGACGCACGATTCGCCGTCCGCAAACGAGGGTGGGCATGAACGAAGCATCAAAGGAGAGCGCGATGTCGGACGCCAAGAGCGGCATTTCTGGACTACGGCCGCATATTACAGTCATCGGCGTCGGCGGCGGTGGTGGCAATGCGATCAACAATATGATCGCGGAAAAGCTGGCAGGCGTCGAATTCGTCGCCGCAAACACGGATGCTCAGGTGCTGGCCACCTCCAAGGCGACGCGCCGCATCCAGCTTGGCGCGAATGTGACGGAGGGTCTCGGCGCCGGTTCGCTGCCTGAGGTCGGCCATGCGGCTGCCGAAGAGTCGCTCGATGAGATCATGGATCACCTGGCCGGCTCGCACATGTGCTTCGTCACCGCCGGCATGGGCGGTGGAACGGGCACGGGTGCTGCACCTGTCATCGCCCGCGCTGCGCGTGCCGCCGGCATCCTGACGGTCGGCGTCGTCACCAAGCCCTTTACCTTCGAAGGCAACCGCCGCATGCGGATGGCGGAAATCGGCATCGAGGCGCTTCGCCAGGCGGCCGATACGGTCATCGTCATTCCCAATCAGAACCTCTTCCGCATCGCTGATGCAAAAACGACATTCGCAGATGCCTTCATGACGGCCGACCGCGTGCTCTATGCCGGCGTCGGCTGCATCACCGATCTGATCGTCAAGGAAGGCTTGATCAACCTCGATTTTGCCGACGTGAAGTCGGTCATGTCAGGCATGGGCCGTGCCATGATGGGCACCGGCGAAGCCTCCGGTGAGAGCCGCGCGATGAAGGCGGCGGAAGCAGCAATCGCCAACCCGCTTCTCGACGATATCTCAATGCGGGGCGCCAGGGGTGTGCTGATCTCAATTTCCGGCGGTTCGGATATGACGCTGTTCGAAGTGGACGAGGCGGCTAGCCGCATTCGCGACGAAGTGCAGGAAGACGCCGATATCGTCGTCGGGGCGATCTTCGACCGCAGCCTCGACGGCAAGTTCCGCGTCTCGGTGGTGGCGACCGGCCTCGAAGGCAGCCCGCTGCCTGCATCCGCGCCTCACGCCGCCGAACAGATCCAGACGCGCACGCTGCAGTAAGCGCAGCGGCGCGCCATATCCGAGCACGACAGCCTGCCGCGTCTTTTCAGACGCGCGGCGCTGTTCATGCATCAATGTCATGCGCTCCGGGGGAATCGCCGCGATCACCAGTCGTTGATCGTCGGAAGGTGCGTTTCGACCTCTACGCGGCGCTTGTCATCCAGCGGCTCAATGTGCTTCTGCCAGAAGGCTTCGGCCTCCGGCGTGTCATCCTCCCAGTGGCGGATTTTAACGATATTGTCATCGATCTTGGCCAGCCGTTTGCCGCCGAGCCGCAGGTATTCGTCCGCCAGTTCTTTCGATCGGGTCGTTTGCATGTCGTGTTCCTCCATAGGCGAACCGAAAGGCCCATCGTCATTACCGGGTTGGCCGGCAATCGGCATCCCCGTTATCTGCGCTTCCGCGCCTTCCAGTTAAACAGTACGGTGGGATCATGGTTCCAAATCATCGGCCGAAACCGGTCCACGCGGCCGGCTGAAGGCGTCGGCCGCCATCCATGTTCCACAGGGCTCGCCGCTCTTGCTGCCGGGGCAGCCGGAGACGCCTCGTCCTCGCATCGTGCTTTCCGAAAATCGATCCCGATTTTCGCGCCGATGCGCTAGAACAGGATGATTTTAGGCCGGGTCGGCCCAAAATCTGAATCCTGTTCTACATTATATAGTTAGAGCATGACGTCGTCCGAAAACCGCTCACACTTTTCGGCATCATGCTCTAAACGAACAGGACGTCCGAGATATTGTGCACCACGGAGATTTCGTCGATCCCGGTGTTGGTGATGTAGAGATTATCCGCCGCTGAGTCATAGACCACGTTGGTGATCAAGTCGTCTCCCGGTATGGCAATGTTGACGTCAACCGTTGTCTTGACTCCGGTTTCGAAGTCGAAGGCCGTGCCGATATGCTCGCTGCTGGAGGAATCGCCGAAGAAGAAGGTGCCGTCGACGGCAAAGCCGTAGCCGAGCCCGCCGGCGGCGAAGGTCTTGGATTCGATCGGGCTCAGCGTTTCGGGATCGATTTTGGAGACCTGCCAGGTGGAATCATTGATGCGGCCGACGACGTAAATGCCGGTCGAATCCTGCATCGTATTGACGGCCGTGAATCCACCCCAGTCGAACGTACCCGCCCCATTCTCGCCGATAAGGCCCGGGATTGGGTCGCCCCGCTGATCGGACGATCCGTCCGCGGCATCCCACTTTGCGAGATAGGTCTGATCGGGGAAAGGATCCTCCTGGCCTCTCGCCTCGTTGGTTCGGCCGATGATCTCGCCGCCGCGGACCGAAAAATAGGTTCCGCCGATGTCATATTCGCCCTTGTCATAGTCGCCAAAAGAGATGGCGCCGCTGGCATGGTCGGCTTCAAATGCCGCGGCGTTGTCGTAAATGCTCACCATGGGACCATCTGGGAAACCATGGCCGGAGCTGACGTAATACTTGCCCGTTAGCGGATCGATTGCGACCCCCTGGAGTTCGTAATGGTCCAGGAAGGGGCGCACGACATCCGCCTGGGCCTCGACATGATGGGTATTCAACGACTTCCCGTCCGTCACGCCGTCGACGGTCAGGGTGATCACGCCGGCATCCGCGTGACCGGCGCCGTCGGAGACCTTGTAATATTGGAGTTTCTCCGTGACATGCTCGCCATCATCGAGGCCCGCCTTGACGGCCGGATTGAGATCGTAGGTGAAGCTTCCATCGCCTGCGAAATGGAAGGTGCCGAATTCACCCGCCACGTCGGTCGTCTGCCCTTGCCCCTGACCGGCAGGAATGCTCGTGCCCTCGACCGAACGCAGGAAGAGCGTGCCCGCCTCTCCCGCGTGATCATTGGCGAGCACGTTGCGGGCCATCTCGCTTCCTTCGCGGAAGGAGAAGGCGTCGTCGACCGCGACCGGTGGGCTCGTGACCCCGTGAATGTCGAGGTTGAAATGGTCGACATCGGTATTGCCGGCGCCGTCGGAAATCTTATAGCCGATCGTCTCCGTCAGCGTCATCCCGTCAACGAAGCCCGCCTTGGCGGCCTCGTTCAGCGTATAGGTGTAAGAGCCGTCGGCCTTGACGTGGAACGTGCCGTATTCACCCTCGATATCGGTGACCTGCCCGGCCGTCTTGGCAAGAACTCGCTCGCCATCGAAGGAGTTGAGAAACATGTTGCCGGAGGCCCCGGCCAGATCATTATCCAGCAGATTGCCAGAGATCACGTCATTCTCGGAAGCGCTGCTGACATCATCGACCGCCACAGGTTTTGCAAGCTCTGTCATGGATATCTCCTTCAAGATCCATTCGCCTTGGTCTATCGGGAGGAAAGCAGCTGAGATCGGGCAGGTCAACTATTTTTCTAGCAGGAGTGGTATTTTAGTCTTTCACAGCCTTATCACGTTTGGAGGGCTTCGTCCTGGCTCTAACCTTTAGCATGAAGGACGGCGGAAGATGCCACGTCAACGCTGAAGACACCGAGGCGCCGAAGCCGAAGGCTGCCGGCGCTTGTGAGATATGATGGACGCACACGCCGCTACTGGGTCGGAGCAGACTGGACGGCCGGCGCGTTCGAGGGCGCCTCGCCGGGATGGGCAAACAGCAGATATCCGAGCGCCAGGAGAATGGCGACGACGAAAATGACGAGCACGAAAATCATCATCCCGCTGCGTGCAGGTTTACCGGCATCAGGCAAACCAATCACCCCTTCTTGTCGTCTTTGACTCTGACGCCCGGTTTGCCGATGGGCATGACGCGGTCCTTGTCAAAGACGCTCGGCGCCATGCCTTGCTGCTCACTCGATTCTCGGATCGGCGGCTTACGGCCAGGGTGTCTGTCTGGCGTCCCGGCCATCTTGTCCGACCTCTGCTCTCTGTCTTCCATGATGTCCTCCTATATGCTTGAAACGCTTTCGCCTGAAAGAAATCGCCGATCAACGGTCGTTGATGGTCGGAAGGCGCCCTTCGGTCTCCCTCCGGGCTCGCCTTCGCCATAAATGTTCCGCACGGTCCGCCGCTCTTACGACCGGGACAGCAGGGAGTTCCCGGATCGGCAACAATTGATGGAAGCGCTGCCGAGGCTCCCTCAAGCAACCGCCCTCGCCTCAGCCCACCAACCCCCTGATCTTCGCCGCATCCTCCGCCGTCGCCGGGTTGTACACCACCATGCTGAGATCCGGCCGGCCATCCACCTGGAAGGCGGAATATTCGAAAGCGAGTGGACCAAGGATGGGGTGGCGGATATGCTTGGCGCCCTCGCCGTGGGTGCGCACGTCGTTATCCCTCCACATCGCCAGGAATTCCGGGCTCTTGCGGCAGAGTTCGTCGACGAGGGGCTCGACCTCGGTCGCAGCACCCGCGCGGGCCGCGTCCACGCGGAAGGCCGCGACCACGAAACGGGCCACACTTTCCCAGTCGTATTGGGCGGCGCGCACGCGCGGATCGAGGAAGATGAAGCGCAGTACGTTGCGCTCCTCAGGCGGCAGCGCGCCGTAATCGGTCAGAAGCACCGTTGCCGCCCGGTTCCAGGCGACGACGTCCCAAATCGCGGTGCGGATCAGCGCCGGGCTCGGGTCCAGCGCATCGAGCACGCCCTGCAGCCGCGGTGTCACCCCCTCTTGCCTGCGGTAGCGCACCTCGGGCGGGCGTCCAAGACCGAGCAGAAAAAGATGCTCGCGCTCAACATCAGTCAGCATCAGCGCGCGAGAGATCCGGTCGAGCACATCGGCAGACGCCGCGCCGCCACGGCCCTGCTCCAGCCAAGTGTACCAGGTCGGGCTGATATTGGCGCGGCTTGCTACCTCCTCGCGGCGCAGGCCGGGCGTGCGCCGTCTCTCCCCCGCGAAGCCGAAGGCGGCGGGATCGAGCCGCACGCGACGGTCCTTCAAATAGGTGCCGAGCCGGTTATCCGAGGTGACGAACTCGCCCATCCTGTTAGCCTTTATACCATGATAATGTCACTACTTTACCATGATATCGGCAGGGCCGATATCTGTCTCCGGCAAAAACTGGAGATATCACATGCGCGTATTCGTCACTGGAGCCACCGGCTGGGTCGGCTCGGCTGTCGTCAATGAATTGATCGCCGCTGGCCATCAAGTGCTCGGCCTCACCCGTTCGGACAAGGGAGCGGATCAACTGGCCGCTGCCGGCGCCGAAGTCCATCACGGCACGCTCGATGATCTGGGAAGTGTGAAAAGCGGTGCGGCTGAAGCAGACGCCGTGATTCATACGGCATTCAACCATGATTTCTCGAAATTCGCCGAGAACTGCGCCGCCGACCGGCGCGCCATCGAGGCACTCGGCGAAGCCCTCCAAGGCTCCGATCATCCGCTGCTGGTCACAGCCGGCCTCGGCTTTGCCCCCGGCCGCGTCGGCACCGAGAAAGATCCGCCGATGCCGACATCTGAGACCTACCCTCGCGCCTCCGAAATCACCGCAGTATCGCTTGTCGCGCGTGGCGTGCGGGCATCCACCGTCCGGCTCCCACCCTCGGTGCATGGCCATGGGGACCACGGCTTCGTGCCGATCCTGATCGATTTGGCCCGACGGAAGGGTGTCTCGGCCTATATCGGCGAAGGGCAGAACCGCTGGCCGGCCGTGCACAGGCTCGATGCCGCCCGTGTCTATCGGCTGGCGCTGGAGCGCGGCGCCGTCGGCGGCCCGTTCCTGGCAGTCGCGGAAGAGGGAGTTCCCTTCAGGCAGATGGCCGAGGTCATCGGCCGGCGCCTCGATGTGCCCGCCGTGTCGCTCTCACGGGAAGAAGCGGCCGAGCATTTCGGCTGGTTCGCCATGTTCGCCGGCTTCGACATCCCAACCTCTAGCGAGCACACCCGCGCGCTGCTTGGCTGGCAGCCGCAGGAACCCGGCCTGCTCGCCGATATCGACCACCCCGCCTATTTTTAAGAGAGCCCATCCTTGCGGAGGCGCCCAGGCCTGGAAGGACGAGGTGGCGCGCCCGTCGGAATCAGGGGCGCACCTCGCCAAAAATAGCTTCCTAACGCGAGCGGCCCTCATTCATGTCGGCCGGGTCGTAATTGATGTCCCAATCCGTTTCGGGCTTCTTCTTGCCGGGCGGGTTCTTGTTCACCGTCGCATCCTCGGAGCCGGTAATGACGGTCGGCTTGGCGCTGGTGACACCGCTGCTCTTCCGGTCAGCCCGCGACTTGGCGAACTGGCCGGCGGCGTCCTTTTTCGGATTGCCCATGTCACTCGCCCTTCTGCTTCAGTGCGTCACTGATATTCTTCGTCTCGGGGTCGCGATTGTTTTCGCCATGCGCGTCGCGGTCGCGATCCGGATCATCCTTGGCCTTCATGTAGCCGCGAGGTCTATTTCCCTTCGGCCCTTCCCAGCGGGGAGACTGGTCGGTCGTGCCGGGGGCGCCGTCTCTAGGTGTCGTCATGCCCATCATCGTTTCTCCTTGGTTGGAACAGGCAAAACCGAAAAGATCAGCAAGTGTTCCCTCGGCAATATTTTCCGCAAAGTGGCTTACCGTAGCGAGGCGAGCGTGGCGCAGCAGAAGGCGAGGAAGGTGACCACAGCATTGACCGCGTGCGAATATTCCCATCGGGTGCGAAGGCTTTCCCAATTTTCCGGTTGCACGGTCCAATTCTCCGTCGCCGCGTTCGCCGGCTGGGTGAAGACCATGAAGATGACGAGATTGAGCGCGATCAGCGCTGCTGCCGCGACCGACAGCATCATGGCGGTTCCATCAGCTCTGAGGGCTACGGCATTGCCGATATTCGCCAGAAGCGCCAGCGGCAGGAGGAAACCGACGATCCACCATCCGGCATAGGCCTGCTGCGCAATGAAATAGTCCGCCTTCGCCATCGCGATCTTGTTCAGGAGCGCGAAGGCGTGCGCTGCGGGTGCCACGAGCGACAGGCCCGTTATGATGACGGCAAGGAATCTCATCGCGGATAAACTAGCCGCAAGACGACAGGTTCCCAGAAAATATGGAACAGTGTCGTCCGCCATCGGTTGATCAGAGGTCGCGACATCAAAACAAGGAGCCGAAAATGAGCAAGACCAACGCTCGCGAACTTCAGAAACGCGCCGAACAGCAGGTCAGGAATACCAGCGCCGGCGGCCATCTCGGCGGCACATATTTCGGGCAGCAACCGGACGGAAAAACCGCCTCGTCGACGACCAACGACAGCGCCAAAGCGCGGCCGAATGACGGAAGCAAATAACCGCCGCAGGCGCATTTCATCTCCCAGTAAAGCCCCTGCTCCAGCCGCTATTGATCGGTGACGCCTCCGCACTAGCTTCTGCTCGAGGCCGACCGGCCGCGAGGATACGATCTCTGGGCGAAGGCGGAGGGGCGACGTGGCAGCCTATTCGATTGACGAGGCGATCCGGGAACTTGCGCCGGCTCTCGGCAAGGCGCCGGCGGGCGCGGTCAGCGGCGAATGGAACGCCACCACGATGCAGGCCGGGCATTCTTCCCGGACGGGCGGCTACCTCGATGCCGAGGGAAACCATGTCCCGGAGGGTTCCACGCATCCGCTCGACATCATCGCGGATGTCGTCGAAA
The DNA here is from genome assembly GCF_019798305.1 of Rhizobium leguminosarum. GTDB lineage: Bacteria > Pseudomonadota > Alphaproteobacteria > Rhizobiales > Rhizobiaceae > Rhizobium > Rhizobium leguminosarum_U. The sequence goes on from NZ_JAAXDD010000002.1 coordinate 293,694, forward strand.
AGCTCGCTGCCTCAGGGGGGCCACGTTTCAACAAAGTGGTGATCCGCTGGAAGAAGCCGAAATTTCCCTTCATGCAGGCGAAGATCACGCTCGAAACCAGTTATGATCAGACGATCGTACCGCGCGGCCCCGACGACCCGATCTACGAGACTGCTGCGGCTGCGCGGCGCGCTTTCTGGCAGAGCCGCGGCACGCTGCAGGAGGACTTTGCCGTCGAGCGCGGAACGGTCAACATCCACGCTCAGACAAAATGGTTCGGCCCGCATCGCCGCATCCTCGCCATCCATGCGCCGGGAAGGCTGACGCTTGCCACCGACGGGCTGTCGACCCCCTGGGCCGGCATATCCGAGCCGCAGAACGGCGTCGAATGCGAGCTTTTCATGGAATTCGACGCGGCGAGACTGGATACAGCGGGGATCGAAAACTGGGCGAACCTGTTGATCAACATCGGAGACCTCGTGGCAGACGGCCATCGTGTCGCGCGCGATGTCGAGATGCACGGTGCCATCCTGTTCTGCCGACTGACCGAGGATTATCTCCCGATGTCCCGCATCGTGCTGAGCCGCGACGCAGGCCGGATCGACGGCCTGCCTTTCGGCTCGGTACCGCTGATCCGCGCGACCCCGATCGCCGAAGCCGAAATGGAAGGGCAGGACCTTTCCGACGACTGGGGCGCCACGGCCGCCCGCCACGCCCTGGCCAAACGCGGCATCAGATAAGCTCAGCCGGATCGTCGCAGTCCGGCGCAATCTTTTGCTATTCCTGGATATCGGGTTCGACGACCCTGGCGAGGTTTCGCAGCGATTCCTGCCAGCCGAGATAACAAGCCTCGGGCGGAATGACGTCAGGCACGCCTGCCTGCACGATATCCACCTCGGTGCCGACCGAAACCTTCTTCAGCGTCACGGTGACTTCCATTTCGCCGGGCAGGTTGGGGTCGTCGAACCTGTCGGTGTAGCGCAGGCGTTCGCCCGGGACGAGCTCGAGATATTCGCCGCCGAAGGCATGGCTGTTGCCCGTCGTGAAGTTCCGGAAGGACATTCTGAACGTGCCGCCGACAACCGGCTCCGAATGATGCACGGTGCAGAGGAAGCCGTTCGGCGGAAGCCACTTGGCAAGCGCGTCCGCCTCCAGAAATGCGCGATAGACTTTCTCCGGGCTGGTCGCCAGAACGCGGTGCAGGCGTATGGTACTCGGCATGGTCGTGATCCTTTTTGGATTTACGGAATGGACGAACCTAGGACGGGCGTGGCTTGGCCGATCCGACACCGGATCGAACTTTTCTTCAAGAAAAATTGCTTAAAGCATGTCGCGCAAAAGTGTGCTGCGGTTTTGCGATAACGATATGCGTGAAAACAAAGACCTAAAGCGCATGGAGCGAATCTGAAAGATTGCGACGCGCTTTAAGAGTATCGCCGCTCAGCCAGGCATGCCATCGAACTGCGGAAGATCGAGCGGCCTTGCCCAGGCGAGCCGCCGCCTGGTGAACATTTCGACCCCCGGCTTGATCAGTTCGGGTCGGTCGAGGCTGCCGAGCGTCACGAAGACGAGACCGGGGAAGCTCTCGAGGTTGCTGCTGAACAATCTGGCGCCGCAATCGGGGCAAAAGTTGCGGTCGAGCCCCTTGCCTGAATCGGCGATGTAATGAAACGCCTTCGGGCTGCCGCTGATCACGATGAAATCGTCCTGCGGCACGGCAAAGAACGTGGCGGCCTCGCCGCCCGTTGCCCTCTTGCAGTCCAGGCAATGGCAGTTGGCGACAAAGTTCGGGTCGGTGTCGAAGGCAAATCTCACGGCGCCGCAGGCGCATTGCCCCGTATATTTCCTGGTCATGTCAGTTGCCTCCCATCCCGTGTTCGAAGTCTTGCGATTGGCTCTGTCTCACCGTCATGCCACAGACGTCGTCGAAGCGACGCCTGCGGCCGGCGTCGGCACAAGCCAAATAGGGAGTTTCGACCTCCCGGGGCAGCAATCGTGCCCAAGCGCTGAAGCGCTTAAGCCGCGGCCTGCTTTCTCAAGGCATCAAGCAGCGTCCGGGCGCCCTGTTTTGACGAGGCCGGATTTTGTCCGGTGATCAGCAGGCCGTCCTGGACGACATGCACGCCCCAATCCGCCGTCTTCGAAAACTTTGCGCCCTGCTCTTTCAACACGTCTTCGAGCAGGTAGGGAACGACCTCGACCAGATGCATGGCCTCTTCTTCGGAATCGGTGAATCCCGTAACGGTCCGGCCCTTGGCAATGGGCTTTCCATCCGGCGCTTTCACATTCGTCAGGATACCGGGTGCATGGCAAACGAGCGCCACAGGTTTTCCCGCCGAAAGCATGTCCTCGATGAGCGACAGCGCATTGCGGTCGTTCGTCAAGTCCCAAAGCGGACCGTGCCCGCCCGGGAAGAACACGCTGTCATAGTCCGCCTGGTTGATGTCGGACAACCGCAGCGTGTTGGCGAGCGCACCCATCGCGGCCGCGTCTCGTTCGAACCGTCTAGTGTCATCCGTCTGGAAGGCCGGCTCATTGCTCTTCGGATCGAGCGGAGGCTGGCCACCCTTCGGCGAAGCGAGTGTGATATCGACTCCGGCGTCGCGGAAAACGAAATAAGGAGCAGCAAGCTCCTCGAGCCAGAATCCCGTCTTCTTGCCGGTGTTTCCCAACTGATCATGCGATGTGAGAACCATGAGAATTTTCATTGCTCAGCTCCTTCAAGCCGGCCGGCGGACACCGCCGTCGGCGCCCGGTTTTACGGTGAATACTGCCTGCAGATCTCATGCTGAAACGGGAGATGACATAGAGCGGCTGCGCTGCGAAACAAGCTCTCCCGCGCGGTGTTTGCTAGAATTGCTTCAACAGAAGCCTAGCCAGACAAACGGAGGTCGCGCGCGACATCCATTCCCTTGGCTGAGCCGGCAGATGCCCGCGCTGGATGATGCGCTTGGCTTCCAGATCCAGCTGAACGGCCTTCAACCACCATCCGGATAAGCGATAAACGCCGCCGAAGGTGCGGGGTATCACAGCGGCGATGACTGGAATTTTCCGCACGTGCCAGTGGGCCGGCGGTCACAAAGCTGCCGCTCAATCGTCAGCAAATCGCCCCCTTATCGCCGCACCGTGCCCTCTTAAAGGTTTCATCGTCGCGACCTCGCCCGGCCTTCGAGTGGCTGAGCGATCGACCGAGGCGGTCTTGCTGCCAATCAAATCATGCACTTGAAGAGGAATGAATATGATCACTCGTTACACATCTGTCGCAGCATTGAGCGCGGCAGTCTTCAGTCTGCTTGCTTTCAGCCCGGCGTCCGCTGTCGACATGGCCCAGGCGCAACAGCAGCCAGCACAAGCGCAGCCCCCGGCACAGGCGCAGTCGCCGATGCAGGGACAGCCCGGCGGCAGCGGTGCGACCGCCCCCGTCAGCGATCAGAAAATCGAGGCCTTCGCCGTTGCCTATCTGCAGGTCGATAAGGTGAGACAGGAATATTCCGCCAAGATCGGCGCCACGAAGGACGAGGCTGCAAAGCAGCAGTTGCAGGAAGAAGCCAAGAAGCAGATGGTCGATACCGTCCAGGCTTCTCCCGATATCTCCGTCGAGGAATACTCGTCGATCCTGACGGCCGCGCAGAGCGACCCGGCTCTGGCCAAGAAAGTTCTGGAAAAGATCGGCACGCCGCCCCCGGGCCAGCAACAACAGCAGCAGGGGCAGCAGCAGCCGCAGCAATAAGGCAACGCAGCGCTTATGTCGCCACGAATAGGCAGCGGACGCCTTGCCGTTCGCGCCGGAAACAGAGCCCGCCATTTGCCGGGCTCTGCTTTTCACCTCGCTACGTCGACAACGGGATCACTCAATATTCGGAGCCGCTCTTGTTGTTCAGATCGTGCCGTTCGGTTCCCGCCAGCGGCGGATTGAAGATGCTGATGAGAATAAGGTCCTGATCCTTGCCGCCGCGCAGATAATGCCGGTCGTGCTTGTCGAGCACATAGATGTCGCCGGCGCGGATCGGAAAGACATTGCCGTCCATATCCTCCACTTCGCCCTCACCCTTGATGCAATAGCATGCCTCCAGGTGATTACGGTACTGAAGCAGAGCCTCGCTATTGGCGCGAACGACGGTATGGCACACCGTAAAGCCCATGCCGTCGTCTTTGGTCAGCAGGCGGTGGCTCGTGCCGTTGCCCCAGTCGACGAAAAGCTCGGTGAGCTCCACCTCCTTCAGATTTCTGACGAACACGTCGATTCTCCTGATAATTTATTGAAGATGTAGCGATGATTCATTTTCATCGCCCGCCACAATTAGCTATTGAAATGGCTGGCGTTTTCAAATGATGATTCCTGCGTCATCTGTTAGGAAATTTTACACATGCAGTTGCCGCCGCTGAATGCCTTGCGCGCTTTCGAAGCCACGGCCCGCCTGATGAGCCTTTCGAAAGCGGGCGACGAGCTGCACGTCACCCATGCGGCGATCAGCCATCAGATCAAACATCTGGAAACCTGGCTCGGCCGCAAGCTGTCGCAGAAGTCGGGCCGCGGCGTTGCGTTGACCGCAGCCGGCAGCGAATATTACCGGGCTGTCTCCGGATCGCTGGCGGCGATCGCGCATGCCACCGACAACATGCGGCGCGATCACGATATGCGGGCCATCACTGTCGGCTGCATTCCCTCGATCGCATCCCGCTGGCTCGTCCCCGCCCTGCCCTCGTTCCAGGAGAGCGACCCCGATCTCGACGTCAGGATCGTCTATGCGCGCGCCGAAGAACGCTTCGATGACGAGAGCCTCGACGTGCTGATCACCATGGGCGAGGATCTGAGCGGCGGCAGGGAAAGCCGCCTGCTCTTCCCCCGTCGCAATCAGCCCGTCGCCAGCCGCCATTACCTTGCCAAACGCAACTGGACGATCGGCGACGTCTCGTTCGGCGGCACCGATCTGCTGCACGACGAATCCGTCGATGGTTGGAAGGAATGGTTCCGCAAGGCCGGCCAGAAAGCGACGGAGCCGCTTCGAGGCCCGATATTCCAGGAATTCAACATGCTTGCGACGGCCGTGATCGCCGGCCACGGTGTGGCGCTCTGCCCCGTCGAGGTGTTCCGCCGGGAGATCGAACGCGGCGATCTGCTGGTGCTTTCCGACATCGCGACGTCAGAGAACCAGGGCTATTACGTCATATCGAACAGCTGGGCGAAAAAGCCGGTGCGCCGCTTCATCGACTGGTTCATGACGGAGTGCGGATCGGGCGCGTGAGATCCCCTGCCCGCAGTTTGTCGAAAGGGTCGCCGTCGAGACGATGGATGCAAATGGGTCGCGGTAATAAAGACGTGGCAAAAGCCCATCCGTGAGCGAGTTGGGCAGAGGTTGGGGATTGTTAATCAGAAATGCCTAATGTAAATCTTGGCGTGCACAGGTTGTGCGGGAGCTGATTTGCTACATTATCTGGTTATGACATGCGACTAGGGAGGGCCTCGGACATGCGGAAAATTCATGCGGCCCCCTCGGCGCTCGGACAAATAGAGGCAAAAGCTTCGAGCTCGATCGACCGGCTTTTGTTCTTTGACCGCGATTTCAATCCCGTCGAGAATTTGCTGGGCAATGAGCTGCCTGCTTCTGTCAAACCAGCAGTGTCGTTTTGGGAGCATTTTCCCGAATTGGACAAATCGGCGATTACGCTCGCCTTCCGCTCATTGGGCGACAGCGCCCAGCCTTTGCGAATATCGGGTGATCTTGGCACGCCAGCGTCGCACGGACTGACGATCTATCGGATCGGAGACCTGTTTGCCGTGGTTCGGTCCGAGGAATCTGTCGACGATGAGCGCGCAACCCTTTTGCACCTGGCCACCCACGATCCGCTCACTGGACTGCCGAACCGACGCCAGTTCAGCGAGGACCTCACTATACTGCTACGGGAGACTGCAGACTCGAACGAGACTTTGTCCCTGATGCAACTCGATCTTGACGATTTCAAACCCGTTAACGACACACTTGGGCATCCGGCCGGCGACAAGCTTCTTCAGCTCGCTGCAAGCCGCATTCAAGAGTGCCTGACCAGGGACGACAGAGCCTATCGACTGGCGGGTGACGAATTCACCGTCATATCAAGAGGACCGGGACATCCCGCTAAAGGACACCAGCTAGCAGAAGTTTTGGTTGATGCATTCAAAAAGCCCTTCACTATAGATGGCATCGCGCTATTTGTCGGCGCCAGCATCGGCATATCAGCTGCTCCACCGGACGGTACAAGTCCGGAGCAACTGATGAAGGCGTCCGACGTCGCACTCTACGCCGCGAAGAAGGACGGGCGCGGTCGCGCAAGACCGTTTGATCCCTCAATGCTTGAGTTGCTGGAACAACGCGAACTGCTGCGCCGCAGTCTTCGCATGGCTCTGGTCCAACAACAATTCTCTGTAGAATACCAACCCATCGCCGAGAGCGGCAGCATTGTCGGCTTCGAAGCATTGCTCAGATGGCACCACCCTCTCCTTGGAATAATCCCACCAACGGCGTTCATTCCGATGGCCGAGGCCGATGGAATGATGCCGGAAATAGGTGCCTGGGTCTTGGAGCAGGCATGTCGCGAGGCAATGAAGTGGCCGCAGAACTATATCGTCGCTGTCAATTTGTCCGCGGCTGAATTCTTGACGAGCGGCCTCACGGATCGGGTATCCCAGACGCTGGACCTGGTCGGGCTACCGCCCGACCGTCTGGAGCTTGAGATAACCGAAAGCGTGCTGCTTGAGCGGACCGTCAACAATATCGATACGTTGAACACTCTCAACGTGCTGGGCATACGAATCTCGCTTGATGATTTCGGGACCGAATATTCCTCCCTGAGTTATCTGAAGACATTCCCTTTCGACACGATCAAAATCGACAAATACTTTATCACCGATCTGGAAAGCGATCCGAAAAGCCAGACGATCGTCCGCTGTATCGTCAACCTCGCACATGGTCTCGACATGCAGGTGACGGCCGAAGGGGTCGAGACGCCGGCTCAGGCGGAATGGTTGGGCAGTGTGGGCTGCGACAGGCTTCAGGGCTATCTGGTGAGCAGGCCGCTTCCGGTCGAGGCGATCGGCGAGTTTATCAACAGGGCTGAAACATCCGTGAGCCACGCGCTGGTATAACAAACGAGTGATTTTTCGTCGTGCTCTTTGAGGGCATCTGAAGCTCCAGACAACTGATGGAGGCTGTATTGGAAGAGGAAGCATCTGGCTTCGATGACCATGCATTGGCGCCGATGGTATCGCTGGAATTGAACGTTGCGACGTTCAAATCTCAGTGGCAGTTTTGCGACAGGATTACCGAATATCTCTCAGACATTCTCGGCCAAGGTCACAGCGATCCCGCTCGATATTCGAATTTTCTTTCCGTCGCAGCCAACGAGCTCGTTGAACTAGCCTTCCGCTCGACGGGTGAGCCGGGAAGGATAAGTTTCAGTCTCTATCGGGGCGCGACGTTCAACCGGCTGAGAATTGCCTTTGCCCGCGAGGACCGCGAGAGTACGAGTATGAAATCAAGTGAACGCCAGTCTCTACCGGGCGCCGGGTCTGACCTGAAGTCCGGCGGGACGATTTTGCTCAGAGATCTGGCAACCATTTTCCGCGCCGCTATCCGAATTGAGCAAGACGGCGCCCGCAGGATGCAAATCATAGCGGATTTCCCCTCGGTCGAGGATTTCCGATGACCCTGCTTGCCCGCCCCTTCACCGTTCATTTTGATCCGACAAATCAGGAGCTGTTGTTGACCGGCAAGATGCGGCCTGAAAGCCCCGACGAGATTGCCGATGCTCTCGAACTCGCGCAGCAAAGTTTGGAAAAATACAGCGGCGTCGTTTACCTGAATGTCAAACGCCTGACGCATATCAACATGACGGCCTTCGCAGCCCTTTCCGAGGTGCTCACGGCAAGCTGCCGGACCATGCCGGAACGGAAGATCGTCATCGTTACGTCAAGCGTGGTGGCATGGTCGACCTCGTTGTTCCAGACCTTGGCGGCAGCACAACCAAACCTGTCGGTTGAAGTTTACGATTCGGCGTTTTATCCAGGCCAGAGCTTTGTCGAGGATGAGAGCTTCATTCCCATTCTGCGCACCCAGACGAAAATGACATGGAGGCACGAACGCGAACTGTTGCCTCGCCACGGTTTACGCAGCGGTCTTGTCATCGCGGATATCTGTTGCGGAATTGGTGACTTCGCTGCCTTGGTTCAACGAGAATTTAAACCGGCACGCCTTGTTGCACTGGACCATTCCCTGCGCAGCCTCGAATATGCACGCAGGGTCGCTGCCGACTTCGATCTGCAGGGAATCGAATACACCTACGGTGACGCCTCCCAAATGCTGCTGCGAGACGATCAATTCGACTTTGTGACCTGCCGACATTCGCTACAGATTTTCGACCGTCCCGAGATGCTGCTCAGGGAGCTTTACCGCATCTGTAAGCCTGGCGGCCGTGTCTACATTACCAATGAAAAAAATTCGCATTGTTTGGGCGAGCCACATGCTGAATCCATAAAATGGACTTACGAGGAAGTCGCCAAACTGTTCAAGCATTTCGACATGGATGTCGAGATGGGGCCGAAAAGCCGCCATCTCCTTGCTGACGCCGGGTTCGATAGCATCAAGGTCGATTGCTTTATGGTCACGAATCTTGACGGGGATCCCCAAGACTTCGCAGACATCATCGAAGCTTGGGAGAATGTCTACGCGGGCGAGATGGCCGTCCGGCGGGGTGACTCATCAGATTTCATTCGCAGGTTCCGGCAAGGTTTCAGAGATCATATCTTTGCTGCTCTTCACCCCAAGGGTTATGCAGGCTGGCCGATCTGGGCCGCTTCCGGCCGAAAGCCGCTGTGATGGACGGGAGATCATCATCGAAGAGACCGGCACGACTGGGCTCATTTCGGGCGAAGTTCATCCTGGTCGTCGGTGGCGCCGTCCTTTTCGACTTGCTGGTCAGCGGCGGCCTAGCGCTTTGGAATGTTCAGAGGCTGTCGCGCGACGCCACCCTCGAAGTCGGACAGGGTCTCGAAGCAGCAAGCCAGGAATACATCCGCACCTATGCCGATTCCACCGCAGCCCAGGTGAGTTTGCTCCTGCGGCAGGTTCATAGCGACGTCGGCACCTTGGCGGGTGTGCTCCAGGCGCAGATCGACGATCCCGAGCGTAATTCCGATGTCGGCGCGGCGATCGCCCGCACATCGCCTGGCAGCGTCAGCCTTGTTTACGACGAGAAGGGAAAATGGTCTCAGAACCTGCCCGGCTCCGCTTCGGTTGTGAGCGTCTGGGGTTACTTGCTCGGACCTGACCATCGGCCGAAACCCGACATCCAGCGCGATCTAGAGACGAGCGCGGTTCTCGACATCGTTGCGCCGAGCCTGCTGCAGCACGGCGCTTCCAAGCTGCAGATGTACTACATCGGACCGAAAGAACGGCCAATCTTCAGGACGGCGCCTTACACCGACCAGGCTCAGACCTTCGATCGCCTTTATTCGGGGCATAACGAAGCCGATTTCTGGGACTTCTTTTTCCCCGGGCTTTACGAGTCCTGGCAGGGCTGGGCCAAGGACGCGAAAACGCGGCCGGTCGCCGACGATATCACGCAGACCGCTCCATATACCGATGCCATTACCGGAAAGCTGATCGTCAGTTTCTTTCATCCATTGTGGACAGCCGACCGGAAGGATGTCGCCGGGACGGCTGGCGCGGACATCACACTCGACCAGCTCGCGCAGATTGTTGAGAATGTGAAAGTGGCCCAGTCCGGCTTTGGATTTCTCGCAATGTCCGACGGAAACGTTGTGGCGATCAACAGCACAGGAGAAAAAACCCTCGGTCTGCGTTCTGCGAGCGATGCGAGCGGAGCCGGCGCCTTGACCGGCCTGGAGCGCTCCCTGAAGGGAAGCTCCCAGCCTGCCATCGCCAAACTGGCTCTTGACCGAGAACAGGGCATTCAGCACCTGCTACTGCAGCAGGACGGCAACGAGGTCCCCTATATCGCTATCGTCAAGAAACTGCCGGCGACCAATCTCTGGGTCAGTGGCCCGGTTCGGCAAGAGGCGATGTTGCTGGGGGTGGTTGTGCCCGAGCGAGAAATCGATGCCTCGCTCTATGCGGCCCAGGCCAAGATTTCTGAAGCAACGAACCGGATCGTGCTCTACCAAATTCTGGCGATCCTGATGTCCCTGCTGGTCGTGACGATCGCGGTCTTTGCGGCCTCGAAACGAATAACCAGCGGAATCAGCGCCCTGGCAGGGGCCGCCAAACGGATTCAGGCGAAGGATTATTCCGTCAGAGTGGCCATCACAAGCAGGGACGAAGTCGGTGAGGCCGGTGAAGCCTTCAATCGCATGGCCGAAGAGATCAGCTATCACACCGAAAATCTCGAGCAGCTCGTCGAAGAGCGAACCGCTCAAATCGAAGATGCAAAGGAAGAGATTTCGACACTGAACGCACAGCTCCAGCGTGAAAATCGACGTCTCGGAACAGAGCTGGCCGTCGCCGAGAGAATCCAGCTCATGGTTCTTCCGCTGCATCAGGAGCTTGAAGAATTTCAGGCCCTCGAGATCGCAGCCTATATGAGACCGGCGGAAGAAGTCGGTGGCGATTATTACGATGTATTGAAGAACGGAAGCCGATTGAAGATTGGCATCGGCGACGTCACCGGACACGGGCTCGAAAGCGGCGTGTTGATGTTGATGGTTCAGTCCGTCGCCCGCGCCCTGCAGGAGGCCGGAAACACCGATGCAGTCAAATTTCTCACGGACCTGAACAGCGCCCTGTTTAAAAATATCGTGAGGACTAAAATCGACAAGCATCTCACTCTGGCGTTTCTTGATTACGACGGAAAAGAGATGATCCTGTCGGGACAACACGAGGAAGTTGTTGTCGTGCGGGCGAACGGCGAAGTCGAGCGCATAGATACCATGGATCTCGGCATACCAATCGGGTTGGAAGCGGACATTTCTGCCTTCATTAAAACCCGTGAAATAGCCTTCGATAAAGGGGACCTCATACTCTTGCATACGGACGGCGTAACAGAAGCCGAAAACGACGCGGGAGAACTATTCGGCATCGAACGTCTGTGCCGCGAAGCACTTCGCTTGAAGGATCAGAGCGCTGAGAAAGTCGTTTCCGGAATTGTAACGACACTGATGCTCTTCATTGGATCTCAGAAGATCTACGACGACATCACGCTTCTCGCAGTGCGGCATAGGTGAGACATGACGCCAACGGTATATGGTATGGAATCTCTGGCGGGCATAAGCTTGGATTCAAGCACTCGCCTCACGTTAAACGACGGACCGCTTCAGCTTGGATGGAAGCACTCAGGAATGACTTCGGACTTTATCGCAGAAGTCATGGCTCTGCGGTATTCCCGTTCAAGAAAAGACTATGTGCAGGCGCATCATGACATCGGATATCTCAGCAATGAGTTGATCGAAAATGCCGTTAAGTTTCGACAGCCTGGGGAGATTCTCATTGAAGCCGGTATATTCGACGGTACTTTTTTAATAAGGGTGAAGAACACGATCGATGGCGTGACATCCTCTCGCTTTCAGCAACTGCTGCATCGCCTGCAATCGAGGGACCCCGGGGAACTTCTTCTTGAGCAAATCGAAACCAATGCCATATCGGCAGAAAGCGGTTCGGGATTGGGGTTGCTCACCCTTCTGAGCGATTACGATGCAAAAATGGCATGGGCATTCGAAGAGAACAACGACCAGCGTATCATACTGACGACGACTGCAGCTGTGGCGATGCCGCCCTCCTCCAATCCGTGAGCGAAGAATGGAAATCAGCGACGAAAACTTCCGCGTATGGGCTGAGAAAAACGAGGTGTATTTCGATGGCGTATTCCGGCTGGCGGGACCGGACGCCTATGCGCCGATTTACTCATTGGTATTCGGCCTGCTCCATGAGGGGCACAAACAGGTGACGTTCAACCTCACAGGCCTCGAATTCCTCAATTCCTCTGGCATAAATCTCCTGGCTAAGCTGACGATTGAAGCCAGAAAGATGGGCGACCTCCTGCTCGTCGTCAAAGGCACCAATCAATATCCTTGGCAAGCGAAGTCCCTCCCGAATCTCAAGAAGCTGCATCCGCTTCTCGATTTGCGCTTGGCGTGATTCTCTTTGGGCGAAAGTGCCCTGCGCCGAGACGTGTTCGCCGCCGCTGTGTCGCCCCTCCCGCGACGCGTCTGCAGACGTGATCGATGAAAAATACTGAGCAGCAATTGGCTTCAAACCGAAAGCCGCGTTGGGACGAAAAGGGATTCGTTAAGTATTCCACGCCATCTAGGACCATTGCCGGGGCCGGCATCGGACCTCGGTCCGATGTGCGGTTGGCGATCACCGTCTAACCTCTCGTATCTGTTCAAGCGGTGCATCTGCACGGCGCTTGATCCGATTTGGAGGAAACAATGCGGATAGCAACCTTAGCGTCCTTGGCCGTGCTCTCGCTGGCTCTTGCAGCAAGCCCGGCAACGATCGCCGGAATCGACATGACCGCACAGGCAAAGAGCGGTGGAAACGGTGGCGGCAACAGTGGGGGCAATGGCGGCGGCGGTCACGGCGGCGGCAGTGGAAACAGCGGCAACCATGGCAGCAGCAGCCAGGGTAGCGGTTCAACCTATGGCAACTCCAAATCTCAAGGTGTGAAAGGCAAATCCACCGAGGCGGCAAGCAAGTCCAAGTCCATCAAGGCAGACGAGACCAAAGTCAGCACCAAAGAAAAGAACCTGTCGGCGCAACTTGCGGGTCTGAACTCCTTGAAGCGAAACTACAAGGCGTTGATGCATACGTCTGACCCACGCATGACGGCTATCGCGGCCTATGCCGTGGCTTATGCCCAGTATGAACTCGACAATGGAATCGAGCCCGCAGCCGATGACCCTCTATTGGGGGATCAGGCGCTGGAGGACGCATTGGCTTCAGCGACAAAAACCGGTGAAGTCAGCCCGGCGGTTTTGGATGAAGCCAAAACCATCCTGGGGGTTGGCGACGCAAACGGGAAAATCGATCAAATCCGCACCTCTCTGGAGAACGCCGCGCCGGCGACATCCGAGGAATAGCCGATAAATCAGTTGCGAGCGGTGTGGAGCCGACAAGTACGGCTCCGCACTAAACTACGAAGAGCATTTCCGTTTTGTTTGATTACGGAGATGCTCTTTTTTTATCAATTTCAGACGCAGAACCCTTTGCTCGAATTGCTCCAAGATGACGGTCGATCATCCATCACCTCAAAGTCCCTGTGTTGTGATGGGCCTTCGAGCGTGCGGAATTCGTTTCACGTCGGCAGTCATGTTTGTCGACGTCCCGACCAGATCGTAGCCATCGACCGATCGCGTTTGCTGACAACGTGTCGCCGTATTGAAAATCATCGGTCGTTTGCGAACCCGCGTTGATCGGACAGAGGCCGGTCTGCGGCCCCTGCCTTGCACGTGAAAGCCGCCTCACCCCGCGAGCTCGATGATCGCGCAGCCGTAGCCTTCGAGATCGAGCCTGCCGGCAACCGGCTTTTCGTCATCAAGCAGGTCGCGACCGGCGGGAACGCCGCCGATGGCGGCCGGCTGGTCGGTGTAGTTCTGGATGAACAGCAGCCGGCGGTCCTCATTCATCCGCATGGTCACCTCGACGCCCTCGGGAAGGTCGCCAATCAGCGGCTCGATGCCGACGGGCGCAAACAGCCGCTCGGCGAGCGCTGCCGTCAGATCCGGGGTGAGATAGGTGCCGACATAGACCACCTGCCCCTTGCCGAGCTTGCGCGACGTCGCCATCGGCTGGCCCTCGGCATAGCGGTTGGACCAGGCCGCCACCACCTCGACATCGCTTGCGATCGCCAGGTTTTCATAAAAATGGCCGGCAGCCAGTTCGCGGTTGCCGATCTTGAAGCGGCGTTCGCGGCGGTGCGATTCCGCCGGCTTGTTCGGAGGAATGACAAGCCCGCCCGAACGCTCCATCACATCGAAGAGCCCGTTGGCGCCGGGAGCGGCAAGCCGGCCGAAATCCTCGACGCGCACGCCTGTGAGCTGCGACAGCGAGGTGCCGGGCGCGGTCTCGCGGATGACGTGGTTGTCTTCGTTGCGTGTGCCGGTGCGCGCGCCGATGACGACGGTGCCGCCCTGCTCCGCGAAGGATTTCAGCCTTTCGGTCCATTCGTCCTTCCACATCACCCAGTGTGGGACATAGAGCAGCTTCAGCTTGGAAAGATCGTCCTCGGGATGAATGAAGCCACAGGCAATGCCGTGGTCGTAGCAATATTGGTGCAGCAGGATCGCATCGTCCTGTGGGCTCGGCAGGCCGATCGGATAGGTCTTGTGGGCTTCCTGATTGTCGAAATCGGACCCGGCAATGCCGACATCCATGCGCACATAGGTGCCGAGGATCTTGGGCGCCAGCGCGCTCATCTCGGTGGCGAAGCGTTTCGCCTCGTCATAGCGATGGCGAGCGACATCGTCGTGGTCGATGATGCCCATCCAATAGATCTCCGCGCCGAAATGCGCGGGGCGCCAGCGGAAGAACATCAACCCGTCGGCGCCATGGGCGACCGAGGAAAGCGCCATGCGGCGCAGTTCGCCCGGCTCCGGCGTCAGCGTGCAGAAACCCGGCTGGCTGCCGAAGCCCGATTGCTGCTCGGGAACGATATAGTTGCCCGAAAAACCGCGGCAGATATCGAGATGCAGCGCCTGGACCTTGGCGTGGTTTCCGAGCCGCTGAAACTCGTCGTAGAGCATCGGGTAGATGTCGTAGCCGACGAAATCGAGATCGGTGGTGAACTGGCCGCGAAAGTCGATATCCCTGAGCCCGCCGAGATTGTGGAAGACGAACCAGGAGGATTTAACGGCGCGCAGGATCTCCACCTGGTCGTGCTGGAAGCGCGCCGTTGAGAAGGCGAGGAATCGATGATAATCCTGCAGGTGGCCGGGACTCGGGAAGGTCGGGCCGAACTCGATCGGCAGCACCACCTGGTCGAAGCCGTCATAGGCCGTCGCCCAGAAATCGCCGCCCCACGCCGTGTTGAGCTTGCCGATTTCGCCGTATTTGCCGGCAAGGAAGGCCTGGAATTCGGTGAGCGTCGCCTTGGAAAAACTTTCCGGCATGCTGGTGTTCAGCTCGTTGTCGGTCTGCCAGCCGACGACAAAAGGATTGTCGCGATAATGCTCGGCCATCGCTTTGGTGATACGTCGGCTGTGCTCGCGAAAGACGGGGCTTGCCGTGTCGCAATGCTGGCGCGAGCCATGGCTCATCGGCCGGCCCTTGCCGTCGATCCTCAGAATCTCTGGATGCGCCACGGTCAGCCAGCGCGGCGGCGTGGCTGTCGGCGTGCACATGATCGTGTCGATGCCGTAACGCCCGAGCATGGCGATGGCGCGGTCGAAGAGATCGAAATCGAAGGTGCCGAGCTTCGGCTCGAGAATATGCCAGGCGAATTCGGCCATTCTGACCACGTTGAAGCCGGCCTTCGCCATGCGCTCGGCATCGCGCTCCCAGTAGCTTTCATCGACGTGCTCGGGATAATGCGGGGCGCCGACGAGGAAGCGGTCGGTGTTGACGGAGTTCCATACGGAGAGGGTCTTGTCGGACACGGTGATGTTTCCTGTGATTATCTGTCGAGGGTCGTCTTGCGGGCGCTGATCGTGCGTCCGCCATCGGGCGAGAAGAGATAGAGTTCGCTGGCATCGAGCTTCAGCGCCACGTTCTGGTCGGCGGCAAAAGGCGCGACGTAGCTCAACTGCACCGTGATGTTGCCGGTGCCGCTTTCCGAGGCGATGGTCCTGAGATTGCCGGCGTCGATATAGAGAATGGTTTCGCGCCCGAGATGCTCGACCAGTCGGACTGCACCGTTGATCGCCCCGCCTTGCGCCCCGTCGGCGACCATCGATATGTTTTCCGGCCTCACACCGAGCGTCAGGCTGGTGCCCTTCGCCAGCACGGTCGCCTCCGCCAGTTCCACCGTCACCGGCACGAGACCCGGTGCGGAGACCGTGACATTGCGGCCGGACACCTCGTCGAGGGTAACGCCGAGGAAGTTCATCCGCGGGGCGCCGAGAAAGCCCGCGACGAAGAGATTGTCAGGGTTGCGGTAGAGTTCGAGCGGCGAGCCGACCTGCTCGATCACCCCCTGGTTCAAGACGACGATGCGGCTTGCCATGGTCATGGCCTCCACCTGGTCGTGGGTGACATAGACCATGGTGGCGCCGAGCTCGGCGTGCAGGCTGCTGAGCTCGACACGCATCTGGGTTCGAAGTGCCGCATCGAGGTTCGACAGCGGCTCGTCGAACAGGAAGACGTCGGGCGAACGGGTGATGGCCCGGCCGATCGCCACACGCTGCCGCTGCCCGCCGGAGAGCTGCTTCGGCCGCTTCTCCAACTGATCGGTGATCCTCAGGATCTTGGCCGCGCGCGCCACGGCCGCCTCGATCTCTGCCTTCGGGCGCTTGGCCATGCGCAAACCGAAGCCCATGTTCTCCGCCACCGTCATATGCGGATAGAGCGCGTAGGACTGGAAGACCATGGCGATGCCGCGATCCCCTGGCTCCTGTTTGCTGACGTCACGACCGTTGATCAGGATCTGGCCGGAGGAGATCTCCTCCAGGCCAGCGATCGTCTTCAAAAGCGTGGACTTGCCGCAGCCGGAGGGGCCGACCATGACGATGAATTCGCCATGCGCTACGGAAAGATCGATGCCGCGCAGCGCATGATAGGCGCCGTAATTCTTGTTGATCTGTCGGAGTTCGAGACTGGTCATGCGTCCTGGCTCTCTGCTGTTGAAATCGGAACTTCCAAGGACCTGTTGTCGAGATCGCTCATCCCTTCACCGCGCCCATCGTCAGACCGGCGATGAAGTGCCGCTGCATCAGGAAGAACATGATAACGGGCGGCACCGCGACGACGATGGTGCCGGCGGAAATCAGGTTCCATGCTGACACCCATTCGCCGCGAAGATTGGCAAGGCCGGCGGTAACAGGCTTGACGGAGTCGCTAACGGTCAGCACCACGGCCCAGAAATAATCGTTCCAGATGAAGGTGAAGATCAGGATGGCGAGTGCGGCCAGCGCCGGCCGCACCAGCGGAATCGCTACATGCCATAAGGTCTGGAAGGGAGACGCCCCCTCGGCGCGCGCCGCCTGGAACAGCTCGTCGGGTAGTGCTGCGATGAAATTGCGCATGAACAGCGTGGCAAAGCCCGTCTGGAAGGCGACGTGGAAGATGATCAGCGATGCCGTGGTATCGATCAGATCAAGCCGGACCATCAGGTCCCGCACCGGGATCATCATGATCTGGTGCGGCAGGAAATTGCCGCCGACAAACAGCGCGAAAATCAGCATGTTGCCGGGAAAGCGGTAGCGCGACAGCACATAGCCGGCGAGCGTGGAGAGCACCAGCACGCCGATCACCGAGGGAATGGTGATCGTCAGGCTGTTGAGGAAGTAGCGGGCCATCGGTGTCTGCGTGAAGACATCAGTATAGTTGTCGATGACGCCGATCCCGGTCGGCCATCCCCATAGATTGCCGCCCATGACATCCTCGGTCGAGCGGAAGGAGGTGAGGATGATCGCAAACAGCGGGCAGAGCCAGAGCAGCAGGACGATGACGACGGCGAGCACATAGAGGCGGCGCTGCCAGATGGCGGCATCGGGAATGGGACGAGGATACATCAGCCTCCCCTTTCTTCGGTATGGATGATGCGGCTGAGGTACCAGACGATGAAGGCGGCCATGATCACGAACAGCACCGATGCGATCGCCGCGCCGTAACCGAAGCGGTAGGAGAAGATCGACTGTTCGAACATCTGGTAGGCGAGAACCGAGGACGAACCGAACGGGCCGCCGTTCGTCATCACCGACACCATGTCGAAGGACCTGAGTGCCCCGACGACGGTGACGGCAATGGCGATGAAGGTGACCTGGGTCAGCTGCGGCAGCACGATGTGCCACAACATGTTCCAGCCCCTTGCCCCGTCGACGCGCCCTGCCCCGATCAGCTCTTCGCTCAAATTGTTGAGGCCGGCGAGATAAAGCACCATGCAGAAGGTGATCTGCGGCCAGAGCGCGGCAATCACGATCGCGAAAGTGACGAAATGCTCGTCGGAGAGAACTGCCGGCGCCGTCGACCCGAACGCCCTGAAGCTCAGCGCGAGCAACCCGAACTCCGGCGTATAGACCCAGGTGAAGACGACGCCGACCGTCACCGAGGCGAGCACCAGCGGAATGAAGAACAGCGACTTCAGGAATCGCATGCCGCGGATTTTCTGGTTGACCAGCAGCGCGATGGCGAGCCCGAGAGGTGGTGCCGCCATGAACATCACCAGCCAGATCAGGTTGTTCTTCAGCGACACGTAGAATTGCGGATCGTTGTAAAGCTCGACGTAATTGCCGAAGCCGATCCAGACCATCGGGCCAAAGCCATCCCAGTCATGCAGGCTGATCCAGAGACTCCTGACCGCCGATAGCAGGATGACCGTGAAGAACAGCACGATCGCGGGCGCGATGAGCAAAGTCGGTGTGAGCCACCAACGCTGGCGGCGCCATAATGTCAGCATTTCAGGAGCCTCATATTATCGTACGGCGCTTTGCCACCCAAGCGAAGAGTAGGCTGCGGGCGCCTCAAGCTGCGGGCAAAGCCCGCCAACCTCTCTTTCGTCATACTCGGGCTTGTCCCGAGCATCTGCCCACGTCGATGCGCAGCAGATCCTCGGCACAAGGCCGAGGATGACGTCGAGTGAAGGGCGCAGCCTACCAACAAACTGGGCTGAGACGTCCAGATCAGATCTTGTAAATCCGCTTGCGCGTGCCTTCGAGCCGCGTCAGGATGGCTTTCCGCCGGTCGGGTTTGGCCATGAACTCCTGGAAGCCGACGAGGCCTGCCTGCGCCATGTCGGGGTCGCTGTCGCGGTCGTAATATTGCGACGTGCCCTGCACCGTCTTCATCGTCTCGACCGCGATATTCACCAGCGGATCCTTGCTCGGCGGCAGATCGCTGCGCGGCGGCACGTTGCCGCCCGGCTCCAGATAAGCCGCCAGATTCTCCGGCTTGTAGAAATAGGCGAGGAAATCGCGTGCGCCCTGCTTGTTCTTGGCTTTGGCTGGAATGTGGATCGAATTGACCGAGAACTCCTCGAAGTGGCCGACCTTGGCGTCGAGCACCGGGAAGGTCGCATAGGAGAGCTGCGGCAGATCTTCGGCGGTGAAAGCCGAGCGCAGGAAAGCGCCGAGGTTCATCATGCCGGCCTTCTTCTGCGCCAACAGCGCCGCGGCCTCCTGCCAGCCGAAGGACGTATGGTTCTCCGTGAAGAACCCCTTCGAAACCATCGCCTCCCACTGGTCGAAAACCGCCGTCAACGCGGGATCGAGATAGCTCATCTCGCCGTTCATCAGCGCCATATGCTTGTCGAGGCCGTTGATGCGAAGGTTCATCTGGTCGAACCAGCCGGCCGCCGGCCACAATTCCTTGGTGCCGATCGCGACTGGCGTGATGCCCGCGGCCTTGCACTTGTCGCCATAGGCCATGAACTCGTCGGCCGTCTTCGGCACGGTCAGACCATGCTGCTCGAACACATCCTTGCGGTAGAACATGCCCCAGAGCGTGCCGCCTGTGGGAAGGCCGTATTGCTTGCCGTCGTCTGTGACGGCGCCGGCCGTGGCACCCAGCACGTCCTTGTACTTCTCCTTCTCGAAAAGGTCGGAGATGTCGTCGAACAGGCCGCGCTTGACGAAGGCGCGCATGCGGTTGCCCGAAAACCAGGAGCAGACGTCAGGCGCGCCGGCGACGAGATAGTTGCGAATGGCCGTCTTGTGGGCCTCGTGGTCCATATTGTTGATGACGACGTTGACACCGGCTTCCTTGCTGAAGCTCGCGGCGATCGCCTTCAGCGCGTCGAGCGCAGCGCCATTGTTTTCGGCCGAGATCATCGTGACCTCCTGGGCCTGCGCGATCGCCGGGATCGGAAAGCTGCCGCTAACCGCTGCGGCGGAAACCAGCCCCGCGCCCTTGAGGAAGCGTCTGCGGGTGGTCGACGGAAATTGCTTCAAAAATGTCATTGAATTCCTCCCAGTTGATCGATCGACATCTCCCGACCGTCGCCTCCTCCATGAAACGACCGACCAGGCATTCAATGCTGCGATCTGCTCCGCGATTCCTGCGATAATCCGCCTTGCTGAGTTGATCCGCGGCCGAACTTATGCATAGATCGTTCCAGCTCGCAATAATTAATTTACAAAATTAAGGAATGCCTAGTGAAGTTAAAAGGCGACCAGACCACGGCGAGAGCCATGAACCGACGCCTCATCCTCAACCTTCTCCGGCGGGAGGGGCCGAGGAGTCGTGCCGACATCGCCACCGTCATCGGCTTGAGCCCGGCCGCCGTCACCTTCGTCGTCGCCGACCTCTTGGAGGAAGGCATCGTCATCGAAGGGAAGACCGTGCCCGGCCTCACCGGCCGCCGCCCGATCCCGGTGGATATCAATTACGAACACGCGCTTGCCGTCGGCTTCAAGCTGATGGTGGATTCGGTAGAGTGCGTGGCAACCGACCTTGCCACCAACCCCGTCGCCGCCATGCGGGTAAGCCTCGACGGCCACGAGCCCGATAAGGTCGCCGACCTGCTGGCGGGCACCGTTCCCGAACTGGTGAAGCTCGCCGGCCGGCCGAACGCGAAGCTCGCCGGCATCGGCATCTCCATGCCCGGCGTCATCAACCACGAACAGACGGCCTGCGTGCGCAGCTACCGATTCAAATGGGACAATGTCCCCCTCGCCTCGCTCGTCGCCAGCCGCGTCCATGTCCCGGTGTGGCTGGAAGACGACACCAACGCCTATGCCATTGCCCAGCAGCTCTTCGGACTCGGCCGCCAGCATCGCAACATGGCCGTTCTCGCCGTCGGCGTCGGCATCAGCTGCGCCCTCGTCATCGACGGCAAGCTCTATCGCGGTGCCAATGGTGCTGCCGGCAAATTCGGCCACACGCTTTACGAGGAGAACGGCCGGCTCTGCGAATGCGGCAAGCGCGGCTGTCTGATGGCCTATCACTCCGAAGCATCGATGCTCCGGCGCTGGGGGGAAGCGACCGGTCGCGAGGAACTCGGTCTACCGGAACTGTCGGCTGCGCTCGCATCAGGCGATGCCACCGCCCTCGCCCTCGTCGCCGATTCCGGCCGCGGCATCGGCACCGCCCTTGCCAATCTCGTCAATATCACCGACCCCGAAGTCATCGTCGCCGGCGGCGAAGCCGTCTCCCTCGGCGACCCTTTCCTGACACCACTGCGCGAAGCGCTTTCCGCCCGGACCTTCCGAACCGCCCCGCCGCTCTTGCCCGACTGGGAGGACAATTCCTGGGCCCGGGGTGCCGCCGCCCTGGTCACCCAGAAAATATTCGACTTCGAGTCGTCGGGCGGCGTTACCGACATCGCCAGCTTGGCGAGTGTCATGACCGCGGGTTCGTCGTCGGCGGCGTAAAGCCGCGAGAGATCGGCGGGATTGCTTGCCGGGTAAGGCGCCGTGCAAAGCCCCCTCTGGCCTGCCGGCCATCTCCCCCACAGGTGGGGATATTGGCTGGGCGCACCGGCTTCCCAAACAATGAGCGTCCAGCACGACGAAACGGTAGATGGGGCAGGAAGTTCAAGCCACTTGTGATCTCCCCACCTGTGGAGGAGATGCCCGGCAGGGCAGGGCAGAGCGGGGCTCCAGGGCACACCCTATCACAAGCAACGTAGGCCAACCGATGACGGCCCAATCTTGGACAGTTATCTCACGCAGAACAACCCAGCCGCGCCGCAGATACACTGGCTTACAAAAATGCTGGTTTGCCGACACATCCCTGGTTCAATCATCGACTTAAATCCCGATGCGGCCAACCGGTCGGAAATGGTCAATTCAGGAAGGATGACGACATGAAAATGATCCAAGCTATCGCGCTCGCCCTTGTTCTCGGCGGCCCAGTGACAGCACATGCAGAACAGCCGCTGCAGCGCACCGATCTTATCAAGAACGATATCGATGTGGCCGGCCACGAGGTCGTTCAGGTGCGCGTCGATTTCGCGCCCGGCGTTCTCGCCCCCAGTCACACGCATCCCGGCGAGGAGATCGCCTTCGTCATCGAAGGAACGTTGGAATACCAACTCGAGGGCAGGCAGCCGGTTACCCTCAAAGCCGGCCAATCCTTGTTCATTCCCACCGGCGTCGCTCACTCTGCGAAGAATGTCGGCAGCGGCAAGGCGTCGGAACTGGCAACCTACATCGTCCGCAAAGGGGAGCCGCTGGTCGTGCCCGCCAAGTGAGCCGTCGTATAACCAGTGATCAGGCTGCGCACCACTTTTCTTGCCATTCTTGTGCTCTCGCAGGAATGGAGGAAACGTGGGTTTTGGCTGCCCATTGATAAGAATTCGCTTTGCCGCGCCGCCCTTCGTCCCCCTGCCGGGAGAGGGTTACAGTGAAAGGCGTCTGAGCCAACGACGACCAACCACACCACTTGCGTGCGGGCAACCTTTTCGCCCTTGCGGTCGCCTTCCATTCACGGCAGCATGTCCGTGTTCTCAATCATCTGAACCTCTCACATCAGGAGGATTACCATGGCAACGTCGGAGCGGCCGGCCTTTGTCGTCCATTGGAGCGAGATCGAACGGCCTGACGACTCGCACTATGACGATGACAACGAGCTGATGAGCATTGGTGCGCCTTTCGGAGGTTATTTCGGCCTGGCAAAATTGGGCATTCATCACGAGCGCTTGCCGCCTGGCCGGCGCACATCTTTTCCGCATGCCGAGAGCGCCGAGGAAGAATTCGTCTATGTCATCGAAGGCGCGCCCGACGTCTGGCTCGATGGCCATCTCCATCGGCTGAAGCCCGGCGACGCCGTCGGATTTCCCGCCGGCACCGGGATCGCCCATAGTTTCCTCAACAACACGCAAGCCGAAGTGCACCTCCTCGTCGTCGGCGAGCGCCATAAGCCCGAAAACCGGATCTTCTATCCACTCCACCCTCACCGCCGACCACTGCACGATGATTGGTGGGATGACCATCCCACCCACGCCCTCGGTCCGCATGACGGGATGCCGGATCTGGTGCGGGAAGCAAAGGGCCGAGGAAACAGCGAATAGGTCAGCGGGCCGATAGCCGGCCGTAATGGCGGCTTCGCGCAAAGCGGAGACCAACGCTTGCTTGAGCTTCGACAGTTATCAACTCACGCCAGCCAACCGCAACAGCTGGTCGTTTTCGTTTTCAACGCCTTCCGTCAGCCGGGCGGCGGCAATCGCGGGAAGCCAGGCGAGAATGTCGCCGATCTCCGCCCCGGTGACCGAAGCGTATGCTTCGACATAGCCCATCGCCCGGTCCGGCATCGCATGGTGCAACAACACGTATGTTCGGCAGACATCGGCCAGAGGATTGCCGCAGCACGCGTCGAGCCAGTCGACGATCATGAACCCCCGTCCCGAGCCGTGAATATTCCAGGGGTGAAAATCGCCGTGACACACCCTGTCGCCATCCGGAAGAGAATCGAGTTTTGACAGGAGCCGCTTTCTGGACGCAGCATCCAGCCCCTCGGCTTGCTGGATCCTGGCGGAAAGCCTGGCCATGAGAGACGGCAACCCTTCGCCGGGTTTTTCGTGAAGTCTTCGATGCAGTTGCGCCATGTCTTCAAGCGGCGCTCTTCCTGCCGTCAAGACGAATTGGTCGGCAAAACAGGAGCTGGGCGCGCGATCCATCAACACGCCCCAGCGCCCATCGAATTCACCGACCGCGTGGACCTTTGGCGTCGGCAGCGCGAGCCTCTCCAGGATCGACAGGTTTGCAGCCTCCCTGAAGGACGACGCCTTGGAGGCGGCTGGCCTGTACAGCTTCAGCGCCAAGGCGCCAAATTCGAAGACCTTGGCCTCTTTACCCGAACCAAGGAGCCGACCGGTTTCGGTCATTGCAGAGCTCCAATTTCTGAATTCAGCACGATTGCATGGGGATCTCGCGAGAAATGCGGCGATCACCGCCATCGCAGTTTGCCACGGTCGACGAAAACGGGTGAGCGAAATTGTCGGGGCCAGCACCTGCCGCCGGCGGACCTGGCCGAGCGCCATAGCCATAGGAGCAACTCTTGCGCCTTCCCGATATTGAGAGAGCGCGAGGGCCTAGGCTGCCGTCACAACGGATCGCTGATACCTATCAACGAGAACTTGTCGAACCATGATGGATGGTATTCTGTCAAAAGCTCCGGCGCAGCCATGGCAGCATCGAGTTGTCATGGCGGGTGGATGACTCACGATGAGGGGTAATTCGCCGCGGCTAAGATTACTCTTTCGCAGTATGCCGACAGCAGTCACTGCGATCGCGGCGATAAGCCACGCATATAGCAACCGATCGGAGCTCAAATGTCGACCGCCGCTTTGCCTGAACCGCCATACTATATGGTCAGTTTTTCATCTCAACGAACCAAGGTCGACAACGGCTATGGCGAGATGGGCTATGCGATGACGGAACTTGCAAAACAGCAGCCGGGTTATCTCGGCTTCGAAAGCGCTCGCGGAACAGACGGTTTCGGCATACTCATCTCCTATTGGAAGGATGAGGATAGCATTCGAGCCTGGAAATCAGTCGTCGATCACGTTCAGGCGCAAAATCGCGGCCGGTCAGATTGGTACACCCGGTACGAAATCCGTGTTGCGCTCGTCACGCGAGCCTATGGATTCAATATTGAAGAGACATGAGTTGGCTTGTTTGGACAGCCAAGACTAAGCGCGTGAAACGGAAGCACATTTCCTTTCGAAATGCAGCCGGGATCTAACGTCGCCTCCGCATGAAGATCATTGAAATTTTACGAATTTCCAAAAGCCTTCGGCAATCGAAGCCTGGTTAAGTCGCGTCGTCTGGCTGATGGGTGTACCAATGACGACGCGACAGCTCACCTTCGCAATAGTTTGGGCCTGCATATTCACCTGCCTTGCCTTCGGATATCTGCTGTCCGGAGTTTCGCTCCGGGGAATGGAAAGGCGATATGTACATGAAAGGCGCTGCACCGGCGGCTTACCTTGCTATCATGAAAAACGGGATCTCTGGTTGTCGGATGCCTTGGACAAGGCACAAGCCTCCAACAGCCGCGATTGACGGCAAGTCGTCCGTATTCAGTTGACGGGTTCCCGGTCGATCCGCCCCCCTACCGCGCAAACCTGCGGGCGCCCGCGACACACAGGATGACGGCAACGGTCACGGCGAGCATGGCCCAGGTCACGGGCTCGTGCAGCAGGGTTGCGGCGAGCGCCAGCCCGAAGAACGGCTGGAGCAACTGCAGTTGACCGACGGCGGCGATGCCGCCCTGCGACAGGCCGCGATACCAGAAGATGAAGCCGATCAGCATGGAAAACAGCGAGACATAGGCAAGGCCGAGCAGCGCCGGCATCTCGATGCCGGAGAAGGTCTCCGGCTGATGGAAAAGCGCGACCGCGACCGTCACCGGCAGCGACAACACAAGCGCCCAGGAAATCACCTGCCACCCACCGAGCGTGCGCGAAAGCCTGCCGCCTTCGGCATAGCCGAGGCCGCAAACGATGACCGCCGCCAGCATCAGCAGATCGCCGACCGGCGAGGCCGTCAGGCCTTGCGTTAATGCGAATCCCGCCACCAGCGCGCTGCCGAGAACGGAAAAGGCCCAGAATGCCGGCTTCGGCCGTTCTCCGCCACGGATCACGCCGAAGATCGCGGTCGCGAGCGGCAGCAGGCCGATGAAGACGATCGAATGGGCTGAGGTGACATGCTGCAGCGCCAGGGCCGTCAGCAGGGGAAAGCCGACAACGACGCCGAGCGCCACAACGGCCAGGGAGAGAATATCACCTCGGCTCGGCCGCTTCTCCCTGAAAGCAATCAGCAGCCCAAGCGCGAGGAAGCCGGCGATCGCCGCGCGCGCCACGGTGAGAAAGACGGGATCGAACTGCATCACCGCCACGCGGGTTGCCGGCAGCGATCCGCTGAAGATCACCACCCCGATAAAACCATTGATCCATCCCGATGCCATGCGGTCCATGATGCGCTGCACTCCTTCATTTCCTAACCCTTATCGGCCAACAGCGATGGCCATGACAGTGACAGTCTGATACGATTTTGCGAAACTGTAATGATGCAGAAAGCAATACAGATGAAACGAGGGACGCACACGCGTGGAGATGGTCATCGCGACGATCAGGCAGCGCATCACCGGGCGCAGCCTGACGCCGGGCGCAAGGCTGCCCTCCGTCCGGGGGCTGGCCGCGACGTTGAAGCTGTCGACTTCGACCGTCGTCGATGCCTATGAGCGGTTGGTCGCCGAAGGCGCGATCCTGGCAAGGCCAGGCTCGGGATTCTACGTCGCCAACCAGGCAGCGCCCTTTGCGCTTGCCGAGGCTGGGCCAAGGCTCGACCGCGCGGTCGATCCCTTCTGGATATCGCGGCAATCGCTGGAGGCCGGCGAAGCCGACCTGAAGCCCGGCTGTGGCTGGCTGCCACCTTCCTGGCTGCCGGGGGACGGCATGCGCCGCGGGCTCAGAACACTTGCCCGCGCCGACGGGCCGGCGCTCGCCGACTACGGCTCGCCGCTCGGCTTGCCGCAACTGCGCCAGCTGATTTCGCGGCGCATGGGCGAACGGGGGATCGAAGCCTCCCCGGACCAAATCATGCTGGCCGATTCCGGCACACAGGCAATCGATCTGCTCTGCCGTTTCCTGCTGGAACCCGGCGACACCGTGCTGGTCGACGATCCCTGCTATTTCAATTTCCATGCGCTGCTGCGCGCCCATCGGGCAAAGATCGTCGGTGTGCCCTACACGCCATCCGGTCCCGACATCGATGTATTTGCCCAGATCGTCGCCGATGAACGTCCGCGGCTCTACATCACCAATTCCGCCATCCACAATCCGACCGGCGCAACCTTGTCTCCCGTTACGGCTCACCGGGTTCTAAAACTCGCCGACCAGTTCGACCTAGCCATCATCGAGGACGATATCTTCGCCGATTTCGAATATACGCCGGCACCCCGCCTTGCCGCCTTCGACGGGCTCGAGCGGGTCGTTCACATCGGCAGTTTCTCGAAAACCCTGTCGGCCTCAGCGCGCTGCGGTTTCGTCGTGGCGAAGCCGGAGTGGATCGACGGCCTAACAGACCTCAAGATCGCCACCTCCTTCGGCGGCGGCCGGCTGACGGCGGAACTGGTACTAAACGTCTTGAGCGACGGCAGCTATCGCAAACACATGGAGACGCTGAGACACCGGCTCTCCCGGGCGATGAGCGAGGTCTCGGGCAAACTGAAGAATCTCGGCATAACGCCCTGGCTGGAGCCCCAGGCCGGGATGTTCCTCTGGTGCCGGCTGCCCGAAGGCATCGATGCGGCTGATGTGGCGCGGGCCGCACTGGAAAAGAGGATCGTTCTGGCACCAGGAAACGCATTCAGCCTGTCGCAATCGGCAACGAATTTCATGCGCTTCAACGTGTCTCAGACACTCGATCCAAGGGTGTGCGAGGTGCTGGGTGATGCGCTGGCAAGAAGAGGATGATGGAAGGTGGGCCATCGCGGAACGATCGCCCTCTGCTCGCGGCGTCCACCCCTCTTATGAGGGCGGCATCCACCAACGCTGACTGTTTAGGAGCGATAATTCACCAACGCCCCTCATCCTGAGGCGCGCACCCGCAGGGCGAAGCCTCGAAGGACACGCCGCAACGCAGCTCTTTGCAAGCATCAACCCCGGCGCACCCGCCCCGCCCTTCGAGGCCCCTGCGGGGCACCTCAGGATGAGGCTCTCTTGGGTCTCCCCGGTAACCATCAGAACGACCGGTGAACCGCCTTGTCGTTGGCAAGACGCGTCACGCAGCCTTCGAGCTTGGCGAGCAGCAGATCGAAGTCGAGCGGCTTCGTCAGATAGTCCGCCGCTCCGCCGCGCAGGCCGGCTAGCGTGTTTTCCCGGTCGGTCAGTGCCGTCAGCAGGATGAAGGGGATGTTGGAAAGCTCGGGGTGGTTGATCTGAATTTCCGCCAGAAGCTGGTGCCCATCCATCACAGGCATCGAAATGTCGCTGATGACGATATCGGGCCACTTCGACAGGATCATTTCCAGTCCCTCGGCGCCGTTCGATGCCTCGAGCGTCTTGTAGCCGGCTTCGCTCAATTCTTCGACGAGGAGGTTCCGGATCTCGACTTCGTCTTCTATGCACAGGACTGTAACCATGAGCTCTTCCTTAAGCTGCGACTTGTTGATCCGACAATAGAAACTCTATTGGCAGAAGAATGGTGAATGTTGTGCCTTTGCCGAGCTCGCTCGTCACCTCGACGGTGCCGCCATGCAGTTCGACGACCTGCTTGACGACGTTGAGGCCGATGCCGGTTCCGGCAATGCCCGTCGCGCTGCGGGCGCGATAATAGGGCTGGAAAAGCTTCGGCAGATCCTCCGCATCCATGCCGATACCACTGTCGGAGATGGCGATCTCCACCGTTTTCTCGTCGGCCCGGGCGCGAACACGAATGTCAGGCGCGTTGGGCGAATATTTGACGGCGTTCGAAATCAGGTTGGTGAAGACCTGTTCCATCGCGCTGCGGTCGAACGTCAATACATCCGGTATGGGCTCGAGATCGAGATGGAACACATGCGAGCGGCTGAGGTGGCGCTGCCTGTCGCAGCAGGTGACGAGCAGGGCTTTCAGATCGCCTTCGCTACGCTTCAGTGTGATCTGTCCGGTTTCGAGCCGACCGCTGGCGAGGATACTCTCCATCAGATCGACCATGCGCACGACCGCGCTGCGGATCACGCCGGCTTTTTCATGAACGTAATCGCCGCTGACGTTGGTCGTCGAGCGGCAAAGCCGCTGAGCGGCAGCGTCGATGATGGCGAGCGGCGTTCGAAACTCGTGCGAGGCCATGGCGACGAACTGGCGCTGGAGCGCATTCACCTGGCGTTCGTGCACCAGCAGGCGGTCCAGTTCCTCTCTCTGCCTTTCGATCTCGGCCGTTCGATCGGCCACCATCTCTTCCAGATGGTTGCGGTGGTGGGTGAGTTGCGCCTGGCTGTCCAGCAGGTTCAGTGACGTGCGATGCAGACCTCGCCCAAGCCAGAAGACGACGGCGATCAGCAGCGCCAGGCAGCCGAGCCCCGCCGGTGCGATTTGCCGAAGCAGCATGAACCCGGGCAGGATAGGCGGCCACACGAGATAACCGATGGTGCCGCCGTCATGGGACGACACAGGCACTTGCGCCCGCTCGTCCTCCCCTTTCGAAGGCGCGAAATGCAATCCTTCGAGCCGCGCATAGTGGGCAACGCTTTCGGTAGCCTTTCCATCGAGGAACTTGACCGAGACGGCGACGAACTCCTGGCCCGCCTCGATCTGCATCCGGGCCGAGCTCGGGAGAATGGGACGCGCGCTTGTTATCGCCGGCCGGTTGCCGATCATGATCGTCCGAACCTTGGCCAGTTGACCTAGCGCTTCGGCGCTGGGCTTTACAGCTCGCTCGACGAGAACGGCGCGCATCTCGCCGGCGAGGGCGGTCACTTCTCGGCCGTCGTCGTCACCGAGCCGCGGCGGCATGGCATCCGCGCCGTCGCGGAACGCAAACATCAGGCGATTGGTATCGTCGAAGATATAGGTCCTGTCGTGCCCGAAATACCGGCTCGTCCACTGGCCGACATTGTCGAGCAGCCATTCATGGTTCCGTTGCTTGGCATAAAGGAAGGCATCGTCCCATCTGGTGACGCTTTCCTGCTCCCGGGGAAGTGCCGCGATCTGCTCTTCCAGTCCTTGGCCGACGAAGTCAGCCTGCCGGCGCAAGGAGAGATCATCGACCTTCACCGCCGCGAGCCACGCAAATCCGCACAGCAATGCGGCCGCCGCGCAGGTGAGCGTCACCAAGACGAATGTAATGTGGGATGTGAGCCCGACCTTCAATACCTGCAACCTTTTGATGGCGCCCGCTGCCGAGAAATTGACACGCAAAGGTTGACGGACCGTGAATTATGCGCTCCCGTGCGGGCCTGCGGCAGGTCTGCGATAGGCATTCCGCGATCGTTAAGGAGAAGCACATGGATGCAGCAGCATCGCCGGATAAGTCAGGCATCAGGATCGAACCGATCGCTGCCGTTCATATTGACAGCTTTCATCATGCGCTCGACGTGGTCGCGCGGGAGAAAAAATACCTGTCCATGCTGGAAGCAACGCCCCTGCCGCAGACGCGTGAGTTCGTCATGAGCATGATTGCGAAAGGCAATCCGCAATTCGTAGCCACCGCTGGAGGCGAAGTCGTCGGTTGGTGCGACATCAGCCGGCATTTTTTCCCGTCGCACGCCCATCGCGGCAAACTCGGAATGGGGATTCTTCCCGCCTATCGGGGCAAG
The DNA here is from genome assembly GCF_019798305.1 of Rhizobium leguminosarum. Classification (GTDB taxonomy): domain Bacteria; phylum Pseudomonadota; class Alphaproteobacteria; order Rhizobiales; family Rhizobiaceae; genus Rhizobium; species Rhizobium leguminosarum_U. Next base: position 323,993 of record NZ_JAAXDD010000002.1, read on the forward strand.
GGTCTCGGACGACGGCTCATCGAGACGACATTGAGAGCCGCACAGAAAAGCGGTTTTGCCCGGGTCGAACTCGATGTTTATGAAGACAACGCCCGTGCTATCGCTCTCTACGAAAAGATGGGATTTGCCCGCGAAGGCATCATCCGACGTGCGGCACATATCGACGGTCGGTTCATCGATGCGATCAGCATGGCGCTTTTGTTCGACGAACGCGGGGCGGCGGCTATCGCCGAGAATTCTTGAACGTGTCAGCTGACGCTTCTCAAATCGCCAGCCTCGGAGAGAAATCACCGCCAAGGGCATCGTGACGCAGACCGATCTCACGATCCGGACAAGTTGCGCGCACTTCAGATAGAGTGGATCGCGAAGCTGTCGGCAGGCACGCACGCTCTCATCATCTGCCGATCGGCTTTTGATCGGTCCTCACTGCATTATCAGTGAACTCCGCTCTCACCGAGCTGAGGTGACCGCAGTCGGCTGAACCGGGCTTTGAGCGGGGTATCGCGACATGATTGTCGCAGGATTCTTTCGCCGGGCCACTCCCCCTATCGGGCAAAAGCCTCGAACGGATTGTCGTGGGTCAAGCGCATCAGGGTCCCGTCGTCTATGCCCCGCCGTTTCAGCTCGGGCAGCAAGACCGTGGAAAGATGGGTATACGGTTTGGGTATCCCGCCCATCGGCAGCGCCGGATCGAACCAGCCGCGGTCATGGCTCAACAACAGGCGATCGCCGCAGCCCGCCTGCAGCGCCTTGATCACAAGTTCCGCCACCTCGTTGTCCCCGCCCCGGCCGACATGGTCATACTCGATCCAGGCGCCTCGCTCGGCGACAGCGACGTTATAGGCGAAATCCTTTTCCTCCTGCGTGTGGATCGAGATGAACCTATCGGCCCTGTAACCCTCCGCCTCGATGACATCGAGCTGGTCCATGACGACCCGTCCCCTGATCGTATGACTGCCGATGACGGCGCCCGTTTGGGCCGCCGCGCGCGCGGCTGCCCGCAGGATTTTCGTCTCGAGCGCCGTCATACCGTCATCGCCGGCGCTGAGCTTGATCCAGCCTGCCTGGAACCCGGTCTCGTCGATCTGCTCCGTCAGCTCGCGAAGCATCCACGCCTCCAGCTCCTTCTCGGAGGCATCGCGGACCCATTCGGGAATCCAGGGTTCACGGTAATTGCCGGTGGGCACGACGATCGGAAAATCCGTCGCGAGCGACACGGCAAGATCTATATCCGCACGGCGTCCGACGCCGCCCGTCGAGCATTCGACCAGTGCCGTCACTCCGAGCTTCTTGATCCGCTCGATCTCGGGGGCCATCAGCCGAACGACGTCTTCGATCTCTGCTTCGGCATAACCGAGCTGGTCCGGCGTCCTGAGGTCGACGAAAACGTGCTCGTGCGGGAGGATCATCCCAAGTTCGGCTTTGCTTTTAGGCCCGAGCGTCGTGCGCAGATATTTCAAAGTCTCTCCCCCACGATCATACCGGCTTTGCGAACTGGCCTCGACCGACACTGCCGCAAAAGTAGATCGTCACGTAGCGAAATCAATCGCGCACTCGATTGAAATTCCCACAGCTTGACCCTGGTGTCGATTTCCAACTTGGCGCCCGGATTGCTGGCGAGCTAATTGTCGCTGGGGAGAGATATGCCGCGTCGGCCCCTTCGACGTCGCATCGGCTACTTCCCCTCCTTGCCCTGCGCCGGCCGGCTGATCGCGCGGACCTTGCCGCTGGCGCCGCCACCGCAAAAGAAGCAGTCGGCGCCGTCGGATTCGAGGCCGGAGACGCCGGTTCCCTCCGGCATATCCAACCGCTCAAGCACCTCGCCGGTTTCCGGGTCGATGCGCCTGACATCGCTGTCGTCGCCCTCCCAGGTGCCGTGCCAGAGCTGGCCGTCGACCCAGGTGACGCCCGTCACGACGCGGTTGGATTCGATGGTGCGGAGGATCTTGCCGGTTTCCGGGTCGATCTGATGGATCCTGCAGCCCCGGTGCTGGCCGACCCAGAGCGAGCCTTCGGCCCAGGCAAGGCCGGAATCACCCCCATTGCCGGGCGCCGGGATGGTGGAAAGGACACGGCCGGTCTTCGGATCGATCTTGTGAATGACATCCTCGGCGATCTGATAGAGGAACTCGCCGTCGAAAGCCGTTCCGGCATGGGACGCAACCTCGATCGAGCGCACCACCTCGCCGCTTGCGGGATCGAGCGCGTTCAGCCTGTCGCCCGAGGCGAACCAGACGTGCTCACCATCGAAGGTGACGCCGTTGACGCGCTCGGCGCCGGGAAAGGGTCCATATTCACGGATGATCGTCGCAGCCGATTTTTTCATCTCTTCCGTCCTGTTTGCCCCGTTTGACCAGGGCCATCCTCATCTGTCAGGCCATACTAGTCGCTTGGCAACGGTCCCGGGAGTAACAAGATCGTCGGGAAACCGGGCAGCGGCGGGCTCATCCAACGCCGCGCCCGCCCGCGTCCGAAAGATTGCACCTTCCCCTCCCCGGCAAGCGAATCCAGCGCCCGCTGCACGGTCCGCGGGCTGGCGCCGAGCGCGATCGCCAGCGCGGAGCTCGACCACGCCTCGCCATCGGCCAGAAAGGCGAGCACCGCCCCATGCTGGCCTTCGACCAGCGGCGCCAGCACGGCGGTTTCGCCGGCGCGCCGCGGCGAAAGCGCAAAGCCGCGTTTCGTCGCCGAAACCTCCGCCAACTGCCGCAGCTCGGCGCGCAGCCGGCCGATCTCGACGCGCAGCCGGGCGCGATGTGATTCATCGGCATGTTTGCCGCGGAAGGCGCGCGCGATGAGCGTACCCCTGGCCATATCCACCGGCCAGGCTTCGGCAAGCGCGCGGGCGAGCACGAAGAGCACCGGCCGCGTTGCCAGCGACACGGAAAGCTGATCGTCGCGCACGATATGGCGGCAGGCATCGAAGACGAGCGCGCCCGAACCTAGCAGCTCTTCCACCTCCTCAAGCCGCAGCGGGCTTTCCCGCCAGCGCGAGATCAGCCGTGCCACGGGTGCGTTGAGTACGCCGGCGGCATTTTCCACCTCCGCCGTCAATACCGGCATAGCGGCCTCGCGCGCCGCTTGCCTCGCCCGGCCAAGAGCCGCACGCGCCGCTTTCGTCTGCAGGCGCCGGATCGCGATACCCGCGACAACAAGCTCATGTGCAGCCCTTGCCGCCGGCGGCAGCGGCGTCGGGTCGAGTGTTTCGAGCGCCCGCTCGGCCTCGTCGAGCCGGCCGATCAGCACCAGCCGGCGAAGCTCGACATTCCTGGCATGGGCGGCATTGATCCTATCGCCGTGCGCTTCGAGCACCTTGCGCGCCGCCTCCAGCGCTTTGGGCGGCCAGGTGAGATCGCGAGAGACCAGCGCGATCTCGGCCTCGGCGACCACGCAGCGGGCGCGCGCCACCGCCTCCCGCGGGCCGAAAGCACGCGCCGCACTCTTCAACAGCGCCTTGGCGCGGACGAGATCGCCGAGCTGCGCCATCGCAATGCCGCGCAGCGCCAGCGCCGGCGCATCGTCGCGCAGCGCCACCCGCTTCAGCGCGCCGAGCGCATCTCCCACTGCCAGCGCCCGCGCAGCTGCCGTGATCAGCGAGTCCATTCAAATCCTGTCACACTTGTCACTCCCACCCTTGCCCTGCCCGGCCGTAGCTTTGTCGTCGACCGGCAAGCAACCCCGCGCCGGATGGTACGACGAGAAACAGGCAAAGGAGAAGACCCATGAAAATACAACTCGGAACACGGCAGCAGTGGCTGGAAGCGCGGCTCGACCTGCTCGATGAGGAGAAGGCGCTGACGCGGCAGAGCGACGCGCTCGCGATGAAGCGCCAGCAATTGCCCCGCGTGAGGATCGACAAGGAATACCGCTTCGACACCGAGGCCGGCAACGTTTCGCTGAAGGATCTCTTCGGCGGCCGTTCGCAGCTCCTGGTCTATCACTTCATGTTCGGGCCGGATTATACCGCCGGATGCCCCTCCTGCTCCTCGATCGCCGACGGCTTCAACGGCTTCTTCGTCCATCTCGAAAACCACGACGTCGCCTTCACCGCGATCTCGCGCGCGCCGCTGGCAAAGCTTCTGGCATTCCGGCAGCGCATGGACTGGAGCTTTCCCTGGGCCTCCTCCTCCGGCAGCGACTTCAACAGCGATTTCAGCGTCTGGTTCACCCCCGAGCAGCAGCGCCAGGGCGGGATAGAATATAACTACCGCCGCGAGCCGCCCGCTCCCGAACAGTCCGCCTCCGAACCATTGGCCGGCAGGACCGTGCAGGAATGGCAACTGCGCGGCAGCGAGGGACCGGTCGCCCAGATCGCCGCCATGACCGAAACGGATGTCGCGACCTACACCCGCGACCGGCCCGGAGTCAGCGCCTTCGAGCTTGCCGACGGCGCCGTCTACCACAGCTATTCCAGCTATGCCCGCGGCCTGGACGGGTTATGGGGCATGTACCAATGGCTCGACCGCGCCCCCAAGGGCCGCAACGAAACCGGCATCTGGTGGCGCCACCACGACCGGTACGGCAAGGAGTGACGCTGATGCTGCTTTCCGCCCATACTCCAGAGCGAGGCGACGGCAACGTCGCTCTCAACGCCGCCGAATGGCTCTCGCTGGCCGCCGCAGCAGACGCATCAGCTGCTAATCCGAGCAGTGGCATCGCTAGGCCGGGCGGCCGGATCGCCGCCCACACTGCCGATTGGTTGTCGCTGGCTGCCGCCCCGACATTCGCGGTCATGGCGCTGCTGACAGCCACGACCGGCAGCGCCGACATGATTTGCATGACGACGCTGGATGCCTTCCCGATCGGCGGAATGGTGCCCATGTACCTGCTGATGAGCAGCTTCCACCTGGCGCCTTGGCTGCGGCTCGCCGCCAATTGGCGAGCCTGAGCGATCGGTAACGCTCCGCGACGCCGCCGATATCTCTTCTCCCCAGCGGGGAGAAGAGGGAGCTAGCCGCACTGCCGCTCAACCGCCTCCGGCCTTGTCCCCTTACCAAAGCGACCCAGTTCGTGCCCTCACCTCGATAAAGTCGATCGGCCCGCCGGCAATATCGTCGTCGAAGATCGCACAGGAAAGCTTGCCGCCGAAGACGCAGCCGCTGTCGATGTTGGTGCGATTTCCTGTCGTCATCGGGTTCGACATCGATGGCGTATGGCCGTGGACGAGGTGTTTGCCCCAATATTCGCCTGGCTCACCGGCCAGGAACCGCATCCATAGAAGATCGTCCTGACTCTGCCGGTCCAGCGGAAATGCCGGATCGACGCCGGCGTGGACGAAGATGCGGTGCCGATCGACATGCATGAGCGGACGATCGGCCGCCCATTGCAGATGCTGCGGCAAAACCCTGCCGCCATAGGATATTTCGGTCTCCAGCCCGCCGTTGCCGAGCCATACGGCTCTGCTCTGACCGTCGGCATAGGCAGCGACCATCATATCCTCATGATTGCCTTTCAGGCAGATCCATCTCCAAGGCTCCGATGGACCGGCAATGATCCGGTCGAGGACACTTTTGCTGTCGGGCCCGCGATCGACATAGTCGCCAACGAAGACGACGGTCCCTCCAGGCGCATAGGCCGCGATCCGATCGATCATCCTGTTCAGCGGATCGATACAGCCATGGATATCACCAATGGCGAACGTGTAACGCATGCTTCGATCCTCTCGGCTGCAGTGCGACGGCGCGCGGCCAAGACGAGAAGACACACCAGGGCACTACGCCGAGGCTCACTCCCCACGCCGTCCACTGCATCATAACAAACGAAAGCCCGCCGCCATCGCGAAAACCGACTCAATCTCCAGCATTTATGGCGGTTGGCTCTCCTTCCGCTTGAGGCAATCGCCACAACAATCACGCCTGCGCAGTGGGGTAGAGCGTCAGGATATTGACATTGACCCTGCGCGGCTGCGTCACCGCATAGACAATGGCCGCGGCGATGTCCGCGGCCTCTAATTGCTCCATGTCGCCAAGCCTTTGTTCCACCGCCTCGCGGACACTGGCGCGCATATGGGAGGTAAACTCGGTCCTGACGGCGCCAGGCTCGATGCAGGTAACGCGAATGCCATCCCGACCAATCTCGCGCCGCAGCGATTCCGCCATAGCGCTCGCGGCATGCTTGGTGCCGGAATAGACCGTCGAGGGATGAATGTAGCGGCCGGTGCCGGAGGAGACGATGACGATATGGCCGGCGCCCTGCTGCTGCATCGCCGGCAACGCCGCATGGATCGGATAGAGCAGCCCGAGGAAGTTGACCTCGACCATCTCCCGATACTCGGCGGTGGTCGTGTTCCGGAACGGCGCGGCAACGCCGACGCCGGCGACGCAGAGCAGCATGTCGAGGCTGCCGAAATCGCCGATCGTCCGCTGCACCATCGCCGCAGCCTGTGCCTCGTCGGACACGTCGGCCTCGATCGGTAGGACCTCACCGCCGCGCTCGCGGATGCGCTCCGCCAACGCCTCGAGGCGCGGCATGCGGCGGGCGGCGATCGCCACGCTTGCCCCTTCCTCCACCAGCGCCAGAGCGGTCGCCGCACCTATGCCAGACGAAGCGCCGGCAATGAGGGCGACCCTGCCACTGAGCTTTTTGTCTGTCTGCATACCGGCTCTCGCGTTTTTTGGTTCAGGGTGAAATTATCGGCAATTAGGCTGCGATGATCATGGCAACAATACTGTATAAATCGAACAGACTATGTCGACCTCGAGGCATAATGCGCGGCAGCGACTACGCGGAGTTCAAGGCGTTCGTGACCATCGTCGCGCAGGCGCGATTCAGGGGCAGCAGAGACCGCTCGAAGAAACCGCAATGGATCGTAGGATGACAACCAGACAGGGCACCCGTCGGCAATCGCCGTGACAGTCGCCGAAGATGCCGATCCACGGACGATTATCGCATCAATAAAGCCGGGCGTTGCGTACCATCAGGGGCAGCTTGTAGCCTAAAGGCGACCTTGCATTGTGCAATCGCCAACGGCTATGCCTTCATCCCATGAAAAAATACGGACGAACCTATCACCTGCCGATTTCGCCCGGAGCGACAAGCGACGACAAGGTCATGACAAAGCTTGACGGGCTGATGATCGCCGATCTTGTCATCACCGAGAAAATGGATGGTGAGAACACGACCATTCATCGGGGTGGCTCTCACGCCCGCAGCCCCGACAGCCGTTACCATTCGTCGCGCGATTGGCTTAAGGCCTTTGCCGCCGGGATCAGCCCGCAACTGGCAGACGGCGAACGCATCGTGGGCGAGAACCTCTATGCCCGGCACTCGATCAGTTATGATGATCTGCCGTCATACTTCCTCGGCTTTGCATGGATTATCGAAGGCGAAGTTCAATCCTGGGATCTGACTCTGGCTCGGTTCGAAGAACTGAGCATCGTTCCCGTGTCGACTCTGTATCGGGGACCGTACAAAGCCGCCCTGTTCGAGGATATTGCGGCCTCGCTGGATAGGACCAAGCAGGAGGGGTTTGTCGTTCGGATCGCTGATGCGTTCCTGGAAGCCGAAATGCCAGTTCGGATGGGCAAGTATGTGCGGGACAACCACGTTCAGAGTGAAATGCATTGGATGCAGTCGGAACTCATCCCCAATCGCTTGGCAAATGCCTGACAGTCGCTCGCCTCTCCTGTCCTGTGCTTGTCACAGGAATCCAGCCACGCCGCTCGCGGGCCTCACGCATGGCCCGCGGGATCTTGCCCTGCCACGCCTGACTTATCATACTGCCCGGCATGAGCGGACAGGAGAGCTCCATCGAGTTCTACACGCGACCCGGCCGGATGACCTCGGCCGGGCTGCATGCGCCTACCGTTGCCGCGCTCCAGGGCGTCGGCGCCGTTGCCGCCGCCGTGCACGGCACGCTGCTGCATGATGCCTGGGCGCAACACTACGATCAGGTGCTGACGCCGGAACGAAGGGCGCAATCGCACACGCGGCCAGCGGGCGAGATACTCGATACGATCATGGCGATCGATCCTGCGCCCCTCGACATCCCGCGCCCGCCTGACAAGCGCAGCATCGGGACATGCCGCAATTTCACCGTGCTTGCCTGCGCTGCACTCAAGGCCCAGGGCGTGCCGGCACGCGCCCGCTGCGGCTTCGGCATGTATTTCGAGGCCGGCAAGGGCATTGATCACTGGATCACCGAATATTGGGACGGAGAGCGCTGGGTGTCTGCGGACTTCCAGATCGACGACCTCCAGCGCGCTGCGTTGAAACTCGATTTCGATCCTCTCGACCAGCCTCCGGGCAAATTCCTCAACGCCGGCGAAACCTGGCAGCGCTGCCGCGCCGGCACCGCCGACCCCGGCAAATTCGGCATCTTCGACGAGTCGGGCCTATGGTTCATCGCGATGAATCTCGTGCGCGATTTCGCCGCCCTCAACAATATGGAGATGCTTCCTTGGGACAATTGGGGATCGATGCCGCAGCCCGAGGAAGAAATATCTCCGGATGGCTTGGCGCGCTTCGATCGTCTCGCCACGCTGACGGTCGACGCAGACCAACACTTCGGCGAGCTGCAGGCCCTCTACCAGGACGATGCCGGGCTGCGCGTGCCGGCGCAGGTCTTCAATGGCGTGCGGCAGCAGATGGAGAATGTGGGCAGCGCATGATTTATGGAATGGCTGAGATCGCCGCTTGTTCCCCCTTCTCCCCGCAGGGAGAAGGTGGCCCGAAGGGTCGGATGAGAGGGCCGCACGATACGCCCTTCATGCTGCTCTTCGCTTGCGCTCAGCGCATTCGCGGCTTTGCCGCTCACCCCCCATCCGCCTTGTCCAGCTGAAAGATGGGTAACAGATTGAACCGGATACATAGGTTACAGTTCCGGCGCAGTTTCCCGTGGATGGGGATCGATGACGCCGAGGGGATGAGCATAGAAGCGCGCGGCCCACTGCCCATCCTCGGTTTCCTCGACCGCCACGGGTTCGCCCGCGAGGCCCCGGCGATGTAGATCAGGTCACCGTTCCATTTGATCTCGCCGTTGTGGCGCACCCGCCTGACCGCCGCCCCGGCGGGGCGGCTAGCGCGCCAATGCCGCAGAAGTGATGTACCGCATCCACCCGGTTCCGATTGTCTTCCAGACCGAAACTGTGCCATGACCGATCGACCCCAGATACAACGGATCAAGGCGCGGCATCGGCATGAAGAAGATCGGTTTCCTCTCGTTCGGGCATTGGACGCCCTCGCCCCAATCGCAGACGCGCTCGGCCGGCGACGCGCTGCTGCAGTCGATCGACCTTGCCGTCGCGGCCGAGGAGCTCGGCGCCGACGGGGCGTATTTTCGCGTGCATCATTTTGCCCGCCAACTGGCCGCACCCTTCCCGCTGCTATCAGCCGTCGGCGCTAGAACCGACCGGATCGAGATCGGCACCGCGGTCATCGACATGCGCTACGAGAACCCGCTCTACATGGCTGAAGATGCCGGTGCGGCCGACCTCATCGCCGGCGGCCGCCTGCAGCTCGGCATCAGCCGCGGTTCGCCCGAGCAGGTGATCGATGGCTGGCGCCATTTCGGTTATGCCCCGCCCGAAGGCCAGAGCGAGGCTGATATGGCCCGCCACCACGCCGAAGTCCTCCTCGAAGTGCTGCGCGGCGAAGGGTTTGCCAAACCGAACCCGCGGCCGATGTTTCCAAACCCGCCCGGCCTCCTGCGGCTGGAGCCGCATTCCGAGGGCCTGCGTGAGCGGATATGGTGGGGCGCGAGCTCGAATGCCACCGCCGTCTGGGCGGCCAAGCTCGGCATGAACCTGCAGAGTTCGACGCTGAAGGACGATGAGACGGGAGAGCCCTTCCACGTCCAGCAGGCCGACCAGATCCGGGCATACCGCGAGGCATGGAAAGAAGCCGGCCACGCGCGCCAGCCGCGCGTCTCGGTCAGCCGCAGCATCTTCGCGCTGGTCGACGACCGCGACCGCGCCTATTTCGGCTACGGCAACGACGGTGAGGACAAGATCGGCTTCATCGACGAGAAGACCCGGGCGATCTTCGGCCGCAGCTACGCCGCAGAGCCCGACGCCCTGATCAAGCAGCTCGCTGAAGACCAAGCCATCGCCGAAGCCGACACCCTGCTGCTGACCGTCCCCAACCAGCTCGGCGTCGACTATAACGCCCATGTCATTGAAGCGATCCTCACCCACGTCGCGCCTGCGATGGGTTGGCGCTGACGCCGCGGCACGACAGGCTGTCTTCGCCGGCTACAGCGCCGCGCGTCATTTCAGACGCGCAAAGGACGCTGTAACACTTTGAAATGCTCCAGCACGCTACGGCTCATGCGCGGTTTGATTTGCCGCAGCCAATTTCCCCATGGCCTGCTGGATGGCCGAGAAGAACAGTGCCGTGGTGATCCCGAACATCATCAGCCCGTTGGCTGCCTGCAGCGGCGCAAGCAGCCTGATACGGCCGTCAAGCACCACGTCGCCATAACCAAGCGACGTGAAGGTGACCCCCGAAAAATACATGGCCGTTTCGAAGTCCTCGAAGGCACCGAGCACGCGATATAGCAGTGCCCAAAAAGCGACCTGGAGGATATTGCCCAGCATGAGCACGATCATCAGAACCGAGAATTGCAGGAAGATCGTCCGCCAGGGCTTTCGTCCCACGGGTTGCGTGCGCGCGTGAGCAAAATAACGCGCGGCCAGCACCGAAGCCAGCGCCTGCAGTCCGAGGCAGATCGCCATCGCCAGCAGGCCGAGACCAATGACTTTGATCATGGGGCGGGACCTTCGATCCGGGGGCCGTCCTCGATCGGGCGCTGATGCAGCCATTCCATCAGCAACACGAAGGCGACGGCCAGCAGCACGGGGCCGACAAATATACCGAGAAGGCCGTCGGCTATCATCCCTCCGATGACACCGATCAAAATGACCGGCATCGGCACATCAGATCCACGGCCGAGCATCAATGGTTTGAGAAAATTGTCGCTCAGCCCGGCGATGAAAGACCATATGGCGAAGATGATTGCCGGTGTTGTCGCTTCCGTGACAAAGACATAGGCCATGACAGGCAGCGTCAGCAGCAGCGGCGGTATCTGCACGACTGCCAATAGAAACGTGACGAGCGTCAGGGCACCAGCCGCCGGAACGCCGATGGCGAAGAAGCCAATGCCAACGAGCATCGACTGGATCGCCGCCACACCGACCACGCCGACCGCAACTCCCCGGATCGTTGTGGCGGTCAGGTGGACGAGCCGGGCACCCCGCGCCCTGCTGTTAGTGACGAGTTCCAGCAGACTGAGTGCAAAAGCCGCAGCACCCTTGGCATAGGCGACAAGCACGGCGGCGATCGCGATGGAAAGAACGAAGGAAAGCCCGCCAGAGGCCAGGCCGCCGGCGAAAGATGCGAGCCACGCAGCAGGCTTGCTCAGCATCTCGCCGTATTGACGCAGCGCCGAAGGCAGGTTGGCGGTAGCGAGCGACCAGCCCTCCGAGATCTTCGCTCCGACCACCGGCAGGTCGGCAAGCCACGTTGGAGGCGGCGGAATTGTCAGGCTATGGTTCTGCAAACTGGACACAAGCCAGTAAATGGAAGACCCAAGCGACGTGATCACGACGAACATCGGCACCAGCACGACGGCAACGCCGACGATGCCGATGAGAGATGCCGACCAGCGATTGCCGATCCGATCGGACAGGCGCAGATGCAAGGGATGAAGCATGACCGCCAGGATCACTGACCAAAGCAGAATGCCGAGGAACGGCAACATGATCCTGGCGCAGACATAGACCAGAAGCGCGACGACTCCCAATTGAACCGCCGCATGGATGATGGACGGTCTCGACGGCGCGAGATCGACATTCGATGCGCTGGACGTCATTTTCCCCTCCCGGCCCGGCCTCCGCCAACGAGCGAAGCCGGACGTTCACGCATCGGACAACGAAACCTTCCAGCCGGTATCGGACCTGCGCGGCGAAGATTTTGCCAACGCCGTGAAAGATCGTCTCCAACGCCCCATCATCATACACGACTTCGTGAAAACGGGATACGGCGAGTGCTGCCAGGCTCTCAACCCCTGGTGTACCTGGCGCGAAATTCGCGAGGACTGCAGCCCTCGCGTTCGTGAAAGACACGCGAAAAATAAAACGGGTCATCCAGGCCGACCGTGGCGGCGATGGTTTCGATCTTCTCGTCGGTGGTTGTCAAGAGCTGTTTGGCGTGGTCCATGCGCGCACGAAGCTGGAACGCCTTGGGCGGCAGCCCGGTTTCGAGCGTGAACCGCCTGCGCAGCGTCGCCGGCGACATGCCGTGCTGGGCGGCGAAGGCTCTAAGGTCCATCGGTTGCATTGCGCTTTGCCGCAGCGTCTCGACGATTTCGGCCATGTCGGGCCTGTCTCGGCGCTGATCGGCCGCGGCGCTTGCCTGTCTTGCGGCCGATATGACGATGCGATGCAGCATCAACGCCGCCGATGCCTGCCCGAGGTTGGTATCGTCGAGCAGGTCGGCATGCAGGCTGCCGAATAGCCGCGCCATCTCATCTACGTGATGCAAGGCCACGACGGGCTGACGCTCGGTCATGAGCCTCAACCGGACGAAGTCTCGCGTGAACGACCCTTCGAAAAGCGCCCAGCGCTCGTCCCAGCCGCCTTCATCGGGGCCATAGGAATGCACTCGGTTCGGAAACAGCCAGAAGAGGATCGGCCCGGTGAGGCTCAGGCGGCCGCTGGCCGCGGTGTCCAGCCAGCCCTGCCCCCGCTCTACCAGCACGACGGCGAAACTCGGCAGTTTCCGGTTTGTCACCGCACGGCGGGCCTGCTGCCTGCCGCTGCCGGTAACAGCCAGTCCGCCGGCAGCGGCAAGCGGCATCCTATAGATGGCCTCTGGGTCTCTCATGGTGAGCGAAAAGTCCAGCTATGAATTTCCTCTATGTCGGTTGGTGCGCCGGATCAGGTAATTGACGGCAAGCCAACTCAAGCAACGGAGGAGTGAAATGTCAATTGTTGCGGAGGCCGTGCAGATCCGAAGGCCGGAATTTCCCCTTGCCGCCCATGGCAAAACCTTGCCTGCGGAGCGGACGGGCTGGCTCATGCCGACCGATCCCGCCATCGGCGTCGACGCCATCCGGCGCCGCTACCAGCACGATGGCTATGTCTGGCTGAAAGGCCTTTTGCCGCGGGCCGATCTCATCGATTTCCGCCGCTGGGTCTTCGAACGCCTTGCCGAAACCGGACTGGTCGAGCCGGGCAGCGATTTTTCTCTGGGGATCGCGTCTGCCGGTGGCTTCGACAGAAGCCTGGCGGACCGGCGCCTGATGTCACTCGTCCGCTCCGCCGCCTATGAAGGCTTCTGCGCGCAACCACTGCTCGCCCGCTTCATGGACGATTTCCTGCAGGGTATCTCCTATCTACACAAGCGCAAGATCATGCGCTTCGTCCATCCGGGATCGCTGACAGCCACGCCCGCCCACTACGATCTCGTCTATCTCCGCGGCGGCACCAGCCGCCTGGTGACGGCCTGGATACCGATTGGCGACACCCCCGCCGAGATGGGCGGCCTGGTCTATCTCGAAGGTTCGCATGCTCTGGGCACCAAGATGGAGGCCGAATTCAGGGCAGCAAGCGGCGATCTGTCTCCGGAAGAGCAGATCAGTGCCTATAACAGCCACATGAGCGAAGGCGGCTGGGTCTCCAAGGATCTTCCCGACATGGCAGAGCGTTTCGACACCCGCTGGCTCGCCGCCGATTACGAGGCCGGCGACGTGGTGCTCCACTCGCCCTACATGATCCACGCTTCGACCATCAACCAGGACCGCAGCCGGCGGCTGCGCCTCTCCACCGACATAAGATATCAGAATATCGACGATGAGATCGACGTCCGGTGGAACAACCACTGGAGCCTCGGCGATATGCTGTAGCCCGGCTTTCCAGCGCCCATCTTTGACCTGCGATCCGGTGCGATGGCTGCTGTAGCAGGTTGATTGGCGAAGGGACGTCTACATAGAGCGAAGCGTGGGGACCTTACTGCCGCGATGGGCGTTGATGGTCCGGGTCTTGAACGATCCCATGACTGCCCGACTTATTGACGTAGCCGAACCGCTCGAGTTGCCTCATGCCGCGTACGAACCTGAACGATATCCTGATCTTCATGGCCGTCGTCGATGCGGGGAGCTTTATCGCCGGCGGCCAGGCCATGGGCCTGTCCCGTTCCGCGGCAGGCAAGGCGGTCATCCGCCTGGAAGACCGGCTCGGCGCGCGTCTGCTCAACCGCACAACGAGAACGCTGAGCCTGACCGACGAGGGCCGGATGTTCTACGAGCGCGGGCTGCAGATCCTTGTATCGGTCGATGAGGCGGAGGCGAGCGTGGCAGGGCAGAACAGCACGCCGCGAGGTGTTCTCAGGCTCACCGTTCCCGATGCCTTCGGGCGGCTCGTCATGCTGCCCCTGCTTCAAAAATATCTTCGGGCCTGGCCCGACATCCAGGTCGAAGTGAGTTTCATCGATCGCCTGGCCGACATCGTCGAGGAAGGCTTCGATCTCGCGATCGGGATCGGCGCGACGACGACGTCGGACACCCGCCTGGTCTCGCGCGTGATCGCCACCTATAAGGCGTGGCTCTGCGCCTCGCCGTCCTACCTCGCCGAGCGCGGCGAGCCGGCCGATATCAACGATATCACGGCCCACGACTGCCTTATCTTTGCCAGCCGCAATCAAAGGCAGGGCTGGCGCTTTCGCGGTGAAGGCGGTCCCTGGGTCAAAGTGCAAGGGCGCAGCCGTCTGAGGCTCGATAGCGTACAGGCGATCCGCGACGCCGCCCTGGCGGGACTGGGCATTGCCCTCCTTCCCGATTTTCTCGTCGCCGACGATCTCCTCGCCGGGCGCCTCCAGCAGGTCCTGCCCAGCCTCGAAACTGACGACGCAAAGATCGTCGCTCTCTATCCCGACAAGCGCCTGTTGGAACCACGTGTCCGACGCTTCATCGATCTGATGGTCGAGGAGCTTGGGGGGCAAGGCACGCGGCGGCGACGCTAGCTCTGGGTGATAGCCTTGTCGAATCCGCGAAAGCTTTTCAGCGCCAGGGGAAAGAGAGTTGCGGCGAGATAGGCGAGGCCGGTGAGCGAAAGCGCCGCGGCAAGGCCGATCATGCTGATCAGCGCGCCACCGACGAGACCGCCACAGGGGATGAGAACAAAGCAGAGGGCGGCGTTCATCGCGGTAACGCGGCCGGTCAACGGCTTGGGGATGCGCTCGAAGATCACCGCAGACAGGATCGGATTGAGGAAGCCTGAGGCAAATCCTGCGATTGGCAGGGTGATGAAGACGAGGGCGAGCGGCGCATCCAGCGCAATAACGAGAAAGCGCGGAAATCCGGTCAGCAGGAACGCCACGGTATAGACCGTCAGGCGCGGCATCCGCTCGCCGATCGCAGCGGCAATCGCAGCACCGGCGATCGAGGCGCCGGTGAAGGCCGAAAACATCGCCCCCAGCAATTCCGGTCCATGGCCCGAGCTCTGCGTCCAGACGGGCAGCAGTACCGCGTGATAAGCTTGGTCCAGCAGGTTGGTGGTCGCCACCATCATGACAATGCTGACGAGTACCGCGTCGCCGCGCAGAAAGCGCCAGCCTTCCCTGAGATCGCCGAGGTAGGAGGACATCTCGCCCGGCCGGGCCTCGGGCGCGCCGCGGGCTCGGGGACACGCCGAAATCCGGGGATGCCCGCTCCCACAATCAGAGCAGCGGCGGCGAAGGTGACGGCATTGACGACCAGCGCCTGGCCCGGACCGATCAGGCCGATAAGCGCGCCGGCGCCGGCCGCACCCGCCGTCGAGGCCAGCCGCTCGATAGCACCGACGACGCCGGTGACCCGTTCGAGCGGCATGGCCGCCAGCGTGGCGATGTCGGGAACCATCGCCTGCTTAGCGGCATCGGAGGGGCCGCGCAGCATGCCCATGGCAAAGACAACAGGCAGTAGCAGCAGCATGGTCAACAGGCCGAAGAGATCGAGCAGCGGCACCAACCCCACCAGGGCCACCGACGCGGTATCGCAGACGACGGCGATTCGCTTCGGGCCGACGCGGTCGATCAGCGGCCCACTGAGCGCCTTGGCGGCGACATAGGGCAGCATTTCCATCATCGTCGTCAGCCCGGTCAGAACCGGGCTGCCCGTCGTGCTCAGCACCAGCCAGGGAATGGCGATGGTCGACAGCCGCGTGCCGGAAAGCGAAAGCGTCTCGGCTGCGGCAAGCGCCAGGAATGGCCCACTCCTTCTCATGGCTCGCCATCCCCCTCGCGGTGCGGAAGCCGGCCCGGATAGGGAAAGGCATGCAGCATGATCGAGAACGGAACCATATCCGGGGGTGCCAACTCTCCCAAAGGCGGAGCCACCCGCATCGCTTCGAGAATGATATCGGTCAGCCGCTTGGTCAGGGCTTCGGCCTGTTCCGCCGTCATCGGAATGATGATGTCGCTGGCCGTACTCGCCTTGCGCCATTCCGCCGGCAGCTCGGCATATTCCTCCAGCGCCTGCTGCATCTGGCCGACCTGCAGAGAGAGTATCGCCTGGTTGAAGGCGAGATCGAGATCCAGCGTTTCGCCCTCAACCTCGCTTGCTGGCACCGAGGTGAGCTCGTGGCTGGCGCGCCACCAGCGGTCGCGCCGCGAAGCATGCGGCGCTTCCTCGATGAAGCCGTACTGGTCAAGCTGACGAAGGTGATAGCTGGTCGCGCCGCTGTTCAACCCGAGCCGCACTGCCAGCTGCGTCGCCGTCGCGGGTCCATCGACCCTGAGCATGCCGAGCATGCGCAACCGGACTGGATGCGCCAGCGCCTTCAGCGCGGTCGGATCGGGCACAACGCGGGTGACTGATTGAGCAGGCTGCGGGCGCGGTGTTTTCATACCGCAAGCCTACTATTGCAAACATATCTTTGCAAATCTTTCTTTGCAAAACTGTCATCCCTGCCCGCAGCTCAATCCGTCGGAAGGGTGAACACCGCACAAGGGTCGGCAATGCCGCGCAGGCTGTGCTCTCCGAGCGGTGTCAGCGCCGTCGCCGTATTCGCCGCAACCGCACCCGAGATCAGCACGCTTCGGCCGAGTGGCTTACACAGCCCTTCCAGCCGGCTGACCAGATTGACGGCGGGGCCGATGGCGGTAAAGTCCAGCCGGTCGGCTGCACCGATATTGCCCCACAGGATCTCGCCGAAATGCACTGCTGCGCCGAAGGGCAGCGCCGCCAGCCCCTGCGCCTGGCGCAGCTGGTCGAGATGGGCCATGCCGGCGCGGCTGGCGGCGACCGCGCGCAGTGCGGCCTCGCAGGCCTCGCGATCCGCTCGGGCTGCGTCGCCCTCGCCTGACGTAGCCGTGACCGGAAAGATCGCCAGCACGCCGTCGCCGATGAATTTCAGCACCTCGCCGCCGAAGGCATGCACGGCGCCGGCGACGCGGTCAAACCAGGCGTCCAGTGCTGATATCATCACGTGAGGTTCGGTCACCTCGGAGAGCGCGGTGAAGTCGCGCAGATCGGCGCAGAGAAGGGCCGCGCGGATGGTCTCTCCGGTGCCGCGGGCAAGCGCGCCGGCCTGCACTCGCGCGGCGCTACGGCGGCCGAGATAGGCTTCAAGCAGCGCGGCCCGCGCCTCGCGGGCCGCCAAAGCGGCGAGCGGCGCTGCAGCAAAACGCGCGACCTCGCGCAGCAGGCAAGCCTCGGCCGGGCCGAATGCACCTGCCCCTTCCCCGCTGGCAACCCTCGCCCAGCCGAGCAGCGGGCTGTCCGACCGATTGTCCTGTGAAGGCCCGATCCTGTCTTCCCATACCGGCCCGAGCCCGCCCAACCACTCGCGCCCGGCCTCGCTCCGCGGAGCCGCGGCAAAGGCCAAAGCCTCAATGACAGCGCCGGTCTCCGCCCGCCACAGCCAGGTGCGCCGCGCGATGATCGGATGCGGCACCGAAAGCGTCAACGCGCCGCCCAAAAGCGGCAAGCCATCGGCCAGCAGCCGGCGCCCGAGTTCGGCCAGAAACCATTCGGGACTGGGCGAGGCACCGGCCTCGTCAACCAGCCAGGCAAGGGGAGACGGCAGATCCATGGCTTAACATCGCACGCTGACCGGGGCGGCCGCAAGGATGCCCCCCGGGGTGAGCGCAGGCAGCCATTCCGAATGTCCATGAGGACGTTCCCATCGACTCAACCTGTCGCTCCCAAAAGGACGACCGCATCCCTGTCGAAAACCATTCGACCACGGTGGAAAACAAAAAATAAACACTTTAAACTTGCGCGGCTTAGATTCCATTATAGGATCGTTCCTCATCGTGTATTTGAGGGGTACGATGGGTACGATATTCTGGCCGAAAGATCCGCTGGATGGGAATGACATGACGATGCTGACGTCGATCCTTCGGCGATGGTGCGAAAGATATCAGGTCGAGCTGACAGCGGAGGAGAGCAGCCGCAAGGCGAAGGAACTCGTCGAATGGTTCGAATTCGGCGTCAAGGATCCCGTCGAACTCGAGGAGCTGATCGACGACAAGTACTGGCTCGTCAGCAGGATTTGACCGTATCGGACAAATCGGGAGGGCGTCGGCGAACCTATCTCATCAGAAAAGGCCGGGCGAAATCGCTCCGGCCTTCGTCCATCTACAGTTAAGCGAGACCCTTAGTCATCATCATCCCGCCAACGCCGGTCACGATCCCAGCGCCGCTCATAGCGCCAGCGCGGACCATCCCAATCCCGGTGACGCCGCTCCCAGCCCCAGCGGGGCGGACCACCGTAGAAAGCTACCGGCGGCGGGCGGCGCCAGTTTGGCCGGCATTCGCCCCAGCGCGTCAGATGCCAGCCGCGACCGCAGGCGTAGTCGACCTTTGTGACATTGCTCTGCACATTGATTGTCCCAAGCGGCATCGCCTCCGCGGTGCCGAACGAGAGGCTGCCAGCGAGCAAGGCAGCCGCGATAGAAAGTGCCTTCATCGAGAACTCCATTTTCAATCCAGCCATCCCGAGCTTATGGCCGCCAAATTGAACTGGAGATGAATTGCGCGTTCATGTTTGACGCGCGCAGAGAGCGTGGTTGGCCCGCGAGGAAATCGCTCAAGTTCTGCCGTAAAAAGCGTCGGGACCCGGATCATGTCCGGCGGCGACCTCGGTCAACCGCCCGAGGTAATGCGCCCAGCCTTCCGCATGGCCGGCACATTGCTCGGCGCTCGGCAGGCCGCTATGGGTGAGCCGCAGCAACGTTCCGCCCCCCTGCTCGATCAGGTCGATCTCGACCAGGCTCGACCCCGGCGGCACCACCTCGCTGCCGTCCCAGCCAAAGCTATAGGCAAGGCGATGAACCGGCACCACCTCGCGAAATGAGCCGCGCGCAAAGCGGGCGCCGGTGACGTTGACGAGATAGAGCCCGCCAGGCTGCGGCTCAACCTGCGCCTCCGTCCCCATCCAACGCAAGATCTTTTCCGGGTCGGTCATTAGCGCAAACACCGCGGCCGGCGGTGCTGCGATATGCGCCTCGCGGTGGACGACGAAGGGGTCTTGCATCTCTCTCTCCCATGGTTGCCACGGCCCTGCCCGTCTCCGGTGGAGACGGCGCATCCTGTCTTGCCGTGCTATTCTGACGTGAATGTCCTCACTCAGAGCATGTAGGCGCAAGCCCATCCTCCGCAAG
Organism: Rhizobium leguminosarum; assembly: GCF_019798305.1. Taxonomy (GTDB): domain Bacteria; phylum Pseudomonadota; class Alphaproteobacteria; order Rhizobiales; family Rhizobiaceae; genus Rhizobium; species Rhizobium leguminosarum_U. The sequence continues at coordinate 343,574 of NZ_JAAXDD010000002.1, forward strand.
AGGGCTTGCCCGTCGCGATCGACGAACAAGCGAAATCGCCGCGATAGGAGCCCTGATCCTGCATTGGCCCCGAAGCATTTCGACCTATTGCCAGGCCGTCACCTTCCCCCTATTGTTCGCGCCGTTCTCAGGGCGGGGTGCAAGTCCCTACCGGCGGTATGCAATTTAGATTGCGAGCCCGCGAGCGCCTTCTCAGGAAGGGTCAGCAGATCAGGTGAGATGCCTGAGCCGACGGTCATAGTCCGGATGAAAGAGAACGTGCGTTCCTGCCGCCCTTGCGGCTGTCGGGGACGTTCGTGATCGCCTTGGGTGACGTGTCTGTTCGCCAAAGGAGATTACCATGACACCCACCCGCTATGCCTTCATCAAAGCCAGCTGGCACGCCGATATCGTCGACCGTGCCCTAGATGGCTTCCATCAGCTTATTCCGCGTGAGCAGGTCGATGTGTTCGATGTTCCCGGCGCATTCGAGATGCCGCTGCTGTCACGCGATCTTGCAGCAACCGGGCGCTATGCTGCTGTCGTTGCCGCCGCCTTCGTCGTCGACGGCGGAATCTACCGCCACGAATTCGTCGCCCAGGCCGTCGTCGATGGGCTGATGCGCGCCGGTATGGATACCGGCGTGCCGGTGCTGTCCGTGTCGCTGACGCCGCATCAGTATCAGGAAACCGAGCATCACAAGCAGATCTACCGCGCACATTTCGTCGAGAAAGGGCGCGAGGCAGCAAAGGCGGCTCTGACGATCGGCAAAACCCGCGCCGCTCTCGTTGCATAGGAGTATCCATCTTCCATCACGCCGGCTCGACGAGCCGCAGGACGACAGACGAAGGCGGCGGAAACGGGTCCCGCCGCCTCATTGGATCGACATGACCTTGCCAACCCGCGCGGATCGAGAGCGACGCGCCTTGCATTGCAGCGGAATCCGCCAATACCGGCCAAATCAGACAGAATAATTGATTCGACGGCCTCACCGCGCTGTGGTCCACTGGCCGGTGACATGTATCGCCATTCTTAACGCATCCCAAACCCCAAGGAGCTGAAGATGAGCAATGCAATGCGCAGCGAAACCCCCATTGAGACCCCGAGAACACAGCCCGTCGACACCAAGCTCGAGGTGGTTGTCATCCCCGTTTCCAACGTCGACCGCGCCAAACGTTTCTACGACGGCCTGGGCTGGCGGCTCGATGCCGACTTCGCCAATGATGCCGATTTCCGTGTGATCCAGTTTACCCCGCCCGGCTCCGGCTGTGCGATCATCTTCGGCAAGAACGTCACGGCCGCCGCCCCCGGCTCCGCCCAGGGGCTTTATCTTATCGTCTCCGACATCGAGGCCGCCCGCCGCGATCTCATCGCCCGCGGCGTCGAGGTGAGCGAAGTGTTCCACGACGCGGCCGGCGTTTATGCCGGCAAGGACGAACCCTATCTGTTCGGGCGGCTCCGCATTGGCGGCCGCGATCCCGATCACCGCAGCTACCGCTCCTTTGCCTCCTTCAAAGATCCCGACGGCAACGGCTGGCTGTTCCAGGAAGTCACCACGCGCCTGCCAGGACGCATCGATGCTGACGGGACGACATTCACCAACTCAACCGATCTCGCGTCAGCCATGCGCCGTGCGGCGACCGCGCACGGCGAACACGAGAAACGGAACGGCGGCAAACACGACGAGAACTGGCCGGACTGGTACGCCGAATACATGGTCAGCGAACAGGCCGGTAAGCAGCTGCCCTTATAGGGCAATGGCGGCGACCAGACGGCGACATCATTCGAGAGAAACATCCCGGCGGGTACCGCACGTGCCGCGCCGGGACTTCATCGCGTGTCTTTGCCGCGCGCAGCGGCCACCATACCATCGAGCCGGTCCTGGTGAGTGTTGATCATCGAATTGGGCTTGTAGGTTCGCCGATCTGCGTCTCCTGCTTAGGGAATTGTGCCGGAATGTGGAAGCGCAGCAGCCCTGCCTTGGTCGCGGCATCCAAGGCGTTGGCGGCCCGCAAGCCGGAGCCGAGCAGCGCCGGGATCAGAACCGCACTCAACCAGTGGATCGAGACCGCTATTGCGCCATGGCGATCAGGCCTGCTCCTCAACATCTCCATGTCCTTCCAATTTGCTGCGCAGCGCCTTCATGACGGCATGCGTGGTTTTGAGATCCTCGACCTGAAACCCTTCCGAGAGCATGTCGACCCAGGGGGCCTGCAGGCGCATGGCGGTTTCATATGCCTGTTTTCCTCTGTCCGTCAGCACGACGAGCTGTGCCCGTCGGTGGTGCGGGTTGGGCTGGAACGCCAGAAGCCCTTCCTTCTCCAGATCGTTGACGATGCGCTGGACGTTCTGGCGATTGGCGCCCATGTCGCGCGCCAGCCACGCGACCGGCTGTGGCCGGCCTGCGGTGACGACGGTGCCGAGAACTTGCCAGCGGGCGCTGGTCAGGCCGAGCCCCTCGACGAGCTTGTCGCCCGCATTGATCATCCGGTTATTGAGCCGGAAGAGATCCAGAATGAGGTCGGTCAAGGCTGTTCCGGGCGGGGTCCGTTGCGGTTCGTGCATTTGTCACCATATAGCTATATTGACATCATAGTGTCAAACTGGATACGTATCCGTATCACCAGATTGACATCATGTAACCAAATCAGATGGAGTCGACCATGTCGCTCATGCGCCCGATGGACCCTGCCTTCCCGATCGATCGCCAAATCGCGATCGATGCCTCCGCGATCGTCCTCACCAACCTCTTCACGCTCGACAAGACCGACGAGCAGGCCTTCCTTGATGCCTGGCAGGCCGATGCCGCCTTCATGAAACGGCAGTCGGGCTTCATCTCGACCCAGATGCATCGCGCCATCGGCGAAAGTCCGGCTTATCTCAATTATGCCGTCTGGGAATCGACCGCCGACTTCCGGGCGGCATTCTCGCATCCGGAGTTTCGAGCGAAGCTCTCGGCCTATCCGTCCTCGGCGGTCGCCTCCCCGCATCTCTTTCAGAAGGTCGCCGTGCCGGGCATCTGTGTGGCGTAAGCAAAGCGGCCGCTCTAGAGGCATGGCGGGAGGAGGGCCAACGAGTCGGACGCCGTGTCCTCGAGCATCGGGATGATCTCGGCCTCCGGCTCGCCGGAAACTGTCATTGCGATGCGGAAGACATCTGCGACGTCATCCAATCGGAAAATGCGAGCATGGCCGCTGTTGGCGGCCTCGATTGCAGTCGGGTCAGCCAATAGCTTCCCAACGATATGGTCGTAGGAAAAGGTTGTCTGATAGCCCCCGACGATAGATGTCGGGAAAACATCGACGGCGGTGCCAGAGCGATCCCCAGTCCCTGCAGGGCCGCCTCCATCATCGCCAGGGAAGAGTCGAAGACGATACCTGCGTTTATCTGCGCCGCCGGAGGAACGTTCGCTGCCGCGAACCAGGTGCTCCATTCGTCCGCCCTATAGCTCCGCAAAAGCGTCGCCTCGACCAGGTCTGCAGGCGACCTCAAACGCTCGGCGAATTTGGGCGTGCACAGAGGAGAGAGCGGAGCGTCGAACAGACGCAGCGCTTCTGTGCCATGCCAGGAACCGCTGCCGAAGCGAATGGCAAAGTCCAGTCCCTCGGCCGCCATATCGACGCGATTATTGTTTGTCGAAATGCGCACATCGATGAACGGATGCTGCCGTTGAAAATCCGAAAGCCTTGGCAACAACCAGCCGACGGCAAACGTCCCGACCACGCCAAGGAACAGCAATTCCCGCACCTGCCCGGCTTCAATCCGGTCCAGCGTGATCGCCATCTGATCGAAGGAATTGGTCAAGGTCGGCAAAAGAGCTTCGCCTTCTGCGGTGATTTTCAAGCCTCTTGGGAGGCGCTGAAAAAGCGCAGCCCCCAATCGCTTCTCCAGGCTTTTGACCTGCTGGCTGACAGCCGCCTGGGTAACGCAAAGCTCGATCGCGGCACGGGTGAAGCTGAGATGTCTTGCCGATGCTTCGAAGGCCCTCAAGCCATTTAAAGGGAGGAATTGCCGAACCATCTTAGCCCTAGATTTTCTTGGATCTCCTCCGAGATATCATCGTTTGCTGCCGCAAAACAGTGCCGTTAAATGCCGTCCTCATGCGCCTTTGCGTTGATTGAAAGCTGCCTGCGGAGGATGAAAATGAATCGTAGTTGGATAAAAACTCTATCGGCTACCTTGGTCTCGACGTGCATTTCCACGAGTGGCTTTCCGGCCGACGAAATGAAACTGAAAGCCATCTCGGACGCAGCGGTAAAGCCGATCATGGATAAATACGGCATTCCGGGGATGGCGGTTGCGATCGCCGTTGACGGAGAGGACCACATTTTCAACTACGGCGTCGAGTCGAAGGACACAGGCAGGCCCGTCACCCCGGCGACCATGTTCGAACTGGGATCAATCAGCAAAACCTTTACAGTCACCCTCACCTCCTACGCGGACGTGACCGGCCGACTTTCGCTGTCGGACAAGGCAGGAAAATATCTTCCGTCGATGAACGGAAGACCCTTCGGCGATGTCGAGCTGATGAATTTGGGCACGCACACGGCTGGCGGATTTCCGCTGCAAGTTCCCGATGAAGTCAAAACCGAAAAACAGCTGATGGAGTATTTCGCAAGTTGGAAACCTTCATATGCCGCCGGAACGCACCGAACATACGCCAATCCGAGCATCGGCGTGCTCGGATACATAACGGCGAAAAGCATGGGCAAAGATTTCACAGCTCTTATGGAAGACCAATTGTTTCCTTCTCTCGGGTTGACGAGCACGTATATCAATGTGCCGAAATCGAGAATGGCCGACTATGCCCAAGGCTACAAGCGAGGCGGTGAGCCGGCTCGGATGACACCCGCCACTCTTTCGTCCGAGGCCTATGGAGTGAAATCCACAGCAAGCGACATGATCCGGTTCATCGACGCAAACATGGGACTGGTCAAGTTGGACGGAAAGCTCCAGCAGGCGATCACCAACACGCACACGGGATATTTCGATGTCGGCGCGATGACGCAAGACCTCATTTGGGAGCAGTACTCCTATCCCGCTGCGTTGACGACGTTGGTGGACAACAATTCCAGCGCGATGCTCAAAACCATTCCCGTCAAGCAGTTGACGCCGGCGATGGAACCGCGCGACGATGTGTGGATCAATAAAACCGGCTCAACCAATGGTTTCGGCGCATATGTCGCGTTCATCCCGAAAGAGCGGCTCGGCATCGTCATTCTGGCCAACAAAAACTATCCCAACGACGACCGCGTCTCTGCCGCTTACCAGATACTGACTGATATAACTTCGGCGCGCTGACCCGGTAGAGCATGATGCCGAAAAGTGTGCGCGGTTTTCGGACGACATCATGCTCTAACCATGTAATTCAGAACAGGATTGAGATTTAGGCCGACCCGGCCTAAAATCATCCTGTTCGGGCATCAGCGGTCGAAAATGTCCCGCCACTGCTTCTCACCGATCATGCAGTCAGTGCCCGCCTCAGCGCCGGCGATCTTCTGCACCATCGCCGGCGGGGATAGGCCGCTGATCTCCAGCACCAGCTTGCGGCGCACGGCAACGGCGAAATCCTCGATCTTGCGGACCGGCAGCACGAAGGCGCCGGGGCCGCCGATCACGCAATCCGCGTAATATTTGTCGAGCCCGTTGGGCGCATCGGAGGGCCGCAGCATGATGGCAAGGCCGTTGATGATCATGCCGGTTTCCACCGCCTTGTCGCGGGCGGGGGTGACGGGATCGCCGGAATTGTTCGGACCGTCGCCGGAGACATCGATCACCTGTCGCCTGGACTGAAAGGGACTCGAAACGATCATGCTGGCGCCCTGAGCGATCGCCGTGGAGATCGACGTGCGCCGTTGCGTGGCAATCGGTCGGGCTTCGAGTTTATCGGCAAAAGCGATCGCATCCTCTTGCGTCTCGATCACCTGCCAGTCAATGACGGAATCCTGGACGACATAGCCAGCCCATTCGAAATAGCTGATGGCGATGCGGCCGGTCAGCCCGTCCTTCACCGCGTCGATGAATTCCTTGTGCTTGAGCGCCTCGACATAACCCTCGCGCTGGATGCCGATCTCCTCGAAGTCCATCGACCGCGAAGTGTCGACGGCAAGCACGAGGGTCACATCGACCTCGCTTCCCGCCGCCTGCGCGATGGGGACGAGGCCGGAAAGACCGATAAGCACCGCAAGTGTCGTCAGCATTGGCAATCCAATCCCTGCGCCATCCAAGCCGGCGAACTCTAACACAGCTTGGCCGACGCAGGATGCTCGGCCCCGCGTACGGCTTCAATTTTCGGTGATGGAATTGGAAGCCTTCAATGCAAGGGAAGCCACAAGGGGGTCTTCCATGCTTTCAGCGCCTCGAGAAAGACCTGCAATCGGGAGGGCAGGAATCGGCGCGTGGGATAGACGGCGTGCACGAAAATTTCCTCGGACGACCAGTCCGGCAGCAGACGGACGAGCTCGCCTCTTCCGATCTGTTCGTCGCAATAAGTCGAAGGCAGCAGGCCGATGCCGTGTCCGCGATAGGTGAAAGCGCTGACCGCATCGAAATCCCTGCTCGATACCGGCCCCGACACATGCAGGCGAACCGATTTGCGACCGCTCACGAGATGCCATTCCGCTTCGCCGTTGCGGCCGTTCAAGAGCACGCACTGATGGCCCTTCAGGTCTTCGGGCTTCAAGGGAAGCACCCTGCCCCTCAGATAGTCCGGTGCAGCGACCAGATAGCGCACGCTCTTGCCGAGCCGCTGCGCGACGATGGTCGAATCCTTGAGTTCGCCGAAACGGATGCCAAGGTCGATGTTCTCCGCGATCAGATCGAGGAACAGGTTGGTGACGAAGAGATCGACCTGGATCTTTGGATAGGTCTTCAGGAAAGCCGAGAGGAATTCGTAGAAGACCTCCTGTCCGAAGATGACGGGCACGGAGATCTTCAGCAGGCCTTCCGGTTTTCTCTGTGTCTCGGTGAGCGCCTGCTCGGCGTCGACGAGATGGGCGAGCGGTTCGCTGCATCTGTCGTAATAGGCCCGGCCCTGCGCAGTCAGGCTCAATTTGCGGGTCGTCCGCTGGATGAGCGTCACGCCGAGCTGCTCCTCCAGCGACGTCACCTTCCGGCTGACGGTCGATATCGGCATGCCGAGCGAATGGGCAGCACGGCTGAAGCTGCCGTATTGCGCCACCTTCACGAAAACGGCGATATCGTTCAGATCAGCCATGCTCTGATTGTTGCATATATGCAAAATAGAATCCAGATATTTCCATCTAATCGGGTAATCGAGTTTTCGCCATATTCACCTTGCGAAAACAAGACAACCCGATGGAGGCGCATTCGCAGCAGCCCCATCTCGAGCGACCGGCCTTTGCAGCCGCAAGGCCCGCGTTGCCCGAACCAGATTATGGAGATCAGCATGACTACGAGAAAAACAGTCATCGTCACGGGCGCCTCCCAGGGTATCGGAGCCGGCCTCGTCAACGCCTTCATCCAGCGCGGCTATAATGTCGTCGCCACCTCGCGCCAGGTCAGAGCTTCGAACGCCTTTCAAACCTCCGACAAGCTGGCGCTCGTCGACGGCGACATCGGCGATGCCGAAACCGCAGCGCGGGTGGCAAGGACCGCAATCGATCGCTTCGGCTCGATCGACGCGCTCGTCAACAATGCTGGCATTTTCTTAGCCAAGCCGTTCGTCGAGTTCACCATGGCCGACTTCCAGAAATTGTCCTCGACCAATCTCGAGGGTTTCATCCATCTGACCCAACTGGTCGTCCGACAGATGCTCGCGCAGAAAACGGGCGGTAGCGTCGTCAGCATCACCACGCCATTGACCGATCATCCGATCGCCGGCTTCGCCGCCTCAGTCTCGATGATGACAAAGGGCGGCATCAACGCCATCTCCAAGAACCTGGCGATGGAATATGCGAACGAGGGAATTCGCTTCAACATTGTCGCTCCTGGCGTGGTGGACACGCCGCTGCACAAGGACAATCCGAAAGATTTCCTGAAGACGCTGTCGCCGATGGCAGGCATATCAAACGTCGAGGAGATCGCCGATGCCGTCATCTTCCTCACCGAAGCGCCGCGCGTAACCGGGGAGGTGCTGCACGTCGACGGCGGCGCACATCTGGGCAGATGGTAGACCATGCGAAAGCGCAGGCAGCCGGCGCGGAACGGCGGCTGCAGGATCTCGGCATCACGCTTCCCCCGCCGCCGACACCCTTCGGGGCCTATGTCGAAGCGATAAGGACCGGCAACCTGGTCTTCTTCAGCGGGATGCTGCCGGTCGTCGGCCATGAGCCGCGCTATATCGGCCGCGTCGGCGGTGCGCTAACGGCCGAAGACGGCAGGAAGGCGGCCGAAACCGCAACGCTGAGCGCGCTCGCAGCCGCCAGGGACTATCTCGACTCGCTGGACAGGGTCGTCAGGGTCGTCAAGCTTGGCGTCTATATCGCGACCGAAGGCGATTTCCGCGACCATCCGAAGGTTGCCGACGGAGCATCCGAAATGCTGCTTGCGGTCTTCGGCAAGGAAAAGCTCTCGGGCCGCGTCGTGCTCGGCGTCGCCAGCCTGCCTTTAGGGGTGCCGATCGAACTCGAACTTGTTCTTGAGGTCGAGGAGTGAATGGGCGCGGCATTGTCCAAGGTCCTCATCCTGAGGCGCGTAGCCCGCAGGGCGAAGCCTCGAAGGACACGCTCCGGCACTGCTCCTTGCATCTACCGACCGCCGGCGCACCCGCCTCGTCCTTCGAGGCCCCTGCGGGGCGCCTCAGGATGAGGCTCTCGTGGGGCGCCGGCGTCGGCCGACTGACAAGCTCAAAGCATCACCACCCTCACACAGCCACCAACAGCAGCACATAGGCGATCACACTCACCATCAGCCCGCGGAACGCAAATGTGACGCAGCGGTATTTGCTGCGGGCGATGGTGGAGAGGATGTCGGCGTTTTCGAGATACTGCTCGAAAAGGTAGCGCTCGTCGCGCCGCAGCGCCGCATCGAAGAACCGGTCGCGATGACCGTGCCAGGCGCCCCAGAACAATGACGTCGAGTTGTTCAAATGGCGCGGCAGTACGACGAGGATCGCCGACAGCATCGAAAAGACCGAAGCTGCGGCAAGCAGGCCGGAGAACAGCATACTGCCGGGCGTCCCGCTCACGTAGCGCGCCAGGCTGAAGACTGCCCTGACATCGCTGGAACTCACCAGGAATGCCAGCATGAAAGTGAAAATATAAGCGGCCTTCTGGTCAGAGATCTTGATCTGATCATAAAATATGTCATTGATTTTCTTGATATGATCGAAATACCCGGCGCCGATGTCACCCGTCGACGGTTCGCTTGGCATAAGTTCAGTTGCACTCTCGAAATCGCTCACCCGAATACTCCATCCCATAAGTGTTTCCCTGATATTACACTTCACACGGAATTCAAGAACACGTGTGCAATATGCTTGACTTTTCTTTTCTACTTGGACAAAGGGGAAGCGGGGGTTGGGGTCATGCTGGGTCGCTGGAAAAACATTTGTCGCGCCGGGGTGGCGCTTGCGCTTGTCGTACCGGGCTTCTCGCCGGCGGCGGCTGACCCCGTGCAGCGTGCAATACCGGTCGCCGGTTCCGTCATCGCCCGCAAGACCGGCGAGGAGGTCCGCTTCATCGACGTGTCGAACTGGCGCGTCGTCGACATCAATCAAGACCTACTGACCGGTGACGTGCTACGCACCAACGCCAACGGCCAGCTCGCCATTGTCTTTTCCGATCACACCCAGGTTCGCCTTGGCCGCAATTCCTCGCTGCAGGTCAAGAAGATGGCCGCGAGCGGCGACACGAGGCTGGAGCTGCAATCGGGAACGATCTGGGCGCGCGCCGAGCGCGGTGGCCAGGGCCTGACTGTGGAAACGCCGGCGGCCGCAGCCGCCATCCGCGGCACCGACTGGACCATGACGGTTGAGGGCGCCAAGACCTCGATGATCGTGCTCGAAGGCCGCGTCGCGCTCACCAACCCGCAGGGCAGCGTCGAGGTAAACGAGGGCGAAGGAGCGGTCGCCACGATAGGCCAGGCGCCGCGCAAGCTCGTCATCGTCACGCCCGACGATCGCGAGCAGATGCTGTTCTACCTGAACCTGCGCGACGGCTTCGGGCTGATGCCGACCTCGCCACTGCCGGCAGGCCGCATGGCGACAGAACGCCGCCGCCTGCTGGCGCTGCCGCCGGAGCGGCGCACCACCGATGACTGGCTGGAACTTGCCGAAGTGCAGAGCGCCTTCGATGGCCGGCAGGTTACAGCCGCCACGCTTCAGGAGATTCGCCGCCGCAAGCTGACGACCACCCAGAAGGCCCGCCTCGACCTGATCGATGCCACGATCGCCGGCTCCGAAAAACGCTACGACGAAGCGGCAGGATTGTTTGCGGCAGCACTGCCGCATCTCGACGCCAGCCGCCGGAACATGGCGCAATATGGCGGCTATTTCGCCCGTTCGCTTGCTGATCCCGCCCATGTCGAAAAGCCGCCTTCGGCTGCTGTCGGCCCCTATGGCGCGATCATGCAGGCCTATACCGCCGGCTTTTTGCAAAACCCGCGCGCCGCCCTCGATGTGATCAACCAAGCCGAAAAGCGTTTCCCGGACGATCCCACCCTGCCCGCGATCCGCGCCCAGCTGGCGCAGCTGATCGATGACCGCGCCCAGATGCAGGAGGCGGTGAACCGCGCTCTCTCGCTTGATCCCAACCATCCGATCGCCCTTGCCGCGCGCGCCTCCTACAAGGCAAGCTACGAAAGCGACATCGACGGCGCTTTAGCTGATCTGAACCGCGCCATCGAGCTTGCGCCGGGGGCGTCGGGATCATTGAACTCGATGGGCCTGCTGCAGAGCGCCCGCGACGCCAGTCGCGAGGCCGAGGCCGCCTTCCTGAAGGCGATCGCGCTCGATCCGCAGGATCCCGTGCCGCACGCCAATCTCGCCATCCTCTATCTCGATCAATCGCGCATGAAGGAAGCCAAGCGCGAAATCGATACGGCTCTTGCCGTCGATCCGTCCTTCGACATCGCGCTTCTCGCCCGCGGCCGCTACTATCTGCAGACTGGCGAACGCGACAAGGCGCTGGCGGATCTGCTGGCGGCCAGCACCGCTAATCCGGCGCATTCGCAGTCACAACTGATGCTCGCCGCCGCCCATTACGAAAAGGGTGACCGCATCCCCTCCGCGCAGGCGATCGACAATGCCGACAGACTCGACAAGAACGATCCCGTCATCTCCTCCTTCCGAACCGCTGTCGACATCGATGACTATGACGCCGACGGCGCAATCCGCAACGCCCAGGAGTTTCTCCGCCGCTCCAGGGCGCGCGGCGGCGACTACAGCGCGCTCGGCGCCAACCAGGATGCCGGCTCGACGCTGAACAACGCTTTCCGCCTTCAGGGCCTGGATGCCTGGGGCCGCTATTACGGCGATGCGGTCTTCAGTCCCTTCGAAGGCAGCGGCTATATCGATCAGTCGATCAAAGGTAGCATCTTCCCCTTCGTCAACGCGACGAGCTTCAGCGATGACAATGTCATCCAGTATCGCAGCAACGCATCGAGCTACTCATCCTTTATCCAGGGCTTGCTGCTTGATCCGCACATGCTCTCCGGTCGCTCGCGCTCGGCAACGCTGCTGCGCACACCCTTCATAGAAGGCTCGCTCGGCGGCGGCATCAACAGCGTCGACGGCCATACCAGAGGCATCGGCGAAGCCGACATCCAAGGCTATTCAAACGAGACGATTCCAATCAGCTTCTATGGCAATCTGACCTGGGAAGAGCTGGCGCTCGATGGGGACTACCGCGACTTCGGCGGATTTGCGACCGACAATGAACTGCTCGGCGGCAACGGCTATCTGACGGCGACTGTGACGCCGGATGACCGCGTCGTGGCCTATTTCAATCACGCCAAGATTGATGGAACGCTGAATGCGCTGTCGACGGATCCCTCGCTCTCGGATGCGCTGAATCCCGTATTGCGTTTCTTTGGCTTACCGCTGGCACCGGACGAACTGCCGCTCTACACCACTCGGCGAGATACAACGCAACTCACCAACGCCGGCCTTGGCTGGAGCCATACCTTCGCCTATGAGAATGTCCTGAACGCTGCATTCCTCTATCAGCAGACCGAAGCGAAAACCACCAACGACATACGGTTCGACTGGGCGGACGTGCCGCTTCTCGGCGGCCCCGGCAGGGACATCAGGCCTTTCCTTCAAACCAGCGACGAAAATGACTCGAAGGCCTACATCGCGGCGCTCAGCCACAGCATCGGCGATGAGTCGCTGACCTGGCGTTACGGTATCGAGGGCGGCTGGATCGACGCGTCGCGCGAGACCTATTTCCATCTCGAGGATGTCATTCCGGGCCTCATCGACGGTGTGACCGCCGGACCCACGGAGGTTGAGACCCGCATCAATATCGGTCGCGCCTATGTCGACCTCCTCCATGAAATCACCCCGAACCTGAAGGGCGAATATGCGCTCTTCGGCACGCGCCTGGAAGGCGATGGCGTTGATGTCAGCCGGCTCGAACCACGCTTCGGCCTTGCCTGGGCGCCGACGCAGAACCATTGGCTTCGCGCGGCCTTCATGCGCCAGAGCACCGACACAGGCGTTCCTACCCTTGCGCCGATCGGCATCCTGGGGCTTCAGGCGAACCAGTTCACCGTCGGCACTGAAGGTTACGTCGATACGGCGGCGCTCGAATGGGATGCTGAATGGACCGACCGTCTCTTCACCACAGTGGAGTACCAGCATCAGGAACTCCATGATTTCTCGATCGGTCTGCCGCTGATTTCGCTTCCGGCCCTCGATAGCCTGCCGCTCTCGCACGGCAGCATCGACCGCGCCGCCGTTGCCGCCAACATTGCGCTCGGCAATGGCTTCGGTCTCTCGGCCACCTACGCCTACATGGATTCCGAAAACAAGGATCCGGGAACCTTCAACTACGGCGGTAACCTGCCCTATATACCCAAGAATTCCGGCCAGATCGCGCTGACCTGGGTCAACGAGGCCAAGGTCAAGACGACTGTGGCGGCGAATTATGTCGGCGAGCGCGACGGCGACGATCTCGGTACCAAGCTCGACGACTACTGGAGCCTCGATGCCCACCTAATCTGGGAACCCCTCGACAAACGAATCGCGCTGGAAGCCGCTGCCTATAACCTGCTCGACGAGGAGTTCGAACTGACGCCCGGCGTACCCGGCTGGGGCCGCGCCTTCAAGGGCACGCTCAAAGTCCGCTTCTGATGCGGGCGCAGAAAAAGCCTCGGCACCTCAGACCGGCCGGCCGGCAAGCCGAAAGCCGCCATCTCAGGCTGCTGGTGCTGGCGCTCTCGACACTCGTCGCCATCTCACTGCTGTCGCGCCTGCCCGCCTGGTCGCTGTTGGAGCTGAGAAGCTTCGACTATCTCTCGACCGTCGACGATCCCCGTCCGCCGCAAGACGGACCCGTCATCGTCGCGATCGACGAGCCTTCGCTTGCCGATATCAATTCGCAGTGGCCTTGGCCGCGCAGCCTGCATGCCCAGCTTGTCAGGCAGCTACGCACGGCCGGTGCCCGTGTCATCGGCCTCGATATCATCATGGCCGAACCTTCGAACCCCGACAACGACGACGCGATTACTAGGGCTGTCGGCCCGGATGTCGTGCTCGCCGGCGACGAAACGCTGATCGAGACGCCCCAGTCCTCGCAACTGATCCGCGCCACGCCGCTGCCGCAACTGACTGAAGCGGGTGCTGTAACCGGCATCGCCTCCGTCGATCTCAGCGGCGACGGTGCGTTCCGGCGCATTCCAGGTTATGAGGACGGCTTTGCCGCCATGCTGATGAAAGCGTCGGGAGCAGCACCCAAAGCCTTGCCGGCCGGCCGGCTCATCCAATCCTTCGGCGCGGCCCGGAGCTATCCCACGGTCTCCTACTACCAGGCGCTTGACCCTGAGAACCTGCTGCCGCCGGATTATTTCAGGGGCCGCGTCGTGCTCGTCGGTCTCAGCCTGCAGAATGCACCTGCCATCGACAAGGGCGGCGTCGATGCCTTCGCGACACCTTATACCGTCCACACCGGCACGCTGACCTCCGGCGTCGAGATCCAGGCAACGATCTACGACAATATCCGCCGTGGCCTGTCGATCGCGGAAGCCAGCCTTCCGCTGGTCGCCGCCTGCATCCTGATCTCCGTGCTGCTCGCCGCTGCCACCGTCTGGCGCTCGACTGGATGGCTGACGATCGTCGCCAGCGTCGTGGCCGTATTCGCCTTCGCTGCTGCGAGTTTTGCCGGCATCCGCTTTGCCCATATCTTCGTCTCGCCGCTCGGGCCAGTCGTTGCCTATGTCTCGGTCGCCTTCGGCCAAGCCGCCTTCGATTATGCCGAAGAACGTCGCAACAAGCGTCAGATCATCCGCGCCTTCGCCCAATATATCTCGCCCGATCTCGTCCGGCGCCTGTCGCACGACCCCTCGCAGCTGAGGCTTGGCGGCGAGCGGCGCACATTGTCGGTGTTGTTTTCCGATGTGCGTGGCTTCACCACCATCGCCGAGACCTTGAAGGATGATCCGGAGCAACTGACCGGCCTGATCAACCGGCTGCTGACGCCGCTCTCCGATGTGGTGATGGATCACGGCGGCACGATCGACAAATATATGGGCGACTGCATCATGGCCTTCTGGAACGCCCCGCTCGACGATCCCGATCATGCACTGCACTCCGTCAAAGCCTCGCTTGCCATGCAGGCGGCGATATCGAGCCTCAACCGCGAGCTGGAACGGGAGGCGGCGATGCGCGGCGGCAGACCGCACGTGCTAAAGATGGGCGTCGGCATCAACACCGGCGAATGCATCGTCGGCAATATGGGCTCGACCCGCCGCTTCGACTATTCCTGCCTCGGCGACAGCGTCAACCTCGCCTCCCGCCTCGAAGGCGCTTCAAAGAATTATGGCGTGGCGCTGTTGCTCGGCGAGGAGACCGCAAGACTGGTCGCCGGCACCTACACCGTCGTCGAGCTCGACCGCATCATCGTCAAGGGGCGCACCGTGCCCTCGCCTGTCTATACCGTCGTGCACAAGGCCGACGCCGACGCCCTTGCCACCCATCGGGCCTTCACGCAAGCGAAATACGCCGGCACGCTTGTACCATTCGACCCCGCCTTCGACAGGCTGGCCGCCGATATCCCCGAGCTTGCCCCCTACTACGCGATCATCCGCGATGCGCTGACCGAATCCGGCGAGGAATGACCGGCGACGACGTCACGCCTGATAATTGCGCATGGATGTCCCTTTATGAGCCGCTCGTTTTGCCAAAGGCATACATGTTTATCGGCGCGCCACGCAGCATCACCTCGCGGTCGAAAGTGAAGCCGCATTTCTCGAGAATGCGTTTCGAGGCGGCATTGACGGGGCGAACCAAGCCGATCACTCGGTCCGCACGCAGATTATCGAAGGCGAAGGTCAGCGTTTCCCGGACCAATTCCGTGGCATATCCCTGCCCCAGCTTTCAGGTTGCAGATGATAGGAACGGTTGAGGTCGTCGAATTCCTTGGAAACGGTCACACCGCCGAACCCGATCAACGCACCGTTCGCCTCAACTGCCCAACGCCCAAACCCGTGATCTTTCCAATGCCCGATGTCGCGCGCAAGCCGCTCTGCGCTTTCCGCCGGCGTGTCAGGCCGGGGCACTGGTCGGTGTGCGACCAATTCCGGCCGCGAAAAAAGTCGGCTCAGGAAATCGATATCCCCTTCCACGGGAATTCTGAGGCGCAATCTGGCGGTACGCTTTACTGCCGACGGCAAGGCACCCTTGAATTCGTTCCCAAGCATCTTCCATCCAATTTTCAAAATGCGGCAACGTCACCGATACCAAATTATTCCAGGCGGCGCGCTTCCAGCGGCGCATCCTGCCTGAATCCCTCGAAATAGCGGCCGCCATGCAGGGCAAGCTCCCGATCGGCCAAAGCCAGGAACCGGGCGCCGTCACCCGCAGCCGCCAGACTGAACGCCGCGTCGAATTCGGCCGCCAATTGCGCGTCGAGCTCCCTGATCAGACGGGGCGCCCACTTTCCCCGGCCAGCCCACGCGCCACGTCCAAGAAGCATCAGGTCGGCGAGCTTCTGATAGAGCAGCGCCGCGATGGCGGCGATCTCGTCGGGTGGGCGCGTTCCGCGCAGATCGTCGGCCAGATCGGTGACCTGATAGCGCAGCAAGTCGTAGTCTGCCCCGGCAAGAGGCTTGGGTCCTGCCGCCAGCATACTTGCCGCCTTTGCCTGGATGACGCGCGCGCAGTCGATATCCGATCCTATTATACAGCCCGTCGCGACCATGTTGGCCATGATGGGATAGCCGCTGTCGGCATCTTGATGGAGATAATGCGCCAGTGTCTGCGGATCGTGGCCGAAGACCTCGACCGGGAAGCCGTCCTCAGTGAACGATTCCCGCCAGGCTCTTTCAAGACACGGGAACACGACGACCAGATCGATATCCGAAAAGGTGGTGCCTTCGCCGCGCATGATGGAACCCGCCGCGTAGGCGAAAGCAGCCCCAACATAGCGGCCGGCGACACAGCGGCGGGCAGCCGCCAGAGCCCGCTCCGCAAGAATATTTTTATGGATATCGTCCACGATCTCGTCCTCGAATGCGGGCACGGGCGGGAACAAAAAACCCGCTCGTCACCGGCGGGTTGGTCTTAGCAGCGATGAACCGAATTCAGTTCAAGCGTCTACCACCCACCGCGGCGCGGTGGTCGTAGACGTCATCGAAATTGCAAAAATCCTGCTCATGGCCAAGGATAACCCGCGACTGTGACAGCGTCAATGCACCGAAGCCGGACGCCAAGGACGCTTCCCCGGCGCGATGTTTTCCGTCTAAGATGGCGCAAGACTCGTAAACAGGAAGAGCCCGCCAATGTCCGATCCCGTCACCGTCATCCCGCTTCCGCAACCGGTGCTATTGCCGGTCGAGGGCAGCGTCGAGCATTTTCCGGTGCGCCGCGTCTATTGCGTCGGGCGCAACTATGCCGACCATGCGATCGAGATGGGCCATGATCCCAGCCGCGAACCACCCTTCTTCTTCCAGAAGAATGCCGACAACCTGCTGCCGTCGGGCAAGGCTTTTCCCTATCCGCCGCTGTCGAACGACGTGCATTACGAGGTCGAGTGCGTGCTGGCGCTGAAATCGGGTGGCGCGAACATCGAGGCCGCGGACGCGCTCGACTGCATCTACGGCTATGCCGTCGGCATCGATTTCACCCGCCGCGATCTACAGGGTGAGGCAAAGAAGCTCGGTCGTCCCTGGGAGGTCGGCAAGGCCTTCGAACATTCCGCTCCTGTCTCGTCGATCGTTCCGGCAAGCCGTCTCGGGCACCCCGCTGAAGGTAAGATCTGGCTGGAACAGAACGGCAAGCGCGTGCAGGACGGCGATCTCAACCAGATGATCTGGAAGGTGCCGGAGATCATCGCGGAACTGTCGAAGCTCTTCACTCTCGCGCCTGGCGATATCATCATGACCGGCACGCCCGCCGGCGTCGGCGCGGTGGCCAGGGGCGATCGCATCAATTGCGGCATCGACGGCGTTGCCACCCTAACGGTCGAAGTCGTCTGAGGAGAGAGCCATGCCCGTCTATGCGCTTGGCGGATCGACGCCGAAACTGCCCGCTGCCGGCCTCTATTGGATCGCACCGGATGCCAATATTATCGGCCAGATCGAGCTCGGCGAGAATGTCGGCATCTGGTTCGGCGCCGTGCTGCGCGGTGACAACGAGAAGATCACCGTCGGCGAAGGCACCAACATCCAGGAAGGTGTGATGGCCCATACCGACATGGGCTTCCCGCTGACAACAGGCAAAGGCTGCACCATCGGCCACCATGCCATCCTTCACGGCTGCACCATCGGCAACAACACGCTGATCGGCATGGGCGCAACCATCCTGAATGGTGCAAAGATCGGCAACAACTGCCTCGTCGGCGCTAATACGCTGGTGACCGAAGGCAAGGAATTCCCCGACAATTCGCTGATCGTCGGAGCACCCGCCCGGGCCGTGCGGGTGCTGGATGAGAAGGCTGTCGAGAGCATCCGTCGCTCGGCGGAAAACTACGTGGCGAATTGGCAGCGGTTTGCGCGGGATCTCAGGCAGATCGGGTGACGCAAGGCCAGTGGCCAGCCCCGTCCTTCGAGGCCCCTTCGGGGCACCTCAGCAAGGATGATGCTGGAGAGAGGGCGGCGGGTGAGAGAAAGGCAGCCGATGACGGTCGCGAATTCATCAGCCTGCCAGACATCCATCAGCCTCCCAACCATACGGCATACCGATCAGCCCTCATCCAGAGGTGCGCAGGCCAAAGGCCGGAGCCTCGAAGGACGGGGGCGGGTGTGGGCGCCTGCGCCGTTCACCACACGCCCGGAATCCATCGCCAGCGCACACGCGCCATATACTCCTCGTACCCCTCGAGCCCCTTGCGCAATTCTGCCTCCTCCCCCAGCGTCCGGCCGAAGAGAACGACGACGAGCAGGCCGGCGGGGATCAGCGCGTAGAGCGATCCAAGCGACAGCGCCATGCCGACGCTGAGCACGATAGCGGTTGCGTATCCGGGATGGCGTATGGTGGCGTAGGGTCCAGTATCGATTACCTTGTGGTCGCGGTCGGTCTGGATGCGCACCGTCGGCTCGAAATGCCGGTTGACCGATTGCGCCCAGATCAGGCCGAGATAACCTGATGTCATCAGCACGTAGCCGATAAGGACGACCCAATCTGGCTGCGGCGCCCAGTGGAAACGCCGGTCGTCGAACGCGCCGACCGGAAGAATGGCGACAAAGAGAATGATTGTCAGCGTCGCCACCACCGCGTCCCAGGGCTTGGTGCCTTTCTGATAGCGGCTGCGCGCCGCAAACAGCTCCGGATTTGTCCGCCAGATCCAGATGATCGCGACACATGTCAGTGCAAGGAAGAGACCGAGAAAGATCCAGCCACGCGGCCAGTCGAGCGTGCCGGCCGGCCAGAATAGCGCGGCAAACATCACGGCAATAGTGATGGCGAGCGAGCCGCGTGATGGCGCCGTCGCTGCGAACGAGTGATTGGGCCGGGTGTCCTGCTCTGTCATGACCGCTCTCCGTTCAACCGGGAACGAACTGTCTGCATCCTAACGGCTGCCGCCTAAGTCTAACACCACCGCACCGGATTGAGGAGGTGGAACGCACCCGATAGCAGCGTAGCGAACGAAAGCTGCGCTTGATCGTAGCGGCGCTTTTGCATCCAGCATTCGGAAATGTCGAAAAAATTCTGCCGTCGCGGCAATGGTGGCTGACGGCGGATTTCGGTAAAGAGCCGCCTACTCGGCAGCTTCGAGAAACTGGCCGTTTCGTGAGGAAGACGCAAGCGCCTGAACCCTGGCTTCCGCCTTGGCGATCAGCTGATAGAATTCGTCTTGGGCTTCGACATCCAGTTGAATGACCGCATTGACATCATCAGCCGTATCGCAAACGCAGGCGACCGCCGAAATGGGACAGATGCCGCCGGGATAACGTTTGCCGGTGCCGGTATAGGCGCGACGACCCCAACGCTCGGAATAGACCGTCTCTTCCCGCTCGAGTTGCAGGATAGTTCCCTTGCAGGCGATCACGATAGCCGCCTTGCCGTAAGCGAACCAATGATAGTTCAGCTTCCGGAGAATATATTTGCCGGTGATATCCTCGCCAGCCAGTTCGGCGGGGTTTTCAATCATTCTAATCATGACGGCTTCCTCAACGTTTAAACAATATCCGTCATGTCTTCGCGCGCAGCAAGTCAAAAAACGCAGCTTTTGGAGACACTTAGTCACAAAGTGTTTCCGATTCTTACATTAACCACGCGCCTGAGCACCCCTTGTGCACACAATTATTCGTCGAATTTCCCGTACGCTGCTACCGATTTCGTCATTGTCCGAAGTGGCAGTCACGTCGATGTCCCCTTGTGTTTTTCGGCACGGCCCCGATATGTCTCACTGATAGGCCCGAAGACGGCGCCGTTTTCATCCCGGGAAACGGCTGGCTGTTTCGCCGGTTCGCCATGGAGCATGATGCCGAAAAGCGTAAGCCGTCTTCGGACAACATCATCCTCTAACTATTTAATTTAGAACAGGATTCAGATTTTTAGGCCGACCGAGCCTAGATCATCCTGTTCCAGCAGGAGAGCATCATGGTCGACGCGATCAACCCCATCTCCGCCACCGCCCCCTCCGAACCCACCAAGGTCGGCACCAGCACCTCGATCGGCTCCGAACCCGACAATGCTTGGGTCGCTGCCCGCCAGTCGCAGATCACCGCCGATCAGTTGGCAGCGAAGTGGGCCGTAGAGAAGGAAGCCGCAAGCGACCTCATCTCGCACGCGAATCTGATCGACGATCATGAGCAGCATCCGCAAAAGCGGCACGGGCATGCGGCATCGGAAGAAGGGGAAGAGGCCGGCGAACAGCCGGAACAGCCGGTCTTGTCAGGCGAAAGCGATCGGATCGGCACCCGCAATTTCGACGACGACACGCCCTTCGGCGAACGCGTCGCCATCATCTGATCGAAACGCAGACCGGAAGCCGCCCGCGATCAATTCGAGCTCGCAAGCTGGGACTCGATCGCCGTCTTGTCGATGACCGACCAGACTTCGACGATCTTGCCGCCGCGAAATTCGTAGATGACGTTCTCGGTGAAGGCGAGGCGCCTGCCGTTTACATCGAGGCCGAGGAATTTTGCCTTCGGCCTGCAATCGAAGCCGAGCCGGCAGGCGATGTATGGCGGATCGCTAAGGAGCATCAGCACCTTGAAATAGAGATCGGGAATCTCATCGAAGTCCCGCTCGAGCATGGCGGCGTAGCCCGGCAGCCCGAGGCGCCGGCCGTTGTGAACTGCATCGTCGCCGACGAACTGCCCGAGATTGGGCCAGTCCTGCCTGTTCAGGCAGGCGATGTAGCCGCGGTATATCTCCGCGAGTTCGGTCTTCGTCACGCGATCGTCCCTGGCTTGGTTACTCCGGCAAAGATAGCGCCGGGATCTGCGCCTGCCAGCGGCGAACGCGTCGCCTCGAGACTTTCAGTTCAAGAGAACTCGCCTGCACGGGGACCAGCAAGCGTCACGCGCCATCCCGTTCGCGATTGGAAATCCTGAGTGGCCAGAAACGTATAGCCCGTCGTGCGCCAGAGCCGCACGGCGCTGGTCAGATTGTCGAGCACATAATCGCCGCCGTCCGTCCGGGCAATCAGAACGACATGGTTTTGATCCTGCGGTCCAATCACCACGGAAAGCGCCAACCTGTTCGGTGGATAACCAGCCTCGATCAGGTCCTTCATCTTCTGGAGAGCGTAGTCCTCACAATCGCCTCGGCCGGCAACCGGCAGAGACCAAACATCCCTATTTCGGGAAGACGGGCGATCTTCCGCGGGAATGATACGTCCATTTACGGCACGATTGACCTTTTGAAGAAGCGCTGTTCCTGCCTGATCATTCAGCTGTTGCGTCGCCATCCTGCCGCACAGCCACTTGTACTTGGCGCAGGCTCCGGCGAATCCCACGGGTGCGCCGATGCTTCGCGTTGCAGGAAGCGATGATCCCGCAACAGCTTGAAAATGCAGAAGAATGAATAAAAAGCCAGCGAGCGGAAAGAGGCGCTTCATAGCCGATTCCTTTTATTTGTTTCGAGACGATAGCATAAGCAGAATAAAGATTTAGTAAAATTTTATACTAGCGAATTTAACTGTATTAAACGATTGAGACAGATTAACCATTGTCTATTCTTCGTGTTAATTGATTGTTAGCGTAAGAGTTCTCCCCATTAACATTCAGTTAACCTTGGGAGATGGATTGAAATGATCAGCAGAGCAGCGAAATTCAGCATCGCCGTTGCTTCCCTTCTGGCAAGCAGCAGCTTGGCAACGGCAGCCCCGGCAGTCGTTAATTGCAAGGCCGCAGTTCGCGGTACGCTCGAATACAGGCTGTGCATGCCGACCAGTGCAATTCGGTCCGATAGCAGGTTCAGTCCGAACGATAACGATCGCGGCAACCAAAACATTGGCGGCGGCAAGAAGACATCCAGCACCGGCTCCGTCGCCAGCAATGGGAATGATGGTAATGGCAAGGGGAACAGCGACGGCGGCAATGGCGGTGACAACGGCGGCGACAATGGCGGCGACAATGGCGGCAACAACGGCGGCGGCAATGGCGGCGACAATGGCGGCAACAACGGCGGCGACAACGGCGGCGATAACGGCGGCGACAATGGCGGAAAGGGTGATCATGGCGGCAAGGGCGGGAAAGATCACGGGCACGGCAAGGACGGCCGTGGCCACGGCGGCAAGGACCGCGATCATCACGGCCACGACGGAGGCGGAAAAGATCACGGTCACGGCAAGGGTGGCAACGACGGTCACGGCAAGGGCGGCAACGACGGTCCCGGCAAGGGTGGCAATGACGGCCCCGGCAAGAGCGACAATGACGGCCCCGGCAAGAGCGACAATGACGGTCCCGGCAAGGGTGGCAATGACGGCCCCGGCAAGAGCGACAATGATGGCTCCGGCAAAAGCGATAATGGCGGCTCCGGCAAGGGCGACAATGGTGGCTCCGGCAAGAGCGACAATGGTGGCTCCGGCAAGAGCGATAATGGTGGCTCCGGCAAGAGCGACAATGATGGCTCCGGCAAGAGCGATAATGGCGGCTCCGCCAAGGGCGACAATGGTGGCCCCGGCAAGAGCGACAATGGCGGCTCCGGCAAGAGCGACAATGGCGGCTCCGGCAAAAGCGATAATGGCGGCTCCGCCAAGGGCGACAATGGTGGCTCCGGCAAGAGCGACAATGGTAGCTCCGGCAAGAGCGACAATGGTAGCTCCGGCAAGAGCGACAATGGTGGCTCCGCCAAGAGCGACAACGGGGGCTCCGGCAAGAGCGATAATGGTGGCTCCGCCAAGAGCGACAATGGTGGCTCCGGCAAGGGCGACAATGGTGGCTCCGGCAAGAGCGACAATGGCGGCTCCAGCAAGAGCGACAATGGCGGCTCCGGCAAGAGTGACAATGGCGACTCCGGCAAGAGCGGCTCTGAATCCAAGCCGGACTAAGCTTATCCGTACAGAAATGCAAAAGGTGAGGCCGCTCTCGCGGCCTCACCTTTTGAGTCATTGATTAATGTATCGATCGGCAGCAAAGAAGGCGAGGAAACCAACGCGTGGATCATCACCTTCGGGCACGCCGCCTCCCCGCCCTCGCTCATTCCTGTCCTCGGGCTTCGGCCCGAGGGATGTCACAGCAATGAGTGTGGAGATGATGGCGCCCCGGCAAAGTCCCGTCGGTGAGATAGGATAGGGCGCCGACGAATAGTGTGGCCGCTTACGCCGCACAAGCCTTGCACAAACCGCGAATCTCGATTGTCGTCTTCGCTGGTTTGAACTTCTGCCCGCGCACCCATTCCATCAGCCGATGATCGACCTCGTGGTCGTGGAACTCCGTCACCTGGCCGCAGCTTTCGCAGATGGCGAAGGCGACGATGCCGTGGCTGTGGCAGTCGTCGCCCGGATGGGCGCAGGCAACGAAGGAGTTGATGCTTTCGAGCCGGTGCACGACGCCGTATTCGAGCAGCTTCTCCAGCGCCCGGTAGACCTGCAGGGGCGCACGAAAACCGTGGTCGCGCAGCTTGTCGAGGATGGTGTAGGCGCTGAGCGGCCCTTCGGCCTTTTCAAGCACGTCGAAGACCAGCGACTGGTTCTTGGTTAATTGCGGTGTCGTCATGAGCCTTGTCCTTGCATGACCGCGCGGTGGCGCCTGACGGGAAGCAGGCTGAGCATGAAGAGGATCAGCGCCGCGACCACGATCGAGGGGCCGGAAGGCGTGTCATAAGTAAGTGAACCGAACAGCCCGCCGACGACGGCGGCGGCCCCGATCAATGAGGCGAACACCGCCATGATCTCCGGCGTCGGCGAGAAGCGCCGCGCCGCAGCCGCCGGAATGATCAGCAGCGAGGTAATCAGCATGATGCCGACGATCTTCATGGCAATGGCGATGACGACGGCCATCAGCAGCATGAAGAACAGCCGCGCCCGCTCCGGCTTCAGCCCCTCGGCCTCGGCGAGCTCGGCATTGACGGTCGCGGCCAAAAGTGGGCGCCAGAGCCGGGCCATTGCCACGAGCACGAACAGCCCGCCGCCCCAGATCAGCGCGATGTCGGTCGTGGAAACGGCAAGGATATCGCCGAACAGGAAGGCGATAAGATCGATCCGCACCCAGCTCATGAAGGCGACCATGACGAGGCCGATCGCCAGTGTGGCATGCGAGAGAATGCCGAGCAGCGCATCGGCCGACAGCGCCTGGCGTTTCTGTAGGAAGAGCAGCAGCACCGACACCAGCGCGGCAACGGCAAAGACAGCCAGTGTCAGGTTGAGTTCGAACAGCAGCGACAGTGCGACGCCGAGCAGCGCCGAATGGGCGATTGTATCGCCGAAATAAGCCATACGCCGCCAGATGATGAAGCAGCCGAGCGGCCCTGTCGTCAGCGCCAGGCCGACGCCGGCAAGGATGGCGCGCACGAAGAAATCGTCAAGCATGACGCTCTCCCTCCGCATGCGTGTGCGGATGGGCGTGGTCATGTTCGGCATGCCCGGGGTCATGGCTATGGTCATGCCCGGGGTCATGGCTATGGTCATGCCCGGGATGGCCGTGATCGTGCTCATGACCGGTATGGCCATGTTCATGGTGATGACCGTCATCGGGGAAGCAATGATCAGTCACCGTGCCGTCGGCATGCTGCACGCGCCCATCAGGCAGATGCGTATGATCGTGGTGATGGCTGTAGACGGCAAGCGTCTGCGCCGCCCGGCTGCCGAACAGGCGCACATATTCCGGGCTGCGGCTGACGGATTCAGGCGTGCCGCGGCAGCAGACATGGCCGTTGAGGCAAATGACGGTGTCGGTCTCGGCCATGACGACGTGGAGATCGTGCGAGATCAAGAGGATGCCGCAGCCGGTGGCGTTGCGGATCGACTTGATCAGGTCGTAGAGCGCGATCTCGCCGGAAAAATCGACACCCTGCACCGGCTCATCGAGCACCAGCAGATCGGGTTTGCGGGCAATAGCGCGCGCCATCAGCGCCCGCTGGAATTCGCCGCCGGAGAGATGCTGCACCTCGGCATCGAGCATATGGGCGATGCCGGCGGATTCGAGTGCCGAAAGAATGTCGCGCTCCGGCAGCGGCCCGGTCAGCGTCATCAGCCGGCGCACCGAAAGCGGCAGCGTCCAGTCGATCGACAGCTTCTGCGGGACATAACCGACCTTCAGGCCGGCGTTGCGCTCTACCCTGCCCTCGTCGGGCTTCAACACGCCGATCGCTGCCTTGGCGCTGGTCGACTTGCCCGAGCCGTTTGGCCCGATCAGCGTGACGATCTCGCCGCGCGAGACGGAAAAATCGACGCCACGCACCAGCCAGCGGCCATTACGCAGGATGCCGACATTTTCAAGCGAAACCAGCGGTTCGGCCCGGATACCAGCGGGGGTCTTTGCGGGAGAGAGCATCAAATTTTCCGAAAGTCCTGTTGCGTCCTGCTATTGCACACGTTATAGCATAACGCAATTGATGTAATAACATAACAACTGCAATTCAAGCGGAGCATATTGATGAAACGCGCCCTGGGGCCTGCCCTTAAAATCTTGGCCCTCAGAATGCCGGCCCTCGCAATCCCGGCCCTGGCGATCCCCGCCCTTCTCTTCGCCGGCACTATGCGAGCAGCTGACGCGCCTGTCGTCGTCACCTCGATCAAACCGATCCATTCGCTGGTGTCGGCGATCATGCAGGGTGTCGGCGAACCGGAGCTGATCGTCGATGGCGCCGCCTCCCCGCATACCTACAATCTGAAGCCGTCGAATGCTCGCGCTTTGCAGGATGCCAAGATGATCTTCTGGGTCGGCCCCGGCCTCGAGGCCTTTCTCGAAAAGCCGCTGCAGGCGCTGGGCCGGGATGCCAGCATCGCCGAACTCGACAACGCCCCCGGCCTCGTCAAGCTGCCTTTCCGTGAGGGCGGCGCCTTCGAAGCGCATGATGATGGTGACGAGCATCATGAAGCCGAAGCCGCGCATGGCCCCGACGCTGAGCACGACGATCACGAGCACGGCACATTCGACACGCATCTCTGGCTCGATCCGATGAACGCCAAGGCGATGGCCAGCGAGATCACCACCACGCTGGTTGCCGCCGATCCCGCCAATGCGCTGACCTATCAGGCAAACGCCAAGGCGCTGGACGACAGGCTGACGGCGCTGGACAAGGAAATCACCGCCACCGTCGCCCCGGTCAAGGGCAAGCCCTTCATCGTCTTCCACGACGCCTACCAGTATTTCGAGCACCGCTATGGCATCCGCGTCGCCGGCTCGATCACCGTCAGCCCGGAAACTATTCCCGGCGCCGAGCGTGTTTCGGAAATCCACCGCAAGGTCGGTGAACTCGGCGCCACCTGCGTCTTTGCCGAACCGCAGTTCGAGCCGCGCCTCGTCAATGTTGTCATCGAAGGCACGCGCGCCAAGTCAGGCGTGCTCGATCCCGAAGCGGCAACACTGAAGGCCGGCCCCGATCTCTACTTCACCCTCATGCGCAGCATCGCAAACAGCATGAAGGACTGCCTCTCCAACGCATAACTTTCATGCGCCGCTCCGCGCGTCCTATCGGACACGCGACGCTCCGGAGAGAGCTGAGGCGGAAAAGGCGGACAACCCCGTTCCGCCTTTTTTCGGCGCATCGAATGTAATGATATAACATTAAGACAAATTTAATGAGGCTCTCATGGACAACAGACTTCCCGTCACGGTGCCTTCCTGAGAAGATGAACTGAAATAGAAATTAGCATTTTGTAAATGGAATCCAATAGCTACATGCCGAAGCTTATACTTTAGATTAGACTCATACTCGGTGATCTGGCGCGTCAGGCCGGCGTCGTCCTGTGAAGCCCTTCGGCCTTTGCTGCTCATCGCCTAGAAGGCGCGGCCGTGGAGGGTTGTTGTCCCGCTGCTGGCAGGCGGCATACTCTCGATTCGATCTAGTCTCGCCCAAAAGCGCTCGGCGATTTGGCACAACAAGATGCATAAAAAAACTTGAAACGGGCGCATAATCGAGTTTCGAACCGACGCATCCTAGGAATAGGAGAGTTCTGGATGTCCCCCGCGAGGGGACGATCAGGTCAAGACAACGAAGACCACAATGGAGGAAAACATGCCTGGTATCAGCATGCGCTACATCGTCGACGACGTCGACGCCGCGGTTGAATTCTACACGAGACATCTCGGCTTCTCCGTCGCACTTCGCCCCGCGCCGAGTTTCGCCATCCTGACCAGGGACGGTTTTCGTCTGTTCGTCAGCGGCATGACGGGACCTGGCGGAGCATCCCAAGCAATGCCAGATGGGCGAAAGCCGGAGCCCGGCGGTTGGAATCGCATTCAGATCGAGGTCAAGGACCTGGAAGCAGACGTCGCCGCACTGCGTCAGGCCGGCGCGCGTTTCCGCAACGAGATCGTGCAGGGCATAGGCGGCAAGCAGATCCTGGTCGATGATCCGGCCGGAAACCCGATCGAGCTCTTCGAACCACCCAAGCGGTGAATGGCGCGACGCCGGTCATGCGGTTGCAACGCATTTGCGGTCATCCGCAAACCGACGCAGTATTTCGATCACGGTCTCTCGCCGCGAGCCTGGCCGGAACGCCTTGCCACCAGTGTGCGAGCGTGTAGTTTCGGACTCCCATCAACTCGAAGGCAGGGAAAACATGTCCGATTCCGCCGGCGGGCTCTCCGACTATATCGGGATACTAGCCGTGTTTCTTCTCGTCGCCGCCAATGGCTTCTTCGTTGCCGCCGAATTCGCCCTGGTGTCGGTCAGGCGTAGCCGCGTCGCCGAACTCGCTGCGGCAGGCCGCATGAACGCCTCGGCACTTCAGCGCGCCGTCGATAATCTCGACTCCAACCTTGCAGCCACCCAACTCGGCATCACCATCTCGTCGCTCGCCCTCGGCTGGGTTGGCGAACCGGCGCTTGCCCACCTGATCGAGCCGCTGCTATCATGGCTGCCTGGGCAATGGGCGACGGCGGGCGCGCATACTGTTGCCGTCGTCATCGCCTTCGTCATCATCACAGCACTTCATATCGTGCTCGGCGAGCTCGCACCGAAGAGCCTGGCGCTTCAACGCAGCGAGGCCACTTCGCTTGCCGTTGTGCGTCCGCTCGGTCTGTTCCTGGTGCTGTTTAAGCCGGCGATCTCTGTTCTGAACGGCATGGGCAACCTCGTGCTGCGGGGTGTGGGTCTTCGCGCCGGAACCGGCGAATCGTCGTTCCATTCGCCTCAGGAACTCAAGCTGCTAGTCGCCGAGAGCCAGGAGGCCGGCCTTCTCAACCAGGTGCAGCAGCAGCTCGTAGAGCGGGTGTTCAACATCGGCGACAGGCCGATCTCCGACATCATGACGCCGCGTCTCGATATCGAATGGTTCGACACCGACGACAGCGAGGCCGAGATCCTGAAGACCATCCGCGAATGCAGCCACGAGCAATTGCTGGTCGCCCGCGGCTCGATCGACGAGCCGATCGGCATGGTGTTGAAGAAGGACCTTCTCGACCAGGTTCTCGACGGCGGCAAGGTCCGGCCGATGGAGGTGATCAAGCAGCCGCTGGTGCTGCATGAGGGCACCTCGGTCGTCCGCGTGCTCGACAGTTTCAAGGCCTCACCCGTTCGCCTCGCCATCGTCATCGACGAATATGGCAGCCTCGAAGGCATCGTCACCCAGACCGACCTGCTCGAAGCCATCGCCGGCGACCTGCCGGGATCCAACGAAGAGCCCGACATCGTCGTCAGGGAAGACGGGTCGCTCTTGATTGATGCGATGATGCCGGCCTTCGACGCCTTCGAACGGCTCGGCTTGCGCGATCGTCCGGATGCCGATTTCCATACGCTGGCGGGTTTCGCGCTGCATCAACTCCAGCACATTCCCGAAGCCGGCGAAACCTTCGTCTTCGACAACTGGCGCTTCGAAGTACTCGACATGGACGGCATGCGTATCGACAAGATGCTCGCGACGCGCATTTCCGCGGACGGGGCGGAGGCCTAGCCGACCGCCAGCGTCCAGAGCATCCCCGTGGCCGCACAGGCTAGCAGCGTCGCGATCACAGAAGCCTTGAAGCGGAAGATCGCTATCGCCGCGGCGGCAGACAGCGCCATTGCCGCCGGCACGGCCGATTGCAGCAGGGGGATATCGAGCCGCAAGCCGCCAAGGTGGACGGTCGCAACCTCGGCAAACAGCGTGTGCAGGGCAAACCAGATAGCGAGGTTGAGGATGACCCCGACCACCGCCGCCGTTATGGCCGACATCGCGCCGGCGAGCGCGATGTTGCCGCGCAATTTTTCGATGAACGGCGCGCCGAGGAAGATCCACAGGAAACAGGGCACGAAGGTGACCCAACTCGTCGGATCGCCGCAAGGGTTGCAGCAAGCATCGGGTTCAGCGCTCCCGGATCGCGGTAGGCGCCCATGAAGCCGACGAACTGGACGACCATGATCAACGGCCCCGGCGTCGTCTCGGCCATGCCGAGACCATCCAGCATCTCCCCGGGTTTCAGCCAGCCGAAATGCTGCACGGCCTCCTGCGCGACATAGGCAAGCACGGCATAGGCCCCGCCGAAGGTGACGACCGCCATCTTGCTGAAGAAAAGGTCGATTTCGGTAAAGACGCTATCGGCACCGAAGGTTGCGTAGAGCGCCGCGAGTGGAGCGAACCAAAGGACGATCAGCACGGCCGACATACGCAGCGACCAGGCGAGATTCGGGCGCGCATGCGCCGGTATGCCCTCGCCGAGTGCCGACTCGGCATCCGACAGCACCGGGCCGCTTCCAGCCTTGTGGCCGCCGCCCGTCTGAAAGGCGGCAAGCCCGAAGCTGCCGCCGAGGAAGCCCGCAATGCCGGCGGCGAGCACGATCAGCGGGAACGGCACATGGAGAAAGAAGATGGCGATGAAGGCCGCGGCCGCGATACCGACCATGACGCGATTCTTGAGCGCGCGGCCGCCGATGCGGATGACGGCCTGCACGACGACGGCGAGCACCGCTGCCTTCAGCCCAAAGAACAGGCCGGCGACGATGCCGACGTTGCCGTAAGCCGCGTAGATATAGCTGAGACAGAGGATCGACAGTAACCCAGGCAGTACGAACAGCAGGCCGGCGACGAGACCGCCCACTGTCCGATGCATCAGCCAGCCGATATAGATGGCGAGCTGCTGCGCCTCGGGTCCGGGAAGCAGCATGCAATAGTTCAGCGCATGCAGAAAACGGTGCTCACCGATCCATCGCTTCTCGTCGACGATGATCCGGTGCATGACGGCGATCTGGCCGGCGGGGCCGCCAAAACTCAGGGCGGCGACGCGCAGCCACACCCTGAAGGCCTCGCCAAACGAGACGCCGTGATGATGCCCCTCTCCCGCGTCGTCCTCCGCCATTTTGCTGCTGGGAGCATTATCCGTCATCTCAACCATCTCATGCCTTCTTCTTTGGCGCGGGCCAATTGTGGGTCTCCTCGGTCGCATCGCGGCACCAGCGGAAAAAAGCGTCGTAGAGAAGCATCCCGGCCTCGAGTTGCTCTAGATCGTCGGAATACATCCTGGAGAGGCCGAGCGATGCCGCAAGCAGTCCCGCCGCCTCAGGGGCGAGGTCGAGCCTTGCGGTATCAGCCGCCCTGACGATACGCGCCAGGCGCAGAAGCGGTTCCGACGCCAGTCCGAACTCTTCGATCATGACGTCAAAAGTGCAGAATTCGCCGCGATGGCTCCAGAACACGTCTTCGATATCGAAGGGCGTCGCCGCAAAGCGCTCGCCGACGGCCAAAACCTCGGGCGCGGGCACGAACAGGAACACGGCGTTCGGATCGACAAAGCGCCGGATCAACCAGGGACAGGCGATACGATCGATTTTCGGCCGCGCGCGCGTCACCCACACGGTGCGCTCCTCAGCGTCGCGTTGCGGCAGCTTTGCATCGGGCACGGCCGGTCCGCCCGCGATCCACGCCTCGAAGCCACCTTCGAGGCTTTCCGCGTCGATCCCGGCATGGCGGAGATAGGCGGCAACACCATGACTGAGCTTGCCGCCTCTCTGGCAGACCACGACGACGGCTTCGGCATCGACACCGCCAACCCAGGACGCGACGTCGGCATGAGCGCGCCGGATCGAGCCCGGCACGAGGTGCGGATCGAGCGCGAAGTCCTCCTCCGTGCGCACGTCGATAATGACGGGAGCCCCAGGCGTCCCGATGAGGCGGCTGAGCTTTTCAGGTGAGATTTCTAGAAATGACGGCATGACGCGTCCCTCCGTTGATCGGTTTTACTGGACGCGATTCTTCAGCATGACGCCTCGTGGGGTGATCGCGACCCCATGGCCAAACCATGCGCAAACAGACCCCGTCGTGTCAAGCGCATTACGCCATGGCGGCTGCCGTCGGCGGCAGCTCTTCCACCGGGTCTCAGAGGTGAGCGGCAAAGCCACGATTGCACGGAGCGCCACTAACGAGCTGGAATGAAGAATACGAAAACCCAATCGGTACAAGCGCTTCGGCCCAGAACGGAACAAAAAGCCCTCTTCGGCATTCTTCTCTCACCGAAAGAGGAGAAAGTACCATGACGTACGACCCCAATAATGCCAACGACCCGAACCGCCCACTGAACCCAAACTTGGATCTGCGCACCACGCCGAGCGCGCGCAGCAGTAATACGTGGATTGTCTGGGTCGCTGCATTGGCCGTGATCGCTGTCGCTGCATTCGCCTATTCGCAGTGGAGCACCCCCGGCACATCGCCGGACACGACGGCCTCCACGACCCAATCCGAGCCGGCGCCGGCCAAGCCGATCGCTCCCACCGATAACAGCGCAACGCCCGCGCCGGCACCAGCACCGGCCACTCCGCCGGCTGCGCCGGCCCAGCAGTAATCGCTGCCCGGCCGGAAGAAGCCGGCCCAGTGCCGGCTTCCTTTCTGCTGCGAGCCCTTGAAGATTTTTAAGAAAACCCTATTCAAGGGATGCTGAAATCTGTTTCTGACGGCTGACCACGAAGGTACTAGCAGCCGTTATCGAGACCGATCGAGGAAGGTCGATGCGAATTTCGCCCGGCCTTTTTTCTTGACCCGTGATCCATGCCGAACAGCCGTACTGGCAACGCCTGATCGGGATTATTTGGGAATCCTGTTATAGAAAGACTGCGGATCGTACACGCACTCGTAGTCGAGTAGGCAAAGCTTGCCATTGGCATCCCTCACCCTTGCGGAGTCGTACTTGTCGCCGAGATTGCACCTGGCCGGCGGATAACGGAAGCTGCGGCCGCCAAAGCCCATCCGCACAAAAACCGCCTTGTTCTTGCGGATGATCTGCGCAAGCTCTTCGCAACTGTGATCTCTGGCATTGACCTCCATCGCCTCGACGGCAAGAGCGACGGACGGAAACAGCAGTGCGACGGCCAGAACAACGCTTTTCATGGAAACTCCTGAATATGAGAGAGCGAAGTTAAGGCATCGCACCCCATGCTGCCAGTCCAGAAACCCTCCGAACTGCACGCATGAGCACAGCCGCGCTTTTTTCTCCCGGCACCCTTCAGAAATCAGCTTCGCACGAGCTCTTCGAAGGCCAGAAGCTTCGATTGGCCGAAAATCAGGCGTTACGCCAAAAACGCGACCTTGGCCCTCCTGATCGCGATCAAGCTTGCGGTTGTGATTATTTACGTCCTCAAACTGAACGCCTCGCATTCCTTCCAGGAATACGCACCGCCGATAGCAATGATGGCGGCACTGCCGCTTTTCATCGTCGCAGCTCTCTGGCTCGCCGGCATAAAACTGAGCGGCAGCGATTGAGGTAACCTCGGTTGGCGCCGTCTGAAGTTGACCGCCGCCCGCACTTCCCGCTCGCTCCCTCTCACAACGGAAGCGTCCAGAGCATGATGCCGAAAAGTGTGAGCGGCTTTCGGACGACATCCTGCTTTAACTCTTTAATTTAGAACAGGATTCAGATTTCAAGCCGACCCGGCCTAAAACCATCCTGTTCTACGGAAAGTTATAGGGCGACGCGGGGTCGAAGACGCAGGAATAATCAAGGATGCATTGCTTTCCCCCCGCATCGCGCAAACTGGTCGTGGTGCGCTTATCACCCATGCTGCACTGAGCGGGCGGATAACGGAAACTGCGGCCGCCGAAACCGACGCGAACAAAGACCTTTTTGTTCTGGCGAATGATCTGAGTAAGCTCGCTGCAGCTATGCTCGCTCGCTTTGACGTTCATGGCGCCTGCGCCAAAGGCCGGTAGCGGCAGAGACAAAGCAACGACTAGAATGACGCTTCTCATGGGACCCTCCCAGTGTGTGAGGGAAACTAGCGCGCATAGATCACTGCGACCAGTCATTTGGGCAAGGCTAGCGATGTCGCCCGCTTTCAGCAGGCCGGAAAATCCGGCCTGAGTTCAGATACATCAATCTTTTCAAGAAATTTGGTGGGTGATGTAGGGCTCGAACCTACGACCCGCTGATTAAGAGTCAGCTGCTCTACCAACTGAGCTAATCACCCGTTCGCGCTTGGCTGCGCGGTGTGACGGGGCGTATAAACAGGATCGGCAGGCTTGTCCAGCGCATAGGCGAAATTTCTTTGGTTAATCGCGAAGATTTTTCGGCATGGCTGAAATGCAGCGCGTAACCCCGAAAATCGGAATCGATTTTGGGAAAGGATTATGCGCCGATTCAAAGTGATAGAGCGTCCTAGCACGTCCTATCGGACGCACGGCGCTCCAATGCATGTCGCCCAAAAGTGCGCAGCGGTTTTGGGATGATAACGACTTGCATAAAACAAAGACTTAAAGCGCGTCGCATGCGGATTGACGCGACACGCTTTAAGGAAATCAAAGATCGAGCGTGCCGCTGGCCAGCCGTACGGCCTGGCCGCCGATCCGCGCGTTGGAGATCGCCGCGCCGTCGACATCGATATGCAGATGGATGATGGACGGCCGGCCCATCTCGACGCCCTGCTCGATCATGATCGGGTGATGCCCGTCCGTCAGCCGGTCGAAATGGTGGATCGCACCGGAGAGTGCGGCCGCCGCCGAGCCGGTGGCCGGGTCTTCGACGATGCCCATGCCGCTTGCGAACATGCGCGCGTGAAACTTTGCCACGTGGTTGACGCCGCCGCGGCAATAGACATAAGCCGAGGCAAGCGCGCCATCGACGAAGGGCACGATCTTTTCCCAGAGTTGCGGATCGAATTCCACCCGCTGCGTGGTTCCAACATCGTGCACCGGAATGAGCAGAAAGGGGACGCCAGCGCTCCAGACCGACGGGACGTGATTTTCGAAGCCGATCTCGGTCACCTTCAGCGACAGCGCATCGGCGATGCCGAGCTTGTCGAGCGGCATGATGGCCGGCTGCGATTTGCGCGGCAGGTCGAATTCGGCAAAGCTCGCCTCACCCTCTCTCAGCCGTACCGCGCAACGTACCGGCCCGACATTTTCCTCGAGCACCGTGACGAGATCGCGCGTCGCAGAACCGTGCGCCCGTTCGGCCAGCGCCACCGCCGTGCCGACCGTCGGATGGCCGGCAAAGGGCAGTTCGCGCCCAGGCGTGAATATCCTCAGACGCGCCGCATAGGCGGGGTTGGCCGAAGGCTGCACGAAGACCGTCTCGGAGAGATTGATCTCCCGGGTGATCGCCTGCATCGCCTCGTCGCTGAGATTGTCTCCGTCGAAGATCACCGCCAGCGGGTTGCCCGCAAGCTTTCGATCGGTGAACACGTCATAGACGCTGTAGCTTCGCGCCACATCGGCCTCCTTGAATCGTCATCGCGCCGCCAACCTGCCCGACCGGGCGAGCGAGTGCAAGGCGCTAAAACGCGTCACGCCAACCGGATTCACATGACGCGCTTTCGATCTTTGGGGGATGCATGTCGTTATCCCGAAACGCTACACGGTTTAGGCGGCATACATCAACTCCGCTCGGCCTTGCCAAAATACCAGTCGATCACGGGCAGCATGGAAATGTTATAGGGATGAGCCGAAGGATCGGCCGAGCGGATCGCCACGGCGCCCGCGATCTCCTGGTCCTCGGCGACGAGCATGTGGCTCTCGATCCGCGCGATCATCTCGTCAGCCGTCATCTCGAAGCGGTAGAGCCGCAGCAGCGTTACCGTGCGCTTGTTATGGGTGGCGAACAGCCGCTGCCCCGCCACGGATTCGGCAAGATCGAGCCCGGTCTCCTCCTGGACTTCGCGGCGCATGTTTGCCTCGATGTCACAGCGTCCGTCGACAATATCCTCCGGCTCCAGCGAGCCGGCGGCGAAATAGACCTGGCCGGGATTGGCTGTATGCGCGCCCATGCGGATCGCCACCAGCGCACCATCGGAGGTTTCGAGCACGGGATAGGCGAAGACATGGAGGCCGCCCTGGCGCTGCGGCTGGCGGCGCCACCACATGAAGGCGGAAAAGGGAATGACGTGACCCTCGCCCGCAATCCCGTTTTCACTGAGCGAGAGCCGCTGCTGAAACACCATGCGCCCATCGAACAGCGCCGGATTGGCGGCCGTCTCCCTGGCCCAGTTCTCCCGAATCGCCGCTTGTTCGGCGACGGCGAAGGGATGGGGACCGGGCAGGATGCGCAGATCCACACCGGCAATCGGGAAAACCATGGCCTCCGGCGGCCAGCCGGCGAAATCATCGGAAAAATTGATCTTGGTGAAATTCGCGTTCAAATTTGCATTCATGGGAGATCCAGTGTCATGACGACAGGGCAGTGATCGGACGCCTTCGGCCTGTCCCAGCCGGTGCGCGGATAACGCTCCACCTCCTGCCCCGGCGGGAAGATGGTGCGGTAGGGCTGGCCGCTGCGGATGATTTCGGGCAGGCGGCCGGCATTATGGGCGGCAAGTGCTGGCGAAAGCCAGAGATAGTCGAGTTGGCAAAGCCACTGCTCCTGTGGCCCGCGAGCGTGATAGAGCGTCCAGCGGTCGAGGGGTTCGCGGCGGCGCACGACATTTTCGGCAAAGCCGTCGCTACTGAAAACGTCGAGCGCGCTTTCGGTCTCGTTCTGATGTTCGAAGCGATAACCGGTGCCCCGGCGGCCGATGGCATCGACACGCTCCTGATAATCGTTCATGTCTCCGCAGATGGCGAAGCTCCTCGTGCCGGCTTGCTCCGCACCGAAGCGGTCCTCGATGATGCGGCGAACGGCGCGCGCCTCGGCGCGACGGATCGGCATGGTCGATTGCCGCCCGTCCAGCCCGTCGCGCGGATTGCCCATCGACTTGAAATGCACGACATAGAGCGAAAACGGCCGGCCGCCGATCAGAAGGTCGAGCTCCAGACAATCGCGCTTGAAGATCTTGTCGTCGATACGGTTGGTGAGCGCCAGTTCATCATTGAAGAGATCGAGATCGCGATAGGTCGTCATCGCATGGCTTCTGATATCCCTGAGCTCGATCTTCTGGCCGTCGCGCGTTTCCTCGCGCATGAGGACGGCAACATCGATGCCGCGGCTGTCATTGCCCTCGACAAGGAATTTCTGCCGGTAGCCGTTTCCGACCATGCGGAAGAGATAGCCGTATTCGAAGGCCTGAAGGGCAGCCATATTGTCGATCTCCTGCAGGCAGAGGATATCGGCGTCAGCATCGGCGATCGCGAGCGCCGTCATCTGCCGGGTATCGTCGGCGGCGGCAATCACCCGAGCCTGCTCGAGCTGCTGATAGACGCCCTCGCTCGACACCTGGAAAAGCTTGATGACGCGATCCTGGCGCAACTGGTTGCGGAAGCCGGTAAAATCGAAACGGGTCAGCAGATTTTCGACATTGAAGGTGGCGAGGCGAAGCGACATGGCAGGAGTCCGGTTGCGGGCAGTACCTTAACCGGCAATGGCCGCAGGAAAAGACGGCGGACGCAAGAAATATGCGAATAACCGCCGGCTTGCAGCCCGGACGCAGCGAGCTACGTGTCAGCTCGACAAGCGGTGGCAGCGGTTAGAGCAGTCATGTAATGTCTTTTATATTCCTCATGAATTTCTAGATGTTCTGGAGCCGCCAAATCATGCCCCCAAAGAGAAAGAGATCCTGGAAGCGCTGGCGTGGATGTGCGAGCAATACCTCAGCCGGGGCAATGGCCTTCTTGACCACAAGGCGATGCTACGCCGGCGAGTTAGCGATCGAAGTCCTTGCCTCCTACGGATTCGTTAAATTGGATATCCAAGGTGACAGATGGATTGAAGAAGGACTGCTTCTTCTTGAAGGTTCGTAAGGCTTTTCAACTCGGCATCGTCAAAGCTCAAAATCCTAATCCATCATAGCCGCCAGCCCGCGCGGATGACGGCGCGTACCGCCTCGCCGGCCTCGACGGCCACGCGGCTGTAGGCGCGAAGCGTCTGGCCGTCGCCGAGGATCAGCTTCACGGCGTAGCGCTCGCCCTCGAACAGGACGGATTCGACGGTTGCGGGAACCCCCTGGCTGCCGATGACCACATCCTCCGGCCGCACGAGGATATCGGCGCCATTGGTATTGGCAGCATGAAGCGCATCCTGCAGTTCGTCCCACTCCAGATGGCGTTCACGGTTCACAACCGGCAGCGTGAGAATGGCCCCTCGTCCGATCAGGCCGCCGACGATGCGGCCTTCCGGCCGGGCATAAATTTCGGCGGGAGCCGCCACCTGCAGCAGCCGCCCTTCCGACATGACCGCAACGTCGGTCGCAAGCGCCATCGCCTCGCTCTGGTCGTGGGTGACGTAGATCATCGTCGCGCCCGAACGCTGGTGGAATTCGCGGAAGGTTTCCTCCATCTCCTGTTTCAGATGCCGGTCGAGATTGGCAAGCGGCTCGTCGAGCAGCACCACATCGGGCGACGTCACAAGGCAGCGGGCGAGCGCCACGCGCTGACGCTGGCCGCCGGAGAGATCGGCCGGACGCCGTTCAGCATAATCGGCAAGCCGCACGGTGGAAAGCGCGTCGCGCACCTTCGTCCGGTAGGCCTCGCCCGAAATGCCGCGCACCTTGAGGGGATAGCCGACATTGTCGGCGACACTCATATGCGGCCACAGCGCATACGACTGGAAGACCATCGCCATGTTGCGCCTCTCCGGCGGCAGCGACTGCGCGGCATCGGCAAGCAGCCGCTCGCCGAGATGGATCGAGCCGTCACTCGGCGTCTCGAAACCGGCGATCATGCGCAGCACCGTCGTCTTGCCGCAGCCGGAAGGCCCGAGCAGCGCCAGGAAGCCGCCCTCGCGCACCTCGAGCGAAAAGCCGCTGACGGCCGCTCGCCCGGTGCCGAAATCCTTGCCGAGCTGGTTGAGGATCAGCTTCGCCACGGGACCACTCCTTTCGGCAGTCGTTTGGCCAGAAGCTCAAGCAGCAGCATCAGCGCGACGACCATGATTACGACCAGCACCGAAAGCGCCGAGGCGAGATCGGAACTGCCGCTGTCGTCGAGATTGTAGATGGCAACGCCGAGCGTCTGGGTGCCGGCCGACCAGAGTAGCGCCGAGATCGTCAACTCGTTGCAGGCGATCAGGAAGACTAGGATGACCGAGGCCCCGGCGGCCGGCGCAATCAGCGGAACGATGATATCGGCAAGCCGGCGGAAGAAGCCGGCGCCGGAAAGCCGCGCCGCCTCCTCGAGCGCCGGATCGAGCTGATGGAAGGCGCTGACCACCGGCTTCAGGCTGACAGCGAAGAACGAGGAGAAATAGGCGATCAGGATGATCCAGATCGTGCCGTAAAGCGAGATGTGCAGGATCGGAATCGGTGCTGCGAACACCAGGATGAAGCAGACCGCCATGACGATGCCGGGCAGCGAATAGGGTATCTCGATCAGGCTGGAGACGATGCGGGAAGCCGCATCCTTGCGCTGCGTCAGCGTGTAGGCTGCGAGCACCGTCACCACGAGGAGACAAAGCGCGGTCGCGCCGGCGAGCGACAGCGAATTGATAAAGGCGGTGCGCGTCACCGCCTGCCGGAACAGGATCTCCTCAAAGGCATGCAGCGACATGGTCTTGAAAGTGAGCGGCACGCCATAGGCCGGCACCAGTGCGCCGGCGACAAGCGCGAAGAAGGGTGCTGCCAGCATGACGGACAGGATCGCCCAAACGAGCGGTGTGAAAACAAGGCGCCAGGCGCCGAGCTCGAAGGCCGCACTCGCCCCGGATAGCCCGATGACGCGGTAGTCGCGGCCGCGCAACGCCCGGTCCTGGATCATCAGCCCGACGACCGAGATGATGGCGATGATTGCCGAGAGCACGGCGACGTCGCCGAAGGTGCGGCTGGTGAAGGCGGAAAACTTGGTGAAGATCAACGTCGGCAGCGTGAAGATCGAGACCGGAATGCCGACAATGGCGGGAATGCCGAAATTGCCGGTGCAAGAGACGAAGGAGATCGCCGCACCCGCAATGATGCCGGGCAGCGATAGTGGCAGGATGATATCGCGGAACACCCGCAAGCTGGAAGCGCCGGAAAGCCGTGCGGCTTCGACCCCGTCGCGCGGCAGCGTCATCAGCCCGGCCCGAAGCGCCAGGTAGACCAGCGGCGCATGCTGCACGCCATAAAGCAGCGCGATGCCCCCGACCGAATAGAGCGGCTGCGGCGAACCCATCGGCGGGGCGATATGCAGCGCCTTCAACAGCGGGCTGGAGGGGCCGGACATCTGCACCCAGGCCAGCGCCGTCACCTGCGGCGGGATCATCATCGGCAGCACGAACAAGAAACTGAGCGCCCCGTTGCCGCGGATATCGGTCAGCGTCAGCTGGAAGGCGAAGAGGCAGCCGATAACAAGCGAAATGATCGTGCCCAAAATGGCAGTGACGACAGTGTAATAGGTCGCCGACCAGAGTGACGGTTCGCTCAGAACCGCCATCACCCCGCCATTGGCGAAGGCCGCCATCCCGACCATGGCAAGGCGGGCGAGCGGCAGCACGCTGAGGATCAGGACGACGATGACGACAAAAGGAAACAGCCAGGCCGGCTGGCTGTTTCCGGTTTTGATGTATCCGTGCATGAAAGGATCAGTTCGAGCCGTAGATGCCCGAGAAGGTCTTGAGATCCTGATCGGTATTCTTCAATGCTTCGGCCGCCTTGATCGGCAGGACCTTGATGCTGTCTCGCGCCGGAAAGCCTTCCGGCAGCTTCATGCCCTTGCGGGCCGGGATGTAGCCGAGCTTCAGGAAGCCTTCCTGGCCCTTTTCGGAGAGCACGTAATCGACGAATTTCTTGGCGGCATCGGCGTTTTTGGTGCTGGCAAGGATACCGACCGGCTCGGTGACGGCCGAAACGCCTTCGCTCGGAAAGACGAATTCGACGGGGGCGCCCTTGGCCTTCTCGCGGATCGGCAGGTAATCGACGACCATGCCGTAAGCCTTCTCGCCCGTGGCGACCGACTTCAGAACGGCGCCGTTGCCGCCGGCGGCGATTGCGCCGTTTTCCGCGAGCGACTTGTAGAAGTCCCAGCCGAGGCCGGGAATGGCGGCGAGCGTCTGGGCGTGGATCAGGGCCGCACCCGAGGCGAGCGGGCTCGGCATGGTGACGAGGCCCTTGGCTTCCGACTTGGTCAAGTCCTTCCAGCTCGCTGGCTTCATCGCGGCCGAGGTGTTGTACATGATGCCGGTGGTGATCAGCTTGGTCGAATAGTAGTAACCTTCGGCGTCATAAAGGGCTGCATCATACTGGGCAGCTTCCGGCGACTTGTAGGCCATGAGCTTGCCGTCCTCCTTGAGGCGCTCCAGCGTCACCACGTCGGCAATCAGCAGAACATCGGCAACCGGGTTGCCGGCCTGGATCTCGGCCTGCAGCTTGGCCATGATCTTCGGCGTGCCGTCGCGAACCCAGTCGACCTTGATATCGGGATTGACGGCCATGAAGCCGTCGACGGTCGCCTGTGCGTCTTCGTTCGGCTGGCTGGTGTAGAGAACGAGGTTTGCGGCGGACGCCGGAATGGCAAAGAGGCTCGCGGCGAGAAGCGCTGCGGCGGAAACGATGGTTTTCATGGGGAAGATCCTCGATTTCGATAGCCCTCCCTTATTAGGGGTCGTTGACAGACATGTGACAGGGCGCCGCAGCCGGCGCGGCGCCATTCCCACAACCTTCCTTGGTGGTTCGCCTGCCCTGCCGACAATACAGTTGATCGCCCCCCCGATTTCTGGAATCGCCTATGAACGCGGCCCGATCCGGACCGATTCGAGGGGATGGCAAGAATGAGACGGACACCTGGCGCGCGCGCCTGCGCTACCAGTTCGACAAGAGCATGGCCGCCGGTCCGATCGCCCTGATCGGCTGGCTGGCGGTGATATCGCTGGTCGTCATCATCGCTGCCGGCCTGGTGCTGGCACTGACCGGCATTGCGCCGGACGGCGGCGAGCATATGAGCTTCGTCGAGGGTGCCTGGGAATCGCTGATGCGCACCATGGACGCCGGCGCGATGGGCGGTGATATCGGCTGGCCCTTCCGCGGCGTCTCCCTTGTCGTCACCATATCGGGCATCTTCGTCTTCTCGGCCCTGATCGGCGTGCTGAGTTCCGGCCTCGAGGAAAAGCTGGACGACCTGCGAAAGGGCCGCTCGCAGGTGCTCGAAAACGACCATACGATCATCTTCAACTGGTAGCCCTCAATCTTCGACGTCATCTCCGAACTCGTCATTGCCAACACCAGCCGGCGCCGCCCGCTTCCTGCCCGGCGAGCGCGCCATCATCATCGCCGAAGACGATGCCGCGATCAAAAGCGCCGCCGCCGAGATGCGTGTCGACAAGGAGGCGATCCGGGCTCCAGTGACACGCGAGACAAAGGCGGAGCGCACGCTGATGCTCGGCTGGAACCGCCGCGGCCCGATCATCGCCCGCGAGCTGTCGCGTTATGTCGCCCCGGGTTCGCAACTCACCATCGCCGCCGATACGCCCGATATCGAAGAGGAGGTTCGTGGCCTGACGCTTGCGAGCGACAACATGGCGGTCACCTGCCGCGTCACCGACACCAGCAGCCGCGCCGAACTCGACGACCTCAATATTCCCGGCTACGACCACGTGCTTGTGCTCGGCTACTCCGACCACATGGCCGCACAGCCCGCCGACACCCGCACGCTCGTCACCCTTTTGCAGCTACGCCGGATCGCCGAGAAGACCGGCCGCCACATCGGCATCGTCAGCGAAATGATCGACGTGCGCAACCGTGAGCTTGCCGCCGTCACCCGCGCCGACGATTTCGTCGTCAGCAACAAGCTCGTCAGTCTGATGCTGGCGCAGGCCTCCGAGAACGGCCAGATGGCGGCGATCTTCGACGAACTGCTCGACGAGGACGGCTCGGAAATCTACATGCGCCCCGTCACCGACTATGTTTCGATCGACAAGCCGCTGACCTTCTATACGATCTGCCTTGCGGCGCTGCGCCGCGGCGAGGTCGCGATCGGCTATCGACGGCAGCGGCAGGGAGAAGCCGACGCCCGCAATCTTTCCGGCGTCGTCGTCAATCCCGGGAAATCGGATCTTCTGGCCTTTGCCGAGGCCGATCGCCTGATCATCCTCGCCCGCCAGTGAACCCGCGTGTGAGAGTTCACGCAGGCGTGAACGCGCGGCAATTTGCCATTGCCGGGCTTTGCGCTACGTCACTCACATTTCGATGAGGGAGGAATTCCAATGGAATATCGTCTGCTCGGCCGTTCCGGCCTGAAGATTTCGACTTTGACCATGGGCACGATGACCTTCGGTGGCGTCGGCTGGGCAAAGACCGTCGGCGACCTCGGCGTCGCCGAGGCGCGCAAGATGATCGACATGTGCATCGATGCCGGCATCAACCTGATCGATACTGCCAATGCCTATTCATCAGGCGAATGCGAAAACATCATCGGCGATGTGCTCGGCGGCAAGCGGCCGCAGGGCGTGTTGCTCGCCACCAAGGCCCGCTTCAGCATGGGCGACGGCCCGAACGATCAAGGCCTGTCGCGCTACCACCTGATCCGCGAATGCGAGGCAAGCCTCAAGCGCCTGAAGACCGATGTCATCGACCTCTACCAGGTGCATGAATGGGACGGCCAGACGCCGCTGGAAGAGACGATGGAAGCG
The DNA here is from genome assembly GCF_019798305.1 of Rhizobium leguminosarum. Lineage (GTDB taxonomy): Bacteria > Pseudomonadota > Alphaproteobacteria > Rhizobiales > Rhizobiaceae > Rhizobium > Rhizobium leguminosarum_U. Next base: position 386,594 of record NZ_JAAXDD010000002.1, read on the forward strand.
CTCGACACCCTGATCAGGCAGGGCAAGGTGCGTTACGTCGGCTGCTCGAATTATTCCGGCTGGCACATCATGAAGGCGCTCGGCATCGCCAACGAGCACAGGTACCAGCGCTTCGTCAGCCAGCAGATCCACTATACGCTGGAAGCGCGCGACGCCGAATACGAGCTGCTGCCGATCTCGATCGACCAGGGTCTCGGCGTGCTGGTCTGGAGCCCGCTCGCCGGCGGTCTGCTCTCCGGCAAGCATCGCCGCAACCAGGCAGCCCCCGAAGGCACGCGCCAGTTCGCCGGCTGGACCGAACCGCCGATCCGCGATGAGAACCGCCTCTGGAACATCGTCGAGACGTTGGTCGCGCTCGGCGAAGAGCGCGGCGTTTCGGCGGCACAGGTGGCGCTCGCCTGGCTGATCGGCCGCAAGGCCGTGACCTCGGTTATCATCGGCGGCCGCACTGAAGCCCAGTTCCGCGACAACATCGCCGCTGCCGAGCTGAAACTCACGGACGACGAACGCAAGCGCCTCGACGCGGTCAGCTTGCCGCCGGTGATCTATCCCTATTGGCATCAGCTGAACACGGTTAGCGACAGGCTTGGTGAAGCAGACCTGGAGCTTTTCGGTCCGCATCTCCAGCAATAGGCGATAGCGGATCCGGCATTGCACGGCGAAAGACAGGCGTCACAAAAGATGCGCTTTCGCCGTGTTATCGTAAGACCCCCGCCACTCCCGCGAGGTTCTCCATGCTGAAGAATTACAAAGTCCTGAAGGGTACGGCGAGCGCACTCGCCCTCGACGACGACAACGATCCGCACATCGAGATCCGCATTGAGGCGAACGGCGTCAGCTACCGCATCGCGCTCAACGTCCGCTCCAAGGAATCGCCGCACGACTTGCTCTACGCCAATATCGTCGATTTCAAGCACCCGGCGCTGACCGAGGCGCTCGAAGCCCTGCCGATGGGCCTGACAGACATCCGCAAGGACCGTCCGGAGCTTGCCGTCGACTATGTCCGCGGCGGGCTGATCGAGCGCGAGGACATGAATGTCGCGCCCTTTCAACTCACCGGCCCGAAGAACGACCTGCGTGACTTCATCGAGCCGATCGTCCAGGAAGGCATTGTCGATTCCGACGTACACTTCTACGCCTTCGGCGAGGCCTGGGGGCCTGAGAACAACAAGCCGGACCAATATTTCGACTTCGAACCGGGCAACGGCATCCACGACATCCACATGAACCAGGGTGACGGCGGCAGCTTCAAGGCCACCAACGGGCCGAACCAGGACGGCGCCCTGTTCGTCCATTTCAACGATACCGACGAATGGGCGGCGATCTTCCTCTGCTTCCAGTCGCAGAACTGGAACACCGATGCGACGACCGGTCATCCGGTATCCGACAGCCGCGGCGGCCAGGGCCGCGGCGAAGGCACACGCCGGCCGCAGCCGATCGTCGCCTCGTCGCTGCGCATCGTCGCCGCGCTGATAAACCCGGTGAACGATGAAGGCGGCACGGAGGCCGAAACGGTGACGATCATCAACCGTTCCGACATGGAGGCATCGCTCGACGGCTGGAAGCTGGAGGACGAAAACGGCAGGAGCCAGACGCTGTCGGGATCGCTTAGCGCCGGCGAGTTGCGCACCATAGCGCTCGATGCCGCAGCCGGCGGCCCGCATCTTGCCAACAGGGGCGGCGACATCATCCTGCGCAATGCCGACGGCGCCGTGGCCGACCGGGTCGGCTACGGCAAGAGCGAGACGGCGAACGAAGGCTGGACGACGATCTTCTGAGAGATTCGCGGCAACACCTCGCCTCCTCGAAAGCATTCGTTATGGAAGCAAAAGCTTACGGCTTGCTTCCCCTTCTCCCCAGCGGGGAGAAGGTGGCCCGAAGGGTCGGATGAGGGGGCCGCACGGCACGCCCTCTCCTCAACCTCTCACGTCAGCCGCCGATTTCGGCCGAGATCAGCGCGCTCAGGCGGCCAATGCCGTCCTCGATCATCTGCTCGTTGGCGCAGGAGAAGCTCACGCGGAAGCTGTTGGCGCCCGAACCATCGGCGAAGAACGCCTTGCCGGGCACGAAGGCGACCTTGGCGGTTTCGAGTGATTTCGCCAGCAGCTTGGCGCCGTCCATGCCCTCCGGCAGCGTGATCCAGATGAACATGCCGCCCTCCGGCTTCGTCCAACTGGTGCCTTCCGGCATGTATTTCTCAAGTGCGGCCAGCATGCAGTCGCGGCGTTGGCTGTAGGCCGCCTTGATCTTGGCGACCTGCGCATCGAAGCCGCGCTCGGCGACATCTGATATCGCCATCTGGTTGATCGTCGAAGAATGCAGGTCGGCCGCCTGCTTCATCAGCACCAGCTTGCGGATGACGGGCTCGTTGGCGACGATGAAGCCGACGCGAAGACCGGGCGCCAGCGTCTTCGAGAAGCTGCCGCAATAGATCGTGCGCGTATCGTTGATATGGCCCTTCTCGGCGATCTCGAGCGCCAGGATCGGCGGGATCGGATCGCCGTCGTAACGCAGCGACTGGTAGGCCGCATCCTCGATGACGGCGATGTCGAGATCTTCTGCCAGTGCCAGGACCTTTTTGCGGCCGTCGAGATCGACGGTCTCGCCGGTCGGGTTGGAGAAGTCGGCGGAGAGATAGGCGAACTTCACCTTGCCGCCGGCAGCGGAAGCGGCCGCACGGTAGGATTCGGGCGTCCGGTTGCCGTTCGGCGTCAGCTGGTCGTAGACTGGTTCATAGGCGTTGAAGGCCTGCAGCGCGCCGAGATAGGTCGGCCATGTCACGAGTGCGGTGTCATCAGGCGACAGGAAGAGCTTGCCGAGATAATCGAGACCCTGCTGCGAACCGGACACGATGAAGACATTGTCGAGCTCGCAGGGGATGCCGAGAGCCGCCATCTGCCCGACCAGCCATTCGCGCAGCGGCTTGTAGCCTTCGCTGACCGAATATTGCAGCGCCGAATTGACGGCGGCGCCGTCGAAGATATCGGCATAAGCCTGCTTGAACTCCCGATCCGGAAACAGCGCCGGATCAGGAATGCCGCCGGCAAAGGAGATGATGTCGGGCCGGTCGAGAAGCTTCAGGAGTTCGCGGATTTCGGATGCGCGCATGCGCGACGAGCGCGACGCAAACATGGTGTCCCAGTTCAGCATGGGGTTTCCTCATATTTTCTATACCGCCGACAAACCATGCGGGGGAAATTATGTCAATAATACTGACCTATTTTCTTGTCATGGTGACAAGTGTAGACGCCATCCGATATCAAGGCGCTCGATCCAGAATTTGCTGCTCGATGTCAGCCCCATCAAGCGATTATTCCGCTGATCAAAGCCGAACCGGCTGATTCAGACCTTTCCAAGACCGGCTCGGCGGCGCTAGTGTCGCCGCCACTATTCAATGTACTATCAAGGTGCCAGCAATGACCGTGACGTCGGCCTCTCCTGAAATCAAAATCGAACTCCACAAGTCTCCCGTCTCCGACGCCGACCGCATCCAGGCACTGGAGACGCCCGGCTTCGGTAAGGTCTTCACGGATCATATGGTCCTGGCACGATGGACTGCCGACAAGGGCTGGCATGATGCGAAGGTTACGCCGAGGCGTCCTCTGGAGCTCGATCCTGCAAGCGCCGTGCTGCACTATGCTCAGGAAATTTTTGAAGGCATGAAAGCCTACAAGGCAGATGATGGCCGGATTTTGCTCTTTCGGCCTGAAGAGAACGCACGCCGCTTCGCGCAGTCGGCGACCCGCATGGCGATGCCTCCTCTGCCCGAAGAACTCTTCCTCAAGGCGGTCGAAGAACTGGTCCGCGTTGACAAGGCCTGGATTCCGTCCGGCGACGCCAGCCTGTACCTTCGCCCCTTCATGTTCGCCAACGAGGCGTTTCTCGGCGTTCGTCCGGCTCAGGAATATGTCTTCTGCATCATCGCCTCTCCGGTCGGCGCCTACTTCAAGGGCGGCGCGAAGGCCGTCTCCCTCTGGGTCGAGACGGAATACACCCGTGCAGCCAGCGGCGGCACGGGCGCCGCAAAATGCGGCGGAAACTACGCAGCCAGCCTCGTGGCGCAAGCCGAGGCGTCGAAGAAGGGTTGCGATCAGGTCGTCTTCTTGGACGCCGCAGAGCATCGCTGGGTCGAAGAACTCGGCGGCATGAACGTCTTCTTCGTGATGAACGATGGATCAGTGGTGACGCCGCGCCTTGGCGGCACGATTCTGCCGGGCATCACCCGGGCCTCCGTGATCGTGCTCGCCGAAGAAAGGGGCTTGCGCGTCGAGCAGCGCCCCTACTCGTTCGCGGAATGGCAAGACGACGCTGCCAGTGGCAAGCTCGTCGAAGCCTTCGCTTGCGGCACTGCCGCAGTCCTGGCGGGCATCGGCCTGGTTCGACATGCCGGCGGCGAATTTCCCGTCGGAGACGGACAGACCGGCAAGTTGACCAGCGAACTACGCCAGCAGCTCGTCAGTCTGCAGAAGGGCGTAACGAACGATGAGCATGGCTGGACGCGCCTCATCCCGGCCTGAAATCCGGATGTTCCACACGAACGGCGGCGTCAGCACCGACTTGGTGGGCGCCGCTCTCCGCCTCCACAAAGTCGTCGGGCCGGCGATCTATTCCCCTCGCCGCGGCAACTCATAAACTCGCCACCACCGACGCGATCATTTCTGCGACCGCGGAGCGCCATGATGTCGATATCCTGACTTGCAACGCCATTTCAACGATCTCGAACGCGCCATCCATATCGATAAAAAGACTGATCCGCATGTGACCCAAGCCCTCGACGGCTGGGCACAACGCTTCTATCACAAACTGAGAAATGATAATCTGGCATCTGGAATGGCTGAAAACCGGCATGTGCAGGCGGCACCGAATCCAATGGCGAAAATGACGATCTCGCTTCCGGATAATCTGGCGGAATACGTCGAAAACCGTGTCGCAACCGGCAGATACAGCAGTGCCGGCGCATTCCTGGCGGAGCTCATTCTGAAGGACCAGCTTCATCACAAGCTTGACGACGAAGAACTGCGCAACATGCTGAGGCAGGCTGAGGAAAGCGGCCCGAGCGATCGACGCATTCCCGACATCCTGTCGGAAACGAAGGCGAAGCTGCGTGACAACAACCTATAGGCTGACCCGAACGGCGGACGCGGTGTTATCAGGCATCGACGAATATGCCTGCCTCAACTTCGGCGAGGCTCAGGCAGACGCTTATCTTCTCGACTGGGACAGGATTTTCGTGCTTCTTTCGCACGCGCCTTCCATGGGCGAAGAGTGCGATGAACTCGGCGCTGGCCTTCGCCGCCTCCTCCACATGCGCCACGTGGCCTTCTACCGGGTGACATCGGAAGGGATTGTCGTCATTGACATCATCGATGCGGACCGGCTTCCCGAAAGACATCTTCAATCCAATCGACGCGGGCGATCGGCCGAACAGCATGCCTCTTGACTGCACCTCCGCCTTCTATGAGGAAAATGCCGAGACATATGCCAACCGGGCGCGCAGCCTGCCAAAGCAGCGGCTCGATGCCTTCCTCGCCGGGCTCGCACCGGGTGCGGCAATCCTCGAACTCGGCTGCGGCGGCGGGCGGGACAGCGCCTACATGCTGTCGCAGGGTTTCGACGTTATGCCGACGGATGGCTCGGCCGAGCTTGCAAGACAGGCCGAAGCGCTGATTGGCAGGGCGGTCAGAGTCATGCTGTTCCAAGAGCTCGACGCCGACAGCGCCTTCGACGGCGTCTGGGCGCAGGCAAGCCTTCTCCACGTCCCGCGGCCCAAGTTGCCCGACGTCTTCGCCCGCATCCGGCGCGCCCTGAGGATGGGCGGCATCATTCATGCGACCTTCAAGGCAGGCGATGCCGAAGGCCATGACGGCTTCGGGCGCTATTACAACTACCCCTCCGCCGACTGGCTGTCGGAGCTTTTGACGAACGGCGGCTGGCGGAACATTGCCATCAGCGAGAGCGACGGCGGCGGCTATGACGGCAAGCCGACCCGCTGGCTGACCGTCAGCGCAGAACGTTAGAGGCCAGAGCTTTCGCCCTATGTTCGGCGCGCAGTTCTTGGCGCCGTCGCGATTTCAGGCGAAAACGCCGCCCCGCCCTCCGTCAATAGAGAAGACACCCTGCTCGTTGAGTGCGTTGCTGCCGGTCGTTTCATGTCGGCTGAGACATCAAGAACTTCGCACACGATTGCCGGATTTTTCTTCTTCAGCGGGAACCGAAAACCATCAAGAGGGTTCGATCACAATCTGACGAAGCCGGCTATAGCTGAACATGCCGCAGGTGTCTCAAAAGCGGACTAAGAATGGACGGGGAGATACCGAAGATCTCTTATTGACCACCTGTCTCCCTGGATGGATTGCCCGTTCGCTCGCCAGAAGTGGAATTCACCGCATGAGCCAATTGGCAGACATGAAGAACGCCGAACTCCTCAAGCTCGGGGGGATTGGCCCTCGGTCCGTTGAGCAGATACGGTCGGCTATCAGAAAATTCAAGCGCAACCGAACACACATCTCGGCGGCGCATTCGAAGGAATGATCGACGCTGCGGATTGGAGTAAGGTATGAATGAGAAGGCTCGACTGGAAAACGACATCGCAGCCCTGAGGCCATGGTTTCACAATCTGCGAATTAACGGCGTTCAAACCGCGCCGGATCATTTCCTCGGTGACTATCCGTCCTTCAAATGGGCACACTTCCAGCAGGTTGTGCCTGAAGATCTCAACGGATGCAGCGTTCTGGACATCGGCTGCAACGCCGGGTTCTACTCGCTTGAAATGAAAAGAAGAAATGCCGGACGGGTCGTCGGAATCGATTCCGACCCGCATTATCTCAGGCAAGCTGAGTTCGCAGCCAGACAGACAGGCGAGGATATCGAGTTCAAGCTGATGTCGGTGTACGAGGTAGAAAAACTCAGGGAGAGATTTGACCTCGTCCTTTTCATGGGTGTCCTCTATCACCTGCGGCATCCGCTACTGGCCCTCGACCTTCTGCATGAGCATGTCGTCGGCGGAAAGATGCTGTTTCAATGCATGCAGCGGGGTGAAGAGGAGGTCGCGGCACTCGATGAAAATTACGACTTCTCCGACGCCACGATATTTGAGCAGCGCGGCTTTCCGAAGCTTTATTTCGTGGAAGAACGTTACGCCGGCGATCCCACCAATTGGTTCATTCCGAACAAGGCGGCGGTCGAAGCAATGCTCAGAAGCGCTGGGTTTGTCATTCGTGCAAATCCGGAACGGGAAGTTTATCTGGTGGAACAGGGGACCCGCTATCCCATGGCGGAACCGCCTCCCTCACTTTGCTGAAGAAATTCCGGTCCAAACCGCTTCTGCAGTCGGTCCAGGTAACGTTTGATGGTGCGTTCAATGCGCGCTGTCTCGGCGCCGTCAACGCTGGCCTTGGCCTGTGACCATAGACCTATCTGAAAACCGAGATAACATGCCTCGAAAATCTTAAGTACATCGTCGCGCAGGTCGCAATCCGCTTCCCGACCGACGAGGCCGACAAGACGATCGCGCTCCTTGCTCGATAGTTCGAACTCCACGCAAGCACCCACAACGTCCCAGGCGATGTCCTGGCATCCAATCAGATCATGGGCCGCATTGTGGTCGAGCGCATCCGTCTTTATGATCCGCCCGGTGGTGCTCGTCAGCCATTCCCATGGGTGAAGCCGGTTGTCCGTATCGACCCGTCGCAATCGTCCGGCTAGCCGCTCGGGCCTGCCTATTGCGCGCCGCAATTTTTCTGCTGTGTCCGATCCCGCCGCTTCCGCAACATTGAAAATAGCCATTTCGCAAAGTTTCTGGATCGAGGCGCCGCCGTTTCGTGCCGGCAGGTGACGGGCCCGGAAACCAAGATAGCGTCCGAGGTGATCCACCATATGGGGCCCGCCTACCCCGCTATTGTCGAGAGCCGTTCCATCTATCCATTCTTCGATGATGAATCCGTAACAGGTGCCGGCAATCCTCGGAATAAAGCCGGCTTCGCTCAGCAAAGAGCCTCTGCGCGCCTTGTCCACGTCGCTCCCGCAAAGCCCGGCAAACTTGACGTGCCAGGCTTCTCCTTCGGCTTCCATCAGGAACTTGCGTTTTTCCCTCTGCATATAGCTCGGCGGCCAAAGCGAAGGATCGCGATACCGCACGGCGCGCCATGCGCCGCCGGACAGATCCCGCCACGACGATCTCGCAACGCCGACGACGTCGGCCGCCCATGTGTGCAGCCGTTGTTTTGGGTCTTGCGCGGTGAGGGTAAGATCATCGAAGCTGACGATATGGCGTGGCCGGTCTCGCCAACGGGTCAGATGCGTGTTGCTCGCATGCGGACCCGGCTCACCAGCGTGACTTGGGAAAAAGTGAAGCCGATCAGGCGCCACGCCATTCGCCTGCAACCAGTCCCCGACGCAGCCGAAAGAACTCCCCGATAGCCCCGGCCCCTCATCGACGATGGCAAAATCGGTTTCAGGATCGGCAAGGATGCGCTTGGAAAAAGCCGGCGTAACATGTACCTGCCGCTCGAACGGGTGGCCCGTTGGACGCAGCGAATAGGCAGGCTCGGCACCCAAGGCTGCGGAAACCAAGGCCGCCAGTCCGGTCCCAATACTTCGTATCCCGATAACGACTGTCTTAGGCGTCAACTTCGAGATCGACGCCGCCTCGATATAGCTCTCGGGATACAAAGCATAAAAGGCGTAGCCCTCTGCCCGCTTCATCCGTACCGGATCGGTGCTGTCTAAAGATTCGAGTTTGGCTGTCCAATCTTCTGGAAAGGACAAAATCCCGGCAAACCCGTCTCGCCACGATCGCATGACCTCCCGCGCCTGCATGAGCAAAAGTTTCGCGCCTGCGTCCTGAAGTTCGGACACATCGTCCACGCCTTTTTTTCCGAATTCCAGATCGGCCAATGCCTGGACCAGTTCTCCGGTCAGGATGAACGCCTGGACTAGACTTTCGTGGCGCTGCCGGCCTGGCTGCATTTCGATACACGCCATCATCAATCCTCTGATCGATGCGCGCACTGCCGCTGCGCTCTCGATGTGCTCGACATCGCCATAGACCAGCATCCGGTCCTCCTTCTTTACCACGTTGCCTGCCCGAACTGGCTGGATGATCGTTAGTCGCAATTGAAAAAATCAGAAGACCCGGGAACCGTTGCGGCTCCCGCTTGTTAGCTTTGTAGATGCCTCAGAAAGCAGCCCCTGGAGGGAACCATGCGTTCGAAATCCATTCGCGTTGGATTGGTGGGAGTTGGCAATTGCGCCTCGTCATTGGTTCAAGGACTTACCTACTATGATAACGCCCGGGAAAACGAGCCGGTTCCAGGCCTCATGCATACTGATCTCGGCGGCTATCACGTGCACGATATTGAGATATCCTGTGCCTTCGATGTTGCCGCTTCAAAGGTAGGGCGGGATGTCGCGGAAGCGATCTACGCCGAGCCAAACAACACTCACCGTTTTGCAGATGTCGCTCCGATTGGCGTGGAGGTAATGCGCGGGAGGACGATGGATGGGATAGGGAAGTATCTTCGGGATCGGATCGAGGAATCGACTGAGCCTTCAGCGGACGTGGCGGAAATCCTGAGGCAAAGCCAGACGGAAGTGCTAATTTCCTATCTTCCCGTTGGCTCGGAAGAGGCAACGAAGTGGTACGCCGAACAAGCGCTGGCGGCAGGTTGCGCCTTTATCAATTGCATTCCGGTATTCATAGCCTCCAAACCGGAATGGCAGCAGAAGTTCGCTGCCCGAAAGCTGCCGATCATCGGCGACGATATCAAGAGCCAGGTGGGGGCAACGATCGTCCACAGAATGCTCGTCAATCTCTTCCGCGAACGGGGCGTCCGTGTGGATCGCACCTATCAGCTCAATTTCGGCGGAAACACCGATTTTCTCAATATGCTGGAGCGCGAGCGGCTGGAATCGAAGAAGATTTCCAAGACTCAGTCGGTCACCAGCCAATTGGATATTCCGCTTCCAGCAGACGACGTACATGTCGGACCGAGCGACCATGTCCCTTGGCTCACCGATCGGAAATGGGCTTATATCAGGCTTGAAGGCACCACGTTCGGTGGCGTGCCGCTCAACGCAGAGCTCAAGCTTGAGGTGTGGGACTCCCCCAATTCCGCCGGCGTGGTCATCGATGCAATACGATGCGCGAAATTGGCCCTCGACCGAGGCGTTGGCGGAGCCCTGACTGGGCCATCGAGCTATTTCATGAAATCGCCGCCGCAGCAGTTCACCGATTACGAGGCCCGCCGCCGAACGCAGAATTTCATCGATGACCAGGAGGATGTTCTGCGCGGGGCCGCGGAATGACGGTAACGTTCTTCCTGGTCCGCCACGCCGCCCACGACAATGTCGGCAATTTCCTGGCCGGCTGTACTGCCGGGATTTCGCTTGGCGAAGCCGGCCGCTCGCAAGTTCAGCGTCTCGGTCAGAGGCTGCGCCGCGAGGACATCACTGAGATCTACACCAGCCCGCGCGAACGTACACGGGAGACGGCAGAAGGTATCGCATCGGCCTGTGGTCTGTCTCTACCGCAAACAGACAATGCTTTGGACGAGGTGAATTTCGGCGACTGGTCTGGAAAGACGTTCGAAGTCCTTAATGACGATCCTCTGTGGCGGCGCTGGAATACCACACGCAGCCTCACCCGCACGCCAGGAGGCGAGACGATGCTGGACGTTCAAACTCGGATCTTCGGCCTAATGGAGACTTTGGCCAGCGGCGGTGACAAAACCCGAATAGCTCTGGTCTCTCATGCCGATGTCATCAAGGCGGGTGTGAGTCACGTTCTGGGACTGCCGATCGATGCTTGGCCAAGATTTGATATTGCGCCCGCCTCCGTCACGACAGTTGTGATCGGCGACTGGGGTGCAAAAGTGATGACGCTCAACGAAGTGACCTTATAACCCGTTCGTTAAATCCTGCCCGGGGAAGTCAAATGATCGAAGCTGCAATGATCTGGAACGAGCCGAACAACAAATCGCATTGGGATCCGGAAATCGATCCTGAATGGAGCCTATTTGCGCAAATGGCAATCCTCGCCGCCGATGCCATCGGAGTCAAGAATCCGGAACTGACGAAGGTACTCGGCGGAATATCTCCAATCGACCCCCTCTTCATCAGCCGCATGAAAAATTACGGCGTGCTCGATCACCTCGATGCCGTCGCGCTGCATGGTTTCCCCCTCGACTGGAACCTCTGGCAGATCCATGAGTGGCCGGAGAAAATCAACGAAATTCGCGCTGTCACCGATCTGCCGATCTGGGTCAGCGAAGTGGGTGTCTCGACTTTCGGCGCCGAGGAAGTGCAGTTGTGGGGTCTGCAACGAACTGCCGAGTTGCTCAAGGGTAAAGTCGAGCGCTTGCAATGGTACAGCCTCTACGACCTCCCCCGGTCATGGGAGGCAACCACCCGTCATCGCGAAGCCGAAGGCTCCTCCTATTACCGGCACTACTATATGGGCATTCTGCGCGAAGACGGAACGCCCAAACCGGCGCTTGAGGAGTTTGCCAAACACACGCCGGATTTCGGGCTGGTGCAATGGTTCCACTTCGAAGACCCGCGGCTGGATGAAGCCGCTGCCTGGATGAAGCGCTTGGGAGTAAAATCTGTGCGCACCGGGCTTTCCTGGGCGGACCGATTCCGGCCCAATGCCCTCGACTGGTTCGACCGACAGATGCGTGCCCTTGAAGACTTCGACGTAACGGCGACATTCTGCTTCACGCCCGAGCATAGAGGTATCGCGCCGCACCATACCAGTCCGCCTCTGGTGCCCGAAGAATTCGCCGGATTTTGCGAGGAAATGGTTGAACGCTACGCACCGCGCCAGGAAAGCGGATATGTGTCACGCGTTGCCAAGTCAGCTGCGCGATTGCTGGGCCTCGAATCACGTGCGTCCCTCGGAGCCGGCTAAGCCGAGGCTGTGGGCTATCCTGCCAATCGGCCCACGAGAATAAGCCACCCCCTGGTAGCATGCCAAGGCGGCACGAGCCCACAGGATGTAAAGTCTGGGGCTATGCAGGAAACGGGCGATTGAAAACACCCGGTGACTCCAAAAGCTGATCCAGTAGCGCATGATGTAGACCGCCTTGCGCTGCGAAGACAGACTATGGCTGCCGACACGGACACGTTTGCGCGGGCGCATACCCGTACGTGGCCAGGTCAAACGGAATGAGAGGCCCTCGCGACGCTGACGGAATCCCGCAGCTTGGGTGGCTACAACAAAATCGGCGTCGACGTGAGACAGTGCGATCCTCTTTTCATCTATCCCAGCAAGGATCGCATCCAGAAGTGCTTTTGAGCGGACGATAACCACATTCGTCCCTCGTCCATCCGAGGTATAGGGCTCCTTCCAGGCATCCCCGAAAGCGATATCCGCCGTTTCTGCGACGACGTCGTCGCAGAAATTGCAGGCGGAATTCTGAAAAAAGCCCGCCCCCCAGTCCCCATCGGCCAGATGCCACCAGTCTTGGGCACGCGTATCTCCGTTTTCGAGTGTCAGTTGCGTCCGATACCAATTCGCAGGCCGATCCGGGGACTTTAGCCTGTAGTCGAGCCGTTTAACCTGCCGAATGTCTTGCCCCATCTGCCAAGCAAAACTCTCTGCCATGCGCGCGCTTTTCATGTGGCCGCAAAACAACCCAAGCGTGAAGGCAATGCGCTCTTCCAATATTGGGTCATCGGCACAGGCCAGCCGCACCGCCTTGATGAAACAGGGAATGCCAACCACTGCATACCGGCCGGGCGCTTCGCGAATGGACTGGAGCACTCCGGAAAGTTCGACTGGATAATATCGAGATTTGGCACCGGCCTGGAGTTCCTGCAGATTGCGTGACAGCGAATAATGAAACAGGCGCCCTTCCAACTGCGGATCGTCGCTCTCCTTGACGTGAGCGACACCGTCAACGAGCCCAAGGCGCAGCAGTTCCGCCGCCACCCAGCTGACCATGCCCCCGGAACTGCCCTTCGAACGGTATTCCCCTTCCTCGACATGGCCGACAAAAGCAGCCTCGAAACGACCCAGTAGAGGGTCTTGGTTTTTCGCGCGGGGAAAATATTCGGCCGCCAATTCGTCCTCGTCGCGAGCCATTGGCGAAAACGGGCAAATTCGGGCAAACTCTTCATCACCGCCCTGCAACCAAGTCCGTGGGGCTGTGGGCTTCATCTGCCCGTATCGGTCGAGTCCCATGCGCACATCAGGCCGCGCTGACTTTGCGACGCAGGAGCCGCAGCCGATGCAGAGGCCGGAGGCCGCAATATCCCCGGGGCCGATGCCCGCTGTGAGATGATCCTGTTGCTGGGAGCTATTGCAAGGCATGGCTGAGATAGGCGCTGGATCTATCACGCAAGCAAGTTATTCGTTGCGAGATAGCCGCGGGAAGTGGGTTATCAAGAATAACATCTAGATGCGATGGGATTGTATCCTCGGTGAGGACATGATGCTCGGCGCGGACGAGCTGCATGAGATCGCGAACCTTGTTGAAGCGATAATCGGAGAGGGCGCATGCAAACGGCTTTTCGTTGACCAGCGAGAACACGCATCCATGAAAAAAGTTCGTCACGACAGCCTTAGCTTCCGAAATGAACTTGGCGAAGTCCTCCGGCCCGGCATCGATCCATTGCTCGTCGGCCCAATCGTTCCGATAGCCAATGCTGACGAGCGGATAGCCCCGATCTCCTGCCCACCGGCGCACTGCATCTTGGAACCACGTTGGAAAACTGTGCCCGTAGACGGCTATATAGGACGCCGCGTCCCCGTCATCTCTGCTCGCGGTCGTCATCTGCGGAAATTGCAGACACGGGTCCAGAACGAGCTCTGGCTCCAGTCCCAATCTCTCGCGGACGATCCGCTCCGAATGGATGTCCCGGACCGAAATATGAGAAAACTTCCGCAGCTTTTCCGCCCAACCCTCCAGCCGCTCCGACGATTCCAGGCTTCCAAACGTCGCGGCATAGGAGATAATGCGCCCGCATCGCAGACCCTCTCCATAAAACACTGGATACCCGCCATACCAGGGATGGCGAAGGTTCCACACCTCGTCGCTGCCGACGACGACGAGTGAAAAGTCGTCCATTGCGGCGGGGTTCTCTAAGGGAAAAGGCGATGAAAGCGGTAAGCTGGCAAAGGAGCTAAAGAATTTCCGGATCTTCGCTTTGTAGAGCGGGTAGTCTTCCTTCGGCGTTGTGACAGGAAGCAGCGGTTGCAGCGCGCAACGCCATTCGGCGCGGTTCACGCGGTCGGACATGTGCTCCAGGAGAACGGCTTCGACTCCCATGGACGCGAGGCCTTCGGCCAGACAGCGTGCCTGCCAATAGGAGCCGTAATTTATGCAGCGATGAAAGGTGAGAATTCCGACCTTAAGCATTTGGTCCCTGAAGCAGATCGAGTATCCTCCGATAACCGATCAATTCCAGTTCCGTTCCCGACAAACTGAAGCGCGCCTCCTCGTTCGAGATCAGATGTTGTCCTGAGGGCGCCGATTCGCATCGAACCGTCAGCGGAACCTGTCGCTGCGTGACGTGACCACCACCAGCCGGTGCTCTATTTCCATCTGTTCGGGAGCAGTTTTCTTCAGCATGTCGCGATGAATTAGATAACCCCCAGCTCGGCCGGGGGTTTATCGGCAGTCTGGAGGCCGGAGTTTTTACTCCGGCCTCGCCGTTTTGCTTCACTGGAACAGCTTAGTTGACCGACTTGTCGACCAGTTTGTTCTTGCCGATCCAGGGCATCATGCCGCGCAGCTTGGCGCCGACTTCTTCGATCGGGTGGCTGTCGTTCAGGCGGCGGATGCCCTTGAAGCGCGAGCCGCCGGCGCGGTATTCCTGCATCCAGTCGGACGTGAACTTGCCGGTCTGGATGTCCTTGAGGACGCGCTTCATCTCGGCCTTGGTCTCGGCGGTGATGATGCGCGGACCGGAGACATATTCGCCCCACTCGGCCGTGTTGGAGATCGAGTAGTTCATGTTGGCGATGCCGCCTTCATAGATCAGGTCGACGATCAGCTTCACTTCGTGCAGGCACTCGAAATAGGCCATCTCGGGCGCGTAACCGGCTTCGGTGAGCGTTTCGAAACCAGCGCGGATGAGCTCGACGAGACCACCGCAGAGAACGACCTGTTCGCCGAAGAGGTCGGTTTCGCACTCTTCGCGGAAGTTGGTTTCGATAATGCCCGAACGGCCGCCGCCGACACCGCAGGCGTAGGAGAGAGCGAGTTCAAGTGCATTGCCGGAAGCGTTCTGGTGAACGGCAACGAGGCAGGGAACGCCGCCGCCCTTCTGGTATTCGCCGCGAACCGTGTGGCCCGGGCCCTTCGGTGCGATCATGACGACGTCGACCGAAGCCTTCGGCTCGATGAGGCCGAAGTGAACGTTGAGGCCGTGAGCGAAGGCGATGGCTGCGCCATCGCGGATGTTGCCGGCGATGTCGGCCTTGTAGATGTCGGCCTGCAGTTCGTCAGGCGTTGCCATCATCATCAGGTCTGCCCAGGCGGCAGCTTCGGCAACCGTCATGACCTTGAAGCCATCGGCTTCGGCCTTCTTGACGGTCGGCGAACCGGCCTTGAGTGCGATGACGACGTTCTGAGCGCCGCTGTCCTTGAGGTTCAGTGCGTGGGCACGGCCCTGCGAACCATAGCCGATGACGGCGACCTTCTTGGACTTGATGAGGTTGAGATCGGCATCACGATCGTAATAGACGCGCATTTGAAGTTCCTTCCCTTTGCTTGTCTTGTTGACTGTCATTAATGCGGAATCAGCCGAGAACCGGCATCTCCGCCAGAACCTTGTCCGTGCCATAGAGCCTGAGAAAGGCGGTGACCGCCCTCTCCGCCTGGCGTGCGGTATCCTTGAGGCCCGGTTCGCCGAGCAGCATGCGCACATGCAGGTCGGAAACAACAAGGCCGTAAAGTGTGTGATAAGCCTCATCGGCATCGGAAAAACGCAGGAGCCCTGCCCGCTTCCCGGCATCGATCAGCGCCATGGCGCGCCGGTCGATCTGGCGGCGGCCGCGCTCGAGCAGCAGCTTGCCGAGTTTCGAGCCGTCGCGGTTCGACTGGCCGATCGCCAGCCGGTTCAGCGCCAGCGAGACGTCGCCGGCGAGCACTTCCAGCAAGTCACGCGCAAAAATGACGACATGGTCGTGCAGGCTCGCCGCCGTCAACCGCTCGCCATTGCGCTCGAAGGTGCGCACCTTGCTCGCCTGATAGGCGATCATTGCAGACAGCAGCCCGTCGCGATCACCGAACCACTTATAGAGGCTTTCCTTCGAGCAATTGGCGGCGCGCGCAACACCCGAAGTCGTCAGCGCCTTCTCGCCGCCATCGACGAGCAACTGCAGCGCCTGCTCCAGAACGGCGTTCTGGCGCGGCGAAAATTCGCTCGGCTCTGCGGTATCGACGGACACGATCATGGCTCCCATATACGTACCGTACGGTACGGTTCGTGAGGTTTATGCGATAAACCGATCAGGTCGTCAAGAAGTCCAGATAGATTTTTTTAATACGGGAAACCGCGATGAAACACCAGAAATGGATAGGCGCGAATCCTCGGCGATCGCATAGTGTCGCGCGATACCATTTGCCCGGAGGCTTCGATGTCACGCCTGTCTGCAGCTCTTCTCCTGCTCGGAGCAATTCTCCTTGGCGACTCAAGCGCTCTCGCGCAGTCCGACAGCGACGTCTATAACCGCGTCGAGGAACTGCACGGCGATGCCGCAAGCTTCGACCGGCCGTTGCGCCAACTTGTTCGGGCGATGCGCTCAGGCGACGCCGAGACCATCGCCGGCCTTGCCGAATACCCGCTGACGGTCAAGGCCAACGGCGAGACCTACGACGTCGAGAACGCTGAGGATTTCATCGACAATTTCGACGATCTCGTGACGCCGGAAACGCGCAGCGCCGTCGGGCGCCAGCAATACGAGGATCTCTTCGTTAATAGCGACGGCGTCATGCTCGCCGGCGGCGCCGTCTGGATGGGCGCGATCTGCGAGGACAACCCTTGCGAGGCGAGCCACTGGGCGATCATCGCGATCAACAATTAAAATCTGGCGACGAGGAAAAGCCGATGAAATACCGGATAGCCGCCGCGGTCATGATCGCAGCTCTTGTCGTCGCAGCCAATGCGCGGGCCGCCGAGACCCGCTGCGGCTGGATCGAGAATCCGACACCCGCCAACTGGTGGCTGGAGGACGCAGAGAATACCTGGACGATCATGACCCAGGGCGATGATGCCGGCGAGGTGGAAGGCATGGAGTTGATCTCCGACATCTCCGAACATGATTATGTCAGAACCAACGGCAATTACGGCTATGCCTGCGCCTGCATGAGTGTGGAAACTGATGGCAAGGATCGCATTACCCGCATCCTCTCCTTCCGCCAGCTAAAGGTCGCCAAATGCCGTGCCGACAAGGCGCTGAAATTCCCCGGCTGATCCGCGAAGAGCCGCAGTCTATGACGCCCTCATGCAACCCGCGGGGATCGACAGAGGCTCCGCCGGCATCGCCTTGTCGATTGCGTAAAGCTTCGCGAAACCCGCATCTTCGACCAGCGTCAGGCCAGCCGGCATCAAGGTGCCGACATAGCGGTCGGGGATATCGGCATTGGCGACGAGGATGAAATCGAAACGCCTGCGCCAATCCGACAGATAAGGCGTAAAGTTTCTATATTCCTGCATCATTGCCGGGCATGAGAGCACGGCGATCGACAGCAGATTGCCCTCGGGAACCGCGATCTCGGACCATGGCGGCAGAACGGATAACGGCTGCTTGCCTTTTGCCGTGAAGAGCGTCGGCACGAAAGCATGCGAGAAGGGCACGGCAAGCGTCGGCAGGTGCCGGAAAGTATCCAACCCCCAGGCAAAATACCGGTTGGAGTGGGCAAGACCACTCACTGTCTCGGGTTCATGTCCCAGAGGCAGCACGGCTGCACCGGCCGGCACCTTTTTAAGCACAGTCTCGACGGCGGCAACATCCTTCTGTGCCAGCCACCAGTTCCAGCCGATCCAGCCGGTGCGACCGAAGACTGCGAGATTGATGATGAGCGCCAGCAACAGCGCTTGCCGGCGCGTGAGATTGGCAAAGGGGCACATCATCGCCATGGCGACGAGCGCTGTCATGATCGGAAAGCGCCAACTGATCCATCCGGTGCCGAGCATGTGGCGAGGCGAAACACAGGAGAGCAACAGCAGGCCGCCGGCGGCAACGGCAAGCCCCGCATGCATGCGAATGTCGCCCGCGCGGACGGCGCGCGTGCAGATGAGGATCAGCGGCAGAACCAGCACGACATCCACCACCGGGACATAGGTCGTGATGGCGGAGAGCAGATTAAGGACGATCAGGATGATGCTGTCGTTCCAGGCAAGGCCGAGGCCGTTGCCGCCGGCGTTGGGCAAAGCCGCCGTATGGAGATAGAGCGCGAGCGGCGGCAGGACGCAGGCGCCGAGCGCCAGCGCCAACCGGCCGGCGAGCCTCATCAGAGCCGCCTTCGATCGCACTATATCGATGCGCCAGGAAAATTCGAGGCCGCAGACGATCGCCATATAGAAGCCAAGCGCGAAGAGATGCATCACCGTCAGCAGCAGCGCGGCGGCAAGCCGCCAGGCAAAAACCAGGGCGGGATTTCTGCGCTGCAGCCGCAGATCGACGCAGGCGAAGAACAAGGCAATGCCGAGGCGGATCTGGAAGTTGATGAAGCCCCCGACCATGGTGGCGCACCAGCCGAGCGACAGCATGGCGGTCTGCCAGTGGTGCCGACCGCCGAACAGCGCGCGGTGCAGGCCGATTCCCCCTAGCGGCGGCAGCACGATCGCCAGGAAAAGCAAAGCCCGCGCAAGCCTGCCTGCGCCGATAAGCGGCCCCAGCCAGGCGGCTAGAACGTCGATCCCGACATTGGTGAAGGTGCGGTTCCAATCGACGGCATAGATCTCAGGAAACGGCTGCTCGCCGATCCCGCCCGAAAGGAGCCAGATACGGGCGTAGTGATTGGCGTAATCGAGAACCGGCGGAAAGGGAAACAGGAGAACCAAAGCCGCGGCAAGTCCGACGAATGCGACGATCGCAACGGTGGAATCCTGCCTGGCGATCGATTCCTCAGGCCCGGCTGCGGCCACAGCAGGCGCGGCAATCCGGTCCATTATCCGATCCGGCTGTTCTTTTGCGAGCGCGGCGGCTCTTCGGATGCAAACGCCGCATCCAGCGCGGCGCGCTTGTCGCTGGCGCTCATCTCCGAGAAAGCGATCGACAATTCTGCGTGTTCACTGCCACGCACGATCGTCCCGACCATGAACATCGGCCGCTTCTTGCTCTCCTGTACCAGACGGCCGAGATACTCGCCGATGATGCCGATGCAGATCAGTTGGATGGCGCTGAAGGCGCTGACCGCGGCCATGATCGACGACCAGCCGGTCACCGTCTCGCCCTGCAGCCAGCGAACGAAGGTATAGACGAGCAACGCGATCGCGACGCCGGCGCTCATCATGCCAAGCCATGTGGCTATACGCAGCGGCGTCGTCGAAAAGCTGGTGATCGCATCCAGCGCAAAATTAATCATCTTGCGCAGCGGATATTTCGTCGTGCCGGCAAAACGGGCGTCACGCTCGTAAGGGAGAGCCACCTGCCTGCCGCCGATCCAGCTGACCATGCCGCGGATGAAGCGATCGCGCTCCGGCATCGCCAGCAGGATATCGACGACGCGCCGGCGCATCAGCCGGAAATCACCGGTATCGCGCGGAATGGTCACCGAGGCGAGCCTGGACAGCGCACGATAGAAAAGCGAAGCGGAGGCGAGCTTGAACCAGCTTTCCCCCTGACGGCGCGTGCGCTGGCCGTAGACGACGTCGGCGCCGCGCTCCATGATCGGCATCATCATCAAAAGCAACTCGGGCGGATCCTGAAGATCGGCGTCGATCAAAAGCACGCGCTCGCCCCGCGACGCGGCAAGACCCGCCGTCGATGCCAGCTGGTGGCCGTGATTGCGCAGAAGACGAACGCCGAGCAGCTGCGGCACATCGGCCGCCAGATCGGAGATGATTTCCCACGTGCGGTCGGACGAGCCGTCATCGACGAGAATGAGCTCGAAGCCATCGCCGACAGCGCTATGCGCGGCAGCAGCGGCGCGGCGGCAGAATTCGCGCAAGCCCTCTTCCTCGTTGTGACAAGGAGCGACTATGGAGAGAAACGGTGCTTGCGTCATGCGGACATCTGGGCCTGCTTGATATCTGCCGCAAGACTAGCCGGAAACGTCAAACAATCCTTTAATGATCGCACCGCGCATTGGCACGTTTTTGCTGGGCGCGGTACTCTATTCCGCCGCCATGACATCGCGGGCTCCGTCGACATCGCGGGCCGGTGAAGCGCCGTAGAGGCGGCTGTATTCGCGGCTGAACTGCGACGGGCTCTGATAGCCGACGCGGTGGCCGGCCGTGCCCGCATCGAGGCGCTCCACGAGCATCAGACGGCGCGCCTCGTGCAGGCGAAGCTGCTTCTGATACTGCACCGGCGTCATCGCCGTGACCGACTTGAAGTGGTGATGGAAGGACGACACGCTCATGCTGACGCGTTCGGCAAGGTCTTCGATGCGCAGCGGCCGCGCGAAATTCTCCTTCAGCCATGCAACGGCGCGCGCAATCCGGTTGCTGTGGCTATCTGATGTGGCGATGTTGATCAGCCGCGCGCCATCCGGCCCGGTCAGCACCCGGTAGAGGATTTCCTGCTCGATCAGCGGCGCCATGGCGGGAATGTCGCCCGGACGATCGAGCAAACGCAGCAGCCGGACGGCAGCATCCAGGAGCTCCGGCGGAGCGACATTGACCGCCATCCCGCGCTGCCCGTCGGTATGAGCGGCCGGACGCGGAATATCGATGCGGCTGAGCAATTCCAGCAGCTTTTCCGAATCGATTGCCAGCCCCAGGCAGAGATGCGGGACCTCGGGGCTTGCCTCGGTGACGCGCCAGGCGACCGGCAGGTCGAGCGAGGTCAGCAGATAGTCGCCGGTCCCGTAGCTGATAAGTTCCGTGCCGAGGCGCAGGCTCTTGGCCCCCTGCAGGACAAAGGCGAAACAGGGCCGATAGCTGCTGTGCAGCGGATCGCTGGGCCTGGACCGGCGGCTGACATGAAGATTGCCTATATCAGTCGCAAACTCGCCGTCACCAGCCGCGAAGCGCATCGCGATATCGACGATTTCCTGATAGGGGCTGAAGGGCAAAGTCATGCGGCAACTCTTTCTGTCTGACGCCGGGTATACCGTCCTATCTAGAGTGTCTTCACCATTTCGCAAACAGGTAGGCGCCTCACTTTTGCAGGATCGTGCAAAAAGCTGAGAGGATCGCTCTAACCCTCTGCCGCCGTTCCGGGCAATAGTCCACCATCTCTTTCAACCCCCACCACAATCGAAAAGGATGGTTCCCATGCCTATTGCAAGAGGCTACGCCGCGACCGACGCTTCCAAGCCGCTGACCCCTTTCACCTTCGAACGCCGCAACCCGAACCCCGACGACGTCGTTATCGACATCAAGTTTGCCGGTATCTGCCACTCGGACATCCACACTGTCCGCAACGAATGGAAGAACGCCGTCTATCCGATCGTGCCGGGCCATGAGATCGCCGGCATCGTCTCGGCCGTCGGCTCTGATGTGACCAAATTCAAGGTCGGCGATCGCGTCGGCGTCGGCTGCTTCGTCGATTCCTGCATCGGCTGCGCCGAGCGCGACCTTGATCGGGAACAGTATATGCCGGGGCTCGCCGGCACCTACAATGACTTCGAAGCCGACCGCAAGACACGGACCCAGGGCGGCTATTCCGACTCGATCGTCGTCAGGGAAGGCTATGTCATGTCCATTCCGGACAATCTGCCGCTCGACGCCTCCGCGCCGCTGCTCTGCGCCGGCATCACGCTCTACTCGCCGCTGCGCCACTGGAATGCCGGTCCCGGCAAGAAGGTCGCGATCGTCGGCATGGGCGGTCTCGGCCATATGGGCGTCAAGCTCGGCGCCGCCATGGGCGCCGATATCACCGTTCTGTCCCAGAGCCTTTCCAAGAAGGAAGATGGGCTGAAGCTCGGCGCCAAGGAATATTACGCCACCAACGACCCGGAAACCTTCACGAAGCTCGCCGGCACTTTCGACCTGATCATCTGCACCGTCAGCGCCGAGATCGACTGGAATGCCTATCTCGGCCTCCTGAAGGTGGATGGTTCCTTCGTGGTAGTCGGCGCGCCGGAAAACCCGATCCCCGTGCATGCGTTCTCGATCATCCCCGGCCGCAAGAGCATATCAGGCTCGATGATCGGCTCGATCAAGGAAACCCAGGAAATGCTCGACTTCTGCGGCGAGCACAACATCGTCTCCGAGATTGAGAAGATCAACATCCAGCAGGTCAACGAAGCCTATGAACGCGTCCTGAAAAGCGACGTCCGCTACCGCTTCGTCATCGACATCGCCTCGCTGGCAGCTTGAGAAAACGAGAGGCGGCTCGCGAGAGCCGCCTTTTTGATCACGGCATCCTCCATCCGTTCTCATGCTGAGGCTCTCGTGGACCGCAGCCGCAGCAGATATTCGACTGGTTTGAACGGATCAGGGCCTGAACGCTGGCGCGAACGCGGCGGGCCGGCCATCGGGGCATGATGGTCGAAAGAGGTTTCCATGGTCCCCGCTCCGCTGGTCAGGCCCGGCAATTGCTGCTGGACGCTCTGGATCATCGCGGATGCCATGGTGCCTTCCAGCCGGGCCATGCCGTCGGCAATCACGGAATCCGTCATCGTCGCGGCAGATTTCGCAAGCAGGGTCAGCAAGCCGCTCAAGCTCTCCGCGGGCGCTTCGAGATGAAAGCGGTCGATCGGTTCGCATAGGACGGTTTGCGCGGCCGACAGTGCATCTGCCAGCACCCAAGGTGTCAGTTGCCGGAAATCGGCGGCGGTGCTTGCAGGCGAGCTGTGCCGGGCTGCCGTCATCGCCACGTGGCAATCGATGACCTGCCAGCCGAAAATGCCTTGCTTCAGCGTTTCGAACACGGTTTCTTCGACTGCCCTGTAAAAGCTGGCGGGCATCTGGCCCACCTCCACATCAAGTGCAAAGCTGTTGCCTGCCCCTTCTGGACGCGGTTCGACGCGTAGACCGACGGTGGCGAGAAATGGATTGGGCTCCTTGAAGAGGATCTGCAGGCCTTCCCCGGTTCCCATAAGCCTTTCCACCAAGATGACCGTGCTTTCCTCGAACCCAGCCTCGAGACCGAAATCCGTCAGCAGGGTCGATTGAACGACTTCCTTCTGCACCTCGCCATAGAGCGATACGAAGATTTCGTCGGCATCATCGTTCCGGCGCAGATTGATCAACGGATCCTGCTCGCCCATCTGGTTCAGCGCCAGCCAGAGGGCCGCCTTGTCGGAGGGCCGCCGGGCAAGGACGCGGGTTTCGAGGCTGGGCGGGGCAAACTGCGCCTGCCCGCCCGCGAGCAGGTCGGTGCCCACCACATCCCCGATGCGAGCGCCGGCAAGGCCGCTTACGCGCGCGATCTGCCCGGCGCAAAAGATTGCGGCGCCATGAACCCGGCCGGCCCCGAAAACCTCGATCGCCGTCACTCTTTCCGGGCCTTTGGGCAAATCCAGATGTTGCCGCAGCCGGACTGTGCCTGACGTCAGATACATATAGGCGAGCTTTTCACCGCCCCAACCGCGTTCGATCTTAAAGATTTTTCCGGCAATCGACCCGTCCGGATCGAGGCGCCGGCCGGGCAAAATCGTCGCAATGGCCGATGTCAGGGCCGGCACGCCGACGCCGGTCGTTGCCGCACCCGCAAAGACTGGATGCACCAGACCGCTCGCGACCTGATCGGTCAGGCAGCGTCCAAGCCTATCCGCCGTCAGGCGATCGGGCGTCAAGACGTAATCGTCCAGCAGCGCCTCGTCATTCTCCGCGAGAGCTTCGCAGAGCGGCGTGAAAAGCGGTTCGCATCCGGGAGCCAAAGCCTCCACCCTGGCAAGCCTGCTGCCGGCATCGATGACGGAAGACATGGCGATGGGGCGAACGAGCAAGTGGCTGGCAAGAGCCTTCAGCACGTCCTCATATTGCGCGCCGAGACGATCGACCTTGTTGACGAAGAAGACGAAGGGAACGCCAAGCCGCCGCAACGCCCGCACCAGCACCCGCGTCTGGGCCTGCACACCTTCGACCGCCGAAACGACGACGACCGCGGCATCCAGCAATCCGAGCACCCGCTCGACCTCGGCGATGAAATCCGGGTGACCGGGCGTGTCGATGAGATTGACGATCCTGTCGCCGATCGTGAACGACACCACCGCGGCTCTAATCGTGATGCCGCGTTGCCGTTCGAGTTCGAGAGTGTCCGTCTGTGTATTGCCGGTATCGACGCTGCCGAGCTTGTCGATAACGCCGGCGTCAAAAAGCAGTCTTTCGGTAAGGCTAGTCTTGCCTGCATCTACAGGGGCGAGAATGCCCAGATTCAAAGTGCGCATGAACCACCAACTTCTCAGAATTTCGAATGTGATTTTCGTGAGAAGTGAATCGGCGCATTGGAACCTCTACTCGCTGTAGCTACGGATGCGTAACCGCTGGTGGTTTTCGGAAGACGCGGGGCAAACCCTAAGGGCGGATCCGAAGATATGTCAAGCTTGGCGAAATCGCTGCTTCGAGGCTTGGCCTCTCGAGGACGGGAGAAGAGTTAGCCCTCCTCTCGCATCGTCTCTCGCTGGGTGATCAGCCGGGCGCTGTGCTGGCCGCTCAGATAGATCCACAGCCAGCTCCAGGCGACGGAGAAGCGCGAGCGGGTGCCGATCAGGAAGTAGATATGGGCAAGGCCCCAGATCCACCAGGCGAGCCAGCCCTTTAGCTTGATCCGGCCGAAATCGATGATCGCAGCACTCTTGCCGATCGTCGCCAAGCTGCCCTGATGCCAGTAGCGGAAGGGCGCCGGCGCCGGTTTGCCGGATATGCGGGCGCGAATCACCTTGGCGACGTATCCGCCCTGCTGCTTGGCGGCGGGCGCAATGCCCGGCACCGGCTTGCCGTCCTCGCGCATGACCGATGCGGTATCGCCGACGACGAAGACGTCGGGCAGCCCCGGAGCGCTCAGATCCTTCTCGACCACGACGCGGCCCGCCCGGTCGGCCGCAACGCCGAGCCATCTTGCCGCCGGCGAGGCGGTGACGCCGGCTGCCCAGACGATCGTCCGGCTGGCAACGAAGGTCTCGCCGATCTTCACGCCGTCGGCGTTGCATTCGGTCACCGGCTTGCCGAGATGGATCTCGACCCCGAGCTTCTCCAGCGCCTTCTGCGCATAGGCCGAAAGCTCCTCGGCGAAGGTCGGCAGCACCCGCGGGCCTGCCTCGACCAATACGACGCGGGTCTTGCGCGTGTCGATGTTGCGGAACTCCTTGGGCAGCGTGAAATGCGCGAGCTCAGCAATGATGCCGGCCAACTCGACGCCGGTCGGCCCGGCGCCGACGATGGTGAAGGTCAGCAGCGCGTCGCGCACGGCAGGATCGCTCTCCATCTCCGCCTTCTCGAAGGCGAGCAGCAGGCGCCGGCGGATCGTCGTCGCGTCCTCCAGCGTCTTCAGGCCCGGCGCCACCGGCTCCCATTCGTCATGGCCGAAATAGGCATGCGTCGCTCCGGTCGCCAGCACCAGCGTGTCATAACTGAGAGTCATGCCGTTGCGTAGGGAAACTGTCTTGGCGCCGCTGTCGACGCCGGTGACTTCGCCGAGTAGCACGGTCACGTCAGGCCGGTCGGCATAGAGACGACGGATCGGCCAGGCGATTTCAGAGGTGGAGAGAATGGTGGTCGCCACCTGATAGAGCAGCGGCTGGAAGAGATGGTGATTGCGCCGGTCGACCAGCGTGATCCTGACACCGGCATCCTTCAACCCGTTGACGAGCTGCAACCCGCCGAAACCGCCGCCGACAACGACGACATGATGATCGCTCAT
The DNA here is from genome assembly GCF_019798305.1 of Rhizobium leguminosarum. Classification (GTDB taxonomy): domain Bacteria; phylum Pseudomonadota; class Alphaproteobacteria; order Rhizobiales; family Rhizobiaceae; genus Rhizobium; species Rhizobium leguminosarum_U. The sequence continues at coordinate 412,521 of NZ_JAAXDD010000002.1, forward strand.
GACCTACCCCTTTGCGCCATTTCGCTCAAAGCCAATGTGGCCTTCGCCGCGCTGGTTGCAACTGCCGTTTCGGCATAGCTCCCCTGCATCCCGGCCGGTCGAGCCGGCTCAATCGGCATACCCCACGGGGATCGCCGTGCTGCCCTTCAGAAGCTCCATTGAGATTGAGGCCGAGACGTCGAAGAGCTCGATCTTGCGCACGATCTGCTTGTAGATCACATCGTAGTGCTCGACGCGCGGCAGGACGATCTTCAGGATGTAGTCGTGATTGCCAGTCAGCCGGTGCGCTTCGACGATCTCGGGAATGTCGCTGATGATCCGGCGGAAGGTCTCCGTCCATTCGTCGGAATGGTGCGCCGTCTTGACCAGCGCGAAGACCGTCGTCGGTACGCCCATTTTTTCCCGGTCGAGCACGATGATCCGCCGGGCGATATGGCCGCTCTCCTCCAGCCGCTGGATGCGCCGGGAGCAGGCCGAAACCGAAAGCGCCACACGCTCGGCAAGATCGGTCACGGATATGCCTGCATCTTTCTGCAGCATGTCGAGAATGCGCCTGTCGCGATCGTCAAGCATGTGTCTAAACTGAACCTTTCGCCGAATTTTTGCATAAACTCATAAAACCACGCAAAATAATATCACGTATTCCACAGAGATGACAAACAACGCAAACACGTCGCGCCGGAATCGCGGCATCATTCCCGACAGTTGAGAAGCATGGGAGCTTGAAGAAATGGAAATGATCGGACTGATCGGCGGCATGAGTTTCGAAAGTTCGGCGGTCTATTACCGCCTCGTCAACGAGATGGTGCGCGACCGCAAGGGTGGCCTCGCCTCGGCTGAACTCATCCTGCATTCGGTCAATTTCGAAGAGATCGTCGCGCTCCAGAAGGCCGGAGACTGGGATATGGCCGCCTCGCGCCTCGGCGACGTGGCGCTGCGCCTGCAGATCGCCGGCGCCCGCTGCATCCTCATCTGCACCAACACCATGCACCTGATCGCCGACAAGGTCGCAGACAAAATCTCCGTGCCGCTGATCCACATCATCGACGAGACGGCAAAATCGCTGCATGCGAGCGGCCGCAAGCGCCCGCTGCTGCTTGCCACCCGCTACACGATGGAGCACGGCTTCTACGGCGACCGCATGAAGGGCCTCGGCCTCGACATCATGGTGCCCGATGCCGGCGACCGCACCACCGTGCACGACATCATCTTCAACGAGCTCTGCGCCGGCAAGGTCCTCGACAGTTCGCGCGACAAGCTGATGGCGGTGATATCACGTGCCATCGACAACGGCGCCGACAGCATCATCCTCGGCTGCACCGAAATCTGCCTGATCCTCGATCCCGACCACCTGCCGCTGCCGGGCTTCGACACCACCGCGATCCATGCGCGGGCGGCAGTCGATTTCGCGCTCGGCGCAGATGAAGAGGCAGAAGAGGAAGCGGCCTGAAGTTCTACGGACAATTTAGTTGACCCAGTCAACTAAATGCACGACAAAGTCTCTGTTCGGAGATTTTGCCGGTTTGCTGACACCTCGCTCCCTCCTCGGCGTCATCCTCGGCCTTGTGCCGAGGATCTGCCACGTATCGACCGGAGGCAGATGCTCGGGACAAGCCCGAGCATAACGAAGGAGGAGTTGGCCGACTTCGTCTCGCAAGAATCTCCATCTGGAGATTCTTGCCATGCCCGATATCGCCCTCATCGAAACCGCTCGCGATTTCAACCGCTTCTATACGAACTTCCTCGGCCTCTTGAACAAGGCCTATCTCGACACCCCCTTCACGCTGACGGATGCCCGCATCCTCTTCGAGGTCGGCTCGCACGATGGCGTCAGCGCTGCCGCACTCGTCCGCGACCTGCAGCTCGACCCGGCTTATCTCAGCCGCATCCTCAAGCGTTTCCGCGCCGAGGGGTTGATCGAGACCAGCCCCGATCCGACCGACCTGCGCAGCCAGGTCATCATTGTCACCGAGCGGGGACGAGAGCAGTTTGAAGAACTCGGCCAGCGCGCCAATGCGCAGATCGCCGCCCGTTTCGACAATCTCGCCAGCGGCGAACCGGAGGCCGCAGTCTCCGCCATGCACACGATCCGTGCGCTGCTCGACCCGGCGGCGAAGCCCGCGCCGGCAATCATCCGCGCTCACCGGGCCGGCGATATCGGCTGGATCGTCCAGAGCCAGGGCCGCTTCTATGCCGAGGAATATGGCTGGGATCTGCGCTTCGAGGCGCTGGTCGCCGAGGTCGCCGGCAAATTCCTCGCCAATTTCGATCCGGTCAAAGAATATTGCTGGATCGCCGAACGCGGCGGCGTCAATGTCGGCTCGGTGCTGATCACCAATAGTGGCGACGGCGTCGCCAAGCTCCGCCTGCTCTATGTCGACAAATCAGCCCGCGGCCTCGGTCTCGGCAAGCTGCTGGTCGATGAATGCATCCGTTTCTCAAAACAGAAGGGCTACCGCGAGCTTTCGCTCTGGACCAACGATATGCTGGAGACCGCCCGCGCCATCTACGTCAAGGCGGGATTCCGCCTTGTCTCCGAGGAGAGACATCGCATGTTCGGGCCCGAGGCCAACGGCCAGACCTGGGTGCTCGACCTTTGAATTTGCTGCATCGCAGAGATTTCACTTGATTTGGAAACGTTCGTTCCCTAATTAAGCGCCATGACCGTTGCCAATCTCACACCAGAAGCAAAGACCCGCAGCCGTGGCCGTCCGCGCGCGTTCGATATGGACGCAGCACTGGATGCGGCGCTCCGCGTCTTTTCCGAACGCGGCTATCACGCCGCCTCCATCAGCGAGTTGACCGAAGCAATGGGCCTTGCTTCGGGCAGCATCTACAAGGCATTCAAGGATAAGCGCGGCATCTTTCTTACTGCTTTCGCCCATTATCGAAAACTCGGCCGACGGCGTCTGGAAGCGATGATCGCATCTGCGAAGACCGGTCGCGAGAAGGTCTTCCAGATGGTGATGTATTATGCCGAGCTCTCCTATGGCGAGGCCGGCCGCAAAGGCTGTCTCGTCGTCGGCGGCGCCAACGACTTCGGCCTGCTTGACGAGGAAGCCGCTGCCCACGTTGTGACTGCCTTTACCGCGGACGAAAAGCTGATGGCCGATCTCATTCGCATCGGCCAGGAAGACGGCACCATTCCGAAGACGGTAGACCCGGATGCCGCCGCCCTCGCCTTCCTCTGCTTTACCAAAGGCCTGCGCGTCATCGGCAAAACAGGACGCAGCAGGGAAGAGATGCTGTCTGCGGCCGAGGCCGGGATGAAGCTCGTGACCTGAACGGTCCGCACCTTGGACGAGAGAAATGCCGGCATTCGGTCAAGGATCGGGTGGCCGCAGCCAGCATTTTTGCATTCTTTCAATCTTTCTTTGAATACCGGAGTTTCTGATGAGCGTTTCAGCCACCACGCCGGATGAGGCCATTCCCAGGTCGCTATCCCCCTGGCTAACCTTCCTTTTCGCCGCCGCCTGCGGGCTGGTGGCCGCCAATCTCTATTACGGCCAGCCGCTGGCCGGCCCGATTAGTGCCGATCTCGGCTTCACACCTGCCGCCACCGGCCTGATCGTTACGCTGACGCAGATCGGCTACGGCCTCGGACTGCTGCTGATCGTGCCGCTCGGCGACCTCACCGAAAACCGCCGTCTGGTGTTGATGTTGATCGCCGTCTCCGCAGTCGCGCTCATCGGCGCGGCGTTGTCGTCGACGCCCACGACCTTCCTCATCGCCTCGCTCTCTATCGGTCTTTCATCGGTCGCAGTTCAGGTCCTGGTTCCCTTCGCTGCCAACATGGCGCCGGATGCAACGCGCGGCCAGGTCGTCGGCAACGTCATGAGTGGCCTGCTCTGCGGCATCATGCTGGCCCGCCCCTTCGCAAGCTTCGTCGCCGAGGCCTCCTCCTGGCACGTGGTCTACTACGTCACCGCAGCGCTCATGCTCGCGCTTGCCGTCGTCTTGCGCATCAACCTGCCGGTTCGCCTGCCGAAGACGAAGCTGCGCTATGGCGAGCTGCTCGCCTCTATGGGCCATCTGGCGCTGACCTCGCGCGTGTTGCAGCGCCGGGCGCTCTATCAGGCCGGCATGTTCGGTGCCTTCAGCCTGTTCTGGACGACGACGCCGCTGCTGCTCGCAAGCCCGACCTTCGGCCTGACGCAGAACGGCATTGCCCTCTTCGCGCTCGCAGGCGCTGCCGGGGCCGTCGCCTCGCCCATCGCCGGCAGGCTTGCCGACCGCGGCATGACGAAGATCGCCTCGACGCTTGCCATGCTGCTCGGCATGGCCGCCTTCCTGATCAGCCACTTCGCCGCAGACGGCTCGCTTACCGCCCTGCTGCTTTTGACGGCAGCGGCGATCCTCCTCGATTTCGGCGTGACCACCAATCTCGTCTGCGGCCAGCGCGCCATCTATGCGCTGAACCCGGAACACCGCAGCCGGCTCAACGGCCTGTTCATGGCGACCTTCTTTGCCGGCGGCGCGCTGGGCTCGGCGCTCGGCGGCTGGGCCTATGCGACCGGCGGCTGGACGATGACGGCCTGGATTGGCTTCTGCTTCCCGGCGCTAGCCTTCCTGCTGTTCCTGACGGAAGGACGCGGTGAGTAAGAAACCGGCCTATTTGTCGGCGCAATCGAAATGCGAACGGGCGGCGCGAACGGCATCATGGTTCGCCTCCGCCCAGTTCAGAAGCTGCGACAGTGGCTGGTAGAGCGAACGTCCAAGTTCGGTCATCGAATATTCGACGCTCGGCGGCTTGGTCGGGAAGACCTGGCGGTCGATATAACCATCCCTCTGCAGGTCGCGCAGCGTCTGCGTCAGCATGCGCTGCGAAATATCGGGGATCATTCGCCGCAGCTCGCCAAAGCGATAAGGCCGACCCGCCAGCACCTCGAGCAACAACGTCGACCATTTGCCGCCGATCTGCTGCATCATGTCCCTGACCGGGCAATTGCCGAAATCCAGGCCGGCGAGATCGATCTCGCGCCGCGCCCCCAGCATCCTGTTCTTCAGACTGACGACCGCTCCACTCATCTGCTGGTTCCCTTTTGGTAACGTAGAGCTGAAAAACTGCCTCCTTTACACTGCCTAGTCAATTCCTATTCTAGTGTTACTCTCTTTTCGAGACCACTGCACAGCACAGAAGGAAACGACGTATGAGCGAAATCATCCTGGTCACCGGCGCTGCCGGGCAGCTCGGCCAGCGTATCATCCATCACCTCATCGAGACCTACAAGGTCGCCCCCGGCAACATTGTCGCGGCAACGCGCAGCCCCGAAAAGCTCTCCGAACTCGAAAAGAAGGGTGTGGTCACCCGCAAGGCCGATTTCGATGACGCGGCTGGCCTGGAGAAGGCATTCGCCGGCGTCGACCGGTTGCTGATCATCAGCACTGACGCACTGGATACTCCCGGCAAGCGCCTCGCCCAGCACCAGGGCGCCGTCGCGGCGGCAGTCAAATCAGGCGTCAAGCACATCGCCTACACCTCGATGCCGGCGCCTGACAATTCGGTCGTCACCTTCGCGCCCGATCATCTCGGCAGCGAAAACGCCATCAAGGCAAGCGGCATCGCCCATACCATCATCCGCGACGCCTGGTATCATGACAATTATCTGCACGGCATGCCGCACAACCTGCTGGGTGGCAAATGGTACAGCGCCACGGGCGACGGCAAGATCTCGACCATCTCGCGTGACGACTGCGCCCTGGCGATCGCCGCGGCCCTTGCCTCCGGCACATCGGAGAGCGCCACCTATACGGTGACCGGCACGCAGTCGCTGGACAGCCGGCAGATCGCCGCCATCGTTTCCGACGTCGCCGGCAAGCCGCTCGAAGTGATCGACGTTACCGACGAACAGCTCGGCCAAGGCATGCGCGGCGCCGGCCTTCCCGGTTTCGTCGCCGACATGCTTGTTTCAGCCGACGCCAACACCCGCGCCGGCAATTTCGACATCGTTACCGAGGACTTCACCAAGCTGACCGGCAAACAGCCGCAGCCGCTGAAGGATTTCTTCGTCGAATATAAGGCGGCCCTGACCGCCTGAGGCAGCATAAGGTCGTCTGGAAAGCTCGCCTCGCACATCACGGGGCGGGCTTTCTTCAAGGATCAGATCGTCTGCCCGCAAGCCCGGCAGAAGCGCCGCACCGTTTCGGCCATGCCAAACTCCAGCGCATCGGCGGTTAGCCCATGGCCGATCGAAACCTCGGCGAGAGCGGGAATGCGCTTCACCAGATCAGGCAGGTTCTCGACCGTCAAATCGTGACCGGCATTGACGGCAAGACCGATCGCAAGGGCTGCATCCGCCGTTCGCCCGAGTGCTTCGAGGATCGGGGCCGCCCGCTCCGGCGCGTCGAAGCAGCCACCATAGGGGCCGGTATAGAGTTCGATCCGATCGGCGCCGACCGCCTTGGCGATCTCAACCGCCTGTGCGTCGCCGTCACCGTCGGCAAACAATGACACCCGGCACCCCATCGTCTTCAGCCGCGCGACGGCATCGGTCAAGAACGCCTGGTGCTTGCGGAAATCCCAGCCGTGATCGGAGGTCGCCTGCGCGGGATCGTCAGGCACCAGCGTCACCTGCTCGGGTGCCGCGCCTGCGCAGAGTTCGAAAAATTCCTCTGTGGGATAACCCTCTATATTGAACTCGGCCTTGGGGAATTCGTCGTCGATCAGGTTGCGGATGACAGGCAGGTCGGAGAAGCGAATGTGCCGCTGGTCGGGGCGCGGATGCACCGTCAGACCGCTAGCGCCGGAGGCAAGTGCGATCCGCCCGAGCGCTTCGACGCTCGGCCACGGCAGATCGCGTCGGTTGCGCAGCATGGCGATGGCATTGAGGTTCACGGAGAGCTTGGCGGGCATGGCTGATATCCATCGGTCACGGAAACGGGAGGCCCTGCTTTTAAGCCAAGGGCCGTGCAATGGCCAACGAGATTCGCAGATGGATGTGATGCCGATCGCTGATGGGCACCGAAATTACGCTGAGCATTTGCCGCACGCTTACCGCAGACAGTAAATCCCGTCACCTTTGAAGAGGACCGCGAGATCCCGCAGTGCGGCACATGTTTTTGTGCAAGACACCCAAGAACCCGGCAAAATATGCCGGTAAAGTTGCTATCCCATTTAAAAGAGATTATTTTTAGCACTTATAAAAAAGATCGTTCACGCATAACGTGGACATCGTATCGCGTAGAGTACGCCGCGTACTGCTTCTTTCCCAATGAGAAGAACGCCTAGAGGAAACCCCACTCGCCGCGCATGGGAAGCAACTGGCAAAGCCGCATGAGGTGCAACAACATGCCCCAGGAGGGTTCATGCCAGACGGTTCCAAACGCCTGTTTGCCACCGCCGGTATCGCTTCGGAGGCCCGATCGAAATATCGGTTCCTGCCTTCGGCCGCGCTACCGCCGGATCTACCGGATGGTCCGGTGCCCATTGCCGACATGGCAAACGCATTCGGCGTCACGCACAGGACACTGCATTTCTATGAAGAGAAAGGGTTGATTTCAGCCAACCGCATCGGCCTGATGCGGGTCTACGGCCAAGACGACGTGATGCGCATGGCCGTCATTACAGTCTGCCGAGAGACAGGCATGCCAATCGCCGTCATCCAGGAACTGATGGACGAACTCCGCAATGCCGATTCGCAGGAAACGGCCGAGGCGATATTCCGCGAGGCCTTGCAGGTGCGCAAGCGCGAACTGACGGCCGAAATGTCGACGCTGCACCGCCAACTCCAGCAGGTCGCCGACCTCCTGGATTTCGACGGCAGCGTCGAGGCGCCGTCGCTAAACGACAATCAGGACAGTGCAAGCCTGACCGCACAGGAGCGGCGTTGCCTGGAACTGATGGCGGAGGGCTATTCCACCCAACGTATCGCTCGGGCGCTCGACCTGAAGCATGACGAAACCCGTGACCTGGAGGCCGGAATCATCCTGAAGTTCCGCGCCAACAACCGCTTCCAGGCCATCGCCAAGGCAGTTCTGCTCGGCATCGTGCAGGCTTAACGCCACTCATGAGCCACCCGCCCAAGACACGGCCGCCACCGTTTCTTCCTCGCCAGTCCAGATCGGGAATGCGACCCTGGTCGCGGGTGCGATCGGGATCAGCGGACGATCGTCAGCGTCTCCGCCGCGCGCGTGATCGCGGTATAGAGCCAGCGTTCCCGCGTATCGCGAAACGCCCAGCTCTCGTCGAAGAGCACGACATCGTTCCATTGCGAACCCTGCGCCTTGTGAACGGTAAGTGCATAGCCGTAGTCGAACTCGTCGTAGCGTTTGCGGGTGTTCCAGGGAATCTCGCCCTCGACATCCTCGAAGGCCTGCTTCAGCAGCTTGATCTTGGCTGCTCCCCGGTCCATGTCGTCATCCTCTGGCCGGACGAGCAGATTGATGCCGGGCTTCGTCGTTTCCTTCGACGAGGTCATCACCTGCCAGAGCGAACCGTTGAGCAGGCCCTTTGCCGGATCGTTCCTGAGGCAGACGAGCTTGTCGCCGGTCTGGGGATAATCGGCGTTGAAGCCTTTCAGCTCGCGCAGGCGCTGGTTGTAGCGCCGCCGCGTGCGATTGGTGCCGACGAGCACCTGGTCGGCATCGAGCACCAGCTGCTGCGTCACCTCGTTCTTCGAGATCACCTTGGCCGTGCCGTAGTCGCCGTACATCACCTCATTGCCTTCGCGCACCTGCATGGCGAGCTTGATGATCGGATTGTCGCGCGCCTGCCGGTGGATATCGGTGAGCAAGTAGTCCGGGTCCTGATTTGTGAAGTAGCCGCCACCTGTCACCGGCGGCAGCTGGCCGGGGTCGCCGAGCACCAGAATCGGCGTGCCGAAGCTCATCAGATCCTTGCCGAGTGCTTCGTCCACCATCGAGCATTCGTCGACGATGATCAGCGCCGCCTTCGCGACCGGACTTTGCCGGTTGATCGAAAACATCGGCGCAATCGAGGTCTTGCCCGTTTCCTCGTCTTCCACCGCCTCCTCGCCGCGCGGCCGATAGATCAGCGAATGGATCGTCCGGGCGTTGGAGGCCCCCCGCGAGCGCAGCACCTGCGCCGCCTTGCCGGTGAAGGCGGCAAACAGCACGTCGCCATCGACATTTTCGGCAAAATGCTTGGCAAGTGTCGTCTTTCCCGTTCCGGCATAGCCGAACAGGCGAAAGAGCGGCGAGCGCCCTTCCTTCAGCCATTTCGAAACAGCCTTCAGGGCTTCATCTTGTTGCGGCGCAAATTGCATGATCGCAGGACTTGGCAGGATTCGCGGGCTTTAGGCAAGGCGGAAAACGGCAAATCGCCCGGCCGGACGATCATCAGTTCCACTGCCCGTCCGCGCCGCTGGCGCACATCGACGGGTCCTGCCCCATAGCCTCGGTGAGAAAATCCAGAACCGTCTTGACGCGCAACGGCATGTTGCGCCGCGAGGGATAGACGACAGTAACCGGCAGCCGGCTCGGCTGGAAATCCTTCATCATGGGGACCAGCCGGCCGGCGGCGATATCGGGCATCGCGATGATGTGCGAAAGCACCGCAAGACCCGCTCCAGCAAGGGCTGCCCGGTGAATGGCGACGGCATTGCAGGCGGTCAGCCGGGGCGAAATCCGGACGGATATGTCTTCCGAACCGTTCGAGAAGGACCAGGTATTGGCCTCGCCTGCCCTATGGTAGCACAGGCATTCATGGTCCTTGATCTCCTTCGGTGCGCGGGGAGCCGCCCTGCGTGCGAGATAGGCGGGAGATGCAACGAGGAAGGCGGTCGTCCAGCCGATCCGCCGGCAGACGAGGCTGCTGTCGGCGACCTGGCCCAAGCGCACTTCGAGATCCAGGCGCTCCTCGATCATATCGGAGCCCTGCTCCCTGAAGATGAGTTCGATCGAGAGCTTCGGATGGGCGGCGAGAAGATCGCCGAGCCGCTCGCTGAGATAGAGACCGAGTGGTGCTGGAACGCTGAGCCTGACCTTTCCCGAGGCCATGGCGCCGTCCGATCCGGCCGCATCGCCAAGCTCCTCAACCGCTTCGAGAATCCGCAGCGCCATCGGCAGCATCCGCTCCCCCTCTGCCGTCAGCGACAGGCCGCTCGTCGTGCGATGCAGGAGGCGGGTGTTGAAATGGCCCTCGAGGGCTGCGACCTGTCGCGAGACCGCCGGCTGCGTCACGTCGAGATCATGCGCCGCCGCCGAAAACGAACCCGTCTCCACGACGCGCTGAAAGGTCCGCAATGCCGAAACGATATCCATCCCCCTGCCCCTCATACTTTTGCGCATAGGCCTTATGCAGCCAGACTAAACGAGAATGGCTTTACAGTCCAGTAATTAAGGATATCTTATATCCATAAGGATATTAAATATCCTTAATTAAAGGAGAGACACATGACCCAGCGACTGAACTACGCCCAACAGTCCCCCGAGCTTTTCAAGAAATTTATGGAATTCAGCATGGCGCTGAAGAGCAGCGTGATAGACGAGAAGCTGCAGGCCCTCGTCGAGATCCGCGCTTCGCAGATCAATGGATGCGGCTTTTGCCTCGACATGCATGTGAAGCAGGCAAAGATCCTCGGCGAAACCGAACTCAGGCTTTATCACATCGCCATCTGGCGGGAATCGACCCTGTTCATCCCCCGCGAGCGCGCAGCGCTTGCCTGGACGGAAGCCCTGACGAAGTTGCCCGAAGGCGGCGTTCCCGACGAAATTTACGAACGGGTTCGCGGCCAGCTTTCCGAGAAGGAAATCTCGGACCTGACCTTTGTCGTCATGGCCATCAACGCCTGGAACCGCGTCAACGTCGGCTTCAAGACCGTGCCCGGCGCGGCCGACAAGGCTTACGGCCTCGATAAGGCTGGGCTGAACTAAACCTTCGAATTCACCGCATAATTCAACTTTAACGCTGCCGCATCGCGGCAGCGAATGGAGATCTGTTATGAAAATCGTTGTCATCGGCGGAACCGGCCTCATCGGTTCGAAGACTGTCGAACGCCTGCGCAAGCGCGGCCACGAAGTGATCGCCGCCTCACCGAACTCCGGCGTCAACACGATCACCGGGGAAGGACTGGCGGAGGCGCTCTCAGGCGCCGAAGTCGTGCTCGACCTTGCCAATTCGCCGTCCTTCGAGGACAAGGCCGTGCTCGAATTCTTCGAGACCTCGGGCCACAATCTTCTCGCCGCCGAAAAACTCGCCGGCGTCAAGCACCATATCGCCCTCTCCGTCGTCGGCACCGAGCGTCTGCAGGAAAGCGGCTATTTCCGCGGCAAACTCGCCCAGGAAAAACTGATCAAGGCGTCAGGCATTCCCTACACCATCGTTCACTCGACGCAGTTCATGGAATTCCTTGCCGGCATCGTACAATCGGGCACGGTCGGCCAGACTGTCCGCCTGTCGCCCGCCTACATTCAGCCGATCGTTTCCGACGACGTCGCCGATGTCATGGCGGATGTGGCTCTGGCACCGCCCGCTAATGCGACGATCGAGATATCAGGTCCGGAACGGGCGCGTCTCAGCGAACTCGTCGCCCGGTATTTGAAGGCCATGAAAGATCCGCGCACCGTCGAGGCCGATGCCGAGGCGAAATATTTCGGCGCGAGGCTCAACGACCAGTCGCTCGTTTCCGACAACAACCCGCGGCTCGGCTCGATCACCTTCGAGCAGTGGTTTGCGAAGTCCGCCCAGCCGAAGTGATCCGACTTGCCCTGAGGACGCGGCCACTCGGGCGCGTCCTGCCCAAACCCTATCAACCATGGAGATTCCAATGATCAGAACACATTTCCTCGCCGCCGCTCTTGCTTGCATGGCGTTCACCGGCGCTGCCGCCGCGGACGGAAACACGGCTGCGAAGGTCACGCTCGTCTATGAGCACGAACTTCCGAACGTACCGGGTAAGAGCATCAAGGGCGTGCTGGTCGAATATGGCCCGGGTGGCTTCTCCGAAGGCCACATCCATCCCAATACGGCCTTCATCTACGCCACCGTGCTCGAAGGGTCGATCCGCAGCCAGGTCAATGATGGGCCGGTCAAGGTCTATCAGGCCGGAGAGAGCTTCTCCGAAATGCCGGGCGACCGCCATGGTGTCAGCGCCAACGACAGCAAGACGAAGCCAGCCCGCCTGCTTGCCGTCTTCGCCGTCGACACCAAGCAGAAAGAGCTGACCTATCCGCTCAAGAAGTGACGATCCGCATTACAGCGCCGCGCGTCTTTCAGACGTGCAAAGGACGCTGTAACACTTTCAATCCTCGCATCGTGCTTTCCGAAAATCGGTTCCGATTTTCGGGCCGATGCGATGCCGCCCGCGCGGGCCACGCGCTTGCGCGGGAGGCCGAGATGCTGAATCATGTGCGGCCCACACCCCGGAGACAGAGAGATGATTGACGACGCCCTCCTCGGCAAGCCTCTGATATCCCTGATAACAGTCGGATTCGCCGGGATCGTCGTCTGGCATCTTCTCTCCCGCCACCGGCCGACGACGCGGCTGGTGGTACAGATCCTCTTCTTTGCGGTGATGACGCTGATCCTCGTCGTCAGCGGCATCGAACCCCACCGGTTTCAAGGATACGAGTCCGAGGATCCGCAGGCTTTGCTCGTCATTGTCGCAAAATCGCTCTGGTGGATCCATCTGGCATGGGCCGTCATCGGTTTCATCAGGCTGTATCTGGTGCTGGAGGGCAATCCGCGGGAGGCCCGCCTGCTCCAGGATCTGGTCATCGGCGTCGTCTATATCGGCATGGCTCTGTCGGTTCTGGCCTTCGTCTTTGGCGTGCCGATCGGAACCCTCGTCGCCACCTCGGGGGTGGTCGCCATCATTCTCGGCCTGGCGCTCCAGAATACGCTGGCCGACGTCTTCTCCGGAATCGCATTGACGCTCGGCCGGCCATACATCATCGGCGACTGGATCCTTCTCAGCGACGGCACGGAGGGGCGCGTCGTCGAAAGCAACTGGCGCGCGACACACATCCTGACCGGTGCCAACAATGTCGTCGTTCTGCCGAATAGCTTTCTGGCAAAGCTCGGCCTGACGAATGTAAGCCGACCGGACGAGACCCATCTCCTGGTCCTGACCATCCGCATCGCCCCGACACGGATGCCGGCATCGATCCGGCACGTCATGGCAACGGCGCTGGCGAGCTGCAATTCGATCGTGCGCGAGCCGCCGCCGGTCGTGGCACTCAAGGGGCTGGATGCCACAGCGCTGGAGGTCGAGCTGCAGTTCCGGGTGACGAGCCCCAGCCAACGGGCGACGGCGCGAAATGAGGTGCTTGATCTCGTCTATCGTCACTGCAAATCGGCCGGCCTGCTTTTGGCCGTTCCAGCGGCGGCCTCGGTCCTGACAAGCGATCTGCCGATCGAAGAAGGCGCGCGGCCGCCCCGTGTGACGCCGCTCGAACTGATCGAGGCCATTCCGATCTTTGCGACGCTGACAAGCGAGGAAAAGCAGAAACTCGCCGAGACCACGGCCGTGCGGGAGTTCCGCAAGGGCGATGTCATCGTGCGGGAGGGCGAAATGCTCCCGTCGCTGATGATGGTGCGGGCAGGTATCATCGCGGCGCGGCACGGCGATGAGGAGCGCGGGCGGCTTGCGCCGGGTGATGTCTTCGGAGAGACCGGCCTGCTCGCAGGCATGCAGGAAGTCTGCACCCTGGAGGCTCTTACCCCGGTCACAACCTATGAAATCGATCAGGAGGCCTTCGCGCCGCTGCTGAGTGAACGCCCCGCGCTGGCGGAAGAAATCGCCGAAGACCTCGCCAGCCGCGCCGAGCGCTTTCGCGACAACGCCGCCCTGCTCCCGGAACACGCCCGTAGCGCGCACGCCATTCTGAAAACCATCAGGACCATCTTCAGGGCATAGAGCAATTCCAGCAAAAGTGCGCAGCGGTTTGGCGTCCGGACTTGCGATAAACAAATACAGGGCATTTCCGCGGCCCGGAAAAAGGCGGAGAATGCCATGAAGGGCGGCACCCCGCTCAGCCGGCCCGCTTGAGCACCCATTCGAACGTGCTCCGCCAAATATCGGCCGGCACTTCCTCGGACAAGGTGCCGACCAGATCGGAAAGCCGCACGCGCCTCAGCGTATCCCGCCAGGCTTCGTCGGCTTCCCACATGATGCGGGCGACCGCGCAGGGCTTGCTGTCGCAATAACCAGCCGGCCGGCAGGGATTGTTTTCCCGAATGTTCGTGCAGGTGAAGCTGCGCGCCTTCCCCTCGACCGCCTCAACGATCTCGAGAAAATTGATCTCCGACGGAGCCTGGGCAAGCCTGTAGCCGCCGCTCGGCCCGAGCGTGGTCTCGACCAGCGACGCCTGCGAAAGGCTCTGCAGCGCCTTGGAGAGATATTCCTTCGGCAGGCCATGAAGCTCGGCGAGCGCCTTGGTGGAAAGATACCTGCCCTCTGGCAGGCCCGCGAGAATGGCGCAGCAGTGAAGCGCCCACTCGACCTGGCTTTTCAGGATCATTCAACAACTCGTGTGATGGCTGGCTCTGCCAATGGGATTAAGGACATATCATATCCGAAAACCAGCCCGATGTAAATGACCTGCAAAAGCAGCGTCTTGCTGCTTGAACGACGACACTCGACGAGATCATCAGCGCCGAATACATCTCCGTCGGGGTCATCAGGTAAGGCGGTCCGGAACGGCGAGCGTTGCGATCACGTCGAATTAGCCGCGGTCGAGGCCAAAATCGGCAAGTGTGGCCTCGATACTGGGACGCACCAGGTTCGACAGCCGGAAGGCCCGCCCAGGATCGCCATCGGCTCCGTGTCGAGCGCCGACCGGACATGCGCGGGTGAAACGGGCTTCGGCCCACCTTGCCCGCCATGAAAACTTTTGCTGCGCCTGGAATAAAACCACCGCGCCTCGTGTCTCATCTCAGGTATCGCAAGATTGCGTGCCCAATCTGAGGAGAGACATCATGAAATCCGTGAAATTCCTGTCCGTCGTGGCGGCCGTCGCCCTTGCCGCGACCGCTGCTTTCGCCGCTGCTCCCGTCAAGGAAGTCGAATCCGCCAAGGGCAAGGTTCTTGCCGGCGAAAACGGCATGACGCTCTACACCTTCAAGAAGGACATCAAGGGCGTTTCCAACTGCAACGACGATTGCGCCAAGAACTGGCCGCCGCTGATGGCCGCTGGCGATGCCAAGGCCGATGGTGCATATTCGATCATCGAGCGCAAGGATGGCAAGAAGCAATGGGCCAAGGACGGCATGCCGCTCTATTTCTGGGTCAAGGACAAGAAGATGGGCGACATCACCGGCGATGGCGTCGGCGGCAACTGGGATCTCGCCAAGCCTTGATCGCCAAGATCCCGATCACAAGCGAGTTGCCGGCGTGAAAACACCCGCACCCGAAACCTTCGAGGGCCAGATCCTGGCCCTCCTGCCCTCGCTCAGGCGCTATTCGCGCAGCCTGACGCGCTCGGATGCCGATGGCGAGGATCTGCTCCAGGATTGCGTCGAAAAGGTTCTCGCGCGCCGCGGCCAATGGCGCGGTCTCAACCTGCGCGGCTGGGTTCTGACCATCATGACCAATCTCTACCGCAACGGCCGGCGCGGCAAGGCGCGCGACGGCCTTGTCGAGCTCGACGCCGCAGAGGATCTCGCCGCGTCCGAACCGCCGGCCGATCCGCTGGAACGCGCCCGGCTGGACGATGCGCTGAACAGCCTTTCGGAGGAATACCGCGCCGTGTTGATGCTTGTCGTTATTGAGGGATACACGTATGGCGAGGTCGCAGCCGCGCTCGATATCCCCATCGGCACCGTCATGTCTCGCCTGTCGCGCGCCCGCCGGCGCGTCGCCGAGCGATTGAAGGCCGACAACATCATTACGCTCCGGAGACCGAAATGAACGAGACCAATCCGAGCGTCACCGAAGCCGACCTCCACGCCTATGCCGACGGCCAGCTGCCGGAAACGGCACGCCCCCGCATCGATGCCTTCCTGGCAGACAATCCCGACGAGGCGGCGATGGTCGCCGAATGGCAGGCGCAGAATACAGGCATCCGATCGCTGTTTGCAGGCTATGAAAAAACAAAGGAAACCGACGCTCTCCTGGTTTCGCCGCCGCGCGGCACCTCTTCCGGGCGGAAACGCGCGGCGATCGCCGCAGCCGCCCTCCTCGTCTTCGCGCTCGGCGCCGTCAGCGGCCATTATGGTCCGGCCCTTCTGGAAAAACCGGAGTTGAAGCTTGCCGCCTCCGAAACCCTGCCCAAACAGGCTGAGACCGCCTTCATGGTCTATGCCGCCGAGGTTCGCCACCCCGTCGAAGTCTTCGCCAACGAGGAGGCCCATCTCGCCACCTGGCTCGGCAAACGCCTGGCGATAGAGAATCTCAAGATCCCGAACCTGCAGTCGCTCGGCTTCAAGTTGGTCGGCGGCCGCCTGCTGCCGGTCGATGGCAGGCCGGGCGCCATGTTCATGTATGAAAATCAGGCTGGCGAGCGACTGACCGTCCTGGTCGGCCGCAACACGGAAAATCGCACGACGAGTTTCCGCTTCGCCTCATCGGGCAATCTCGAAACCTTTTACTGGATCGACGGCGAACTCGGTTATGCCGTGACCGGTGAAATCTCCCGCGAGACGCTGCGGGAGGTAGCCGAGGAGTGCTACAAGCAGTTCCCGTCCTAGAGTAATTCCAGGAAAAGTGCAAAGTGGGTTTTCGTCCGGAATTGCATCAAGAAACAAAAGGTTAGAGCGGTTTTGCGCTTCCATGAACAGGTGAACCGATCTAAGGATCAGCGTGAGGGATCGTTGCCGAGCTCGATCGGCCGTCCATGCGGCGTCGCCTCTGCCGCCCGCTGCCAGCTCTGCTGCAATACCAGGATCGTTTCCGCATCGGCGATTCCGTTGTCGACGATGAGGTCGGAGAGTGCCGCCACCCAGCAGTCGAAATAGTCGCTGCCATCTTCGGCCCGGCCAGGCTTGTGCAATTGCGCGGAAAGCGCTTCAGCCCATTCGCTCCAGCTGAACAGGCCTTTTGCGTGCAGGTGCACAGTCATGGCAAAAGCTTCGGCCGCCCATGGCTCGGGAAAAACCGGCTCGCCCTCCGGCGACTTCGGCAGCCCGGACGATTGCGTCAGCGGCGATATCTCATGCCGGCTCAAAATAGCTCTCCCAGGCATCGATCGACACGGTCAGCGTGGGATCGGCATCTCCGCCCCAGATCTCCGCGCCGTCGAAAACGACCGTATAGAGCCATTGCGGGTTTTCGCCCTCGCCATGCGCATTGTCATCAGGGAAGACGAAGGCGCCCTGCACTGCCTCGACCACGCCTGTTTTGGCTCGGGCATAACGCGGCAGGCGCGTATGCGTCAGCGGATTGAAATTCTTCGTCTTCACCGTCTCACCGACCGCAAAGAGCGGCGCGGTCTTAACAGGACGATCGCAAGGCCCGCCCTTCGCCAGAACGCCGGGCACCATATCCGCCTTCAGCACACGCTTCGGAAGGGCTCCTGGCTGCTGCGCATGGCCGGACAGCAATTCCGCGCGCGTCGCAAAGCCGTGCCGTTCGAGCAGCTTGTCGATGCCGCGGATCCAGATCTCGTAGTAGCTGGCAGCGAGATAGTCGGCCGGCGGAATATTCTCGCGCGCATGCCGGCTTTCATCGATCGTCCATGCGCCGAAAGCGCCGCAGGAAAGCGTGATGCCGAGCGCCCGCTTTTCCCATTCGGCATGGAAATAAGGCTCGTCTTTTTCGGGCGCGACAGCTCCGAAGCCCATCTGCCCGCCGAGATCGTGCGGTCCGTTCATGTGGCGCTCTCCGGCTTGCGGGCAACGGCCGTGCCGATCATCGCATCGCGACTGACGAGGCCGGCGAGCGTCTGCTCATCCATTCCCTCTGTCCCTTCTGGCCGCTCGGGAATGACGAGATAACGCAGCTCCGCCGTCGAATCCCAGACGCGGACCTTCTTGTCCTCCGGCAGCGTCAGCCCGAATTCGGCCAGCACGCCGCGCGGATCGATGACGGCGCGCGAGCGATAGGCCGGCGCCTTGTACCAGACCGGCGGCAGGCCGAGCACCGACCAGGGATAACAGGAGCAGAGCGTGCAGACGACGAGATTATGGGTCTCGGCCGTGTTGAAGACAGCGCGCATATGCTCACCCTGCCGGCCGGTATAACCAAGGCTGGCGATGGCCGCCGTTGCATCGCGCCTCAGCCAGCCGGCGAAATCAGGATCGTTCCAGGCTTTCGCGACGACATGGGCGCCGTTCCTCGGCCCCACCTTCGTCTCGTAAGTCTCGACGATCGCATCGATCGCCGCCGGATCGATCAGCCCTTTCTCCGTCAGCAGCGTTTCCAGCGCCTTCACGCGCGCCTGCATGTCGGAATAATGATTGTCATGATCGTGCCCGTGATCGTGGGCATGACTATGGTCGTCGTGATCGTCGTGCAAGGCAAGATCCTCCCGTAACGGCAGATAGGCACTCCGCCTCTTCTTTCCAGCGGCGGTCCGAGGCTTGGTTCCCTCTTCTCCCCAGCGGGGAGAAGGTGGCCCGAAGGGTTGGATGAGGGGGCTGCACGGCAGACCCGTCATTGTTGCACTTCGCTTGCGCTCCGCGCTTTCGCGGCTTCGCCACTCACCCCCTCATCTGCCTGCCGGCATCTTCTCCCCGCTGGGGAGAAGGGAGAATGAGACAAAGCCACGCTCTCTACCAAAGCATTCCTCGAAATATCTTCCTCTTTCTAACATACAGCGCGCATCCGCCAAGCCCTTCTATGTCTCATGCGCTTTCCGCTAATCTCCTGCCATGAACATTCTGATTCTCGGCGCAACCGGCTTCATAGGCTCCTTCGTCGCGACCCGGCTCGTTGCCGACGGCCACGTCGTAACCGGGCTTGGCCGCAATCCCGTACGTGCCGGCTTGAAACAGCCAGCGATCGACTGGCGGCGCGCAGATCTCTCGCACATGACGAAACCAGCGGATTGGGACGATATCCTCAGGGACCAGCATGTCGTCCTCAATTGCGCCGGCGCCCTGCAGGACGGCTTGTCGGACGATCTGTCGGCCACCCAGGCAGAGGCGATGCTGGCGCTCTATTCCGCCGCAAAACGCTCGTCGCACCCGCTCATCGTGCAGATATCGGCAAGGACGGCGGGAGCCGCTGGTGATCTTCCCTTCCTCGCCACCAAGCGGCGGGCCGACGAGGCGCTGGCGGCAAGCGGCCTTCCTTACCTCATCCTGCGCCCTGCCCTCGTTCTCGGCCGCAATGCCCATGGCGGTTCGGCGCTGCTGCGGGCGCTTGCCGCCTTTCCCCTGGTGCTGCCACTGGTTCATGCCGAAAGTCCGGTCGAAACGCTTTCGGTGGACGATGTGGCGGAAGCCGTGTCGCGGGCGGTCTCCGGCGGCATCTCCGGCGATATCGATCTTGCCGCCAACGAAGTTCTGACGCTCGCCGATCTCGTTCGCCTTCACCGCCAGTGGCTCGGCCTGCCGCCCGCCCGCGTGTTTGCTCTTCCCGGCTGGCTTGCAGGCCCGGTGAGGTGGCTGGCCGACCTATCAGGACTGCTCGGCTGGCGTTCGCCGCTGCGCTCGACAGCGATGACAGTGATGTCGGAAGGCGTGCGGAGCTCGAAAGCGAAGAGCAGCTTTGCCACGACACCCGCGGCAGCAACGCTCGCGGCCAGTCCCTCCGGCGTACAGGATCTCTGGTTTGCCAGGCTCTATCTTCTGAAGCCGCTCGTCCTATCGGGCCAATCCGTTTTCTGGCTGCTCTCAGGCTTGATCCCGCTGCTGGCGCTGGAGAAGACGTCCGCGCACTTCCTGTCGTTCATGCCTGAGCCCGCAGCAACGGTGCTGACGCTTGCAACCTGCCTGACCGACATCGCTCTCGGTGCTGCCGTCCTCCTTCGCCCGCTGGCGAAACGTGCCCTTCTCGGTATGCTTGCCGTGTCGTTCGCCTATCTTGCCGGCGCCAGCCTGCTCGAACCCGCACTCTGGCTCGACCCGCTCGGTCCCCTCGTCAAGGTGCTGCCGTCGATCCTGCTGACACTCACCGCACTTGCCACCCTGGATGAACGCTGATGCTTGAGCAATGGCTGCTGCTTGCTCATGTCATCGGTGCGACCGTGCTCTTCGGCACCGGCACCGGCATCGCCTTCTTCATGGTGATGGCGCACCGGACGCGCGATCCCCGGTTGATCGCCCATGTCGCCAGCACGGTTGTCATCGCCGACACGATCTTCACCGCCACCGCAGTCCTTCTCCAGCCGATGACCGGCTATCTGCTGGCCCGGTCGATCGGCTGGGAACTGTCGGAGGGATGGATTGCGCTGTCGCTGCTGCTCTATGTCGTGACTGGCCTGTTCTGGCTGCCGGTCGTCTGGATCCAGATCCGGCTGCGCGATCTCGCCCGGGCCGCAGCAGCGGCGGGAAAAGCCCTGCCGCCGGCCTATTTCAGCCTTTACCGCATCTGGTTCGCCTGCGGTTTTCCAGCCTTCTTCGCTGTCATCGGCATTCTCTGGCTGATGCTCATGAAGCCGGCAATCACTCTATTTTAGCATCGGCCAGAGGCTTAGCACCAACAGCACCGCCATGCTGATATTGAACCATTTCAGCCGCACCGGATCGGAAAGCCATTCCCTCAGCGCCGAGCCGAAGCCTGCCCATGTCGAAACGCTGGGCACATTGACTGCCGCAAAAGCGAGACCGACGATCAGTACGCTCACCAGGTAGAGTTGCGGATTGGTGTAGGTCGCCATCGCGGTGACCGCCATCACCCAGGCTTTCGGGTTGACCCACTGGAAGGCGGCCGCCGCCAAGAAGGACATCGGCTCGACGCCGCTCCTGCCTTCGCTGAGCGAGCGCGACGAGGCGATCTTCCAGGCGATCCAGACGAGATAAGCGCCGCCGGCAAACTTCAGAGCCGTATAGACCATAGGGACCGTGTGCAGCAGCGCGCCGAGCCCAAGACCGACGCCGATCAGCAGCGAGAAGAAACCGACACCGATGCCGAACATATGCGGGATCGTCCTGCGGAAGCCGAAATTCACGCCCGATGCGAAAAGCATCATATTGTTCGGTCCCGGCGTGATCGAGGTCGTGAAGGCGAAGAGAACGAGGGCGAGAAATGTATCCAGCGGCATGCGACCTCCCGAAGCCAGCTTTTCTGCGGCCTGCTTATTTAGGTCAGCATAACTGTCCTAAACCACCGATACCATTACATCATTGTCATGGTGACAGGATTACTTGAAAGATGGCGATCCGGCCCAATCTCCTGTCGAAGGGACAGAAACCATGCAGGACGACCCGATTCCATCGATCACATTCCCTGATGGCACTGAGGTGCCGGCGCTCGGCCAGGGTACCTGGGCCATGGGCGAGGATGCCGGCCATGCCAGGGCTGAGATCGAAAGCCTCAGGGCCGGCATCGATCTCGGCATGACGCTGATCGACACCGCCGAAATGTACGGCGACGGTGGCGCCGAAGAGATCGTCGGCCAGGCGATCAGGGGCCGGCGCGATGAGGTCTTCATCGTCAGCAAGGTCTATCCCTGGAATGCCAGCCTGAAAGGCACGATTGAGGCCTGCGAGCGCAGTCTCGAACGGCTGGGTACCGATCGCATCGATCTCTATCTGCTGCACTGGCGCGGAGACCATCCGCTCACAGAGACCGTCGCCGCCTTCGAAATGCTGAAGGCATCCGGCAAGATCGGCGCCTGGGGCGTCTCCAACTTCGACACCGACGACATGGAGGAACTGCTCGGAGTGCCCGACGGCGCCAATGTCGCCGCCAACCAGGTGCTCTACAATCTCTCCCGCCGCGGCATCGAATTCGATCTGCTGCCCTGGTGCCAGAGCCGCGGCATTCCCATCATGGCCTATTCACCGATCGAGCAGGGAAGCATCCTGCACCATCCCGAGCTGATTCACATCGCCAAGGCCTATCAGGCAACGCCCGCCCAGCTGGCGCTCGCCTTCCTGCTGGAGCGCGACGGCGTCATTGTTATTCCGAAGACCTCGAATGCCGAACGCGCAGCCGAAAACCGCGACTGCGTCTCGCTCGACATCACCGACGACGACTGGGATGCCCTCGACGCCGCCTTTCCACCGCCCACAAAGAAAAAACCGCTGGAGATGCTTTGATCTCCAGCGGCCTTCCCAACTATTGCAGCATCGGGTTTAGATGCCCGGGCTGTCATCTTTACATGCCCGGGCTGTAATCTTACATGCCCAGGCTGTAATATTTTACATGCCCTGCACGCCGCGGTTCATCGCCGCAATGCCCGTGCGGCACACCTCGATGAGGCCGAGCGGCTTCATGATCGCCACGAACTGATCGATCTTCGACGATTTGCCGGTGATCTCCAGAATGAAGTGACCGACAGTCGCATCCACTACCTTGGCATGAAAGGCATCGGCAAGGCGCAGGGTCTCGGCGCGCACCTCGCCCTCGCCGATCACCTTGATCAGCGCCACTTCGCGCTCGATCGGCCGGTCCTGGCCGAGTTCGCGGGCGCGCACCGTCAGGTCGACGACGCGATGCACGGGCACGATGCGCTCGAGCTGCGCCTTGATCTGCTCCAGCACCTGCGGCGTGCCGCGTGTGACGACAGTAATACGGGAAAGATGCGCCTGATGCTCGGTCTCGGAGACCGTCAGGCTCTCGATATTGTAGCCGCGGCCGGAAAACAGGCCGATGACCCGGGCAAGAACGCCCGGTTCGTTGTCGACGAGAACCGAAAGCGTGTGGCTTTCGACCGCCGCCGTTTCCGGCGAGATGAAATAGGCGGAGCCCGTGGGCTGTAGGTGTGCGTTCATGGTCTTGAGTTTCCTCTTCCCTGCCGCATAACCCTGAAATCGAAAGCGATTTTCGGAAAGGGTTATGCGCAAATTAAAAATGTCAGACGAGCGCGCGGCCCTTGGCGTCGATCGCATTGGCGACCGCTTCGTCGGTGGCTTCGTCCGGCAACAGCATTTCGTTATGGGCCTTGCCCGAGGGGATCATCGGGAAGCAATTGGCGAGATTGGCGACGCGGCAATCGAAGATGACAGGCTTTCTGACCTCGATCATCTCCAGAATGGTGTCATCCAGCGCATCCGGCTTTTCGCAGCGCAGGCCGACAGCGCCATAGGCTTCCGCCAGCTTGACGAAATCGGGCATCGCCTCCGTATAGGAATTCGACAGGCGGTTGCCGTGCAGCAGTTGCTGCCACTGGCGCACCATGCCCATATACTGGTTGTTCATGATGAAGATCTTGATCGGCGCATCGTGCTGGATCGCCGCCGACATTTCCTGGATACACATCTGGATCGAGGCATCGCCGGCAATGTCGATGACGAGGCTGTCTGGATGGGCGATCTGCACGCCGAGCGCTGCCGGCAGGCCGTAACCCATAGTGCCGAGGCCGCCCGAGGTCATCCAGCGGTTCGGCTGCTCGAAACCGAAGAATTGCGCCGCCCACATCTGGTGCTGACCGACCTCGGTGGTGATGTAGGTATCGCGGTCCTTGGTGTGGGCGAAGAGCCGCTCCAGCGCATACTGCGGCATGATGACGTCGCTGCTCTTCGTATAGGCGAACGAGTTGCGCGCCCGCCAGCGGGTAATATCGGTCCACCAATCGTCGAGACGGCTCTTTTCCGGCTTCTTCGGCAGCGCCCGCCACAGGCGGACCATGTCTTCGAGGACATGGCCGACATCGCCGCGGATGCCGATATCGACACGGACGTTCTTGTTGATCGAGGATGGATCGATATCGATATGGATCTTCTTCGAGTTCGGCGAAAAGGCATTGAGACGGCCGGTGATGCGGTCGTCGAAACGGGCGCCGATGCAGACCATGACGTCGCAGTCGTGCATCGCCATGTTGGCTTCGTAGGAGCCGTGCATGCCGAGCATCTTCAGCCAGTTCTTGCCCGAAGCAGGATAGGCGCCGAGGCCCATCAGCGTCGAGGTGATCGGGAAATCGGTGAGCTCGACCAGCTCGCGCAGCAGCTTGGAAGCCTCGGAGCCGGAATTGATGACGCCGCCGCCGGAATAGATGATCGGACGGCGCGCATTCGCCATCAGTTCGATCGCGGCATGGATCTGGTTGAGGTCGCCCTGGATCTTCGGCTGGTAGCTCTTCTGGATCGCGTAATCGGCGGGCGGCGTATAGGTGCCGGTCGCAAACTGCACGTCCTTCGGAATATCGACGACGACGGGGCCCGGACGGCCGGACTGGGCGATGCGGAAAGCCTCGTGAATGACGGCGGCAAGCTGGTTGACATCCTTGACCAGCCAGTTGTGCTTGGTGCAGGGCCGGGTGATGCCGACCGTATCGCATTCCTGAAAGGCGTCGGAGCCGATCAGTGGGGTCGGAACCTGGCCGGTCAGGCAGACGAGCGGGATCGAATCCATCAGCGCATCCTGCAGTGGCGTGACGGCATTGGTGGCGCCCGGACCAGAGGTCACCAGCATGACGCCGACCTTGCCGGTGGAGCGGGCATAGCCTTCGGCCGCATGGCCTGCCCCCTGCTCATGGCGGACGAGGATGTGCTTGACATCCTCCTGCTGAAAGATCTCGTCATAGATCGGCAGGACTGCGCCGCCGGGATAGCCGAAGATATGTTCGACGCCGTTGTCCTTCAGCGCCTTGAGAACGATCTCCGCTCCCGTCATCCGATTGCCTGCCGCCTGATTGTCCGTGCTCATCTGTCTGTTCCGTTTGATGCTGGGATTGCGTTTGTGGCCGGAAGCCCGAATTTCGGGCATAAAAAAAGGCCCCTGAGGAGCCTGTCATCTAGCGCATGGGTGGCTATCGCCGGATGGTTACACCATCCTGCCCATGCGCTTTCCCACCACGATAAGAGCCGTTGCGATTTTCATGGTCGGAAGTGATAGACAGAAAATTTCGCAGCGTCAACGCATGCCGCAATAAAAAACTGCCCCACGCCTGCATCCCGAAAATCGATAGGATGAAGGATTTGTTAAAGGATCGACTTTATTCTTCTACGCTACTGCAGGGAGTAGCCCTTTGCTCAACAACGACTTGCGCACGTCTGGCAAGGCAGGCGAGCATGATCGCCGCGATGGCCATGCGCCGGGAAATCGCTTTCTCGGCCGCGTCGTTGCATGCAGCGGTTCGCGGGCGACGATTGCCGCCGTCGCCGAACAGGGCGGCACCGATCTTACCGAACTCTGGTCCGTGGGCCGGCTGATATCGATCAGCGTCGGCCGCAACCGCGTCGTCGCCCTCGTCTATCAGATGAACACCGGCAGCCATGCCTGGGGTGAAGGCGAAGACAATATTTTCAAGATCGAGACCGAGCTGCTCGGCGAAGTCCGTGTCGACGAGGACGGGCGCGAGGAATTCTCGACCGGCATCTCGCGTTATCCCTATCTCGGCGCCATCGCGCACCGCATCCGATCGGCCGACCTGATGCGCATCTACGATGCCGGCGAAGGTACAACCGCCGTCATTGGCAAGCTTACGCAGGACGAAAGCATCGATGCGGCGATCCACATCCCCACGATGCTCTCCAAGCATTTCGCCGTCGTCGGCTCCACCGGCGTCGGCAAGTCGACGGCCGTGTCGCTGCTCCTGCACAAGGCGATCGCGGCGGATCCGAAGCTGCGCGTCCTGATCCTCGATCCGCATAACGAATTCGCCGCCGCCTTTCCCGAGCACGCCGTCACCATCGATACCGATACGCTTGATCTGCCCTTCTGGCTGATGCGGCTTGAGGAGTTCGCCGAAGTCGTGTTTCGCGGCCGCCCGCCGGTGCCCGAAGAGCTCGATATGCTGCGCGATATCCTGCCGGAGGCCAAGCGCGCCTTCCGCGGCAGCGACAACTCGCTGGTGCGCCGCACGACGGAAAAGAGTTCGATCACCGCCGATACGCCGGTTCCCTACCGCATGGCCGATCTGCTGGCGCTGATCGACGAGCGAATCGGCCGCCTGGAAGGCCGTTCGGAAAAACCCTTCCTGCGTTCGTTGAAGATGCGCATCATCGCCGCAATCAATGATCCGCGTTATCATTTCATGTTCTCCAACAACACGATCACCGACACGATCACCGACACCATCGCGCAGATCTTCCGCATTCCCGGCGAGAACCGGCCGATCTGCGCCTTCCAGCTTGCCGGCATTCCTTCCGAGGTGGTCAATTCGGTCGCTTCGGTGCTTTGCCGCATGGCCTTCGAGGTGGCGCTGTGGAGCGAGGGCGCCATCCACATGCTCGTCGTCTGCGAGGAAGCGCACCGCTATATCCCCTCCGATCCGAGCCTCGGCTTCGTGCCGACGCGCCAGGCGATCGCCCGCATCGCCAAGGAGGGCCGCAAATACGGCGTCTCACTCGGCATCATCACCCAGCGGCCGGGCGAGCTCGACCAGACGATCCTGTCGCAATGTTCGACACTCTTTGCCATGCGCCTCGCCAACGACCGAGACCAGGAAATCATCCGCTCGGCCATTCCGAATTCGTCGATCTCGACGACGAGCTTCATCTCCTCGATCGGCAATGGCGAAGCGATCGCCTTCGGCGAGGCGATCAGCGTGCCGATGCGCATGCGCTTTTCCCGCGTCGACGAAAAGCTCCTGCCTAAGGCGAGCAGCGCCAACAGCAAGAACAGCGAAGAAGATCCGGATACGGTCGATCTGCGCAAGATCGTCACCCGCATGCGGGCGGTGACCGTCGGACCCGACATTTCGAATTTCCAGCAGAGCTATGCCGCATCCGCGGCAGACTTCGACGAGGCTGATCCAGCCGACGAGGATCTCGACGCGAAGCAATACACGCCGCCCGTCTCTTCCGCCGCGCCGCCCGCCTCCGCGCCGCTCGAATCCTACCGCCGCGAACTGCTGCCGCAAGCACCGCGGCTGGACCCGGCTACGTCACCCGCGATCGATCCCAGGCTGGACGCGCTCCGCCGTGAGATGCGCCGCGATGAGCCGGTCTTTGCCCGGCCGGCACCGCCGGCGGATCAGCCCGCCATCTCCCGCCGGGAACCCGGCACGTCGCTGCGCGAAAGCATCCTGAAAAAACCGCTGAGCAGCCTTTACAACAAGGATTGAGGCTTCAGCTCGCTCTCCAATGCGATCAGAGGCTCGACGGCGTCGAGCACCCGTTGCCGGTCCATCGGCCCGAGCGGCAAGAGAGGGCGTGGGAGCTCTGCCCTGGCAAGTGAGAGAAGGTCGACCAGCGTGTAGACCACGCGAAGGCTTCCGAACGCCTTGAACGTTTGCCAGAGCGGCTCGAGAAGACCATCGAGCCGACGCACTTCACCGTCTTCGCCTGCAATCGCGGCCTTGGTCAGGGCAAGGGCGACGCGCGGAAGCACGCCGCCGATGACGCTGTACCAGGCGTCGGCACCTGAAAGCAGCGCTTCGGCCGCGCCCCAGTCGCCGCTGTAGCCTATCGCAAGCCTGGTCTTCTCTCGCAATGCCGCCAGCTCGCCTTCGAAATCGCCGTCAGCAGGCAGAGGCATCTTCACGGCCCTGATCGTCTCGATATCGGATAGGCGCTGCAGAAGATCCCGGCTGAAGGTGAAGTGGGTCGTGCCGGGATTGTTGTAGATACAAAGCGGCAGCTTCGCCGCCTCGGTGACCGCCAGGAAATGCTCGTAGGCTTCGTCCTGGGTCAGCGGCGTGTAGGACACCGGCGCAAGCAGAAGAGCGTCTGCACCGGCGGCTTCGGCATCCCTCGCAAGGCTCCGGGCGTGGTCTGTCCTCAAAGCACCGACACCGACGACGAGGGGAATACGACCGCGAATGCACTCGACCGCAGCCTCGACGGCTCGCCGTCGCTCCTCGCGTGTAAGAAAGGCGTAGATCCCGGTGCTGCCGAGAAGGCCTATCGAAGCGACGCCTGCATCACACAGGCGTTCCAGCAGGCGGCCGAGGGCTTCGGTGTCGACCCGGCCATCCCTATCGGCGGGCGTGGGCGGAAAGGCCGAAAGACCATGAAACGGAGAAGCGACAGACATGATGCGATCCTGAAAATCCGGTCAATGTGAGAACAGAAGGCGCGATCCGGCGCCCGCGAAGAAGACGGCGAGACTGCCTTCGATCCACCGCCGCGCACGGGCGTAGCCGCGCACCATCGGTGCCGTCGAGAAGAGCACGGCATAGCCGGCAAATATCGAGATCCCCAAGAGCACGCAGCCGCCGAATGCCGTGACGGCCATCTCCGGCGAAGCGCCGGGCTTGAGGCCGAGCGACATGATCGCCACCCAGGCCAGAACCGCCTTCGGATTACCGAGATGCATCAGAACGCCGCGACGATAAAGTGTGCCGAGTTGCGCGGCGGGTCGAACGACCTCGCTTGCCGGTCTATCAGGGACGGCGGCCGAGCGGGCCGCCCTCCAGGCGAGCCATAGAAGGTACAATCCGCCTCCGATCTTGAGAAGCAACAGCGCATGAGCATAGCGGACCAGAAGTGTCGAGATCCCGGTGACCGCGACCAGCCCCCAGCATGTCGACATCGTTATAACCCCGGCGGCAAGGGCGAGCGCCGGTCGACGCCCTTGCCGCATCGCCATATTCATGATGGCCATGTTGCTTGGTCCGGGACTGCCTGCAGCGATTGCGTAGGCAATGTAGACGACGAGAAGGTCCTGCATTTGTGTTTTTTCCAGAAGTTTGCGCTCGCGCACGGCACCACGCCGAAGACGAAAAATACGCCGTCGGGAAGTCACCAATCCGCTTCCTTTTCTTTTAATATTGGTCCACCATGAAGCTCCATTTTGAATAATTTATATGGACCATTTTGAAATGTCCAAACGGCGCAACACCATCGAAATCCCATCGCTCAACGCGATCGATCGAACGGCCAATGTCAGCCGTCAGCTTGCCCAGGCCCTGCGGAATGCAATCGCCTGCGGTGAGCTGAGGCCAGGCGAACGCCTTCCTTCGACGCGGAGCCTTGCGGCTTCGCTGAAGATCGCGCGCGGCACTGTCGTCGAGGTGTTCGACCAGCTGACCGCCGAAGGCTATCTCGAAGCGCGGGTCGGAGCCGGAACTCGTATTGCCGCTCATCTGATGGACGCAACGCCGGCGCTCCCGCCCGCGCCGGCAGTGCCATCAATCGCGGATCCTGTCGACTTGCCTTCCCAGGCTGCCCGGCTGATCGCCATCGCCCGTGCGCTCATCCCGCACCCGGCCGTTCCCTTTGCCATCGCCGTCCCGGCTTGCGGTATTGCGCCCGACGACAACTGGCGCCGTCTCGGCAACCGCGTGCGCGCGTCGCGCCAGGCCGCGCCCTCGGGTTACCACGACCCTATGGGCCTGCTCGAACTCAGGCGTGCCATTGCCGACCACGTCCGGCGCGCGCGGGCCGTTCATTGCGAGCCGGAACAGGTCATCGTCACGTCAGGCACCCAGCAAGGCCTCTATATGGCGGGCCGGGTCCTTCTCTCGCGTGACGATCCGGTATGGGCCGAGGACCCGGCCTATCCCGGCTTGACGGCAGTGCTCGACGATCTCGGCGTACGGATGCACCGCCTGCCGGTCGATGCACAGGGAATGAACGTGGAACGCGGCCTCGAGCTATGCCCGCAGGCCCGCGCCGCATTCGTCACCCCTTCGCACCAATATCCGATCGGGATGCCGCTCAGCATGGCGCGGCGCAATGCCTTGATCGCCTGGGCTGACCAAAATCGCGCCTGGATCGTCGAGGACGACTACGACAGTGAGCTGCGTTATGCCGGACACCCATTTCCCTCGATGCAGGGATTGCGTCCGTCACGCGTCATCTATCTCGGCACCTTCAGCAAGGTGCTCTTTCCTTCCCTGCGCCTCGGCTACGTCATCGCCCCTTCTCCGCTCGCAGAAGCCTTTGCCGGCGCCCGAGCCATTCTCGACCGGCATTCGCCGACCGCCGAACAGCACGTTCTGGCGGCCTATATGCGGGAAGGCTATTTCGAAGCGCATATCCGGCGCATCCGCGGCCTCTATGCCGAACGCCGCGCTGTTCTGCTCTCGGCGCTCGATCGGGCCTTGCCTGAGGGATGCCGCGTCCAGGAGAGCGACCAGGGCATGCATATTCTTCTGTGGCTGCCCGCGGAGGTCGACGACGTGCAACTCGCAGCCCGCGCCATGTCGTCCGGCATCGCCGTGCGTGCGATCTCCCCGATGTATGCCGCGCGGCCGGCGCGCCCCGGCCTGATGCTGGGCTTCGGCGGATTTCTGCCGGAACAGCTGCAGGCGGCGATTGGCGGACTCGTCAAACTGCTGAGCCAGCAGATGTCTCAAGCAGGAGGCCCGCAACGAACCGAAACCTAAACTGTCAGCCGTTCCCAGCTATCGTCCATCTGGTTGCGAAACCATGTCATTTGCCGCTTGGCATATTGCCGCGTCGCCGCAGTCCCCTTCTCCAGCACCTCCTCGCGCGTCATCTCGCCCCTCAGCATCGCCATAATCTGCGACACGCCGATTGCCTTCATCACAGGCGCCTCGGCCGGCAGATCGAGCGCGAGCAGAGCCCGCACCTCGTCTTCCGCGCCTTGCTGCAGCATTTTTTCGAAACGCCCGTTGATGCGTTGATGCAGCACTGCTCTGTCCGGCAGCACAACGATCTTGCGGGCCTCAGCCGCGTCGATGACCTCCGGCCCCGACCGGCCCTGGAAATCGGCGATCGACCGTCCCGTGGCCTTCATCACTTCGAGCGCCCGGACGATGCGCTGCCCGTCCTGTCGGTTGAGGCTTGCGGCCATGGCGGGATCGGCCTCGGCGAGCTCCGCATGCAGCCCGTCCGGCCCCTCCTGCAACAGCCGCGTCCTGAGTTCGTCCCGCAGCGCTTCGGGTATCTCGGGCATATCGGAGAGGCCGCCGGTCAGTGCCTTGAAATAAAGCCCGGTGCCGCCGACGAAGATCGGCAGCCGCCCCGCGGTCCTCAGCACCGGCAGCAGTGCTGCGACATCGCGCAGCCAGGCGCCGGTGGAATAGGCCGCACCCGCCGGCACGTGGCCGTAGAGATGATGCGGCACACCCCGCATCTCCTCCTCCGACGGCCGCGCAGTCAGCACCTGGAGCGTGTCATAAACCTGCATGCTATCGGCGTTGACAACCGCGCCGTCATGGCGCCTGGCCAATTCGACGGCGAGCGCGGACTTGCCGCTGGCGGTCGGCCCGGTTATCAGGATCGCGTTCACTGTGCTCAGAAGGTTTTCCATCATGGCCCTCGTTGCCACGCTTGTTGCCAATCCGTCAAATCCCGTGCTGACCCCGGAAATCGCCGAACGGGCGGCCGAGGCCGTGAACGCTTCCGGTCTCTACTGGCTGGCCGATGGCGTTGCCTGCGACATCGCGCTGCGCGACAGCACCGATAGGCAAGCGGCCGAGGCCAATCTCCTTGCCGTCATATCAAGCGCGCCCATCGACCTCGTTATCCAGGAGCAGGAGACCCGCCGCAAGAAGCTGCTGATCGCCGATATGGATTCGACGATGATCGGCCAGGAATGCATCGACGAGCTCGCCGCCGAAGTCGGTCTGAAGGAGAGGGTCGCCACCATCACCGCCCGCGCCATGAACGGCGAGATCGCCTTCGAGCCTGCCCTGCGTGAGCGTGTCGCCCTGCTGAAGGGCTTGCCGATATCCGTCGTCGACGAGGTGATCGCCAAGCGCATCACACTCACCCCGGGCGGCCCGGAACTGATCGCCACCATGAAGTCGAAAGGCCATTACACCGCGCTTGTCTCCGGCGGTTTCACCGATTTCACCAGCCGCATCGCCGCCACCCTCGGTTTCGACGAGAACCGCGCCAACACGCTGCTCGAAGACGGCGGCATTCTCTCCGGCTTCGTCGCCGAACCGATCCTCGGCAAGCAGGCGAAAGTCGATGCGCTGAACGAGATTTCGGCCCGCCTCGGCATTTCGCCGGAAGAAGCGATCGCCGTCGGCGACGGCGCCAACGATCTCGGCATGCTGCAGCTGGCCGGCGCCGGCGTCGCCCTTCACGCCAAGCCGGCCGTCGCCGCCGAGGCGCAGATGCGCATCAACCACGGCGACCTGACCGCCCTGCTCTACATCCAGGGCTACCGGAAGACGGATTTCGTGAGGGCTTGAAGGCGATACCAGCGACATTCCCGAAATCGGGGCTGATCACTGGCCGCTCGCACGGAAGGGCAACCTCCGTAAATCCGCCAAATAGCCTGTCACCTTCGGACCGCTACGCCAAAGATCCTCCTTTCGAAAGGCCGCCCGGCACACCCTCTCCTCCCTCATTCCTGTGCTCGTCACAGGAATCCAGCCACCGCGCGTCTGCGCGGTGAATGACTTACGCCAAGAGAGAAGAGTCTTCTTCGCCCAAGGACTTGGGCGCACTGGATTCCTGTGACAAGCACAGGAATGAGGAAGAGTTGGAGACCACGGCGGCTAATTCACCACCGCCGTAGCGCGCTTATTCCATCGGCACCGCAACGAACCGCAGATCGCCATTCGCCGACGCGATCATCAGTTGGGCGTTGCGGCGGCCTTCCTGTTTCAGCGCCTGCACCTTGGCGGCGACCGCATCCGGTGACTTCATGAACTCCTGCGCCACCTCGACGATCACATCGCCGGGCTTCAGCCCCTTCTCGGCGGAAGCGGAGCCGGGCGTCACCTCTGTCACGACGACGCCGTCGACGCTCTCGGCGATGCCGAAGGCCTTGCGCGTCTCGGCGCTCAACAGCGACAGCGACAACCCGAGCACGTTCTTCGGCGTTGCCGCATCCGGCGACACCTGGCCCTTATGCTGGTCGGGCGTACCCGGCGCTGGTTGGGCCTGATCGCCGGTGTCAGGCTGGTCCATGTCGTTGTTCTCGCCGGGATCCGGGGTGATCACGCCATTATCCTGCGAGCCATCGGGCGCCGCATCGTCGGATGTCGCCGCCTGATCGCTGTCCTCGAGCCGGCCGAGCTTCACCTTGACGGTCTGCTCCTTGCCGTCGCGCAGCACCACCACGTCGACTTCCTTGCCGACCGTGCTTTCCGCCACGACGCGCGGCAGGTCGCGCATTTCGCTGACGGTCTTGCCGTCGAATTTCAAAATGACGTCACCAGCCTTGATCGAGCCGTCGTCGACGGGGCCACCCTTGATGACGCCGGCGACCAGCGCGCCCTTTGCGG
This sequence comes from Rhizobium leguminosarum, assembly GCF_019798305.1. Lineage (GTDB taxonomy): Bacteria > Pseudomonadota > Alphaproteobacteria > Rhizobiales > Rhizobiaceae > Rhizobium > Rhizobium leguminosarum_U. The sequence continues at coordinate 445,506 of NZ_JAAXDD010000002.1, forward strand.
TGTCGAGCCCCAGGCTGTCGGCGATATCGTCGGTCACCGGCTGGATGCGCACGCCGAGCCAGCCGCGCCGCGTCTCGCCATATTCGCGCAGCTGGTCGACGACGCCGGAAGCAAGCTCCGACGGCACCGAGAAGCCGATGCCGATCGAGCCGCCGCTCGGCGAAATGATCGCCGTATTGATGCCGATCACTTCACCCTTCATATTGAACAGCGGCCCGCCGGAATTGCCCTTGTTGATCGCCGCATCCGTCTGGATGAAATTGTCGTAGGGACCGGCATTGATGTTGCGACCGCGCCCGGAAATGATGCCGACCGTCACCGAACCGCCGAAGCCGAACGGATTGCCGATCGCCATCACCCAGTCGCCGATGCGCATCGTGCTGGAATCGCCGAATTTCACCGATTTCAGCGGCGTCTTCGGCTCGACCTTCAGCACCGAAAGATCGGTTTTCGTATCGGTGCCGATCAGCTTCGCCTTGAGCTTCGAACCATTGGCGAAATTGATCTCGATATCGTCGGCACCCTCGATCACGTGGTTGTTGGTGACGATATAACCGGCCGGATCGATAACGAAGCCTGAACCGAGCGAGCTGACATTGTGGTTGCCGCCCTTGTTGCCCTGCTGCTTGTTGAAGAAATCGTTGAAGAATTCCTGGAACGGCGAGCCGTCGGGCGCGCGCGGCGCCGGGCCTGCACCCTCGTCGTCCTTCACATTCTGCGAGGTCGAGATGTTGACCACGGCATCGAGCAGCCCCTCGGCGAGATCGGCGACCGAAGCCGGACCGCTGTTGGGCACGACGGCCTGGGCCGGGGCCGTCTGCTGCGGGGCGGGAGCAGCCGTTTCCGGTGCAGCCGCGGCCGGCGGTGTGGGTGTCGGAGCAGTCGTTTCCCGAGTAGCCGGAGCAGGTGTCGTAACCCCAGGTGTGGTCGTCTGAGGCGCGGCTTGGGCATACGCGACCCCGTTCATGCCGGCATGCGCAAGAATTGCAGCGCTGGCCATAAGCGCGAGCGTTCGTCTGAAGGGCGAGCGAATCGTGGGGGCCATCAAGCTTCCTCATAGGGGGGTACATGCGCACATTGAGCACCAGCATAAGGCGGAATGATGGAGGGCGAAATCACCTTTTCGCGAAATCCCCGTGCAATGTGACGTGGCCTCGCAAAAGCCAAATTATCTCGACTATTCCACGAAAAAAGGGCCGGCACTCGGGCCAGCCCTTCCATGATTGTCGGGATGCGAATGGCATCCTTTGCCGTTAGTTCGCCGGCTGGGCGGGAGCTGCGGGAGCAGCCGCGCCGGGAACTGCCGCAGCCGGTGCGGCAGGATTTGCCGGTGGCTGCAAGCTGCCGGCGGCATTATCGAAATAGCGGAAGAATTCCGAATTCGGCGACAACACCAGCGTCGTGTCCTGCGACGAGAGAGCAGAGGAATAGGCCGCCATCGAGCGATAGAACTCGAAGAAGGCTGGATCCTTGCTGAAGACTTCGGCAAAGACGCGGTTGCGGTCCGCATCGCCCTGGCCTCGAAGGATTTCCGCATCGCGCTGGGCGCCTGCGGTGAGTTCGACGACCTGACGGTCGGCGATGGCCCGGCGCCGCTGGCCTTCCTCATTGCCCTCCGCACGGATACGCTCGGCCTCGGCGAGGCGTTCCGAACGCATGGCATTATAGGTGTTGGGAGCAACTTCCGGTGAAAGGTCGGTGCGGCGGATGCGAACGTCGTCTATATGCAGGCCGAGGTTTTCGGCATCTGTGCGCAGATCGTCGCGAATCTCCAGCATCATAGCGACACGCTCTTCCGAGAGCGCAGCATTGTAGTCACGCAGACCGTACACGCGGCGAAGCGATGAATCGAGCTGCGCCCTCAACCGCGCTTCCGCGGCTTCGCGATCGCCCGATACTGTTTCGCGGAAACGGCGAACATCCGAGATGTTATAGATCACGAAGGCATCGACATCGAAGGTCTGGCCGTCCTGGACCTGAACGCGGATATTATCGAGATCGAGCCGCAACGCCTGCTTTTCGACCAGCTGAACCCGGTCGGCATCCATGAAGCCGAAGGGCAGCTTGAAGTAAATGCCAGGCTCGGTCTTGACCGTCTGGATCTGGCCGAAACGGACGACGATGGCCTGCTCGCGCGCATTCACCACGAAGATGGACGAATAGAGCCCGACCAGCACGATGGCGAGGATGAGGAAAATGATGGGAAGTCTGTTCGATGTCATGACTCAACCTCCCTGCTGCGCCGGCTTGCCGAGCTCATTGAGCGGCAGATAGGGCAGGACGCCCTGCTTCTCGTCGATGATGACCTTCCTGGAATTCTTCAGCACCTGCTCCATCGTTTCGAGGTACAACCGCTTGCGGGTCACATCAGGCGCCTTGGAATATTCGTCGTTGATCGCAGTGAAACGCTGCGCTTCACCTTCCGCCTCCTTCACGACACGGTCCTTGTAGGCGGCGGCATCTTCACGGATTCGCGCTGCATCGCCTCGCGCCTGGCCGAGCTTCTGATTCGTGTAGCGATTGGCCTCTTCGATCGTGCTATCGCGGTCACGGCCGGCACGCTGCACTTCTTCGAAGGCATCGGCGACTTCGCGCGGCGGCGCCACGTTCTGGATCGTCACTCCGGTCACGGTCACGCCTGCGCCATAGCGGTTCATCGTGTCCTGCAGGATATTGAGCACATCCACTTCGATCGGCTGGCGATTGCTGCGGAAGGCGTCCTGCGCCGGACGCCGGCCGACGATTTCACGCATGGCACTGTCGGAAACCTGCTGCAGGGTCTCTGCCGGGTTTTCGACATTGAAGAGATAGGCCTTCGGGTCACTCACCGTGTAAAAGACGGCGAACTGCACGTTGATGACGCTCTTGTCGCTGGACAGCATCAGGCCGTTCGAAGACGATGCGGAAGTCGCCCCGATGTTCAGCTGCTGCACGGTCACCTTGACTGTCTCCACGGTTTCCATCGGCCACAGGTGGAAATGCAGGCCCGGCATCGAAATCTCTTCCTTCGGCTTGCCGAACCGCAGCTCGACGCCGCGTTCGTCCGGCTGCACGACGTAGATGCACTGGATTAGCCAGAAGACGGCGACGAGCGCCGCGACGATCACCGCCACGCCGCCGTTGAAGCCGCCGGGAATGATGTTGCGCAGTTGGTCCTGGCCGCGCCGGATGATATCTTCCAGATCGGGCGGTCCGCCCTTGCCGCCGCTACCGCGCGGCCGGTTCGGCCCCTGTCCCCATGGTCCCTGATTATTACCGCCGCCGCCGCCCCAAGGGCCGCCGCCGCCATTCTGATTGCTCCAGGGCATCAAAACCTCGTTGTTCGTTAAGTCTCCACGCATCCGAAACCGTGGGGGCTGACCGGCGGACGCGTTGGTGACCGTTATAGGTATCGCCGCATCGGCTTTCAACGCAGCGCGAGAAACTTGGTCAATTTAATTGGAAAATAGTTCATTTTCAGGCGTGTCGACGTTCGTAGACGATGAAACGCGTGGGGTAGCTGTCCTTCTCGCCGGCTGGAACCGCGATCGCCTCCCCTGCCTGCCAGATATCGGGATCGATCGCGGGAAACGACGCGTCGCCGTCAAGATCGGCCTCGACATGCGTGATGCACATCCGGTCGGCAAGACCGATCGCCTGGGCATAGATTTGCCCACCGCCGAGAATGCAGATCTCGTCGACGCCGGTTTCGAGCGCCAGCCTTTCGGCCGCCTTTATCGCCTCGGGCAGCGAATGGGCCATGCTGACATCAGCACGGTCTATCGCCGCCTGTCGCGAAATAACGACGTTCGGCCGTCCCGGCAGCGGTTTGCCGATCGAATCGTAGGTCTTGCGGCCCATCACCACAGGCTTTCCCAATGTCAGCACCTTGAAGCGTTTGAGATCGCTCCAAAGCCGCCACGGCATGTCGCCATCGCGGCCGATAGTGCCGTTGCGGGCAACGGCGGCGATAATGGTCCTGCGGATGTCAGCCATGAGTTGTCCCGGATCAGACGGCGATCGGCGCCTTGATGCTGGCATCGGCCTCGTAGCCGATCAGCTCGAAGTCGTCGAAGGTGAAGCCGAAAATATCCTCCACATCAGCATTGATGCGCATGAACGGCAGCGGTTTCGGCCGGCGCGCCAGCTGCAGCTTCGCTTGGTCGAAATGGTTGTGATAGAGATGGGCGTCGCCGAGCGTGTGGACGAAATCGCCGGGCTTCAGCCCGGTCACCTGAGCCACCATCATCGTCAGCAGCGCATAGGAGGCGATGTTGAACGGCACGCCGAGGAAGATATCGGCCGAACGCTGGTAGAGCTGGCAGGAAAGCTTGCCGTCAGCCACATAAAACTGGAACAGGCAATGGCAGGGCGGTAGCGCCATTTCGTCCACCTCGGCCGGATTCCAGGCCGAGACGATGTGGCGGCGCGAATTCGGATTGTTGACGATGCCTTTGACCAGATTGGCGATCTGGTCGATATGGCCGCCGTCCGGCGCTGGCCAGGAGCGCCACTGGGCGCCGTAGACCGGCCCGAGATCGCCGTTTTCGTCGGCCCATTCGTCCCAGATCGAAACGCCGTTCTCCTTGAGATAGCGGATGTTCGTCTCGCCCTTCAGGAACCAGAGAAGCTCGTGGATGATCGAGCGCAGATGCAGCTTCTTCGTGGTGAGGACGGGGAAGCCCTCGTCGAGGTCGAAGCGCATCTGATAGCCGAAGACCGAACGCGTGCCGGTGCCGGTACGGTCGCCCCGGTCGGAGCCCTTTTCCAACACATGATTCAAGAGATCGAGATATTGCTTCATGTCGCGCTGATTCCGTTTCGGCTAATTTAAGCCTTCGGAACCGGGAAACCAATCACCGGCGGGCATTTTCCCAATGTTTTTGATGGATCGCATTACGCTTTTATGACGTTTGCCCTTTCCTTGGGCTGAGGAAACCACTATATCACCCCTGCCGGCTTTCGGGCCGGCTATGGCGATAAATGAGCGGTGTAATAAACCTATTGGACCCGGGGGCGGTACCCGGCGCCTCCACCAAAAACCGGCGGTCTTAAAGGCCGGCTTTTGATGGGGGCGAAACAGGATCGACAAGGGTGTAAAGATCGTCTTTTTGCTCGGCATTGTACCGCCGTTATCGGGCTAAAATTGTAGTTGCAAACGACAACTATGCGGAAGCTCGTCTCGCTGCTTAATCGCGGTGTGACACTTCAATCAAAGTCCTAGTGGTTCGCACCTCTAGGCGGGGTCCGAAGGCACCTGGCAACAGAAGCCTTCACCTTCTCCCTGCCGCCGAAATCATGTATGCTGCTTAAAAACGTGACTCGGCTCCGGTCTTTCCCAAGGCGCCCGGACGTGGCATACAACCTTGTGAAAAGACTCCGAACCGACGAAAGACAGGAAAAGCATGGGGCAGGATCATATCCGCTACGACATTCTGGCACAGGATGCACTTCGCGGCGTCATCCGCAAGGTTTTGGCGGAAGTCGCAGCTACGGGTCGCCTGCCCGGTGATCATCACTTCTTCATCACCTTCCTCACCGGCGCGACCGGCGTGCGGATCTCCCAGCACCTGAAGTCGAAATACCCCGAGCAGATGACCATCGTCATCCAGCACCAGTTCTGGGATATGAAGATCACTGAAACGCATTTCGAGATCGGCCTTTCCTTCTCGGACGTTCCGGAAAAGCTGGTCATCCCATTCAATGCGATCCGCGGTTTCTACGATCCCTCCGTCAACTTCGAGCTCGAATTCGATGTGCCTCTCGCCGATGGCGAGGAATTGCCGTCCGGCGAAATCACTGCCTATCCGGTGGATGCGGCCGGAAAGCCCGATGACGCCGCGGGCGCAAAACCCGCCGACGGCGAGGAGAAAAAACCCGGCTCCGTCGTCTCACTCGACTCCTTTCGCAAGAAGCAGTGATTTGAAAGGGAGGCTTTGCCTCCGTTTTCCATAGGAATCGAGGGCCATGAGCGCCGAAATCGTCAACCTGCGCCAGTTCCGCAAGAAGCAGGCCCGTTCCGAAAAGGAGAGGCAGGCCGAGCAGAACCGCATCTCCTTCGGCCGCACCAAGGCCGAGAAACAACTGACCCGCAGCTTGAATGACAAGGCAGACAAGGCCCATCGCGACGGCCGGATCGAAACCGATGACGACGGCGCATGACGGCTTCACGCAAAGCTTTAAGAGCCGGAATGGATTCTGCGATCAGCCACTTGCGCGATCACCTTGAATCGATCTCTAAACCCCAATCAAGATCTGAAACAGCCCGTCGTGATCCGTAAGCATTCGGCGACACTGCACGGTCATCGCACCAGCTTCTCGCTCGAAGATGAATTCTGGGCCGAACTGAAGACGATCGCCGCAAGCCGTTCGATCCCGCTCGCTACCCTGATTTCCGAAATCGACGACCACCGCCCTACGGACAGCAACCTCTCCTCAGCGCTGCGGCTGCATGTGCTCTCGTGGCTGAAGGCCGCAATTCAGGCAAGGTGACGCGCAACGTGGCCGCGCGTCATTGAGAGTGTCGTTGCAAAGCTCAGTCCGTGATCGCCGACAGGATGGGACCTCCATTCGGCGCCTGCACCAGGATGGCCGTTTTCAACCCTGATTCCGACAGAGGAAGGGGAAAGGAAGCCTTCGATCCATTCCATATTCCCAAGCGATCGAGACGATGCACGACATGGGTGTGCGGCAGGGTGTTGCCCTCATTCTCGCCACGCGCCACCGGAACGGATTCGATGCGCGGATCATAACGAACGAGCCAGACGTCGGCCGCGTTCGCGACATTGGAGGTTCCGCCAATCTCGATGAGATCATGATCAAGTGCGAGGCTCGGCCCTTTGGCCGGTCGCGCCTGGGATAACAGCGCTTCGACGTCGAAAGGCGGTTGCCGACTATGGTTGTCGTGCCGTTCACCACCATTTGCGGCGTGAAGGGACCAGCTTGCCGCAGCGCCGGCTCGTAGTCGACCTGCCGTTGCGTATATTCCGGTTTCCCGTAGGTGTCCTTCCACCCGAGATAATCCCAATAGGTCACCGAAAAGCTCAGCGCCAGCACGTCCGGGCGGCTGCTGATCTTGATTAGATTGGCGTTGGCTGGTGGGCAAGACGAGCAGCCCTGACTGGTGAACAGCTCGACAACCGTCGGTGATCGATCGGCGGCAAATACCGGCATCGTGGTCGTGACGGCGGCAAGAGCTGATGCGATCGTTACAGCGATCTTTCCCCGCTGGTTCATGTTGGCGCTCCCTTTTCAAACGGCTTCGATGTTGGAACCACCCAACCCGATATGTTTGATTTCGCTGTGAGGGGGCGGTTTGTTACGTCGTCACGTCAACGTGATCGTCGTAACGGCCGGTCAACCGGCCCGCGCCGGAGAGAACAAGGCAAGTCGCCGAGAGAAGAAGAGCCGTGGCTGTGGCTCGCTTTATTGCGCCTGAACACCCGGCACATGATCGAAATTAAGCTGGCCGGGCTGCGACTGCTCGCCCTGACGCGCTGCCTCGGCTGCTGCCCTTGCCTGCGCATCCGCCTTCTCCTTCGCTTCAGCCGCAACACGTGCGGCATCCGCCTCGGCGGCGGCCCTGCGTTCGGCAGCCTCCTGCGCCAATGCACGCAGCCGCTCTTCCTCCGCCTGCCGTTGTTGCTCGATCTCGGCCGCCTTGATGCGCTCGGCGTCGTTAAACCGATAGAGCGCCACCTCGCGGCGCAGCCGCTGTTTTTCGAGCACGATCGCCTGCAGTCGCTCGACCCGCCGACGCTCGCGCTCGAAGGCGCGCAGCGACAGATAGCTGGTGATATCGGTGACATCCATCGTCTTGCCGGGTGACGGCAGCATGCCGGAAAAATTCAGCTTGAGCGCCGGCTCGGCGCCGGAAAGCGCTTCTGTTCCCGGATTGAATCCGACACCCAGCGTCGCGCTGACCCGCTCTTCCGGCAGCGCGATCTGCGCATCGGCGGTGATGCGGGCGAGATCGTTGGCGACGGTGACGTTCTGCACCCTCAGCGTCCCGTCGGTGATGTTGAAGGGGATGCCGAGTGGCGGCAGCTTCGCCTCGCCGTTGCTGAGCAGCGTCTCGATGATCGGGTGCACCTTGCCGGCATTGATCTGCTCCTGCATCGTATCGGTCGCGGCAAGCAGCGGCGGAAGGATGGCAAGGTTCAGCCCGCGTATGCTGGTATCGCCGAGCCTCAGTTCGCCGGAACCATTGAGCGAGCTGGCGATCTCGCCGATCGTCTTGCCCGAGGCCTCCATCGACAGCGACAATCCGAACTTGCCGTTGGCGATCGGCGCGCCGTCGCGCAGCCAGACGACGCCGGAAAGATCGGAATCGGCAAGCGCAATCTTCGTCTGTAGGAAGCCGGTGCCGTTGGCATTGGTGAAGAGCAGGTTGCCGGAAAGCTTTCCGCCGTCCCAGTTGCCGGCCATGTCGTTGAGCTGCAGCTCGTCGCCCTTGTAGGCGACGTTGCTGGTGAAGTCCGACACCGCCGTTTCCGGTAGGCCCGGCCAGAACTGCTTGGCCGTCAGCTTCACGTTGACGTCGAGATCCTTGAAGACGGGCAGCCCCAGCGGCGCCGTCGTCAGCTGACCGTTGGCGGGATCGACGATCTGGCCGAATACCGCCTCGCCGAGCCAGCCGGCATCGGCCTTAGAGAGTGTCAGGCCGCCGCTCGCGGTCGTCTTCGCAGCCTTCCGGTCGACGGTCAGCGCACCTGAAAATTCGTTGTCGGCCGCATGCCCCTTAAGATCCGAAAGGACGATCTTGTCGCCATCGACGGCTGCATTGACTTGCAAGCCGAGCGGCAGCCCGGTTCCGGTCTGCGGCAGGGCGATGCCGTTCATGATGAGATAGGGGTCGATATCGGCGCTGTCGAGCGACAGTGCGATCTGGCCGTTCATGAAGCTCTCCGGCCGGACATCGACCTTGCCGTTGGCCATGAACGAGGTCCGGTCGGTCGCAAAGCTCAGCGCCGCATCGGCGGGATCGTTGCCCGATGCCTTCACCTTGAGCGTCAGGCGGCCATTGGCCCCGACATCGACCGGCAGTGGGTCGAGCCCGGCCTGACCGAACAGGATGGACGGCACGGCGTTTTCGAGCGTCGCCTCGAGGCTCGTCGTGCCGTTGCCGGTCAACGCCAGGAGGTCGGACATGCGGTAGTCGAGATTGACGCGGCTGCCGTTCGCCACGCCGGCAAGCGTCACGGTCAGCGCGTTGCCCTCGTCGCCGCCGAGCGTCAGTGCGCCGCGCAAGGCCGTATTGCCGTACCAACCGGCATTGCGCACCAGCCGGTCGAGCACCGGGTGATGCGGCAGGTGCCCGCGCAGCATGGTGAAGAACCCGCCGGGATCGGCCGATTTGAAAGTGATCTCACCGGCGCCCTTGTAATCGAGCAGCGAGCCCTCCGCCCTGCCCGTCGCCGTCAGCTCGGCGCCTGCGATGTTCTTGATCGACAGCTGGTCGACGGCAAGCGCCCCATCGGCGATCGTAAAGGTGGTCTCGACATTCTCGGCGTCGACGCCGAAGGCCGTGAACTTATCGGCCTTGAGCTGGGCGGCGATCTTGTGGTCGAGCACGTTATCGCCGGCATCCGGGCCAGTCATGAGCCCGCTCAGCGCCTGCAGCGCGTCCAGATCGAGCGTATCGCCGTTCAGCGCCACCGACAGCGTCGGCGTCTGGCCGGAGATCGCCTGGCGCTCCAGCCGACCCTTCAGCGTCGCCGGTCCGATGGCAATCTCGAGATTTTCAAAACGCTGCAATTCGTGCGTCAGGCTGACATTCGCGGAAAAGCCAGCCTGCCGCAATTGCCGGATAGCCGGATCGACCGAGCCGGCAAGCCAGGAGGCAAGCCCCGTCGGCTGGCTGGAGGCCACCACGATCTGGCCATTGAACGAAGCTTCGCCCTCAAGCAGGAGCTTGCCCTTGCCTTCCACTTGCGTACGCCCCGGCAGCGTGCCGGTGGCGCTGTCGATCATCCAGCCGGTGCCGGCAGGTTCGAGCTCCAGCTGGACGTCGCGCAGCGTCGTATCGCCGGCGACGATCGCCGGCAGTTTGACGCTCGCCTTGCCCGGCACCTGCGGGATCGGCACCTGCCGGACGATATCGATCAGCGAATTCAGCCGTTGGCGCGCCGAAACAGCGGGATCCCGTGTCGTCTTGCCCGACGCGCCCTGATTGCCGATGCGGTTGACGTCGATCTGCTGCCCATCAGCGGTCAACAGGAATTCCGGCGCATTGCCGGTATCGAGCGTCGCCTCGCCGGTTATGACATAGGGATCGTCGGTCGGGCCGATCTCCATCCGGTATTCGGGAATGCGGATGCGTTCATTGGTGAGTTCGAAGCGGCCCTTGACACGCGGCGGCTGCTCTTTTTTGTTGGCGGGCTTGGCGCTGTTGCGGATTTCGATCGCGGCCGAAAGCTGGCCCTGATAGTTCGGCCTGCTGTCGACGAGTTTCAGTTCGCCGTCGAGATCGACGCTGACAGGGTGCTTGTCCGGCGAAAGCCTCGTGCGCATGCGCAGCACGCCCTTCTCGTCCGGCTGACTGCTCGAGATCGAGAAGCCGCCGTGCTCGCCGTCGAGCGCAGCGTCGCCCTCGATGCGCCAGGGACCGGCCAGCGACTTTGCCGACATTTCCGCATTGAGGCCGGTGATGCGACGCGAGCGGCCCGACTGGTCGTCGATGAATTCGACCTCGCCGCCGCTGACATGCACGTTTTCAAGTACGACGGTCCTTGCCGGTATTTCCGCGCGGCTGCCGCGCATCCAGTCGAGCGTGCCGTCCTTGAGCAATCTCAAGCGCACCTTCGGATTGACGATGCGCATGTCGAAGATCAGCGCTTCACCCGACAGGAAAGGTGCGAGCTCCGCATCCATAGAGAACTGCTCGACCTTGACGATCGGCGTGCCGTCCGCTTCCTGGCCGACGCGCACGTCATGCAGCGTCACCGATGGAAACGGCAGCAGGCGCGCATCCACCGTGCCGTAGACGGTGACTTTCTTGCCGATAATGCGGCTTGCCTGATCCTCGAAATTCTTGCGGAAATCCGTCCAGTCGATGAACAGCGGCGCAAGCAGCGCCACAAACAGCACTACGACGATCACTCCCCCCAGAAAGACGAGGAACCGGCCTACCAATGCAAAGCGTCTCCATTCGGGATTCTGTTGCCGACACTAGAGCATGATGCCGAAAAGTGTGAGCGATTTTCGGACGACATCATGCTCTAACTCTTTATTTGAGAACAGAATTCAGATTTTAGGTTGAGCCGGCCCAACATCATCCTGTTCTAGCGCTATTCATGCCGGGGGCAAGGCCCAAGTTCATGAGAGTATTCCGTTTTCAGCCATGGTGGAAAATCTTGCCGGGATTGAAGATGTCGTCCGGATCGAGCGCCTGTTTCACCTGTCGCATCAGATCCACCGCGCCGCCAAGCTCCTGTTCCAGAAACGCCATCTTGCCTTGCCCGATCCCGTGTTCGCCGGTGCATGTCCCGTCCAGGTCGAGTGCCCGCTGGTTGAGTCGCTGCACGAAGCTCTCAGCCATGGCGATGTCTTCTGCCCTTCTGTCGTCGAACAACAGCAGCACATGGAAGTTCCCGTCGCCGGCATGGCCGACGATCGGCCCCAGCAGCCCGTGCTCCTCGATATCCGCCTGCGTAGCGGAAACACAATCGGCAAGCCTCGATATCGGAACACAAACATCGGTCGAAAGTGCGGCAAGCCCGGGCGCCAGCGCCCTTGCGGCCCAATAGGCGTCGTGGCGCGCCTTCCAGAGTTTTGTCCGTTCCTCGGCATTGGCGGTCCACAGGAATTCGCCGCCCCCACATTCCGCCGCGATCTCGGCAAAGGCTGCCGATTGCAGCGGCACCGTCTCGTCGGTGCCGTGGAATTCGAGGAAGAGTGTCGGGCTTTCGGCATAGGAAAGCCCGGAATAAGCATTGCAGGCCCGCATCTGCACCGTGTCGAGGAGCTCGATGCGCGCCACCGGAATGCCCATCTGGATCGTCATGATGACGGCATCGCAAGCGGCCTTGACGCTCGGAAAGGCGCAGGCCCCGCCGGCGATCTTCTGCGGGATCGCCTGCAGGCGCAGCGTCACCGAGGTCAGGATGCCGAGCGTGCCCTCGGCACCGACGAAGAGCCGCGTCAGATCGTAGCCCGCCGAGGATTTGCGGGCGCGCCGGGCCGTGCGGATCTCTTCGCCATTGGCGGTGACCGCGGTGACGGCAAGAACATTGTCCTTCATCGTTCCGTAGCGCACGGCATTGGTGCCGGACGCCCGCGTCGAGGTCATGCCGCCGATCGAGGCGTTGGCGCCGGGATCGATCGGGAAGAACAGGCCGGTATCGCGCAGGTGAATGTTCAGCGCTTCGCGTGTCACGCCCGGCTCGACGGTACAATCGAGATCTTCGGGATTGACCTCGAGCACCCGGTTCATGCGGCTGAAATCGATCGAAATACCACCATGGGCGGCATTGATCTGCCCCTCCAGCGAGGTGCCGGTGCCGAATCCGATGACCGGCACCTTGTGGGTCGCACACGCCCTGACCGCCGCCTTCACATCCTCGGCACTCTCGGCGAAGAGCACCCCGTCCGGCAGCTGCGGTGGGATATAGGTGGTCGTATGGGCATGCTGTTCGCGGAAGGACTGCCCGGTCTGGAAGCGCTTGCCGAAGCTCTGCTTGAGAATGCCAAGCACGGCGGCGATACCCACCTCGTTGCGTGTGCCGGCCTTTGCGTCCTTCAGCGCCATCCCTTTGATCTCCCTGCTATTCCGCGGAAACCATATCGTGTTCCGCAGGTTAGGCTGGGTATGCGGCAAGTCAAAGCGGCTGTCCAGTTAAGATTGGGAGAAGAATTCATTCCCTCTTTGTTGTAGGCCGCTGTTATAGCCAAATCCGACGCCCCGGCGCCTCAGACGATCGGCGGATTGAGCCGCGCAAAACCCTCCTGCCGCCGATAGGGGAAATAGGGGTAGGGCGCCGTCACCGCGCTGACGGCGTCGAGCCTTTCGATCTGAGCCTTCGACAGACTCCAGCCGACTGCGCCGAGGTTCTGCCTGAGCTGCTGCCCGTTGCGGGCGCCGATGATAACGCTCGACACTGTCGGCCGGCTGAGCAGCCAGTTGATGGCGATCTGCGGAACCGTCCGGCCGGTCTCGGCTGCGATGGCGTCGAGCACGTCGACGATGTCGAACAGTTTTTCGTCGTCGACCGGCGGGCCGTATTGCGCCGTCTCGTGTAGACGGCTTGCCGCAGGCAGCGGCTGGCCACGGCGGATCTTGCCGGTCAGCCGTCCCCAGGCAAGCGGGCTCCAGACCAGCGCTCCCACACCCTGGTCGGCACCAAGCGGCATCAGCTCCCATTCGTAATCGCGCCCTGCCAGCGAATAATAGACCTGATGGGCGACATAACGCGGATAGCCGTGGCGCTCGGCGGCGGCGAGCGACTTCATCAGTTCCCAGCCGGCAAAATTCGAAGCGCCGACATAGCGGACCTTGCCTGATGCTACGAGCCCGTCGAGCGTCGACAGCACCTCCTCGACCGGCGTCGAGGCATCGAAAGCATGAAGCTGCAGCAGGTCGATATAATCGGTCCCGAGCCGGCGCAGTGCATCCTCGGTGGCGCGGATCAGCCGCGCCCGCGACGCTCCCCAGTCCTGCGGCCCCTCGCCCATCGGTAGCGCCGTCTTCGTCGAGATCAGCACAGCGTCGCGCCGGCCGCGGATCGCCTGGCCGAGCACCTCTTCGGAAGCGCCGGCCGAATAGACGTCGGCTGTGTCGAAGAGATTGACACCGGCTTCGAGGCAGATGTCGACGAGCCGCCGGGCTTCCTCGGCATCGGTATTGCCCCAGGCGCCGAACAGCGGGCCGCTGCCGCCGAATGTACCCGCGCCGAAGCTTAAGATCGGTACTCTGAGGCCGGATGCGCCGAGATTTCTGTAGTCCATGGACCTGTCTCCTGTCTTCCTATGAGATAGACCTTGGCGGTTCGATGATATAGATTGCTCAAAAGCAAAACATTTGTGACGTGAATTCATCATGGGCCGTCAGGACATCAATCGCTCCGGCGAAATGGAAGTCTTCGTCAGTGTCGTCGAGCGCGGTGGCTTTTCGGCGGCCGCCACGGTCCGGCGCATGACGCCGTCGGCCGTCAGCAAACTCGTCGCCCGGCTGGAGACACGCCTCGGCGCCCGCCTCGTCAACCGCTCCACGCGACGGCTGCAACTGACGCCGGAAGGCTGCGACTTCTACGAGCGCAGCATCGCCATCCTTGCCGATATCACCGAGGCCGAATATCAGGCCTCGACGGGCGAACAGGCCTCAGGCCGCATCCGCATCAACACCAGCGGCTCCTTCGGCAACCATCTGCTGGCGCCGCTCGTGCCTGCTTTCATGGCGCTTCATCCGGCCGTGACGCTGGATATTTCCCATACCGACAGGATAGTTGACCTGATGGAAGAGCGCGCCGATGTCGCGATCCGCGCCGGCCCCTTGAAGAATTCCAGCCTGATCGCCCGCAAGCTTGGCGCCACCGGCAAGATCATCGTCGCGTCGCCGGATTATCTCTCGCGTCACGGCAAACCACGCACGACCGCCGATCTCCGCCGTCATTGCCGTATCGGCTTTTCCTATGCCCGCGCTATCGAGGGCTGGCCGCTGCGCGACGACGGCGAAACGGTGATGATCCCGATCACACCGGGCGTGCAGGTGGGAGACGGCGAAGCCATGCGCCACCTCGCTTTGTCAGGTGCCGGCCTTGCCCGCCTTGCCGCCTTCGCCGTGCGCGCCGATATCGATGCCGGGCGCCTGGTGCCGGTGCTTGAGGAGGCCAATCCCGGCGATCTCGAAGAGTTCTACGCTCTCTATGTGGGCCAGGGTGGCCCGCTGCCGGCGCGTGTACGCGCGCTGCTCGATTTTCTCGTCAGCCATGTGCATTTCTAGTGCATTTCGTTCAAAACGGTTCAGTGGCTTGGAGGACGATCTGCATTAAAACAACGGCTTGAAGCGACCGCATGAATCAGTTTCGCATTCCAAGACGCCAAGAAGCCAGATTTCGCCATTGACCGCCGCCGTGCCACCCACCTATACCGGACCCGCGCCGGCCGGCTCCTGCAGCCGGCCTCTCTTCGTCATGCCGGAGCTTCTCCTACCTTCAACCTCAGGGCTTGGCACGGCCAGGAAAGAGACGGAGATCATGTCATTCAGCGACGCGAGCCGCCTGCTTCGGGATGCCGGCCTGCTGAAATGGGCGCTGCTGCTCGCGCTTTCCACAGCTCTCGTCGTCTTCCTCGAGCTCTTCGCCCTGCCGGCCTCGCTGCTGATCGGGCCGATGGTCGCGGCAATCGCGCTGGCGCTGACCGTCGGCAAGGGAAAGCTTCGCGTGCCCTTCTGGCCGTTGCAGTTCGGCCAGGTCTTGGTCGGCCTGATGATGGCGCGCACCATCACTCCCGATATTCTCGGCACCATGGCGAAAGACGCGCCGCTCTTTCTGCTGTTCATCTTTTCGGTCATCGCCATCGCCACCGGCCTCGGCTGGCTTTTGACGCGCTGGCAGGTGCTGCCGGGAACGACCGCGGTCTGGGGCTCCTCGCCGGGCGGCGCCTCCGCCATGGTCATCATGTCGGAAGCGTATGGCGCCGATGCCCGTCTCGTCGCCTTCATGCAGTATTTGCGCGTCGTCTTCGTCGCCGTCGGCGCCTCGGTGATCTCGCGCCTGTGGGTGGCAGCCGACGGCGCCGAGCCGCCGCCACTCGTCCTCTTTCCCGAGATCGACTGGCCGGCCTTTGCAGCGACGATGGCTTTTGCCGCCTTTTGTGCCTATGGTGTCCGGCGCCTGCGCCTCCAGGGCGGCACGATCATTGTGCCGCTCTTTCTCGGCGCGCTGCTGCAGGGCATGGGCCTGCTAAAGATCGAGCTGCCGATGTGGCTGCTCGCCATCGCCTATGCATTGGTCGGCTGGAGCATCGGTCTGCGTTTCACCCGCTCGATCCTCAAGCACGTGGCGCGCGCCCTGCCGAGGGTATCGGCCTGCATCGTGCTGCTGATGGCGCTCTGCGGCTGCATGGCGGTGGCGCTTCACATCTTCGCCGGCATAGATCCGCTGACCGCCTATCTCGCCACCAGCCCCGGCGGCGCTGATTCCGTCGCCATCATCGCCGCCTCCAGCGATGTCGACGTGCCCTTCGTGATGGCGATGCAGACCGGCCGTTTCCTGGTGATCCTGATGATCGGCCCGATACTCGCCCGTTTCATCGCGCGCCGTTCCGGCCTTGTGGAAAATCCCGCTTGATGCATAACGCCCAAAAGTGTGCGGCGGTTTTGGGATAACGACATGCATAAATCAAAGACTTAGCGCGTCGCATGAATCCGGATTGACGCGACGCGCTTTAGAGTGCGGCGCGGAGTTATGCGCGAGCGCTGCCCACTGGCCAGGCGTCATGCCGTAGGCCTTCTTGAAATGGCGGTTGAGATGGCTCTGGTCGGCAAAGCCGGTCGCTGCCGCCACGTCGGAAATCCCCTCGCCCGCGCCAATCATTGCCCGCGCCTGCTGCAGCCGCCGCATCAGCAGGTAGCGATGCGGACTGGTGGCAAAGGCCGCCCGGAAATGCCGCGATAGCGCAAAACGGTCGAGACCCGTCACCGCCTCAAGCTCGCCGGAATTCACTGCCCGGGTCGCATGCGCCACGAGATAATCCCGTGCCGCCCGCGCCTGCCGCCAGGCGACGAGGCCCAGCGGCCGCGACGGCAGGCGCGCATGCCGGGACAGGCCGCCTGCCACCTGCGATACGAAATCGTCGACGAAAAGCGCGTCCAGTTCGCGGTCGAGTTCGCCGAGAGCCGCCAGCAGTACACCCGCCAGCGCCGGATCGCCGATCACGGGTTCGCCGACGAATGGCAGGCCGACCCCATCCGCCTCCAAGCATTCAAGCAGCAGCGATGGCTCCAGGTAGAGCATGCGGTATTGCAGCCCGTCCTCCGTCCCCGCCCCACCATCGTGCTCCTCGTCGGGATGCAGCACGATCACCTGCCCCGGCAGACTGAAGCGCCGCTCGCCGCGATAGCGGAAGGTCTGAACTCCCTTCAGCGTCACGCCGAGTGCATAGGTGTCGTGCCGATGCGGCTCGAAGGCATTGCCGGAGAACTGCGCCTCGATGCGTTCGATGCCGGGAAAGGCCGGTGCGGCCAGGATAGCGTTGCCGGTTGGTCCCGCGCACAAACGTTCAAGACCTTCGAAGACCTGTGGATGTAAATCCTGGTTCAACGCGCCCGATACTCCGTAACCCGTAGATAGGTGAAAGACCGTCCGATGTTTGATACCAAAATTGCCGTCGTCCTGCGAAACAATCTTGCCGGCTGGCAGAAGCTGAACGTCACCGCCTTCCTGATGACAGGCATCGCCGGCCGGCATCCCGAGATCATCGGCGAAGCCTACAGGGACCGCGCCGGCAACCTCTACAATCCGCTATCGATCCAGCCGATCATCGTACTCTCCGCAGACGAGGCGACCATATCAGCCATTCATCGCCGCGCGCTGGAGCGCGATATCACCAGCTCGCTCTTTATCGACGAAATGTTTGCAACCGGCCACGACGCAGCCAACCGCGCCATCTTCGCAGAATTTGCGCCCGAAGACGCCAAGGTGGTCGGCATCGCCTTGCGCGCCGAAAAGAAGATCGTCGACAAAATCACCAAGGGTGCGACGATGCAGCACTGACGAAAAAGGCCGGGAGTGACCCGGCCTTTCCGCAAATGCATATGAGCCGGAATCAGCCCTGTGTGATCGGCGCGATCTGGATCTCGACGCGGCGGTTCTGCGCGCGGCCGGCCTCGTTCGCATTGGAGGCGACCGGCTGGGACGGACCGAAACCGACAGCGGAGACGCGGCGCTGGTCGATGCCCTGACCGCCGAGATAATCGGCAACCGACAACGCGCGGCGCTGCGACAGGTCTTGATTATGCTGCAGGCTGCCGGTCGAATCAGTATGGCCGTTGACGTCGATCAGCGTGCGGTTGAACTTGCGCAGCACGATCGCCACCGAATTCAGCGTCGGATAGAAGCCTGGCTTCACCGCGTCCTGATCGACGTCGAAGGTGATGTTCGAGGGCATGTTGAGGATAATTTTGTCGCCGTTACGGGTCACCGAAATGCCGGTGCCTTCGAGCTGGGCGCGAAGCTCGGATTCCTGCTGGTCCATGTAATTGCCGATCGCACCGCCGGCGAGAGCGCCGACGCCGGCGCCGATCAACGCCGCATTACGCTTGCCGTGGCCGCCGCCGCCGACAGCCACGCCGACGAGAGCACCGCCCAGCGCGCCAAGCGCCGCGCCGCCGGCCGTATTGGAAACCTTCTGTTCACCGGTATAGGGATCGGTCGTCGTGCAGGCGCTGAGATAGCTTGCGGCAATAGCGAGAAGTATGAATTTCTTGATCATGGACAGGACGGTCTCCGTTCGACTGATGCGAGCAAATGGCAAGGATTGCGGCAAGAAAATGAAGATGTTCTCCTGATAGGGCAAATTCGGGCATCGAAACACAGCCATGTTGCTGGAATGCGCTCCTTATCACCAGTTTTGGTGGACGCCGTCCTGCGCTTCCACGGGAATTTGTGAAAACTCCGCGGCGGGAAGCACTTCCTGCCTGCGGAGTTCGATTTCACGCGTTTTGGATGAAAAGAGTCTGGCCTCAGAAATTCTGGAATAACTGCCGCACGGTATCGTAAGTTGCGTTGGCGATGTTCAGCGACTGCAGGCCGAGTTGCTGCTGCGTCTGCAGCGCCCGCAGTCTGCTCGACTCCTCCTCCATGTCGGCATCGACGAGCCGGCCGATGCCGGCAGTGATGTTGTCATGCAGTTTCGTCGCGAAGTCGTCCTGCAGATTGATGCGTTTTTCCAGCGCGCCAAAAGCCGAACCGACCGTCGTCAGCTGCGTCAGCGCTGCATCGACGACGCTGATCATTTCGCTGACCTGTCCTTTCGTCGTGCTGGCTGAGAGCGAAATCACCACCTGCCCGGTGGTGGTGCCGTTCTTGCTCTGCATCAGCACATAGTCCTGCGAGGCTCCGAGCTCGGTGGCGAAGCAGGCCGATGTCAGCACGCCGTATTCGCCCGAACCGGTGGCGCGATCGTCGATCAGGTAGCGCGCGTCCTTGGAAGTCGTGGTCCCGCTCGGCGTCGTGTCGATATGGTAACTCAGCATGCCGACCGAGATCGTGCCGTCAGCGTTGCGGATGAAGGAGGCCGGGATCTGGCGCGGCTGCGTCGGCGTCGCGTCGTCGTTGAGAACCACCCAGTTGTCGCTATTGAAGGTCGCCGATTCCGAAACGCTGCGCAGTTGCTCCTGCAGCTGTTTGATCTCCTCGTTGATCTTGTTCTTGTCGATGCCGTCTTCGGTCGCGGCAACGAGCTTGGCCTTGATTTCGGAGACGACGTCGATGACATTCTGAACGCCGGTATAGGCCGTTCCCATCGTCGCCGCCGCCATACCGAGTGCATCCTGGATCGCCGAAACCGCCTTGTTGTCGGTTCGAGCAGTGGTAGCGATCGACCAGTAGACGGAATTGTCTCTGGCCTCTGCGACACGCATGCCGGTGGTGATGTGGTTTTGCGTGACCGCCATATTACGGTTGATATCGCGCAGCACATGAAGCGCCGCATCCACCGAGACGCGCTGATAAATACTCACGAAACTAAACTCCAAAAACACAACAGGACGCAAACTGCACAAGAAATGAACCGTCCGCACGGACTCTCATGTCCGGGGTCGCTGGAATTCCAGCGCGTTGCGGCCTCCAAGAAACGAAGAAGACCAGTCGGTTACCGGTAGCAATCATTGCCGTTTATGCTTAATAAACGACTAAACTTCAGAAGTAATTTAGCTTATTTCACAAGGTTTCATACACCAAGTGAAACGCCGCCGGCTTGCGGCGTCGCGCGTCTTCTCAGACCAGCAAAGGACGCTGTAGCACTTCGAATTGCTGCATAATTTTCTCCTTAAATCGATTACGATTCAAGGAACGATGCAGCAGGTCCGGCAGCGTTCGAAATCGGATTAAGGCCTTATTCGGCCGCCTGTAGCTGCTCGTCGGGCGCAGGGCGCGGCCGCGTGGCGACCGACATCTCTTCGTGCAGGCGCGCCTCCTCATGGGCGTGCGGCTTGGCGAAGCGGGCAAGCAGCAGATAGGCGACCGGCGTGATGAACAACGTCACCAGCGTCGCGAAACCGAGACCGCCGACGATCACCCAGCCGAGCGCAATGCGCGCTTCGGCGCCCGCGCCATGGGCAAAGACCAGTGGCACGCCGCCGAGGATGGTGGCGATCATCGTCATCATCACAGGGCGAAGGCGTAGCGCGCAAGCCTTCTCGATGGAGGACCGCACATCCTCGCCCCGGTCGCGCAGCTGATTGGCGAATTCGACGATCAGGATGCCGTTCTTCGCCATGACGCCGACCAGCAGCACCAAGCCGATCTGGCTGTAGATATTGAGGCTGGAGCCGGTGATAACAAGTGCGAAGATGGCGCAGGCAAGACCAAGCGGCACAGTCGACATGATGATCAGCGAAGAGAGCACGCTTTCGAACTGCGCGGCCAGCACCAGGAAGATGATGACGATGGCGAAGCCGAAGGTCAGCGCCATGCCGCTCGAATTCTCTTCAAGAGTCGCCGCTTCCGCTAGCGGCAGCAAGCGAGAGCCTGGCGGCAGCAGCGGCTCGGCAAGCGCCGTCACTTGGCTGACGGCATCACCGAGCGACATGCCGTTCCTGAGGCCGGCGGTGATCGCG
Source organism: Rhizobium leguminosarum (assembly GCF_019798305.1). GTDB lineage: Bacteria > Pseudomonadota > Alphaproteobacteria > Rhizobiales > Rhizobiaceae > Rhizobium > Rhizobium leguminosarum_U. The sequence continues at coordinate 466,261 of NZ_JAAXDD010000002.1, forward strand.
ACAGAGGCGAGCTGTTGCTCGCGGTTGAGCTGCGGCGCGACCGAACCTTCCTTCATCGTGGCAATGACCGACATCGGCACGATCTTGCCGTCGCCAGTCTTGAGGAACACGTTCTCAAGGTCTGTCGGATCGTCGATCGGTCGCGTCGTCGAGGTCAGAAGCACGGGATAGGATTCGCCGTCGACGAAGACGTCGACCACCGAGCGCCCTTCGAGCAGTGACTGGATCGCCGTCGAGAGCCCGGTTATGTCGATGCCGAGATCGGACGCGCGCTCGCGATCGATCGCCACCGATACCTGCGCCTGGCTGGGCTCGTTGGTCAGGCGCGGCGTATCATATTGGCCAGTGGCCTCCAGGGCCTGAACCAGCTTGGCGGCCGCCGCCGTCAACGCCTCGTGATCATTGCCGATCAGCGCCATCTGTAGACCACTGCCGGCACCGCGGATGCGCAGGCTGTTGGAGGAAATTGCATTGCCGCGCAGCGCCGGCACCCTGGAGGCTGCCTGGTTGATATCGCGGACGATCTCCGTCTGTGTCCTGTCACGTTCTCCCCAGGGGGCGAGCGTTAGCACCATGAAGCCGCTGTTCAGCGAACCGCCCTGCCCGGAGATCGAGAAGACGTTGCGGATGTCACCGCTGTCGACCAGCGGCTGCAGATATTCCTCGACGAGCTGCATCTTGTCGCGGGTATATTCGAGGCTCGATCCCTGCGGCGTCGTCAGCCGCATCATCACCATCGACCGGTCCTCTTCCGGCGTCAGCTCGCTCTTCACCGTCGAAAAGGCGACGAGTGCCGCACCGGCAAAGATCACCGAGAAGAGGATGACCACGAAGGGCGCGTTGAGACAGCCGTGCAGAGCCCCTTTGTAGAGATTGGCAAGCGCCCCGCCGAAGCGGCCAAGCGCGCCGTGATCTTCGAGCATCGGCTTCGTGAGCATGCGCGAGGCAAGCATGGGACACAGCGTCAGCGCCACGATCGACGACAGTCCGACCGAGAAGGCGAGCACGAAGCCGAATTCGCGAAACAGGCCGCCGACCTGTCCCGGCAGGAAGGAGAGCGGAATGAAGACCGCCGCCAACGTCGCCGTCGTGGCGATCACGGCGAAGAACACCTCGCGCGTGCCGAGCACCGCGGCGGCGCGCGGTCCCATGCCTTCGGAGCGCCGGCGTACGATATTTTCGAGCACCACGATCGCGTCGTCGACGACGAGGCCGGTCGCCAGCACGATCGCGAGCAGCGTCAGGATGTTGATCGAGAAGCCGACCATATAGATCGCCGCCAGCGTGCCGATCAGCGCCACCGGCATGCTGACCGCCGGGATCAGCGTCGCCCGCCAGTCGCGCAGGAAGAGGTAGATGACGGCGGTGACGATGACGGCGGCGAGCACCAGCGCCAGCACTACCTCGTGGATTGCACCCTGGATGAAGACGGCGTCATCGCTGGTGATGGCGATCGTCGTGCCCTCGGGCAACGTCTTCGACAGTTGGTCGACGGCCGCCTTGATGCCGGTCGAGATGTTCAGCGTATTCGACTGCGCCTGGCGGATGATACCGAGGCCGATGCCCGGCCTGCCGTTGGAGCGCAGCGCTGTCTCGCCGTCGCGTGGCCCGAGCATCACCGTCGCGACGTCGCCGAGCCGGACGCGGTCCTGCAGGATGACGTTGGAAAAATCCGCCGGCGTCTGCAGGTTGGCGGTGGCGCGCACCACGATATCCTGCGTATTGCTCTTCAGCGAGCCGGCCGGCACGTCGAGTGCCGCATTATCGAGCGCCTTCGTCAGGTCGGCGATGGTCAGCCCGCGGCTGGCGAGAGCCCCCTGGTCGACGTCGACGCGGAACACCTTCTCTTGGTCGCCATATTCCTCGACGTCGGCAACCCCGTCGACGGAGGCGAGGCGATCAATCACCTCGTTTTCGACGAGCTGGGTCAGATCGTCCATGTTGAGATTGGTGGAGGTGACGGCGAGGCGCATGATCGCCGAGGAATCCGAATCCGCCTTGACGATCTGCGGCGCATCGGCTTCGTCGGGCAGGTTCTGCGTAATGCGGCCGATCGCGTCGCGCACGTCATTGGCGGCGACCGAGAGATCGATCGCATCCGAGAATTCCAACGTCACCCGGCTCTGACCGAAGGACGAGGTCGACGAAATCGATTTCAGGCCGCTGACGCGCGCGACCGCCCCCTCGATCACCTTGGTCAGTTCCTGGTCGATCGTCTGCGGCGATGCGCCGTCGAAGGTGGTGCGCACGGTGACGACGGGACGATCGACATCGGGCAGTTCGCGCACCTCGACGCCGACATAGGCAGCAAGGCCGGCAACGACCATTAGCGTGTTGAACACCAGCGCCAGGATCGGCCGCCGAACGAAGAGCGCGGTGAAGCTCTGCTTGCCCGAGGCTCTGTCCTGATGAATTTCGGTCACGCTCATCGGGCGACGACCTCCGCATTCGCGGCGACATCGGCGCTGACACGCACCGCCCCACCCTCACGCACGCGCTGGAGGCCCTGTGTGACGATCACGTCGCCGTCCTTGAGGTCGGCTTTGATGAGCACGAAATCCGGGTTGCGCTGCACGATGCTGACCCGCACCTTGCGTGACTTGTCGTCGTTGACCTGCCAGACGAAGGAGCCCTGCGAGTCCCACTGCACGGAGACCGGGTCGACCGCCGGATATTTGTCGCCGGCAAATTTCATGCTGACGTTGAAGGACATGCCGGCGCGCAGTTCATCCGAACTATTGTCGATCTTGGCGCGCAGGCGAAGCGTGCGGCTTGCCGCGTCGATGCGGTTGTCGACAGCTTCGACCACGCCCGCAAAGACCTGTCCCGGCCGTGCTACCGACATCGCCTCGACCGGCTGGCCGACCGACACCGTATTGGCGAAGCGCTCCGGCACCCAGTAATCGACGAGGATTTCCGAACGGTCGTCGAGTGTGACGATCGGGATACTCGTCGTGACGTTGTCGCCGATATTGACCGGTACGATGCCGACGATGCCGTCGATCGGCGCGGTGATATTACGCCGTGCGAGATTGAGCTCGGCGGCCTGCAATTGCAACCGAGCGCCTTGCTCGGCGATCTCGGAATCGAATACGTCCATGCGCGACACGCTGGACTTGATGTTGTGATAGAGGTTGGATTTCTCGACGGCGGCCTTGACCGCCACATCGGCCTGGCCGCGGGCGATCACCTGCTCCTCGCTGTCGAGCTTGGCGAGCACCTGCCCGGCCTTGACCCTGTCGCCCGACTTGATGAGGATTTCGCGGATCGTGCCCGATGCCTGCGGCGTGACCGCAACCGAGCGGATCGCGTCACCCGTGCCGATGGCGTTCAGCCGGTCGTTGACGACGCCCTGGACGACAGCCTGCGTGGCGACGAGAATGGCGCTGTTGCGCCCGCCGCCACCTCGGCCATTCTGTCCCTGCCCTTGCCCGTTGCCGCGCTGCTGCCCTTGCGCCCGGGTAGGAGCGTCGGCATCCGCCGTCTCCTCAGCCTTCGGCGCGATCTTGGAAACGATGCTGTCTGGAATACCTGCATCGCGCATCGTATCGCCGGCGCCGGGCACAAAGAAAACCCACGCGGCAAAGCCGGCAACAATGGCGATGAGCGACAGTATAAACTGCTTCCAAAAGGCCATTCACGTCTCCAGAGGGACTCGGGGTTGGACCAGGGTCGGTCGAAAGAGGCGCTGCGGGATGGAGATTCCCATCTGATGCGGCAATATCGCGCGTTTACAGCTCACCGGCAAGCATAAGCGGCCGGCATTACCGATTTGTAATATCAGCAGAGAATGGAAATAACCCGGCCGCTCACTTTTGCTTGAACGGACACTCGCCCATGTCTTTGGCACTGCCGATTATCGGCCGAGATACCGTACAAATCCCTGACGATGCGGGTTGGATGTCTATCGGCGCATCGACCACCGCAAGCCCATCACGGCCGCAATGCCCAGTATCGGCCACACCGCCCAGAACTGCCCCGTCCAAGTGAAGAGGTTGATACCGGCAATGCCGAGCGCCAGGATCGCCAACGAGGTGATCTTGCGGTTGAACAGGGTCTGATCGCGGTTCCAGGCGAGCGCCGCGACGGCGGCCAGCGCAAGCACGGGAAAGCGCGCCCAGAAGACGCCCTGCCATGACAGCAGATTGACGCCGATCAGGACAGCGGCGATGACGGCGAGCATGCCGTACAGTCTGCGTCCGCGCGGTGCCGGCCTTGCCTCGGCCATATCAGCCGCCATAACCGCCGCCGGCTGCGGCTGCGGACGCGCGTAGCCGGATCGTTGAGCAGGCGGCGCCTCGTCCTTGGCGTCGCCGATCTTCACCGCGTAGCTCGGCACACCTTCATCGACGTTCTTCACCATCAACGGTCCGAGAAACTCGAAGCCAACCGCCACCTTGTTGCGGACCTGGTCGTAAACGGAACTTGATATGACGATGCCGCCGGCCGCAGCCGACGCCTGCAGCCGCGCGGCAATATTGACGCCGTCGCCATAGATGTCGTCGCCTTCGACGATCACATCGCCGAGATTGATGCCGATGCGGAAGAGCATGCGCCCGTCGGCCGGGCGGCGGGCGTTGAAGCCAGCGAGTTCATTCTGGGTGTCGACGGCCGCGCGCACCGCTTCGACCACGCTCGGGAAATCGGCGATCAGCCCATCGCCCCAGGTGTTGATGACGCGGCCGCCATGGCTTTCGATCAGGCGCCCCATCGCTTCCCGGCAGCGCTTGAGGCTCGCGAGCGTCCCCTCCTCATCAGCCCCCATCAGCCGCGTATAATCCTGCACGTCAGCACAGAAGATCGTCGTCAGCTTGCGCCGCGTGTCACTCATGGTGTCTCGTCTCCGCGCTATCCGCCCTCGGGAAAGATCGCTGCAAAGGCTGAAACTGGTCGATTGGAGATCATGGGCTATTGCAGCGGCGGTAAGTTACTAAGCCTTTGTGTTCGTTACCACCGATAATTACTGATCGTCGACCCGCGTTTTCCGGGCATGAGAGGTGGCGTGGACGATTCAGATGCCGCCTACGGCTGCAGATCTATCTAACTCCAGCACGTCAAGAAAAACGCCAGGTTACTGAATGATCTTGCGCGGGCTCGCCGTGTGTTCTCTCGCGACGGTGTTGGAATCATCAATTTCCTGAAGCAGGACCTCGTAGCCCCAGAGATCGGCAAGATGCTGCAAGACCAGTTTCATGTCGGCTTCCTGAAGATAGCAGCCGTTCATGACGATGTGCTGCAGCAGCAGGCGGCGGTCGCCGGCGAGATCGACGTCGACGATATCGATCGCCGGATCGGTCCAGCCGATATCGTATTCGCGGGAGAGCTGGCGGCGGATCCGCAAGTATCCGCGCTCATTGTGGATCGCCGAAACCAGTACCCCCTCGGTCTGCTCCGGATCGTCGTAGAGATGGAACAGCCGCAACTGCCGGATTAGGTTCGGGCTGAGGAACTGGCTGATGAAGCTTTCGTCCCGGTAATTGGCCCAGATGTCGCGCAGGACGGCCATCGCGTCCCCGCGTCCCGCAATATCGGGAAACCATGCACGGTCCTCTTCCGTCGGCTTCGTGACGATCCGCTCGATATCCTGCATCATCGCAAAACCCAGCGCATAGGGGTTGAAGCCCGAGAACCGCCGGTCGTCGTAGCTCGGCTGGAACACGACGTTGGCGTGCGACTTCAGGAATTCGAGGAAGTTTCCGTCACTGATCTGCCCCCGCTCGTGAAGTCGGTTCATGATCTGATAGTGGACGAAGGTGGCGGTTCCCTCGTTCATTACCTTGGTCTGCCGCTGGGGATGAAAATATTGCGCGACGTGGCGGACGATGCGAAGGATTTCACGCTGCCACGGCTGCAACCGCGGCGCTGATTTTTCGAGAAAATAAAGGATGTTGTCCTGCGGAAGACCGAGGGCGGCGCGGCGCTTTTCCAGGCCGCTGTCGCCCGCCTTCCGAGCCTTGCCGGCAGGGACAGTGCGCCACAGATCGTTGAATATCTTCTCCTCGTGGGCGCGGCGCTCCTGCTGTCGCTTTTCCTCCTGGCGAAGATCGATCGTGGTCTTGCCCGCGTATCGATGCACCCCGTGCGACATCAGCGCATGGGCTGCATCCAGCGTGCGCTCGACGGCCGTCTCGCCGTAACGCTCCTCGCAGCGGGTGATATAACCCTTGGCGAAATCGAGGTAATCGAGGATGCCCTCGGCATCGGTCCATAGCTTGAAGAGATAGTTGTTCTTGAAGAAATGGTTGTGGCCGAAGGCCGCATGCGCGGTGACGAGCGTCTGCATCGTCGCCGTGTTCTCCTCCATCAGGTAGGAGATGCAGGGAGAGCTGTTGATGACGATCTCATAGGCGAGGTCGCGCATCCCGCGGCGATAGAAGGTTTCGTGATGCGCGAAGTGTTTGCCGAAGGACCAATGGCGGTAGAAGAGCGGCATGCCGGTCGAGGAATAGGCATCAAGCATCTGCTCCGAGGTGATGACTTCAATCTGGTTCGGATAGACGTCGAGGCCAAGTTCGTTAAGCGCGATCTCCTCGCAGGCGTCGTGAATGCGCTGAAGTGTTGAAAAGTCCCAGTCCGCCCCCTCGAACAATAGCCGTTCTCGTGTCCTCATCGTCATGGTCATGGCGTCACCTTCGACTGTGCGTCACGTTTCTGGAAGAGATCATGGAAAACAGGGAAAATTTCGTTTCGCCGGCAGACCTTGCGCATCGAAAGCGGCTGCAGCTCGGAACGGATCCCGTCATAGAGCATCCAAAGCGGTGAGCGTGATACCGAGGAGTCACCGCCTTCTTCGCCGACCTCAATATAGGCGAAATACTGGCACAGCGGCAAAATCTCGCGCAGCAGCTGTCCGCTCAGGTTCCCGTCGGAATGGGCGTTGTCGCCGTCCGATGCCTGGGCGCCATAGATATTCCATTCCGCCGGATCGAAACGCGCCGCGATGATCGCCCGCATTGCCGCTAGCGCACTGGAGACCAGCGTGCCGCCGGTTGCCGGACCATAGAAGAAGGTTTCCTCGTCGACTTCCTCCGCCTTATCTGTGTGACGGATGAAGACGATCTCCACTTTCTTGTAGCGTTTCGACAGGAAAAGGTAGAGCAGCAGGTAGAACCGCTTCGCCAGGTCCTTCATGTGTTCCGACATGGAGCCGGAGACGTCCATCAAGCAGAACATCACGGCCTTTGCCACAGGCTTCGGCTCGTTTTCGAAGCGGCGATACCGCACGTCGAGCGGATCGATATAGGGAATGCGCCGGCTTTTTTCCGTCAGAGATTTGAGTTTTGCCTGAAGCGCCAGCCGGCTCTGGTCGTCCTCGCATTCCTCAATCTGGCGCTGCAGGGCTTCGATTTCTTCGCGACGCGGACGGTGAAGCGCGACACGGCGCATCATCGCGAGCCTGGTCGTGCGACCGACGGCGATGTTGGACGGCGATCCCGACACGGAATATCCGGCACGGAAGGGAGTTTCCTCCTCGGTTTCGGCCAGACGCCGCTTGGCAAGGTCGGGCAGTTCCAGATCGTCCAGGAACACATCGAGGAATTCCTCGCGCGTCAGCACAAAGCGGAAGCCGTCCTCGCCGTCACCTTCGCCCGCATCCTTGGGTTTTCCGCCACTGCTCCCCGGCGGGCGCGGAAGAATGTCGCCTTCGACGAAGGCCCTGTTTCCAGGCAGGATATGGTCGCGAATGCCGCCGTCGCCCCTTCTCAAGTTCGGCTCGGCCATTCCATCGATCGGCAGGCTGATTTCCCCGCCGTCGAGCACATCGCGAATGTTCCGGTTTTGCAGAGAACGTTTTACCGCCTGCTGCACGGCGCCTTTCATGCGCCGAAGAAACCGTTGCCGATTTTCCAGACTTTTACCGCGCGGATTTAGCCGACGGTCGACAATGTGCATATTGGCTCCACATTAACTTGCCTGTTTGACGCGCATGTACCATTCGACGAGGCGCCGAACCTGCCTCTCCGTGTAGCCCCGCGCAGCCATGCGCGAGACAAACTCGCTGTGTTTCTTTTCTGTTTCCGAATCCTTCTTCGAACCGAAGGAAATGACTGGCAAAAGATCCTCGACCTGCGAGAACATTCGCTTCTCGATGACTTCCCGGATCTTCTCGTAGCTCGTCCATGACGGATTCTTTCCGCCGTTGGCTGCCCGTGATCTCAAGCAGAACTTGACGATTTCGTTGCGGAAATCCTTCGGATTGGCAATTCCCGCCGGCTTTTCGATTTTCGTCAGTTCCTGGTTGAGGAGCTCGCGGTCGAGAAGCTGGCCGGTATCGGGATCCTTGAAATCCACATCTTCGATCCAGGCATCGGCATAATCAACGTAGCGGTCGAACAGATTCTGTCCGTAATCCGCATAGGACTCAAGATAGGCCTTCTGGATTTCATTTCCAATGAACTCTGCGTAACGCGGCGCAAGATCGGCCTTGATGAACTCCAGATAGCGCTTCTCGACATCGTCGGAAAACTGCTCGCGGCGGATCGACTGCTCCAGCACATACATCAGATGAACCGGATCGGCGCCGATATCCGTGGTGTCGTGATTAAAGGTGGAGGCGAGCACCTTGAACGCGAAGCGGGTCGATATGCCGTCCATGCCCTCGTCGATGCCAGCGGCATCCCGATATTCCTGGACACTGCGGGCGCGCGGATCCGTTTCTTTCAGGCTCTCGCCGTCATAGGTGCGCATCTTCGAGAAGTATGTCGAATTCTCGTGCTTGCGCAGACGCGAAAGCACGGAGAAGCGGGCCAGCATTTCGAGCGTCGCGGGGGCGCATGGCGCATCGGCCAATTCCGATCCCTCGATCAGCTTCTCGTAGATCTTCTGCTCTTCCATCACGCGCAGGCAATAGGGCACCTTGATCACGCAGATACGGTCGATGAAGGCCTCGTTGTTCTTGTTGGCCTTGAAGGTCTGCCATTCCGCTTCGTTCGAATGCGCAAGGACAATGCCGGAGAAGGGTATGGCGCCGATATTCTCGGAGCCGATATAGTTACCCTCCTGCGTCGCCGTCAGCAGCGGATGCAGCATCTTGATCGGCGCCTTGAACATCTCGACGAATTCGAGCACGCCCTGATTGGCGCGGTTGAGCCCGCCTGAATAGCTGTAAGCATCGGGATCGTTCTGGGAATAGGTCTCCAGCTTGCGGATATCGACCTTGCCGACCAGCGACGAGATATCTTGATTGTTCTCGTCTCCAGGCTCGGTCTTGGCGATGGCGATCTGGCGCAACCGCGAAGGCTGTACTCTGACGACGCGGAAGCGGGAAATATCGCCTCCAAAGTCATCGAGCCGTTTCAGGCACCACGGGCTCATCAGTCCGTTTAGGCGTCGCAAGGGAATACCGTATTGCTCCTGCAGGAGCGATCCCATCGTGTCCGGGTCGAACAGGTTGAGAGGACTTTCGAAAACGGGGCTGATCTCGTCACCCGCCTTCAGCACGTAGATCGGATGAACCTCCATCAGCAGCTTCAGCCGCTCCGCCAGCGATGACTTGCCGCCGCCGACCGGGCCAAGCAGATAAAGGATCTGCTTGCGCTCCTCGAGCCCCTGCGCCGCGTGCCGGAAAAAGGAAACGATGCGTTCGATTGTCTCTTCCATGCCGTGGAAGCCAGCAAAGGCCGGATAGATCCGGATGGTCCGGTTCATGAAGATCCGGCCGAGGCGGGTATCCCTGGCGGTGTCGACCATCTGCGGCTCGCCTATCGCGGCGAGCAGGCGCTCGGTCGCATTGGCATAGGCAAGCGGTTCCTTTTTGCAAAGCTCGAGATATTCCGAGATCGACATATCGGTCTCGCGACGCGCATCATAACTGCGGGTGAACGCATCAAATACGGATTCGCTCAGCATGGGCCCTCCATTCAAGGTTAATGCCACAGGCTTCAGGTGTCCCTATAACCATCGAGATGGCCATGACGTTCCTGAGAATCAATAGTTTCGTCGGTTATTCCACGCTCACCGGCCGTTTCAAGCAATGCACAAAATTGTGCATCCACCGGTTCTTTAATTACTATACGAAACTGTCGGTCAGTATAGTTGAGAAAGCCGCCATCGCGGTATCAGCACATTTCACGACGTGACAGAAAGATGAAAAAGGTGTGCAATGTCGCCCGTGATTCGAGATCACGAAAGTCAGCGATTGGCAGGCGGCGACCCGGCTTCGATCGGTGCGACGGGCCATATGACATTCGAAAATTTGGGATATTCTTAGAGAAATAGGCGCATGACCATCATGCGCCGGATATTGCGATCATGTCTCCGCAGGCCTCTCAGCCGTTGAACGCATCCTCGAGCGCAGCGACGTCGATCTTGACCATGCCGAGCATCACTTCGGTCACGCGCCTAGCCCGCTCGCGGTCGCTGTCGGCGATCATCTCCGACAGCACGCGCGGCACGATTTGCCAGGAAAGGCCCCAGCGGTCCTTCAGCCAACCGCAGGCCTCCGGCGTGCCGCCATTGCCAAGGAAAGCATCCCATATCCGATCGATCTCGGCCTGGCTTTCCAGAAGAATCGCGATCGAGAAGGAATGGTTGAAACTATCGAGCGGGCCGGCCTTCATGGCCAGGAAGGACTGGTCGCCCAGCGTGAACTCGATCAGCTCGACGCTGCCCGGAGGCCCGCTCGGCGTTTCCGCCGGCAATATGGTGGTGCGGCCGATGCTGGAGTCCGGGATGACAGACACGTAGAATTCGACGGCTTCGCGCGCTTCCTCAGCGAACCAGAGATTTGAAACGACCTTCGGCATGAAACGGCCTCCTTGTTGACGGGTGTTGATCCGGACTGCTGTCCGATGCCCCAAGGACGCCTTACTGGCGCCGGTCCGACACGCCGCGATCGGAATTTTAGCCCTGCCCGCCCGCATCTCGACCGCAGCCGGGCTCGGCGGCGGCGTTGCCGCTCACAACATACCGCCTGGAATAGCGCCGGTTCGGGAATGAAAGCAGAACATCTTTTCTGGTCTTTCCTTCCCGAATCACTACATTACGCGCCATGAGCAATAGTTTCGACGATATGCCCTTCTTCGACGAAGAGCCGGGCGAGGTGGCGCGCAAGCCGCAGCCGCCTGCCGCACCCGCCGAAAGGGCGCCCGCCGCCGGTGGCGGCATCGCCGCCCGCGCCATGGCGGCCCGCGACGGCGGCAAGCGGCCGGATTATCTCGCCGGGCTGAATCCCGAGCAGACCGAAGCAGTCGAAACGCTGGAAGGCCCCGTCCTCGTGCTCGCCGGCGCCGGCACCGGCAAGACGCGGGTGCTCACCACCCGCATTGCCCATATCCTCAATACCGGCCGCGCCTTTCCCTCGCAGATCCTCGCCGTCACCTTCACCAACAAGGCGGCCCGCGAGATGAAGGAGCGCATCGCGCTGCTCGTCGGCGGCGCCGTCGAAGGCATGCCCTGGCTCGGCACATTCCACTCCATCGGCGTCAAACTTCTGCGCCGCCACGGCGAGCTCGTCGGCCTGCGCTCCGATTTTACCATTCTCGATACCGACGACGTCGTTCGCCTGATCAAGCAGTTGATCCAGGCCGAGGGTCTCGACGACAAGCGCTGGCCGGCCAAGCAATTCGCCGGCATGATCGACACCTGGAAGAACAAGGGTCTCGGCCCGGCCGATATCCCCGAGGGCGACGCCCGCGCCTTTGCCAATGGCCGCGGCCGCGATCTCTATTTCGCCTATCAGGCGCGCCTGACGACGCTGAACGCCTGCGATTTCGGCGACCTGCTGATGCATCCGATCGCGATCTTCCGCAAGAACCCGGACCTCTTGAAGGAATATCACGGCCGCTTCCGCTATATCCTCGTCGACGAGTACCAGGACACCAACACCGCCCAGTACATGTGGCTCAGGCTTCTCGCCCAGCGATCCAAAGGCGAGCCGCAGAACGTCTGCTGCGTCGGCGACGATGACCAGTCGATCTACGGCTGGCGCGGCGCGGAGGTCGACAATATCCTTCGCTTTGAAAAGGATTTCCCCGGCGCCAAGGTCATCAAGCTCGAGCGCAACTACCGCTCGACCGAACATATCCTCGGGGCCGCCGCCCATCTGATCGCCCATAATGAGGGGCGTCTCGGCAAGACGCTGTTCACCGACCGCTCCGATCCCGACGACGTCAAGGTGCAGGTCCACGCTTCGTGGGATTCGGAGGAGGAAGCCCGCGCCATCGGCGAGGAGATCGAGCAGCTCCAGCGGGGCGAGCATCTGCTGAACGACATGGCGATCCTCGTGCGCGCCTCCTTCCAGATGCGCGAATTCGAAGACCGCTTCGTCACCCTCGGCCTCAACTATCGCGTCATTGGCGGCCCACGTTTCTACGAGCGCCTCGAGATCCGCGATGCCATGGCCTATTTCCGCCTGGTCGCGCAAGCCTCCGACGACCTCGCTTTCGAACGCATCATCAACACCCCGAAGCGCGGCCTCGGCGATACGACGGTGCGCGCGCTGCACGACTATGCGCGTGCCCGCAATATCCCGATGCTTGCGGCAGCCGCCGACATCATCGAGACCGACGAGCTGAAGCCGAAGGCGCGAAAGGCGCTCTTCGACGTGATTCAATCTTTCCGCCGATGGCAGGAACTGCTTGAAAACACGCCGCATACCGAACTGGCCGAGCAGATCCTAGAAGAGTCCGGCTATACCGACATGTGGAAGAACGACAAGAACGCCGAAGCGCCGGGCCGCCTTGAGAACCTCAAGGAACTGATACGCTCGATGGAAAGCTTCGAGTCGATGCGCGGCTTCCTCGAACACGTCTCCCTGGTGATGGATGCCGAGACCAACGAGAACCTCGACGCCGTCTCGATCATGACGCTGCACTCGGCCAAGGGCCTGGAATTCGACACCGTCTTCCTGCCCGGCTGGGAGGAAGGCCTCTTCCCGCACCAGCGCTCGCTGGACGAGAGCGGCCGCGCCGGCCTGGAGGAGGAACGCCGCCTCGCCTATGTCGGCATAACCCGCGCCAAGCATCGCTGCCACATCTGGTTCGTCTCCAACCGCCGCATCCATGGCCTCTGGCAATCGACCCTGCCCTCACGCTTCCTCGACGAACTGCCGGAAACCCATGTCGAGGTCGCTCAAATGGAACAGAGCTACGGCGGGTACGGCCGCGGTGGCTACGGCCAGTCCCGCTTCGACAAGGCCGAACCCTTCGCCAATTCCTATTCCACCCCCGGCTGGAAACGCGCCCAGGCCAACAAGACCGACGCCACGCGCGACAATTGGGGCACCCGCTCCGGCCACGCCGTCGAACGCATCGGCTACGGCGAGAGCGGCCCGAAGGGACGCACGATCGAAGGCGAGCTGGTGGCGAAATCGACCTCGTCGGAACCGTCGAGATTCACCCTCGGCGACCGCGTGTTCCACCTGAAATTCGGCAACGGCAACGTCACCGGCATCGAAGGCAACAAGCTGACGATCGAGTTCGACCGGGCCGGACAGAAGCGGGTCTTGGACGGGTTCGTCGAGCGCGTGTGATCTCACCTCGGCACGACGCGAGAGCGTTTACCCGAGCATCCGCATCCTTCCGAGCCCAAGAATATCGTTGATCAGCGCAATGCCGATTCCGGTGGCGACGATTCCCAATCCGATCAGGAAGAGCCGGCGAGACCGGTCATATTTGACGGCAAAGAGCGAGTCGCGCGCCAGCAGATCGGCAAAGACCTTCACCTGGATGGCGATACCGATGGTCAGAAACAGCATCGGCGGGATATCGATGCGGCTCCAGTCGTTGGGGTTGGAAACCCAGACACTGATGAAATTGAGCGAGAAACCGAGGATGATCCCGGCGGCTGTCAGCGACCCGTTGCGAAACGTCGCATCGATCTTTTCGTCTGGATCGGGCTCGGACATGGCTTCGCTTCCCGCTGCTGAGGGTAAGAAAGGCAGAAATCATGATCCGGAGCAAGCTCGGCCTGACATCGCCCTCACAGGAAGCAGACGAAATGTCGCAGCCCGCGGGCACTCCGCCCATGGCTCCTCCGCACGCTGCGTTACGGCAATTTCAGGCAAACACGGGCACGGATTTAATCGCGCCCAGACGAAGCAATCGCTAAAAAAAGCCAATAATTCCAATGAAACAACTTTGGTAACCGAAAGGTTAACGTGCATCGCCCCGCGCCGTCAATCGCACTTCTGCCCTGTCAAAACGTCGCTTTGACGCCTTGCGCAAATCAGCTTAGCCCAGAGGCTGCCCACCCATGAAAGGCGGGCTTCACGACGAACTTTTCGAAGGAGGTTCAAGTGACCAGTGTTTCATCTCTCGGCAGCAGCTTAACTCAATATCAGTCTCCGCTTTCCAGCCTGGACAAGAATGGTGACGGCGTCATATCGGCGGATGAATTGGCCGCCGCCTCGCAGTCCCCGACATCGGCCACGACATCGACCGACAGCGACGACAGCAGCACCGATATCGTCAAGAAGATCACCGCCGACATTCTGTCGCTGATGCTGTCCATGCAGAAGACCGACGGCAGCGACGATCAGAGCGACGACGATTCCAAGGGCGTCTTCGCCGCGATGGACACGAATGGCGACGGCAAGTTGACCACGTCCGAATTTCTTGCCGCCGAACCGAACAGCATCAAGACTTCAGGCGACAGCGATCCGCTCCTCACCAAAGTGCTGAGCGACATGCAGACAGCCCTTCAGGCCTACCGCAATACCTACGGCGCTTCCGCCGCAGCAGGTGACTCCGCAACCGAAGACGTGGCGGCGGTCTAGCTGGCCGAGATCTGGGCTCTGCCGGGGAGCCTCGATCCATCGATGCCGCACAAAAGTGTCTACGCAGGCAGATCGATTTGCCGGCACTTGCCACCGTCGTCGGCCGTGTCTGCGATCCGGAAATCATGCACGTGCCTTGCCGCTCCGTTCCATTTCACCACGAGAACCGCCGCCGGCTATCGCAATGATTGCATTAGAGCATTCTGCGTTGACGACTTACTACCGCTAGCGCCAGAATTAACACTTGCGCGTTCGCGCCTGGAAATCCACTAGTTGATCCATTCGGTGTGCTTAGCGTCCTACACTGCAAAAAGCGAAGGGATTGGGCCTTGATGAAAGCGCTGCTGCTCGTCGACATTCAAAACGGCTTCTGTCCAGGCGGCAATCTGCCGGTGCCTGACGGCGACGAGGTGGTTCCCATCGCAAACAGACTGATCGACAGCGGCAAATACGACCTGATCGTCGCCTCGCAGGACTGGCATCCGCCGGGCCATGGCAGCTTTGCCTCCGCCCATCCGGGTGCCGCCGCCTTCGAGATGGGCGAACTGTCGGGCAAGCCGCAGATGATGTGGCCTGACCACTGCATTCAGGGTACGCTTGATGCCGAACTGCATCCCGAACTCAAATCCGAAGAGATCGACCTGATCCAGCAGAAGGGCGAGGATCCTGATATCGACAGCTATTCGGCCTTCCGCGACAATGACCGCGATGCCTCGACCGGCCTTTCCGATTTCCTCGAGGATCAGGGCGTCACCGACCTCGACGTCTGCGGGCTGGCGACCGACTATTGCGTCAAGTTCTCCGCGCTCGACGCGCTGGAGATGATGCCTGGTATCCACGTGCGCTTCATCGAGGACGCAAGCCGCGGCATCACGCCCGAAGGCGTCGCCGCCGCCATCGAAGAGATGCGGGCGCATGGCATCGCGATCATCGACAGCGTCAAGGCCTTGGCCGGCTAGTTCAGCTCGGATACCCCCAAAAAAACGCGTCGAATGTCGGATCGGTGCAAGTCAATCCGTCCTCGGCTCTGAACACACCAACAATGGGAGTTGAGAGATGAGAAAGCTAGTTGCTGCAGCCTTCGTCAGTTTGGACGGTGTCATGCAGGCGCCGGGCGGGCCGCGGGAGGATCCGACCGGCGGCTTCACGCAGGGCGGCTGGACCGTCAATTATTGGGACGAGCCGATGGGCCAGTTCATGGGCGGGATCTTTACCGATCCCTTCGAACTGCTGCTTGGCCGCAAGACCTACGAAATCTTCGCCGCGCACTGGCCCTTCGTAGGGAAAGACGACCCAATCGGCAAGGTCTTCAACGCCGTGACCAAATATGTCGCGACCACTTCCACGGAACCGCTCACCTGGGCAAATTCCGTCGCCCTGCGTGGCGACGCCGCCGCCGAAATCGCCCGGTTGAAGCAACAGGACGGTTCCGTCCTCCTGACACAGGGCAGCAGCGGCCTGTTGCAGACCCTATTGGCGCATGATCTGATCGACGAATTCCGGCTCCTGACTTTTCCGCTCGTCCTCGGCCAGGGCAAACGCCTGTTCGGTCAAGGCGCCAAGCCGCAGGCGCTGAAGCTCACCGCCAACACGATATCGACCACGGGCGTCATCATGAGCGTCTACGAGCGCGCCGGCGCAATCAAGACAGGCACATTCGAGTTGGCGCAGCCCTCGGAGGCCGAGATCGAACGCCGCGAGCGAATGAAGCGCGAAGGCTGAATGTGCCTTTGCGATTGCGGGGCCGCGGGCACTGTCGCGTCCCGTCCATAGGCTCGGGCCCTTGTTCGTCTGGTCGCGCTCCAATCGCGGCGCCACTCCCGAAGGTGTCGCTGCCGCAATCGACGAAATGCGGACGCATGTCACAATGATCAAATGCGTGGACGTGTGTAAACAAGCTGCCGGCTGGTAGCTTATTTCAGTACGTAGACGTCGAACGTCTCATCGCTTCCGGCAACCGTGCCGAAGCGCTTGACGAGGCTCGTCGCGCTCTGGAAAGCAGAAACGTCTTCCGGCGTCAGAGACAACCGCCAAACGTAGCTTTCACGCAGGGAAACGGGCGCAGTCATCTGATCAAGCCGCTGTGAAAGAAGGATGACAACAGGGACATGCTCACTCTGCCGCAATCGGTGTGCCGTTTGCAGAATATCGGCAAGGCTGAGGGAAAGCCGCGCATTCCGGGTATATCGTACGATGGCGCCGAACCGCTCCTCCCGCAGAAGATAGGTGCGGTTGGGGACGTAATAGGGCAAGGCTTCCACCAGATAGTCGGGATCCGCCATAATGACCGCATCCTTGAGATCGGGGCGCGATTGAATGAACGCACCGAGATCCTTGCTTCGGCTCAGGGGTATTTCGGCTATGAAGGCCTGATGGACCTTTTCGATGCCGGACATGACCTGTAGCGCCAGCAATATCAGGAAACACAGGCGCCCGAACTTTACGATGCCGCCAGCAACCTCGATGCCGGCAACGCCCGCCCCGTCGCGCTGAGGCTCTATGGTCAAGGCGGTGATCGCGATTATGAAAACCAGCCAGAGCGCCTGATGTCTGTACCCGCCGGGATAGACAAGCGTAAAAAGCAGCGAAAGCCCCAAGAGAACCAGTCCCGCTGCGATCATCGCCGGCCATTGGTTCGCCAGCGCCAACAGGCTGCCGTAGATGAGCACGGGCATCAACGCTGCGAAAATCTGGGCGGCCAACGGATACGCCACGACCAGTTCAAGGACGCTGTTGGGATAGAACGCCATAAAATGCGAACTGGTCAGGGCAAGAGCGCGAAGGACAAGCAAAGCGAAATTCTCGCCGCTGAGATCGTTCTGCCCCGTATCGTTGAAGGTCGGATAGACTGTTACGAAACATAGAACAACTCCAACCGCGGCAATGGCAGCGGCTGTCACAAAGGCCCGATATGCCGTCAGAGGCAGCTTTGGCCGGGCCAGAATTAAATCGAAAAACCAATAGGCGAGGAAGCCGCCGACGAGGACGACCGAATGGACGTTGGTATTTGCCAGCAAGGCAAACAACAGGCCGAGCAATATCCCGTTGCGTGCTCCTTTCTCCCAACTCAGGACGATAAGGAAAATCACCAGCATGCTGATGCCGTAATTTCGCGACATCGCGGCATAATCGAAAATCGAAAAGCTGCTGAACAGCGCCAGCAGCATGATGGAAAGCGGCAGTTTCAGCCTGAAAACAAGAAGATAGGCCGCGGTCGCGGCAATCGTCAGTGCGACGATCTTCAGGACGACAGGCGAGCCGACCACGGCATAGGCGGCGCGCAGCAGAATATACCAGACAGCAGGATGACCCTCACCGTGCATCCGGCGAAGCATATCGATGAAATTGTCCCCTTGAAGGGCGAGTGACAGTGCACGAACCTCGTCACGCCAGAGCGTTTCGGACCAGCAAAGCGCAGACGCCAGCGCAAGCCAGACCATAAAGATCAACGCCTTGCCGAGCTTGGCGGATCGAGGTTCATCGATAGCAGAGACAATCACGGCCATAACACGCAACCCGGTGAACGAAAGCGTCACGACCATATCGGCGCAGAAATAAATTGGCGTTAAGTAAAGGCCGATTTGATTTTAAGGCGCTAGAATTTTTGCTCCCTCTCAAGAAGATGAATATCCTCGGCCAGGTGTTCCATTCTCGTCGATAAGGCGGCCTGGGCATCTCTCAGCCCTCGATTGTAGAAATACGGCCCGATCTCCTCGGCGAAGAAGTCAAGCAGGAATTCGGCCGGCAATGCACCGATGGGATCGAGTTCCCGGTCGAAATAAGCGCGGATGCGCGAAACCATCTCAGCCTTTTCTTCCTTGGAAAATTCGATCTTTTTCATGGTTGCCTCTTTGCCGAATGTGATCAGGACCTTGATGGTTCAGCAAAATCGATCGGTCAATCAAGGAAATTCAATTGCCGTCGCAAGCCGTAGACCATAAGGGAAAACTTGAATTCCAACCGGACAAGATCGCATGAATCGCGCCGACTTTGTTGAAGGTTTGCGGGGCGGCTCCGCCGTTGCGCTGGCATCGGCGCCCTTTGGCGCTCTCTTCGGAGCGCTGGCGGTCGAAAATGGCATGTCGCTTTCCGAAGCCGCCTTCATGAGCGCCACCGTCTATGCCGGCGCCAGCCAGATGGTCGGCATCGAACTCTTTGGTCACAATGTTCAAGCCTGGCTGATCGTACTGTCGATCCTCGCCGTGAATTTCCGCCACGTGCTCTATTCGGCGGCGCTGGCGCGCTACATCGGCCATTTCACGCCGGTGCAGAAATTCTTTACCTTCTTCCTCCTCGTCGATCCGCAATTCGCCGAAGCAGTCAAGCGCGCCGAGGCCGGCCGGCAACTCACCTTCGCCTGGTATTTCGGCTTTGCCATCATCATCTACATTCCCTGGGTGCTGATCAGCGTCGCCGGCGGCATGCTTGGCGGCTTCATCGGCGATCCGAAGGCCATCGGCCTCGACATCCTGCTGCCGGCTTATTTTCTCGGCATCGTCCTCGGCTTCCGCAAGCGAGATAATTTTCTGCCTGTGGCGCTCGTCAGCGCGGTGGCGTCCGTGTTCGCCTACCGTTGCGTCGGCTCGCCCTGGCATGTCAGCCTCGGTGCTGCCGCCGGCATCGTGCTCGCCGCCGTGCTGCCTTTGCCGCCGGAAGAGCCTGATCTTGAAGCCGACGCCCTTCAATCCGAAGTGCACGAGGTCTGAGCCATGGAATTCGATCTTCACATGGCGCTCGTCATCCTCGCCGCAGCGGTCGCCACCTTCGCCACCCGCATCGGCGGCTATATCCTCATCACCCGAATGAAGAGCATCCCCCCGCGCATGGAGGCGGCGCTGAATGCAGTGCCGGCGGCCGTGCTGACGACACTCGTCGCACCCGCCTTCTTCATCGGCGGCTGGGAATCGAAGCTGGCGCTGATCGCCGCCCTCTTCATTGCCTTGCGCTTCACCCATACATGGATGCTGGTCGCCGCCTGGATCGTCGTGATGACCTGGCGCCACACGATCGGCGCCTGAGCACCGGCCCGAAAGCCGGCGCAGAAATTCAAGGCATTACAGCGTCGCCGACCCTCTAATGCCGTTTTCTCAATATTCCAACCGCAGCGTCGCGTTTTCGAGCCACGCCCTGACATCGTGATCGTGGATGAGTGGCATCAGCGCCTCGCAGGTGCGGCGATGATAGTCGTTGAACCAGTGCAACTCGTCATGGGTCAGAAGCTCAGGAATGACGAGGTTGCGGTCGATCGGGCAGAAAGTCAGCGTCTCGAATCCGAGCATCGGCGCATCACCGCCCTCGATCTCTTCGGCCCCGCGCACATAGATCAGGTTCTCGATGCGGATGCCGAAGCTGCCGGGCCGATAATAGCCCGGCTCGTTCGAAAGGATCATGCCGGGCAGCAGTTCCTGCGTCGAAAGCCTGGAGATGCGCTGCGGCCCCTCATGCACCGAGAGATAGGAGCCGACGCCGTGGCCTGTGCCGTGAGCGAAATCGGCGCCGGCCCGCCACAGCGCGATGCGCGCCAGCGGATCGAGGTCGCAGCCGCGCGTGCCTTTCGGGAAACGTGCCGTGCTGATCTCTATCATCCCCTTCAGCACCAGCGTGAAGAAGCGCCGATGCTCTTCCGATACCGTACCTATGCCGACGGTGCGGGTGATGTCGGTCGTGCCGTTGATATATTGCGCGCCAGAATCGATCAGGAAGAGTTCGCCGGGTTCGATCAACCGGTTGGTCTCGGTTGTCACGCGGTAATGCATGATCGCCGCATGTTCGCCGGCGCCCGAAATCGTGTCGAAGGAAATGTCCTTCAGAGGGTTCTGCATGCTCTGGCCGACGCGGGCACGCACCGCTTCGAGATGCTCGGCAGCAGCGATCTCGCTCACCGTGCCGGGCTTCCTCTGCGACAGCCAATAGAGGAATTCCACCATCGCCGCCCCGTCCTGCAGATGCGCGGCGGCCGAGCCGTTGATCTCGACGTCGTTCTTCACCGCGCGCGGCAGCTTGGCGGGATCGGCGCCCTCCACCACTTCGCCGCCCGCCTTACGGATGATCTCCGCCAGCGCATAGGCGGCGATATCAGGGTCGATCAGCACCCGGCCGCCGTCTCTCGAAACGGCGGCAAGCCTCTCCTCCAGCGCCGAGGGCGGCAGCTGCGTGCAGATCTGCCCGAGATAGGCCTCCGGCTCGATGCCGGTCTTGCGCTTGTCCAGGAAGAGCTCGGCCCGGCCGTCGGCATGGATGATGGCGCGTGCCAGCGGATGCGGGGTGTGCGGCACGTCGGCGCCGCGGATATTGAAGGTCCAGGCGACCGAAGAGGGATCGGCGATCAGCACCGCTGCAAGGTTCTTCTTCGAGAGATCGGCGGCGATCGTCGCGATCTTGTCGCTCGCCAGCATGCCGGCCTGCGCGACGTTCTGGATGCTGACCGCGCCGAGCGGCTCGGCTGGCCGGTCGCTCCAAAGCCTGTCGAGCGGATTGTACTGCAGGAAGACCAGCGTGCCGCCAATCTGCGAAAGCGCCTTTTCCAGACGGCGCACCTCTGCACCCGCATGCAGCCAGGGGTCGATGCCGAGCCGCAGGCCCTTGCCGCCGTTTGCGACAAGCCAGAGATGCGGCGGTTCGTTGACGAGATCGCCGCCCGAAAAAACCGAACCGTCGACCTGTTCGGCAAGCTGCGTCACATAGCGCCCGTCGACGAAGACGATCGCCTGCGTACGCAGGATGAGCGCAATGCCTGCCGAGCCGGTAAAGCCCGTCAGCCATGCCAAGCGCTCCGAACATGCGGGAACATATTCGCCGTTGAACTCGTCGGCGCGCGGCACAAGAAAGGCGTCGATGCCAAGCGAATCGAAACCGGCGCGCAGCGCCGATACGCGATCCCTGCCGAATTGCGGCGTGGAAGTAACTTCGAAAGACTGGAACATGCTGGAAACCCGAATGATTGAAACGAATCCGGTTAATGGGATGCCGGCCATGTTAGCGAAATTTCAACTGATGGGGAGAAAAAGCGACCAAACGAGTCGAAAGCTCTGTGGCCGCTCAACATTTTGACAGAACTGTGACGCCAAAAGTTAATTTGGCACGCTTTATGCATTGGCCGCATGGCTCCCATGAGCGAAACCCTCTGCCTCCGCATTTCAGAATAGCTATATAGGCGTCATCGAACGGTTCGCGATGAACCTATAACAAAGGAATTCTTGAAATGACCGCCTCTCTCTCGCGCTTCGCATATAGCAGCCCGATGCAGGCTGGCGAACGCCAGACCGTGCGTCACGTGATCGGCGCCCGCCGCCCGCAGAACGAGGACAGCCTCAAGCTGCTCGGCGCCGGCCAGCGGGCCACGCGCCACAAGGGCGCCCCCAGCTACGCGTTCTAAGCCTGAAAGCCAGTCCGTCTCCTCCCTCCCGGACCGGCCTATTGGAATGCAGTAGAGCCCGCTTGAGCGCTCCTCCCCTTGAGCTCGCGGGCATTTGACCGGATACACCGGTCGAAGGCGGTGCCATCGGTACCGCCTTTTTCTTATCTTCAACAAGGCTTGGGAGGTACGCTATCCTGTGGAATGATCCGGTTGCAGCTTGCTCCCTCTTCTCCCCTCGGGGAGAAGGTGGCCCGAAGGGTCGGATGAGGGGGCCACACGGCACGCCATTCATTGCCCTTCGCTGCGCTCAGCGCATTCGCGGCTTCGCCGCTCACCCCCTCATCGCCTCGCTATCGCTCCGGCACTTCTCCCCGCTGGGGAGAAGAGGGCACCGCATTCGCCTCCCCAACTCTCGCCCTCATCAAGGCCGGTCGAGGTGGATGGTCACCCAGCCGTTGCGCCAGATGGTTTTGACGTGGCGAAGCCGCGCGCCACTATAGGCGGCAATCACCTTCCAGCGTTGCCCGGCAAGGATGCCGGAGAGAATGACCGATCCGCCAGGCGCAAGATGCGTCGCAAGCTTCGGCGCCATGCGGATCAGCGGCCGGGCGAGAATATTGGCGATGATGAGATCGAAGGGACCATGCTCGGAAAAGGCCGTCGAATGAAAGCCCGGCGCTGTCCTGGTGACGATGCCCGAGGCGATGCCGTTGCGGCGCACGTTCTCGGCCGCCACCTTGGTCGCGATCGGATCGATGTCGGTCGCCAGCACCGGTATGTTCCTGAGCTTGCGCACCGCAATCGCCAGCACGCCGCTGCCGGTGCCGAGATCGAGCGCGTTGCGGACCGGGCGCGAACGCACCACGGCATCGATCACCTCGAGGCAGCCCGCCGTCGTGCCGTGATGGCCGGTGCCGAAGGCCTGGCCGGCATCGATCTCGATGGCGATGTCGCCGGGGCGGATCTTGTCGCGGTCATGCGAGCCATGCACCAGGAAGCGCCCTGCCCGGACAGGCTTCAGGCCCTCCAGCGATTTCACCACCCAGTCGATCTCGGGGATGACTTCCCGCTCCAGCCGGGCATTGGGGAAAGTGGCCTTCAATGCGTCCTCGACGCGGGATTGCACCTCAGTCTCGTCCTCGGCCATCATGTAGATCGAGGCTTCCCAGATATCCTTCTTCTCATCGATCTCGGTGGTGCCGATGGCAAAGTCTTCTTCACCGAAGACTGCACTCAGAAGGTCGAGGATCTCTTCGGCCTTGCTTTCGGTCGTCGTCACGTAAAGGCGGATTTCACTCACGATAGGCGGTCTTTCCCGTTTCCGTTGCCCGCCGCCGGTCGAGCCAACGCCCCATCACGCTGAAGCTGTCACCCCTTGCTGGCGAGATTCTCCAGCTTCTTTACCGCCGTGTCCGGGTTTTCGCCATAGGCGATCGTTCCGGAAAAGCGCCCGGCCGAATCAAGCAGGAAGACCGAGGCGGTGTGATCCATCGTGTAGTCGCCGTTCGGATCCTTCTCGTCGACCGGCACTTTCTTGGCGTAGACGCGAAAACCCTTGACGACCTCGGCGATCTTGTCAGGCGCGCCTGAAATGCCGATGATGCGCTTGGAAACATTGGAGACGTATTCGTTCATGATCTCAGGCGTGTCGCGCTCCGGATCGACGGTCACGAAATAGGCCTGTAGCTTGTCGCCCTTCGGATCGACCTTCTCCATCCAGCCGTTCAGTTCGAAAAGCGTCGTCGGGCAGACCTCCGGGCAATGGGTAAAGCCGAAGAACAGCGCCGTCGGCTTGCCGCGCAACGCCTGCTCGGTGATCGGCTGCCCGGTTTGGGAGACCAAAGTGAAGGGCACGCCGAAGGGCGGTTCTGCCACCATGTCCCTCGACTTCGTCAGGTTGAGCGTGTACGCACCAAGAAACCCGGCAAGTATCAGGACACCGACCCAGACGGCGATGCGGAATGTCTTCATTGGCATGATCCTCGATCCGGGCGGAGACGCGCGGCCCGCCCCTTTTGCCCCGCGTGATTATAGCCTCGACCGGACGGGCGCAATTCAACAATATGTTTTCTGACCGGCGATTAATTGTCTCACCGATAGCAACTGCAACAGCAACGAAGTCCGACCTCAGGAATCTGCGCGGATCAAAAATGGCATGTTTGTGAATAGCTTGCCTTTGGCGCGACGGGTAATCGGAAAATACATATCGTTAGGAAAGACTTAAGCCGTCACATCTATATTTAACGGCGGTTCTGCATCGCCTCTCCCGCCGGGGACAACTGGGAAGAATTCTGACCATGAACAACAACGCCATCAAGCAGTCGGGCGCTTACCTCGAAATCGTTTCGTTCCACCTGGGCGATCAGGAATTCTGTATCGACATCATGGCTATCCGCGAAATTCGCGGCTGGGCGCCGGTGACGCCGATGCCGCACACCCCGCCCTACGTGCTGGGCCTCATCAATCTGCGCGGTGCGGTGATCCCTGTCATCGACATGGCCTGCCGCCTCGGCATGAAGATGACCGAGCCCTCCGAGCGCTCGGCGATCATCGTCACCGACATCGCCGGCAAGCTGGTCGGCCTGCTGGTCGAGCAGGTTTCCGACATGATGACCATCAAGAGTGAAGACCTCCAGCCGCCGCCGGAAATCATCCCGGAAGCCCAGCGCGCCTTCTGCCGCGGCATCGTCGCGCTGGAAAAGACCATGGTCTGCTTCTTGAACCTCGACACGGTCATTGCCGACGAGCTGACACAGGCCGCATAAGAACAACCGATCCTCGATCGGAAGGCCGCCTGCAGCCGATCGCTGCGGGCGGTTTTTTTGTATTTAACGGACCGGCAGCGCAAGGTGCCGCAAGCAGACCGACACGCCGTCACCTTCCAATTGCTCGGACGGAGACTACCTCCCCCTTCGATAAAGTGCCCGGACAGGAGCCTTCCATGCGTGTCAGCACCTACAAGATAAACATCGACGACGAACGGGTCGACGACCTGCAGCGGCGCCTGCGCTCGACGCGATGGCCAACAGCACTCGACGCCGACAGCTGGGAAGACGGAACAAGTCTCGCTTTTCTCAAGGAGCTCCTCGCCTATTGGAAAGACCATTTCGACTGGCGCGCGCAGGAGGCGCGCCTCAACATGCTTCCGCAGTTCATTGCCGAGATCGATGACCTGTCGATTCATTTCGTCCACCAGAGAGGAAACGGGCCCTCGCCACTGCCGCTCATCCTCACGCATGGCTGGCCGGGCTCCTTCTTCGAAATGGAGGGGATTATCCCAATGCTGGCGGATCCTGCAGCACATGGCGCCGACCCTGCCGATGCATTCGATGTCGTCGTGCCGTCCCTTCCGGGCTACGGCTTCTCGCAGGCGCCAGGCTCAGCCGGGATCGGCCCCTATGAAATATCGGGACTGTGGCTGAAACTGATGCAGGGTTTGGGATACGAGACCTTCTGCCTGCAAGGCGGCGATATCGGCGCGGCTGTTTCGAGCTGGCTCGCCTACCGGTTTCCACAGAATACGACAGCGCTGCACCTGAACTATATTCCGGGGAGCTACCGGCCGCCGCTGGGCGCGGGACAGGCACCGATTTCGACGGAGGAACAGGCCTTTCTCGATCACGCCGCGCAATGGGCCGATAGCGAAGGCGCTTACGCCCACATGCAAGGAACGAAGCCGCAGACGCTTGCCTATGCGCTGACGGATTCGCCCATTGGCCTCGCTGCCTGGATCAGCGAAAAATTTCAGGCGTGGAGCGACGGCGATATCAGGACGACGTTCTCTCTCGACGCCCTCTTGATCGAGATTTCGATCTATTGGTTCAGCGGCACCCTGGATTCGTCGCTTAGGCTCTACAAGGAAAGCCGAAAGCGGCCGATGCATTTCAAGGCGAACGAACGCGTCCTGCCGCCGCTCGGCCTGGCGCATTTCGCAAGGGAATTGCCCCTGCCGCCACGCTCTTGGGTCGAACGCGTCTATGACGTCAGGCGATGGACCGAAATGCCGAAGGGAGGCCATTTTGCAGCCATGGAGCGGCCCGAGCTTCTGGCCGAAGATATCCGCGCTTATTTCCGCCCATTCAGGACGCGCTGATCACTGCGGCTTCCCATTCTTCCAGACCACGTTCTGCCCATAGAGCGGAATAGTCGAGATCGACATCTTCGCCGAACCGTCGGTCAGTTCGCGCGAATGGGCGAGATAGATCAGCGTGTCGTTCGTCTTGTCATAGATGCGGTTGACGACCAGCGTCTTCCAGATCAGCGACATGCCCTGGCGGAACACCTCGCTGCCATCCTTGGACAGGTCGATATTGCCGATCTCGATCGGCCCGGTCTGCCGGCAGGCAATGGAATTGTTGGACGGATCCTCGAACCAGTTACCGTTCTTGAACCGGTCGATCAGGCTACGGTCGAAATAGGTGACGTGGCAGGTAACGCCCTTGACCTCGGGGTCGGAGACCGCCTCGACGATGATGTCGTTGCCGATCCAGTCGACCCCGACCTTGCCGACGACTTCGGCCGAGGCAGCAGCTGCCGAAAGGGCGAAGAAAGACAAGGCGGCGAGGAGAAGATTGCGCAGTCTGGACATGGCGGCTCCCTGAATAATCCGCATTCTACATAAGCATGCACCCATGCTTTGCAAGAAATGGGGCTCGCGGAAGGGATCAGCCTTTCCGGCAGGTGCAAGGCTCGTAGGCCCGCGCGGTCAGCCGGCCGGGTCTCATGCCGATCAGTGCCGGTATCGCGTGAACGGCATTGGCCTTGACCGCTTTCGCCATCTCGATCGCCGCCGCCGCGCAGACGGCGGCATCCTCCGCGGCGTTGTGGTGCACGAAACGCAGGCCGAGATGATCGGCAATCAGGTTGAGCCGGTGCGAGAGGAAATGCGGCCAGATCCGCTGCGCCATCTTCAGGCTGCAGAGATAGGTAAGCTCCGGATAGGATTGCCGGTAGAGATCGAGGCTCGCCCGCCAGACGCTGAAATCGAAGGCGGCATTGTGCGCGATCATCGTCGCGCCGCTGATATCCTCGTGGAACTCGTCCATCACCTCGGGAAACTCAGGCGCATCTTCGACATGTTCCGGCCGGATGCGGTGGATTGCGATGTTCATCCCGGAAAAACGCATCTCCCGCGGCCGGATCAGCCGTTCCTCGACGCGCGTCACCCTGCCCTCCTCGATCCAGGCAAGGCCGACGGAACAGGCGCTGCCGCGCTGTTCGTTTGCCGTCTCGAAGTCAATTGCGATGGTCTTCAATGCAGCAATCCGAATCGTTTCTTCGAGCACAGGAATACCGCCCCGCTTCCGACCGTGCAAATTCGACATGACGCAAGATTGACTTTTTAACCACATACCGAAACTTGCAACCATGATCGGTTCCGTGACCATGGCAGCGCTTATTCATCACACCACGACCCTTGAAGGGTACGCGGGAGCGATGGCGCGTTAGCAGCGATCCGATCATCCGAAAAACCCTGCCGAGGCGAGCAGGGTTTCGGAAACCGGCTCTCCTCCCGACACCGATGGAGAGCATGAATGTCCGAAAACGAAGAGAATGAACCTCGCGGCCGAGCGCCCCTGCCAGATGGCGTCCTCGTGCGCGCCGTCCGCCTGCCCGATGCGGAGGAGATCACCGATCTCATAAATCTGCCGGGCTACCGGGCCGGCACTTTGCGGCCGCCCTACCAGCGGGTCGAGGAAGTTCGCAAGCACATGGAAAATCCGTCACCGGGCGCGCTCAATCTCGTCGTCACCCCGGATGGCAAGATCGTCGGCAACGGCGGCCTCAACCGCCTCTCCGGCCGTAGGCAGCACGTCGCCAGCATCGGCATGGGCGTGCATGACGGTTTCACCGGCCGCGGCTTCGGACGGATCCTGCTCAGCGCGATGGTCGACGCTGCCGACGACTGGCTCGATATCAAACGGCTGGAACTGACCGTCTATACCGACAACGATGTCGCCATCGGCCTCTACCGGAAATTCGGCTTCGAGCAGGAAGGCCTGCTGAAGGCCTTCGGCTTTCGATCAGGGGAGTATGTCGACGCCTATACGATGGCGCGGCTCAAGCTTTGAGCAAGAGGGGTTGGCGGCATGCCGCCAACCCTCACCCGCTGATCAGCGCCAGCCATTCGTCCTCGTCCATCGTCTGCACGCCGAGTTCGCGCGCCTTGTCCAGCTTGGAGCCGGCGCCGGGACCGGCAACGACGATGTCGGTCTTCTTCGAGACCGATCCCGCCACCTTGGCGCCGAGACTTTCCGCCCTCGCCTTTGCCTCGTCGCGGGTAAACTTTTCCAGCGAGCCGGTGAAAACCACAGTCTTGCCGGCAACCGGGCTGCCTGCCGTCTTCGGTTGTTCGGCCTCCTCGGGCGTCACCTCCTCGATAAGCCGGGTGATCACCTCGACATTGCGCGGCTCCTTGTAGAATTCGACGATAGCCCGCGCCACGACCTCGCCGATGCCCTCGATGGCGTTGAGATCGTTCCATGCGTCGCCGGAAAGCGCCTCCGCCTCGCGCATTGCGGTTTCAAAGGCCGCATAGGTGCCGTAGGAGCGCGCCAAGAGCTTCGCCGTGGTCTCGCCGACATGACGAATGCCGAGCGCGTAGATGAAGCGGTGGAGCGCAATGCTGCGCCGTTCGTTGATCGCCGCGTAGAGCTTGCCGACGCTGACCTTGCCGAAGCCGTCGATATTCTCCAGCTTGGTCATCGATTGCTGCTGCCGCTTCTCCAGCGTGAAGATATCGGGCGCGGTGCGGATCTGCAGCGACGCGTCTTCATTTTCGAAGAAGAAGTCGATCTGCTTCGAACCGAGGCCCTCGATATCAAAAGCGTTTCGCGAAACGAAATGCTTCAGATGCTCCGTCGCCTGCGCCCTGCAGATGAAGCCGCCGGTGCAGCGGGTGACCGAATCGAGCTTGCCGGTCTTCTCATGTCTTTCACGCACGGCATGCGAACCGCAGACCGGGCAGGTCTTCGGAAATTCATAGGGGCTGGCCTCGGCCGGCCGCTTCTCCATGACGACGTCGAGCACCTGCGGGATCACATCACCTGCGCGCTGGACGATGACGGTATCGCCGATGCGGATATCGTGCTCGTCGTCGCGGATCCGCTCGCCGCTATTGCCGATGCCCCTGATGTAATCCGCGTTGTGCAGCGTCGCATTGGTGACGACCACGCCGCCGACGGTGATCGGCGTCAATCGCGCGACGGGTGTCAGGGCGCCGGTGCGGCCGACTTGAATGTCGATATTCTCGACGATCGTGAAAGCCTGCTCGGCAGGAAACTTGTGCGCCGTCGCCCAGCGCGGCGAACGCGAGCGGAAGCCGAGACGGGCCTGCAGTTCGAGACTGTCGACTTTATAGACGACGCCATCGATATCATAGTCGAGATCCGGGCGCTTGAGCCCGATCTCGTCATAATGCGCCAGGATGTCGGCGACCGCGTTCAACCGTTTCATCAGCGGATTGACCGGAAAACCCCACTCTTTGAAGGTCTGCACCATACCGAACTGTGTATCGGCGGGCATCTCCGACATCTCGCCCCAGGCATAAGCGAAGAATTTCAGCTTGCGACTTGCCGTCACCTTGGCGTCGAGCTGGCGCAGCGACCCGGCCGCGGTGTTGCGCGGATTGACATAGGTCTGCTTGCCCTCCGCCTCCATCTGCCGGTTCAGCGCCAGGAAGTCGCTCTTGGCCATATAGACCTCACCGCGGATCTCGACGACGGCGGGAACGCCCTTCGGCAGCTCGTTGGGGATCTCGGCGATGGTCCGGATGTTGGCAGTGACGTTCTCGCCCGTCGTGCCGTCGCCGCGCGTGGCGGCCGTCACCAGCCTGCCGTTCTCGTAACGGATCGACATCGACAGGCCGTCGATCTTCGGCTCGGCGGTAAAGGCGATCGACTGATCCGGCAGCCGGCCGAGGAAGCGATAGACGCCGGCGACGAAATCCTGCACGTCCTCCTGCGAGAAGGTGTTGTCGAGCGACAGCATCGGCCGCGCATGAACAACAGGCGCGAAGGTGACGGAGGGTGCTGCGCCGACATGCCGCGACGGGCTGTCCTCGCGAATCAGCTCGGGAAACCGCATTTCCAACGCATCGTTGCGGCGCTTCAGCTCGTCGTAATCGGCATCCGAAATCTCCGGCCGGTCCTTGCCGTGGTAGAGAGCATCGTGATACGCGATCTCCTTTGCCAGCCGTTCGAGCTCGGCGGCAGCCTCTTCGATCGTCAACGTGTCGACGGTGGAACCTTCGGTGGGCATGGAACATCACTCCAGAGAATCTGGCCAGAAAATCTGGATTGTTTTTAGAGCAAAATTGCCGGATGAAAAGAGCGGCTGGATATCCTGCATAGGCAAGATCGCTCTCCCCGGCCTATTCCCAATCCCTGGCGTTGCGCAGCCGGATGCCACTGACATGCAGGCTGGTGTTCTAGAGGTTCTTCAACGGCCGCAGACTATCGACCACCCGAAGCTCCACCCTGCGCGGCCCAAACTCCTGGTCGAGCCGCGAGATGGCGGTCCTCTCCATCGGAATGACGCGTCTGCGCGCCACCCACATGCCCGCATCATCCAGAGCCTCGAAGCCTTCGGCCGGCATCTCGTAACGATGGATCGTCTCCGCTTCGAGCCTTTCCAGCCAACGGCGCTCGACACAGGCGACGGCGCGCCAGTCGCCGAGCCAGTGCGGCCGCTCCGTCTCCAGCGTCTCGGGTTTCGCCCATATCAGGATGCGGGGGCAGTCACGTGGAAAGAGATACATGAAGTCATGATCATCATCGATTGCCCAGACGAGCGGACCGTTCAGCCATTCCCGGCCGGGCGCGCGGGCAGACGGGACGCGAACCGAGCGTGGCTCGAACACCGTGATACCGGAATCGCCGCTGAAATGGAAAAGTTGCATGGCTTGGGCTCGCCGCCGATCGGGAAGCTTCAGCGCATATCGCGCCGCGGGATTATTGTCATCCCACCTGCCGAAGCGGAAACAGCATCGGAAATCAGCCGTTGCCGGCCAGCAGCCGCTTCGCCGCCGCCCTGGCCTCTTCGGTCACCGAAGCCCCGGCCAGCATACGGGCGATCTCCTCGGTGCGGTCCTTCTGTGCCATCGTCGCGACGCGCGTGGCGATCTTTTCCGAACCGTCGGCCGATGGTCCCTTGGAAATCAACAGATGCGTCGCCGCCCGCGCCGCGACTTGCGGCGCATGGGTGACCGACAGTACCTGTACCCGCTCCGACAGCCGCTTCAGCCGCTGGCCGATCGCATCGGCCACCGCACCGCCGACGCCGGTATCGATTTCGTCGAAGACCAGCGTTGGGGCCGATCCGCGATCGGCGAGCGCCACTTTCAGCGCCAGCAGGAAACGCGACAGTTCGCCGCCCGAGGCGACCTTCATGATCGAGCCCGGCCGCGTGCCCGGATTGGTCTGAACATGGAACTCGACGACGTCGATGCCTTCGGCGAGCGTCTCCTCCGCATCCGTGGCGATCTCGACCATGAAACGGGCCCGTTCGAGCTTCAGCGCCGGCAACTCGGCCATGACAACCCCAGCCAGTGCGGTGCCGGCGTGATGGCGCTTGTCGGAGAGCGAACGCGCCGCCGCATCGTAATTTTCCCGCGCCAGGCCGACCTTGGCTTCGAGCCGGGCAAGCCTCTCCTCACCCGCATCGAGATCGGCAAGATCGGCGATCATGCGCACGGCAAGCGCCGGCAGCTCGGTGACGGGCACGGAATATTTGCGCGAGGCGGCCCTGAGCGCGAAAAGCCGCTCCTCCACCCGCTCCAGCTCTCTCGGATCGTATTCGGTCTTGCGCAGCGCCGCCTCGACTTCCATCTGCGCGTTGGAAAGCTGGTCGAGCGCGGCATCGAGCAGCGTCACGGTATCTTCGAGCAGTCCCGGCGCCTCATGGCTCTTGCGCTCCAGCCGGCGCACCAGCGAGGCGATATGGGGCACCGGCGAGGCATTGCCGTTCAGGAATTCGGACGCCTCGGCGATATCGCCGGCGATTCGCTCGGCCTTCATCATTTTCTGCCGGCGATCGGCGAGCTCTTCCTCCTCGCCATCCTGCGGCGAAAGCTTCTCGAGTTCCGCGACGGAAGAGCGCAGATAGTCCGCTTCGCGCGCCGCACTTTCCACCTTCTCGCGGTGCTTCTTCAGCGTCCGCTCGCTGTCGCGCCACAGGCGATAGAGCCGGGAGACCTCGGAAACCTCGTCGGTGAGGCCGGCGAAGGCATCGAGGAGAGTGCGGTGAGCGTTGGTGTCGACCAAGGCGCGATCGTCGTGCTGGCCGTGGATTTCGACCAGCATCTGGCCGGCCTGGCGCATCAGCTGCACGCTGACCGGCTGGTCGTTGACATAGGCCTTGGTGCGCCCATCCGCCGATTGCTGGCGGCGGAAGATCAAGTCACCCTCGTCGTCGATGCCGTTTTCACGCAGGAGCGTGCGGGCGCCGTGTTCCATGCCGACGTCGAACACCGCCGTCACCTGGCCTTTCTCCTCGCCGTGGCGCACCAGATCGCCGTCGCCGCGCCCACCGAGCGCCAGCGACAGGCTGTCGAGCAGGATGGATTTGCCCGCCCCGGTCTCGCCCGTCAGCACGGAGAGGCCGGTCTCGAAGGCAAGATCCAGCCGCTCGATCAGGACGATATCGCGGATCGAAAGCTGGATCAGCATTGGCCTCAGGAACCGAGAAGAAGTTTCTTGCCCGCTGCCGCGATCCACGAGCCCTTGTTTTCACGCGGCTCGGCACCGCCGCTCTGCAGCAGCTTGTAGGAATCAGCATACCACTGGCTGTCGGGATAATTGTGACCGAGAACGGCAGCGGCTGTCTGCGCCTCGTCGACAATGCCCATGGCGTAATAAGCTTCGACGAGACGTGCTAAGGCCTCTTCGATCTGGTTTGTATTCGGATATTTCTCGACGACGAGGCGGAAGCGCGAGATCGCGGCGAGATATTCCTTCCGCTCCATGTAGTAGCGGCCGATCTGCATTTCCTTGCCGGCAAGCTGGTCGCGCGCAAAGCGGATCTTGGCCTGTGCGTCATCGACATATTCGGAGTTCGGATAATTGTCGATGACGGCCTGCATCGCCTCGATCGTCTTGGCGGAGGCGCGCTGGTCCTGCGTCACGTCGACGATCTGCTTGGAATAGGTAAGACCGATAAGATACTGCACATAGGCGGCATCCTGGGACTTCGGATATTGCGACATGTAGCGGTTGCCGGAAGCAAGCGCATCGTCCAGGCGGCCCTGGCGGTATTTGACGAAGGTGCTCATCACAAGCGCCTTGCGCGCCCATTCGGAGAATGGGTTTTCGCGGTCGATCGCGTCGAACTTGCGCGCCGCTTCCGCCATGTTGC
This sequence comes from Rhizobium leguminosarum, assembly GCF_019798305.1. Classification (GTDB taxonomy): domain Bacteria; phylum Pseudomonadota; class Alphaproteobacteria; order Rhizobiales; family Rhizobiaceae; genus Rhizobium; species Rhizobium leguminosarum_U. The sequence goes on from NZ_JAAXDD010000002.1 coordinate 499,686, forward strand.
CGGCCTTCATATTGGCAAGGCCCTGGGTGTAGAGCACGTCAGGCGGATCGGTTTCGAGACCGAGCTTGGTGATGTCGATATCGGGATCCGACTGGCAACCGGAGATCGAGGCGCCTGCGCTGAGCACCAGAAGCGATGCGAACAAGGCGCGCGTTGTCTTCATCATACCTTCAGATCCTGCATAACCCATTCGAAAGAACCCCACTGCCGCCGCTCTCTCCACGGCAGCCACGCCTCGCTGGCGTTTCTAGCCACAAATGTGCATCAAGAGCAACGCAATGATAAGGCATTAACGCATTTTTGTGGCAGCAGCCGCAGAATGACCGGCTTTTCAACTTCTTCCCGACCTGTGGCAGCCAAGCATCAGCTATCGACGCAGACACGGCCGGACATAAAAAAACCGCCTCCGGGAAAGAGGCGGCCTGGTCTTGAGAATATGCTGGAGGTCATGCCGACCAGGGAGCGAATTCCGAAGCGCTGACTGCAATCAGTTCGCGGGCAGCGACGCGCTGGCGCGGCGTCGACGTCTCCACAACCTCGTAGGCGGAGGGATCGGCGAGCAGCGCCTTCAGCGCATTGGCATTCATCTTGTGACCGCCGCGATAGGAGCGGTAGCAGCCAATGAACTGGGCGCCGGCAAGCGACAGATCGCCGACGGCATCGAGCGTCTTGTGGCGGACGAATTCGTCCTTGGCGTAACGCAGACCTTCGACGTTGATGACGGTGTTGTCGTCGGAGATGACGACTGAATTTTCAAGCGAGGAGCCGAGCGCGTGGCCCGACGCCCAGAGACGCTCGACATCGCGCATGAACCCGAAGGTGCGGGCGCGGGAAAGCTCGGTCTTGAAGACGGCGGCGGTCATGTCGCCGGCCCACTTCTGCCGGCCGATCAGCGGGCAGTCGAAATCGATCTCGACTTCGAAGCGCGTACCGTCATAGGGACGGAACTCACTCCAGGAGCCGCCATGCTCGATTCGCACCGGCTTGGTGATACGGATATAACGGCGCTTGACGCCAAGCGAGACGAGACCGACCTGCTCGATCGCCTCGACGAAAGGTAGCGAGCTGCCGTCCATGATCGGCATTTCGGAGCCCTGCACCTCGATCACCACATTGTCGAGGCCAAGCGCATAGACGGCGGCCATGACATGCTCGATCGTCGCGACCGAATGGGCGGGTGAGAAGCCGAGTACGGTGCAGAGGTCAGTATTGCCGACCTGCGAAGAGACGGCCTTGAGTTCGGTAATATCGCCATTGTCATGCAGGCGCTGGAAAACGACGCCGGTGTCCGATTCGGCCGGGTTCAGGGTGATCGAGACTTCTGCGCCCGAATGCACTCCGATGCCCGAAAGCGTCACGGGACGCGATACCGTCGTTTGAAAACCCAGCAAGCCAATTGCCATAAATTCTGCCTTTTATTCTTCCGTACCGGCGGTCTGTCCGATCGGCGCGGTCATCGTTCATTCTGCGGAAGGAGCTGTTGAAAGCCTCCTAGGGCAGTTTTCTTGCACCATACTTACGTGCGCCGGCGCTCCAATCCAAATCACTGTTTCTTTCGCTTTGTTACGAAGTCACGCGATTGAAATCATTTGCGAATCACGGGCAAAAAAGCAGCAATGCCCGGGACCTTGATCCCGGGCATGAACGGCGCCGAAGCACGGACTCAGTTCGACTGGCGACGCAGGAATGCCGGGATTTCCAGTTGGTCGTCTTCCTGCATCATCCGGGCCTGCGGAACTGCTCGGCCCTGGTCGTCGAGGTTGCCGCGACGCGGTGCGTAGAGGCTTGCCTCCGGCGATAGCGGACGGCGCTGCTGCGAAGCGGCCGGCGGTGCGGCGCTCATATCGGCGGCAACGGCGTCGTCGTCGCGGCGGCCAAGCGAATTGGTGATTCGCTTGAGCAGGCCCATCGGACCGCGCTCTTCCGCCGCATGCGCGGAGGCCGGCTGCGTGCGGTGGTCGAGTTCGGCCTGGACGACCGGCGGGAAATCCTCGACCTTCGGCATGCGCATCGGTTCGGGCGTCTGGCGGATGGTCGGCTCCTGCCGAACCGGCTGCTGGACCGGCTGGCTTATCACCGGCTGGCTCATGACGGGCGCCGGAGCCTGCTGCTGCACCGGTGCCGGACGCATTGCCGGAGCTTCCGGTGCAGGCGCGAAGATCTTGCTCTGCGGACGGAAGGTTTCTTGCTGTACGACCGGCTGCTGCAGCGGTGCGGCGGCACGCGGGGCCGGAATTTCGAGCTCGCGTTCCATCTCGGCTTCGCGGATGGTCTGCGCGATCGGATCCATGGCCTTCGGTGCCTGCATCACGGGGGCAGGCTGAACTGCGGCCGCTGCCGGAGCAACAGCCGCGGAGGGGCGGATAGCGGGCCTTGCTGCCGGCTGGAGGTTCCGTTCGGCGGCTTCGTTCATCGCCCGGTCGATGCCGGTTGCGACGACCGAGACGCGGATGATGCCTTCGAGCGATTCGTCGAAGGTGGCGCCGAGGATGATGTTGGCGTCAGGATCGACTTCCTCGCGGATGCGGGTCGCGGCTTCGTCGACTTCGAAAAGGGTGAGGTCGCGACCGCCGGTGATGGAGATCAGCAGGCCCTGGGCGCCCTTCATCGAGGTTTCGTCGAGCAGCGGGTTGGCGATAGCAGCCTCTGCGGCCTGCAGCGCGCGGCCGGAGCCGGAGGCTTCGCCGGTGCCCATCATCGCGCGGCCCATTTCGCGCATCACCGAGCGGACGTCGGCGAAGTCGAGGTTGATGAGGCCTTCCTTGACCATCAGGTCGGTGATGCAGGCAACGCCCGAATAGAGAACCTGGTCGGCCATGGCGAAGGCATCGGCGAAGGTCGTCTTGTCGTTGGCAATGCGGAAGAGGTTCTGGTTCGGAATGACGATCAGCGTATCGACAGACTTCTGCAGCTCCTGGATGCCCATCTCGGCCAGGCGCATGCGGCGCCCGCCTTCGAAATGGAACGGCTTGGTGACGACGCCGACCGTCAGGATGCCCTTGTTGCGGGCGGCCTGCGCGACAACGGGAGCAGCACCTGTACCGGTGCCGCCGCCCATGCCTGCGGTGACGAAGCACATATGCGTGCCGTTCAGGTGATCGACGATTTCGTCGATGCACTCCTCGGCGGCCGCGCGGCCGACTTCCGGCTGCGAGCCGGCACCGAGGCCTTCGGTGACGTTGACGCCGAGCTGGATGATGCGCTCAGCCTTCGTCATCGTCAGCGCCTGCGCATCCGTGTTGGCGACGACGAAGTCGACACCCTGGAGGCCGGCGGTAATCATGTTGTTGACGGCATTGCCGCCACCGCCGCCAACGCCGAACACGGTGATGCGCGGCTTCAGCTCTGTGATGTCAGGCTTTTGCAGCTTGATGGTCATGGTACCTGTTCCTTCTCTCTCTGGCCGCATCGCCACGCCGGCCAATTACTCAATTTCAGAAACTTTCCTTCAGCCACTGGCCCATGCGGGCTATGCGGCTGTTATTTCCCCCAAGCGACATGAGCAGACCGCTCTGTGACGCATGTGTCTCCATGTCCGCGACCTGCGGATAAATCATCAGGCCGACGGCCGTCGAAAAGGCCGGACCCTTGGCCGCCGTCGGCAGCCCCGAGACGCCCATCGGACGGCCGATGCGGACGTTGCGGGCAAGGATGCGCCGCGCCACGTCGGCAAGGCCGGTCAGCTGGCTCGCCCCGCCGGTCAGCACGACACGCTTGCCGACGATCGGGCTGAAGCCTGAGCGCTGGATACGGTCGCGAATCAGTTCCATCGTCTCTTCGATTCGGGCCGACACGATGCGCGAAACCAGCGCCCGCGGCACCTGTGACGGCTGGTCGCGATCGTCCTCGCCGATCGGCGGGATCGAGATCAGCTCGCGCTCGTCGGAGGAATTCGAAAGTGCCGAGGCATGCACGACCTTCAGCCGCTCCGCATCCTCGATGCGGGTCGAAAGCCCGCGCGCCAGGTCGGTGGTGACGTGATGGCCGCCAAGGCCGACGGCATCAGTATGAACGAGTTTGCCTTCGGCAAAGACCGAGATCGTCGTCGTGCCGCCGCCCATGTCGATTGCCGCGCAGCCGAGCTCGACCTCGTCGTCGACGAGAGCCGCAAGGCCCGATGCATAGGGCGTCGCGACGATGCCCTCGACCGACAGATGCGCGCGGTTGACGCTAAGCTCGAGGTTCTTCAGCGCGGAGCGCTCCGCCGTGACGACATGCATGTCGACGCCGAGCGCATCGCCGTACATCGCCAGCGGATCGCGGATGCCGCGCTCGCCGTCGAGCGAGAAGCCGGTCGCCAGCGAATGCAGCACCGAACGGTCCTGGCGGAGCGACTGCTGACAAGCGGCCGACAGCACCTTCTTCAGATCGTTGAGCTCGACTTCCTGGCCGCCGAGATCGATCGTCGCCGTGTAGATGTCGCTGCCCAGGCGGCCGGCCGTCAGGTTGACGATCAGGCTTTCGACGGTCAGCCCCGCCATGCGCTCGGCCGCATCAACGGCGAGACGGATGACGCCTTCCAGCGCGTCGAGATCGGCGATGACGCCGGTCTTGATGCCACGGGACCGCTGGTGGCCGATGCCGATGATCTCGATATTGTGCGTGCGGCCCGGCAGGATCTGGCTTTCCTCGCGCGGCGTCAGCCGGCCGATCATGCAGACGACCTTGGTCGAACCGATGTCGAGCACCGAAACGACATGCGACCGCTTCGACGAAAGCGGCTTCAGGCGCGGCAATCCGAAATGGGATGAACCGAACAAGCTCATATATTCTGCCCCGCCTTCTTCAATTCTTTCGTACGCTCCGTCACTGCCGTCTGCCTGCGGATCGCCGCCTCCGGCGTCAGCTGGATCGCGGTTCTGTCGGCCAGCCTGAGATCGACCGCAGCAATGTCCCGTTCCAGGAGCTGGTGCTCCTTGTCGAACTTCGAAAGCGTCGCCAGTGCCTGGTCGATACCGTCTTCCGGCAGCTTGACGACGACGCCGTTGTCCATGTGCAGGTCCCAGCGACGGCCCGATATCCAGACATAGGCCTTCACGCGGGCCTTCACGTCGGGCCACTTCGAGAAGGCGTCGTCGATCGAAGCCGCCGCCGTTTCGGCATCGCGGCCGACGACGAGCGGCAGCGCCGAAAACTTGTTGTCGCGCAGCGGCGCAATGACGCTGCCGTTCTTCTCGATCAGGGAAAGCTCCTGTCCGTGCTGCCAGATCGCATAGGCCTGGCGCTCCTTGAGCTTCACTTCGATCGTTTTCGGATAAATCTTGCGGACCTCGACATTTTCGACCCAGGGAAGATGGGCGATCTTCCGGCGGGCGGCATCGACGTCGAGGGCGACCAGCGAGGTCGTGCCGTCAAGGCCGATCAGCTGCAGGATCTCGATTTCGGAGGTCTCCGAGTTGCCGGAGACCTTGACGTCCTCGATCGCGAAACCCGCGGCCGTCGTTGTCGCCTGCGCGACGGCTTCCGTGTGGCCGCCGAGCGACATGCCGTAAAACCCCGTCGCAGCCAGGAAGGCGAGTGCGGAGACCGTGCCCGTATGAACGGGAATATGGATGCGGCCGCTGCAGAGGCTGATCAGGAAGCGCGTGACCCGGCGCAGCGGACGCGGCAGCACGAACCGCTCTTCGGCTTCCATGATCGGAAGCACGGCATGATGGCTGGGGCGCCCTATCCTCTTGACTGTCAACGCAAACAAGACGCGTCCTCCACCATCCACCGGAGAAACTGACCAAAGGAATAGCCGGCATGACCGGCCATTTCGGGCACGAGCGAGGTTGGAGTCATCCCTGGCTGGGTATTGACCTCCAGCCAGATGATTTCGCCGTCTTCGGAGAAACGATCGTCGTAACGAAAGTCGGACCGACTGACGCCGCGACAACCGATTGCCTGATGCGCCCTTAGGGACAATGTTTGTATTTTTTGGTAAATATTCGGTGAAATTTTCGCGGGTATGACGTGTTTTGAACCGCCAGCCGCATACTTGGAGTCGTAATCATAAAAATTGTGTCCCTGCGGCACCACTTCAGTGACACCGAGGGGCGTTTCACCCATGACACCGCAGGTGAGTTCGCGACCGTAAATATAGCGCTCGACGATCACCTCTTCGCCGTAGCGCCATTCGGGCGAGCTGACGATCTGTGGCGGATGCGCCTGATCTTCCGTGACGATGACGACGCCGAAGCTCGACCCTTCGCGGACGGGTTTCACCACATAGGGCGGCTTCATCGGATGCGTTGAGGGAAAGGCGAAACGGTTGACCACCTGCGATTCGGCCACCGGAATGCCGGCGGCGGCGGCAACGAGCTTCGCCTTGTCCTTGTCCATCGCCAGCGCCGAGGCAAGCACGCCCGAATGCGTATAGGGGATTTCAAGATATTCGAGGATGCCCTGAATGGTGCCGTCCTCGCCGAACGGGCCGTGAAGCGCATTGAAGACGACATCGGGCTTCAGCGCGGCGAGTTTCTCGGAAACGTCGCGCGCCACGTCGATGCGCGTCACGTCGAAACCCTCCGCCTCGAGGGCTTCTGCGCAAGCCTTTCCCGAGGAAAGGCTGACAGGCCTTTCCGAGGAAAATCCGCCCATCAGGACAGCGACATGCTTGCGACTCATCAACACCCCCAAAAAATAACTTCCATTTTCGAAATCGACGCTTGCGCGAAGCTGTCTGCGTCGTTTCAGGCCTTTGTCCGACCTGGGTGCATTAGAGCATCATTATGGTTAATGAAGTGTTTACTTTCGTTAACTTCGTATTGCCGCGCCCTTGATTTTTTAACCTTCTCTTCTTCGGGATTGCCAGATCGAAGATGCCGCCGATCCGCGAAAACAGAAAAACCCGCGCGGAAAAACCGTGCGGGCTCAATGGGATAGCTCAGCGCCTTGCAGTCAGTCGGCGTCGTCGAGGAATTTCCACACAAACCCGCCGAGCGCCCCGCCCGCAAGTGGCGCAATCCAGAACAGCCAGAGCTGCTGCAGCGCCCAGCCGCCGACGAAAAGCGCCTGGCCGGTGGAACGCGCCGGATTGACCGAGGTATTCGTCACGGGGATAGAAACGAGATGGATCAGCGTCAGCCCGAGGCCGATCGCAAGCGGCGCGAAGCCCGCAGGCACCCGGCTGCTGGTCGACCCCAGGATGATGATCAGGAAGAACATGGTCAGCAGCACTTCGATCAGCAGCGCCGAAAGCAGTGAATAACTACCCGGAGAATGGTCGCCATATCCGTTGGCGGCAAAGCCGCCGAGCTCGAACCCCGCCTTGCCGCTGGCGACGAGATAAAGCAGCGCCGCCGCAGCGATGGCGCCGACAACCTGCACAACGACATAGGGAACGAGACGCGCCGCCGGAAACCGTCCGGCAACCGTAAGGCCAAGCGAGACGGCGGGATTGAAATGACCGCCCGAAATGCCGCCCACGGCATAGGCCATGGTGAGCACGGTCAGACCGAACGCAAAGGCCACGCCGACAAAACCGATCCCAAGTTCGGGATAAGCCGCGGCCAGCACGGCGCTGCCGCATCCCCCGAAGACCAGCCAGAACGTGCCGAGAAACTCAGCAACCAGACTCTTTTGCATGCTCACCTCCTTAAGCTCAACCAAGAGTTTAAATGAATCCGTTACAATTTGATTCCGGTCAAGCGCGCGGACATTGCGAAGGCAAGCTTCACGAAAGGATCGAGAAACGGGTTCGAGATGCGATACCTATGGCCCAGGAGACGTTTTCTCAGACCGGAAATTGCGCTAAGACCCGCCAGCCTCCCAGGGCGCTTCATAGAAATATTGATTGGAATGAAAATGACAGACGCGATCTCCGCATCGCCGACTCCTGCCTTGAACAGCACGCAAGTCAATTCCCCGGCTCGCGTCCTCATCGCCAGCCTTGTCGGCACCACCATCGAATTCTTCGACTTCTACGTCTACGCGACGGCAGCCGTGCTCGTCTTTCCGCATCTCTTCTTCCCGGCAAGCGATTCAAACGCCGCAACGCTGCAGTCGCTCGTCACCTTCTCGATCGCCTTTTTCGCCCGCCCCATCGGCGCCGTCATTTTCGGTCATTTTGGCGACCGCATCGGCCGCAAGGCGACGCTCGTCGCTGCGCTGATGACGATGGGGCTTTCGACGGTCCTGATCGGCATGCTGCCGGGCTATGATGCGATCGGCATCGCAGCACCCTTGTTGCTGGCGCTTTGCCGGTTCGGTCAGGGCCTCGGCCTCGGCGGCGAATGGGGCGGCGCCGTTCTGCTTGCCACCGAAAACGCTCCTCCCGGCAAGCGTAGCTGGTACGCCATGTTCCCGCAGCTCGGCGCGCCGATCGGCTTCATCCTCTCCTCCGGCTTCTTCCTCATCCTGGCGGAAACGATGAGCAACGAGGATTTCCTCGACTACGGATGGCGCATTCCCTTCATCGCCAGCCTCGCCCTCGTTGCCGTCGGCCTCTATGTCCGCCTCAAGATCGCCGAGACGCCGGAATTCCGCAAAGCCGTCGAAAAGCAACAGCGCGTCGCCGTGCCGATCGAGGTGGTCTTCCGCGGTCATCTGCGCAGCCTGATCCTCGGCACCTTCATTGCAGTCGCGACCTTCGTGCTGTTCTACCTGATGACAGTCTTCACGCTCTCCTGGGGCACGACCCCCTTGGAAAAGGGCGGGCTTGGCTATACGAGAGAGCAGTTCCTGATCGTCCAGCTTGTCGGCGTCGTCTTTTTCGGCCTGACGATTCCACTCTCTGGCTGGCTTTCCGACCTCTACTCGCGCCGCCTCATCCTGACGCTGACGACGATTGCCATCGCGATCTTCGGCTTCTTCTACGCGACGCTGTTGACCAGCGGTCTGACCGGCGCTTTCCTGTGCTCGATCATCGGCCTCGCCTTGATGGGTTTCACCTATGGTCCGATCGGCGCTGCCCTTGCCGCTCCCTTCCCGACCATGGTGCGCTATACCGGCGCCTCGATGACCTTCAACCTCGGCGGCATCTTCGGCGCTTCGCTCGCCCCTTATATCGCCACCTGGCTCGCCACCCATTACAGCCTGGACTATGTCGGCTACTACCTTGCCGCCTCGGCGGTGATCTCGCTGGTCTGCATCCGGCTGTCGGGCCGCGAGGAAGTCTGAGCCATCTGCCGTGCAAGCAAAAAAAGCCGCGACACTCGTCGCGGCTTCAGACGGCTATCCAGCGTGCTTTGTGCGTTTATAGCCTGGTAATCGCGAGGAAGATCATACGGTGGATCTCTGCGTGGCTGGCATCATCGGTCGGCTTCACCCTCGTCGACAGGCATTATTTTCTGCATGTTGCTCCGTGCCGGGGAGCGGCTACCGCAACATTCCTTGAGGCTTTTCCCTGAACCGCAAGGACATGGATCTTTGCTCCTGCGCTGCAGGCGACCGATCAGGGGGAGAATAACTGCGGTCGGCAAGAATGCGGCGACAAGAGTAAACAACTTGGCTGAAATGCCGGGAACGACGCGGCGACGGCCGGAGTTGAAACCGCTCCAGGCCCGCTCAGCGACATATTCAGCGTCCAGCTTGGGCAATATCTTGAAGAGAGCCGCCCGGTTCGCGCCGGCCTTTTCAAGGAATTCGGTGGATACCGGTCCTGGCGCCACACATGTCACGGTAACGCCAAAACGGCGCACTTCCTGATGGAGCGCGTCCGAAAAAGAGCGCACAAAACCCTTGCTTGCGTAATACAATGCCATGTACGGCCCGGGAACGAGACCCGCTACGGAGCCGAGATTGATCACGCCGCCACGTCCGCGCGCCAGCATTCCAGGCAGGAAGCGAAGGGTCATGTCGGTCAGGGCGCGTATATTGACATCGATAATCCCCATCTGATCTTTGACGGGGAGTAACGTTGCTGCGCCTCGCAGACCATATCCGGCACTGTTGACCAGGACGCCGCAGACCAAATCGTTGGCGATTAGAAAAGCCTCAAGACGTGCCGACGCATCGGCTGCGAAGAGATCCAGCTCCAACGTGAAGGGCTCACCACCGGCCTGCTGTACGTCGGCCGCCGCAGCGGCGAGGCCTTCCGGCGAACGCGCGACGAGCACGACGACATTGTGTTCGCGTGCCGCAACCTTTGCGATTGCTCGTCCAATGCCGCGGGAACCGCCAACCACGACGACAGCCAAGCGGGGCTCACTGTGCGGTGTCACTTCGATGTTCCTACCGCCGTCACGATGATAGCGGCTCCGCTCTGGGCGAGGCTTTTTACTTCGTCGGCGACCTCGCCGTTCAAGATCCTTTCGAACCGTTCCAATGCTCGTGCGACATTCGCTCCATCCATGACCCTGTGGTCGTAGTGGATGCGGACAGCAACCGATCCATCCTCGCCGATCGGGCCGTAGTTGAAAAGTGTGGTCAACGGACTGAGAGGGTTGAGAGACTCCGCTCCGAGACCCGAATAGACAGACAGTTGGAAGGTGCCGAAATAGCGCGCTCGCTTCCGTCCTATATTCAGTCCGAGCCACATGAGCAGCCACCTCAGAGGGGCAGGTGCGCGAGCAAGCTTCAGGGAGCGCCGAAACTCCTTGATCTCCAGAACCGGAAGTGACCTCGCTGAACGGATCAGCGTCTCCAGCTCGGTGATTGAGCATTGCTCGGGACCTTTGATGGTGCTCAGCAGAACGACCCGCTCTCCGTCATGCTCGCGCTCATGGGCAATGGAGGCCACGCTGGCCGGATATTCATAGAGCTGTGGCCACGGAAACTTGATATAAGCACGCCGCAATTCGGGAATTTCTTGAGAGAGCAGGGCGTATCCCTTCAAGAAAAGCACCGTCCAGGACGGCCGGGCATCCGCGCCGTCTCTTGCATCCAGGAGCGGCCGAAGGTTCATTTGTCGCTGGACCGTCACACGCGGCACCCCGATCGAGAATCTCATCAGATCTCCGACAAGGCGTCGCGATGCCGAGAGCTTGATCGTTCGGCCTCTCATCTTCTTGCTACCTCTAATAAAGATAAGGGATGATGCGCTTGGTCTTCGCCATATACGCTTGATATTGCGGGCCGAAAACTTCCAGCATCATACGTTCTTCCTTGTCCACCCTTAGGAAGAATAGAACGGCGAAGCCGATCAGGCCCGCCATGCCTGCCACCCAGTTCGGCAGCAGAAACGCTTGTGAAAGCCCCATCAGAAGAAACGACGTGTACATCGGGTGGCGGACAAGGGAGTACGGGCCAGCGCATATCAATTCGTGCTGCTGACGGATCTCCAGCGTAATCGACCAGTTTCGTCCTAATTGCTTGTGGGTTCTTCGAAAGACCCACATCGCGGCGCAGAAGAGTATTGTCCCGATCACGACGGCCCACAAATGGGCGGTATAGTCGGCTGCCTTAGGGATGCCGGTCGCGACGTAAAATCCCGGCACGATCGCAAGTCCGGCGAGGGCTGCCGCAAGCCCGACCGCCTCCGAACCGGTACGGCGGTTACTGACGACCGGCACTCGCTTTGCGCGACGCTCAAATGGGTATCGAATGATGCACCATGCAACAATTCCGAGAACCCAGACGCCCTCGCCGACGACGGCTGCTGATAAGTTCAAATCAAGTCACCAGAACCTTTCCATGATCTGCCTTCTTGGATGCCCGGTAATCAACCTGTATTCATCTCCCGAAGGTTTGTAATGAACTGTTGCGGCCTTAGCCAAATGCTGGGCGCCTTATAACCCATGTGCCGTGCGATATCCGCCACAAAGGCATTGCAGTTGTATACCGATGCCTCCCAGAGACGAGAGGTTGCCTGCAGTTTGCGTATATACGCAACTGTGTCGTTATATTCATTATCACTCAGCATCACACGCCAGCTTGCTGATCTGTATTGCTCTTCCAGGTCACCGTCCGTCGCTCCGGTCGTGGCCGGAACCGGTATGAAGTGGCCTATTACATACTGCGCGGCATCGGGAGAAGCTGGGGCAAGCCCTGCAACTTCGGGATTGATCATATTTCCGTTTTTATCCGCCTGCCCAAAAACGACGTAGGTGTGGCCGTAGGTCAGCGCATAGCGTGAGCGGAATTCGATGAAATGCCGATTTGATTTGTTTTCAGCCGTATTGGTTGGAGCTACGCCTCTGCCGTTGGAGGTATAATGCGGTAAAGGCCTTTTGTCTTCTGTCTGGCATGACGATGCCACGAACGCCAACATAACAACTAGCGACACACCGCCTCTTCCAAGCGCCATCACTAAGCTCCATATGCAGGCCCTGACGAATGCGAGCCCGAAGTCAGCATATAAAAATGCCACTCTTGCGCTGTGAGTTACGAAGGAGCGCAGCTTGGCGGTTTATGTAAGAAGAGGAAGGGTCTATGTGACCCTTCCTAAGAATCAAACGCGATATGCTACTTGTAGACTGCTTCTGCCGGCGGCGGGGCCTTCCCCTTGCCTTTGCCGATCGACCCGCAAGCACTCAGATTGGCCACCGCAAACATCGCAACGATTACGATTAGAATTCTGCTCATCAGGAAGTCCTCTCCTCATCATGGTATAGCTTTTCAGGCTACACCTTAAAGTTTAGCGACAATCAGTACCCTGGATAGGGCAGACATGATGCAACATGCAACGAATCTACATTAGCAGATACATATTGCTATGGCCAACCCCGCGATTTCAAATGGTAAACACCATCAGATGACAACCACGCGCGTGCCTACGCGTGCACGGGAGTAGAGGTCGACGATGTTTGCGTTCGTCAGGCGAATACACCCATTCGAAACGGCACGGCCTATCGACCAGGGCGCATTCGTTCCATGCAACCGGAACAGGGTATCTTGTCCGCCTTGATAGAGGTAGAGGGCCGCTGCACCGAGAGGGTTGAGCGGTCCTCCCGGTACTCCTTCGGCATATTTGGCCAGTCGGGGCTTGCGTTGAATCATGTCATCGGTGGGCTTCCACGAGGGCCACTCCGCCTTATAGCCGATAGTGGCTTCGCCCTTGAAACTCAGTCCTTCCTCTCCGACGGCAACGCCATAGCGAGTCGCCAGTCCGTCTGCTTCCACGAAGTAAAGATAGCGGCTCGCCGTATCGACGACGATAGTTCCGGGCGGTTCACTCCCCGTATAGGCGACCTCCTGTCGTCGATAGCGGGGATCGGCATCCGGATCCCTAGCGAATCGGTAGCCCAGTGGCGGCCCATCGCCCGAAGTACATCCAGAAAGCATTAGAGCCAGGCTCCCCAGCACGAGCCCCCGGCGTGTAATATGCTGTTTGTCCATTTCCACCTGCCAAGTAACTCCGTCGATCCCGTTCATTCCAAATTAGCCCGTTCATTCCAAATTAGATTCCGACATCTCTGATAAAGACACTCAACTCTGTGGAGGATGAGTTCGCAACACTGGCAACATCTGAAGCCGCGCAATACCATACGCTTCCATTTATCCGTGAAACCCCTTGCATCAACAATCGCGTCGATCGAATATTAGCATATCAACAAGGACAGAGACGATGAAGCTTTGCCTGGAAGGAAAAATCGCGATCGTAACGGGTGCAGGTTCCGGAATTGGTGCCGCCGTTTCCCGACAACTCGCTGAGGAGGGTGCCGAGGTCGTTGTCGCCGATATCAATGCTGACGCAGCACACACGATTGCCGCCGCAATCAGATCAGATGGAGGCAGCGCCCGTGAATTTGTCGTCGATGTCAGTGACAGTGGAAGCGTACAGAGACTTGTCGAATTTACCGTCGAGACGTGCGGCGGCTTGGATCTGGCGGTCAATAATGCGGGAATTGATGGGATGCGCGCAGCGGTCGCCGACTATCCACTCGACAATTGGGACAAGGTGATGAACGTCAATCTGAACGGCGTTTTCTATTGCATGAAGTCCGAAATTGGCGCGATGCTTAAGCTGGGCGGCGGCGCAATTGTGAATATGTCTTCCACTCTCGGGTCCGTTGGACTACCCACCGCGGCGGCATACACGGCAGCCAAGCACGGGGTCGTTGGACTGACGAAAGTCGCTGCGATGGAGTATGCGAGGCTGGGTATCCGCATAAATGCCGTCGGTCCCGGCTGGATCGAAACGCCACTTTTGTCAGAGCATCTTGAGGCGGCGAGTACGCGACGCATGGCATCGCTTCAACCAATGGGCAGGCGTGGAAAACCGGAAGAGGTCGCGACTCTTGTGTGTTTCCTCCTGTCCGAGCAGGCCAGTTTCATTACAGGGGTGCACTATTTGGTGGACGGGGCCTATACCGCTCACTGAAGAAGGGGCTGGGAAGTAGGCGGGGATTTCCAGACTACCTCCATTTTGTCTGATGCTGTGCTGCTGACTGGGGGACCGGTGTTCTGCCCCCATATTGCGGTCTCTCCGCTGAGCTATGTCGGCTGTCGGGCCGCGAGGAAGTCTGAGCCTCGAGCAGCAAATGAACAACAAGCCGCGACGGCTAGAGCGGGATTGTTTTAGTCGGAATCGGAACAGGGATTCCCTTTGTGGTGCAAATCAGATTCACCATTCTGGCCGGTGCAGGAGGCTGGTCTGGATGGCGAAACCTTTTTCGGATGATCTTCGGGAACGCGTTGTTGGCGCAGTAATGCGCGAGGGCCTGTCGTGTCGAGCGGCGGCAAAGCGCTTCGGCATTGGCATCAGCACCGCGATCGACTGGGTCCGGCGCTTGCGTGAGACGGGCAGCGCGGCCCCTGGCCAGATGGGCGGCCACAAG